>NZ_JAUKFY010000026.1 GCF_030489605.1 Brevibacillus laterosporus
ATTACGATTTCATTGGGATAAATGGGGATGAATTACAAAATGACCTCGAATAACACTCTAAGGGAGACGGATGTAAAATGGCAGTGACTTACCTAGGTTTAGTTGAATTAGGTACCCTATCTTTTAACGGAACAGAAATTGATATTCCTACAAGACCCTATCCATCGGATGTTATCCCGCCCGGAGCTTTTTATGGTGGAAATATACCAGATTACCGAGACGGTTACACAATTAATTTCAATAATACTTCAACATCTCCCTCTAAACGTGTCAAATGGCATAAGATAAATGATAATGGGAAGATCCTTTTTATATGTGACAGGGTCCTGATCGCTAATATATCATGGGGGACCTTAGATGAACTAGGATTGGTTAAAGGGAAAATAGTAACAATAGATGGAGAAAAATATAAATGTAGAATTTTAAGCGGGGGTATAAGTGAGCGTGGCATAATTAGCAATAAACCTTTTGGGGGTATTCCCACATCAAACGAGTGGGACCGTATCGTAATAAACGAAAGTAATATCGTTGGACTGGCAAAACCAAATAAATATGATATCAATAATCCAAACCAAGGTACCATCGAGAATGTGCAGAGTGAACATAATAAAACTTGGAATTGGTATTCCATGGTATCTTGGTGTCAAGAACTTGTTAGTGAAGGAGCTAAATCCTATTCTGCACGGGGTGGGGATTACTCTGAAGGAACATCCGCGAATGGTTTTGCTTCCCCATATGGATTAAAAAAATATAAACATATAGGCTGGCGGCCTGTCCTTGAAGTTTTAAATCAAGCACCTACTCTAGCACTCGCGTCTCCATCCGACAACCAAACCCTAACCGAAAACTCTACGTTAAACATCCAAGGAACTGCATCAGATTTAAACAACGGGGATATTCTTGTATTCAAATGTCAAATCAACAACGGCAGCACAAGGGCGTTGCAATCCGGAATATCCAACGGTAGCACGCCTATTTCTTTTGCCAAGACACTAACCTACCGAGGCGGTAGACTGTTCGATGGTAGCTTGGATGTATCAGGGTTACTGGACGAAGGAAGTAAACACACGTTGTCGCTCTGGGCAGAAGATGACCAAGGTGGTAAATCTGATGTCGTCACCCGTACTTTTACCGTTAAGCACAATAAGGCTCCTATTATTACTATTGGTACTTTTCCTGCTGTTCAATCCGGTCTGATACCACCAGATTCTATTACTCTCTCAGGTACTTCATCCGATCCTGACGGAAATACCCTCACGGTAAAAGGTAAGCTTAACAGCGGTAAAGAACAAACGTTATTTAATGGTGTTACAAGTGGTAACTGGTCTTATACGTGTAAAGTGAGTGACCTTAAAGATGGTTCTAACACCATAACCATAACGGCAACAGACCAATTCGGAGCCTACACAGTAAAGACATTTAACATCAATAACGCTGTAACAGAAACACCCTTAAAGAAAGCTGTTGCCCGTTATAAAATCTTCGCACCGAAAGGATCAGCTAGAGAAATACTTGCTTGGCTAAAGAGGGAAAAAGGCAATCTAGTCGTTGATGCTGAGGCATCCTTTGTAGATAAAGGACTGCCTGAGCAATATACAGCAATGACCAAGGAAAGTGTTGATCTTACTTCTTCAATTTCAGAGGACGAATTGCTTGGAGCTGTAGCTACAGCAAAATCTGACATTATGTTCAAGCTTACATTGAGCAGGACCAATACAAGCACAAATGAATCCGCTGTTTTGTTAGTGGGGGTGCTTAGCTAGTGGAATATATAAAAAGAAACCCGGACGGAAAGCTTGGCAAGGTTGTAGAAACTCCAGGGCATCAAATTCTATTACCGGAGGAATTGATATCTATTTTGGAAGCAATTGTACAGTTGGACAAGCAGAACGTATCGTCACAAGAGACAATAAAACAGCTAAATGATCGAATTTTAGCTTTAGAAGACGAAGGGAAATCAATGAAAGGAGACAAATAAAACATGGTAAAACCATACATGATCCCTGTCTATGCATACCTAGTAAAATCAGGCGAATGGACAATAGAAACGGTGAAAAACGCAAAAAAAAATTCTCCCTGAAGCATACAGACTGCCAGTTGCAGAATTCTTAGCAGATCAAGTTAATAAGAAGTAGGAATCGCGTCTCGTGTAGATGAGTAGGCGTTTTTTCATGGGAGAGCCGGACTATACGGCTCTCCCATTACAAAGGAGGTGACAGAGATGCCAGAAGTAAAAAAACCAGACATGCCGCTGTTACGCGAAACAGCCGAAGAGATTTACCAACGGATGTATAATCGGGCGAGTGAACTTGCTAAGGCCCGTGGTGAGACGCCACCTTCCCCAGAAGAAGGAGAAATTTTTTACGATTTTCACTATCCACTCGCATTAGAAATATCTGAGCAACAACAATTGGACGAATATCGCTTTTTGCAATGGTATCTACCTTGGGCAGACGGGGAATTTTTGGACGCGTGGGGAGTGTTTTTAGGTGTGAAGAGAAAAACGGCTGAGCCCGATGAGCTGTATCGCCAACGCTTGATTGCTAAAGCGGGGGAAGAGGAGGGATCAGGGGCTGAGTACGATTACAGGCGCTGGGTAAAGGAAGTGCCCAATGTAGGAGAGCTGTTTATCTGGGGTGAGGCACCAAACACAGTGCATATTGCGTTAACCGACCAAACAGGGCAACCAGCCGATGAAGCTTTAGTAGAAGAAGTAACAAAGCATCTAGCACAGCCAAATAAGCATAGTTTAAACGACAAGCTAGTGGTTCAGGCAGCAAAAGCATTGGAAGTGACTGTCAGCGGAGAATTGCTCGAGTGGGAGTCCTCTGCATCTGTGGACGAAATAAAACAGCAAATACAAGCTGAGATTGTGGAATACATCAATAAGCAGAGCGAAAAGATTCTTTATTCTGAAATCTATCGCTTGTTTAAGGTAGCCGGTGTGATTGATTATCGGAATGTTTTGCTAAATAATGCTCAGGAAAATATTGATTTCACCTTTTCAACCATACCGATTGTGAAAAATGTGACGGTGAGTACGCCATGACGATGATTCCAGAAAAATATCGGACGATGCTGCCACCCTATTGGTATGAGAATCTGGCAGCAGTGCATCATTTTGAGGCAGGAGAAGCTGAGAGAGAGCACCAACAGGCTCGCAAACTAGACTTAGAGCGGCAAATGATGATCACAACGGCTACATGGGGACTGCCCTATTGGGAGGATATGTTTCGGGTTACCCCCAAGCAAGGTGATTCTTATGAGACACGACGTGCACGTGTCATGGCAAAGTATCGGGAGCGTTTACCCTTTACGCCAGCGTTGGCAGAGAGTATTACCAGACTTTTTATCAAAGAACAGGCAGCTGAGCACGTTCTCATAGAGGAAAACCCGGATACAGGCTATTTCTATATCTCGGTTCCCCTATGGTCAATTTATGACGTAGCCTCGTGGGTGCATGATATTCATAAGCGAAAGAGAGTTCCGCATGTGTTTATGCCGCAGTTGGCAGCGTCAGACGAGATTGTGATTCATGAAAGAATTACAATCAATCAGAAACGTTACCACAGGGTACATGAGTTTCGAGCTGGGATGACTCCTCTTAAAGATCAAGACGAGGTGGTGATTTGATGGATAAAGCTTATTTGGCACGAGTTGCGGAGGACTTAGCAACTCGTGCCGCAAGTTTGATCGTAAACAATCAAACTGTTCAATTGAGGTCTGCCAAAAGAGAGGAAAGAAAGCTTGTAGTCATAACGGAGCCGGTGAGCGGAATAACGAACGTATCTTCCTTAAAACTACTAGATGAGGCAGGCAATCTTATTACGGAAAGAATGGCTAAAGTAGATGTGTTAAGTGATCAATCATTAGAATTTCGGTTTGAATTTGAAGTGAGAGGAGCCAACGACTGATGCCCTATAATCCTAAGCTAGATTGGAACTATGACGATCCCGTCACGGAAACGGATATCAATAGGTGGGAAAAAGGAATAGACGATGCCCACAAGCTACTGGAACAGCACACAGTGGCTATTTCGGCCTTGCAGATTGATGTGAAGACGATAAAAGATGCGGTGTTTAACAACTTTACGGACAATGTTTTTTTTGAGAATTTTGCAACACTGGAAGATATCACGTTAACAGAAGGCTGGTATGACGAGGCTAATAAAAGGTTGGTAGTGTAGTGTTGTTTGGAAATCTCTATGGATGACTTCGGATAACGGCAATATTAGAAAGGAGGATTATTTGTGGCTCAATTAACACATGCATTTCCCGAGGTTAGAAATCATTCAACACAAACACATAGACTTACGATTCCTAAACTTGTACAGGTGAGAGGTGTAAAGGTAGATAAAGGGAACGTGTCTTTTTCAGTCAACGGCGACGAAATCACATTCAATCTAAGTGGCAGACCTTATGACAGGGTAGTGCAAACTGGGGGAAGTTATACACCTTCTCAATCAAAAACAGAAACTGATGCCAGATATGGAGTATCAAATACAAGCCCAACACCCCCTTCATTTCCATCAAGTATTCCTTATAGTCAAGGTGGGTACAGTGGAACTCTTTATAAATCAGGCGGTGTTGTCACAATTGAACCTTTGCCGGGTGCTTGGCACTTTACACAGAACTACTCAGGAACAGTAACAAAGCCAGCAGTTGATACTAGGACGTACGACTACTTCTATGCTTATACAGCTACAGTTGATTACCTGGCTAACTCACTACCTACGATAAACATCAAAAAGCCTTTCGACAATCTCGTCTTGGTCGAAGGAAATAGTATGGCGATTGAAGGCACCGCCTCCGACACCGACAAGGACAACGTAGTCACAATAAAATACCGCATCAACAACGGCACCACAAGGGCGTTGCAATCCGGAGTATCCAACGGTAGCATGCCTATTTCTTTTGCCAAAACGCTAACATTCCGAGCCAAACGTCTCTATGACGGCACCACTGATCTCGCAGGCTCTGATTTAGCCGAAAACACCGACCATACCCTAACCATCTGGGCAGAAGACGACCAAGGCGGCAAATCAGCCGAGGTGATTCGCAAGTTTCGAGTTGTCCACAATCGCCCTCCTGTTATCAGCGGTCAAAACGTAGACCTTGGCGTGTTAAGCACCATTCCGTCGAAAACATACACCGTCACAGAGCCAGAGGGTGACACGTTTACCATCACAGAAAAAATCAACGGCAAGGTGATCCGCACGTTCGCTGGAACTAACAGCAAGGAAAACACCGCAACAATCCCATTGGACACATGGTTACGCCTTTCCTTGACAGCGGTACACACCTTTACCATTGAGGCAACCGACAGCAAAGGGATGGCCTCGACTCGATCGTATACCTTCCGGCGATCAGCCGACAAGATAGCGTTTGCTCTAGGGAAACCATTCGGTACCGACATAGCTGCCAAACGAATCCTGGTGACAATTGACGCGGCGGTTCCTGCCGGTGCAGATTATAAAGTCGAGGTGTGTAACAACGCGTTCGACGAGTTGCCGACATGGGAAGACGCGACCAACCATGTCAAATTCAACCGAGGTTTCATCTTCACCAACAAGGAAAAAACAGCAGAAAAATGGGGCGTTAGTTTACGTTTTTCTTTCACTAAAGGAACAGCAACAGAGCCTATTATTGTAAAAGGGTTTGGAGGTGCATTCGATTGATCCTGACTAAACCTAAAGCATTATCTCAGATTCAGGCTGACCGTGAGCAAAAGGGAATGTCCTTAGAGCTGGTAGTAGCCTATGAAGCGATTGCACAGCTTTATGAAAAAATGACTGCTCTTGAGCAAACGCTCGAAGAATGGAAAGGGGGTGAATAGGAATGGTCAGAGAATACATGATTCCCGTTTATGGATTGCTTGTCAAAGCGAAACGACGTACCATCGATTCGCTCCCAAAAGATTATCAAATTCCTGTAGCCGAGTATCTAGCGAAACAAAACGAGGAATAAAGGAACGCCTGCTCATGTTGAGTGAGGCGTTTTTGTTTTCACCACTTAGATAATCTCACACAGTCCGGGTATCTTCAATAATGAGGTGCCCTTATTTTTCACAAAACCTGCCAAGGAGGGAAAAATGGCATGGAAGAGAGCGTAATGAACGCGTTGCTTCAGCAAGGTCCGTTTGCTGCTCTGTTTGTCTGGCTGTTATTCTCTACCAAAAAAGAGGGGAGAGATCGCGAGGCTCTTTTGGTTAAACAAGCTCAAACACGGGAAGCAAAGCTGATGGAACACAATGAACGAATGGTGATTCAATTGGAGCGAAATACGTCAACCCTACAGCAGATTGAACGAAGTCTGTCTGGATTGGAAATGGAACTGCAAGAATTAAAAGAAAAGGTAGAATAAAAAGGAGGATATGCATATGGCAAAGCCGATTTTAATCATTGATGCAGGGCATGGTGGAACTGATCCGGGAGCCATTGGGAATCAGATGCAGGAGAAGGCTCTGACGCTACAAATTAGCTTGTACCAGCTACAAAGGTGCAGAGAGTTAAACCTTCCTGTTGCTATCACTCGGACGACAGATACCACACTTACCCCGTCTCAACGTACTACGCTCGTCAAACAAAGCGGGGCCACCTACTGTATTTCCAACCACATCAACTCAGGCGGTGGGGAAGGTGTGGAAGCGATTCATTCTATCTTTACTACCAATAGGCTAGCAAATTCTCTAGCACAAGCCGTAGCTGCCGAGGGGCAAAAATTCCGTAGAGTCTACACACGAGTAGGCGCTGATGGGCGAGATTATTATTTTATGCATCGTGAAACAGGTGCAGTAGACACGATCATTATGGAATATGGATTTATTGATCATGCTTTAGATGCCCAAAAACTAAAAAATAATTGGAAACGCTATGCAGAAGCAGTGATCAAGGCTTTTTGCGGTCATATTGGCCATCCGTACTCTCCTGCTGTAGAAGCGCCTGACGACGATTTTGAATTAGCTGTGGATGCTCTTGTCCAGGCAAAGATCATTACCTCTCCTGACTATTGGAAACAGAATGCCGTCTCTACTAGAACAGTGGCTGGCGAGTATGCTGCCCAACTGATTAAAAATATGGCAAAATATCTGAAAGCAGGTGCGTGAGTGAAGGAACAGGGAAATATATCACCTGCTAGTTGCTGGAATAATCGGTTCCATAAAGCTACTAGCCGATACACTAGGCTACCAAATCATTACAGACGATCAGGTGAATGCCATTGCGAACGGAGTTTCGGCTGTTGTGACTATCATTGCCGTGCTTTTAAATAACAGACAAGCAAAGCAACAATAGTATTTATGCACTCTATCATAATTTTTTTATCATCATGAATTGACCTAAGCCTTCCAGCAATTTTGTAAGCTGGGAGGCTTTATTGTTTTGCTACAGGTATAATTAGTACGAAAAGTAATAATATTTTTTCAGGACGATAGAAGTTAGCCCTGAAAAACTTGCATCTATGCTTTATCTTTTGTAAAATAAAAACAAGAACATACATTCTGTTTTATCGTATTATCTACTAATGAGAGGTATTTATGCACATAAGACGAGCACATCCCTTAATGACTCAAGAGATTATACAATTCTTTCAAGAATATATTACAGAAAATTCCGATTCAATTGCTAATCGTGAATACATCTGTACAGATGGTACTAGAGCAGCAGTCCGAAGAAATCAAATACTTGTGGCGCTTGATGGAGATATGATTGTAGCAGCACTTCGATTTTATCCTAAAAAGTCAACACAAACCATCTCACTTTATCAATTTGCAGTGGCCAGGAACTATCGGGGCAAGGGAGTATTGTATACCATGCTACAACACCTTGGTGAGTATCCTGCCGAGGTGCTTTGTCCAATTCATGCCGGTTTAAATACCTACTTTTCTAAGACAGGCTGGCAGCACATAGGTCAGTTTAAAGACTGTAACCGTTGGAAGTGGAGCGTGGGAGACCGATAACAGATAGGGATGCTAAAGCACTCTGCTTGTCCATGTTTTATCACTGTAGATTTCTTGTATAACTGCTCCCTAACTTTATACCGAAAGAAGAATTAGGACAGGTTCATTCAGGAAAATGCCGAGACTTATTTGCCATGCTTGATGGCAGTCACAGCTACCGCCTATTTCCTCATCCTTTTCGCGAAGAATGTTCTAAGCGACTATACGAGTCATTCCACCAGTCAATCCGCAATTCGATAACTGCAATAGCAAAGTTATGTTCCTTTACCTTCCAATTTTAGACTACATGAAGACACACAAATTATTTCTTCGTTTCTACTCGTCTTTTTTTCACCCAACAGCTCCAGTACGATTTGCCACTTTCCAAGCTTGTCCTGCATGTTTTTTATGTAACGACTAGGTGTGGGGCTTGTTGAAGGCAATGTCAAATAAAGACGACCGTCAGAAAATCCACGATATTTTTTATAGCTTTGATATGCTTTTGTTCCATTAAATAAAACAGCTTGGATAGCTGGATATTGTTCATATAAGCTGTCAAAATCATTAATCTTCTCATATTTGATCGCTGAGTCGAGACTGCCTTCCCGCTCGCAATTTTGTATAACATCCCAGAGGGCAATCCTTTTATTTAATAAAAATGCTAGACGTTGTTCATATGATTCTGCAATAGGCTCATGAAATAGTTCGTACATAATGGGCCAAAAATGGTTACGTGTATTTCCGTAATACTCATGTTTACGTAATGAGACGGCGCCAGGCATACTGCCAAGGATTAAGAGTGTACAGTACTTATTAATAACTGGTGGAAATGATTGAAGCATGAGACAAAATCCTTTCTGTAGGAATGTAAAAGATCAATTTCTTTCTACTATATATAAATTAATTCAGGACTCCAACTCCTAAGAGACAAGAATCTCGATTTTTAAATTGTAAATGAAAAGTACCGAAATAATTGTTTTCCTACCAAGATTATTGCTTTACATAGAAAAACTATATCGGAAAAAGTCGGGTTGTTCAGAATGATCGAATTAATAAGTAACCGATCAGCAAAGTACTGTTGAATATAAAGATCAAATAGTCATGCTAGATTCCTCTGTCGATTAAGAAGGTACATCGATCGGCTGTGGATTCATGGAGAGCTTTTATCTAAGAATCCAAGTTGATAAATGGGATAAGCCAGATCAATGCTGCTTTGTTCAAACAGTTGCTAATCTGAAGGTTTCCAGTTTTTAATTTCTAGTTTCTAGTTCTGAAGAAGGAGTACCCTGGACGGCTTTTTTACAATCTACAAGGAGATGACACAATGAGCATTAGGAGGAGAAAAAATAACATAAAAAATTCTAAAAGCGTCAAAAGTATTTAAATTCCACAAAAGGATAAAATTAATTTTTATGCAAATAAAATCTCCAATAAACAAATATTTACAAGTGAAGAAAAAATCTACATAATCAATTCTTGGGGTTTCGTGTCACTTGTCGAATTGTTAGGGGAATATTCTGTTTTTATTTCCGCTTTGAGGAAAAAACACTGTAATTATAAAACTGTAAAATCGTAAATTTTTTGTAACGATTTACTGGTAAGAGCGTCTTATAATCATGGTAGTTATTGTTGTTTGATCAGGAGGGAATAGGGCATCAGAATAGCGTAGGCCCATAACATAGATAACCATACTTTTTACAGATTTTGTTGGTTTTTGGCTGTTTATTTGTCTGCATATGAGTGGTGTTTTTGTCTACATATGGCGAATGAAGACGCCGAATACAACGAACGAAATGAAGTAAGAGATCAGAAACCAGTTTGATTTGGATAGTGAAAGGGTAGTGTGCATCATGGGCATCTGGACAGGTAAGATTGTAGACAGAAGTAGAGAGTGGATAGAAAAAGCGAATAACATAACGCCAAAAACAACAAAATACAACGCATCCGCAATGAAGGAAAAACAGTACGGCACTGGGGGTGAACGCAATGTCTAAACCGCTTCAAGGTCATGGCCGTTATATGCCGGGACTAGATGGATTACGTGCCCTTGCCGTATTTGCTGTCATTCTTTATCACCTCAATGTCAATTGGGCACCAGGAGGCTTGCTGGGTGTTGGAGTTTTTTTCGTACTATCTGGATACCTGATTACGGATATATTGATATCACAGTGGAAACTGAGAGGTAGAATTGATTTAAAGGATTTTTGGATTCGTCGAGCGAAGCGATTGCTACCGGCTATGCTAGTCATGCTGATAGCAGTAGTGGTTTGGTTAGCTTTATTTGATCGTGCTCAGCTACAGGCACTGCGAGGCGAAATTGTAGCAGCGCTTCTTTATGTGAGCAACTGGTGGTTGGTTTTTCACGAGGTGTCTTACTTTGAAAGCTTTGGTCCAGCTTCACCTTTTGGCCATTTCTGGTCTTTGGCAGTTGAGGAGCAATTTTACCTCATTTGGCCTTTATTATTACTTTTGGGTCTGCGCAATACGCCGCGTCGAGGCAAGCTGCTAGGTTTAACGTTAGCTGGAGTGGTTGTATCCGCTTTCGCAATGGCTCTATTATATGAGCCAGGTGTTGACCCGAGTCGTATTTATTATGGAACAGATACAAGAGCGTTTGGGTTATTGATTGGAGCGGCACTTGCAATGATATGGCCCAGCTCTAGGCTTTCTGAAACGGTGTCACTCCCTGCACGCATTACCCTTGAGGTTTTAGGGACAGGAGGACTGGCAACCATTCTTTGGATGATTTGGTATACCAATCAATATGAGGACTTTTTGTATCAGGGCGGTCTTGTATTGTTGTCGGTTGCTACAGCGGTAGTCGTAGCAGTGATTGCTCATCCAGCGAGTAGCTTTGGCAAGCTGATGGGAGCTAAGCCGTTGCGTTGGATCGGTGTTCGTTCGTATGGAATGTATTTATGGCACTACCCGATTATTGTCCTGAGTACGCCCGCCATACATACCAATGGAACTGACATTCCTAAGGCCATATTTCAAATAGGAGCAACCATAGCGCTTGCTGGTTTATCCTTGCGCTTGGTTGAGGAACCAATTCGCCGCGGTTCATTTGCAAAGCCTGCGAAATATCGCAGAATGCAAGATGGGCGCTGGAGATTTGTTTTGTTTGGTCGTTGGGTTGTTTCTATGGTTGCTATTTTGGTTTTTAGCTCCACTTGCATTGCGATAGCAGGATGGGGAGGGAATGTGACAGCCAGCTCTATTCCAGCAGCTAGTACGGCAAATACTGAGTCGATTCAGCAAACTGAACAACCGAATGCTGAGGAGGCGAATTTGTTTATACCGAAAAAAGAAGATGCGGCTTTAGGAGAAACGCCTGATAGAACTGAGGAAAAGATAAAAGAAGCAGACAAAACAAAGACAACATCAACACCAACACAAAAAAATAACCCTTCACAGCAGGAGCCGGCAAAACGAGACACAAGCGGAGAGCATAGTGCTACACAATCTGCTGCTGATGGCGAGCAGAAGCCGGCAAAAAAGACGGAGGAAAAACAATCTGAAACCACAAAAGAGGACGAGGAAGCTGAGCAAGCAATATCCTCTAAGGAAAACGAAAGCGCCTCCTCTGCTCGAGAAACAGATAAAGATGATTCTACTGCTCATCAATCGAAAGAAAACAGCTCAAAAGCAGAGAAGCCTTCTAAGGCAGATACAGAAGAAAAGGCTACTCCTTCTACAAAAGCAGGTAAAGGCATCACTGTGTTTGGAGATTCCATTATGCTAGACGTAGCTCCACACCTGCAAAAGCTACTGCCGGGGATTACGATTGATGCCAAAGTTGGTAGACAAATGCGCCAGACTCCTGAGCTAGTAGCCCAATATAAAAAGAGAGGGAAGCTTGGAAGTCGGGTTGTTCTTGAGCTTGGTACAAACGGAGCGTTCACTAAGAAACAATTGGAGAGCTTATTAAAATCGCTTGGAGATGAAAAACAGATTATTCTTGTCAATACTCGCGTTCCACGTCCGTGGGAGAGCGTAGTAAACGCTACACTGGCAGAGGTAGCGAACAGTCATCCCAATACTCTACTAGTAGATTGGTACACGGCCAGCGCTGGGAAAGACTCTTATTTCTCACGAGATGGTGTTCATTTGGAACCAGAGGGAGCAAAGGCATTTGCCGCTTTACTTTCCAATGTACTCAAATAAATCTTTATAAGGCAAAAAAGCCTCTTTTTCTAAACGGAAATCAAACAGTTGGTGCCGGTAGATAAAAGGGGCTTTTTTTGTTCCATCAGAATTTTGCATGAGCATGAGGAGTGTTGCACGATCGGAAAAAACTTTCCGTGGTCAGGCTGGCTTTTGCACAACTGGAAAAAGCTTTCCATGATCAGGGGGGCTTTTGTATAATTGGAAAAAGCTTTCCGTGGTTAGGGGGCTTTTGTATAATTGAAAAAAACTTTCTGTGGTTAGGCAGGCTTTTGTACAATCACAAAAAGCTTTTATGATTAGAAAAGCTTTTATACGATCAGAAAAAACGTTCTATGATTAGGAGGCTCTTATACGATCAGGACAAATCCTGCATGTAGTGTATAGAATGAAGGAATCTTCCAAAAAGAAGGGGAGCTAATATTATTCCCCCAACAAGGAGATTTTGTCCGCTTTTCTACTAAAATAGATGTAATCTTTTATGCCGGTAGATCTATTTTTTATCCTTTTAAACAGGAAAAAAAGGTTTTGACTTCTAATAAGTATTGTGACTATCACTTTTACCTTTGCGCAAAGGGAGGCGAAGCAGTGGAGACGATCTATAGTCAGCTACACAAGCTGGGATTTTCCCAATATGAAAGCAAGGCATACGTTAGTTTGATACAGCAAGCGCCGGCTACTGGGTATGAAGTGAGCAAACGTTCAGGAGTTCCTCGTTCGATGATTTATGAGGTGTTAGGTAAATTGATCGATAGAGGAGCTGCTTATTTGGTGCCGACTGACCCAGTTAAATATGCGCCTGTTCCTGCTAAACAGATGCTGGAGCGTTTGAGAAACAATATGGAGGAAACGATTCATTATCTGGAGCATTCGCTAGAAACATTGGAGAAAGACCCTGCTATTGATGTGATTATGCATCTGAGTGGATATGATCACGTGATACAAGAGCTGTCAGATACCATATATCAGGCGAAAAGTGAGCTGTGGTTATCCATTTGGGAGCCACAGGTAGGCGAATTATATGAGCAAATTCAACAGGCAGTCAATCGGAATATTTCGGTATTTTCGATCGTGTTTGGGGCTGAGGGAGTTAGTCTTGGCTACACTTTTCCCCATAACTATATGTCACCAGAGGTTGTACAAGAGCGAATGGGAGGACAATTAACGATTGCAGCAAGAGATGGAGAAGAGGTTATTATAGCCAACTTTAATGAACGTGGTGTGCCATGGGCTATTAAAACAAGGAACCCAGCACTTGTACTCGTAGCCACCGAATATGTAAGACACGACATCATGATTGAAGAGGTTACACGAGAATACGGAGCTGATAAGGTAGAGCGGCTCTGGCGTAATCGGCCTGACCTATCTCATGTAGTAACAGGCTATAAAGGGGGAGGTAGACTATGAAACCGGGAGATATATTAACATGGACAAGAACCTTTACAGAGGAAGAAACGCTCCATTTTGCAGAGATTACGGGGGATAAAGGCAGGCATCATATGGAGCGTGATGAACAAGGCAGACTTATGGTGCATGGTTTATTAACAGCAAGTATTGGAACCAAAATAGGCGGCGATCTCCATTACATTGCGAGAAAGTTTAACCACGAATTTTTGCGTCCGGTGTTTACTGGGGATACGATCACCTGTGAGGTAACAATTAAAGAGGTTACGCCCATGGAGGGCTTTGATAAGGTGGCGCTATCGTTTGCCTATTACAATCAAGCGGGGAAAGAAGTATTAATCGGAACCAGTCACGGCATTATTCGAAAGGAAGCAGAATGAGGCCAAAGTAAAAAAGCAGGCACGAATGAGAAGAAAAGCTACTCACGTGTCTGCTTGAGTTTTTATTGGTTAGGAGCCTCAACTGCTACATATATTTCAACAATGGCGTCATTCGGATTGCTAGCTCGCTCATCGTAGTGTTCAAAATCGCCTGTGAATGTACGGGAAAACTCACTATTCTTAGACCACGCCCAGATGAATTGCCAAGCCTCTGTGACAACCTCAGATAAAGGACCGCGTCTGGAAGTAAAGACAGCGTATTGAGCGGCAGGTAGCGTGATTGTGGTGATGCTTGGACTAGCAATCGCCGACTTTTCTGCTACTCTATTCCCAATTAAACTGGTATATTCCCCAATGGCTCCATTCTCATACTCTGCATATACACTATAGATCGCCTGAGATAGACTATGCCGAGCTAGCTGTTTTGCTATATTTTCAGAGAAATACCGATTCCATAGCCCACTGATCATACCATTTCCAGAGAGTTCACGAGCATTGGTTGTACGGGCAGAGATTCCCGCAATCGTGAACTCTTCTAGATGAACGAGTCTAGGTTCCTCGAGAGGTTGCTGAGAACTAGCTGTGTGATTTTCCTGTGCCCAACGCTTTAATTGAGGGAATAGCCCTGTTAACATGGTACGGGCTTGTTGTTCACTCATTCCATCTCCTGCCATGTGAGGAATACATATTTCAATCATTTGCTCCATAGTGCAGTCTGGTGCAGTAAACACTCCCTGATCATAGCAGTATGAGCAATATTCCTGTGATTTGCTGTTGTCCTTCTCTGTACCCAGCACTTCTTCATGAAGTGGCATGCTGCAGCTTTGGCAAAAGGTAATTGTCATTTCTATCACTCCTTCTTGGTTTATTAACATTATAAGAAGCAAAACCTGACAACTCTCTGTCAGGTTTCCATGAATCATTTTTATACATATTTTTCAACAATGGAGGCTGCTAATGTTTTTATTTTAGCTTTAATGGACTCGGGCTCTATTACCTCTACAGAGGGCCCAAAACTAAGAATAAAGCCGTAAAGCCAATTATCCTCGGGAAAACTGGCGGATACGGTTACATATCCTCCCTCTTGCTCAAACAATTCCTCTACACCAAACCACTCTTCCGCTAAATGACGAGAATCCGGGGCAAAACGTAAGACGAGGTGAACCATCGTAGCAGATTCCTTCCATTTCTGTACCCATGGGAGCTCGTCAGCTTGAATATTTCGCCTGATAAAAGTTGTATCAAGCACAGTAAGCTTCTTCATGCGATATAGTTTAAACAAGCGAAAATTAAGCTTGTTTTGACAAAATCCGTACAAGTACCAGGAACGCCCCTTTACAAGCAGAATATGAGGCTCAACAATTCGGTCACTCTGTTCCCCTCGTGCATTCGAATAGACGAAGCGCAGCAACTTACTTGCTTCAATCGCCTGTTTAACCGTTAATATGGATTCCTCCAATCTTTCATTTTGCCCCCAAGGTGAGAGATCAACGAGAAATTGCTGCGTTTTCCAATGAAATTGTTCCTTTTGAGCATGCGGAATAATGCTGTTGATTTTTTCCACCAAAAACTGATGACTCTCGCTTTTATCCATGGTCGAGATGCTTTGTAACGAGGTGACGATCGTGGCGAGTTCATTATTCGTCAGCAATTGACGATCGAGTCGATACCCTTCAGCAAGACCGATACCTCCGTTTGCACCCTGATAGGTAACGATAGGGATACCCGCTTGATTAATCGTTTCAATATCGCGATAAATGGTCCGAATAGACACCTCAAACTGCTCAGCTAAGTCCTTCGCTTGTACGAGATTACGGTTTAGCAAAATAATAATGATGGAAAGTAAGCGGTCTATTTTCATCTCAATGTACATTCTCCATTTCTGCAAAAAATGATAGGTGGAAAAAAGTTATGTGTACTGTCTGAGGAAGAGAAATACTTCGTAGCCAATTGAGTTCTTAATCATGTTCGGTATGCAGGAATTGCTTTTCCCTATAGCTTTTTCCTCTAATAAGCTTACCATAGTGCCGTATGAAGAGGAAAAAGCATGCTCACAGCTTACGTTTTAAGAGTGAACATGCTTTTTCATATAGAGATTATTTCATCTTTCGTACCAAAAGAAATGATACCTAGCTAGATTTGTCTTTGTAAATCAGCAAGACGCACTTCTTCGGCTATTGCTCTTTTTTCTTCCTCTGATAGCACAAGGCTTACTAATGGAAAAATATAATGATCTTCTTTCTCAATATGCTTTTTCAATAGGTAAGCTAAGAAGTTCATTTTTTGCAGTAACAATTCACTGCATTCCTTCGCTTGCTCTTGCTCAAACAGCTCCTTCGCTTCGTTATAATGCTTACGAATGATCACATGGTCCTGTACTAGTTTTGCAATTGGGCCTACTTCTGTTTCAGCGATATGGTTCTGTAGCTTGCCTAAAATGAATGTTTCCTCATATAAAAAATGATGCTCCAGTTCCTCTTTTATCTCTTGTAGAGCTAGGCGATATACTTCTAAATCGTAACCTTCTCGTACCTTATCCATCAGATTTTCCAGCATGGCATGCTCAGCAACAAAAGAGTGTAGATGTGGATCGATAATCGAGGTCAGCTTGTTGTATTTATCCTGATCTGATTTAGTCCAATCTGTCATGTCCAACTGTGGTTTGTAAATAGGAGTAGTCATAAGCGTATCAACTCATCTTTCGTTCTGATTTCCTACAATAGTAAATCTATCGAAACAATGGAGCGAAAGGTGTGATTCAGATCACGTATTTTTCAAAAAATTCGAGAAGCTAACGTCCCCCAAGTGGTAAGTCACACAGAAATAGTAGCCGGAACTAGATCTGTTGTTTCTGTAAATAACCTGTTTTTTACACAAGTAACGCTGTTTTTTTATTATTTGCAGAAAATTTGTTACAATAAAAATGTTTACAGATTCGGATTTATAAGTGAGCAAGATTTTAATCGAGGGAAAGGAGGCTGAATCGCATGAATAACGAGTACATAGTAGGGTGGGGAACGCTCGCTCTCATTAATGCTGGGCTTGCACAAGGGAAAAATCGATCGGGGCTTATCTGGTTTCTCTTGTCCCTGTTAGGAGGGCCGATTGCTACATTCATTCTAGTTGTTTTACCCAAAGAATAAGGCATGCATCATTTACTGAAAAGCAAGGGAGACGGCTAACATGGAAATCAGAATGGCATCAAAGGAGGATATGAAGTTCTTATATGAAAAGACACCGCAGGCTTTACAGGAAGGAACTCTGGGCTACATTAACGTGGATTTCGAAAGCATCGAGGAACCCATTCGCAAATTGCTGGAGAAAGGGGCTTGGTATCTGGTAGGCAAGCAGAACGAGCAAATCGTTGGTTGGGTGCTAGCGGGCAGCATCACCGAGCAGTTTACTAATAAAGAGCTCGGCTATATTTTCGAGCTATATGTCATGCCCCAGTCGCGTGGAAAGGGATATGCGAAACCACTAATGGAAGCGGCCATTCAGAGGCTAAAAGAACAGGGATATGCTGAGATCAGACTAAATGTCTATGTAGCTAATCAAGCAAAATCGCTTTATGAAAAGCTTGGATTTCAGGAACGCAATGTGATTATGAGCTTAAAGTAAACAGCAAAAAGTATCAAATTTTTTTATTTTCTCCTCGCTATAATGACAATACATCACATGTTACATATGAGGAGGAAATGTTATGAAAACCAGAAAAGGCTACTTCACGTATCTAGAAGGTACAAATAAAGAGGTTGGTGAGCAGCAAGCTGAAATTCTGCGCCATATCCCCTACTTGTATCAGGTTTATTTTGTAGAGGAGACAGATGCGATTTCAGATCAGCGCCTCTGGGCTTTGCAGCAGATGCTTCAGCAGTATTCCCCGGGCATTTGGGAGGAGCTTGAAGCCTTTTGCAGCCAAGCTAAAATGCCGATGAATCGTTTGCGCTATCTACATGAAAGCTGTATTGTGTCGGGATGCAGTCACTCTGTCGTCCTTCCTAATAAGATGCGGGATGGCCATCTGTATGTATTGCGAAATTACGAATTTACCCCTGACTTAGACGACATGACACTATGCTCAACTCGCGTACAGGGAACGTATGCACATACGGGCTTTAGCGGCTTGTCATTTGGACGACATGAAGGTATGAACGATCAGGGACTCTGCATCACCATGTCATCCTGCGGTCTGCCAGTAGGCATTCATCCAGGCTTGCGCTCTCCAAAGGGAGAGGGTCTGCAATTCTGGACGGCGATTCGAACCATATTGGAGCACTGTCGGAATGTAGACGAAGCGTTACAGCGATTGCGTGAAATGCCCATCGTATCAAACGTGAACCTGTTAGTAGCAGATTCCAGTGAAGACGCAGCTTTAGTCGAAATCATGGATGGTGAAATCGCCTGTAAGAAAATAGGAAAGAAAAGCGATACTCCTTACCTGATTGCTACCAACCATGTGTTATTTTCTGAATTGGAGCATCTATCTACACACCGCATGCACAACTCGCTCATTCGTCAACAGCTATTAGAGAGTGTGCTTCAAGGCGATGAGCTGTTGGAGAAAGCTGATTTGCTTGCTTTAATGAATCAGGAATATCCACAGGGCTTAAGCACGCATTACTATCAGGAGTATTTTGGGACACTACGATCCATGCTCTTTGACGTAACAGCAAAAACGATAGAGGTCTGCTACGGCTCCCCGCTTCATAACGACTGGCATACGTTGTCTGTGGGGGAAAAGCTTGCTTTTCCAGATATTGAGGTAGCTCTTCCGCAAGGGGTTGTTCCCGCTCATTTTTGGTAGAAAAAACAATATGACAGAGAGGAGAACGAGGCTTGGCATCCTATGGCAAAGAAATTGAAACGGCAATTGACTACATAGAACAGCATCTCGATAAGCCCCTGCAGGCAGATGAGGTGGCCTGCCTAGTAAACTTCTCTTACTATCACTTTCATCGAATTTTTTACGAATGCACGGGCGAGACCATCGGTAATTATATTCGGAAGCGAAGACTTACAGAAGCGGCCATCTGCCTATTACAAACAGAGCGATCCATTTTCGAAATTTCACTAGACTACCAGTTTGATTCCCAGGCTTCGTTTAGTCGTTCCTTTAAGAAGCAGTTTGGTGTGTCACCGTATTTTTTTCGTAAACAAAGGCGACAGCCGATTTCCCTACAAAAAATGCCACTTGTCGATAAGCGCTTAAAGCATCGCCTGCAGCAGATCAGCCTACAGCCCAGCTTTGAACGAGTTGAGACAGAGCGAGTGGTTATTGGTGTGAAGGATATTAATAATTTGCATCAAAATCAGTTTAAACAAATATGGCAACGCTATTTCCAACGAGAAAGAGAGATAGGGGAAAAACAAATGATTTGTAATCCCGATGTAAGATACGGAATTTGTACACAAGAGATGCCCCTTTCTCTTCATCAGCTGACAGAGCTAACTGATTTTTATGGAATAGCGGCTATAGAGGTAAAGGAGATTGTGGAAGTTCCAAAAGGGATGGTTGCTCACAGGATTCAGCCTGGGGAGTATGCTGTTTTTCGTCATCAAGGGACCGGCAGTGAGCTTAGAACCACCTACGACTATATCTGGGGGACATGGTTTCCCAGTGTTGACTATGAGCTTGATGCACGAGACAATTTTGAGGTGTATGGCACAAAATTCACTCATATAGAAGACAAAGACTCTATCATTTTGATTTATATTCCTATTAGAAAAAGATGGAGTCCCATATGTCCGAAGAAGAAACGATAAATGATGGAAATCGCAGGCAGTTGCTTGCGATTTTTTTGTTGGGAAAAAACTAGAGACGACAGAATGATGGAGTGTTTTACTAGTTTTACGCAAAATGAAATTCATTGCATTTTATTAAAAATAAAGCATAATTCACCTGCTCCATCCATAATTTGTTAGTAATCATGATGAATTATCAGACAATAAGGCAGCATGATTTTCGAAACAGGCAAGTTAGTTTAAAATGTCAGAATAGACAGTCTGTTAGGTGATAATGTATAAATATGAACAGACTTGCAAGGTAATTTAGAACAGGGAAAATATCTGAACCTGCTTGGGCAATGAAAGAGGAGGTTCTAAAATTTCAGGTGGTGAAAGGAGCGGATCGCATGCTAAAAATCAAAAAATGGGTAGCGGATAGAAGCAAAAGCTGGAAAAAGCTTATTCTGATGGGAGCGGTACTAATCTCGCTTGCAGGCTGTTCTTCTCAAGCAGGGACAGATGCTTCGGCTCCATCAAGCGGGTCGGTGACAAAGCAGGGCTCCCAACAGCAGCTAGTGATTTACACGGGGCGGGACAAGAGCGTTGTAGAATTCATTATTCCGAAATTTGAAGCTGCTCATCCTGATATAAAAGTGGATGTTTTAACAATTGGGGCGCAGGAAATCCTTGAGCGAATCCGAGGAGAAAAGAGCAATCCACAGGCCGATTTTTGGTGGGGAGGCACACAATCGAGCTTACGGGCTGCCGCTTTGGAAGGATTGCTGGAGAGCTACAAACCTTCCTTCGGTGACCAGATTCCAGCCATGTATAAAGATGCACAAGATCGCTGGTATGGGGAAATGCTATTGCCTGAGGTCATTATGTACAATCCACAGATGCTCCCAAAAGCAGAGGTGCCAAAGGATTGGGACGATCTGCTTGATCCGAAATATAAGGATAAAATTATTATTCGCGGCGTTTTACAATCAGGTACAATGCGCACAATCTATTCGGCTATGATGTATCGACAGGGTGCAGCAGCTCCGGAAAAGGGTTATGAATGGCTGGCGAAATTAGATGCCAATACAAAGGAATACGCACAAGACCCTACCAGCTTATATATAAAGCTAGCCCGACAAGAGGGAGCCATTTCTTTATGGAACTTACAGGATATCATGATTCAAAAGGAAACGAAAAAGCTACCGTTTGACTACATTTATCCAGCTAGCGGCGCACCCATTCTAGTAGACGGGGTGGCGATTGTAAAGGGTGCGAAAAATATAGACCCGGCTAAGAAATTCTACGACTTCTTATTTGATGAAAAAATCCGAATTGAAATGGCGGAGAAGTTCTATCAAATTCCCGCCCTCTCAACTATTAGCAAAGAAAAGCTTCCGACCTGGCTACAAGCTGTTGAGGTAAAACCATTGGAGATTGATTGGCAGGTTCTAGCAGATCAAGAAAAAGAGTGGATGCAATATTGGGATGAAAATATAAAGGGAAAGGGCTGCAAATAGTCACTAGGAGCAATACAGAAATGAGTAACAAGAAATGAGTGACGGCCTTTTGTTCTGCATGCTGTATGACACGAGAGGAGGAACAGAGTTGAGTGGGGTCACATTAGAGCATGTAACGAAATCATTTGGTAGCGCAAAAGGAGTCGAAAACGTTCACATTGAGATTAAACAGGGGGAATTTTTCACATTTCTTGGACCAAGCGGATGCGGGAAAACTACTATTTTACGCATGATTGCGGGTTTTTACTATCCCACCAAGGGGCGTATTTTATTTAGGAATGCTGATATGACATACGTCCCGTCACACAAACGAAATACAGGCATGGTGTTTCAAAATTATGCTCTTTTCCCTCATATGACAGTGTTTGAAAATATAGCCTTTGGTTTGCAGGTGCGCAAGCTTGCTAAAGCACAAATGAAAGAAAAAGTAGAGCAGGCACAGAGACTCCTGCGCTTGGACGGTTATGGAAATAGGCGAATGGATCAATTGTCCGGGGGACAACAACAGCGTGTGGCTCTGGCAAGAGCTTTGGTTATCGAACCCTCAATCCTATTATTAGACGAACCATTGTCCAACCTGGATGCGAAGTTGCGAGAAGAGACACGTATCGAGATAAAACGGCTGCAATTGGAACTGGGTATTACCACCATCTATGTGACCCATGATCAGGCTGAAGCAATGGCGATGTCCGATCGCATCATGGTGATGCAAGATGGAGAAGTGCAACAGATTGGTGCGCCGGAAGATATTTATAATCGACCGTCTACTCCATTTGTGGCTTCTTTTATCGGAGAAACAAATATTTGGGAAGGCGAGGTTGTACAGATAAATGGAAAGGAAGCTACTGTGCAAGTAGAGCCTGGTTTACTTGTAACAGGGTATCGTGATTATGCATCAAATAGCGAGAGTATTAAAAAGGGTGCCAAGGTATCTCTCTGTATTCGTCCAGAAGCTGTACAGATTGTAAATGATCAGCAAAGAGCTCGGGATATCAATCTTGAACAACGGCATGTCTGCGAACCGAACCAATTGCATGGCCAAATCAGCCTCTCTGAATTTACCGGGGCTAGTGTGACATATGTTTGCAAAGTCGGTGACAAACAAAGTTTGAAAGTTTTGTCTATCCATGCGGGCAATCCAATCAAACAGCCAAAAGAAATGGTTACCTTATTTATTCCGAAAGCCAATGTTTATTTTATTTCTAAAAGAGAGCCTGACTAACGGATTCGTGCCGTTTTAAAGGCTCCGCGAGCAAGCGGTTTAGCTTTTCACCTAGTTTTTTCTTGACGGATAGGGGAGGTACTAGATGGATACTCGACCGAAAGCATCGCAAACTGAGCATGTACCCCAAACCACTGCACATCGCCGCCTTAAGCTTTTGAACTCCAGCTCTTTTGTCTATGTGCTGGTTGCTCCTTTATTTCTTATCCTGCTTGCCTATGTTATTTATCCGCTAGGGCAGACCTTTCTGCAAAGTATGAGAATAGATAAACAGTTTACACTTGCTAATTATGCGCATTTTTTTAGCTTGGAGCATACGGCAAATCTGGAAGCTTTATGGACCAGCTTATACATCTCGGTGCTTAGTGTGATTGCATGCGGCATCGTAGGAGTAAGCCTAGCATTTCTATTAGAACGCTATGACTTTCCAGGACGTAAAATTCTGTCTGTACTAGCTATGGTTCCGATGGCATTACCCCCTTTGATTGGGGTGCTTTCCTTTACTTTTTTATATGGAGAAAGTGGAATTATTCCCCGAGGCTTACAAGAATTATTTCAGCTTCAGCAGGTGCCTTTTTCACTAAAAGGCATTTGGGGCGTACTGATTGTTCATACTTTTACTATGTACACGTATTTTTACATGACAATCACGGCAGCACTGAAAGGATTAGATCCTTCTCTTGAAGAAGCAGCAGCCAATCTTGGCGCTACTCGATTCGTCGTCTGGAAGCGTGTCATTTTGCCTATGCTAACGCCA
The DNA here is from genome assembly GCF_030489605.1 of Brevibacillus laterosporus. Lineage (GTDB taxonomy): Bacteria > Bacillota > Bacilli > Brevibacillales > Brevibacillaceae > Brevibacillus_B > Brevibacillus_B laterosporus_E. Next base: position 23,107 of record NZ_JAUKFY010000026.1, read on the forward strand.
GCCATTGTAGCGTCATCCTTGCTGGTATTCATGATTGCGATGGCCTCTTATACGGCTCCGCTTATCTTTGGAATTGATCGCACTATGACGATGCAAATCTATTTATCTCGCACCAACGGCAATCTGGAGATGGCAGCAACACAATCTACGATATTATCGATCGTCTCAATCTTATTTTTAATATTGATGCGCTGGTATCAAGGTGTGCGTAATTATCAGAATCAGAGCAAAGGAATTAGCGTACATCGTACAGAGGTCACAAGCAAGGCAGGTCGGTATACAGCAATGGTGCTCTCTACGATTGGTGTTGTTATTCTCCTGCTGCCGATCCTTGTTCTTGTGCTCTTATCCTTCTCAGTAGATGCTAGCTGGACAGTGCAGATTTTACCGCCAGCTTATACGTTCTCTCATTATCTTGACTTGTTTACAGATAGTAAGACATGGAGGCCGATTTTTACTAGCTTTGAGATGAGTTTCCTTGCTACTCTTGGCAATGCAATCTTTGGAGTAGCGGCAGCTTATGCTATGATCCGTCTGCAATTCAGAGGGAAAGCCTTGCTTGATATCCTGATTATGCTTCCATGGGCATTGCCTGGCACCGTTGTGGGTGTTAACCTGCTGGCTGCTTTTAGCCAGCCGCATCTATTTGGGTTTAATCAGGTTTTGGTGGGAACGATCTGGATTTTACCCTTGGCTTATTTTGTTCGTCACCTGCCGTTAGTCTTTCGATCTACTTCAGCTACATTGATGCAGACTGATCATTCGGTAGAGGAAGCGGCACGTAATCTGGGGGCTTCCTGGTGGTATAGCTTTCGACGTGTCGTATTTCCCATGGCGTTACGTGGTATTTTAGCAGGGACGTTACTTGCTTTTGTGCAAGGAATCGGGGAATTTGTGGCTTCTATCCTGCTGTTCACCACCAACAGCACGCCAATTTCTGTAGAGATATATAAGCGCATGTATTCTTTTGAATTTGGTACAGCTTGCGCATATGGTGTTCTGCAGATCGTGTTAATTATCATCGTTTTGTTTCTTACTGCAAAATGGACGAAGGATCAAGCTGGCTCAGCAGTTTAGGGCTAAGGAGACGGATGAGAAGCAATAATAGCCAATAGGTAGCAGTTTTGAAGAATTGAAGTCCACATCGGCTTCCATGAAAAAAGCATCAAGTATCCTTAGCGTGTTCTTCCAATAAGAACAACCTCATATAAGGGGGAAATCCAGTGAAAAAAAGAATGCTATCTCATCGAACGTTCGGTACATGGTGTGCAGGACTCACCAGTCTAGCTCTGATGACCTCATTCGTAATGCTGTCTGCTGTACAGACCGTCCATGCCGATCGGGGGATTGTTGATTTATGGAAAGCAATTCTGCCGTTGACTACAGTGGCCAGTGCGATGAATACTGGCGCACATCCAGATGACGAGCACAGTGCGACTCTTGCCTATCTTAGTTTAGGCAGAGGAATGGAGACAACCAGTCTAATCGCTAATCGTGGAGAAGGCGGGCAAAATGAGATTGGCGACGAGCTTGGCAATTCGTTAGGAATCATTCGCACGCGGGAATTACAAGAGGCATCCAAAATCAGCAACGTAAATCTAATCAATCTCAGTGAACAAATCAATGATCCTATTTATGACTTTGGCTTCTCTAAAAGTCCTGATGAAACCTTAGAAAAATGGGGTGAACAAAATACCTATGAACGCTTGATTCGCCATATCCGCCAAGTGCGTCCAGACATAGTGATCCCTGCTTTTCTCAATGAAGAGTCAACTCACGGTCATCATCGGGCGATTAATGTGATTACAGTGAGAGCGTTTGAAGATGCCGCCAACCCATCTGTATTCCCTGAACAAATAAAAGCAGGATTATCACCCTGGCAGGTGAAAAAACTATATTTACCAGCAAATGCTAAGGATTATACGGTTCGAATTCCAATCGGTGATTACGATCAACGATACGGAGCTTCTTACAAGCAATTGGGAGAAGAATCCCGTTTCATGCACAAAAGCCAGGGAATGGGTCGACATTATGAAGAAGGGCCGGACTTTGTGTACTACAAGCTTGCAAAATCAGTTAGGCCCATCAAGCAAAAGGAAGCAGACCTGTTTGAGGGAATCTCCACTACATTTAAGGAGTGGTCAAAAGAGCTGGCTGAGCAGAAGCAAGCGGGTCGTTTATCAAAAAAAATCAATCGGCTGCAAAATGATGCAGCACAGATTCTCCATGCGTACCCAGATTTCTTACAGGTAGCTAAGAGCATTCATCGTATGAAACGGGATGTAACAGACACGATCAGGGAGGCTAAGACCGCTGATCTAGCTGCAGAAAGCAGGGTGGATGTGCTTCATCGACTACAGATAAAAGAGCATCAATTAGATAAAGCGAGTGCAAAGGCCCTGTCACTCGTAGGTAAAGTAACATCCTCTGGCAATGAACTGATTCCAGGGCAAACAGCTAAAGTAATAGTCACAGCATATAATGGCAGTCAGGTCGCTGTTAAAAATGTAAGGATAACGCTGAAAACACCAGATGGATGGAAGGTAAAACCCGCGGGACCTACAACGTTTGGACAGGTGAGCTACAATCAGAGAGTATCAGTGACTTATGACGTACATATTCCAAAAGATGCGGACAAATTCCATCCGTACCGCTTACCCATCCTCTCTAGCGATATAACCTATAATGCGTTTGGAGAGGACGCGACATTACATGCTGTACCGCAAGCTACAGTGGGGATTTTGCCGCCATTTTCCCTAACGCTTAATCCGAATGCTACGGTGTTAAACACTCTACAGCAAAACCAAGAGATTTCCATTCATGTTACGGTAAAAAACTATGCGCCAGGTGCTTGCGAGCCAACGATTTCGCTTATGTTGCCAGTTGGCTGGACTGTTAAGCCAGCTTCAAGTAAACTCACCTTTGCTCAGAAAGGGGAAACCAAAAGCATTTCGTTTCTCGTAACCCCGTCCCCAAATGTAAAAAACGGTACGTACGAGATTACAGCAAAAGCTACTGCAACAGGATTACAGAGTAATGACAACGTGCAGGTCATTACATATCCGCACATTGGAACCACCTATTACATCCATCCTGCTACCCTTGCCATTCAAGCTTTTGACCTAAAGCTAGAACAAAATAGAAAGGTAGGATATATTTCTAGTGGCTTTGATCAAATCGACCAATATCTGCGGCAATTAGGGATAAACGTGGTTAATTTGGATGCAAAGGCAGTAGAATCAGGTGATTTACAGCAATATGACACAATTGTGCTGGGGATACGCGCTTACGGATTCCGGCCAGAGCTGATCCCAAGTAACAAGCGTCTACTCCAATACGTTGAAAATGGCGGTAATCTAATCGTTCAGTACCATAAACCAGAGGATAAATGGACGCCTGATCTGGCTCCTTATCCCATTACTATTGGGCACCCGCTGATAAAGTGGCGTGTCACTGATGAAAATTCCAAGGTGACCATGCTGCAACCAACACACCCTTTATTTACAACGCCCAACAAAATAACTGCGCAGGACTGGAAGGACTGGGTTCAGGATCGTTCTGCCTACAATCCGTCTGCTTGGGGGAAAGAGTACACAGAGCTGATAAGCAATGGTGATCCTAACGAGAAGGAGTTCACAGGTACCTATTTAACTGCCAAATATGGCAAAGGAACCTACACGTACAGCTCCTTGGTCTGGTATCGACAAATACCTCATTTAGTACCAGGAGCCATTCGCATGTTTGTTAATATGATCAGTTTGAAGCAATAAGGCAGTCTATTTAGATACATCCGTCGTGGGTCTCCGTCTAAACGAGACCCACGGATGTATGGAAGGCAAGGTTCATAAAAATAGACAAGGAGGCAGCCCGCATGAAATTTCAAACTCGACAAGCGAAAATGTACAATCAGGAAGGAACAAGCTTCCCAGGGAAAACCTATGCCAAGGTGGTTCTGGAGCCAGCCTATAAAGAGGCAAAGGCCCACCTGTTAGCTCCCATGATGGCTATCAATAAGGCTCACTTAATCATGTTAAAAGAGCAGGAATTGCTTTCTATGGAGGAAGCAAGACAAATCGCAGATGCATTACAGAAGCTAGACGTAGACACTTTGCGGCAATCTGAATACACAGGTGAATATGAGGATTTATTTTTTCAGGTAGAAAATCAATTGCTAGAGCTAGCAGGTGACATTGCCGGCAATTTACATCTGGCTCGTAGCCGTAATGATATGGGCATCTGCATGTATCGGATGGTGCTAAGGGAGAAGCTCCTTGCGACTTATTCAACTGGAGTGATTCTGCATGAATATTTACTGCAAGTTGCCGAAGAGCACATTGATACTATCATGCTTGGTTATACACATACCCAGCAGGCACAACCAACCACCCTTGCTCACTACGTAATGGCGATGGCAGATTCCTTGGAACGCGATCTGCGGCGACTACGTTCTGCTTATGAAAATTGTAATCGAAGTCCAATGGGCGCGGCGGCCCTGACCACCTCGGGCTTTACAATCAGTCGTACTCATATGCAAGAATTATTAGGCTTTAATGAAATGGTGGAAAATTCCTACGATGCCATTAGCGGTGCAGATTATCTTGGCGAGGCGATGCTGGCAGTTCAATTAGCGGCGATCAATCTTGGGCGACCGGTGCAGGATTTTCTGCTGTGGTGCACGCAAGAATTTAGCGCTGTAAGAGTGGCCGATCCATATGTGCAGGTCAGCTCCATTATGCCGCAAAAGCGCAATCCCGTTTCCTTGGAGCATATGCGTTCCTTATTATCCAGTTGCGTAGGCACGACTAATACAGTGCTTTCGATGATGCATAACACACCGTTTGGTGATATTGTGGATACAGAAGATGACATGCAGCCGTACGCATGGAAAAGCTTGTCCATTTTGGATAACATGTATCATTTACTTATAGCTGTTATGACAACAATGCAAATCAATAAAGAGGTACTCTCGGCGCGCGTTAAAGGAAGCTTTGCTACAGTGACAGAATTAGCGGATACATTAGTGCGTACAGATAAGCTATCTTTTAGAACCTCGCACCGTATTGTCAGCTATGCCGTGCAACAGGCGATCAAGCAGAAAATAACAGCCGATCAAATAACACTTCACATGGTAAATGAGGCAGCCCAACATGTGATTAAGAGAGAAGTGGTACTAACTGAGGCAGAGCTTGCTGAAGCGCTTGATCCTGTACACTTTGTCGCCATCCGTTCTTTACCGGGTGGTCCTGCCCCTAGAGAAATGATGCGCATGATTGAAGCGCGAAAAACAACACAGAAGCTGATGCACAACTGGTGGCAGACAGCAGCATTGCGTTGTCAATCCGCCTTGTCACAATTGGATGAAATCTTGTCAACATGGAGTGATAACACATGAACCAATGGCATATTCCTCTTCTAGCGGTAGATGGAGGAGGCACAAAAAGCTTGGCGATGTTCGTTACTTACAACCAGCAGGTATTAGGAACAGGAGTGGCTGGATCATGTAACTATCATGGAAAAGGAGTGGAGTCAGCTACATATGAGTTGAAAATGGCGATCCAAAGAGCTATCAATGAAGCCATGCCTACACAGGTACAGAATCACTCTCAAATAAACGCTCCGCTGCAAGTAGACTGCGCCGTTTTTGGCATGGCTGGTCTAGATACTTCCTATGATCGGGCTATCATAATGAAGCTAGTGAACCAAGTGCTTATTGATTTGAACATTCAAATAAAGAAACTGATCGTTGAAAACGATTGTGTTGCTGCTCTTATAGGCGCCGCACGTGGTAAGCCTGGTATATTGGCCATTGCCGGCACGGGGTCCATTGTTTGTGGGATAGGCAAGGATGGGAAGAGAAGCAGAGTTGGCGGCTGGGGGCATCTAGTAGGTGATGAAGGCAGCGGATATTGGATCGGCAAACAAGCGTTAACGGCTATATTTCGAGCATCAGATGGCCGCTCTTATGCTACATTGCTTACAGAGGAAGTCCTTACCTATTTGCAAATAGAAGACATCGAACAGCTTTTTCACTGGGTCTATAATGAGAAGACGTATTCAGTGGACAGAGTAGGCGAACTGTCCCGCCTTGTAAGTAGAGCAGCGTACAAAGGCGATCAGACGGCGCACAGGATTTTAGAAAAAGCTGCAGATGAATTGTTTGCAGGTATAAAAACAGTCATGGATCAGCTTGACTTACAGGAGCAAGCTTGTCAGGTTATTTTACAAGGAGGCGTGCTGAAGCATGAGCCACTCGTAAGACAAAGACTTATTCAATCGATTAGTGAGTATGCTCCACAAGCAATCGTGGACGATAATGAGCAAGAACCCATTAAGGGAGTAATTGCTATGGGGCTTTTTGCCGTGAGTAGTCCCTAAGCTTCTACTGTCTATCTAATAAAGTCAGGGTATAAAGGGAGGAAGTAGCATGGGGAAAGTTAGCGAGAATGCTCAAGTAAGGCGCCTGCTGTTTCTTTTTCCGCATCCCGATGATGAATCGTTTGCCTGCGCAGGAACCATGGCAAAATACAGCGAATTAGGACAGCAAATTTATCTGGTGACGGCTACATCAGGAGATAAAGGAAAGTGCGGACCATATTCCATCACCTGCCAAAAGCAGCTAGCTGTCTTGCGTGAGCACGAATTAAGCAGTGCCCTCGGCGTCTTGGGAGTGGCCGAATTGCTGTTATATCGCTTTCCGGACGGCGGGCTCGCCCAGATGGATCAAAGCGTGCTAACCGAACGCGTACTTCAGACGCTCCTGTCTATTAACCCTCAGATCATCATCACCTTTCCACCAGATGGCGTTACAGGTCATCCCGATCATATTGCACTTTCTCATGCGGTAGAAACAGCGGTGAAGCATTATGAAGAACAACTGCCCCAACAGGAATATCCCGATTTGTATTATGTCTCCATTCCTCATTATTACGATCATTGTATGGAACGTCCTCCACAAGCGACGTTCCCAATAACAGCAAAAGTTGATATTTCAAAATATAAAAATCACAAGGGGAAGGCATTGCAGGCCTACAAAAGCCAGGAATATTCAGTCAATAAAGCATTCCCTGGAGTGCTACAGGGTGATTTTTCCGTAATAAAGCCTTATGAATATTACACACGGGTACGTTCAAGGGGACGAAATGAGCTTCAAGATGATTATGGTCACAAGCTACAGACAAAAAATATTCCGACTTTTTGCTTTTTAGAAGGGATAGAGTAAGCCGGTGCTACTATTGCAATCTGGGATGACATATAAAAAGATTCATCTTATGCATGCCTCTTTGGTTGTATTTTTTTATGCATGCCTCTTTGGTTGTATTTTTGTTTTTGAAAGTTACCTTTTTTCTGAATAAACCTTGTCACCCTACTTCTAGCTCATGTAAGGTAATACAATGGAAAACAAAAACTCCCCATACCGTAGACAGATAAAGGAAGTGAGACAGCATGAAACGTACTCTGGTAATGAGCGATATTCATGGAGAATTGGATAAAATGGAACAATTATTAGCGAAAGCGAATTACCATGCAGATAAGGATCAGCTCATCTTGTTAGGCGATTACGTAGATCGCGGCCCCAATTCTAAGGGAGTTATCGCAAAGGTAAAGGAATTAACTCAGGCAGGAGCTATTGCCTTAAAAGGAAATCATGAGGATATGATGATCAAGGCCTTAACCATTGCCAATGAATTTTGGATGGGCAGGTGGATGCGTAACAATGCGCCTACCACATTGCGCCTCTACGGATTTGAATTGCCTTTAACAGAAGAAGAAGCCTTGCAACAGGTGATCAGACCAGTAATAGGCTCAAATGAACCGCCCAAAATATTGCCTAAGAAGGATGCGCCTGGGATTAAGCTGGAATTACCCGACCAGCTACTAGAGGACATTCGCTTTTTAGAACAATTACCGCTCTACTATGAGACAGAGGAATACATCTTCATTCATGCAGGGGTGCATCCAGATAAATCTTTGGACGAAATGGACGAGCAGGAAATGCTCTGGATACGTGAAGAATTTCATAATGGATATGGGGGAGAAAAGACTGTCATTTTTGGACATACATCTACAAACTATTTACATGCAGATGGCAGTACAGATGTTTATTTTGGTAAAAATAGGATTATCGGCATTGATGGAGGCTGTGTTTACGGAGGTAAATTACACTGTCTGGAGCTGCCAAGTCGAAAGGTTCATACGATCTAATCGTTCCCATGACAATAGAGAGGCTGTTTTCCTAAGCGGGAGAGCAGCCTTTTTTTGATGAAAAGCCCTCGAATTATCAGCTTCCGCAATCAATTTAATGCAGTAATTTATTCTAATGCCTCTTAGTCTAGCTTCTTCTTTAGACGGCTTCAAAGAAAGGAAAAAATTTGAAAATGACGAATAAGTATCCAGAGAATGTAATAGAAGTAGGTTTCCTATTACAGTGGAGGTGTCGAGTAATTGGAGGAACGAAAGCAAGACCTACTTGAGTGGCAAAGAGAGAATCGCCAAAAGCTCCAAGAGCATTTCCCGAGCTTGTTTCATCAAGGGATTCTGGTAAGGAGCGAATGGTTAAAGCTGTTTGGCGAGGATACCTTACGCAATGATAGATACGGGTTGCTTTGGCCAGGCAAGAGGACTGCCATACAGGAGGCATCACTGAAACCGGCTTTCCCCACTCCCACGCTTAATGTGGCATGCTCTAAAAATACCAGCGAAACAGAAAATCTGTATATAGAAGGGGACAATTTAGATGGATTGCGACTTCTATGCAGCACACATACAGGTAAAATACAATGCATCTACATAGACCCCCCTTATAATACCGGTAAAAACTTCATTTATAAAGATAACTACCACAGTAAAATGAAGAGCAAAATCCTTCATAAACACTCTTCCGCATTTGATCAGCAATGGCGAGAAAATATGCATAACGATTGGCTTACCATGATGTATCCCCGCTTGGCAATTGCACGTCAGCTCTTGACAGAGGATGGCGTTATTCTCATCAGTATTGATTCAAAGGAATTTGCAAATCTGCGCCTTATCTGTGATGAGCTTTATGGTGAGCAAAATTATGTAGGTGAGTTTGTTTGGAGCGGGGGCAGAAAAAATGACGCCAAGTTTATATCAATCTCGCATGAATTTATTTTGGTATATGCAAAAAATGTAAGCTATCTGCAACAACATCGAAAAGTTTGGCGTGAGAAAAAAACGGGCTTGGCGGAAATTTACAAGCAGGGTAAGCATCTTGCCAAAAAATATAAGGGACAGTATCGTGAGGCGAGTCGGGAATTAAAAAAATGGTTTCGCACATTGCCAGATAATCACCCCTCTAAGCAGCACAGCCATTATGCCGCAATTGATGCGAAAGGAGTTTACTTTCCGGGAGACATCTCTTGGCCGGGCGGTGGGGGACCTGTCTATGATGTCTTGCATCCAATTACCAAAAAGCCTGTCAAGGTTCCATCGAGAGGCTGGGCTTATACCCAACAACGCATGAAAGAATTCCTACAGGCAGATTTGATCCATTTTGGTATAGATGAAACTACGATCCCCTGTATAAAGCGATATCTCCATGACACAGAATATCAGGTTCCATACAGCGTTTTTTATCACGATGGCAGAAGGGCGATGAAACGCTTGCGAAAGCTCATGGATGGTCAACTCTTTCCCTTTCCCAAGGACGAACGCTTAATGAAAAAGATGCTGGAGATTGTCACTCATAAAGAATCCATTGTATTGGATTTTTTTGCAGGCTCTTCCACTACGGCACATGCTGTTATGCAGCTTAATGCAGAAGACGGGGGAAAACGTAAATTTATCATGATTCAGCTGCCAGAAGCCATACCAGCTACTTCCACAGCCTACCATCAAGGCTACCGAACCATTTGTGAGCTTGGCCAGGAACGAATCAGACGAGCGGGAGAACAAATTTTGGAGGAAACAGGAAGCCAGCAGACTGATTATGGATTTCGCGTCATTACGCTTAGCGGTGCTGGTAGAGATACAGCAGTCGATTAAGGGACTCTTGCTTGCCCTGCGGATGGTAATCGCCATAGCAGATGAGACTGTGCAAATAACTTTGTTCCGCTTGCCGAAATTTACCTGCCTGCTGATAATATTGACCTACTAAACGATAAAAATGACCGTAGCTTCTTTTTTCGAGATAAGTTTCGGGTTGGATGCCCCAAAGATCTTTATCCTCAAGTAAAGAGGAAATATTCGAAATGTGGCCATAATCTAAGTATATTTCCATGAGTTGATTGACCACTGCGAGAATGGTTTTGCGACTAGCAAGCGTTAGACATTTTTTAAACTGCCGAATAGCGGTTGCCTTATTACCTATTCGATACTCAAGCAATGCTCTCATTAGTCTGTAATGCTCAGAGGAGGAGGTACGGGAGATTTGACTATAGCACATAAAAGCCTCTTTTGCTCCCTGAAAATCCTCCAATGCATACGATGAGTAAAATAAGGTGCGGTAAGCATCTATGGTGTCAGCAGGCTTGCGTTGAGCAATCTGCAATAGCTCCTTACTATACAAGATGGATTCGTCGTAGCGGCACAATAGATAGGCATGCATGCTAATATGCCGGTATAGCTGGATTTGTTGCTCGACAGGCAGGAGATCTGCATAAAATAAAACATTTTTTCCTAGGTAAAAGGCGGATTCGAAGTCCGCTTCTTTTTGTTGCGCCATCAAATATAACTGGAGAAAAAGCTGAGCCAAATGCTGGAGCAAACCGTGGTCTCTCGCATACTGAGCCATGAGATCGTACAGCGTTTGTTTTAACACAATGTCTTTTACTTGTTGAGTTTGTTCATATAACCTATTGAGCAGGCGGTCGGTCTCTTCCTGAGGAGACTTTAAATAACTAAGTGCAACTTTGCGTACGAGCTGTATATTGCCAATGAGGAGGGCATCCTCCAACAGCTCCTCTACTATTTCAAGCCGTGGTTCCACCGATAAATAGGCCTCGATAATTTCTGGATAGGGAATGTGCAGGTGTTCGACGAGGGGCTTTAATGTTTTTAATTCCGGACGCTTCGTATCAGCGTTTTCAATTTTGGAGATGACGCCCTTACTAATCCCAGTCATGTGGGCAAGCTGTGTGATTGAAAGGTTGGCTTGTTGCCGATAATTGCGAATGATTTCGCCGATAGTGACGTAATACATACTATCTTGAAATAAAGTGCCCATGTGTTGACCCCTTCTTTCCTCACAGATTTTTACCAAAAAGTAGCCCAAATAAGGTATACAATCCGTAAATTTGTTTATAACAAGGCTATGAAAGTAGTTAGAGGAGGTATGAAAATGTTGAGTGGATTCTGGATAAAGCTAGTTCTGACTCCTTTTTTATTCCTGCTACTAGATAATGTGTATGGTGGCATTTATTATCCTTATTGGTGGCAACCTGTAGTAGCAGGTGTAGTGGTAGCACTCCTTGGTCAGTTAATGGAAGTAATGTTTTTGCAGCCAGGTACATTATGGTTAACGACTTTTCTTGATATGATCATGTGTTTGGTTGCCGTCTTCTTTACTAAATTTATTTTCAGTGGAACAAAGATAGGTATGGATGGTATTTTCTTTTTCGCTGTTTTTTTCGGTCTAACCGAGTATTTCTTGCATCTGTGGCTTATTCGCAGTGGCCGCGTGGAGAAAGTATGAGCTAAAAAACCGGGGCGCTTAGCACCCGGTAGCGATCTTGTGCTAGCCTGCCAAGATCGCTTTTTTCATTGTGAAAGGGGACGGGAATATATGTTCTTATAGGCGATAAAAGAAAGGCCTGACAAACATCAGGCAATAACAAGTTATGGCTACGAACCAAAAGCCACTAATAAAGTTCCAACGGCAATTAGTCCAATGCCGATACCGCCAATGAGGCTAACGCGTTCGCCGAGAAATACAAAAGCTAAACCAACAGCCAGCACGACACTTAATTTATCAATGGGCCCAACCTGAGCGACCTTTCCATATTTTAAGGCCACAAAGTAAAATAACCATGATAATGCTCCAGCTACACCGCTTAGCACGATGAAGGAAAGAGCTTTTTTATTGGCAATAACTTCGCCAAAGGCATTCCATTTTCCTTCAAAAAGTACCACGCCAAGTAAAAATAAGGCCATAATAACAGCTCGAATAGCAGTTGCTGTATTTGCATCGACTTGACCTAACCCAATTTTTCCGAAAATAGATACCAATGCTGCCATCAGGGCAGATAATAATGCAAAAATCAACCAAGCCTGCATAAAAAGAACCACCTTTGTTATGTAAGAAATGTGTATTACTTATAGATAGCACTAGGTTGTTTGACGCTCAAAGGTCTGAAGCATCTGCTCTAAAAGGTGAATAAATTCTGCTTTTTTACAATAATAGCATTGATCGAGCCAAAATGGATGAAGATTGTGCCAAACTGTTGGCTCCGATACATGGCGAAAGCGTCCAAATAGCTGACGCGGGTAGGATGCATGCATAAATGATATTTCATATTGATCATTTGCATAACGGGTTTGTTCCTTTGTTGATTCACATACGAATCCGCGAGCTGTCAGAGGTGGATCGGCAATCTCGGCCAAGAGATCACGGGATGAAAATAACTCCAGATTGCCATCGATTTGCTGGAAGAAAGCGGGGCCATATTCCAAAAATAAATGGAGCACCTCATATAAATATTCCGACAGCTCTTGTTCATCTGCATAGCTTTTCCATTGGGCTACACCGTGTGTGCGACCCCATTTTCCTTCAGACCAGGTCCATAAATCAATACTGCCGTAGCTTCCATGCTGCAATGAAGCAGTGAACCTCCGTTGCCTTTTGTGAAACGATAACAGCAGGCCGGTATTCGTGATTGCTGGAGTTGCACCATAAAAAGCAAACTGTTTAAGGGATTTTCTACCCGGTTTTTCAGCCGCTTCGGTTGGAAGAAAGACCGCTTCGGACAGAACAAAACCAGCTTTGAGCAATTGCTCCTGCAGGCAAGCCCTGACCATTTTATTTACTCGAACAGGTGAGCGCCGACACTTATTTACAAGGATGCGATGCTGTTGCAGAAATTGAGCTGTTTGTTTAGATAAATATGCGTAGGAACAGCCTTCAACACCAGCTATATCGAAGGCTCGAAGAAAGAGTGCCCTAGCTTTTTCATGTGTTTTCTGCTCTTGTTCATTTAAGAGCATGTAATTCATAAACCGCTCAAAGCTTGACGGGCATACTACCCAATCAGACAAAGCCGATAAGGTACCTTCCAAATGTCTCTCAGGAGTGGAATCATTATAATGAACGAACAAAGAAACCAAAGCTTCACCGTTCACATAGCAGGAAAACCCCCAAGCCTGTTCGGGCAAATGAACTGCATAGATACTGAGCTGCCCCGTAATTTCCGAGATATAAGCAGCGAATTCATCACTTCCGTCTTCTTCCTCAGCCAGCATGACTGCGGTCCAATTTTGGTTTATTGGATAAAGGTAGGATTTAATGTTATGTTGCTTTAAAATCGTTTGCACATGATCTTTATCTATCTGATAAAGCAATGTGGCACAAGTAGTGTAACCCATGCCGTCATTCCCCCCTGTCTTTATACACAAGTTCTCTATCGGAAATCGTACCATATGAAATCAGGTGGTTTCCAGCTAACAATCCCTTTTAGACAATGGGTTCATTAAGCGCTTTTGCTTGTGTTTCAAATTCGGATTGCGTTACACTACAAAATGAAAGCATCCATTAATCCTGTAAATGAGAGATTACTCAACTATGATGCGTTAAGAGGGAAAGGAGATTGTCATGACAAGATATCAATTAGCGGAACGAAAAGTAGACGATTACATAACATATGTCCTGACTGATGCAGAATATCCGGCGGAAGCTCATCTAGTGCCAGGGCTTGGAAATAACTTATTTCGTTTTTCAGTGAATAATCAAGAAGTATTTGTATCTCCTGAAAAAATATCTATGATCAGGGATGCTTCTGCCCGTTTTGGAAATCCGATTTTGTTTCCGCCTAATAAAATTAGACATGGAAGCTTTTCTTTTAACGGGAAGAAATATCAACTAGGATTAAACAAAGGGGAGCATCATTCTCACGGAGAATTACGAGTACGCGCATGGAATGTGGTAGATCGCGGTGCAAAAGCTGATCGTGGTGCGTTCGTCGTATCCGAGTTTGACTTTGCCGATCATCCTGATTTATTAGAGGCATTTCAGGCACGTCTGGTGTTTCGCTTTACTTATGTTTTGCAAGATGGCATTCTACGTTTGGAAGGGGAAGTGAAGAACGAGAGCGAAGCAGCGGCTCCGTTTATGTTAGGCTTCCATCCCTATTTCCATGTGAAGCAGGGGCACGAACGGCAAACAATCATGCAGGTTCCTTCAAAACTAGAGTGGCCTGTAAATGAGGAAGGGTTCGTAGATGGTTCGCCGGTCCCAACTGATTTGTGTCAGCAGTTAACCAAGGGGCTATCCTATCCTGACATGCCAAAAGGACGAGATCATGCTTTTGTTACAGTAGAGGATGGGACTACCAGTTGCCAACTGATTGACCAGCAAGAAAGTCATAAAATTGTTTATGAATTTGGAGATCAATTCCCATTCATGCTAGTCTTCCAACCAAGCTGGAATAACAGTGTGTCTCTTGAGCCATACACGGCTGTTACAGATGCCTTTAATTTAGATGTAGCAGCAGAGCAGACGGGTGCTCGTGGTCTAGAGCCGGGGGAACAATTTGTCTTTACACATACTTTCCGTGTAGAAAAGCTGTAAGCGGAAAATATCGATAACACAGGCTTCCTTGCTTTTATAGCGGACGGGAAGCAACATCAAAAAGGGGGAATAAACATGCCTCAATTATTATTGCGTGGAATTTCTACCGAACAGGCATGTAACATGAGCGAGGCTTTGCTTAGCGAGTTGGCAGAGATTTGTGATTGTGGAACCGATAATTTTATCATGGAGTGCATACCGACAATCTCTATCTTTGAAGGAAAACAAGTAGAGACCTATCCCTTTATCCATGTGTACTGGTTTGAGCGGGGAACAGAGGTAAGGGATCGTTTTGCAGAATGTGTGTCCAGACACGTTTTGGCACAGGGTATAGCGGAAGTAGAGATAGCTTTTAGTGTGTTTGAGACGAATAGCTATTATGTAAATGCAAAAAGATGCTTTGATTAAGCTATCTAGTCAAAAGCCTGCGGAATATGATATCCGACAGGCTTTTGTTTTGTCGAGCATTTGTTATGCAACGAACTATTTCTGTAGGATGCGCATCAAAAATCCATTTTGTTCGCCTATATTCATAAGATCAGCCCCGAAGTATCCAATGACCATAGCGAGCCCCGTCCATGCAACAAGACTAATCCCAATCCACAACAACATTTTTTGTCGGGTTGCCCCAAAAGACATTCCCATTACCGCAGTAAGATGACTTCCGACTAGAGCAGGGCCTAGAATGCTTAGCCCAGGCAATCCATACTTTTTAAAGAGCTGCTTCGCACGCTGCTGACGTTTGCTTGGTTCCTTGTCACCGCGTTTTTTCTGCAACCATTTTTGTACTTTTTCCATTAGTAAAATAAGTAGAAAAACAGTAATTCCATTACCCACTAGCGCCACCAAGGAAACTAAAATCGGGTTCAGCCCAGCAAAAATTCCAATTGGAATCATTGCTATAAGCTCAAACATGGGAGTAGCGGCAAACAGGAAAATGATGAAATAAGGCCAAAGTAGATTCATAGTTGAGAGTTCCTCCTGAGTTTGTTCATCATCTGATGTTTCGTGCTTTGTCTGATCTTAACAAAAATACCGACAAGGCTTCATTTTTGCTTCGGCTAGCATTTTTAAGAAGAAGTGCTGAATGCACTAGGGTAAGCGAGGGGAGTACCAGATCTATGACAACCACGCAAGCAGATATTACGGGGCTGTGCTAATACGACCGACATAAAACATGACAACAGCCGAATCCTGCTGGGACCGTCTCAGACAAGCCTGATGTCCTTGCACCCTCTGTTTCAACATTCAGAAAATCACTTCTGTTTGAAATCTTATGTTTAAAGTAAATAATCCATTGCATTATGTCAACGATCAGTTACAGATTGGTTAGCTTTCTTGTCATAGAAGTCAGATATCCGCCTAAAAGGAACGGGATTTGATACGCATGAGACGTACTACATTTTACGATGAATGCTTTCATGCTGGTGCGGTATGAATGCAGGCAGCAAAGGTTTGCCTTCTATGTTTGAATGCTGTTATTGGAATAAATCTGGAAGATAAAAGTTTTTCTTTGCAGAAAAATAAAGCTAAAAACCTTAATATTTACAACGTTCTTACCGATATAAAGAAATGGGTATGTTTTTCTTTGAGGAGAAACACACAGTAAAACTAGAGGAGGGGAACGAATGACCAGAAGGATATTGCACGCACTGTTGGCGTTAGTCATGATGCTGACCGTGATTCCGTTTTATCCGATGGGCGTAGGTGCAGCTAGTAGCGGGAATAACTTTATATTTGAAAATCTCCCTGAGATTGTTAATTACAAATATCTATCTCTTGAGGGATCATTAAATCAGGTTTCTCCCATAGGCATTAGTTACACGGTAACACCGAAAAACGGAAAAGAAGGTCCACAGAAGACAACGGGAGTTATCGTTTCAGATGACGGAAGACGGATTCGTGTTGCAAACATTGAATTGTTCCCAGGTGAAAATACAATTACGTTTCGCGGGAAGAATGGTGCTTCCGAGATAACTTCTGCTATTAAAGTGACTTATATTGATACGCCGCTTTTGTATAACCTACAGTTCAAATCAGGTGCGCAAAAGCTGCCTTTGAACGAACAAAGTGCAACGGTTGTAACACAGCGTTTTACAACTGGTAAAGGCATCTTTACAATTGAGGGGAACGCTCCTAACGTTACAAAGGTAATCGTGGAAAGCGACGGAGAGTCACGTTCAGCATTTGTAAATGAATCAGCAGATAACTACTTTATTATCAGTCAGTTAAATTTGAAAAAAGGAAAGAACGTCCTCACATTCAAATTGACCAATAAAGATCAGGTTATTGAATCCAAACGAGAAGTGATCTACTTTGATGGAACGGCTACTTTTTTTGATACAAAGGTATCCGTCAATGGCATAGCAACTGAGTATGATTTAAAAGATTTTCCAATGCTCTTGTCTAAAGGTACACCAAATCCTGCTGACTTTACCTTCAAAGGTGATTTGATGATACCTGTGGACAGTAGCTTTACTCCAACTGCAAGCACAGCAGAACTCATGAAGGTTCGCTTTTTTGAAGGCAGCCTATCCGGTACTGCAATGGCGAATATCACGTTCAAGCATGGAGAATTAACCAAGCAGCCAGACGGGGCTGAGTATCATCATTACCGCTATACCTTCAAAGGTAATCAGTTACTTGACGGAAATCCGCCTGATGATCCAACAGCACCAAAGCCACCAACAGCAGCAAAAATCCCATTTGAGATTGGTAAACGCTATACGGTGGCGATGGATGGATTTAATCCAGTGCAGTCAAATAAAGAGTCTTCTAGCGTATACGATACAAACAGCGAATTTGGCTACACCATCAAGGATGACAGCAAGTTCCAAATTACAGGTGCAGAGTATATCCAATCGGACAAAATACCGGCTGGAAATGAAGAAGGCAATAAATTTGAGGCGAATACTACCATCAATAAATTGCCATTCTCTATCGCTCTGCTAACAAAAAATACAGGTACTGTAAGCAAAATCACTGTTCATGCGATTGGACAAGGCGGTGGCAAGGTTCCTGTTGCCATTAGTCCTGCTACGGGAACGGTTCGCGGTGAGCGTTTGTGGTTCACCATTAGAGAACTGCCGGTTAATGGAACACAAAAACTGGAGTTTGAGGTTGAAAGCTCCTCTGGTAAAGATAACTATTCCCTGCAAATTACATCAGCTTCCGGACCAGTACAAGAATTCGCCAAGATCAAAGACGGTCAGGTTTTTGATTATGATCCAACCATTTCTGACTACGAAAAGAAGCTTGTTACCAGCATGAAAGAATTTGAGGGTACTGTTAGCAACGTGGAGCTTGATGCAGCTAGCTATACAAACGGTATGGTCAAGCTGACGTTGAATAACAGCGATATTCCATTGGAACCAATCGGCGGCAACAACTATAACTTTAAAATGAAAGCCGGTACAAAGGTTAGTTTTATTGAAGGTCAAAACACCTTGGTCTTCAGATACAAAAAAGGTAACGTTCTGTACGAAAAAACGTACAAAATTACGTTGCTATCCAACAACTACCCTGAAATTCCAAAAGGCGGCACAGAAGGAATTTATCCTTATGCAACAGAGAAGCCTTCTAAAGACAACCGCTTTACTGGAAAAGACGGAGTGTATACAACCAAAGAAAAGAAAATGAATGTCTTTGGTACCTTTGATTTTATTGATCTGCCAGATTCAACTAACGCTATCGAAGGCAGACTTAACGATATGAAGAAAGACATTGAGGCTGGTAATGAGCCAAAATATGTTCTTGAAATCAAGTCTTCTGATGATAAGTATGATAAAAAATGGATTTTAGGCAAAAACAAATTGTTAATTGATGGAAAAGACACTTGGGGAAGCCAAGAAGTCGACAATTTGGAAGTGAAGTATTTGAAGGACAAAAAATACTTTACCTTCATTCTTTCCAACATTGAATTACCTAAAGATGGTTCAAAACTAGTTTACACCTTTACCGTTTACAATAACGGGGTAAACGGCTCTTCCAAATCAACTTCTCGCTTGGAAGTTCGCGCGCCGGGCTTAATGTACGACATTGTTCGTCCTATTTTGCCGCGTCAAGCTACCCTGAATCAAAACTTTGTTGAAGTAATCATTGATGCACCGGGTGCGGACAGCATTACATTCGGCAAAAATAATGTTGCGACAAAAGTGGACTATGACAGCGATATGGACGGGAAAATTGATTACCCGAACGCCTTTAGAGCGGTCATTACAGATCTGAAGCCTAACAAGCCGAATAAAATTAACTTTACGGTGAAGAGTGCAAGCGGCGATGTCGTAAATGACTCGTTCGAGGTATTCTATGCATTAAGTACCATCCCGGGCTCGCAATATATGGCACCAATGACTGCGAAAACGAATATTTTCGAAAAGCAGTTAAACCTGACATTCCCGAAAGATACGTATCTGGTTCGCTACGATTATAACGTACCAGAGAATTTGAGAGGTCAAGTCTTCAAGGGCCATAACATCCTGTACGGAATTGCTAACAAAGAGGATGGCGTTGTTGACCGTTTTGATTATTTACAAGAAAGACCGAAAAACTTTGATGATGTGATTAAGGACTTGGGTCGTGATTTCGAACATTCCTTTGATACACATTTTGTAAAAGTATCGAATGTATTCTGGATGGATGCAGGTTTAGCTGATGATCCAGGTACAAAGGAAGACTACGATCCGTATCCGTATGGTATGCTGCCAATCATGCCGCGTGCGTTAACAGACAGCCTGAAGCTGTATAATTTCAACGATGTTCCTGTAAATCGCGTGCTTGTACCAAACAAACGCGGTATGCTAGAGCTTGCATACGATGCGAATGTGGTTTCGGATGCAGCTAATCATCTAACCGTAATGAGATATGACCCGAACAAGTTCTTCTGGGAAAATCTTGGCGGTAAGGTGAATGTAAGCAAGAAAACCATCACTGTTCCATTTGATAAGTTTGGCTATTATGTAGTAGCTAAGCTAAACGATTCCTTTGTAGACGTTGTTACTCATCAATATGCTCGCAACCAAGTAGAAGCAATGTTTGCTAAAGGAGTTATTAAAGCGGATAACGAAGTGGAATTTAAGCCAGATACAGAAACGACACGCGGTGAATTTACAGCGATGATCGTGCGTGCCTTGCAGCTTCCATTAGTAGATAATCCGCCAAGCCAGTCGTTTGTGGATGTACCGTTTGATTACAATGGTACTCAGAAGTACGACTACCGTCACATTGAAACAGCAGCACGTTTGGGAATCGTTCGCGGTAAAGAACCGAAGATTTTCGAACCAAATAGTAAAATTACTCGTGAAGAGGTTGCCGTTATTTTAGCGCGTGCGTTGAAATTAAAAACGGAAACCAATGCAGCAAAAACCAAAGCAAACTTAACTAAATTGTTCAAGGATGCTCCGATGGTTGATCCATATGCAGCACCTGCTGTAGTGGAAATCGCCAAGAAAAAATTGATCATCGGTTCTCCAGTAGATCTGAATGATCCGAAACAAGGCTATATATTTGAGCCAAAAGCTAACATGCTTCGCGGTGATGCAGCGATCTTAATGGCTCGTGTCATGGCAATGCAAAAACTGATTCCGGCTGTTACTGAAGTCAAGTAGGAACTGGATGAAACAAAAGCGAAAACCTTCCTGGCCATTCTGGTTGCAAGGAAGGTTTTCTGCTAATCACAGGGAGGACGTTGTATGAAAGGATTGAAGTTAATTGCCTTATCTGCCGCATTACTTGCGGTTGGAGGCACAACCGTTTTTGCGGCAACTCAAGTAGTGAGTCCGTATGGGCAAGAGGGAAACTACCAAAAGGTAGCCTTGACGGTAGATCGTTCCCCCATTAACGAGCGTGGAATTGTAATAGACGGCAAGGTGTATGTTCCGGTTGAACCATTGCAAAATTTGCGCAAGTTAGCTTATGTGAAGGACGAGGCCACTTTTGTAACACATCTGTTCTTTGGAGGAGCAGGGGGTTCCGCGGCTCTTACTCAGGAAGCCCAACGCGTAATGGGGAACAAAGATGTTCTAAACACCTTAATGCAAAGCATTCCCTATGAATCAAAGAATTATCATTCAGGCATGATGCTTCAGGATATACAGAACATTGCCTCGCTAGCATCCCAGATGAAAAAGACAACGGATACGTTAAATAAAGCGATCTACAGTAAATTAAATCAAAATATCACTCCTAATGTGGGAATGCTAAAGCAGACGTACACGTATGCTACAGTTCCGATCGAAATTATGAGAGATCGGATGGAGGCTTTGTCTGACGAAATGGGCGATAAATTAAGCAAAAGTGACAGACGCAGAATGGATGACGTTATTGAACTGCTAAATGATGCAGTAAAATATAAACAAAAATCGTTACGCACTTTTGAGGATTGGCTGGAAAGTTCTAATGAAGACGATTTAGAAGACATCCGTGATTATGAAAAGGATGCCAATAAATATATTGATGAAGCCATTAAGTATCTAAATGGATTTGACGCTAAAAAACCGGGCAAAAAATATGGGAAAAACCTGCGAGACAGCGTACTGGAATGGATTCGAAAATCAAATAAATAAGCAACAAAGGTAAGGCGCTTCTTTTAACGAGAAGTGCCTTTGTTTTTATCACGCATTAGTCTCATTTGCAACACCTCTTCTATATCCCCGATCTGAAGTACGAACTGTCTAATCTCCTGATGATTAACCCCATGCCGTTCAGCCTGTTCCTTCAAGGCTTTGAGATTAATCCCGAACTTTCCGGGCTTTTCAGGATGAACCATTAATTCTCCTAACGTGACTGTAAACCCTAATAAGTCTGGATCGAAGTCTTCTGCATCCTTTCTTTGAAAAGGGGCTGTGATCGGTATATAAGCTCGTTCCTTGTTCCAATCAAGCTCGGTTTCCCGAAAGGTAATGACATACCAGAGGGGGGCTAACCGATTTTCCAAGTAGTCGTAATATACGTTGATTTTCATTGATGCACCAATTATCCTTTCCCGGGAAAAGCTTCATATTTTTCCGCGCATACGTCTATTTTATGAGGGAAACCGCTTCTTTCACAAAGCCTAGAATATAATATCTTTGTATAGTAAACCGCCATGTTGACTAGAATGCATTTACTGATGGGTCCAGTTGATGTTGAATGAAAACAACCTGGTTTACTGGTGAGCTATATGTAAAGTGACTTCATACTACACTATTTGTACATGCTGTAGATAAACTGGGATTAAAATGAACTAATTTTGCCTTAAAGCGGTAAGGAGAATCAGGTCTATCTGCTAAAACTAATCAGAGATCATTGTCACGTAAGGCACGGATTCCCTGTCCCTTTAACTATATCACCCGGCTGTTAAAGAGCGTAGACTCCTTTTCTGTGTTCATCATAGAACAGATTTAATTTACACCCATGAAAAAAACAGGCAAACTCTATAACAAAGAGGCAGTCTGAATTCTTACGGCCTATAGTTAGCTTTGCTTATCCGATCGAATTGTAAAATTTATGAAAAATAAATTAGAATATTTTTACAATTAACTAATACGAGCTTTGCCTAAAATTCACATCATTATTTTATACTAATAGTGGGAATGATCACAAAAGTTGCATTTCTTGAAAAAATCCTACTAAATGATCATGTAAAAAATGAAACTCTACCATATAGTGAAAATGCCAGAATACTTTTTCCTATTTTTCTGAAATAGGGAATATACTGGCAGGTCTCATTTTCGTTCTTTTTCAAAAAATGAATCTAAAAAGGAGTGACTGAGTTGTCGCAGCGAAAAAGGTATCTAAAATGGTTGAATGTGTTCATGATTCTCTGTATGGTATGTTCATTTAGCCTGCCTGTAGTTGTACAAGCGGCAGAAACATCGGAAGTACAAGAAGCATCAGCGCCGCAAGACGCGATTGAACGTGTACAACAAAAGAAGGTAAAAGTGAGGGACGTATCTGCAGTCAATGGAGAGGTAACCATTACGTTGTCTGACCTTCCAGAGGATACGCCAAAATCAGAGGATTTTCAGCTTTCAGTCAAAGGCGGCCTATTAGAAGGATGGTCTTCCCTAGAAGAAACTGATTTCGCTTGGGATGAATCAAGCAAAACCGCTCGTATCCATTTTGAACCAATAAAAGGTGGAGAGCTGGATAAACGGGTGACTGTACGTGTGGAGGGTTACGGCTCGAAAAAAACAGCAAAGCCATTTTTGGTACAGGCTACTTCTAGCAAGGTGTTTGCTGTAAAGATAGAAAACCTAGCAGACGATAATATCCTAGAAATCGATTCTGCTTTAGATGGAAGCCTAACTTTGAAAGCGGTTGCATATGATATCCGCGGAAGAGAGGTGGAAGGCAAAGCAGTAAATTGGAGTTCTTCTGATAGAAGAGTCGCTACAGTGACTGAGGAGGGTGTTGTTACGGCAAAGGCAATCGGGCTAGCCGTTATTCAAGCGGAAGTGGATCATCGAATAGCGCTGTTCCCAGTCCTTGTAAAGAAGCCTGGACCATCACTAAGCCTGTCCGCTAGTGGCTTGCATGAATCAGATGCTAATGATGGGGGGATTTCTGATTCACTTCTAGTGGAGCTTCATCATGCCAAGTTTTTGCCTCTGTTTTTGAAATCAAGCGTACAAGTCAAAGGATTGCCAGAGGGACTCAGCTATACAGCCAAGCTGGAGGGCGAGGATCGACTTAGAATCACTTTCTTGGGTAAAGCAGTGAAACATGAGGCGAAAGACAGCGTTGATCATGTGTACGTAATCGTGAAGCATGATATGGTATTTGGTGCTCTTTCTCATTTGATTTCACCAGAATTTTCCATAAATTTCAAAGATTCCAAAAACGTGAAAGCTCCTGTGTATTTAGATGCGAAGTTAGCTGAAGACAATAAGCGAATTACCTTACGTTTTGATGACGAAATTGCCTCGGCGGTTTCAGAAGAAGCACTGCGTGAGGCGGTCCAAATAGCTAGGAACGGCAGTAACTTCATTTCTCTTAAGGAAGGCGATCTTGTTTCCATTGAAGGACAGTCACTAATCGTTACATTGGCCCAAGGTCTGCATGGAAACGATAATAAGATACGTTTACAAGCCAATTCGATTCAAAATACAGCAGGCAACCTGTTAACAGAGACAGTTGTATCGGAGTCATTAGCAGCTAGTATCGCTTCGATTGCAGACTTGAAACAACGAGTAAATGAAGTCGTCACGCTTCAAGGGATCGTCACGGCGGATAACGCCTCGCTTGGCGGCGGAAAGCTGTCCACGTATATACAGGATGAGACAGCAGGGATTAATTTGTTTGCCAGTAAATGGACCAGTTATCCAGATCTAAAAGAGGGGGATTCGGTTCAAGTAACAGGGAAGATTGTTGTTTATAAAAATTTGACAGAAATCATTCCGGAAACATCAGACGATATTGTCGTGGTCAGTACGGGAAATCAAGTGCCTCAAGCAAAGTCCTTGACAGTAGCTCAATTAAATCAAGCAGCACTGGCAGAAAAATACGAAGGAATGCTGATCTCCTCGCAAGCATTCTTACTATCTGTTCCAAGCAGTGAATCAGGCGGTGGCTATAACCTACGGATGATCGATGAGCATTTCCAAGGCATGACAGTCCGTGTTATGAAAGAGAGCCTTGACATAGCACAGCTTACGTCAGGTAAGTGGTATCAGGTAGAGGGTGTTTTAGCGCAATATAATGATCTGTATCAAATACTTCCGCGTAAACAAACGGATTTGCTCCTATTACAGGATCAACCGCCAACCCCTCAGCCAAAAGAAGCTTACCCTTCCACTGTGAAGGATGTGGTGGATGGCGATACGATTCATTTGTCTCAGCCGGTACTTGGGGTAAGTACGGTTCGATTTGTCAATTTGGATACGGCGGAAACCTACCATATAAAAGATCCTAATTTTGACTATACCAAGGTATACAACGGTTCTGACAATGGCAGTAAAGATAAAAACCAAAAAGCTCATGGCGAACGTGCCAAACAGCATGTAAAAAAACTAATAGCTCCAGGAGACTCGATTACGATTAAACCAGCTTCCACACCTATTGATGCATACGGCCGCCTTTTAGCAGAAGTAATTCTTGCAGATGGCCGCAATGTTAATTTGGAAATGGTGAGGGACGGACATGCCAGCATGTATATCATCTGGCCAGTCAAGGATGAGACATTTAAGCAATACGCTAAAGCCGTCAAGGAAGCAAAGCAAGCAGGAATTGGAATTTGGAATGCCCAAGATCCATTGATTGAATTGCCGTTTGAATTCCGTGCTCGTGAGCAGAAAAAGGCACTAAGCCGTCCTGTTGGGGATGCTAGTACAAAATTCTATGTACAGCCTCTCGACTTTCAAAAGGTTGCTGTAGAGAATCGTCTGTTCTTTAACAGCACGCAAGAGGCTGAACAAGCTGGTTATACGTTAGCGCCAAATGAAGAAAAGCATGGCTTGTCAGCAATACGGCAATTGCCAGACAAAACCCCGATCGTAACAGCTACAGGGGTAGTAAGTACGGTCTCAGACAGTCGGAATAGCTTTTATGTACAAGATGACAAAGCAGGTATTCTGGTCTTCCAACCTGCAACGCAAACACAGGTGAAGCCAGGAGATGTGGTTACCATTACAAAAGGCTTGAAAGATACGTACAACGGAGAAGTAGAAATTATGCAAGCCGAATTCTCGATCACAGGTACGGCAGCTGAGCCTCAAGCTGTTTCCGTAGAGGCAAGTCAGCTAATCAAGAAGCAAGGAATGCTTATTCGCTTGGCGGAAGCAACTGTTTCACAGGTCACTCCTAGTAAGCTTGTAGTGGGGACCCCGACTGGTTCGACTGAAGTTTTTTTAGGGAAGTATGGGGTTCGTTTGCCGGAATTACGTGAAAAAGATGTGGTGGATGTAACTGGAATTGCTTCTATTTTTAAAGGCTCGGCTCAGGTTTATCCACGATCTGTAAAAGATATTGTTATTTTACGCAGTGGACTTACCGATGCAGATCGGGTAGCAGCCGATAAAGCATCTCTGTCCATAGGGGATGGAAGCGGCACAGCTCGGACAGATCTGACTTTGCCTGCCAACGGTGCTTATGGCTCGACAATTACCTGGGTATCCGATCAACCAACTATTATCTCAGAGCAGGGAAAAGTAATTCGTCCAGCAAAAGGCTCAGCAGATGCAAAAGTAACCTTAACAGCTACTCTGAAAAAGGGAACCAGCGTAGATACGAAAGTGTTCTTGCTCACCGTGCCTGCCCAAACAATCACGGATGAGGAAGCAGTAGAGGCAGTGAAAGCAAGCTTGAATGTAACCTATGATGGTACGGCTACAAGCGTGTCTCTGCCAAGGATGGGTGCAAACCATGTTGCAATCCAATGGAGCTTGCAGGACCAAGCCCATTCAGCCATCGTAGAGCTTGATAATGGGCATGTAAACAGATCGGCTGTTTCCAAAGTAACTGACGTTGTGCTAATCGCTTCAATTAAGTTAGGTTCTGCCCAATCGCAAAAAATGTTTTCAATTAGAGTGCTTCCTTTGGGAGACGTACCTATTGTTCATCCAATCTCAGTGACAAACTCGCATATAACAGGGACAGCTAAGCCGGGGACAGACATTCATGTTCGTACAGGATCGAAGTTAGTAGGGACTGACAAGGCAGATCATGCAGGAGCTTTCGGTGTGAAAATCCCAACACAGTCAGTAGGAACTGTACTCGAAGTCATTGCTAGCAATCCAACAACTCATTACCAAAGTGAAGCAGCCTATGTGTTGGTAACGGAATCAACAGGAGCACCGAGCATTATTCATGTTGACAATATTACTGCTTCTGTAAGGAAAGGAGCGAATTACATCTTACCCACAACTGTATGGGCTTCAATGAGTGATGGTACCAATCAGCAAGTACCGGTAGATAGCTGGAATCCGAATGCAGCAGATACAAGCAGTGAAGGTACATTCAACTTTGAGGGAACAATCGAAGGGTATGCGCAAAAAGTACGTTTAACCTTAGAGGTAACCAAGGAGGGAGCGGGACTGACAGTAGCCCAAGCCCTAGCCCTGCCACAAGGAACGACAATTACACCTGAAGCTTATGTACAGACGGCAGAGCCAAATGCCCAATTTGCAGGCTATGGTATTTATCTTGCTGATCAGCCAGGGGATGAAACTACAAATGCGCTTATCGTAAAATTTGCTAATTCAGACCGCAATGGACCGTTTGCCGCAGCAAATGCTGCCGGTAAAAAAGTGAAAATCACCGGTGTTTTGCATGATAAAGCGTATTTTAGCAAAAAAGGAATCGCCACCTATACACATATTCAACTTGTGCCATAAGGATAAGGAGGGGTCTACGATGTTTCGTTCATCTTATTTTTTAGCTAAAAAGCTTTGCAAGAGTGCTCTTGTTTTAACACTAGCAGCTTCCACGTTATTCACAAGTTCAGTCTGGGCTGAAGGTCCTCACGATCCCGCTCCGTTTATCTCTGCCAAAGGTACCCCTTTGGGTAAAAAGGTGTTATTTGACAATACGCACGGACAAACAGCAGGAGCGGCAGACTGGGTTATTGATGGCGGCTTCTCTGACTTTGCTAATGCGATTGCTCAAGCCGGCTATGATGTGAAGGAATTACGCAAATCAACACCGATTGTTTATGACGATCTGAAAGAATATGCCGTTTTTGTAATTGGGGAAGCCAACATTCCTTATAAAGTATCTGAGCAAGCAGCAATGATTGAATTTGTAAAAAATGGCGGCAGCATCTTCTTTATCGGGGATCACTACAATGCAGATCGTAACAAGAATCGTTGGGATGCCTCAGAAGTCATGAACGGATATCGTCGTGGAGCGTGGGCTGACCCAGCTAAGGGAATGAGCGAGGAGGAGCGTAACTCGGAAGCTATGCAAGGGGTAGCAAGCTCTGATTGGCTGGCTGAAAACTTTGGTATCAGGTTCCGCTACAATGCGCTTGGAGACATAAATGCAACCAACATTGTGAGTCCTGCTCAGGCATTGGGAATTACAGAGGGCGTGTCTAGCGTGGCAATGCACGCGGGTAGCACACTTGCGATTGTTGAGCCGAAAAAAGCAAAGGGAATCGTTTATTTGCCAAAAACAAATGCAAAATGGGCCCATGCTGTTGATAAAGGTGTATATAAAGGCGGTGGAGTAGAAGAAGGCCCGTATGTAGCTATTGCTAAGCTGGGTAAAGGAAAGGCTGCTTTTATCGGTGATTCTTCTCCGGTAGAAGATGCTACCCCGAAGTATTTGCGTGAGGAAAATGGTCAAAAGAAGAAAACCTATGACGGATTCAAAGAACAAGACGATGCTGTGCTACTTATTAACCTAATCAATTGGCTGGCAAAACAAGAGAATTACGAAAACCTTCAGCAGGTACAAGGCTTAAAGCTGGATACGGTGACTCCTCTCCTGACAACTGGTCCAGAAAATGAAATTCCGGCCCAAACAATCGAACCGCAAAAAGAGCCTTGGGCAGCTCCAGCCGCTGGTTATAAATGGTGGGACCCTAGCACATTTGCTAACGGTTCTTACGGAAAATAAAAAATGTCACAAAAAATCTCCTACTGTTGGTGGGAGATTTTTTGTACGATTAGAAGAGGAGTAAAACACTCAAAACGCTTGATGAGGCTCGACTTCCTACTGTTTTCTAAACAATGAGTAACTTGAACAAAAAACCATCTAAGGAGATAAACAAAATGCTTCAATTTACTGAACAAGAAAAACACGGCGTATATAAAGCGATTGAAGGGAGACGGGATATTCGTAGTTTTTTGGATACACCATTGCCTGAAGATGCTATTCAACGAATTTTAGAAGCGGGGCATCATGCACCTTCTGTGGGTTTTATGCAACCATGGAATTTTATTATGGTCACAGATCAAGAAATAAAAGATAAGCTAGCTTATGCTGCAGACAAAGAACGACGCGCGCTGGCTATTCATTATGAAGGTACAGACCGCAGTGATCAATTTATGGGGATCAAGGTTCAAGGGTTAAAAGAAGCGCCCCTGACTATCTGTATTACAAATGATCCAACCAGGGGAGGAGCCCATGTCCTTGGTCGCAATTCGATTCCAGAGACAGATGTCTTGTCAGTGGCATGCGCGATTCAAAATATGTGGCTGGCTAGCTGCGCAGAAGGAATTGCCCTTGGATGGGTTAGCTTTTATAAGAAAGCGGATGTCCGTGAAATCTTGGGAATACCTCCGCACATTGAACCAGTAGCCTTGCTTTCATTAGGATATACAAATGAATACCCTGATCGTCCGCTATTGGAAATTCTTCAATGGGAGAAACGCCGTAATTTGCAGGAATTAATTTTTCAAAACGAGTGGGGCGTACAAAAATAAGACCGCAGTTGCTGCCAAGTCCTTAGGCTGCTGAATCTCTCTTATACAGGCTGTAGGATGGTGTCGACAAAAAAAGAAGTCAGAAATGAAATCCTGACTTCTTTTTTGTATTTATTTTTGCTTCTATTAATGAGGAACAGCGATCAGTTGAATAGCAAACAAAACACCAAATAGATAGACTAATGGATGAACCTGGCGCCATTTGCCTCTTAAAATTTTCATCAGTGGGTATGAAATAAACCCTAGAGAGATCCCGGTAGCGATACTGGAGGTAAGCGGCATGCTCAACAAAACCAAGAAAGCAGGAAAAGCTTCATCTGGTAGTTCCCAATTAATGTGGCGGACACTGCCAACCATCAAGGAGCCAACGATAATGAGTGAAGGAGCGGTGATGGCAGACAATCCTGATACAGCGCTAATTAGTGGACCAAAAAAAGCGCCGATTCCTAGCAACAGAGCAATAAATACGGCAGTAAGCCCGGTGCGACCGCCAGCAGCAACACCAGACGCAGATTCTACATAAGCAGAGGTTGGCGATGTTCCTAACATGGAACCGAATAGAGTAGCGACAGAATCTGATAGTAGAGCACGCTCAGCTCTCGGAAGTTTGTTATCTTTCATAAGTCCTGCTTGTTCAGCTACGCCAAGGACTGTGCCAGTCGTATCAAATAGCGTCACTAGTAAAAAAGAAAATACTACTGAATATAGACCGTACTCAACGACATCTCTAAAGGCCGTGACAGGATTGGAGACTAGGATTCCCTCAGGAAGAGTCGGCATAGAGACAAATCCGTTTGTAAATTGAAGCTGGCCGGTTAGAAAGGCGATTAGACCAGTAAGGATCATTCCAAAAAATAAAGCGCCATTTAGATTTAGGGAGTAAAATATCAGAGTAATTAAAAGACCAATTAGAGCTAATATAACAGAAGGAGAATGCAAATCGCCTAACGCAACCAAATTGCTCGGATGGGCAATAATTAAGCCGCTCATACGTAATCCTAAGAACGCAATGAAAAGCCCGATCCCGGCAGTAATAGCGTGCTTTAAATTATTTGGAATGGCCTCAATTAATTTTGAGCGCAGAGGTGTAAGGGAGAGAATAACAAATAATATCCCTGCCACAAATACTGCTGAAAACGCAATATGATAATCAAGCCCTTGATTCGTTTTTACAACCGAGTAAGCGAAATATGCATTCAAACCCATAGCAGGTGCAATTGCTATAGGATAGTTTGCATAAAGTCCCATGATAAGTGTACCGAGCATGGCGGCTATAACTGTTGCCGTGAAGCTTTGTTGAAAGGGAACGCCCGCATCTAATAAGATGAGCGGATTGACAACCATGATATAAGCCATTGTAAAGAATGTAGTAAATCCTGCAGTTAACTCTTTTCTGAAAGAGGAGTTATGCTTTTCTAGTTGAAACAAGTAGAACAGCTCCTTAAACACGAATATTAAACAAGAATAAAATAGATATTATACGTAATTTGTTATTTGCGCAAGATGGGGAGCATTCTTCTGTCGAAAACCATGTTAGGATAAATCAAGTTGCTATAGAAGTTAGATGTTAATTGTTGTACAGCCATGAATGAACCCATTAATTGGAGCTAGCAATTGTAATGATAAATTTATATGATAAGTGTAGTGTAACAATTGATTTTGTGGATTATTCTTAGAGCGACTGGTTCAAGTCGCTCTTTTTTAGTACGTTTTTTGTGGCTTATAGCATGGAGAGTAATTCTTTGTACAAGTTGCTTAAAAGAAAATTTTAAAAAACTATTGACTATAATGAATTACATGTGGTAGACTAAATTTCGTTCCCAAGAAATACATAAAAAATTGTATACGGCCCGTTGGTGAAGCGGTTTAACACAGCAGCCTTTCACGCTGTCATACAGGGGTTCGAATCCCCTACGGGTCACCATTTCTTTCATTGAGATATATGGATGGTTTCTTGTGATTTTGAAGAGGCGTTTTAGGGAGTTGGGGTGAAGCTGGAGTTCATGCCAGTCTGTCACAGCGGAGGTCGCGGGTTCGAGTGCCGTCAGATCCGTCATCGTTTTTGATAAGTTTATATTCCGAATTTGCCGGTGTAGCTCAATTGGTAGAGCACCTGACTTGTAATCAGGGGGTTGTGGGTTCAAGTCCTATCGCCGGCACCATTTTGAGAGCCATTAGCTCAGTTGGTAGAGCATCTGACTTTTAATCAGAGGGTCGAAGGTTCGAGTCCTTCATGGCTCACCATTTTTACTGTGTAAATTAAAATTTTGATGTGCCCTTAGCTCAGCT
>NZ_JAUKFY010000027.1 GCF_030489605.1 Brevibacillus laterosporus
TGATGTAAAGACGGGTATAACGTTAACTTTCACCCAATCCACAACTGGTGATATGGCATCCTTAATCCCATCCCATACAGCCTTTGCATAGGGCTGGAGTTCATCCCAATTCTTGTAGATCAGGTAAGCCCCGCCTGCTATTGCTCCGATTGCAAGTAAGACTCCCCCACTTACCAAAGCAATTGTTCCTAAACCGATGCCGGCCGCGCTTAGTCCTAAAGACAATGCACCAAAAGAAGCCGCCGTAACGGTTATAATACCGCC
This sequence comes from Brevibacillus laterosporus, assembly GCF_030489605.1. Taxonomy (GTDB): domain Bacteria; phylum Bacillota; class Bacilli; order Brevibacillales; family Brevibacillaceae; genus Brevibacillus_B; species Brevibacillus_B laterosporus_E. The sequence goes on from NZ_JAUKFY010000027.1 coordinate 265, forward strand.
GATTCCAGCTAAAGCCGCAACCCCGCCAGCAATTGCAAACATGTACTTGCTTACTTCGGGGTGTTGTTGGAAATACAGAGCCGCTTCCGATAACTGGTCGTTTAGAAACGCAAAAAACTTTGTTCCTGATTCCAGTAACGGCGATCCAAGGGAGGTTAAGAAGGTATTCCATGCCTCGCCTGCTGTATCTTTTACCTGATTAAAGTTTTCCATCTGCATCTTGACTCGATCATTTAAGGATAATTGCTTATCTACGTTATCGAGGATTTCTTCAAGGGATCCTTCACCTGTTCGGAGTAGCGTATAGGCAGTACGGCCACCCTGCTCACCAAAAACCTTATGGAATAGCTTGATTAGTTTATCTGTTCCCATTCCTTGTTCAACTAAGGCGAATTCTTTCTCTACGGCTTTTTCATCCGCAATAATTTTATTGCTACCCACTGTTTTCCTCAGAATTTTTGCTATTTCTGTGGCAGATTTTAATTGCCCACGGGGGTCTTTTGAGTAATCTAAGAATAGCGATTTGTCGTTCTTATCTAGCCAGCCTACAGAGGCCATATACGCGGTTTGTTGTTTAGTCTGAGGTACAAGTCGCTCTAAGAAGTTACGGACAAATGTACCCGCACTGGATCCTTCTGCTGTCTGTGTTCGCGTCAATGCTACCAAAGCTGAGGAATCCATGACCTGTTCAAACTTTCCTCTTGTGCCCCACATCTGAGAGGCTACCCCTGCCATATTGCCAAGACCACGGTTAATATCTTCAGCTCCAGCACTTGAAGCCGCTGCCACTTTCGTTACCGTGTCCGCTGCTTCGAGCATTTGCTGACCAGTAAGCTGAAACCCAGCTCGCGTTTGTACCATAAGTTCAGCCGCAGCCGTTGGCGCCATTTCGTTTAGCTGTGCAAACTTAATAGTTGCCTCTGCCGCGCCATTCATGATGTCTTTGTATTGCAAACCACCTTTTTGAAGATCCCGAATGACCTCACCAGCATCCAGATTCGAGAAAGTGGTTTCCAAACCTAAACGGGTAGAAAGGTTTTCAATTTCTTTCATCTTTTGTGTGATTTCGTTGGCACTAGATGGATCAAACAACTGTTTGCCGAATGTCTGTGCTTTAATCTCTGTCATGATCTCTTGCAAGTTACCAGCTCTAGTAACAACCTCGTCTGCCGCGTTAGCAATCGAATTAAATGCCAGGACTCCACCTACCGCAAGAGCACCGCCGCCAAAGGCCATGTTTTTTAAACGGTTCATCTTGCTTTGTACTTGATCTGTGGCATGCTCCATCAACTTAAATTGACTAATAATCCGTTGAGAAGCACTTGAAACACGATCAGTTAGGCTAATGGCAATCGCTAAATCTAAAATTGTACTAATAAGAGGTACCTCCCTCCCAAAAAGAAAGAACCCCCAAATTAAAACGTTCGAGGGTTCTTCTCATTCCATTCGTTAACAATAATCGTTGCTGCCATTACTGTTTCGTCGTCCATTTCCATCGTATCGGAATACGATATACCTGCACCTGAGCCTATAGCTAGTTCTACTCTTTTTCTGAACCAGGGCTCTCCTGCAAGTTTTTTGCCGCTTCCTCAAGTTTAGCTTTCTCCTCCGGAGTAAGCACAACTCTTTCTACTTCATCCCATTCCTCATATTCAAAGCTATTCATGAATTCCAGAAGTCCAACAAGATTTTCAGGAATTTCGACTGCCTCTCCATTTACGCTTTCAATACCTACTACTGCCTTAACTAATACTGTTAGTGTAATTCCACCAAGATTTGTTCCACCATCACCTTGCACAGTTGAAAGGAGATTCCGTTCAACAAAATGGTGCTGGCCTTTCTTTTTACGAAGAGTAATTTTTTTACCTGTTGATAGTACCTTTTCCATTTGTAAGCCCTCCTATAGTGGTATGCGTTCTGTCGCATGCCAATTGATTGAGTTGTTAACTGCTTTACTACCACCGTCTACATCAGCTTTAAATCCGCTAAAGGTTACGCCTGTAAACTTGTATTTTTTTACCGTTCCATCTTTGTAGACTCTAGTTGTAAACATCGAAAAAGAGAGTGTATCACCTGTCTCTTTTTGATATTTGAGTCTAGCATCTACAATGTCGTCATAAGCACCGTTCGTGTCTTGGCCGCTAAATGAGCCTTTCCATCCATCTATCGTGCTGGTGCTGTATTCAGTCTCCTCACCAATGGGGTGCTTTTTGTCTTCAGTCGTAATTTCCTCTTCAGACCACTTTAGTATCTCAGGTGTTTTTTTCAAGACGTTACCATTCGAATCAGTTATTGCAATTACTAGCTTTTTACCAAGCAAGCCCGCCTCTGCCATTAAACATCCACCTCCACGTTAGTACCGCCTTGATAATTCAGCAGAATCCACTCAGCAGTGTTATAATGTTTGACTTTCAACTCTTGCACGAATTGATCGATTGATTGAGCCTTTGAATTAAATCGAATAGAATAAGCTTCGATTTTGCTTGTCTCTAATGGATTGGTCGGTTTAACCAGGTTATCGAAGAAAGTACGAATGCGCATGTCTGCTGCTTCCTTCATCGGCTTGGTCATGGCCTTTCCTTGCCACGGTGCAGCTACAGCCTCCAATTGCTTTTCGATCCAGCTATTCAATCGCCGACGATTTACTTTTCGATTCTTGTTGTCAGCAATTGGATCTCCCGCTACATCATTTTTAGCAAGCGTATAATCGTTAGCCATTCGCCAAGCATAAGAGCCATCCCCTTTAGCAGATGGCTTGAGTTGGAAAGCCGCTATTTGATGAGCAAAAAGCTCCTGATAGTCCTCAAATTCAAGTTCTGTGTCGGTGCCAGCAATCCAGTTACACTCCACCGCAAGTCCGGAGTCTTCTATTTGGCCCTTTACGTGTGCAATAGCTGAAAGACAACTTCCGGAGATGCGTTGGCCAGTCGTAGAGTTATAATACCCGTAGACCATTTGACCGAAGTCGCTGTCAAACTGATCTCGATATTCGAAAGTATCTGCAATAGCTTGAGCCTTATTTGTCCCAATGTAAGCAATAAAATTATACTTCTCACTTAGGGCAATCAATGCTTTGTCTACTTCTGGACTCGAGTAGTTAATATGGGCTACATCCGTTAGAATATTTCCAATAACGCCTAGTAACCTCTGGCCCGTCCGGGTACCGGTACCTGGATCAAAGGAGCCTATACGGTCTTGATCCGTTAAAGGGGCGCCATTCGAACCGTTTTTCAATTGAGTTCTGGCCATGACTGCTGGACGTGTTGTGTCGAAATCCTTTTCCACTTTAACATCTTCAAATACAAAATGCTCGCTAGTGGATTGGATTACTTTCTCCACATAACGAGCATCCTCTGGGTCTTTTGATAGGTTGTCGTAAGTTTCAAACCCGCCTAAGTCTGACCATAAGATCAGCTTAAAGGTGTTTGCTTTAGTCCCTTCTTGAACCTCAACAGTAAAAATGTTTGCGTACTCTCCAGGGCCAGCTTTTGGATAGATACGGGCTGTCTCTTTGTCTTGGCGATCTTTTAGGTGCAAACTAGCTGTTTGGTGTCCGTTACCCAAGACTCGCACGAAAGCCGCCTTTTTAATACGGGCACGGTGTAGATGGTCTAGCAATTGATTGCCCGCATGTTTTTTGGTAGATGAACCCAAAATAGGCTCGGCTATTTCAATTAACCGTTTGGAGGGTGTTTCCGAGATTAACATGTATTTATTGATTGGGCCGCGATCAAATTCGCCTACAAAACCCAAGATAAATTGTGGTGTACTAATTTCTTCGCTTTGAGGTACAGGTAGCTCATTCACATATAGCCCAGGAGGATAATCCTGTAGCGAAGTTACTCCGCGTAATATGGTCAACAAGACCATCTCCTTTACGTTATTTTTGGTTTGAATTTACTCACATCAATTGCATTCACTTGTTCCTCTACGATCAATTGTCCTAAGCATTGATAGGTTGCATCTACTTGGTATAGGTTAGGCTCGCCACGTGGTGGTAGAGGTGGAGAAGCAATGAAAATCTGTACAAGGTCCCCCCACTTATCTTCAGGGATGGGTATCTCATTTTCTGTTTCGATGTAAGCTAAAAACTTGGTAGATAGCTGTTGAGCTTGGCTTGGCCGTTCAGCAAAAAAGGAAACCTGGATGAGATAATGAAACCGTACTGCTTCCGTCCCTACAGTAAAAGTACCACTCCCGTTCGAAAGCACTCCGTGTGGCTGGTGTTCCCTCATAAGGGCCTTTTCAGATGTCCCGCTCACATACGTGATATTAGCAGCAGGAAGGACTCTTTTTTTAGTCTCGATAGGGTTCGGTGTATCATTAGTTACTAGGAAACTTGAGTCGTGAACAGTCTTAATGGCTTTTTCTAAGGCGGTGTAGACTGACACAAGTGGATCTCTCACTGTCAGAGCCTCCTTAGACTTTTAATAATTTCCTTTTTGGCAATTTCTTTAATCTGATCTCGATTTTCGTGGAGTGCAGGTCGTAGGAAAGGGCGTGCCGGTATATTTTTGGGCTCATACCCAAATTCATGGGCCGCCGCATAGCTTCCTGGATCACCCTTCTTGTTATCAGATGATCCAGAAGCCACTCCTACATATGCCACGCCTTTGTTAATCTGTTTTTCATCCGTAGTAATTGCTTGGCGCAAGCTACCAGAATCAACTAATGGCGAATCGTCATTTCCACCAGCTCCCCATGCTCCATGTTTCTCTTTGTACCTTTTTCCTGCTCGTGTTAAGGCGCCTGCCTTTGTTTTGGACATGTGCTTTTTACGGATCGTTTCTGGTTTTAATTTTACCCACGCTTTATACCCTCCGGATTCCCCTTGATAGGTTCCCAGCTTCTTTTTAGCTGCGCCCATTACAACGGCTGCGCCTTTCTTCAGCGTATTCCTCTCCGCTTTCGCCATCAAATGCGGGATATTCCCTAGCACACGATACAAGTCGTTAAAGTCACCCATTATGGCATCGACCTCGCTTGGCATTCCTTAATGATGAGCTCACCCGCTAAAGTAGCAGGAGAAGTTAATAGGATATTAAATTGCTTGCCGTCATAAACGAGAACCTTTCCTTCTTCTACTCTTTTTTCAGGTGGCTCCGTGCCATCTTCAATAGAAATAAACTCTAGTTTTTGCACAGGATTATCCCCTAAAGCAGTGGCTTCCTCATCGATAGAATGGCCCGTAACAACTATTTTGATGGTTTCTTTTATAGGATCAGGCTGTTTTCTATCGATAATTGAAAGCCCGCTAGACGTTTGTTCTTCCGTCAACGTTTGCAAAACAGTCTCTACCTCGTATCCCTTTTGCTTGATGTGACGATCAATAATTCTTTTAATTTTCTTGGCCAGCTTTGAGGCGTTCATTACGTCCACATCCCTATAGGCTTCTTCACCGATTGTTCATAGCGTTTCTCACGAAAGATTGCTTCCTGTGCGATTTTATCAAAGTTGTCAAAGTTAATTTGTAGCCCTTTACCGAGTTTTAAGCCGCTGATCTCAGCGCCCTCACGAACAATCTCATATAGGATCTTCGCCATGCAGTAATCTAGTAAAATTCGGTGATCTCTTACTGATAGGCTTTCAATTGTATGGTCTGCGTAGTAATGAAACCTTAGTTCAGAATGGCCAGTAGGTGTGACAGGAGTTATCAGGGTACGATCAAGAATCTCATACCCCGCTAAGCCTTCTATCCATGTTTGGTAGTCTTCGGGAAGCTCGTATTCTGTCACACCTGGTACTAGTTTGATCAAGCCCTTTCGTTTTCTTGGACGGTAGCTGGAATAATCATAAATTGCTTCTGTCAATCTACTGATTAAGTCATCGTTAGAATAGAAAAAGGGTTCTTCCGTGTCTCCTAGATCAAAGCGTAACTTCCTGACCAGCTCCATCATGTGCATTCGCCTCCAAGAACTTCTTATACAATTGCAGACGTTTTTCTTTATTGCTAACCGCGTCTGCGTCCTCGGCAGAAACAATTAGATTTCCTACTAACACTTCTTTTTGTTTGACTGCCTCTAATTTGTCGAATTGCTCTAACGTAAGAAGCTCCTGGGCTACTACCTCAGGAGCTTCTTCATTGTCAGACTCGATTTCATCTTTAATCTCTTCTTCCAATTCAACGGGATCTGGACATCTATAATGTTCCTCGTAAGACTGGCCAGGGTGAATCATCTGACCAGTTAACGGGTGAAGGAATGAGCAGCTTGTATTTATCTTCAACATGATAGATTCCCCTTTCTATTAACCTTGTTTGCTATTAAACAATTTGATTGTGCGATATGGCGGATGGTAAGCCATACCACTCTTATCAATTACCAAAGGTGTATTAATAGCAATCTGTTGTGTCGCATAGTAGAGTTTGGCCGAAGTAATTTGATTTGTCTCAGGGTTCATGTATGGGAAAGGGCCTTCCATTTCTAAAGGAGAACCGATTCCCATCCGTGTTGCATTTGTTTTACCAAGTAAAAGACGACTATCTCCTGCTACCCAAGGAGCATTATGCTCACCTAGTTGGATATTTTCTCTTGTTGCAAAGTACATATCGCCTTGCAGCAGGTTTGTACCGTTTGGTGAGGCATAGCGATAAAACAATTCGGCTTTCTTGATAGGGCTCATAGCATTCAGACTACCAAGTAAGAAGTCTGGTGTTACGTAACGAGGAGCAGAGCCCATATAAGCCTTCTGATCTGTCACTAACTCGATTAATCGATTGTAATACTTAGCAGGATCTACGCCTGCTGGAACAGTGAGATCAAAATAGCTTACATTTGTTGCATAAGAATAGGATTTAACCATAGGTTTTTTGGTATCACTTACCCCAGAATCAGAGGTGAAATACACTTTTGCGTTTTCAAAATCAATTGCATACTCTCCATTTACAACCATACCTTTAATATGGTCCCACTGCCCGCGAACTAACGTTTTTCCGCCAACAGTAACGACAACATCGTTAATCTTAGATGATTGTTTTTTACCTTGTACGTCTAACCAAACTTTTGTACGAGGCCGAACGATCGGAGAACGAAAATCTGCAAGTTTCCCTGATTGTTGACCGCATAGTAGGTCAACTACAAAAGTGGCATTGGAGCTAAAAGGTACATTGCTCCCTTTTACGGCAGCATGAAACTCAGGGTCAGAAACGGTCTCATCTTTTACTACAATTGCAAGGTGTTCATCTGATACACTAATCATTTCTGTAGAAATTCTTTGATCAATATTCCGGCTCATACGGGCATTAATACTAGCCAAGTTTCGTGCTACAGCATCGTAATTAAAAGGACCGCTCTGAAGCTCTACTTGAGCCTCTTTTGATATCTTAGTAGCCCGTTTTAACCAGTCTGCTCCAAATTCAAGCAAGAATGTTTCAACACCTTCAGTTGGAATGCCATCAAATTCACCAATACCACCAAAATCATCTTGAGAATATAGATCCTCGGTTTGAAACTCAACAGGAATCTTATACGTTGTACCTGAAAAACTCTCGGCCATGGTTAGCTGGGCGAATTTTAAGTCTTGGAACATCTGACGCATAAACGCTAAGCTAACAACGGGAATTTGTGCAAGATCGCCAGTTGACGTTGCTGCACTATCCTGAATAACGCCGTCGGTAATATCTTGCGCAGCATCTGTAAGAGAGTGCATGAAAGTTTGATACTCATGATGATTTTCACGTTCCATTTTTCCAAGGATGCGATCGAGAATAGCAAGATTCCCTTTTCGCAGATTCTCATCAACACGGAAATTTCGGTCTTTAGCACGGAATTGATCATCAAAAGCCGTCATTAACTTATCTACTACCGGTACCCATGGTTGGGCCGAATTACCAATTTGAACCTCTTGGTTAACAATAGCCGCTCGACCTGAAGGAATGCCAAGACTCTGTTTTTGATTATCAATTTGGATAGCATCAACAAAGGCTTTTTCTGTGTCAATAAAAGAGGCTACTTCTGAAGCGTCCGTAATAGCAGCGCCTTTTTGAAGTAGCCCGTCTTTTACTTGTTTGTCATAAGGAAGTTCATTAACAGCATCAACAAGAGCTTTTTGTGCTTCATCCTTCTTCCGATTTGCCTCTTCTTGTTGTTCACGTGTTTGCTTTTCAAGTCTTAACTTTTCAAGTTCATCTGTTAATGTTTGTTCTTTTTCCTTAGCTTCGATAGCAGCATCACATACCGCCATATCAATGTGGCCAGGATTTTGTTTCTTCCATGTACGTAGTTCATCTAATGACATTGAAAGGAAATTCTTTTTCATTTTATCATCCTCCTTGGATAGTGAATCTAAGATAATTGCTACAGCCGAATCGGTTAGTTCTATTGGTTTAGTGAAGGCTTCAGGTTCAGCAGGATTCAATACAACGTCCCAGGTGTATAGAGATAGTCTTTTTGCAACCCCGACGTTCTTGCCTTCCACTTTGGCTGTAATAATGTCACCTGTCATCCGATTAGAAAAGCCGATCGGCAGTCCGTCATCTAGCATCGCTTGGACTTGTTTTCCCATATCTGTAGCCAAAGGTTTGTACTCAGCCCAGACGATACCGCTTGCATCAATGCTGGCGTCACGAAATACAACTGCTTGATTAGGTACACTCGAATCAAAAAGCACCCTACCATCTGTGCCTTTGTAACAGCGAGGGTGTGGGTGCTCTCCTGCATATGGAAAATTAGTAGATTTTAATGAATCGAGGGCGGCCTGATAAACAGCTTTTGGATAGAGACGATTGTTGCCATTGATTGCGTCAACTTTAGAAACAGGCTGACGATACCAACCTGATGACTTCCCTGCATCATCCATGATTGGCACAGCTCTTGAAAAACAAAGTTCTCTTTGATCTTCTGCACTATCTTCTAAAACAGTAAAAAGTGGTTCAACTGAGTCGGTAAAGCCTATACTCGGCTTCTGTTTCTCACCGGACTCCTCTTTTGCGGCTTCTTCAATGGACCAAGTGCTAAATTCAGCTCTGGCTCGTGCATCGATTGCCTCATAGTAAATGCGACGATCCACTTCTGTTAGTGGTGTGTTGGCCAGATTCTTCTTAATGGATAGAAGAGCAATGGCGCTGCTTGCATCTAAAATCTGTTGCATTAAGGGATCATCTTTTAAAGCGTCCTTAATAGGTTCTTCTTCTGGTAAGAAACCCGCTTTGGCAAAATACTGTAGATTCATTCCAAATGGTAATTTTGTAAACACACGTTTTCCTCCTTTCAAGGCATCTATGATGGGAATACTATTCCGGTCACACAAAACCACCACCTTTCAACTACTATTCATCTACAGGCAACCAGCTAACCCTACATAACGGATGGGCAAGACCAGGGTAGTCATCAATATCATAGACATTACCGTGCCTAGATCGGCATTTATCGCAGGTACGCATGTCTATAACCTCATCACATTGGACTTTTTTAACGCCAGCGCCTTTATAAGTTCTGATTTGCATTCGATCATAGGCCCAGCTTAGTTCATTACGGGCAATTAAATTGGCTCGCGCCTCATCCAAAATAATAGGCCCCAGTCGCTTTGCTATCTTGTGCCACCCAAGGTTATTATCAAAACCGGTTGCCAACTCTTTTCGAATACTTTTCAGCGTCGTTTCTTTCATGTCTTTGATTCGTTGAGTAGATTGCTGAAGCAGATCTTCTCTAATATCACTACGAACTATTCGTGGTTTAATCTCTGTTGCGAGGAAGGAAGTAGCCTTTTCTGCACCCATTACCCCAGCTATGGTCATTGCTTTGACTAATGAAAGCTGTAACTTTCCTTGCTCAGCTTCCCACGTCTCTTCAAGAGCATTTAGGATCTCATCTTCAGCGTAGTCTAAGATAACAGAGTCCGTTATACCTTCATTGTCAGAATCATAATTGGTGAACCGCTTGTTTACGGCATCAAAAAAACGAAGGACTGCCTCCTCCGCCTCGACTTCTGCCTCTTTAAGTTTTGATCGATCTTCCAAAGCAACATCTGTAATCGGTTCTTTGTCCTCTTCTTCATCTGCATTCTCTTCTTCTTTTGGAGGCAAGGACTTGGCCACTAGAGCAGCGTTTCGAGCTCTTTCCTCTTCAATCATCATAGCCATTTCCACTGGGTCCTCGATATCGAAATCTCCAGCAATGCTTTGAATAGCTTTGACGTTTGTAATAAGGATATCGCCACCATTAGCGCCACGAGCTTTCTGAACACGTTCTAGGCGTTCTAGCGCCGTTTCAGTTGTCTTGGTACTCCACACAACGTCATAGGCAATAGAGGTAGGATTAATGCCCGCTAACATTAGCTGTAAATCTATTAAAGCGCGGTACCCGCTGTACTGACCTATATCCCCATACTCTAGTAAGTCGGTCATATCATCGAGCGATTGGAGGTACTGAGGATACTGTACTTTTAAGATGTCCCTATTTAAGTTCTGACCACTTGTGAGTATAGCTTTGGGTACGCCAAGGCTAAGCCACAGGAGATCATCAAAGTATTCGATATCGCCCATCTCTGATAGGTTTGCATCCGCTTTTATAGTTTGAAGATCAGCATTCCCAACAAAGCTTGATAGCAGATGAGAATTTTTTGTGGGATTCCCATTCTCATCAATTAAACCAACTTGTCTTCTGTACGCTGTGATTTCTGCCTCTCCAACCGTATCAGGGAGCCGATGGTATTCCTTTTGGACAGATCGAAATTCCCTCCGTACAGCCGCTGCTATCTCCATTTTCAGAAGGATTTTGTGTAATTGCCTTGCTGTAGCATAGTGAGAAGTACCATAGAGTTCCGTTTCGTCAGACATCCATCGTATATGATTCATCTGGTAGAGGGCAAAGTCACCACGAGATGATGTAGGAGGCCCAATATCCATTAATGAGTTTATCTGAGTTTTAGGATCGATTTGACTGAATGCCCTCTCTATATCAGGGAAGTCGCCGTATTCATCACTATTACGTTTCATAGTCATAGCTGGAGCCCGCTTTACGTCTAATACGAGTCCTGCTCCTAAATCCACAATGGGATTAAGGAAAATATCACCATCCTTTAAAAGTACTCTAAGGTGTTCTTTTGACTTAGCTGACAGCTTAGTTCGACGCATAAAATCATCAATTACCTGCTGGGCTATATTAGCCCCAGGAACTAATCTCTTTGGCTGTGGCTTGCCTAATTTTCTAAGGTGTTTGCGATGGGATTCACTTCCCTGAACAATGACTTGACAGCCTCCACGGGTTGCGTCCGCACCTAATCGGAGATTCGTTATTTTGAATCTTGAGTCTGTCTTAAACAGATTTCTAACATCTTGAATGATCTGTATACGTTCAGTTGAAACATTATACTGATCAAATACCTGGGTTTGAGGTGACTCGCTGTAAGAAATCTGCTTTGTTTTGTCTCTGTCGATACTGACTTCTTTTTTTGTATATCCAAAGTAATCAAGGATTTTCGTTGTTAATTGCGTAATTCGACTCAATTGTTGTTCACCCCCTTCTATGAAAATATCGCATCAAAGTCAGGCATGATAGAGAAGCCGATTGGTTTGAACTGTCCTCGATGTGGATGTTTACGCATCTCCCAGCCGATCATGCCCGCAAAGAGAACGTCATCATGGCATCCAGTTTGATGCTGTGCTTTACCGTTCTTTTTGACAAATGTTCGCATTTCCCCAAGCATTCTTTTTGACTTGATCTTTGGTTGATTCTCCACATAGCCTTGTCTAAACTCTTCAACTAAAATAGGACGAGTTTTTGGGGTTGTGGGCCAACCAGAACGTTTCTCGACATTTCCTTTGACATCATAATCCTTATGCTCGTACAGATTGGGGTAATTAAATATTTGCATAAGCGCCAACAGTACTGCGTGACCATGGTTGTTTCGTTCAACCCCCAGTAAGGCGTTGTTATAATACCTACCCCATTCGTTCAGAAGTGCCGCAAAGCTAAATGGTTCTTCTTTGATCTGCATTTCTGCTACTTGCTCCCCTGTGCTACGCTTCCATATTACGAATGTCGATGAGTCGTGTTCATTTCCGTCCAGACCCTCTGCAACGTCTGCCCCCATGTCGTATAGTTCGTCCTCTTCCGGTTCTACCCATATGAGTACAGCGCCGTCTAAATCTTCCCTGATGGGTTCAGGAACGTTTAATAGGCTGTCTCCTACCTGCTTTTGATCAAATACAGATCGACCAGATACTAGAAATGCTTCCTCTATGTAAGCAGGGTACTCCTGGGCAAATAATTTAGGGTCACCATCACATTTGTTCTTTATCGTAGAACGACGCCATTTCATCTGCTCAGCCGTTAAATTAAAGCGACGTTGTATGAACTTCTCTTCCTCAGTCATACTTTCGATAAAGTCTTCCAACTCTTCTTGCGACTCAAATTCATCACGGTAAGTCGGAAACTCATGCCAAGCAACAAAGATCGGCTCATAATCATTTTTCCCTTTTAATGCTTTATCCCACATTTGTTGAAAGTATTCGCCATAACCATTAGCAGTGGACTCAATAATACAAAGCGTGCCTGGTGCGTCTGACAAAGACTGAAGTAAAGCCAACATGTGCTTGCTCTTCTTTGACTCTGGCCAGAATGCTAACTCTGATACGTGTAGGAAATGTATAGTTCCTGATCGTGCTAAAACGCTCGCTTCGGCTGAATCAACAGTAATCTCTGACTTTAGACCGGGATTTTTTTTGCGTTGTGATTCAAGAACAGTCGGATTTTCAAACGATAGCTTTTTACTGTTATTTCGCTTTCGCATTGGCTTATAAAGGTTGGGTACATTCTCATAGTAATTCTTAAACATTGCGAAAAGGTTATCGGATGCTTTTGAATCCTGAGCAACGATAAAACCGTTCTTTGCTTCTTGGAGCGATGTTAGATAATAAATGATTGCTTCTGTAACAGTAGAAAAGCCCATCTGACGAGCTTTCAGAATAATAAACCTAGCTGGCTTTCCTGCAAGCAATTTTTTAAATACCTTCTGCGCAAAATTGCGTTGAGCATCATTCAAAACGAAAGGAAGAAGCTTCCCTTCTTTTGTTTTGATCTTCAGACATTTGGCGGCAAACCGCTCAAAGTCATTTAGAAGATCATAAGCTTTCTTGCCTTTGTCTTTGTTTTTCTTTGCAAGGGATTGGATCTTACTTTTAATCTCCTTCGCAAACTCAATCATCTAAGAATTCCAATCCTTCTTGTTCGTCTGTTGTTTTCATGCCAAGCTCACCCATCTGCTTCACTACATTTACATTCTCTAAGTTGATTTTGGTTCGTGCTGCTGGTCCCAATCCCAAAGCTTGCATAGTCTGTCGCGCTTGTCTTTTTGCTTCGTTGTATGTTGCTACCAAAGGCTGAGCATTGAGGGATTTCTTTCGTTTATCATGGATCACTAAGCCCTCTACAGCGAAGTACATTTCGCAAAGTGCAATGACTGCCATATCCTTTGATAACAAGTGCGCCATTGGTCGATCTTGTTCCCCTACAATGTCCAAATCCATTACACTATCAATGATCTTTTCCTGATAGTCCGCTAGATAGGAACAGTCTGCATTTTCTTCAAACCTATCACATCCGTTGCGCTTTACGCATTTGTTGCATGGGTGAACGCCAGACTTCAGAAAAGGAAATACCCCATGCTTAACACTACCGTCAGTTATTCGATTTGCTTTAAGTGAGGCACTACGTCTTTCCCTTGTTAAATCCGCAGATGACATAGCCCTTCCTCCTTTCCAGACAAAAGAAAAAGGCCCCTTACTTGGAGCCTAATTGCTTATTGATATTTCGATAAAGTGTAGCCTTACTTACCCCTGTCACAGCTACAATTTCAGGTACGCTCATGTCGCCAGCTTGATATAGTTTAATGGCTGCATCGATCTTGCTCTTATCCGTCTTTGGTCTACCACCGTAACGTCCTCTTGCTCTAGCAGCTTTCAAACCTTCCTGTGTCCGTTCCGCAATGATGTCCCGTTCCATTTCTGCCAACACGGCAAGCATTCTAAACATTGCCTTTCCGATAGCAGTAGAAGTATCAATATTATCTTTAATGCTGATAAATTCAATTCCCTTTTTTTCAAATTCATCGACTAATTCAAGTAACTTGAAAGTAGACCTTCCTAACCTATCTAGTTTATAAACAATCAAAGTATCACCAGAACGTAACTGATCGAGCAATTTGTTTAGCTCTGGACGGTCATTGCGTTTTCCAGTCATTTTCTCTTCAAAGATTTTTTCACAGCCAGCATTTTGGAGAGCATCGATTTGCATATCCAAGTTTTGTTCAAGTGTACTGACACGAGCATAACCAAATTTCATAGTGAACTCCCTCCGATTCTCATTCCTATTGTCTTTATAGTATCAAAATAGGAGGGTTAATGCAACTTTGTTTTGAAACTAGTTTTTGAATCTGTTTCATAGCCTACGAACGCACTAAAAAAGTTTCCAGCGTAATCGTCTCTTTTTTTATCATTTTTGAAACGGTTCTGCTGTAATTTCTCATAGAAGCTGAACAGAATAATTTTTGTTCATATAGAAGAAGCAAAGAAATCTATTTAACCTCGTTTTTCTCTATCGACTGAAAATGAGCAGATTGAAAGGACTCAAGCCCACCCTCCTCATTCTCCTCAATCATTTCCACCCCAGCTTTGATGCCACCTAACAATCATCCGTTTTTGCAACTGCTTGTCATCCAAATGCCATCTATAAGTAAGAGGGTAAACATATCTTACTTTTAACTCTTCTACATTCACCTCGTATAGAGAAAGTGAAGCAAAAAATCATTGTGCGGATTTACAACGCTAAGCCTATTTTCAAGACGATTCCCTATAAACAAGGGCTTTTCTTTACTACCTCTGAATATGGAAATATTGCTCGCCCTCGACACTTTAATAATTGAGGGAGCTTGTCCAAAACTTGGTCAGTCTTTTTTCTTGCATACCCAAAATCCTTTTAAAAGTAGGAAGGTTAAAAATAAATTTCTCGCTCAACTATGATTTTTTAAGAAAATGAGCTGAATCTTTCTACCGCCTTACTTAATTAGTGAGAGGAGGATTAAGAAATTTTGAACAAAAACCCATTGGGTCAGATGTAATTTTATAAATTCCCCTGCAACAAATCGAATAGATGGAGCGATAACTAGTGTGTAAGCCCCCTCGAAATGAATAACCAGAATACCAACTGTATAAAAGATGGTATTAAAAGAATTAAGAAAAGGAAGGTGTTTGATTATGACATTAACCGTAATCGTAGCAGTACTTAGCATTATTGCAGCAATACTTGGCATTATTAATAACTCGTTTGGTATTTGGTACAGGCTATCCAAGTTATCTAAGGAAAAACCGCCAACAAACCCAGACGGTGATGACCCGAAAGTAATAGCGATGCCAAGACCGGAAGAAAAAGCAGTCAAATCTAAAGCAGCCTAAAAGGATGGCCACCCATTACGGGTGGTTTCTCCTTCTCTCATCTGAAGCTATGGACAACATCCCACCGATTGATAGAACAATAAGGCTCCAGAGGAAGATCAAGCAGATGCTAGATATCATCGAAAATCTTCTTTTTGGGCAATGTAGCCATTTGTTGTCTGATCTGTTCAACAAATGATACCTCTTGCATCTTTGTTTGACGATACAGATGCATGAACGTCGCTAACTCCTCTGGAGGGCCTTCCATTGTCATGTCTTGAAGAATAACTTTCATAAGTAAGATCGTCCTTTCTGATTTTGGATAATAAAAAAGATGTAGCATAAGCTACACCCTTACATTAGTGATTCACTATTATTTATTTCCTTGTACTCTTCCTCAACCAAGCGATAAAAATAATCATTTTCCTCTTCTAGAAAAGCTTTTGCTTTCTTTAAAAACATAGATTCTTCTTCATCAAAAATGGGATACATTGATAGACTTTCACTAATTTGATCCCTTATGTTTTTAATGTCTTGCTGAGGCAAGTCCTGATCAATATACTCAGCAAAGATTTTAAGTGAATCTATTGTATCAGTTGAGAAATCATCATCTTTATAAATAGCATCAATTATAAATCCGATCATAAATTTAATAGCACTATTCCCAAGCTTGCTCATTATTAGAAAACTCCCATCATGTTTTAGATAATTGTATCGAATGGTTATCTAACAAACAATATTTTTAAGGCTTCTAAATGACAGCTTTTTGTGTTCTGTCAGCAGTAGTAAGAATATAAGAATAACGACAGAAGCAAAAACGCTAGAGTCCTTGGCGCTGTAGGGCTGAATGCCGTTTTTAGCAGGGTGGATTTTCGGTACAGTTTTCGTGTTTTTTGTACCGATTTTCGTACCACCTAAAAACAGGGTTGAGCCTTAGAGCCACAAGGCTTTATGCCACTTTAGCGTCTGGCGGCCTTTCTTAATATTCTTTATCCGCCGACAGATGGTTGATTCATGCTTTTGGGGAATCGTATTTGATACCAATAAAATCTGTAATAGATAGGTGTTTATCATCACATATGTGAGTTCCGTACCAGGTTGCACATGGTCCCCATTCTTCAGGAGTAGATCCATTCTTGGATATTGCCAGAAATGCTTCAAATCCATTTGGTGCATGAAATTCATTTTTGACCACACCACACCTACGGCATTTATATTCTAAAAATCCACCTCTATTTAGATCCATGGTCTCGACCTCCTTCTTGTTCAGATTCTGATCTAAAATACTTTAATAACGCTGGATCAGGAGCTTTCCCATTGATGTAATAATCCGGATTAATGACATATCCGTATTCAGTGAGCTTCAAGCAGTTGTAATCCAGTAAGGTTTTGAGTATCTTATACCCTCTCTGCTTACTTAGGCGGCAGATTTGGAATAGCTGCTTAGTTGTAAGCGACTTTCCTTTCATTCCGCGCTCTCCATCTCCGACTAAGAGGTTGCGTCCAGGTGTAGCATAACGTGAAATCTTGGAGAGGAACCCTTCTTCTTCCACGTTGAGCTGATAGAACCTTCGCTTGGCCTTTTGACTCGTTTTTGACTTAACAAATTTAGTATTCCGGCCACCTGTTGCATACGGATTAATAACCTTAACGATCTCATTAGATCGGAGCAGCAAACGGCGCTCTTCGAGGATCTCGCCTGTTTCATGATCTACATATCTCTCGTTCATGTCATTTTGCCTCACTCCTTCTTTTCAATCACAGGCCCATTTGTTAAGGCTAACTACCTGTCTTGATTAATCAAAATATGTGCTGGCCCAGTAACCTCTATAGTTTCAGCCTGCCCTACCCCATAATGATCAATGGTTAGCTTACAGTAGCCTTGTGGCGAAAGAATATGAACGGCCTCCTTGTCGCCTATAGGACGCTTTGCTAATTCATCCAGCAATTCCTTAGTTGTAAAAGATTTCAAATCTGGATCAATTAATCCAGTTGCTTTCTTGTAAGTTCGTTCAAACTTAGACAGCGATATAGTAGCAGCTTCTGCTGAACGTCTTATCTCCTCTAGGCTTTGCAACCCATCTGCCACGTCTATATTCACTTTGTAACTCGAATCGTTTGAAGCCATATCACAACACTCCTTTAACGTATAGTTGGTTTCGCCCATCATTCGGGTTCCGAAGTCCGTCGCGCTGTGGTAGTTTCCTACCGAACTTCAGAATCCCAACGATGGGCAAAATAAAAAGACGCTTAGTTAAGCGCCTTGAAATTTTTTATATAGTATTATTCCTACAACAATCAGAAATAGTGGCCGTCCAAACTCCATAGCATAAGATAATATTTGCAGGGGATTTAAATTTAATTCGATCATCGTACACCTCCTAAAAATAACCTTTTCTAGTAATACGCTGCACTATTCTAGAGGTTTCAATTTTTAGAAGAAACCCTAATGAGTCCTGTCTTCGAAAAAACCATTTAGTATTACAGTATACTCATTATTGGCAAGAGGAACTACCTGATGCACTTCGATTAACTTATATGGTAGTGATTTCTCCAATTCTCGTATTGTAGTCCCTAATACTTCTGTTAGTGTTTCATTTTGATTTAATCTTAGATGCAAGAACTGCTGATGTTTGATCATGTTTCGCCTCCTCAAATCCATTGTGATTGAGCAAAGGACTTTTGTCTATTCTTTTACTTCTCGATCATTTTAAAATAAATTGCAGCTATCATAACAAAAGTGGCGTATTCACCAAAGCTCATGGCTCTTCCTGATAAAGCAGCTAACGTTGCTACTGCTAATCCAACTAATGAGGCCTGTCTTATATGTATTTGAAATATCCCTTTCATTGTCATTTGCACCTACCTAAGTTTTTGGTTTGCTCCCTCTCGCACACCAGCTTGCTACAAAGTATCTTATACCCAGCATAACTAGCCCACACGCATCGATAACACTTATGATTTTTGTCGTCTTGTAACGGAGATCTCTTTTTAATTACCCCCTTGCGCATCCGTATCACCCCAATAAAAAAAGCCACCCGCAATTGGATGGCTCATTTCATATTCTCTTGATAATACAAATTTATCATGTTTAAAAGCAAAATGTGTATGAATACCGTATAGATTTTATCTTAATTTCCTCTAAGAAGTCTCAGCGTTTTTAAAGGCTTCAATTTTTAGAGCAAACGCAAGACGATAGAAAGCTTTACCACGGTATTTATAGTAAGTGGCGTGTGACATTTCCAACTCGGTGTATGCTTCAATATCCGTAATATCGTCTTCGCCAAACCATCTTGTCATTATGATTTGTTTTTCTTTCTTGCTTAATCGTTTTGTGGCATTCAACACACGCTGTACATGGTTCTTGCGTTCTTCTTCTATGGAAATATTCTTTATGGCCGTGTTTTCCGTACTGCTGTGGAAAGCGTTTGTCTGCGTTGGTGGCACCAAAGAATAGTTTGCGGTTGTACTTGCTTCAATTCCAGGATGGAAGCCCATTCTTATGAAATCTCTTGCAAGGTCGAGGGCTTCTTTTACATTGATCTCTGTTTCTTCTTTATCGATTTCCGGTAGACCCGGCAAAGTTAATTGTTTATATTCCACTTCCGACTCCCCCTCAACGGCTTGGCGTGATATAATAGTAATTGTCCAAGTTAAATTAACCGCTCCCGTTGAGGGGGCTTTTTTATTTTTACTTGTTCGAAAGCATCATCATGTTTGTTTGAAAATTTATAGCCAGTTGAAGAGCTTCATGCCTTGAAAATCCTACGTCTTGTGCTTTTTTCATATACTCAGATAAAATCTTGGTGTGATCAATCAAAAACGCAGAAAGCTGATCAAACTCTGCAATGTTCATCTGCTACCCCTTTCTCAATTGATTTCCTCGTAGAAAAGTGCGTCAATGCTTTTTTCATCAATAAATAACGGTGCTTTTCTTCCTTCAGCTTCTTCCCATATAGCCCCCACAACTGAATTAAACCTAATTTCTTCAACCTCAAACTCTTGTACGACTCCACTTTTGAATACAACCGTTACCTTTTTCAAGCTAATCATTCCTTCCTCACAGTCCGACAAGTTTATATTTAGTTACCTCAAGTAATATCTTTCACCCTTTTTGGTGTAAATCTTCTGTCTGTTCGTATAGCTACTGTATGACTTGATAGATACTCAAGTTCTGCC
The DNA here is from genome assembly GCF_030489605.1 of Brevibacillus laterosporus. Taxonomy (GTDB): domain Bacteria; phylum Bacillota; class Bacilli; order Brevibacillales; family Brevibacillaceae; genus Brevibacillus_B; species Brevibacillus_B laterosporus_E. The sequence continues at coordinate 19,811 of NZ_JAUKFY010000027.1, forward strand.
TTCAATTCTGCAACCCTACGCTCTGCTTCCAGCGCTCTTTCAATCGCATGAGGCCATCCGTCACGAGCTTCGGCAATGAAACGAGCATCTTCATAACTTACAGCGCAAGCTAGTCCGTCCTCGTGTATAGATACCCAATGGCGCAGGTTAGCATTACCCGGCCACTCATCATGGCTCGCGCCCCAAGGCCCTTCTGTCGCTGTGTAACATATCTCTAAGTCTCTGTTTAGGTCACGCATTATTCTCCTCCCCCTCTAATAATCTGGACACCAGCTTTTAAAACAACTTGTTCTTGAATGCTTTCTCGGATGCTTAGGGGGATACTTTGATTATGGAAAACCAATTGTTCGATCTAGAGCAAAGCTTCTTCGTAACGTCTAAGCTTTTCTTCCAACACTTTAACGCCAATCCCGCTAGTCATTTCGCAACCCTCTTTATTCGCTTCACTTTCTCTTGAAGTATCTTTTTCTTAACTTGTTCCGCATGATCGGGGCAAACAGCACAATTGGCCCAAAGGCTAACAGCGCATTCCCTGCACAGTTTTTTATCACACGTTTCCGTCAATTCTTTAAAATCTACACTTGTTACAACCCCTGTACCTGTTGCATAATCGCATAGAATTGTAGACTCACGTTTATTGCAAATTTCGCAAAGCATTGGCATCCTCCTAAGGTGCAAGATCGCCCATTACCTGAGCGCACTCTCCACAAATAATTTTTCCTTCCATTTCAGGAAACTCTGGGTCGGTTAGATCGAGCTGTTGTTCTTCTTTGATCCATGTTTTGCAATGGACACACGGTTTTGAATTGTCATTATCATTAAAAGGACCAATATCCTCACCATATGAACCTAAATACATCTCTCTATCATGGTTCCAGCAATCATGGCACATCTTTTCTCCATCTTCATTACTATCGAACTGGTGACATTCACGGAGCTCACTAACCACATTGTCACACCAGCCACACTCTCCGCCGTTCTTATACTCTGCTTGAATAACTTCAAATTGCTTTTGGGTTAACTCAACCGTTCCTATAGTTTTTGCCGATGCTACGATGTATCCGTCATACGTATTTGGTGTTCCATCGTATCCATATGTGTTAAGTACATCGTTTTCGTCCGTTCCCATGTCAATGACTAGTCTTCCATGAACTAGTTTTAAGTCATATCTAGACATGCTAACCCTCCCTTTTCTTTTATCACAAGTGATGTTAAACCCTCAGTTATTCGAGACTTACAACCACTTGAGGTGTATCACCGCACTCTTTTTCTTTATAGATTTCGAGCAGCGACTTGCATTCCGGCCATCCTATGCATGAAACCTCTACGCTATGATCCGGTGGCAACAACTCAATATCGTCAATTTCGTCCATGATTTCTGTATCTTTCAGTACTTCAATCAAGTAATAACCAAGCGCCTCGTATTTATTTCTAGCGATGATGACTTTTTTATTAAGTCCGTCATCATGAGATATCTGGAAAAATCCGTTCATTCCGCATCCTCCCTTATACAAGCAATCGTTTGTTAAATATAAACTTCCCTTGGCGCACTTCCACGGTATGGAGAAACTAATCCCTCTTTCTCCATGCGATCTACAATTCGTGCCGCATAGACGTAGCCAACTCTAATTTTTCTTTGCAACATGGTAACTGAGCATTGCTTCGTCTCCTTCACGATCTGTACTGCCTCTTGATAACGTTCTTCAAAATCTGAATACAAATTACCATGATGCTCTTTTAACTTTTCAATCAATTCATTTGTCTTGTTCAAATCAATCTACCCCTTTCTAAAATTACCATTGTGCTCAACAACCACTTTCATAGCAGCTTTGCATATAGCTTCGTTCAATTAATTACCTCCCAAGAACCATCATCAAATTTCTCTTGAGCTTCCTCTTGACTTATAGTCCTATCTGATCCGTCAGCATAAACAACAAGGATTTTACCTGTTGGATAACCATCAAAGTCTTTGTGGAATGAAACCAGCATCTTTCCAACATCACGACTTTTTACAAATTCACTACCGTCGATATCTTCAATTCGAAAGTTGTTTAATCCCGCAAAAATAAGTTTTCCATTGCTATAACTATCTGCATATCCTTCAGTGAACGCTAAGGCTAGTATGCAAAATGTCTCTTTATCTCCGTATCTATAGATAACCTCATCTGTAACCCCGACTTCATTGAGCTTTTTAAGGTTTTCTTTACTACTAGCAACAAGGATGTACGCATCTTCCCCCCTGTTTGTATCTACTGCCTCCAGACTGTTCAGTACGTCCAAAATTGCTTGTCTATTCATTATTCATTCCTCCTATTTTTGTCCCAAATGATAGAGATATGCTCTATCAAGTGATCACAATACTGAACCATACTTATTTATCGCTTTATATGAAGGTTGAGATCCTACTTTCCTAAAAATCACTACAGCATTAGGAAAAGGTGCGTTCCATTTGCTACCACCAAACTTCAGACGTCCTTTAACTAATCGAATTTCACCCTTCATACAATAGTCGTGCCACCAACTTGCATCTGTTCTTGCTGGAATCAAACACACTACAGTAGCTCCATTAAGAGAAGATTCGTAAGCTTTCTTTATCCACTTACCTATCTGTCTTCCATAAGGAGGATTCATCCAACAAATGCCCTTCCATTCTTGCTGTAGACCATCCTCATTAGGGGAGAAATATCTTTCGCATTTTGTGTTTTCTGGTAGAGCGCAAACATCTAATTGAAAGCCAAACTCTTGATTTAACTGGTTGAAGAAGTCTTGCGGCGTCTCCCATAAATCTGTACTTGAAGTAAACATTCCTTCGTTTATAGCCATTTCCCATTCTCCTTATTTTTGTCCCAACTCCTCGCACTACAATGGCAACAAGGAGTGATATATCATGCAAAAATCGTTTTATTATCTAGTGCCGTGTAGCCGATCTGCTAGGCTAATTCGAAAGTTTCGACGACACGGCATCCATTTTGAGATTGAACCTATCCGAAACAGCGATAACGTTCGGTTTGCGTTTCCTGATCTGCCTGTGAATCAGTATCATGTCGTGCATTTGGTGTTTGGCCATTCCGGATTTACATGCCCTGCTCCAGAAGAGAAAAGATTGATTGTTGCCCAAAATGTTCAGCAGCCACTTTATTGAACCAGAGCACTTCCGTTCGTTTTGCTCCAGCTTCTGCCACAGTTTCAAACGTTTCTCTATGCCACTTTTTCAATCTGGTATCATACAGCTCGTGTGCGTATCCTGATAGAAGGACCGGTCCAGGATGATCGTCCAATTGTTCTAACAGCAATTCATGATCACCAATACCCATTTCATGTTTATAATGTCGCTTGGTCCGTGTTTCTAAAATGTAGGGAGGATCAGCATAAATAAGCACGTTCGACCTGTTATAACGATCAATGATTTTTTCAAATGGTTGTTGCTCAATTTGTACTTCTTTTAACCGTTCAGTTATGTCCATGATCTTTTGTGGGAGTTTGATCCAGTCTCTTGGTCGGTTATGTTGGTCACCACCGGTATTACTTTTCCATCCGGTCCGGTCGCTTGTTTTTGCTCCAATTGCCATCCAACAACGTACCAGGAAACGCCTAGCACTTTCTAACTCATCCTCGCTAGATTCATAGGCCGCATAATACTCTTCACGGGAGTAGGGTGTCCAAAATATTTTTTCAGCTAATTCCTGTGGTCGATCCCTGATGACTCTGAAGAGATTGACCACTTGCCCGTCTAAGTCATTAATCGTTTCCGACTTGGAAGGTTGCTTGTTAAAAAGAACTGCTCCGGATCCGAAGAACGGTTACAAGTACGTATGATGTTCTGGCATATGTTCAATAATCCAGTTGGCCACGCTCCACTTACTACCTGGGTAGTGTAGGATTCGTGGATACTTTTTCATCAATCCCCACTCGCTTTCTCCGCCCACTCTCTAAGCGCCTGAGCATCGTCAGTCTCTATCCATGTAAAGCCGTAGCTATTTTTCATTTGAACGCACCCCCGTTGAACCAAAACCGCCTGTTCCTCGCTTCGTATCGCTTAACTCATCTACCTTAACAAAACTCGCTTGAATAACCGGTGTAATAATACCTTGGGCAACACGATCACCTTTTCGAATGATGTAAGTACCAAAGTCGTATTGTTCTAGGCGGATATCTTCTGGAGATCCATCAATTCGGAATGGTGGAGATGTTGCAATATCATTTTCGGGAAATGAATTTTCGAAAATCATAGAGACTTCCCCACGGTAGTCCGAATCGATAACACCGACACCATTTGGTAAACGGAGAGCTGTATGAATTGCAATTCCAGATCTCATGCATAAAAGAAATACATATCCCCTTGGAATTTCAAAGGCTAACCCTAATGGTATTTTTACGGTTTCGCCAGGTTCGATAATCGTTTCCTCAACCGCTACAAGATCAAATCCTGCACTATCAGGAGTGGCATATGTCGGTATTACTGCATCTGGATGGAATTTTTTAATTTTCACTTGCATAATTAATTCCTCCTCGATTCTTCTACTTTCATTCGTGCTAATCTGGTTGCGGTTGCTAATATTGCTGCCATTCGTTTAGGTCCGATACCAGGTGTTTCAACCAATGCTCTTTCGAAGAGATCCCATGATGCAATCGTTCCTTGCTCTATGCCAGCAGATCGTTCGCGTTGTAATTTCTTTTGTAGACTCATATGCCTAATCTCTGCTTTTTGATTTTGTTTCCAGGAACGGACATTATAGTGATATCAGTAAAAGCACGACGGTTCTTTCTAACAGTCGGTGGAGGTAAAGAAACAAGCCAAGCCCTTTCTTCAGATGTCATTTCACGTTTTATCAATGGCCCGGCCTTATAAACGGGTCGCTCTACTCTTGGCCGCGCTCTCTTTTCAAGTCCAATGGTTGAGCCGAAATTCATCATCATAAGCGCCTCCTGTTGTTGGAAAGAAGCAGCTTTACGCTGCTCCCCCGTCAGATTGTTCGGCTTCGAGATCGGAATATTCAGGAGTAACCTGTGATAAGTTTCTTAGGTCGTCCCAATCTCTTGCTGCTGAGGCTATACGACCTTTGTAGTCCTTCCAAATCTTGCTCCATTTGCCTGAGGTTAAATCGAGAGAAGCAGCGATATCCATAGAACGCTCACCTGCTTCACGTCGGGTTACAATGTCGATGAAATTGTAGGGTAGGTCTTCGAATGTCGGGGCCTGTCCAGATAGGATAAATTCGTTGATTGTTTTAGGTTCTACTTGAGGTGTGTCTTCTTGTTGAGAGGCTTCTTGAACACCTTCTGATTCAGGAGTAGCTTCTTCTTGCGGTTGATCCTCTTGGGCTTCAATCTCAGAATCTTGTACATTCTCTGAAGCCTCGTTTGGCTTCACTTCTACCATTCCAGATCCATCAACCGTATATGGGGTATTGGGAGTTTCTTCGTCCGCTTGCGTATCTAATTCGAATGACAATTGGGTGTCGCCTACAGCAACAAAAACATATGTTTTGCGCAAACGCATTAAGTTCAGTATTTCTTGATCTTTAGGGTTTTCTATTTCCAAGACAACCTCAATGCTGTCACCCTTGCCTGAACCTATCTTTTTCAAATAAGCTTCAAAATTTTTATTATCCATCGTTTATTTCCCCTCTCAATTTAGGCTTTATTTTTTGCTTTAGCTTTAGCTTTTGGTTTAGGGTTGAGAATAGCTTCTACAACCTCTTTTTGCGTCTTGATCAGTTGGCCATGTCCGTTTATGGCACGTCCTATTTGAGCCAGCACATAAGCATCACGCACGTTATCTGACTTATGTTTGAATCCAAAACGTTCAGAAATTCCAACGGCAACTGCTGCTTTATCGCCAACGCCTTTTCCAGTTGCGAATTTTTTCAACTGACTAGGCGCCACTACAACGAATTTCATGCCCCTTCTATACAGGTGAACTCTTATAAACCAACCAATTCCGTATTGGAAATCAACACTTCTTCCAGAAGAGTTAAATGAAAATCCCTCAATCAAAACAAAGTCAGTTGGCTGTATTTCAGATAATATTTTTTCTGCTATTAAAGACATGCGCTCTGGATCTTCAAGATCTTTAAGTGTGATCTCGTTAGCTTCCAGTACGTTCCCCTGTTCATCTAGCCTTACAAACCCAGTCTTAGTTGATAAATCTAGCCCTACGTAGTTTTGTCCCACGTCTGTTCCTCCTCACAATCTCAAACACTGTACATTCGTCGATTTCATCACCGTTGAAAGCTATCAATCTCTTAGCTCGATATTCCAGGAGTAGCTGGTGAATAATCTCTTCGTCTGAGTAATACAAACCTTTTGTCAATGCTCGATAGTCGAGCTTTCCCGAAGCTTGAATCCGTTTCAGCAGTGGGCAAACATGTCGTCTCATTTCCCACCTTCTCTTTTATTTATATTTTGAGATGTTTCGATATCTAAATATGAACTTATGCACCTGACCTTCTCAGAGTCATTTCTAGCAACTTTTATTTCCGAACATATATTTGCATATCTTTGTTATAAAAAACTCGTGGCGACCCCTTCGGCTCGTTCTAGCGATGTTATTTCTTGGTCATGATGAACTCACCGTTCCTAACCTGCTTCAATTCGTAATCATCGCCATACCTCATGTAGTAGCTTCCCCAGCATTCTTTCATGGCTGCTCTCCGCTTTTGATCATCCTTGATCGCCAAGATCCACTCAGGGATGGGGATACGAACCTCAATATCGCGTAGCATTAGGCTGGATCATCCATGCTCAACTGGCGTGCGATATTCGAAAACTTGTTGTACTCCTTCAAGAAGACCAGCTCGACCGTTCCAGTTGGGCCATTACGTTGCTTGGCTACGATGAACTCAACAATGTTTTTACTTTCACTGTCTTTGTTGTAATAGTCGTCTCGGTAAAGAAAAGCTACAAGATCCGCGTCCTGCTCAAGAGAGCCTGATTCCCTGAGGTCTGACATCATGGGCCGCTTGTCTTGCCGCTGTTCAACAGAACGGCTCAACTGTGAAAGAGCAATGATTGGTACGTCCAGCTCACGTGCAATTGACTTTAACTCACGGGATATGCTCGAAACCTCTTCTTGGCGATTCCCGCCCTTACCTCGCAGTAATTGCAGATAATCGATGAGGATTAGACCGAGCCCTTTCTCTTGCTGAAGCTTCTTACATCTGCGCCGTATATCCGCTGTTGTTACCGCTGCTGTGTCGTCTATGTAGATCGGCGCCTTCGAAATCGTACCTATCGCCATTGTGAGCTTCTGCCAATCATTTTCTTCTAACAGCCCTGATCTAATCCGTGAAGCATCGATCATGCCTTCAGCGCAAATCATACGGGTGACTAGCTGTGGAGCTGACATCTCCAGAGAAAATATAGCCACTGGCTCTTTCGATCGGATCGCTACATTCTGACCCACATTCAAAGCAAGTGCTGTTTTACCAACAGACGGGCGTGCTGCCCAAATGATTAAGTCTGACTTGTTTAAACCCGCTGTCATTTTATCGATGTCCACATATCCGCTCGGAATGCCTGTCATTTGCCCTTTAAACATGCTCACCTTTTCAATGGCAGCATAGGATTCCTTGACCACTTCACCAGCATGCTTAAAGCCTTGGGATTGTATGCTAGGCTCAATTTCAGCTTTTGCATTGTCTAGGTTAGCAAGGACAGCATCGATGTCCTCGTTGCTGTATCCGTCCTTCTGCAACTGCTCACCAAGCCTGATCAGCTTACGTCTCTTGGCCTGCTCTGCCACTATACCGATGTGGTAATTAATCGTTTCAGCGCTGGCTATCGATCCCTGTAAATCAGTCAGATAAACCGAACTACCTGCCGAAATAAATAGATTGTCTGAAGCTAGTTTTGTGGTAACGGTTAGAATGTCGATCTTGGTTCCTGATTCAAACAGCTCCGTCATAGCCTTCAGGATTTTTTTGTGTAGAGGCTGGTAAAGTGATTCATGATCAATGCGTTCCAACACTTTTTCGATAATCGCAGGCTCTTTCAAGATCGAGCCTATCACCGCTTGTTCCGCCTCATGGCTATGTGGCATCTCCTGTATGCTAATCATGATTGTTCACCTGCCCATTAGCCCATTGATTTGTTTTCATGTATTTACCGAACCGCTCACTTTCTCCAGTCACTTCTTCAACGTCCCCTCCACCAAGGACGCGCTCCATAAGTCGGGTTCCCCAGCCATCACTGCGTTCGTTGTACTTCTTTTCTAACTCGAGAACCCCTAGATTTGATCCATATAGCGTTGGGAGCCTGTCTTGTCTGGATTCCAATACTTCGAACAAGTCGCTCATTTCCCATTGGGCAGGAATATCAGCACCGATCTCATCGATGATTAGCACTTCTGTGTTTTTGTAAGCTGCTAGCGTTTCGAGCTTTGTATATTTATTACTGGTCCGGTTGATTAAGCTACTCGTTGTTGTATAAATAACGCTGATCCCTTGATGTCTTAGATTCATGGCCACCGCTGATAGGAGACTGCTCTTACCTGTTCCGTTGGGCCCAAAAATATATATCCCTCTGTCTTTCCAGCGATTCAAGTTCATAGCAAAATCTTTTAACTTTGCATGAGCTTTCTGGATGCCTGGATGCCGTGCTTGATCTAAACTCGCATTGGGAACCATCTGATCGTCGTCGCTGTAAGCTTGGATTTTCTGTATGAAAGCAACCTTTGCTCGTTGACGTTCTTCTTTGGCTAGCAAGTCCGTTTCGCATTTGCAGGCAACCGCTACTACTCGCTCTACTCCAAGAATGTTAATTACTACAGGCGAAAGTACTCTGCTGCATATGCTGCATCTACGCTCACTTGAGCCCAGCTTTTCGGTACTGCTCTGCGCGATCCGCTGAAAGAGATCCTGCATTGTTTGCTTTTCCCCCTTTGGGCTGTTCACTTAGAACTTTTTCTTCAACCCAATTCAAGATGGCACGGTAATCACTCTTGTACTTCTTACCATTAGCCCCTTTGTAGTTGTCTAGCTTCTCTATCATTTTTTCTGTGAGAGCTTTTCCGTGTTTAGAAACTAGCTTTGCGTATTCTACTTCCGTCATCGAAACGAACTCAGCATATTTCTTTTTTGGTTTTTCTTTTCGTTTTGATGAATTTGGAGAGGGTATATCTTTTAAATCTTTTAATTCTTTTTCTTCTTCTTTTTCTTCTTCTTTTTCTTGTCCACCTAACGTTGACGTATCGTGGTACGTGTCGTCTAATTCGAACCCTGATTCGTTGAGAAAACCAATAAATATTTTTCTGATTGATGGTGAATCAATTTGCTTTAAAACTTCAGCAACTAAGGACAGGTCTTTAACATCTCTAAGCTCTTTTTTTATGCAATCTTCGACTGGTTTTCCACCCTTACGAAAGTTGTACTTACCCCAGTTTAGTAAGGCTAATTCTCTTGATTCAGAGTTGTATTTTATTAACCTATGGTTTCGTTCGAAACGATCAAATAACGCATTTACACTTTCAATCGAGTACCCCATTTCAAATGCCATTGTTTTCTTAGAAATCGGGTATACACCAATCTGTTTTGTGCATGGATTTGTAAGCAGGTACAAGTAAAAATATTTATCCTCAGGTGTCATTTCTTCCAAGACTCTTGCGTCTTGCCAAAAGCTTGTTTGTACTTGCCTAAACACTGCCATTGTCGCCTCTTCCTCCTTGATGTAAATCTTTATGGCACTGCTTACAAAGAGTAACTCCATTCGAAACAATAAATCTTAGTGCTGGATAAGCAGCAAACCCTTTTATGTGATGGGCCTCTAGCTTTCCACCATGCTGACCACATTTTTGACAAGTATAGTTATCCCTTTCAAAAACTTCTCTTCTCCATTCCCGATATTCTTGGGAATTTCTAATTTCGGTATTGGTCAGCCAAAACAGTTTGACTTTCAGCCCCCTATCGGTAAATTCCAAAGCGTCAAGTTCAATTAAGATCTTTATAGCTTTCTCAACTGTCTCTATAGGTTTGTGTAAAATAGTAGCTAGACCATGATAATCAATTGGTTTGCCCTTCACGATATAAACCAAGTTCTTGTCATTTCTCTTTCTGGCCATCCCTAAAAGTTTTAGATAAATAAGCAGTATCTCGTCTCCATGCTCCATGTCTTCTAGCAGTTTTGCATTTTTTGATTCAAAGAAATCGATAGGAAGTTTGTAATACTTAACGTCAGCCATTTGTACCGCCCCCTTCCCTCAAGAAATCCGTCTTACTTTAGCCACTAAATCAAGGAAGTCTACACTAACAATCCAGGGCTTTTTTCGTTCATCCAAGCACTGCAATCTAGCAAATTTTACGTTACGCTTAAAAAATATGTCCCTAACTTTCCACTGCATCCCTTGTAGCTGATAGACTTGTCCGATCATCTTCTACCACCACGTTTTCTTTGGCATTTTTTCTTTTTCCAGTACAGTTGGATTAACCGGGATTTTTTGTTTTTGTATAAACTAATTTGCAGCTTAAATTCATCAGATACCGAATCAAGAATTTCCTTGCCTTCCCAGTCCCACGAACCAATTGACAAGTAAAAACGACCGTAGGACCAGTGATTCTTATAGTTACAAGACAAACATTCTTCTATTTGCTCAACCACTCCAAAATCATCGTCCCATGAGTTCGTGTATAATCGCTTTCCGCAACATAGGCATTTTTTAGGTTCCCACTTCCTACTCCAATTCCATGGGAACAATCTGATGGAATCCCCGTCCTCACCATTCCGATAAAACTTTCGAACCCAAAGTTTCTCTTTTCGCTTATATCTCATCTTCTACCACTCGCAAATCGGCACTCGTTTTAGCGTGCCAGTGTTTTTGTGGACCAAGTGCCATTCGGTTGGATATTTTTTATCAATCAACCAATTCTCGGTGTTTAGGCTTGGCATTACGCTTTTCAAAAGCTTGGCTTCTTTTAGGTGTAATTTACGTTTCATTCACAAACACCCCTCTCCTAAAAAGGTAAGTCATCATCTGCGATATTTATTGGTTTCCCAGTATCTGCAAAAGGGTCGTTAGACGGGCCAGATTTTTTATTTCCAGAAGTCTCAGAACCTTGTGTTGACAAGAACTGCACGTTATCAGCTACAACTTCAGTGACGTACACTTTCTTGCCCTCTTTGTTGTCATAACTTCGTGTTTGGAGTCGTCCTTCAACGGCAGCCTTTTTGCCTTTAGCAAGGTAGTTAGCGCACAGATCATCTAGTTGTCTCCATACCACTATGTTGATGAAATCCGTTTCTTTCTCACCATTTGAACCAGAGAAAGAACGATTTATCGCTAAAGTAAAGGTTGCAACAGCAACCCCATTTGGCGTATAACGTAATTCAGGATCTCTAGTTAGGTTTCCGATCAAAATTACTCGGTTAAGCATTTCTGCACCACCTATTCCAGCAAGTCCAGATAATGGACAATATGCTTTATTTTTTTAGTTTCCCTGCAATATTTACACTTTTCACAACGGACTGGATCAGCGAATCCATGCTTGACTTCCAAGATGCGAGGCATGTGTTGGACAATTTCTTCTAGTTCGTACCCTAATCGTGTTGTATCAGAGCCGATTATCGCCTTATCCGGAGGATCTTCCTTGGAAACAGCTACAATCAAAGCTTCTAGCCAAGTATCACGGCCCGCCCACAGTCTTTCAATTTCAAGGTATAATGCCATTTGTCTTAGGTATCCAAAAGCCTCTACAAAAGACACATATCCTTGATTTTTATCCCAATGCTTTCCGTTAATATCTCTAACTGTTTTTAGATCAGCAATCCTACATTGTTCAGGATTGTAGACATCCATTTTTATTTTCCATGGGGCATCTGCGAACTCAGCCGTTGCGATTACTTCCTTTTGTCCTTCTAATGCAAGCATGACAAAGGGATCTTCTTGTAATGTCTGGATCATCTGGTCCGCATGGCGATACTGAGCGTACAGCTCTCCCTTTTTTGTAAACAAGGATGGATTGTTCTCTTTAAATTGTTCCAAGGTACCTTCTAGCCAGGCATGTACATAGGAACCAAGCAATAAATTTATGTCTGATGGATTACTCCATTCACCTGACAATTTAGCCATTGCCATAGCCTCACAAGTCCGGAAATCCTTATACTGGCTATTGCTCATATATTCTCTATCAGCCTCTAGCGAGTAATAATTTTGATCATTCAGTTCCAGCAGCACTATCATCACCGTCACTGTTGTCACTTGGTTGTTGCTGTTGTTGCTTAAAAGCTTCCTCCGTTTTGGAATTCAATTCTCTGCTACCTGCTTTTAAGTCAAAGTAATCTTCACGCTTACCCATGCCGTCCCTAAGGGCTTTATATACATTGGATAAACGAATGAAGTCATTTTCGCTAAATGCATCTGCACCGCATCCGATGTACTTCTCAAGCATGGGCTTATTCACTTGGAATTGAGTTTCAAAGATGGTAATCATATTACGAACGCGATCTTGTAGTGGCTCCTTATACCCATTTTTTAAAGTTTCTTTACAACGATCTATTGCGGAGTCAACAATATCTCCAGGAATCACCCCAAGAATGCATGCTCTAACGCGACGAGCTCCTTGGTTTGCAACCATTTCGTAAATATCGCGTGGATCGTCTAGTTGATTCACTTTTCCTCTTGCTTTTCGCTCATGCTTTACAGTGAAAACTTTTGTTTGACGAGTGTTAGTTTCTAAATCCCACGCGTATGCCATCATTGAAGACTCTCCGTTTTTTTGCTCCAGCTCAATTACTCCAAAATCAATATTTCCCCATGATTGAGCAAGCACTTCAGCCAATCGTATGGATGGACCTGTTACTTTGGTTCCACCTCTAGGAAACTCATACATCGCACTTTCTGCTAAAGCTTTTCTATCACATGCTTTCATGATTCTGTTGTAAGCATCGTACTCATCACGTGGAAATGTCTTTGCTACATACATAGCAGCCTGAACTTCCTGTGCTTGGCGACTCACCATTGCTTGTCCTGGTGCTGTTGATTGTCTAGTTGAGGGAGCAAACTGATTATTTGATGGGGTTAAGCTATTTTCCATTTAATCCTCCTTGAAATTCCAGCCCGAACAAGTTACCATAGGGCTGGGTGTATTAGTGAACTTAGTGAAGGCTCTGCGCTGCTACGCAGGGTCTATTTCCTTTTCTTCCACATACTCAATCAACTCTTCTTCAATCTTTTCCAAATTGGAAATTAACGCTGAAAGCTTATGCTCGTGAAATTCTGCAAGGGCAGTAAGAATATTTGGTGTACTACGATATCGATCATCTGTTTCTTCTTTGAGATTAATAATTTCAGCTATTGAATCTTCTAAATTGCTAAGAGTTTGCCTTATACTCATTTCAATCACCTCCTCTCTTACGCTTCCAGTAGAAGCAGCTCTCTTCTTAGTTCATGAAGCCTTGTTTTGGACTGTTCAACCTGCCCATGGTTTTCGTTTTCCAACGCTTTAGATAACATATCCAACTGATAATCGCATTCTATCTTGGCTACTAGGATGTCTATTTCAGCGCGATTGCCCCTCATTGCACGGACAACATCATCAATTGCTGGCATTAGCTTCATCCCTTCCATGATTCAAATTTTCGATTCCATGAACGTTTGTAGTATTCAAACATGCCCTCTTGCCTTAAAAGATCAACCTTACTAGCGACAGTTGCTTCTGTTCTACCAAGAGCGAGTGCTATTGAACGCATATGATCAAATTCATAAAATCTGCATAGATACTCCAACTCTTCAGTGGTATACGTCTTGCCCTGGTTGGGATGAAAGCTAGGATGGAACTTCATACGATTCAAACTATCGAATGTTATTCTGGGATAGCGATCTTCTACCATGCATCCAGCCACACCAGAACCCTCCTTAGTTCGTTTTTTACAAGCTCCTTATTCTCGGATGGAGTACGATCTCTCGCTGTCTCACAGACACCTCTCACCTCTTCGGTGATGTCTTCCAACGATTCAATGACCAAGCCGATCTGAGTTTCCATCAATTCTGCTGGTTCATCAAAAGCTGTGGGCCCGATTCTCCGTTGTCTCATTGATTCTGTTTGCTCTACATATTCCGGAAAATCAGAAATTTGTTTCATGTGATTTCCAACCTAGCTGCATTTTATCTTTGCCCAATCTCATCAATTCGTTTTGGAGCTCGATTTCTTGCATACGTCCTAGCCGCAAGCGCTCCTTATATGGAGCTAATTCCCTTTCAAACTCGTTGTTATTCGCATTCAAAGTAGTTAATTGCCGTTTGATTCTGCCTATTTTCAAATCGATATCATATATCTGTTGGTTCTTTTCCTCTGCTGTCAAATTCGTCACCTCCAAACTCAACTCCATATTCCTTACAAAAGTCTTCTAACCGCTTCACAGCTCGATCACAAACGGCTTGCCCAGAAACCGGTAGCATTAAAGCCATCTCGTGATTTCGATCCCTAGCTAATATCTCTGCTTGCCGACGATTGAAATCATCCTTACTCATTTGCAAACCTCCTTCAAATCCTTCATGTTCTCCCGCGCAAATCTCTGGATGTCTTTTGCCTTGCCAATCAAAACCAAGTGGCAACAACCGCGATTAACTGGGTTAAGGATTTTCAAACCACCATCTCCTTTTGTAGTGTAAACACTACATTTATTTTAAAGAAAAAATCTCCCTAGCATCTTTATTAAAGTAATGGGAGATTTTAAGCATTAATTCTCCAGAGGGATTCCCTCCTTTTTCTACATTGGCAATGGTATCTCTATGAACCCCTAATTCTTTTGCTAATGCTTCTTGAGAAAGGTCATATCCTTCACTTCTTCGAAGGTACTTTAATCTACACCTCAAAATTACCACCTCGCACTACGTTGTGTCGACTCTACACTTATTATTGTAGGGTCGAATCACACAAAAGTCAACCAATAAATTCTAAGAACACAAGAACACATTATCTCTTTTATTTTTGTGGTATATACACTACAATATGTAGTATAGAAACGACAAGGACGGATGAAAATGACTAATTCATTGGGAGATACTCTCAAAAAATTAAGGAAAGATAAAAAGTTATCTTTGCGAGCTGTTGGTGAATTGACAGGGTTAAGTTATGGATATATCAGAGACATTGAAATTGGGATCAATAGAAAAACAGATTCACCAATGATACCTACACCTGATACTCTAAAAAAGTTTGCTCAGGCCTATGATTATCCGTACCAAGAACTAATGAGAATTGCTGGGCATCTTGAAGATGCTTCTGGTCATGTTATCCTGGATGATCCAAATATCTCTGATGAAAATAAAGACCTATTCAGAAAAATATTAGACTTACCTCCTGATCAATACGAGTTAGTTAAAAGCATAATAAATAATTTTAAGAACGAATAAAAAAACAACCCCTACTCCGTTTTAAAGTAGGGGTTGTTTTTTATTAGCTATATCCTTCAATAAACTGCATGCGTACTGAGCCTGAGGTGTTTTTTCTTGGAGTATGGTTCTTAGCAGCATGAGCTCATCATGATTTAATAAAATCGCGTTAAAGTTCTCATAATTAGTCTGATCTATGGTGTTAATATCTTCCATACCTAAACTACCCCCTGCATAAATATTTCCTCTTATAGAAATAATTTTACCTTAATAACCACAAAACTTAACGTTCGACAAATTATGTAATAATTCGACATAAAAAAGACCCTATTTCTAGGGTCTTTTCATTGAAAATGTTAATTATTTGGTTTACCACTCAGGGAAAGAATATTGAACAATTGTACCATTTGAATGCGTTTCAGCAAATGCCGAAACAGGAACCATCAAAGCCACTGCTAAAACAAAAACCAAAGCCAACTTCTTCATAACATCTTCCTCCTAATCTATATTGTAAAACTCAATTATTTCCTTTAACTCAAACTGCATTGCTTTGTCCAACCCATAAAATGGTTGATTTGTGAAATCATTTAGTAAACGGCCGTTAGCTAATGTAAGCGTTAATAGCGTTTGCAGCGAGTTTAAAAGCTCGGTTTTCATTTTCATTTTTGCGTAGAGGCGGATACTTTTGAGTAAAAGAGCTCCTCCTTCTTTTGCATTATTTAAAATAAACAATACACGAGCCTTCAATCTCAAGTATATTCCATACTCGTATTTATAGAAAGGGCCTGCTGATATATTTTTTTCTAAATATTTATTAAAGGTATTCTCTAATGAAAACAATTCCTGGGCATCTATGGCCCTACCTAGCTTTATATAAATTTTTGTTAACTCATTTACCGCAATGATGGTGTTTATGTTTTCAGGATACTTTGAAATAAAATCTGTTAATAATAGTATAGCCTGTTGATACTCTCCCTTTTTAGATAAAATCAATGCTCTGTCAAGTAAAACATGAGGCTCTCCAGCCTTGTTAAACAGCCTAATGTACTCATTTAGATACTGTTCTGCACAAGCAACATCATTCATTTTAATAAAGTTGTTGTATATTACAAAAAATGATTTTTCTGTCCACTTTGTGATTACTCCGTGGTTAATTACAAACGAGAGGATGTCGTTACTTTCTTTGAACCGTCTGATGAATTGGGCATGAACTCCCACTCTGTAGTAAGCTTCAAGTCTTTCCTCTATAGGAAGAAGATAAGCAAATTCGATTAACCGTTTGCCTAAATAGAAGGTGTCTTTTTCAACAAAATCACGCATTAGCAAGTATTCACGCATTAGTGCTCTCGCCATAATTTCATTCTCACGGTAAACCATAGCTTGTTTAGAAATTGAAGAGTAAAGTGTAGCAGCACATTCACGATCTTGCGTCTCCTCAGCTATTTTAATTAACTGATGCAAGCTAATACTGGCTTCTGGGTTTGCAACTAATACATACTGTTCGATGATCTTATGGATCACTTCAGTGTCTTTTAACTTCAGAGTCTCACTTAAAATAAATTCTATTATCCCTTTCTTAGTTTCACTTTGTTGAATATAAGCTCTTGAAAACTCAGAAAAAGGAATCTTTAAAAAATCTATGATTTTTTTTATTGTACGTATCTCTGGATGTCTAGTAGTACCTTTTTCGATTTTGTCCAAAACCGTTCCAGATAACCTGGCTTCCTTGCAAAATTGAGATTTTGTCATTCCAAGTTGCTCTCTGTATTTTGTAACCAGACATCCTAAGGTATATTTCATTCTCAACTCACATCCTTTATTTTTCTACTTTCACAGCAGCTTGTTTTTCATGATATTATGGAGGGACAACCCATATATTGGAGGCATCTCGATGACTTACTATAAGGTCGGAAGATGCCGTTTAGGTGTGATACTTAAAGAAATCGGAATGAGTCAACAGTTTCTTGCTACCAAGGTTGAATTATCTATTCAGCAAATCAGCAATTACGTTAACAATCGACAAAATATGTCTTTAGAAAATGCGATAAACATTGCACGAATTGTTAATCGTCCAGTTAATGATCTTTACGAACTCATTCCATTGAAATCTAGGCACCAACGGCAGGAGTAGAAGTTTCTACTCTAAGCCGTACTATATGAATTCATATAGAACATATTAAGACGCTCCCTTCTTGGACAACAAAAAGCTCCATCACCGTTTTTCTGGTGACAGAGCTTTTTCCAATAGGAAAACTTTCGTCCCTTAGCTAAACTTTTGTCAGAAACTAAATAATCGCTAATGACAAAAATTAGAAAACTCGATACAATAGGTACGAGCAAGCTAACGGGTACGAAAAGTGCCTCTGTTCACCGACTGCACTTCGGTGGTCAGACTTACCAGGGCTGGGGAGTCCGAGGTAAGCATGTTGGCTTGCTTTTCATTTCCGATCATTTTTTTCTATATCTTAGCAAAATTTAACTTTACAAGCTAGACCCATTTATGAAAATTTTGGAATAAATAAGTTCCTAAATTCCAATTCCCCCTAATAAAGGGCTATATTGCTAAGATTGGTTAAAGTTTTTTGATCGATTTAACAATATATTACCATGAGTTTTACAATTAATATGTATCAATAGACCCCTAGGTCAATTGCTATTGACTTTTATGTTCTACCGATGTATAATACCCCATTTTTTCTGACATCAAATATACTAGATATAAACACGAAAAAACCACCTTCACTCAGGTGGTTTTTTTTGATAGCCCTTTTAGAAACTGCCTATACTTTTGACGCGAGGCCGTTGTGCAGGTCCCGTCAGGGAAATAGACTTTAACCCCATACGGGGTAACTTCTACTTTATCTATGCTTTTTAAATTTGTGACATTCGTTGTGTCTAAGTTTGTAAATCCGTGTTTCTCTAGGCAAATGTTATATCCCTCTAATGAATTCACTGGAAGAAATAATCCCATCTTAGTGTTGTAGGCAACAGTCGTATCGTTGTACTTATCAATAGTGTATAAATCATCAATTGATAGTTCCACGTATGCTGACTTATCTCTTCTGTTACCTGACGGTTTCATCCCAAAAAACTTGATATCACCCATAATTAGCTCTTACTTTCTTAATTCTTTAGGTGCAACTGGGTTACCGATACTAACCTTAGCAAACTTCGTGTAAATCTTACCCAAAGTACCTAATCCCTTTGAGATCGTTGTCGCAAACTTCTTCATCTGTTCCTCACCTCCTTTTAGGGATTAAAAGTATTGATTGTATAAAAAAGGACAAAGCCACAATCTGCGAAGACAAAAGAAAATTTGATGCAACTAATAGGATAGAAGCTCCTTTTAATAATTGAGCTCGACTTTTGGAAATCGTTCCTTCTTCAAAGCTTCCATTAGGTGCAAAAATTAGGACAAGGATAACATTTAATATATTTGTGATACTCGTATACTCTCGAACTGGGACATGTGGAATCACAACTATGATTGCTGTTGTCAACACAAAACATGTAGTTAAAGTCTTTGCATGATACCCTTTCGAGAAAATACGTAGGGCAATAAAACTGATCATCGCAACAATTGTTTCAGTAAATTTATTTGTTAAAAATCCAATCAGGAGAGAAAAGAATAATATTAGTAAATAATTAAGAGTAATGGACAATGAATAAGATAATATTTCCACACTTTCTTTTTTTTCTGGATCGGCAGCATGAATCTTGACTGCAAGAGAATGGGATAGTTTCTCAATCATTGGTCATATCCTTTTTCTCCAATAGTTTAAGGAGAATAACTAAATACAGTATAAACACAGGAATCAAGCTAGTAGGGTTGCCATCATATGAAATCAACCAGTTTGTTACAAACAAAAAAGTCCCCGTTGACAAAAATACCATTACCATTATAAGCACTCTTAACATTGTCATGTTAGTTCTTATATGAACATCTTGTGGTGGAACCATAATAAATGAAAAACCATGATTGTACCTGTAGATTAGCCAAGCTGCCAGGAAAACAAATAGATGAGTTGTCAACTGGATTATGTAAGTACCTAAGTTTGCAAGTGCTTGTCCGTCTGCGAATGAGACTATACCTGTCCATAACAAAACAAGATAAGTGCTATATTGTACAATAAAAAAACCTAGATACCCTACAGTTGACAACACGATGCCGTCAAATAGTCTCACCTTTAGCATATATCTAAAGAATAGCACAAGTATCGCGTATTGTACTAAACCATCAATAGTGGGTATGTCAAGTATAACTCGATTTAGATATGACACTAGTGATGCTGTAAGGGACATGATTAATAGCTCTTTTTTATAAGTCAAAGGGAATCGAAATACTTTGAATGCTAGAATCAGTATCGCTAGAATATCGATACTGCCTAAAAATATGTATAAAAGAGTTTCCATTCGAATTACCTCAATTTATCGTTGTATTAAAGCTAATCTAAAAATATCTCGCAATAAATTCCCTCCTTCAGATCGACTCGTAATCTTGTCTATGTAAAAGCCATAACAGAATAACAAGTGGAATTAATCCATATGTAAATACCACAAATAAATTAGCCTGGCTTATACTCATGATATACGAGTAAGTACTCATTACAAACACCACTAATCCCGCTGCTACAATTAACGAGTAGGATAGCATGCTTTTTTTCAACTTGTAGTTCAAGTTATGTGGAGGTTGAGACATAAAGCTATACCCCGTATTTAGTTTTGACACCAACCAGGCTACTACCGCTACTAGAACATCTACAAGGAGATGTATAAGCACTATTCGTAGTCCTGTTAATTGAGCTAAATCATCGAATGACACTACATTTGTTTTCAAAAACAATGATAATGTCACAAATTTAATACAGGAAAAGATTGCGCAGCCAGCAGATACAACTAATGCAGCTTCATATACCCTAAACTCAAGCATCCGTCTAAAAAATACTACTAACACTATGTACTGAATGGCGGCATCATATTGAGGTATATCCAGTATAAACCTGTTAAAATAAGATATTAACGACAATACAAAGGCAATTAGTAAAAAATCTCTTATATAGCTTAGAGCAGGAAACCGGAACATCTTAAAAGCAATGATCATGATAGCCAATTGGTCTAGTGCACCAAACACCAGATATAACAAAATACCCATAACATTTCCCCGATGCTGATTTTTTCACTTCAATTAACATTTTACCTCCGCTACTAGTAACAAGTCACTATTGATTTTTCAAATTTACTTGAACTATATTTGATCGAACTCACAATATGGTATTATATAAGCATAGAAACGCATACACTAAAACGAACTAGGTGCTACCAACACCACAATAGACTCCTAAAAAGGGTCGGCTCAATGACTTTCAGAAGAATAGACTTCCCCTACTTGTCAGGTCAAGGGAAGTCTATTTCCGTTTTGGGAAAGACAGTATGGCAACGATCAATAGCCCAAATGTGAGCATTAATGAGATTGCTTCATATACCGTCATACTCTCACCCCCTTTCCCTAGTGTTGGGGTAAAGTGAGGTGAGCCGACAACCCTTGAGAGCCGAACTATTGTATTAGGAAAATTATAACAGAACAAACGTACTTTCTTAAATAAAATTACTTAGATATCCTTCTGAAACTAAAAAAGACCCCCCTTATTTAGGAAGTCTTAAAAATTTGTGAAATAAGAAGGAAATTTTAGGTATTTATCGAATAATGTAGTAAATAAAAAGTTCCTTTATTTTCATGTATTGCACAAAACTTCGAAACTATATTTGTGTTCCGTTTTTTAAAATTTCTATAAATTTAGCCTTCATTTCTTGAATAGAATCTTCTCGTGGCATATTGATGTAGTTGGCTAAATATTTCATATATGGCTCAAGAAGTTCAAGAACTTGTTGAAGAGCAATCTCATCTCCTTGCTTAGCCTTTTCTAGTATTACATGAAATTGCTTTTTTTCTGTCGTAATAGATCTAGATATTTCTTTTTGCATTTGTGTACCCCCTGTTGAGTCATATTCAACTCGTTAGCTAATTCTCTCTCTGTAAACCCATCAACAATTATCTTTCGTATTATATATTTCCCTTTATCTGATGGTATCTGTTGGAAAATTTCTTCAAGATAAAGGGCTGAATATTCCTTTTCATCACATGATGAGAGGACTATTTCTTCAGATAAAAGTACTTCCTTTGAGTTTCTTTTTCTTGCTCGATATTGTAAATTCCAGGCTATCCTTTGCAGTATTTTTTGGCATTTAATAATCAGGATTTCATCTACGTCTATATTCATCTTATCCCCCATCCATCATTTGGATATAGCACCTTCTACTTACAAGGTAAAATATGACAACTTTAGACAACTATTTTTGGAAAAAAGCATAAAAAATAGTTTCTAAGTTCATATCTCCAAAAAATGGATTGCATTTCTAAAAATAAGGAGGTTTTTGTATGAATAAAACACTTATCGTCCTTGCATTGCTTCTTAGTTTTTCAGTCATATTAATAGGCTGTGGTAACAAACAAATGTCCAGTAGCCAAGCTAAGGAGTTTATCACGGAATACCAAAAAACTAAATATGAAATGGAACAAGTAGAAATTAAAACACCTGATGATAAAGATGAATACATGAAAAAAATGATGGAAAAAGCAAAACCCTATCTAACAGAATCTGAGTTCAATTCATTTTTCAATGAACGCAGAGCTTTACATGCAGTTCTTGCTGCTGAAGCTCAGTCTCAAATAAAAGTAAAAGACATAGTAATTGACAAAATAGAAGTTGATAAAGATAACGCGGAAAAAGTTACAGTAAATTATAAAATTACACTACAGCTTGTTTCTTATGATGGGAAAGAACAAAATGAAAAGACACACAACGGAATAATGACCATTATTAAAGTAGGAGACGCTGCTAAGATCAGTTCGGATAAAGAAGAGATCAAGGATAGTTTTTTGTTTGATCTAATAAAAACAACGAAGCATAAATAACTCTATATAGAATGAAAAAAAGGCGCCATGAATTTGGCGTCTTTTTTTCATTCATAATTGTCTTATTCTTGGTAAAAACGCATGTCACTTCGTGTTGAATCATTCGTATTTCGAATTCTACTTTCTCTTGTGTAGATCGTTCCGGCCCAAGTACCTATTGATTTTGTAATATCCATTTTGTCCATACGATCTTCAGTTAGATAATCACCAATTGGTCCATCACTTGCTGGTCGACCATTACAAGCAAAGTAGCTACCACATTTACAATAAAATATACTCCACCAACTATCAATTAAATCGTCTGTCTTCGTATCTCGAATATGCACTACACCCTTTGCCCACATCTTGTGTTTCTTTCCGTACATGTCACATGGATCTGCTGCCATAGATTTCATCCTCCATTACGTTTTATTAGAGACAATGTTTGTTTGCCCCTTCACTTAATGAGGAAAAATTATGGACAAAAAAACAACCAAATTTATTTTAATTATTCTAGTTGTTTTTCTACCTCTTTTATTTCTTTAGTATTAATAAAGAATTTATAAGGGGGCTTTACTCATGTATTTTGAGGATTATTATTTAAGCTTTTTACTGGTTATTACGATCTTTTTTGGTATTAGTATCGTAGGAAGTTCTTTAGTTGTAATTATGAAGAGACAATTGTTTTCTTATAACAGCTTAGTTTATCTAGGATTAGGTTTCATCTTGTCTACTTGTTTAATTGAATTAATTCCCGAAAGCTTAAAGCTTAATGACAATAATGGTTACTACATACTTTTTGGTTACTTGTTTATGTTCATGTCAAACGCTCGAACTGACATACACTTATGTGGATCATTAAATAATACGATAAAAGTAAGCAAAAATTCGCTTATTAGTATCCTATTATTCTTTTCTATACATTCATTTTTTGATGGAGCGATCATTGTATCAAGTTTTAATCTAAACTTTAGTAAAGAGATAAGCTTAATAAGCACCATATTATTACATAAGCTTCCTGAATCAATCGCGATTTCTGCTTTAATATTAGGTTTATATAAATCCAATAAAATCACTTTATTATCAGGGTGTTGTTTAGGTATCCTAACAGGATTAGGAGCTACTCTTTTCTTTTTATTAAAAGATGTACCAGGATTCATTAACATTAATTCAGTCGGAATTGGGATTGCTTCAGGAATTTTACTTTTCACTTCAACAATGTATTATTCTCTTCATTCAAATCCGTCAGGGAAGTTATACACAATTGGAATAATATGTGGTGTGGTTTTAAGCGTTTTTTTACATCAACATTGAGAGGTAGAATGAAAAAGAACGGGGGGGGCTCTGTTTTTTAATGCATATCAGTGACTCTAGTAAAAAAGTTATCCACATGTGGACAAATCTTCCGAATCAATGATAGAATAGGATCAATTCAAAAATGATTCGGAAATGAAAAAAAGCCATCGGGATCGACTGGAGTTGGCGCTCCTATCGATTCTGTCCAACCGTCTGGTACACGGTGAACAGGCAATCCGTAGATTACTGGCCCCTTATATGGCTCTTTGTCATAGAATTTATAATAGGCTGCCATCAAAGCAACCCTTTCTTGGCATCATTATAACATCTCTATTGACTATAGACAACGGAAAAACATGTCTTTTTCTGTATTAAGTTCGCCAATTTTCTAGGATTTACGCAAGCTTTCGTTATAAATACGTGAGCCCTGTCACCCAATTAAACCGGTGGCAGGGCTTTTTTGATCTCCGACAATTAGGGAGAGATAGAGATGAGTAGCAGCAAATTAAGTTTTACACAAGGTGCATCAAAAACACCAAGAAACGAGTTAGATTTACCCCAATTGCATTTTGTAGCAATGGACGATTGGGTAGAAAAGCTAGGAGATACAGCATTTATAAGCTGGCTTAAATTCTTCACCTGGTGCGACCGATCAGATAAAAATCGTGAACATGATGCTATTCCAAACAGTATGAATAAACTAGCAAAAAAACTTGGTGTAGGAAAAGATACTTTATACAACAAAATTATAAAGCCTCTATGGAACTATGGATTGATTGATTTAGAGCAAGTAATCAAGGCTTCTAATACATACGTTAACATTATTGTATACAAGTACCCACAAAATACTAAATCTTTGAAAACAGAACCGTTAAAGAAAGTTCGTGATTATGAAAAGGACTATAACTCCAAAGCCCGCGAGGATGGAAAGAAAGGCGGGCGTCCTAAAAATTCTAAATCAAAGGTGGTTCTGAATGAGAACCACCCCGGTTCTGAGATAGAACCACCCCTGGTTCCAGATGAGAACCACCCTGGTTCTGAAATAGAACCCAATAAAAAAGATTTAAATCTATCTAATTCTTATAAATCCTTATTTAATCTTTTAAAAAAATATCTATCTAATCTATCTATGAGTGAAAAAATGCGAGGATGGATTGAAAAACAAATTCTTTTAGAAAGATTGACAGATGGACGTAAACTAAAAACTATTTGTGATGTTTATTTTGAGTTACAAGATACCCATGAAATTACAGATCAAGTGTTCATGGAAGTATGTAATCGAGTATTAGATACACCTGCGAAGACTTCTTTTAAAGGTCTCTTGAGGAAATCATTGCAAAACCATATAAGTTCAAATGCAGGACAAAATCTCTCTCAACCAAAAGCTACTAAAGCTGTTGACGAAAACTCGATTCCGGAGAATCTAATCGAAGTGTATGAAATGACAAGACCTATTATTGACAAGATAAAACATACGGATCTTCCGAAAACAGAAAAATGGAATCAGGTTGTTTCAAAAATCCAAGAAGAGACAAATTTGTCTTGGTTAGAAGCAAAATTGTTAGCAATGGATTTAAATCAGGTGACTAATGACTTACTATAGCTAACACTATGAAAGGTTGAGTTATCCACAAAGTTCCTGCGCTTACAGGTTGTAAGGGTAGATTATCCACAGATTCAACTGGCCCTTACATGATGTAAGAGTGGAACCAAGCTCGTATACATTATAGTTATCGTGGCAATCCTTTTAACATCCAGACGTTCATGAAAGGATTGAATCTTATGGCTAAATGCAAATGGTGCGGCAATAAAACAACCGATAAAGGTTTGAATAAACGAGAAAATCACTGTGCATCATGTTATAAGCAGTGGAAAGCGATAGGGAAAAATATCGCTAAATACGGTACCTTGCTACGTAATTAGTCGAAATACATGTACTCTACACGTCTGTCTACAATGACAGGGTTAACTTTGTATCGTGGATTCTTATTGTATTTCGTCTGCAAGTACCGCACGATATCTGGGCTGTTAAGGGAAAGCTTTATAATTTCTTCCGCTAATTTTGTTTTTGTCATTCCGCAGCTCAAAGCTAACTTTTCGAGTTTTCCATGAGTATCTGTATTTAGCGATGGATTTACGCGAACTTTTTTATCAGAACGAACCTTGCGAATAGGCACCCGTTGTTTAGTATCCATTTGGCTACTCCCCCACTCTATTTTGAAATTTTATTGGATGAAATCTGGACTTATCTCAGTAAAACATTTACGGAGTTACTCAGTTACAGTGTTACAACGTTACAGTTACGGCGTAACACTGTAACACATTTACAACAATATATGTCCAAGCATTAGAGTCTATTACTTGATTTCCGAATGAAGTAGCGCCTCTGACTTTAAACCATCAAGAGCTGCTCGTAAGGCCTTTCTGCGGTATTCGGTTGTAGTCACGAATTGAATCGTGGGGAACTGGCCAAATCGTTTCTGGAATAACCCACTATCTCGCAGTTCTCTGTACAAATTTATTTTCTGCCGATTAACAGTCATCGATTGCGTGGAATCAACTTCGAGAAAAAAGTACTGTTCGTTTTTCTGGTATAAGGCATCAGGAATCAGTGCTTTTCCTTCCCATTTGATGGCTTGTTCCTGCTTCCATAATCGAGGTCGAATCCAAATGTACACTTCGTTCCTAAGAAGCGTGTGCGGGGCTGTGAGCGTCTTCCCGCGTACCTTCTTTGACCCGATAGCTTTCCTTCCGCTTGCGGATAGATAGTAGACAGCTTCCTCTAGCCGAAATGAATTCAACATACTGTCCATATCAGTTAAGATGCGATGAGTGTTTCGCCTGCTTCCTAGACCATGAAGACGCTGAATCTGGCTTGTTGTCAGAAATCCGAAATCATCCAAGGACGATAGTATCTGCATCCAGCGAGATTGTTTCTTGATGGTTGCTGCGTTCATCGGTTTCCCTCCTCTCCACATTTTTTAAGAGCTCTTTGGCGCGCTGATAGGACAGGTAGAACGTTTGTATTTCGCAATCCTTAGCTTGTTGGAAAATAGCTCGCCCTGGTATGTCAGGCAGATCGGATGATTTGTCGTTGTCTAGAATGATGCGAGACTGAATGCTGTCTCTGGTCCGAAATGCTATTGTTGTGGCCACATTAGTTTTTATGATGCCATCGATAATATCAGCGCTAGGACGTTGAGTGGAAAGAATTATCGTGACACCAGCAGCTCTCCCTTTGGCTGAGATGGAAGTTAGTTTTTCCTTAATGGCTGCTTTTACCTCTTTATGTGGGTCACCTCGGTCAGCGACTCTGAAGTCTGACAGCTCATCGATAACTAGGATTATTCGTTTCCCCCGCCATTCTTGAATCTCATTACTGGCCATCCATTTGAGGCGTTGAATCATATCTTGTTCGACTGTATCCAACACCTGGTATACCTCATATAAACTGGTTGCAAATCCTTTGACATGTTCAAAGTTACGGAAAAGCCCCAACTCTACCCCACCCTTTAAATCACAAAGATACATATCTGGCTTAGGCCCTAGTGATAAAGATGTCAGAACAGATCGAAGGAATACACTCTTTCCGCCACCACTTATGCCAGCGTTCAGCAGATGCGGGTATGGTCCAGAAAAATCATAATAGACCGTCTCCCCTCTTCGATCTACTCCAATAGGAATCCGCCAGCTTCGAGACTTCTCATAGGTATATTCGATTTTTTTAGGAAGTCCCTTATTGTAAATCTCCATAACAAATCCTGTGGTATGTGAATACTCAAAACTGACATCATGCCCTAGGGCTTCTGCAAAGGCTTCCTGATGCTTTATAACCTCTTTTGTTGTAATCCCCTTCGGTAGATATAAACGCACTTGTACACCCCATGAGCGCCTCTGACAAGCCGTTATTTTAGGTAAATGAACGTACTCCCCTACTTTCACCAAAATTCCTCGCCTTCTGCACACTCTTAATATTTTGTCCTCAATGCTATTTACTCCCTGAAATATTGTGGCTACTCCAGCAATTGAGGCAATTCCCAAAGCAAAAGCTACTGTTGATGAAACAGTAAAAATAGGTATAATAAAAACCTCCTAACTACGTAGTAGTATTTCAACTAAAAAGAATACTGTTGAACAAGCAATAAATCAGATATATCAAGGATTCTTACAACTTCTTTAATTGTTCTTTTGGAGAACATTCTTTGGAATATTCTTTGGTATGTTCTAATTGAATGCCGTATGGATTGTCCAAAATGCTACTTTTTTGTAACAAATATGTTTGTATTTTTAAATTCTTGTCCATGCTGATGGATGAGGTGATTATGAAATGTTTGGCTTAGGTAAGAAACGTTCCCGCCTTGGAAAATGGTTAGATCATAGAGGAATTACTCAACAATGGTTAGCTCGTGAAACAAATTTAAATAGAGCAACGATATCGAGGATTGCGTCAGAGGATGAGTACACACCTAATTTGAAAACAATACAAAAAATACTCCAAACATTACGTAAGGTGGACCCAAAAGTAAAACAAACTGACTTTTGGGAAATGTAACTTTTGTATAAGACTTTAGGAGAAAAGTTTTGGTTAATACTTTAGCAATGACTAAGCGACCTAAGCTAAAATCGTATTCTAAAACAACATAAGAATGTTGCTATTACAGTGTTTTTCGGCTGTTTTCTAATCAGCAATAAGTCAACGGTTAAACGTTACTAAATAGGTTTTTCAGTAGCAAAAAACGGTAAATTCACTTTTGGACTACCGTTTTTTGCTTTTATCTTTTTTTCTTTCCGTCATTATATTGGATATATATGTTAAAATAGATATTATTAAAGTGCTCACTTTAATTGACGACACAGAAAAAAGACAAGTTGTGTTATGCATAATGCAATAATCACAAGGAGGGTTTCACATATTGAAATAAAGGAGATGTATGCCTTGAAAAAAATTTATATCCTTATTTTCTCTCTCATCGGAATTTTTGCACTCAGTACCCTTATTTATTTTCCAGGATTAAAAGTAAAGTCATTTGACGAACTTGGTTGGTTCAATAAAGAAAAGATCACTTATCTGAGTATCAAAAAAAATAATGATAATGAATACGTAGAACTAACTACCGAAGATATTCAAAAAGTACTAAATGATTTCTCTAAAATGGAACTTCGAAAAATAAAGAGAGAATCTGATGCTTTTGATTCTGCTTCGAAAAATGTAAATGAAGAATCCCCTAAATACGTTATTGATCTTAAAGAAAATAACCAGGACATTGGCACAATATATCTTAATGACACCAACTATATAAAGTTCTATCAGAATACCAAGGAAGAGGTCGACATATATAAAATTGTAAATAACCCAGCCCTAGAGATTCACGCTGTTTTCGAATCTGCTAGAAATAAATGACCTATCTTCCACATAAAAAAGGGGGATGTTCGGTTAAACTTCCGAACATCCCCCTTTTTAAATTACATCTCTATCCAGCCGCTCTTACCGTACAAGCGAGTAACTAATCCCTTGCCGGTAATGAGGCGAATGTCGTCATAGTCCATAAACGGGAATTCGATCTCAAGCTTTGTGTATTGCGGATTATCTCTCATGAAACGACGAGTTCTATGCAAGTCTCTAACTGCTTTCTCGATATTATTTTCAAGATCTCCCCGCAAATTTGTTGATAAAGATGTAACCAAACTAACAATACCTACCGCGATGGCAGCCGGTCGAATTAGATTGAACACAGTGCCAGCGATAGCAGTTCCAAGAGAAATATTAGATGCCAGTTTATTATCATCCATCTGGATTACACCATATTCCAGGACAGCCTCCATGGTTTCAGCAAGATCGTCAAGTTGCCTTTCGTTTACAATAATCGTATCTGAGTATTGTTTGAGTTTTGTTCGTGCCATAATTTATCTTCCTCCAAAAATATAGTAACAAGTAATTAAACAAGTAATTTCCCGCGCGGTAATTAACCTGTTACTAATAGAGGAGAAATTTAGCAAAAAAAAACAACCATTTTCTTAATGAATTATAACCTTGATTTCCTTCTTATAAAAACGAAAGAACGGTAAAACCTAAGTTAAGTCTACCGTTCTTTCGTTTTTGCCATCTCGTTGGCCAGATTATCTTCAATATATCGTTGTATGAAAAGCTCCCGTTTACCTAGATCCTCTTCTTTGCCGAAAAGTCCTTTCTTGCGGTATCTTTCCCCTTCAGGCAGCCGATTCCATTCATCCTGGGCCTGTTTCTTGAGGCGATTAGTCACTTCTAACTCGGCCATACGTAGATCAAATTGAACGGCACGGATCATGTCTCGCATCTCAGCTTCGTTGTTAGCACTTGAAGCAATTTCATCAATTGCGCTACGCAACTCCCCTACTTGTTTTATGCTATCCTTCAACTTTTCCAAATCGTTTTGGCTTTTATGGATTTTCTCTTCCATATCCTTTTTTATCTGATTAGGTACATCTTTTAGCTGTTGCTTCATTTGCTCAAGTTCTATGTTTGTCCTACGTGTAGTCTCAGGTAGCCCCATGAGTTGACTCTTGATTTGCATCAGTTCTTGTCGGGTTTCCAGAAGCTCCTGTGTTATCTCTCGGTTCGTCTGAATTACCTCTTGGTATGACATGGCCATTCCCTTAAAGAATTCCATAAACTGTTCTGGATCATCTGGATAAGACAAACTCATCTTACGTTTTTCAAACGTTTCCAAGTCTATCTGTACTCGGCCCGCAAACTCCTCTACTACCTGTTTAGCAGCAGTTTCTACCCGCATTCTATTTTCTTGTCTCAATTCCATGAAACGTTTTATAGCCTCAATATCAATATCACGATAGGCTCTTGCTCCCCTATCATCCAATAAATATTGATACCCCTCTGCTTCTAGAGCCTCAGACCAGCGATAAACTGTTGTTGATGTTGTTTCGAACATCTCAGCTAACTGAGCTGTGTAATATGTTTTCATATTATGCATTTAACAATTCTTCCTCCTTTCTTTTGTAATAGTACGTTAAGTTATGTAAGTCAAAAAAACTTAGTGTGGATGGGTATTACAATCCTATTTAGCATTATAACAAAGCTAAAGTATATATAGTTGAATAAAAGAAATGATTGTATTAAAAGTTAACAGAAGTTTGTTGTTAAAGGCTTGTGAACGAACTTTGTAAGCTTGCGTTAATTGGTGTGGAACGGTCTTACAAAGAAAATCTTGCCAAAAATATGGATAGTATTGTATGATCTAGACAAGATACTTGTGTAACACAATAACGTTACACGAATGGGTTACACAATGTAACATAATAAAAAACATATTTTAATTGCAGAGTAAGAGGAGGGGAGTACGCTTGACTTTCACCGATGATGTAGTCGCATACATTTGTGATAAGGTGTTAAAAGATGCGGCTCTTGATGTATTTTACTTAGTGACTCTTAATCCGAATGGGATATCAAAAATAGATATCTTAAAAGAATACCAAACTCGGATGGGGTTAGAATTAACACCTAATAAACTTTCCCAAAAATACAGATCCACCGTAGAAGAGGGGATAGCAGTTTTATTGGGAACAACTTTTATTGATTACTATCCAGACGGAACTTCTTTCAAATATTTCTTAACTGATAACGGAAAATTGGTAATACCTAAGATGGGGAGAATTCTAAAAGAAAAACCAGAGTTGGTGAAGACTAGCAATATCATCGCTAAAGTTATGGAAGGGGAGGCAAAATAATGAGTAAGATTACAATTGATAATGTATGGGATTTGGAAAGTTTTGTAAAACAGAAGGGGGCCGATCTTGGAATTAAGTTTGGTTTTATCGGGATTGGCCAAGGTGGCGGAAAAATTGTAGATACTTTTGCTGGCATCCGTAATCCTATTAATAACGAACCAGCATATCCGGTTCTATGTCTTAACACCAATATGGGTGATTTAAAATCCTTAAAGAATGTAGATAAAAACAACCGCGTGTCATTAAAAGGGAAAGAATTTGAACGTGGTGCTGGCATGGATCCAAGTAAGGGAAAGTTAGCTGTACAAGCGAATGGTCAAATTGTATTTAATGAAATTAATCGAGTTTTGAAAGATGTTGATGTAATCGTAGTGGCTGCTTCTTTAGGTGGAGGGACTGGTACAGGAGCTATAAATATGGTTATTGACGTAGTGGCGGACTTCGTAGGAAAGCCCGTTATGGCTATTGTATCACTACCAAATCCGCACATTGACGAGAATCTTAATGCATACTATGCGCTTAAAGAACTTACGCCTAAACTCCAAGAAGTGAGAACCGATAAGAAGGGAAATACTTATCGAGTTTTAGAGAACCTTACGATTATTGATAACAAAAAACTAATTGAAGATCACCTAGCTGATACTGATTTGGATAGTAGTATCTCATGGGACCAATATTCCAATTACAAGGTTGCAAGTATCCTCCATGAATGGAATGTATCAACAACGCTAGAATCTGATAAAACATTAGACGCAGAAGATTTTAAAAACAAATTATTATGCACCGGCGGTGTCCTCACTTACGCGAAAAAGCGAATCAACTTGCAAGAAAATGTTTTGAAGAGCGAGAATGATTTGATTAACGAAATCGTATCCACATATCGCGAGAAAAACGTACTTGCGAATGGGTTTAATTATTCGAAAGATGCTCGCGCATTTGGCCTACATGTTGTTATGCCAAAAAGTAAAGAAGAGTTGTTAAATATAAATACATTAGAAAAAATCAATAAGCGTATTAAGGAAGAGCTACCTGGTGTCCCTGTGTATTATGGTAAATCTACATGGGATTCTAAGCATGCGCTTGTGTACACTTTAGTAAGCTTACAAGGATTGCCCGAACGAGCAAGAAGATTGGAAGAAGAATCACAACAATTAGTCAAGGAGCAACAAGAACGTGAGAGTAAATCATCTGGTTTTGATCTCGGTGGTGAACTGAGTTTACCAAATCCGTTCAAAACTACTACTACGAGATCAAGAAGTGTTTCGGATGCCCCTGCGAACCCGTTTGCTTCTCGCGATGAAGTAGCTAGCACCACAGATGATGACGAACCTTTTAATCCATTTCTCATTAAAAAGTAACTAGGGAGAATGAGATAATTCCTCTGGATGTTAGTAGTGGTTCTTAAACGGAGGTCAAAATGAAAAACCCATATACTGTGTACGTAGTCTTTGCGACTGAATACCAAGGGGAAGAAGTAACTTTCCACAGGTGCTTTGAAAATGAGTCTGAAGTTGTAAAATATGCATCTGAAATTTCATCAAGCAATAACTCAAACTGCAAAATTACCAAAGTCTTTGCTTTGACGGAAAGTGGTAAAACTGACGAGATGGAATTGATTTTTAAAGGAAGAATCTTGTTAGTACGAAAGGATTTTGGAGAGAAAGCGTCCAATCCTTTCAAATCTAATCCGTTTAAGCAAAAATAATAGAATAGTATTGTGTAATTGGAAATAATAAACATATTACAACGTGAACAGCATTGATAAAAAATCGGTGCTGTTTTTTATAGGGAGGAAATAAAAGCATGGATCAACCAATAAAAATTACAAAAATGGATGAAAAGTTATCTGCTTGTTTTGAGGAAGGATTCACAATAATAAGTGACATAACCGTGAGGCAAGGTGATATAAGAACCGTTATTTTGAGGTGGCCGAACGATAAAGCTAAATATACAGTGTTATTATTGAAAAGTTACAAGTTAGTGGATATCGAGGAAATTTCAGAGATCATTCTCTCAAAGAATGATGTTGAAATCCTGTCTGCTTATTTTAATAGCTAATAAGGTACTAGGGTATTTAGTAAATTAAAAGAGTCAATGGGTAAAATTCCAGAATACAAAATCCCTCCAACGGTCTAAA
>NZ_JAUKFY010000028.1 GCF_030489605.1 Brevibacillus laterosporus
GTCAGGTAAAAAAGTAGTAGAGACGGAGAAGAATACCTACGATCCAACGACACGCCAGCTCCTTACACAGCAAAACAACGATACAAAGATTTCCTATACGTATGACGGCTTTTTACGTCCGACTTCCATGACCACATTTGGACGTACGTACGAACAAAGATACGAGGATGAAGATGACACCCCGGACTCGATTGTGTATCCAGATGGAACTGCAACACATACCCCTATGATGAGCTGGGACGCATCTTATCCGTTAAACATCCAGGAATGGGCAAAATCACCTATGAGTACAATACATCCACAACAGGGGATACCGTGCATGTCCAGTATCCAAACGGTACCAAAATCGAGAAAGGCTTCAACTCATTTGGTCAGACAACAGACGTGCAGCATTTCCAAGCCAACACCAAAGCATGGACAGAGCAAAATCAATTTAACGGCTTTGGAAATCTTATTGAAACAAGCTCTTAGAACTGTTAACGGCGGAAATATAGTAATAATTGTCCTATTATTATTAATTTTGGATAATTAATTAGAGTTCTTTACTTTTATTAACCGTTAAAAATAAAACGGCACTGTTTCATCTGTATTGATCTCCTATAAGTTAATTGTAAGAACTTAACCAAGATGTGTCCATAAAACCAAACTAACTCCAGTGATTTGTAATAGTTCCTTTGGCATGTTATGTTTTAAAAATAGTACTTAATTGTATTTATTTAGTACAAGATTTTAAAAGTTGAGAAGAGGTGTTTTAATATGATTAATACATTCGATCAAGCGAAACATTCAAAAATTATTCAATTATTCGAAAAAATATCTGCAAATGAGCCTGGTTGTGCTTATATCGCAAGATTTGATAGTGGAGTAACGTATAAAGGCGCAATTGGATTAGATTCAATAGAGAAAAATCTACCAATAACAACAAAAACAATTTTTAACCTTGGATCTGTCTCTAAACAATTCACAGCATTTGCAATTTTATTACTGGAGCAGGAAGGGAAATTGAATTTAGATGACTCAATTTTGAAATATGTTCCTTCTATAGGTGAGTATGCTAGACCTGTGACAATTAGACACTTAATCCATCATACAGGCGGGCTTGTTGATTATATGGATCTAGCGGAAGAGAAAGAAATTTTAGAAACTGATAAACTAACTGTTAAGGAATCATTAGAACATCTTGAAAATCACCAAATAGCTAATTTCGCTGCAGGAACAAAGTTTGAATACAGTAACACAGGATATTTTTTATTATCTCTTATAGTAGAAAAAGCAAGTGGACAGAGTCTGCGTGAGTTTGCAAAGGAACGCATTTTTGAACCTTTAAATATGAAAGATACATCAATTGTAGATGCTTATCCTACAAATTTATCAATTGCTCGTGGTTACACGAAAAACGAGCAAGGAACGTATGAAATCTTTGAGAGCCCTTGGGAACATACAGGTGATGGGGCCGTACATTCAAATGTTGAAGACATGATTAAGTGGGGAGAAAACTTCAATTCAGGTAAAGTTGGAGGTAAAGAGCTTGTTAAAAGAATCGAGGAAGTCGGCCCAAAAATAACGCCAACTGGTGACAAAATTATCGACAATAGAGACTATGCTTTTGGCGTATTTTATGGTCAATCATTCGACTTTCACTATTTAGAACACGGCGGACTGTGGGCAGGCTATCAGTCGCAATTCTTACGCTTTCCAAAAGAAAAACTCACAATTGTAGTATTAAGCAATTATGAAGATTTTGAAACTTATAAGTATGCACATAAAATGGCAGAAATCCTTCTAGGAAAAAGCATGAAAGAAGTATAGCCGAGGCTTAAACCTCGGTTTTTTTTGCTTCGGAAGCAAAAATATAGTAACAACGCTTGCCTGGGGGTTCTTACTGGCCTTATAAAAAGAGTTAGACGAGATACGCGGTTCCGTAAACCTATAGACAAAGTGGTATATTTGCCTCAACAGTATGGAGGACATTGGTCTATGTTTTGGCAAACAAGCACTATTGATAGGATAAAAAATCATATGATGAATGCAGTCAAAAATGCGCTAAAGGAGGAAAGAGTATAATTGAGGATTAACAATTTTTCAGATTCAATTATTGGCTTGATAGCTTTTGTTTCAGTAATAGTATATTTTACTATTTAAAATAAAGTTTGATTAAACTCTATTTTTGCAGAGTTTTTTTCTTTAACTATATAGGCAGATCGGTTTTACAATAATTCCTAAATTACACTTTACATATACTCACTTTTATGTTAGATTACTCGATAATAAATTTGACAATGGGAGGTGCAAGCAATGTTAACTGTTTTTAGAATTCTGTTTGGTAAAAATGTAAAAATTGGTAATAATTTAGCAGACAAAGGGAGTAGTCTGTCCTTTTTTATGCTATACAACCATACAAAAACAGTTATCGGAGCTTTGCCTCTATGGCAAATAAATTACAAAGCAATGACTTAGAGTCCTTGTTATTTATTTGTGCATATTTTATTTAAAGTTCAGCACCGATAATTCTATTGGTGCTTTTTTTGCGTTTATTTTTAACTTAAGGGATAGACAACTCCTTTCTATTTACTCCTATAAAACTAGAGGGTCTTATGAAAGGATGAGAAAGATGCAATTAAAACTAAACAATAAGTATAGAAGAATAAAAGAATTCTTAAGGGAACATAATTACCCTAGTTTTAGAATGAAGCAAATATTGAATGCCATTTTTAAAGAAAGAATAAATAAATTCAACGAAATTAATGTACTTCCAAAATCGTTAAGAAAAATTTTAGTTAAGGAATTTGGAGAGTCTATTTTAGATGTTGTTCCTTTAAAGGAACAACATTCTGAGCAAGTCACTAAAGTCTTATTTGAAATTTCAGGAAATGAAAAAATAGAAACGGTAAATATGAAATATAAAGCTGGGTGGGAATCATTTTGTATATCTTCTCAGTGCGGATGTAATTTTGGATGTAAATTTTGTGCAACAGGTGACATTGGATTAAAAAGAAATTTGACCTCAGATGAAATAACTGACCAAATCCTCCATTTTTACTTACAAGGTCACTCAATTGATAGTATTTCTTTTATGGGGATGGGAGAAGCGTTAGCCAATGTACAAGTTTTTGATGCCTTAGATGTACTCACTGATCCTACGCTATTTGCTTTAAGCCCTCGTAGGATATCTATTTCAACTATTGGCATTATACCAAGTATAAAAAAAATGACTCTGAATTATCCGCAAGTCAATTTGACTTTTTCGTTGCATTCTCCTTTTAATGAACAACGAAGTAAGCTGATGCCGATTAATGATAGGTATCCATTATTAGATGTAATGGATACATTAGATGAGCATATACGAATAACATCAAGAAAAGTATATATTGCTTATATTATGTTACCTGGTGTGAATGATTCTATTGACCATGCTAAAGAAGTAGTAAGTCTATTAAAAGGTCGATATAAAGAAGGACGTTTATATCATGTAAATTTAATCAGATATAACCCAACCGTCAGTTCTGCTTTAAGATTCGGAGAAGTTGATGAAGGTCATGTTGTTAATTTTTACAAAAAATTAAAATCATCAGCTATTAATGTGACCATTAGAAGTCAATTTGGAATTGATATAGATGCTGCTTGTGGTCAATTATATGGAAATTATCAAATGAGCAACAAGCAGTAATTTGAGGGAATATGATGTTGAATTGTATTCCGCAAAAAAATTTGTTAATATAAAAATACAATTATGAGAGGACTGATGGATGGACAATGATTAACTAATCTATATTTTTATTTGAAATGAATAACTTCAAACTACAAAATATAGGGTTAGTCTGTCCATTTTTATAGATCAGTTTACACTTTAATTGCCATGATTCCAAAGGCAAAAAGAACTTATGTAATATAAGTGAAAGACTAATCCTTCCAATTACAAATTGGGAGGATTTTTTATTCTCTCATAGTTAAAATTGATATTTTTTAATCTGTAACTTTGATCTAATAAATAAAGGAGAGAGAGAAATGAGCAATTCAGACACTATTGTTACGCATGTAATACTCCGTATAAGTCGTTAATATCCATCAAACTTATACGGAGAAATTTAGAATAGATGGATGTGCCGACTTTGTATAAAAAGTAAAAAGTGTTGATATACAAAGGAGGAATTATCATGTCAATGATACAAGTTCAAGACTTAACTTTTTCTTATCCAGGTAGCTTTGACAATATTTTTGAAGGTGTAAACTTTCAAATAGATACGGATTGGAAACTTGGATTTATCGGTAGAAATGGACGAGGTAAAACAACATTCTTTAATTTATTATTAGGGAATTATGAGTATAGTGGGAAAATTATTTCTTCGGTAGAATTTAATTATTTTCCTTATCCAGTTTCGGATAAAAACAAGTATACTCATGAAATCTTTGAAGAAATTTGCCCTCAAGCAGAAGATTGGGAATTTCTTCGTGAAATATCCTATCTAAATGTTGATGCTGAGGTCATGTACCGACCATTTAAAACGTTATCAAATGGAGAACAAACAAAGGTGTTGCTTGCTGCACTTTTTTTGACTGAGGGTCAATTTCTATTAATTGATGAGCCAACGAATCATCTAGACACTGATGCACGAAAGATGGTCTCTGATTATCTAAGGAAGAAAAAAGGATTTATTTTAATTTCACATGACAGAATCTTTTTAGATGGATGCGTTGATCATATCTTATCTATAAATAAGGCAAATATTGAAGTTCAAAGTGGTAACTATTCTTCTTGGAAGTTAAACTTTGATAGACAGCAGAAACATGAAGAGGCAACAAATCAGCGTCTACAAAAAGACATAGGTAGATTAAAACAGTCTTCAAAGCGTTCAGCAGGTTGGTCTAATCAAGTGGAAGCTTCCAAAAATGGGACAACCAATTCGGGTTCTAAGTTGGACAAGGGTTTTGTAGGACATAAAGCGGCAAAGATGATGAAGAGAGCAAAGAACCTTGAATCAAGGCAACAAAAAGCTATTGAGGAAAAGTCAAAACTGCTAAAAAATGTGGAAAAAACTGAGTCATTAAAATTAGAACCATTGGAATTTCAGTCAAATGAATTGATTGTTTTGGCTGATGTGTCTGTTAAGTACGATGACCAAATAGTGAATAAGCCAATTAGCTTTAAAGTTGAACAAGGTGACCGAATTGTACTTGATGGAAAGAATGGAAGCGGAAAAAGTAGTATCCTAAAACTAATTCTAGGAAATCCAATACAGCATACAGGCTCAATAAATTTAGGTTCAGGCCTCATTATTTCCTATGTCCAACAAGGTACTTCTCATTTGAAGGGACTGTTATCGGACTTTATTGAAGAGCATGGTATTGATGAAACGTTATTTAAATCCATCCTACATAAGATGGATTTTGACCGAATTCAATTTGAGAAAGATATATCTCATTATTCTGGTGGACAAAAGAAAAAGCTGCTTATAGCCAAAAGTTTATGTGAAAAAGCTCATTTATATATTTGGGATGAACCGTTAAATTTTATTGATATTTATTCACGCATTCAGATTGAAGAGCTTATTCAAAGATTTAATCCGACAATGGTTATTGTTGAGCATGATCAGGCATTTCAACAAACAGTTGCCACAAAAACTATATCTATGTAGTTAAATATGAAGAATTGAAGATATAATCAGTAAATCAGGTTATTAAACTATATGGTGCTTTAGTTGAAGCACGTAGCTAAAATGAACAAACTTTTTTATAAAACGAAACATAAATCTGTTATAGAAGAGTCCATTTTGATCAATCTTTTTTCAAAATGGATTCTTTTATTTATCGTAAAATACTGGTTTATGAGGTGTTTTCGAACAGACTTTATTTTAAACAACTGCAGGCGAAGGAAATTTCAATACTAAAAAGCCCAATTTCTCTGTATTAAAATAGAGAAATTGGGTTCTTTTTCATTACTCCATAAAGCGCCGATTCTGGAATACTGCGCTGACTTTCTAATTGATGATAATTACTTTTTTAAAATCGGAATCCATATTTCGCTTTTGAAAGTTGGTGAGGTTACATCTTTATTCTCATTCCACAGGATTTCTGGGCCTTCTATTTGTTCATAATTTGAGGATGGAAACCATTCGGAATAAATGCGTCCCCATACATCTTGCAGCGTATTTGGAAATGGCCCGATTGCTTCAAATACAGCCCATGATAAAGCAGGAACTTCAAGTTGTGTTAGGTTATCAGGACACGCTTTAGTTGTTGCTACACCAATATAGTGATCAAGCTCGCCTTTTTCCTCCATCCTGCCTTCAGAAAAGTTTGTGGATGCGCTAAGAAGTCCCATAGGCTCGACATTAGAAAGTTTTTTAAGTTTATTTATCGTTTCACCATCTAAATTTCCCCACATAGAGGCAATTTCCGGATTAACACCGTTGAAAATAATAGGAACTCTTTTCTTAATACCAACGATGCGAAATGCCTCTTTTTCTTCGATTCGATAGTTCATTTCACTTCCTCCTTTTATTGATAACTGGAAGGTCATTCGTGGGTAAGCTTTAAGTGAATGGCAATTATTTCTGGCTTCTGACGGTGTTATGCCATGCAAGTTTTGAAAAGCTCGTGAAAAAGAATCTGGTGAGTTGTACCTGTATTTTATTGCAATATCAATGACCTTTACGCTGCTATCTTTAAGATCAAATGCTGCAAGAGTAAGCCGTCTGCGACGGATGTATTCCGATAGTGAAATGCCTGCAAGGAAGGAAAACATCCTTTTAAAATGATATTCGGAGCAGAAAGCCACCCTTGCTACTTCTTTAAAGTCAATATCATTAGTAAGATTTTCTTCAATATACTTTAATGCTCCATTCATGTTTTTAAGCAAATCCATTTATATGACCTCCGTTATCAAAAGAATAACAGGATTTAAATGTATCCATCCGACTTTTCGTGCACAATTATGTAGGGTTAGCTAATAAGTAATAAACCGTGTTATTCAGCAAAATGGCCCTTTAAAGCAATAAAAACGAACCATTTTTTCCCTTCTGAAAGCTTTCGATATAAAGCCGACCTTAAAACATTCGTAATTTCACAAATTTGCTTTAAGGTCATTTTGCCGAATGCCGTTACTTGTGGTATTGCACAAGGAGCTAATGATCCACGAGTGAAAAAAGAGGAGTCTGAACAATTGTAGCAGAATTAGAGGAGAAAGGGCTTGATTAAGAATACTTAATTTTTTCCTGGCGAAGGTCATGTAATTTCAAAAGTTGAAAATAAGATGAAGTTATACGCAGCAATTGAAAAATTTTGGCTAAACATGTAGGAAGGCGTATAGAGTCCTTTTGATAACCACGAATCAATAGATAACGGTTTTACGAATAAATCCATGTTAACAACAAGCCTTTGGATATTACAATACAATAATTAGTTCAAACTAATAGATATCGGGTGTGTCGAAATTATTTTTTAAGTGGGAGTATCTTGCATATAA
The DNA here is from genome assembly GCF_030489605.1 of Brevibacillus laterosporus. Taxonomy (GTDB): domain Bacteria; phylum Bacillota; class Bacilli; order Brevibacillales; family Brevibacillaceae; genus Brevibacillus_B; species Brevibacillus_B laterosporus_E. The sequence continues at coordinate 7,463 of NZ_JAUKFY010000028.1, forward strand.
ATTTAGCGTTGGGGGAGAAGTTCAACTAATTCTCCCGGTGCAATTATCACTATTCATTTCTATTCGGGGTGCATTACAAGATACCTGATAGCGTTCTTCCCGTATTGTCCTATTTAGATTGCAAATCTGAACATTAAGGATTCTCTCGGAATTAATTATGACGAACAAGTATTTATTTGTATCTGATTAGCTATAAAACAGAGTATAAAAAAACAGACGAGATGGTTTAATCCTCTCGTCTGTTTTTTGGGACAAGGGCGATAATCTGAGAAGTGTCGCCCTGTATGCATTATACTGGTTCCTTTTGAATTACTTCTATTTATTCATTTATGGACTTCTTTAAAAAGTTTATTACTGTATTTTTCTGTTTACCCTTAAAATATATTAATCTATATCATTAACGAGACAAAAGCTTTGAAATAAGAACAAGAGTTATGAGATCGATTGAAGCAATTACCTGGCGGTAAACGAAAAGACGAGTACAAATTATATGAAAAACTAACTCCCCCACGTGTTATCACGTCTGATGGTGAAATCATTGCGGAGAGTATAAACGTGAAAATCTCCCAGCTCCAAGCTATTGTAGGTCTACCTGTTTCTTCCTGAGTGATAGATGGGTGAGCACGTGTCATCTTAAACATGGAAGATGCTGATCTAGAAGATGGAGATATATGAGTTACCTCATTTGCTGACCCTAGCTGGACACCATTGTTTGTATCCAGAAAAGGCCTCGTCACCAAAGTTGGTGGACTGATGACCAATAAAGCAGTAATCGCACGTGAATATGGCTTGCCAGCAGTTGTCGGGGTAGAAAATGCTACCAAACTGCCAGCCAAACGCATTGTTACCACTTATTCAAGGGGAAATCGAAGCCGGCAATCCTTAGCATTACAGGATTTCGGCGTTTTTTTTTTTCGTCAATTAGGGTTTAGCGTACAAAGCTTAGTTATTTAAATGAGCGTGATAATATCCCTAGAAATAGAAAGCTCTGTTCATTGTTACATGTATTCAATGTATTCTTGTGGGAACATCAAAAATAGCAGTCCAAAACTGGAAATACAGTCTTGCTTGCATTTTTTTGATTCATCTAACGTCTCTGGTTACTGCAATAGCATTCGTTACCTCGTCTTTATTTAGACCACGCTGATGCAACGGCAAAAACACATGCTTTGCCAGTTCAGACAGTTGTGTGCGTTTTAGTACGAGAGCGTGATCACCCCTTATCGTATAGCCTGTGAGGTTAATGCCATCTATTTTTACACAGAGAAGCAGGTACTGCGAGGGTAGGCTTTTCGAAAAGATTTTGTAGAAATGGATCGCCAAGCTTAGTAATAAATAGCGTCAGATAGGGACCGTTTTCTAAGCTAGGGAACCGATTTTTTGTCAGGGAAAGGAAAGCAAATAGTTTTTGCGGGTTTATGAGGTTTTCGTGGTTTCGACATATTTTAACAAGAGTTTTATGGATATTTTTAGAATTAAATAGAAAATAATAGAAAAAAATAGAAAAATATGATTATAATATATTTGGTGATTAAATTCATTTGCTGCTTTTTTAATTGTGTTAATTTTTTACAAAGGAGAAATGAGGTACCAACGTGATATGGGGAGGAACAGAATATGAACAAAGAGACTGAAAGGGTAATTTCTGAGACGTATTCACTAACACATCCGCAGAAAAGAATCTGGTATACCGAACAGCTATATTCCAATTCAAGCATTTCCAATCTTGCAGGTTTTATTAGAGTGAAGGGAAACATCGATTATTCCTTATTAATCAAGGCTATTCATTTCGTGACAGAAAATAATAGTGATTTTCAAATTCGGCTAATTCAGAATGATGACGAGGAACCGAAGCAGTATTTTGCCGAGCCGGAACCTATCGAGATTCCGCTTTTTGATATTCACGATTTTGAAGACTTCGACAGATGGGCAAACCACGAGTCTCAAATCTCCTTCGAACAAATTCAGTCTAGATTATATGCATTTTCAATCATTCGTGTAAATAATAAGGAAACACTTATTTTTGGCAGGTTTCACCATATCATGATTGATGGCGTGTCCCTTGATTTTCTGGCAAGACAAATCTTTGAAGCCTACGCAAACCTGATGGACCATGAGCATCAGCCTCAAAAAAAAGCTCCATCATATGTAAGCTTCATTGGAAATGAACAAGAATATTTATCTTCCCCTCGATTCGAGAAAGACTGCACCTTTTGGCATCAAAAATTTTCCACCTTACCTGAATTTATAAGCCTCAAGGATTATAATTCATACCAAACAGGTACGAAAGCTCAACGAAAAACGATTCAGGTCCCTAAAGAATTAACTTGTAAGATAAATGAATTTTGTGATAATTACACCGCGAATATCTTCTCCATATTTCTTGCCACACTGTATGTCTATGTGTATAAAATGACTGGCCAACGCGATATTGCGATCGGGACTGTATATGCCAATCGCACCACAAAAGAAGAAAAAGAGATGCTTGGCATGTTTGTCAGCACGTTTCCACTTCGTACCTACCTAGACCCACATATAGATTTTGTCACTTTTCTCCAGCATGTGAATAAAGAAAAAGCTTCGATTCTTCGACATCAAAAATACCCGTATGATTTACTCATTCAGCATTTGAGAAAAAATAACCCACAGACTGACAGATTATTTGGCATTTGTATAGAATATCGACCGCTTAAATGGGACGAGATCGGTGGTGTCACGTATCAAACGGAAAGCCTTTCGCACGGTCACGAAATTAACGATGTAAACATTCACATTGTAGAAGAAATGAATACAGATAAGCTTAAGCTCTATCTTGATTACCGTACTGAATTGTTTACAGAACAAGAGATTGACAGCATGATTAATGGATTATTGAACATTTTACAGCAAGTAATGATGAACCCCTCGCAACCGCTCTCCGAGATCGAACTGCTTTCAGAAGAAGAAAAACATCAGGTGCTATTTACATTCAATGATACGAATGCAGAATATCCCATGGATAAAACGATTTCCATGCTTTTTGAAGAGCAAGCGGAAAAAACACCGAACCATATTGCTGTCGTGTGGGAAGATCGTCAGTTCACGTACAGGGAACTTAATGAACGGGCAAATCAATTGGCCAGAACGCTTCTTGCTAAAGGAGTAAGGCGAGAACAGCTAATCGGCATCATGGCGGACCGTTCATTAGATATGATTGTAGGTATACTTGGCATTTTGAAAGCTGGAGGCGCTTATGTACCAATTGATCCGGATTATCCGAATGAACGTATTCAGTTTTTGTTGGAAGACAGCCAAGTGGATGTCCTGCTGCTTCAGCGTCAGTTTCTATTCGAGCCGCCTTTTCAGGGGAGAATGCTGTATCTAGATGACGAAGAGTTATATACGGGGGATGCATCCAATCCGATCAGTATTGCACAACCTCGGGATGTAGCCTATGTCATTTACACTTCCGGTACGACAGGGAAACCAAAAGGTGTTTTGATTGAGCATAAAAATGTGGTTAGGCTCTTGTTTAACAGCAAGTCATTGTTTGATTTCAACGAGGCGGATGTCTGGACACTCTTTCACTCGTTTTGCTTTGATTTTTCTGTCTGGGAAATGTATGGGGCTCTTTTATACGGCGGTAAATTAGTTATTATTCCAAAGGCGGCTGCTCAAGATCCCGCTGTATTTTGGGAAGTGATTCGACGTGAACGGGTGACGGTGCTGAATCAGACCCCATCGGCATTCTATTCGCTGGTTCAGGAGGAATTAAGCAGAGTCAAATCAGATATCAGACTGCGGAAAGTAATTTTCGGCGGTGAAGCTTTACTTCCAACGCGGTTGAAGCAATGGAAAGAAAAATATCCCCAAGTCATGTTTATCAACATGTATGGCATTACGGAAACGACTGTACATGTTACATATAAGGAAATTCATCAAGCTGACATGGATTATACGACCAGCAATATAGGAAAGCCTATTCCCACATTGTCCTGCTATATTCTTGACGAGCAGTGCCGACCCGTTCCCATTGGGGTTGTTGGGGAACTGTACGTGTCAGGTGAAGGAGTGGCTAGGGGGTATTTAAATCGGCCTGAATTGACAGCAGAACGATTTATTGAAAATCCGTTTCTTCCAGGAAAGCGGATGTATAAGACGGGTGATTTGGCGAAGTGGCTCCCAAACGGGGACATGGAGTACGGAGGACGGAAGGATCAACAGGTTAAAATCAGAGGTCATCGGATCGAGCTGGGAGAGATTGAATCGAAGCTTCTGGAAATGGAAAAGATTCAGGACGCGGCAGTTATTTCTCGGCCGGATCGCTGTGGTCAATTCACGCTTTACGCTTATGTTGTGTTGAAGGACGGCTTTACAATTAAACAAACAAGAGAGGCATTGATACAGGCTTTGCCAAGCTTTATGATACCGGCTTATTTCGTATCACTGGAGTGCATTCCGCTAACCTCGAATGGTAAAGTGAATCGCCAAGCGCTTCCTGAACCGGATGGAGATAATCATAGCGGTGTTGAGTATACAGCTCCGCGTAATCCGATTGAAGAAGCCTTGTCATCTGTTTGGCAAGAAATATTAGGCGTGAATCGGATCGGAATTGCGGATAATTTCTTTCAATTGGGAGGAGATTCCATTAAAGCTCTCCAGGTATGCTCCCATATGAGGAAGCTTGGCTATGAGCTGTCGGTTAAAAGCTTACTTCAGCATCCTTCTATCGCCGAAGTCTCTTCGTTTGTGCGGAAATTCCGTCAAATGATTGATCAGGGTCCAGTTGAGGGCGAAGTGAATTTTACACCTATTCAAATGGAGCTATTCCAGGAGCAGGAGGGTGATGGATTACACCATTACAATCAATCTGTTTTGTTGTATCGCCGAAACGGCTTTGATCCTTCATTGGTATGCCGTGCTTTCGAGCGTTTGACGGAGCACCACGATGCATTGCGCATACAAGTGTCCCGGTCAAATGAAGGGAGCTGGGTTCAGTATAACAGGGGCCTTGAAGGGCAGAAGGTGCATGTGCACGTGGTGGATATGACGCGGGAAACCGACATCGCTGCGCGCATTGCTGAAGAGGAGCTACATATTCAGCGGAGCATGAATCTCACGACATGTCCGATACTTGTAAAGCTTGGAATATTTTGCACAGCTATGGGGGATCATCTGCTGATTGCTATTCACCACCTAGTGGTAGATGGCGTGTCATGGCGGATTCTGCTGGAGGATTTCTCAGACCTATATCGTCAACTGGAAGCGAACGAAGAAATGAAGCTTCCAGCGAAGACGACGTCTTATCGAGAGTATGCCAGTCAGCTCCAAAGCTTTGCAGGCAGCAAGAAGCTGATCAAGGAGCTTGCTTATTGGAAAGAAATCGAGTCGCTCTCAATTGTTCCCCTGCCAAAAGATGGTGAAGCTCTTCGTCGCAAGCAAGCAGATGAGCGTTTGCTTTCATTGGCCCTATCTGAAGAAGAGACAGAGCTACTGCTGAAAGAAACTCATCGGGCGTATCATACGGAAATCAATGATATTTTGTTAACTGCTCTTGGCCTAGCTGTACAGAAATGGACGGGACAAGAACAAGTATTGATTAGCCTTGAAGGCCATGGCAGAGAAGAGATATTGCCGGGAGTGGACATCAGCAGAACGGTTGGCTGGTTCACATCAATCTATCCGGTCCTGCTCGATTTACGTACTCCTGACCAGACTCATCTGAGCTCCAACTTGCTCGGCTACCAGATCAAGCGCATCAAAGATGGATTGCGGCGGATACCTAATAAAGGCAAAGGTTACGGGATTGCCAAATATATGATGCCAAAAGAGCATAAGCAAGCTATTGCTTTTCAAGCTCAACCCGATATTCGGTTTAATTATTTAGGGCAGTTTGACAATGACATACAACGAGACGTCTTTCAACGATCCATGTACCAGTCTCAGTACATGGTAAGTGGAGAAGCTCTTCGTGCGGTTGCTTTGGATATTAATGCGATGGTTGTGGGCGGCTCATTGACATTGACTGTAGGCTATCACCGCGAGGAATACAAAGAAGCGACAGTTGTTCAATTCCTTGAGGGCTTTTTGCAGTATATCCGCGACATCATCTTGCATTGCACCGGTCTCACGGAAACAGAAAAAACAGCCAGCGACTTTAGTAGCCATACCTTGACCACAGACGAGTGGGATGTTCTCTCAGAGAGATTGAAGGCGGAGGGAAGCATAGAGGAAATCGAGGATATCTATCCATTGTCATACATGCAGGAGGGTATGCTGTTTCACTATTTGAAGGAGGAAGGGACAACGGCTTATTTTGAGCAGGCTACATTTGAGCTAGCCGGTGATCTTCATATTCCTGCTTTTGAGCAAAGCGTGAATGAATTATTGGATCGATATGATGTGCTCAGAACGGTGTTTATCTACGAGGAGCTGGCCCAACCACAGCAGGTGGTATGGAAGCAACGAAGATTGACTGTACATGCTAAAGACCTGTCAGACATGGAAGAAAATCAGCAAACAGCCTATATAGACGCGTTTAAAGAAAATGATCGCAAGCGCGGATTTGATATTCAATGCGACCTGCTCCTTCGCATTTCTATCTTCAAAGTCAAAGAGAATCGCTACACATTGATCTGGAGCTTTCACCATTTAATTATGGACGGCTGGTGTCTCGGCATTATTTTTACCGATGTTTTTCACAGTTATCATGCTCTGCAGCAAGGAAAGACGATTCGTTTGGACAAAGCTATGTCCTACAGGAAGTACATTGAGTGGCTTTACGAAAATGACAGAGAAGAAGCATTGTCTTATTGGCGCAACTATTTGGACAATTATACTCAACAGACAACGATTCCGAGAACAGGAGAACGCAGAGATCATGGAGCCTATCATCATGAGGAATTAAGCCTAACTTTGGATGAGACATTGACAGAGCGTCTGCAACAGCTAGCTCAAGCCAATCAAGTGACCGTAAATACCGTATTTCAAGCGATTTGGGCCGTATTACTTCGTCAGTATAATCGTACGGATGATGTTGTGTTTGGCACTGTCGTCTCAGGACGCTCTGCTGAAATTCCTGGAATAGAGAAAATGGTAGGCTTATTTATTAACACAATTCCTGTACGGGTACGATTTGGACAGATGTCATTTCGAGAGCTGCTTCAGCAAATACAGCAACGTGCGCTAGAGACTGAGCCTTTCACCTATTGCCCTTTATATGAGGTTCAAGCACAGTCGGAGTTACGACAACATTTATTCGATCACCTGCTAGTATTTGAAAATTATCCGATTGAGCAAGGAATGAAAGCACTGAGCGGGTCGGAAAAGCAAGGGCTGCAGATCGAGGGGATCGATTTTTCCGAGCACAATAACTATGATTTTACAGTTACGGTTATTCCGGGCAAAGAAATAAAAATCATCTATAGCTATAACGCCCATGTTCTTGAAAGAAAGCGGGTTGAGAGTATAGCAGGGCATTTGAAGCAAGTGCTGGCAGGAGTAACGATGAATCCTGATTGCCTGCTGGAAGAGGCCGAGATTTTAACTGAACAAGAAAAAATGCATCTGCTTGAAGAATGTAACGATACAAAGACAGATTATCCGCGGGAGAAAACGATTCATCAGATTTTTGAAGAACAAGCTAGAAGCCATCCAGATAAGATTGCAGTGGCTAATGGCGATTCGTCTCTGACATATCGCGAATTAAATGAAAAGGCTAATCAGTTGGCAAGAGTCCTAAGAGCAAAGGGTGTAGAGGCAGATCAGTTGATTGGAATCCTTTGTGAACGGTCAATCGAGATGATCGTAGGGATTTTGGGAGTGTTAAAAGCTGGAGGTGCTTATGTACCGATTGATCCCGACTATCCGCAGGAGCGCATCCGTTTCATTTTGTCCGATAGTGCTTGTCACATTTTGCTGACCCAAAGCCACCTAGTGGCTGAGACGGAGTTTTTTGGAGAACAAATTTTACTTGATTGTCCCGATTATGCACAAGCAGAACCTACTGATCTGGCGCCAATTAATACTCCGAACGATTTAGCTTACGTCATCTATACTTCTGGAACTACAGGGACGCCTAAAGGAGTACTGATCGAGCATCGCAATGTAGTAAGGCTGTTATATAACGACAAATCACCTTTTGATTTCGACTCAAATGACATATGGACATTATTTCATTCGTATTGCTTCGATTTTTCGGTGTGGGAAATGTACGGGGCTTTGCTTTACGGTGGCAAGCTCGTCATCGTTCCAAAGGAAGTGACCCAAGACCCGCACCTGTTCGTCCGTTTATTAGAAGAGCAAGGCGTTACAATTCTTAATCAGACACCAACTGCGTTCTATCAAGTGATGCATGAGGAAATGCAGACAGAAAATACGGGGCTAAGCTTGCGCATGGTTATTTTTGGCGGAGAGGCTTTGGCACCGGCCAAGCTGAAGTCTTTTAAAGAAAAATACAGGCATATCAAACTAATAAATATGTACGGTATTACGGAAACCACTGTTCATGTTACGTACAAAGACATCTCGGACGAGGAAATAAAACAAAATAGCAGCGATATCGGGAAGCCTATTCCAACTTTGACGGCCTATGTGCTGGATCCTCGTAATAAGCTAGTGCCTGTAGGTGTTCCAGGGGAACTGCATGTAGGCGGAGACGGGCTGGCACGAGGATATCTCAATCGAGTGGAATTGACCTCCGAGAAATTTATTCAAAATCCGTACGTTCCAAAACAAAGGCTGTATAAAAGCGGAGACCTTGTCCGTCGATTGCCGAACGGAAACCTTGAGTATTTGGGGCGGATAGACCATCAGGTTAAGATCAGGGGGCATCGGATTGAGTTAGGTGAAATTGAACGAAAGCTTTTAGAGCATCCCGCTATCAAAGAAGCAGCCGTTTTAGCCAGAGAGGGAGACGGTGGACATAAATCGCTGTGCGCCTATTTTACTGCAGATCCTAAATTAGTCGTTTCAGAAGTGAAAGTCTACCTTGCGAAACAATTGCCGAGCTTTATGTTGCCAGCCTATTTTATCCTTTTGGAAAATATGCCGTTGACCTCTAACGGAAAAGTAGATCGCAAAGCATTACCGCAGCAGACTGACAGCTTACGTGACAAGCAAAGCTATCAGGCGCCACGCAATGAACTGGAACGGCAGCTCGCAGAGATTTGGCAAGATATGCTTGGTGTTGAGCAGATTGGTATCCACGATAACTTTTTCGATTTAGGCGGGGATTCTATTAGGGCTATTGGACTTGTTAATAAAATGAATCGTCACTGCCGCATTCATGTACAAATCAAACAGATGTATTTGTATCCTACTATCAGGATGCTTGTGGAGCACATTCAAAGCCAGACAGCAGACGATCAGTACGAAAAACTGTATAGAGCTGCCATTGATGCAATTGAGGCGGGTAAAGCTCGTTTGCAGGAAGATGTTCGATTCGTAGAGCACTTGACTAATGTGGAAGATTTACACCCGATGAGCGAGATATCGAAAGGTATGATTTATCACGGTTTACAAACACCAGAAGCTGCCCTTTACCATGATCAGATTGTCTATCGTTTTAAGGACGGCTCCTACGAACACGATGTAATGCTGAAGACTGTGAAGTTATTGGTTGAGAAGCACAGTATTCTCAGATCAAGCTTCCATATTCATAACTTTCCAGAGCCCGTTCAGCTGATCCATCAACAGGTTGCGATGGAAGTGAATTTCTTCGAGCTCACCGATAAAACTGCGGAGGAAAGAGAGCGATTCATTGCTGATCATCTGGCTAAGGATCGTCAGAACCCATTTGCAACAGATGTCCATAAGCCGCTTTGGAGACTGCATGTTTATACACTGGATGAACAATGCGTTTTATTGGTTTGGATATTTCATCATGCGATTATGGACGGCTGGAGTGTAGCATCGCTGATGACGGAAATAACTTCTGTATACCACAGTCTAAAAGAACGCAAGCCATTGGAAATAGAACCGCTGAAAAGCAGCTATAAAGATTTTGTAATCGAGCAGCTTGCTATAAAAAATAATCCTGCTAGTAAGCGTTTTTGGCAGGAGGAGTTAGCTTATTATAAGCGGTGGGAGCTTCCTGGCATAAAAGGTTCAGGTGAGGAGACTGAAAACGCAACACACAATGTGATCACCCAATCACTGGATTCAAGTCTCGTTACCTATTTAAAACGGACAGCTCAACAGCTTGACACGACACTTAAAACCGTATGTTTTACAGCTTTTCTCTCCATGCTTCGTACGTATGCCTTCGAGGAGGAGGTTGTGGCTGGTCTAGTCGAAAATGCTCGGCCGGTGTGTGAGGACGGAGAAAAAATCCTGGGATGTTTTCTTACTACAGTTCCTTTCCGCATCAAGTTTGAGCAAAACATCACTTGGGCGGAGTTGATCCGTAACGTTCATCGTAAGCATGTCGAGCTGAAAGAGTACGGAAGACTTCCATTGCTGGATATTTGTAGGGCGACTGGAGAGAATGCATACGGGAAAAATCCGTTCTTCGATGTCATGTTTAACTATGTTGATTTTCATGTATTTAACAATATTGCTGAAAATGCGATAGAAGTTAACAATATTTTATTCGAAATGGAAAACAGTTATGAGAGAACGAACATGCTGCTTGATTTCTCTGTATCGACCACCTTGGGGCATAATCTGATCAAGATCGGCTCTGTTCTGCCGCAGGGGATTGTCCAGCAGATGATGCAAACGTTCCTTCGCATTTTGGAATTGATGGTCGCCGATGTGAACGGTAGCGTGGATAAAATGGACATCATTCTGCCTGAGGAAAAGGAGACTTTATTGTCCACATTCAATCAAGCCCCGGTGTGCTTGCCGACAGAGGAGCCTATCCATAGACTGCTGGAACAAGCGGCAGAACAAACACCTGACCGAATTGCCTTAGAGTATCAGGATCGCCAGATGACATTCCAGGATGTGAATCAACGTGCCAATCAGCTGGCTCATCACCTATGCAAAAGAGGAGTCACAGCTAATCAACTCGTTGGGATCATAACTGAGCGATCCTTTGATATGATAGTTGGAATTTTAGCAGTCTTAAAAGCAGGGGGGGCTTATGTTCCGATTGATCCTGATTTTCCTGTGGATCGGATCGAATACATCCTCAGAGATAGTCAGGCGAATGTTTTACTTGCACATTCAGGTCTAGTGACTGAAGTGTCATTTACCGGAGAAGTTGTATTTATTGATCAGGAGGAGAGTTATGAGGCTAGTAAGGATAACCTGGGAATAATCCCTGAGATGAACGATCTTGCCTATGTTATATATACGTCCGGCTCTACAGGTCTTCCTAAAGGTGTGACGATTGAACATGCCAATTTAATTCACATCTTACAGGCCCATGAATATTTGTATCCATTAGAAGCCAACGATGCGTTCCTATTAAAAACGAACTACACGTTTGATGTGTCGATCATAGAAATTTTCGGCTGGATCGTAGGGCGTGGTCGTTTGGTCATTTTGGAACCGGGAGCGGAGAAGGAACCGGTTCTCATTATGCAGGCAATCGAGCGACATCACGTTACGCATATCAATTTTGTTCCATCCATGTTGAACTGGTTTGTTTATAACGGGGGACAAATTAATGCCATTCGACAGCTAAAATATATATTTGCTGCCGGAGAGGCTCTAGCTTCCGAGCTTGCCAACAAGATTCGCGAGGCACTGCCAGATGTTCGATTGGAAAATCTCTATGGACCAACGGAAGCTAGCGTATATGCGACTAGTTATTCTGTTCAAGACTACATGGATAAATTTGTACCTATTGGAAAGCCGTTACCTGATGTGCAGATATTCATTTTAAGCAGAATGAATCAGCTTCAGCCCTTGGGTGTTGTTGGAGAGTTGTGCATTGCTGGATCGGGTGTTGCGAGAGGGTATTTGAACCGGCCAGATGTAACGGCAGAAAAGTTTGTTGGTAACAGAATTACTGGAAAAGGAACTTTGTACAAAACAGGCGATTTGGCGCGTTGGCTCCCGGACGGAAATATCGAGTATTTGGGTCGCCTTGACCATCAGGTAAAGATTCGCGGTTATCGAATTGAACTAGGCGAGATTGAAGCTGGACTTCTGCAAGCGGCCGCCGCGCGAGAAGCAGCAGTGATCGCGCGTGAAAATGCGTATGGGCAACAGGAACTCTGCGCTTATGTGGTAACCGAAGAGGAGCTGTCTGTATCGAAGGTGCGAAAAGCGCTGTCTGCATTTATGCCAAGCTATATGATTCCTTCGCATATTATACAGCTTGATCGCATGCCAGTAACCTCAAGTGGAAAACTGGATCGAAACGCATTGCCAGAGCCAAAAAGCTGTCAAACTGCAAGAGGTGAGTATGTTGCAGCTAGCAGCGAAACGGAGAAGCTACTGGTGGGCATTTGGCAGGATGTCTTGGAGGTACCGCAAATTGGCATCCATGATCATTTCTTCGAGCTGGGCGGAGATTCGATCAAAGCGTTACAAATATCATCAAGATTGTATCAGCAAGGATTCAGTATTACTGTCAAAGACCTGTTCCAGTATCCAACAATCGGTGAGTTGTCTCCTTATGTTGGCAGCATCAGGCCGTCTATTGATCAAGGATTGGTAGAGGGTGAAGTGGCACTGACGCCGATTCAACGGACATTTTTAGAACAACAAGAGAAGCGCGGTCTCCCTAGTCAATCTGTCGTACTGTACCGCAGGAATGGATTTGAGGAAAAAGCTGTGCAAGAAGTGTTTGAGCGTATGCTAGCCCATCATGATGCTCTTCGTATGGTATATAGCCAACAAGCGGGTGACTGGATACAGCATAATCGGGGAGCAGAAGAGCAAAGGTTTAGCTTGGAGATTGTTGATGTTAGTCACGAAGCAGACATTGCGGCTAAAGTCGAAGAAAGCTTGATGAACATTCAGCAAGCTATGGATGTAGAGAGAGGGCCGTTGGTCAAGCTCACATTGTACCGGTCTGCTAGTGGCGATTACTTGCGGATAGCGATCCATCCTTTGGTTATTGATATTGATTCATGGAAAATTGTACTGGAGGACTTTGCAACTGGGTACAGCCAGTGGGTAGCTGGAGAGGCTATCGGCTTTCCATTGAAAACGACGTCATACCTTGACTACTCAACGCGGCTTTCTGAATATGCAAACAAACCACGGTTGCTAATGGAACAGCAATTTTGGCGTGGTATCGAAGACATTCAAATCGCGGAGCTGCCAAAGGACATTGAGGCGCCAAATCATAAGAATCGAGACAAGCTTACGATGAGTGTCAGGTTAACGGAGCTGGAAACGAATCAACTGCTTCATGAGGCACATGAGGCGTACAGTACGGATACGAAGGACCTGTTACTAACAGCATTAGGATTATCCGTACAGCAATGGACGGGGGAAAAGCAAACGCGGGTGAATCTGGCAGGAAACGGACGCGAGGAGGAGATATTGGGAGAAATCGACCTGTCGCGTACCGTAGGAGCTTTTACTTCCGTGTATCCGGTGGTACTGGATATGGCTGTGCCGAACGGATTGGCAAATGAGGATGAGCTTAGTTTTCAAATTAAATCGATCAAGGACAGTCTCAGACGAATTCCTGACAAAGGCATTAGCTATGGAGCTTTACGATATTTGAAATCAGAGGACAAAAAGGAGACAGCAGCTTGCTTGAACCCTGAAATCACACTTCACTTTTTAGGCCAATTTGACTTGGAATCAGCCAGTGAGATATTCGAGATTAGCTCTGTGAATACGAAAGGGTACATGGAGTCTGCGCTCGTCATTACAGCGTTCGTTGTAAAAGGAGCTATGACGTTAGAGGTTGACTACCATAGGCAACTGTTTAACAAAGATACAATAGAGCAGTTTATGGCAAGCTTCCAGCAACAATTGCGGTTCATTATTGCCCATTGCGTCTCACGGGAAAAAGAGCAAACCTTAACAGATTTTAGCGACGAGGATTTAACACTGGATGAATTAAAGGATATTTCTGGATTTTTATCAACTTTATAGAACCTATAATAGAGGGGAGCGTTCCTCCATAATGAATAAAGCAGACATTCAAGATATTTTCCCGTTGTCTCCTATGCAGGAAGGGATTTTGTTTCACTCCATCATGAACAACCATTCTAACGCTTATTTTGAACAATTTGATTTTACGGTAGAAGGCCATGTTGCTGTGGAATGCTTGCAAGAGAGTATGAATAAAGTAATCGCTCACTACGATATTCTCAGAACGGTTTTTATTTATCAGAATGTTTCCAAGCCCCGTCAGGTTGTGTTGAAGAAACGAGATTCTCACATTCATTACCAGGATATTTCTCATTTGCCAGCGTCAGATATAGAGCCTTTTATCGAGCAATTCAAGGCCGATGACCGGGAAAAAGGGTTCGATATCTCCAAGGATGTTTTGCTTAGAATGTCAATCTTTCGGGTCGCTGAGCAAAGTTACAGATTTGTCTGGAGCTATCATCACATCATTATGGACGGCTGGTGCCGGGGTATTATCATTACTGCTTTATTCAACTGCTACCGGGCTTTGCTACACAATCAAACAATCCTACTTGAGAAAACACAGCCTTATAGTACGTATATTAAGTGGTTGGGCAAACGTGACAAAAAAGAAGCACTAGCATATTGGAAAACGTATTTGCTTGGATATGAACAGCAAGCATCACTTCCATTTTCCGGGGGACAAGCCGTTCAAGAGGGCTACCTGCCCGAGGAAGTCCGATTATTGCTGGATCGAGAGGTTACAAAAGGGCTTGTTCAATTGGCGAAGAAAAATCATGTCACCTTGAACACTGTGTTTCAGGCTCTTTGGGGTCTTTTGCTCCAACGCTATAATGACACAGACGATGTTGTGTTCGGCTCGGTTGTTTCAGGCAGACCTGCTGAAATCAAAGGAATCGAAAGCATGGTGGGGTTGTTTATCAACACAATTCCAGTGCGAATTCAATCCGATCAGCTTTCCTTCTCTACATGGATACAACAGCTTCAAAAGAATAGCGTTGCAGCCGAGGCTTACAGTTATTCTCCGCTATATGAAATTCAGGCAGAATCCATTATTAAGCAAGAGCTGATTCATCATATTATGGTTTTTGAAAATTTTCCTCTCCAGCAAGGGCTTGAGCAAGCAAAACATGTTGGATTTTCGATCGAACAAGTTTCTACCACCGAAAGAACCAACTATGATCTGACGATTATCGTGGAGCCGTCAGAGGAAGTTCTGATTAAGTTTTGCTATAACGCCAACCGATACGATAAGGAAAATATTCAAAGAGTAGCGGGGCATCTGATGCAAGCCGCCCAGGCTGTGCTTAAGCAGCCGGATATAAAGGTGAGAGATATTGAATTGCTGACGAAATCCGAAGAACGCCAATTATTGGAGTTTAATGATACGATGGCGGATTATCCGAGGAATGCGACTATTCATCAGCTTTTTGAAGAACAGGCGAAGAAAAATCCGGATCATATTGCGGTTGTGGCACAAGAGGGGATGTTGACATATCAGGAGCTTAACGAACGAGCCAATCGATTGGCTAGAGTGCTTCGCGGCAAAGGAGTGAAAGCGGACAGCATCGTTGGATTGATGATCGAACGTTCTTTGGATATGATCATTGGCATTTTTGGCATCTTAAAGGCTGGTGGAGCTTATCTGCCTATTGATCCTGGTTATCCGCAGGAACGCATTGAGTACTTGCTGGAAGATAGCGGCACTTCTATCTTATTGCTTTCGCAGTCTTTAAAGGAGCATGTCAAATTTTCAGGCGTTACGATGAGCTTGGATGAGCTAAAGCTGGACGAAGGTGATGGCAGTAATCTGGAGCCAGTATCTCTTTCTGAACATTTAGCTTACATTATCTATACATCTGGTTCTACAGGCAAGCCAAAGGGGGTCATGGTGGAGCATCACAGTGTTGTGAACCGACTTCTTTGGATGCAAAAACATTATCCCTTGGAGAATCGCGATGTCATTTTGCAGAAAACACCGATTTCTTTTGATGTTTCGGTATGGGAGTTATTTTGGTGGTCTTGGACAGGGGCGAAAGTTTGCCTGCTGGCACCAGGCGGAGAAAAGGACCCTAGAACCATTGTCCAAGCAATCGAGCGGCACCAAGTAACAACGATGCATTTTGTTCCATCGATGCTGCATATGTTTCTCGAATCGGTAGCTCTACGCCAAGAAGCTCACCGCTTGCGCTGCCTACGCCGTGTATTTACAAGCGGCGAGGCTTTGCACGTCAAGCATGGAGAGCGTTTCCGAACGCTATTGTATCAAGCGAATGGCACGAAGCTTCATAATTTGTACGGTCCGACTGAGGCAACTGTGGATGTAAGCTTCTACGATTGTCCAATGGACGGGCCGATTACACAGATTCCTATCGGTAAGCCAATTGATAACACTCGATTGTATATAGTGAATCGGCAGGGCAGGATGCAGGGAATTGGTATGCCTGGAGAACTGTGCATAACTGGGGTCGGTGTGGCCAGAGGGTACTACCATCGTCCAGACCTAACAAGGGAGAAGTTTGTCACCAATCCTTTTAATCCAAGCGAGCGTATGTACCGGACGGGGGACTTAGCTAGATGGCTTCCAGATGGAAACATAGAGTACATGGGGCGGATTGATCATCAGGTAAAAATCCGGGGAAATCGCATCGAGCTGGGAGAAATTGAGTCTAGACTGCTTCAGCTTCCTCCCGTAAAAGAAACGGTCGTGATGGCCCGACCGGATCGAGAAGGGAATAATTATCTAACCGCTTATTATGTAGCAGAGGAGAAGCTGTCGATATCTGATGTGCGAAAGCAACTGTCCCAAGCACTTCCCGGCTATATGATCCCCTCATATTTCATACAAGTAGAAAGCATGCCATTGACGTCAAACGGGAAGGTTGACCGCAAGGCATTGCCAGAGCCGGAAGGAAACGCAGAGAAAGGACGGGAATATCTTGCACCCCGCAATCAGTTAGAAGAACAGCTTACTCTCATATGGCAAACTGTTCTGGGCATAGAGAGCATTGGCGTACGAGATAACTTTTTTGACTTAGGAGGTCACTCGCTGAAAGCTACTGCGCTTGTTACCCGCATCCACCAACAGCTTCAGGTTGAGGTACCGCTCCGAGAGGTTTTTCAGTCCCCGACAATCGAAGGCTTGGCCCGCGTCATGTCCAGACTGGATACGAACGTGCATGCCTCCATCGAACCTGCGGGAGAACAGGATATGTATCCAGTTTCTTCCGCGCAAAAGAGGCTGTACATCCTTCAACAACTGGAAGGAGCCGAGCAAGGTTATAACATGCCAGCAGCTCTGCTGATCGAAGGACCGCTGAATCGAGAACGCTTTGAAGGGACAGTCATGCAACTTGTCAGTCGCCACGAAGCATTACGGACTTCCTTTGAGCTTGTGAATGGCACACCTGTGCAGCGAATTCAACAGCATGCAAAGACAAAGGTAAGCTTTTGGGAGGTGGAGGAGAGTGAGGTAGAGGCGCATGTACGTGAGTTTGTCCGCCTGTTCGATTTATCTTGTGCTCCACTTCTGCGAGTGGCCTTGCTGCGAATTAAGGCTGATCGGCATATTCTCCTGTTTGATATGCACCACATCATTTCCGATGGGGTATCAATGAACATACTAGTGGAGGAATTTGCGAAGCTTTATGAGGGAGAGCAGCTACCTTCGTTGCGCATCCAGTACAAGGATTACGCAGTATGGCAACAGACTTGGCTGCAAAGCGAACAATACAAAGCACAGGAGCGTTTCTGGCTGGAACAGCTATCTAAAGAGTTGCCCGTGCTGGAGCTGCCAACGGATTACCCGCGTCCTGCGGTGAAGAGCTTCAGCGGAGATCAGGTTGCCTTTACATTGGATGCAGAGACGACTCAAGGCTTGCATCGGATTACTAGAGAGCATGGATCAACACTGTACATGGTTCTACTAGCCGCTTACAGCGCCCTGTTAAGCAGGTATAGCGGACAAAATGAGATTATTGTTGGGACACCGGTAGCCGGCCGGCCGCACGCCGATTTGGAACGAGTAATGGGGATGTTCGTAAATACTGTGGCCTTGCGCTGTTTCCCAGATGGAAAGAAAACGTTCAAGACGTACTTGCAAGAGGTGAAACAAACCGCATTACAAGCATATGAGCATGCGGACTTCCCATTTGAAGAGCTGGTGGAAAAACTAGATGTGCCACGCGATCTGAGTCGCAATCCTGTATTTGACGCCATGTTTGTATTGCAAAATATGGATCGAAAACCGTTGCAAGCAAAGGATTTATGGGTTGTTCCGCATTCGTTTTCCCAAACTGCGGCTAAATTCGATCTTACCTTGCAGGCGGCGGAAGCCAAAGACGTAATCGAGTGTAGCCTAGAATACAGTACAGCACTGTTTAGGAAGGAAACCATGCGACGCTGGACACAGCATTTCATCCGAATGCTCAAAGAGATTGCTAAGGACCCGGAAGTAGAAATAAGCAGGCTGGAAATGCTGAGCGAGACAGAGAAAAGGGAGCTGTTGGTGCAGTTCAACGATACCGCAGCAGAGTACCCAAGAGATACAACCATTTTTCAGTTATTTGAGGAGCAGGCTGAAAAAACACCAGATCATATTGCTGTTGTGTTTGATGATCAAAGGCTTACGTATCGGGAACTAAACGAACGGGCCAATCAATTAGCAAGAACTCTTCGTGCGCAAGGCGTACAGTCTGAAAGCGTCGTTGGACTGATGGTCGAGCGTTCTTTGGAGATGATTGTCGGAATTCTTGGCATTCTGAAAGCGGGCGGTGCATATCTGCCAATCGACCCAGCATATCCGCAGGAACGGATCCGCTATATGCTGTCCAACAGCGGTGCAGAATTAGTGGTTACCCGTAAGCAGTTTGAAAGTAGCATCAATGTGCCTGGTTTGTATTTTGAAGATTCAATCATTGGGCGGCAAAGCACTGAGAATGTGGATGTTCAGCTTGCTTCTCATCATTTGGCCTATATCATTTACACATCGGGTACGACTGGACAACCCAAGGGGGTAATGATCGAGCATCAAAGTATCCTCAATACAATCCAGTGGAAGGTAACGGCGTATCATTACCGGGATGCTCGAGTTTTGATGCTGAATCCGTTTGTGTTCGATTCCTTTGTCACACATTTTTTTGCTCCTATAGTTTCGGGAGCCACAGTGTATTTTTTAAACGAGCAAGAAGCAAAAGACCCAATCTGGATCAAGCGAGTCATTCGGGAGCAAAGCATTACGCATTTGCAAAGTCCCCCAAGCTTTTATTCAGCCTTGCTCGAGGGTATGTCGGCAAAAGATTTGCAATCGGTGCGTAATATCGTGGTCGCTGGTGAAAAGGTCAGTAAAGGATTGGTGGAAACAATCCGCTCGCTTCATCCTGATATTGAAATTGTTAACGAATATGGCCCTACGGAAAATAGTGTTATTACAAGCGCACTTCTTATAAAGGGCACGCCTGAGTTGATTACGATTGGCAGACCCATAGCCAATACCCGCGTGTATATTCTGGGGAAACATCAGGAGCTACAGCCAACGGGAATTGCGGGAGAAATCTATATTTCGGGCCGGGGGTTGGCACGAGGATACTTACATGATGAAGAACTGACAGCACAAAAATTTGTTGTAAATCCCTTTAATCCAACCGAAAAAATGTATAAAACAGGAGATCAAGCTAGATGGCTTCCTACCGGAGAGATTGAATATTTAGGCCGGATCGACTATCAGGTTAAAATACGTGGCTTTCGCATTGAACTGTGGGAAATTGAAGACAGGCTCTTAGCTTATGAAGGAATAAAGGAGGCTGTCGTTGTCGATCGGGAGGATAGTCATGGAACTAGGTTGTTGTGTGCTTATTATGTGACGACGGGGCAAGCGCCAGAAGCAGCCAGTTTGCGAAAACATGTGTCAGAGGGTTTGCCAGAGTACATGGTTCCTTCGTATTTTATAAGGCTGGAGAGCATGCCGTTAACATCAAACGGGAAAGTGAATCGCAAGGCGTTGCCAGAGCCGAAGGGAAGCTTGGAGACGGGGCGGGAATATGTTGCGCCGCGTAACCAGCTAGAAGAGCAACTTACCCACATTTGGCAAGATGTTCTTGGCATTGAGCGTATTGGCATGCACGATAACTTCTTTGAGCTGGGAGGACATTCGTTGAAAGCGACCGCGCTTGTCGCCCGTATGCACCAGCAGCTTCAGAGCGAGGTACCGCTTAGGGAGATATTTCAAAATCCGACGATCGAAGGCATAGCCAAGCTGATTTCGGGAATGGAAAAGAACGCATATGCATCTATCCAGCCTGTGAGGAAGAGAGATTATTATCCGGTATCTTCCGCACAAAAGCGGCTGTACATCCTTCAGCAGCTGGAAGGAGCTGAACAAGGCTACAACATGCCGATTGCTTTACTAGTCGAGGGATTATTGGATCATGAACGCTTTAAAAGGACGATAACACAGCTTGTCAGCCGTCATGAAGCACTTCGTACCTCCTTTGAGCTTGTGAATGGAGAGTTGGTGCAACGGATTCATCAGTATGCGGAGGCAGAGATAAAGCTTTTAGAACTGGAAGAGAGTGAGGCTAAGACATATATAAGGTCCTTTATTCGCTCATTCAATCTGTCCCGAGCCCCATTGCTACGCGCTGCATTGTTACAGATTGCACCAGATCGGAACATTCTCGTATTCGATATGCACCATATCATTTCTGACGGTGTATCGATGAAAGTATTGATAGAAGAATTCGTGAAGCTTTATGAGGGAGAGGAGCTTCCGACACTTCGCATACAATATAAGGATTATGCGGTATGGCAGCAGGATTGGCTGCAGAGTACGCAATATAGGGCACAGGAGCGCTACTGGCTGGAGCAATTGTCGGGGGAACTACCAGTGCTGGAGCTACCAACGGATTACCCTCGCCCTGCAACTCAAAGCTTCCATGGAGATCAGGTCACCTTTACATTGGATGTAAAGATAGCTCAGGGGCTATATCAAATAGCTAGAGATCAAGAATCGACGCTGTACATGGTGCTACTGGCTGCTTACAGTGCCTTTTTAAACAAATACAGTGGGCAAAACGAAATCGTGATTGGTTCCCCGGTAGCGGGCCGTCCGCATGCCGATTTGGAACGAGTAATAGGAATGTTCGTCAATACTGTGGCTTTGCGTTGCTTCCCAGATGGGGAGAAAACATTCAAAATGTATCTGCAAGAGGTGAAACAAACGGCGCTGAAGGCGTATGAGAATGCGGATTACCCATTTGAGGAAATAGTGGAAAAACTAAATGTTGCACGTGATCTCAGTCGCAATCCGGTGTTTGATACCCTATTCGTACTACACAATGTAACCCAAGCGGAATTAAATATCCAAGGGGTGCAGTCTAAACAATATCAGAACGATTATTCTACGGCTAAATTTGACCTTGCTTTAAGCGGAGTAGAGGTTGGAGAAACCATCGAGTTCAGCATGGAATATGCCACAGCGTTGTATAAGCGGCAGACAGTCGAACGAATGGCCAAGCATTTTCAGCAGTTTATCAGTCTGATTGTAAAGAATCCAGAAGCTAAGCTCTCGTCTGTGGAAGTGATGACA
This sequence comes from Brevibacillus laterosporus, assembly GCF_030489605.1. Taxonomy (GTDB): domain Bacteria; phylum Bacillota; class Bacilli; order Brevibacillales; family Brevibacillaceae; genus Brevibacillus_B; species Brevibacillus_B laterosporus_E. The sequence goes on from NZ_JAUKFY010000028.1 coordinate 29,037, forward strand.
CCGGAGGAGAAAACACAGATTCTGGAGGTATGGGGAGCTACGGCAACTGACTATCCACGCGAGAAGACAATCAACGAGCTGTTTGAAGAACAGGTAGAGCGTACGCCAGAACGAGTGGCGGTTGTTGGGGAAGGAGGGCAGTTAACGTACCGCGAGCTAAACGAGCAAGCCAATAAGCTAGCGAGAACACTGCGTTCAGAGGGTGTGCATGCAGACAACCCTGTCGGCATCATGGTCGAGCGTTCCCTAGAGCTGATCGTCGGTATCTTCGGAATTTTGAAGGCTGGCGGCGCCTATGTACCGATTGATCCGGAGTATCCAAAGGAAAGGATTCGTTTCATGCTTCAGGATTCAGGAGCGAACCTGCTTTTGGGACAGGAGCATCTACGGGAGCGAGCGTCATTTGCAGGGAAGTTTATTGATTTAAATGATGTCGGCTCCTATAGTGATGACGGCTCTAATCTAGAGCTGATCAACGGGGCTAAAGACATGGCGTATGTCATCTATACTTCGGGAACGACAGGTCAACCCAAGGGAGTCATGATAGAACACAGCTCAGTGATCAACCGCTTGCTGTGGATGCAAAAGAAATATCCAATCACTGAAAATGATACGATCCTGCAAAAAACGACCATTACGTTTGATGTGTCTGTGTGGGAGCTATTCTGGTGGGCACTTGTCGGTGCCAGAGTATGCCTGCTTCCTGTTGGAGGGGAAAAGAATCCGGCAGTCATATTAAATACATTGGAGGAGCAAAGCATTACCACATTGCATTTTGTTCCATCTATGCTGCAAGCTTTTCTGGAATATATCCAGCAACGAACGTATGAGGAAAAAAAGAACAAGCTTGCTTCGGTGCGGCGTGTGTTTACGAGTGGTGAAGCGTTACTTGCTTCGCAGGTTGCACAATTCCATCGCTTCATTGCCCCAGTGAGCAAAGCCCAGATAATTAACCTGTATGGGCCGACAGAAGCGACTGTAGATGTGACGTATTTTGATTGTCAGGAAGGAGAAGCTTACACGAATATCCCGATCGGAAAACCGATTGACAATACACAGCTCTATATTGTTAATTCACAGAACCAGCAGCAGCCGATAGGTGTGGCCGGGGAACTATGCATCGCCGGTGTGGGGCTGGCAAGAGGTTATTTGAACCGCCCTGAGCTGACAGCTGAGAAGTTTGTGCATAACCCCTTTCTGCCCGGCGAACGGATGTATCGGACGGGCGACTTGGCGAGATGGCTGTCGGATGGCAATATTGAATATCTGGGGCGAATTGACCATCAGGTAAAAATCCGCGGTTACCGTATCGAGCTTGGAGAAGTCGAAGCACACCTACTGAAAACGGGATACGTACGGGAAGCAGTAGTTGTTCCACGGGAGGATGGGGGTAGACAGAAGGCGCTATGTGCATATTTCGTAGCAGATCGAAGGCTTACCGTGAGTGAATTAAGGGGAGCCTTATCCCAAGAACTGCCGGGCTACATGATTCCATCGTACTTTGTACAGGTAGAGCGGATGCCGTTAGCCATGAATGGAAAGCTCGACCGCAAAGCGCTGCCTGCCCCAGGTGATAATCTGCAAACCGGAACGGCATACGTGGCACCTCGCACAGAAGTGGAGAGGGCTTTAGTCTCGATTTGGCAGTCGGTATTAGGAGTTAAAGCGATCGGGCTGCTAGATAATTACTTTGATCTAGGAGGCGACTCGATTAAAGCCCTCCAGATTTCTTCAAGGCTGTATCAAGAGGGCTACAAGCTGGAATTAAAGGATTTGTTTAAATATCCTACCGTTGCAAAACTCAGTCCGTATGTCCAACTCGTCAATAGAATGGCTGATCAGAGGGAAGTGAAGGGAGAAGCAAGACTTACACCAATCCAGAGCTGGTTCTTTGAGCAAAATTTTGCAGACCCTCATCATTTTAATCAAGCGGTCATGCTGTATCGGAAGGAAGGATTCGATGAAAGTTCGCTTCGTAGGGTAATACAGAAAATTACCGAGCATCACGATGCCCTGCGTATGGTATTTTATCAGAGTGATAGCGGCGGATATACGGCCTGGAATCGGGGGATTGATGAAGGTGAGCTGTCCTCCTTTGAGGTTGTTAATCTTCGAGAAGAGACGGAGTATGCTCAACTGATTGAAGCCAAAGCAAATGAGATCCAGAGCAGCATCAATATGAAGGAAGGACCCTTGATGAAGTTAGGGTTATTCCAATGTGCAGAAGGGGATCATCTCCTGATTGTCATTCATCATTTAGTTGTCGATGGGGTATCATGGCGAATCTTATTTGAGGATATTGCCACAGGCTATGAACAAGCTAGGAACGGAGCGGACATTCGTTTTCCAGAAAAAACAGATTCCTTCCGTTTGTGGGCAGAGCAGCTCGCTTCCTATGCCACTAACCAAGCAAACGAGAACGAACGGGCCTATTGGCAGTCCGTTGCCCAGATTGAAAATAAGCCGCTCCCCAGGGATTATAAGCACGATGATGTGCGGATTCGAGATAATCAGACGGTTACGGTGCAGTGGAATCGGGAGGAAACCAAACAACTTGTAAAACAAGCTCATTGGGCATATAACACAGAAATGAACGATCTCTTACTCGCTGCCCTAGGAAGGGCACTCCATGCCTGGACGGGTCTGGATCAGGTCATTGTGAACCTAGAAGGGCATGGAAGGGAATCCATCATCAAAAATATGGATATTACACGCACTGTGGGCTGGTTTACGAGCCAGTACCCTGTCGTGTTGGAAATGAAGGCAGAGCAGGATTTACCTTACCTGATTAAACGGGTAAAAGAAGGCTTACGCCATATCCCGCAAAAAGGAATTGGATACGGGATCATCCGATATTTGTCTGATCATCAGGGGAATTCATACAACATAGAGCCGCAGATTAGTTTTAATTATTTGGGCCAATTTGATCAGGATTTGCAAAATAATGCAATGCAGATATCGCCCTATTCTGTTGGAGACACCATTAACAAAAATGCGGCAAGACCCTATGTACTTGATCTAAACGGCATGATCGCGGGGGAAGAACTGTCTCTGACAATCAGCTACAGCAGTAAGGAATATCGAAGTGAAACGATCGAGCGGCTGGCTGGGTTATTACGAGAAAGCCTTCAGGAAGTGATTGCACATTGTGTGGTGAAAGAGCAAAAGGAACTGACGCCAAGCGATGTTTTGTTGAAGGGATTGACAATTGAGGAGCTAGAACAGCTAATAGAACAAACCCGGCATGTAGGAGAGCTAGAGAATGTTTACACATTAACGCCGATGCAGAAGGGGATGCTGTTCCACAGTCTGGTGAATCCTCATTTGGGAGCCTACTTTGAGCAAACAACGTTTACCCTGCAGGGAGCCTTTGATGTGATCGCATTTGAAAAGAGCTTGAACGTATTGGTGCAACGAAATGAAGTATTGCGGACGAACTTTTACAGCGGATGGAAAGAGCACCCCGTACAAGTGGTATTTCGAGAAAAGCCTGCCGGATTTTTTTATGAAGATCTTCGCGAGCTAAACGAGGAGCAGTGTGAGGCGTATATTGCGACGCTTTTGAAAAGGGATAAGAACAAGGGATTTGATTTGGCTCAGAATACGCTTATGCGGGTCGCCATTCTGCGGACGAAAGACGAAACGTATCGATTTGTCTGGAGCTTTCATCATATCCTGATGGATGGCTGGTGCTTGTCTCTCATTGCCAAGGAAGTGTTCGAAATCTACTTCGCCTATCAGGAGCAAAGACAACCCCAACTTGCACCGGTAAGACCCTATAGCTCATTTATCGAGTGGCTGGAGAAGCAAGATGGCGAAGCGGCTTCAAGGTATTGGCACGACTATCTGGAAGGCTATGAACATCAGACAGTTCTTGGTAAAACAAAACGTCAGGAAAAGCCAGCAGAGTTTGTTGTAAAGAGACATATTATCTCTCTTAGTGAACAGCTAACCCAGCGGATAAATCAAATTGCGAAACAGCAGAACGTGACGGTAAATACCTTGATGCAAACAGCTTGGGGGATCTTGCTGCAGAAATATAACGACAATCAGGATGTGGTATTCGGAAACGTCGTCTCAGGTAGACCAACGGAGGTTCCTGGGATTGAGAACATCATTGGTTTGTTTATTAATACTATACCAGTACGGGTTCGCTGTGAGGCCGAGGCCACCGCTTTGGAAGTGATGGAAATGCTTCAGGAACAGGCTCTGGCATCCCGGGCATATGATACGTACCCGTTGTATGAAATTCAAGCACAAACCGAGCAAAAGCAGAGCTTGATTACTCACATTTTGGTATTTGAAAACTACCCTGTACAGCAGCAAATGGAGCAATTGGGTAGTAGCAGCTCGACAGGCTTTGAGATCGTAAATGTAGAGACAGTCGAGCAAACGAACTATGATTTTAACCTGATTGTCGTACCTGGGACAGAGATCGGGATTCGTTTGGAATACAATGCATGCGTGTATGATCAAGCGAGTGTGGAACGAATCGGCGGACATCTGGTTCATATCATGGAACAAATCATCCAAAACCCGCAGATACCCATTAAAGAACTTGATCTGCTTAATGAGGAAGAGAAAACGCAGATTTTAGAAGTGTGGGGGAATACGGCAGCGAACTATCCGAGAGAGAAGACAATTCATCAGTTGTTCGAGGAGCAGGTAGAGAGGACGCCTCATCAGGTGGCTGTTGTATTTGAAAACAGACAACTGACATACAAGGAATTAAACGAGAAAGCAAACCGCTTGGCCAGATTACTGCGAGCTCAAGGAGTAGGACCGGATCAGGCGGTCGGAATCCTTGTCGAACGTTCCCTAGAGATGATTGTTGGAATTATAGCCATTTTAAAAGCTGGGGGTGCTTATGTACCGATCAATCCAGTGTATCCAGAGGCACGAATGCGCTTTATGCTAGAGGACTCGGGTGTCAAGTTACTATTGCTGCAAAGCCATCTGCAGGAACGAATCGCGTTTACCGGTGAGCTTGTTATCCTTGACGAATCTGATGCCCCTGATGGGGATGGTTCGAATCTGGAGCCAATCGTTTTTGCGAATAATCTAATTTATATTATCTATACCTCAGGCACGACGGGTCAGCCTAAGGGGGTTATGATCGAACATCAAAGCGTAGTTAACACTATTTGCTGGTTTAGCGATAGGTATTTTGAGCAAATGAATCATAAAATGCTCTTTACGGCAGAATACACATTCGATCCGAGTGTGGATCAAATTTTTGCCACGCTGCTTAACGGAGCTACCTTACACTGCATCCGAAAAGACATGCTATGGAATAAAAAATACTTAGTTGACTATATTACGGCAAATGAAATTACCATTTTGAATATCTCTCCAGCATTTATGCAGGAGCTACTGGCGGATGAGGAGAAAATTGCTTGCTTACACACTCTGATTTGTGGGGGAGAGCAGCTCGATGATGCGTTAAAAGATAAACTAATGAGCAAAGGATACAAGCTTCACAATCATTACGGACCTACGGAAACGACCATCGAGGTTATCGCCGGAGAATGCGACAAGCAAACCCCGGTAGCTTTAGGAAAGCCGATCTCTAATACCGCAGTTTATATCCTGAACAAACATAGACAGCTTCAGCCTGTGGGTGTGGCCGGAGAGCTGTTTATTTCGGGCGAGGGTTTGGCTAGAGGATATTTGAACCGAGCGGAATTGACCGCAGAAAAATTTGTAGCTAACCCATTTATTCTAGGAACACGGATGTACAAAACAGGTGATTTTGCAAGATGGCTTCCTGATGGAACGATTGAATATCTAGGTCGTATCGATAATCAGGTGAAAATCAGGGGACACCGGATCGAAACGGGAGAAATTGTGTCACAGTTACTAAGAAATCCAGGAGTAAAGCAAGCGGCGGTGATAGTTCAGGAAATTCAGAAGGGACAAAAGGAGCTTTCCGCCTATTTGATCCTCGAAGACGGGCTGACTGTGGCGGATGTAAGAAGTACGTTAGCGAAACATTTGCCAGGGTATATGATGCCTTCCTATTTTGTTCGCTTGGATGAAATGCCGCTTACCTCCAATGGTAAAATCAATTACAAAAAGCTACAGGAGATGGCCCCCCTCTTAGACACAGGCGGGGAGCAGGTTACCCCGATGACAAGAATGGAAGCGGAGCTTGTCCGTATTTGGCAAGAGGTTCTGGGCCTTCAGAATATCGGGGTTCATGATAATTTCTATGAAATTGGCGGACATTCACTGCGGATGATTCAAGTTATTAGCAAAATTTACGCAGAATTATCAATCGAAATTCCATATGTTTTCGAAATCCAAACCATTAAAGATATGGCTAAACAAATGCTGGTATGGGAGACGAATACCAACTTTGAAAAAACCGTAACCTTACTGAATCAAACAGGACATCTCAATCTCTTCTGTTTCCCTCCGATTATTGGATTAGGCTATATTTATAAGAGACTAGCGGAGCTATTACAGGACCAAGCCACGGTGTATGCCTTTAATTTTGTTCATGAGGAAAATCTGATTGAGCATTATGTCAATCACATATTGGAGATTCAGCCGGAAGGTCCATTTGTTCTTGTGGGGTATTCTGCGGGAGGAAATGTTGCCTTTGAAGTGGCGAAGGCCTTGGAGAATTTACATCATGAAGTCTCGGATATCATTTTACTAGATTCGATGCGCAAAAAAGAGATCGTAATTCAAAAAGAGGATGAGATTGATCGAGAGGTTGAACAAATCGTAAATGAATTTGCTGTTAAACAGAAGTTAGACGTTACGTTGTTAAAGGACAAAGCTGCGAGCAGATATAAATCCTATAAGCAGTATATGAACCTACTAACGAATACGGAATGTATACATGCAGAGATTCATTGCATGTGGGCTCAACAACCCGACACGATCGAATTATTGTTTGAAAAGGCCTTGTGGAAGGGCGCTACAACTAGCAGTCTTACAGAATATGAGGGATACGGATCACACATGGATATGATGGACGAACCGTATATTTCAAAAAATATCGTATATATTATTAAGATTTTGCAAAAAATCCGTTCCCGAAAACAGGAGAATCAATATTCACTGTAGTGCCTTGGTTGTAGTCGATCAAAAGGGTTGAGGCGGACCCCGACAACTGTCGGGGTTCTTTTTTATAAAGGAAAAAATGTTCGAGAAAAATCAAACTTTACTTTAAAGGCTTAGAGGTGATTATCTTCTTTTGGCCGCCGCTAAAAGCGGAAATATCCTTTTCAAATTGAACTCTGGAAAAATCAAGTTTTCTTAAAATAGATGTAAACAGGCTCAACAATTCCGTTGTTTCTAGCGTAGTCCGTTACATTCATTTTGACTATTTGAAATTTTTGTTCATCCGTCAAGCTTAAACCGGATGAAGATCTTTCTCATAGAAGAAGATCTTCATCCATGAAAGCAATACCGGTTTTGTTAGGGAAAAAGCATAATTAATAGCACTATTGAAGCATCTGGAATGACAGATAAAGAGTGGATTGAAGCTGTAACCAACCTCTGGGTTATGCAAGAAGCAGGAATGCTGGACTTCAAAAAAGATATTTCAGAGATAGAACTATATACCAATAGAATGGATGAAGTGGTAATCAATATGATACAACGATCCTTTTTTGAAAAAGAAGAGATGCATCGTAAAGCTGAAGAATGGAAAGGATCAAAGAATCTAATGATTGAGGAGTGTCATCAAGCCGAATGCGAACGTAATATCGAAAAGAAAGATGTTGAAAAGGAGCGTGAACTATTACACCTCCGAACTGACTTTCAGGACAAACTCCAAAAAACAAATGAAGAATCCATAGCTAAAATTCAAGCTCTATATGAAAGAATTGAATAAATTAGAAAAACATAAACCGGTAGTCCTTACCTGACAGGATACCGGTATTTTTTTGTATTGGGATATCGCTAGCAAAACGCGGATTAACAACGCCAAGCATTCCATGTACACAAATACAGCCAGTTTTTACTACGTTAAGAGGTGTAACCGGCTATATTGCAGTACACACCCTTTTTTGTTTGCATGGCTGCTCGTCACTTCCATGATATCAAACAAGAAAGGTGTTTCTTTGGCAATCTGCGGAATTTTTGCGTTAATCTCATGAGTTTCAAAGGATTGCATCAAATTTTATGGTGAGAAAGTTGAGTCCATACTTAAAATTCTAAATTATTTTTGTTTTTACAGCTTGCAACATTTTTCACTGTTCATTTGTATTTAGGATAGAAGTTCACATTCAAAACAATTCATACAAAGAAAGGACTGTTTTAAAAATGAAAAAAATACTAGTCGGTTTATGTGCAGCAACAATGATGTCAGTTCCTGCTTTTGCCGCTGAGACCACCAATGTTTTATCTCCCAAACAAACTGCTGTTGTGACGCAGAAATCTCCTGAAGTGCAATATACTCTTAAAATCAATGACAAGGCGGTTGAGCTTGGAACGGAAAAAATTGTTCTTATGGAAGACCAAATTATGGTTCCGCTCAAAATTACGTCAGAAGCACTTGGATTCACCTTGAAGTTGGATGAACAGAAGCAAACCTTCCACATGGATAACGGTAGCATGCAAACCGATTTAACCGTGGGTGAAGCTACCTATTTTGCATATAGCAGCAAAGCGATCGGAATGACAGCACCTTTAAACTTGGGTGTGGCTCCGGCAATCATTGAAGGATCAATCTATGTGCCTGTTAATCTCTACAAGGTATTATTGACCGATCCGAATTGTGTTAGTATAAAAGATCATGTTATCAACATATCAACCGACTCGATGAAACCGAAAAAACCAGCTTCTATCGGACTACCCAACCCTTTGGTAAACTACAGCACGTTGGATGAAGCGCGAAAAGCAGTAGGATTTACGTTTGCGGTACCTGCAACCCTGCCGGATGGTTATCAAATGAAAAACATTACCGTGATAAGCAACAACCTGGCGAAAATTTCCTACTTGAAAGGTGAAAATCAAATTACATACCGCACTGCCAAGGGAAATGCTGATATCAGCGGTGATTATAATGTTTATGATAAAGTTAAAACGATTACTGTTGGAAATACCCAAATTACTGTAAAAGGTAAAGGTGACAGTATCAATCTTGCTACATGGACAAAGGACGGAACCAGCTTCTCTCTATCCTTTGACGTACCTATTAATGAGAACACACTATCAACAATCATTGAGGGGATCAATTAATAGGTTTATCTAATGGGAAAGGAGCTTAGGGAGTTTCTCTTTGCTCCTTTCTTAGATTCCATAGATTTAATTCTTGCAGGCGAAAGGAGTGTAAGCAAGGTGACCGATGTTTCATTGTGTACGGATGAGACAGTGGTACACGCATTGAAATTCTATGGCAATACGATATTAAGATTGTCTTATTCGTATTTACATAATCTTTCTGATGCAGAGGATGTTCTGCAGGATACTTTGCTCAGTTTGATGAGGAATAAGCCTGCTTTTTCCAGTCCTGAACATGAAAAAGCTTGGCTGATGCGCGTCGCTATCAACTTATGTAAAAATAAACTAAAATCTTCATGGTTTAAAACCGTTGCAATTCCCGAAAATCTTCAAATAGAAAGGATTACGGATAAAGAATCAGAGGTGTTGGAAGCAGTTCATTGCCTGCCGGTAAAGTACCGCGAAGTCGTCCACCTATATTATTATGAGGGTTATTCTACATTTGAAATTTCTTCTCTTATCCAAAAGAAAGAGTCTACGGTACGTTCCCTTCTGTATAGGGCAAGAGATATGCTCAAAAAAAACCTGAAAGGAGCATATGATTTTGAAGAATAAATATCGTTCCGCAATGGAAAAAATCGAAGTTACTCCTCAAATGGAGGAAAGAATTCTAAGTAATGTGTCAAGGAAAAGAGAAGCGAGTACCGAGATAAAAAAACAACAGTACCTCAAATGGATCAGGCCAGCGAGCACTATTGCCGCCTGTTGTGCCGTTGTACTTGGTGTTATGGTCATTTATCCAACATTGATAAATAACAACGGTGGCAATAAACAGATTCAAACATCTCCACATGCAGACAATGAGAAAGGAATGAACGCCCATACGGGAACGAATCGGGTTTTCGTTACTAGCCCGATTGAGATTATGAAAGGGATTGACGCGGTTAAAAAAGCTGTTCCCTTTGAACTGTTTGTACCAGGAAAACTTCCAACCGGATATAAAATGGATAACTCTGCAGTTATTTCAGGAAAACTAGCAAAAATTATTTATTCTGACGGAAATAAAAAAATCACATATAGAGTAGCAAAGGGAGCAGAGGATATCAGTGGTGACTATACATCCTATGAAGAAACCGATGTTGTAAAAATCAGCGATATTGAGGTAACACTCAAAGGAAGTAACTCGCTTATCAACCTCGCCACGTGGATAAAGGATGGTTGTTCCTATTCCTTGTCTTTTTCAAAAGGAATAGAAAAAAATGCAGTGATTTTGATTATAGAAAGTATGGAAAAAGCATGACCGATACAGGAGGCTATGCAAAAAGAAATCGTACTGATAGGACGTTTTCATATGCAAAAAGCGGATTTTTTCCTACGTTAAGGAATTTAGAACAGCAATAAAGCCGGTTTTCACTACGCTAAGGTGTAACCGGCTTTTATTCCTGCATAATAGAAGAACCTATTATTTATTTGTCCAAATCCAGAAAAATATTGTACCTTTTGTATATGCTATACAGCTAATTGACGAGTACATACCAGCAAAAAAGATCGCTCTTCTCCTTACTAAGAGCAGTTAGTTAAGGTAGAGAACGATCTTTTTTTAATAGATTTTTACAAAAAAATAATCATGTACAATAAATTCAGAAGCGACTATAAAGTAAATTTCGTTTTTTAAACCTAAAAGTGTGCCAAGAAGTATGTTTCTTTCAGTCTTTGAAAGTTTTCACTTGATTCTGCAAGATTGTTATTCAATCTTTCTATCTTTTGAATGAAATCGCCTGTTTTCGTTTTAAGTTCAGAAAGAAATTGAGCTTTATTTATAATCTCATTTTCCCATCCAGCATCATAGATGCCACAAAGAGGAACAGCAGACACGACTACATTGGGAATCCTATCTGTTGCCAGTACGAAATCAATCAATACATTTTCATTCCTATTTTTGAACACGATCCAGTTATCAGGTTCCTCTATGGTTTTAATAGCAGCATAACCCTCCTTTTTTAATAATAACACAGCATCATTTAACAGTCGAAACCAAAGGATAATCCATTCTCGGAATAAGTTGAATTCATGGACCGTAGCATCTTCACAATAATATCCATATTCCTGCTCATTAAAAGAAAAGAGTATCAACCCTAAGAAATCATCACCGTAATCTTCTAAAAACTCTTCATACGTAAGGCCAGCTAATTCTGATTCAGATAAAGCAAGTTGATAATTAATGATGAACATAATGACTCCTTTCTAATAACCAAAATCTTCCAGAGTGTATCTATGTGGACCATAACTAGTTTTAGAAACACCTTCACGGAAAGAAATAGTAATTTTTTCACCAAAATATTCGACGACATGTTTACCTTCGTACGTTTTGCCTTTTTTAACAGCATCTCAAAAGCAAACTGAACGGCATCTTCAATCTGTTTGTTTGACCATTCTTTGTTAAAATAACTTCGTGGGTTATCGATTGTCCCGGAAATATTTATTTCAACTTTTTCACGAGGCAATTTCTCTAGTAGAAAAGGGATTTCATCTTTCGCTTTATTAAAGACATGTCGTGTAGTTATATGTTTAAGAAATTTATTGCTTATTTTACCGGTTTTACTTACTAATTCCCCAGTATTCTTAATAATCTTGCTACCATTTTTTTCATCAAGGTTCCAAAATACCCTAAGGGCAAAGATGGCTCAGCGAAAGATAGAATAACAGAATCACCTTCGAGCATTAGTTGAGTAAATTCACTATATTTACTATGTCCTAGGGAAGCATCTGTATAAGCGTAACCTAATAATCGGTCGTTTACTTCGCCAGCTTCTGATAGGTATCCCATATCATAGAGATAAACGGTCCTACCAAAAAAAAGCGCAAAACATACGCTAAGCAAATTTCGACATGAATAAAGCCGATTTTTCCTACTTTAAGGGAATTTCGGTTTTTTTAATTGTATGTTGAAGGCTAAGACTATTTTTTATTTGACATTAACGTAGTGTAATACTTAAACCTTGGAATATGGGGGTGAATTACACTGTTTACAACGGGGGAAGTTTACAAAATAACCGGACTTACTGAACGTTCTATACGATACTATTCTAATTTAGATTTATTAAATACAAAGAAGAATGACAGCGGTCAGTTGGTTTTATTCAAGTCAGACTTGAATAAAATTGTGCAAATCCTCGCTGCAAAAATAACAGGTTACAAACTTAAATTAACCTTTATTAAAAATGACATGACTCAAATGATTGCAGAGATGCAAAATTTATTATTTCGTTTGGACTTAACTGACTCCGAAGAAAATCTTATGAAAAATATAAAGTTACTTCAAACTTACAATACTAGATATTTGCGAAAGAGCTGTATGGAACAGACCAGCTGGGACCGTGGGTGACTACTATGGACAAGGACGATTTAGAGTATTCAATCCATGTTATTGGAGAAGCTTTAGACATAAAAGGATTTGCCGAGGTACGTAGTTATATGTTTGGTGATGAGATTGCCAAACAATAAGGATATCAATCTGTAGGTCTTTCCTTTTGTGCTGGATATGCAGTTGGTTATGAGGTTGTTCAATCTTTCATGAAAAAGCAAAATAAAACGATATATGAAACAACGTTAATTTCTAGTGGTGAGATAATTAATGGATATGGCTTGTTTTCTTCTTAATGGAGCGATTGCTTTGAATAAGAAATGGAGAAAAATTAACCATTAATAGAATAAGAGCATGTTTTTAATAAAAGATTTTTTAAAACATGCTCTTTAAGTTTGTTCGCTGTTAATAATTTTTTAATGTTATTCTACAGCAACAGCTGATAAGTCATGATTTTATGGGCACGCAGATTTCACAATAAGGATTGTTAATCATATCACCAGTGTATTTTTCCAAAATAGGTTTATTATCTATTTGATATCCATTACTTTGTAGAGATGGAAAAATATCAGCAAATGCTTTTTGAATATCTTCTGCTGTGTGTTTAACTTCGTAAATAAGGTACTTTCCGCCGGAAATTTCACCTTCGTAAACTGAATCATCAATTTGATAATCATCTGGAATTACAATGCAAGCATCAAATCTACAATTTTCAGGAAGTGTCGTTTCTGGATTATCTTGTGGAATTGCAAATAGAATTGCCGATTTAAGAAGATTTCTCTCATTAGCCCATTTCTTTACCTGCTCCATTACTTCAATATTGGCCGGACCATATTGACCGACTCGTCGCATATAAGCAATACGATAGTTTGGGAGTGTTTCGACTTTAAATTTCATAGATTCTTTCTTCCTTTCTTCATTTGTATTTATTTGGTACATTTCGAATGCTATCATAATATAAAATTAGAATCATTCTAATTATTAAAATTTATTGTTCAGAAAATCACTCCTTTATGAACAGGAGAAATAAAACTTCCCGATTCTCGATTTTTCATCACAAAAATGTCCAATAACTCTGTTACAAAATCTATGTTCAGTTATTATGTATTTAATCAAGTTATGTTACAGTATATCAATGACAATTCGAAATACGAGGATGAGATAAATGAGAGTAGGATATGCAAGAGTTTCAACAGCTGTCCAAAATTTGGATTTGCAACTTGATTCCCTCAAGGAATACGGTTGCGAAGAGATATTTACGGATAAAGCAAGTGGAGCAAAAGATAAAAGACAAGGTTTAGAAGATGCACTTCGATTTGTACGCCCTTCTGATACCCTTGTCGTGTGGCGATTAGATCGATTAGGAAGAAACATGCAACATCTTATCACAATCGTAAATGATCTAAATGAGCGAGGTATAAGCTTTCACAGTCTTCAAGAAAACATTACGATGGACAAGGCTAGTGCAACTGGGCAGCTCATGTTCCATCTATTCGCTGCATTTGCAGAATTTGAACGAAATCTTATCCAGGAGCGTTCTGCAGCTGGTCGTGCGGCAGCCAGAGCAAGAGGTCGTTTAGGCGGTAGGCCAGAGAAACTTGAAAAGAAGGAGATTGAAATGCTTAAAACCTTAGTGGCAGGGGGAACTGCAATTAAGAATATTGCTGACATGTGGGGACTTTCTCGAACTACTATTTATCGTTATCTAGAAAAATAGCCTTGGTATGATTTTAAAATAAAGTTTGATAATTTAAAACAAAGTTTGATAATTTAAAACAAAGTCTGATCATTTATAACTCGATATATGATGCAATGTTAAGTAATGTTGGGAATACTTTAAGCACGTTTAGTCTTTTAGCTTTATTAATAGGTATAGCATATATAGCTTGGGGAGAATACGATGATTGGAAAGTTAACAATAAAAATTCAAATGAGTAATCCTTATTGAACAAACAGGTGCGTTAGTGGAATAAGGAGTATTAAATTAATCAAACTTTTTTATAAAAAACAGTTCTGAAAAGTAGAAAAGAGCCATTGTTTTGATCAATCTTTGTTCAAAACAATGGCTTTTTATATGCAGTGAAATCAAGGATTTAGAGTGATTTTTAATCAAACTTTATTCTAAACCAACACTTGGTACGGATACTATCATGGACCCACTATGCACTGCCCCGTCATAACAATTTACGAAGGGATAGATAGCATATGCCATCACGAGGAAAGGAACTTCTCACTGTTGATCAGCGAGAAGAGTTTGTTCGGATTCCATTGGACTTAAGCGAACTAGAATTGGAGATGTATTATACGTTTTCGGATGATGATCTTAAAATTATTAAGCGACATCGTAGAGATCATAATCGATTAGGATTTGCGGTTCAACTATGCGTGTTACGTTACCCAGGATGGTCTCTTACTGATGTTGAACCTATTCCACGGTTCGTCATTACCTACATTTCAAAACAGTTACAGATTAATCCAAGCTCATTTTCTTTGTATGCTCAACGAGATCCGACCAAGCATGAACATTTAGAAGAGATCCGGCAAGTGTATGGTTACCGCAATTTTTCAGCGAATGAGTACCGTAAGGCATCTCAATTTTGATGATGCATGCTCTTCAAAATGGAAATGCCATGTATCTACTCCGAACCGTTCAAGAGGAACTACGCAGTCGCAAAATCATTCTTCCAGGAGTCACTACTCTTGAGCGATTGTCTGGGAAACCCGTAAACGTGCTGAAGAAAAAATCTTTAAATCTTTGACCGGTACGCTCTTGTTATGGCAGAAGCAAAAATTAGATAAACTCATTGATCCATTAGTAGAGAATAAAAAACACCTTTAGCTTGGTTAAGAGAACTTCCTGGCCAATCATCACCTGAAGCTTTTTTAAAAGTGATCGAACGTTTGGAATTTATTCGCACCCTTGATCTTCCTACACTGACACAAAATGTCCATCCCAATCGTCTACTTCAATTATCACGAATCGGAGCACGTTATGAACCCCATTCGTTCCGTCGATTCAAAGACAATAAGAAATACGCCATTCTGGTTGCTTATTTACTTACGCTAAGCCAAGATTTAATTGACCAAACCATTGAGATTCATGACCGACAAATGATGATCCTACAGTCAAAAGGACGTAAAACGCAAGAAGAAATGCAGAAAGAAAATGGGAAGTCGGTCAATGAAAAAGTGATTCATTTTGCAGACATTGGAGCTGCACTTATTCGAGCACGGGAAGAAGGGCTCGATCCCTTTACAATGATAGAAAAAGTAATGCCTTGGGATCAAATCGTGGCATCGGTAGAAGAAGCAAAGAAATTAGCTCGTCCTATGGATTATGATTATCTTGATTTATTAGAAAACCGATACACGTATTTACGGAAATATACTCCTGCCCTTCTAAAGTCGTTAGAATTTCGCTCTACGCAAGCATCAGAGCCACTGTTACAAGCCTTGAAATTGATACAAGAGATGAATGAAACGGGCAAAAGAAAAATCCCAGATGGTGCTCCCCTAGATTTTGTTCCTAAACGATGGAAAAAACATGTTTATGATGAGGAAGGTACCATTAATAAGCGTTATTATGAGATGGCAGCACTAACGGAATTAAAAAATCTAATTCGATCCGGAGATGTATCAGTAGTCGGTAGTAGACTCCATAAAGATTTTGAAGAGTACCTATTTTCTAAAGAAGAATGGATAGCAGCGCAATCATCTTGGACTAGATTGGCTGTGAAGGGAACTGCGGAAGAATATGTTGAGGAAAGACGTCAAGCCTTATCCAAACGATTAGCATGGGTTAAAGATAGCCTGGAGGATCTGGAAGGTGTAAATATCGATAAAGCAAAACTCAGAGTTGATCGCCTTGAAAAAGATACTCCTGAAGAAGCACGTGCTTTTAGTTTATCCCTATACAATATGATACCGAGAATTAAACTTTCGGAGCTATTAATGGAAGTAGCAAGCTGGACATGGATTTGATGATATGCTACTTCACACTTCCACGAATCGTCCGCCCTAAAGGAGAAGAAAAAGCCATTCTTATGGCTACGCTTATGGCGATGGGAACGAATATTGGTCTAACGAAAATGTCAGAAGCAACACCTGGAATTACGTATCACCAAATGGCGCACGCAGCCCAATGGCGTTTATACGAAGACGCTATGAACCGAGCTCAGGCTACTTTGGTCAATTTTCATCATAAGCTTTCTTTAGTTTCTCACTGGGGAGATGGAAGTACCTCTTCCTCTGATGGCATGCGTGTTCAAATCCGCATTATGGTACAGGTAAAGGAGCTACTATTTATCGATTTACTAGTGACCAATTTTCCTCCTTTTATACAAAAGTCATCAATACAAATGCTAGAGATGCTGTTCATGTCATCGATGGGCTTCTTCATCATGAATCGGATCTCCATATAGAAGAACATTATACGGATACTGCTGGCTATACGGATCAAGTATTTGGGCTTAGTCATTTGTTAGGGTTCCGTTTTGCGCCAAGACTACGAGATTTAGCAGATTCAAAATTATATACCATTGAGAGATCTTGTGATTTTCCAAGAATTGAAGGTCTCCTACGTGGTAGAATTAACGCTAAAATAATTTCAGAGAACTTTGATGATGTTTTACGATTGACCCATTCCATCCGAGAAGGAAAAGTGTCGGGTTCCTTGATTATGGGAAAATTAGGTTCCTATGCAAGGCAAAATAAACTTGCTGCAGCTCTAAGTGAAATAGGGAAAATTGAAAAGACTATCTTTATTTTGGATTATATTTCGAATGAAGCTTTACGTCGTCGCATTCAAAGAGGATTAAATAAAGGTGAAGCGATGAACGGCCTTGCACGAGCCTTATTCTTTGGAAAAAGAGGCGAGCTCCGTGAAAGAGGTTTACAGGACCAACTTCAACGTGCAAGCGCACTGAGCATCATCATTAATGCGATCAGCGTATGGAATACCGTTTATCTTACCGAAGCAGTTAAACGTGTAAGAACTAGCAAGGATTTCAAAGAAGAGTTATTACATCACATTTCACCACTGGGATGGGAACACATTAATTTTCTTGGGGAGTACAATTTTGATTTGAAAAAGGTAACTAGTTTACATTCATTACGACCTCTTATTGAATAAATAGTAAAACCGATTCTTCCTTAGCGTAGGAAAAATCGGTTTTTAATTTCCGAAATATGTAATAGCGTATGTTTTGCGCTTTTTGTTGGCGGTACCTCCAGTAGCGATAATAAGGCAATTCTTATTGAATCACTCCTTAGGATACCTATTTTTTATTTCTGTTTTTTAAGATCAGTCTTGTTATTAGAAACACTAATACTAGAACTACAAGGCCTAAAAGGAAATAAGTTGGACCAATTCCTCCCATATATACTAACCTCCAATAATCGTGTTATTTCCCCTAATTATGTAACAAAATCAATAATTAAACAATTTACAGAAAACTTTGGGTTCCCGTATTGTCTGTGGCACTTTTACATCCGTAATAGATTTACTTCTAACTTCTAATTATAGGTTAGGTAAGGAGGTTACTAGCGTAAATTCATCTACTTATTTTTTTTAAAAATTATTTTTTTGAATATAGGTTCTAAAATAAATCCAGCAACTAATAAACCGAGTCCATTTGCTATCATATTACTTGAAATGAACATATTAAATAAATCATAGTTCCGTAAAGTATAATTCTTAATGTTATCAATGCAATATTAGACATATAATTATCTCTCCTTTTAGATTGAATATTAAAAATAATACCAAATATCCCTAATTTTTGTTTGATAATGTTTTTAAGTCTAAAGAACTTGTAAAAGTTGAGTCCGGATCTCGCTCTAGCTCTGTTTTTCTACTATGTTCGGTTTTAAGATGTTGGCTAATAAACCAGGTCAAAAAATTATTCGGTTTTTTAAAGAAAAAAATCAGAAATCCGTCAGCTGCAAGGTACTGTTTTCTTAGAAAAAAACGAACAAAAAAATGTGACATAGTATATAAAGCGTGAGCCTTCTTACTTCTGCCAATAGGCACTTACCAGTAGGTTTAATTAATCTGCTGGTAAGATTATAAAAAGGATTTATTCATTCTCGCTAGAGGCTAGTACAGCAAGGTGAGAACGATATGGATAATGGCTTTGAACGGACTTATTGGGCAAATGACGTAGCTGAATTATTAGATATATCAGTAAGTGCTTTACGAAAATGGTCATTACGTTTAGAGGCGGAGGGTTACAGCATCCTTCGCGATGAACATGACAGGCGTGCCTACCGTGAGCGTGATCTGATAGCGTTACGAACGATGCAGGATTTTTTGAGAAATAAAATGAGTATGGAGAACGCATCAAAAGCCGTATATACCATGTATTCTGACCAACAAAGAACGGATGAAGTGCAGACAAGCGTTCTTCACACAAATAGGAGTTCCAATGAACGTCTCTTGGAAATAGAAAATAGGAATGTGATGCCATTAATTCATAAATCCTTTAAAATAGACATCGCTAGAGGAATTATTTCATTAGATTTATAGATTACTATGCTTTTCTATCCATCTTCTGTCTGTTCCGCATACATTATTTTGTAAGATCATTATCGCATTGTAACCATGTTTCAAGTAACATTTGATTTAATAATTATTTCTTTACGACCCACTCTAAAAAGAGAATACAAAATCCTTGCTACTTAAAATATCCATGAGAAAAACGATCAAATGGCTCCTGAAGGACTCAGTACAATGTCGCTCAAAGAAAGCATCAAATCTCTTACAGTTCTAATTCCTAAATTATTTTCGAAACTTAACCTGTTACTTGTGATTTTCTGAACAATAAATTTTAAAAATTAGAATGATTCTAATTTTATATTATGATAGCATTCGAAATGTACCAAATAAATACAAATGAAGAAAGGAAGAAAGAATCTATGAAATTTAAAGTCGAAACACTCCCAAACTATCGTATTGCTATATGCGACGAGTTGGTCAATATGGTCCTGCCAATATTGAAATAATGGAGCAGGTAAAAAAATGGGCTAATGAGAGAAATCTTCTTAAATCGGCAATTCTATTTACAATTCCACAAAATAATCCAGAAACGACATTTCCTGGAAATTGTAGATTTGATGCTTGCAGCAATAAAGCACTTGCTAAGTACGTTAGACTTTAAACAGATGGTTGAAGAGGACTGGAATATTTCGGAGAAATATTACCTGACCATCTTGGATGGAATTGGAATGTCATTGAGCTGGAACTATCCATTTCATGATGGCGAGAAACGCAACATAGAGAAGGTGGGGACGTTTATAAAACATTCATTGGCTTCCGGAAGACTTGAGCAGTACGAGGAAGAAGGTTTGATCGATCAGAAGGACGACGACGATTTTGAACTATAAGAAAAGCCGGTTCACCGCTTAACGTGGTGAAAACCGGCTATTTTTATGGTCACAGATCCTTAGCGTTGTAAATCCGCGTTTTGCTGGCGGTACCCCATCGCCATCAACTTAAGAATCCACTATGGTCCACTATAGATGGATAGTAGTTATTTTTTATCGGGCTAACCCATACATGATAAAAGTGTGCATGACAAATAGACCCTAGCGGGTCTAAATTTTTATACTATGAAGCTCGATCTTGAGACATGGTATAATTGTATACGACACCAAGTATATCAAA
>NZ_JAUKFY010000029.1 GCF_030489605.1 Brevibacillus laterosporus
AGGGACTCCGTGGTAAGGAGTCCCTTTCCTGCGTTGGTTATATAACGACGGAAGTTAATCTTTAAATAAATCTCCAATTCCGTTAATCATCCCGCCGTTACCGGACTTTCCCATGTTAGCTGCTATTTTACCTGCCAATCCGGCGATAGTCATGGTTTGTAGCCAAATTTTACCTGGACCACGCAAGGTTGTTAAAAATAAACCTTCTCCGCCAAAAATGATATTTTTAATGCCTTTTACACGTTCGATGCTCATATCTACAGAGGATTCGTAGGCTGCGACATGGGCTGTGTCCACCTTTATGACCTCTCCATGCTGCAGATTCATCTCAGCTACTTCGCCGTCCAGCTCTAAAAAGACCATTCCGCGACCGCTTAGACGCTGCATGATGAAGCCTTCGCCACCAAAAAAGCCTGTGCCTAATTTCTTTTGGAAATGAATGGAGACGTCAATGTTTTCTGTTCCTACCAAAAAGGCATGCTTTTGGGCGATAATCTCGTTTCCTGGATGAATTGTTACTGGAATTATTTTGCCGGGAGCTGCAGGTGCAAAGGCAATCATTCCTGGCGTATGTAAGGCTTCAAAAAATGTGAATGTTAATGATTCTCCAGCGAAGGCGCGCCCGAGAGATTTGAGCATGCCGCCTTTAAAGCTGGTGTCCATTTTTATATTTTCGCTCATCCAAATCATAGAACCCGATTCAGTAAACAGCCTCTCGCCGGGTTGCAAGTTGAATTGAAGAGCCTGCATGGTAGAACCCATAATATGATATTCCATATGTTACCCACCTTTAGATGATTTCAACGGGATTATAAGGTAGTTTTCAGAAACATTCCACAAAAATTTTATCGAAGGCATTTTCCGCCCCGCGAATATTTGTTATGCTGATTATGTCTAACTTCTTTGATAAAGGTTGGGAGTATTATGAATATCGCAATCATTGGCGGCGGGTCTGTTGGATTATTGTTGGCTGCCAGATTGTGTCTAGCAGGTTCACAGGTGCAGGTAATCACACGTACGCGACAGCAAGCGGATGAACTAACAAAACACGGTCTACTATTGCACTCTTTACAAGGCGAACAGAAACGAATTCACATACAAGCCGTCTCGATGGAGGGTGACCTTCCGAAAGCTGATCTCTATGTGTTAGCGGTCAAACAGACAAGTCTTACTGAAGTATTGCCTGTTTTACGGAAACTTGATCCGAGTGCACGCGTCCTTGCTGTGCAAAACGGTATGGGTCACGACGATCATCTGAAGGAGGTGCTAGCTCTTAACCAGATTTATTTTGGTGTTCATACGGAAGGGGCTCGACGACACTCTTACACGGAGGTGGAGCATACGGGTAAGGGGACTTGGCAGGTAGGTTCCATAATTGGACAAGAACAAAAGGCTCTTCCCTTAGATCCAGTAATCGAAGCGTTCCTGTCTGTGGGAGAGATAGCTGGGCTTACCATCAAGTATGTTTTTGACATTTATGGGGTGATGTGGCGAAAATTAATGGCGAATGCTGTTATTAATCCACTGACCACTCTGTTTGAAATTCCGAACGGTGCGTTGCTTGAATCTGAAGAGACAATGGTTCTTATGAAAAGGCTATTCGCAGAGGCAAAAGAAGTCGCATCCTTACATGGGCAAAAAATTGACGAATCAAGTTGGCAGGAAATTGTACAAATTTGCCGAAATACATCCAGAAATTATTCTTCGATGCTACAGGACCTGCTGAACTGTCGTCCATTGGAGATTGAAGCAATCAATGGCTATATTGTAAAGCAAGGAAGAGAGCTTCAAATAGCAACACCACACCAGGAGGCAGTATACAAAGCTACTCTCCTCAAAGCAGGCTTGATGGCCCAAAGGGGATAAGTCCATTGCTCTTTCTCTTTAAAAATTTTTGGGGTGTAGTAACAATTTTTCCTTTCGTAGCTTTCATAATCACGTTCTTCACAGTATTTTTTTGGAAAAAACAGCAAAAAAAAGCTGTTGTTTGGTCTGTGAATATTACGAATATTTTTTTAGCTATTTCGGTCGCTCAGATCTATAAAGAGTTATGGCCTGAAGCGGTTTCTGCTTGGATACTAATTCTATTGTTTCTTCTTGGCTTGGCAGGAATGCTGTTCTATCTACAAATGAAGGTGCGCGGAAGGGTGTCGTGGAAAAAAATAGGTTCTGCTACCTGGCGAATTTCCTTTATTTTGTTCATGTTTACCTATTTCTGTCTTTTTTCAACCGGCATCTATAAAACGATGGAGGCCGCGCATGTTGGTTTGTCTATCATGTAACGAAGGTTGGTGCATAGGATGACGTTACCCATAGAGCTAATTGGAAACAAAATTAGGGCCGTTCGTAAGGAAAAAGGATATACCTTGGAAGTTATGGCCTCAAAAACTGG
Source organism: Brevibacillus laterosporus (assembly GCF_030489605.1). GTDB lineage: Bacteria > Bacillota > Bacilli > Brevibacillales > Brevibacillaceae > Brevibacillus_B > Brevibacillus_B laterosporus_E. The sequence continues at coordinate 2,393 of NZ_JAUKFY010000029.1, forward strand.
TTTAAGCAAAGGCTTATTAAGTCAAGTAGAAAGAGGAATCTCTCAACCATCTTTGGAATCTTTATGGCGCATTACCAAAGCGCTTGAAGCACCGCTGATTCACTTTTTTGAGGATGTGGAGCAAAGTCATATTCATGTGGTGCGTAAGGATAAGCGCAGACTTATGGTGTTTCCTGATTCCACTGGTACGTATTCGTTGTTATCAGGAGGCGGCGCTTCCAAGCTCGCTGTCATGGAGGTGCGGCTGCAGCCCGGTGAGCAGGCGAAGGATGTGTTTGTCTCTCATGAGGGAGAAGAGTGTCTTGTCGTAATCGAGGGTCAGTTGCAGGTCAAATTGACAGAGGATGAGTATCAATTAGAAACAGGCGACAGCATCTATTTTGACAAGGCACAATTGCATACGGTTTCTAACGTGAGTGATGGGCTAACCGTTGCAATTTGGTCCGTCTCTTCGCCTCGGTTTTAAAAATGGATGATAAAAAATAAACTTGCAGGACACTTCACGGGAGGGGTCCTGTTTTTCGTGCTTGCCCGCCCGTGCTATAATTTATAATAACAATTTGAAAGGGCGAAAGTAGGAGACGAATGAAAACGATAAAATGTTATGTACCAACAGCAAATTCATTTCAAAACGATTTTCTAAAGGAAAGCCCCAAAGCTCTCTCCTTTTTTACATATGCTCCCTATGATCCTCAATCGTATGTTTCCCGCATGCATTATGTGTCTAAAAAACGCTATCCGCATCGCAATCTCTTGGCAGATGCTCTCTATTCCTATAACAAAGAGATTAGAAATCATGAGGTAGCTTTGCAAATGATAGAGAAGCTTCGTGAACACGATTCCTTAGTCGTGGTAGCTGGACAACAAGCCGGGCTGCTTACCGGGCCTCTTTATACCATTTATAAAGCAATTGACGTGATTCAATTAGCAAAGCAGAAGTCAGCGCAATTGGGGGTATCGGTGATCCCGGTGTTCTGGATTGCTGGAGAAGACCATGATTGGGAAGAAATCAATCATTTTTATCAACTGACGCAAAAGAAGGAGCTTCGCAAAGTAAAAATAAAGGCAAAGCATATCAAGAAGCACTCCGCTACAGATATGAAAGTGGAACAAGCAGATATGCTGCGAGTCATTGAGAATTTCTTTGCAGAAGAGGCAGAGACAGACTATAGCGAGACAATCCGATGTTGTTTAGAAGAGACCGCGCAACGCTCGCATACATTAGTGGACTGGTTTGCACAATTGATGGCGCGGCTGTTTGGTGCACATGGATTGGTATTCATTGAATCCTCCTTACCTACTGTCCGTCAGCTTGAGCAGCCTGTTTTTGAACGAATCATTCGAGAAAATCAGGAATTGAATGAGGCATTGCTACAGGCGCAGGCAGACCTGAAAGAGTCCGGTTATCCTGAACAACTGGACATTCACCCACAGCAGGCGAATTTCTTTTTCTATGAACAAAAGGAGCGCTTGTTAATGGAGCGGGTCGAAGGCGGGTTTCAGAGCAAGGATGGGGGCAAGGTTTATACACAAGCAGAATTGCTGGCTATTTTACACGTCTCCCCAGAACGCTTTAGCGCCAATGTAGTGACACGTCCCTTGATGCAGGAGCATTTACTGCCGACCTTGGCTTTTGTAGGAGGCCCTGGGGAAGTGGCTTATTGGGCATACTTTAAAAAATACTTTGCTGCATTTGGCTATGAGCTACCGATTGTCTTGAAACGAACTTCGATCACGTTGATGGAGGGGGCTTTAGAGAAAATCAGAGAGCAAAAGCAGATTAGCTATGAGACGTTGCTTAGCGGATTTGCGGATTGGAAAGAGAAGTGGCTGCAATCACTGGATGATCGCGGGTTTGCTCAGCGCTTTGAGCAGAAGAAACAAGAACTTGAAATGCGCTATCGTGACCTGCTGAAAGATGTAATCGCATATGATAAGGGTTTAGCTCAATTGGCTCAAAAAAATGTAGAACGGCTGGTGCAGGATGTTACCTTTATGCAAAGCCGCACGGAAGAAGCCGTTCTTCGAAAACATCAAGTGGAAGTGGAGCGAATAGTGCGTCTGGAGCAATCGATCGCACCGCAGGGTAGCTGGCAGGAACGGGTATATCCTATTTTTACGTACCTGAATCGTTTTGGCCCAGATTTAGTGGATCGATTGCTGAATGCGGACTTCGAGCGTGACGGGTCCCATCAAGTTGTCTATTTATAACTATGATCTATGAAATAGAAAAAAACAGCGTTCTAGCATATAGGGCGCTGTTTTTGTTATAAAAACGGATATCCTGGATTCTGCGCTTGCAAACAAGGTAGGCTGTGTTGTAGAATCACCCCAAATCTATCGCTTGTCCGGGAGGTAAGTATGAAAGTAGTGTTGCATCAAATTGCAAATAAAGTAGGATTGCGTGAAACTCAACTAGCAGAGGCCATCTATAATGGAGATGTCACAGGCGAAGTCCCTGACCAAAACCCATATTCAAAACTGGCCTGGGTTGATCTTTTATCGTTGCAGAATTATATGGAGTGGTTATACGAACAAGATAAGATAACGGAGCAGAAATTTTTAAAAGGCGTTCGTCATATTGATCTAATGAAGCAGAAGCTATTCAAGTGACCTCCACAAATAAATGGATAGGCTGTGCGAACCTATCGTATATTACATCATACACTGCCATTATAACCTGCAAAACCTGCAAAAGAGGTGTAACTGACAGTGCAGAAGAAACGAATCGGAATTTTAACGTATAGAAATGGTAAACGCTTTGGTGAACCGTTATTTTTTCGTCATTTGCTAACAGAGGGAGAAAAGCTTGGAGCGACTGTGTTTTTGTTTTCACCAAATGATGTATTTGAATCAAAACGCCAAATCAAAGGATTCGTTCCTGGACCTGATAAGACTTGGAAAAGTAAAATGTTTGATTGGCCTGATATCGTAATCGACCGCTACCGGTATTATCCGAAGCCTCAGCATAAGGACTATCTTGCTTTCCGCAAACGTCCGTTGTTTACCTATGCCAATAGTCGGTTCAGTTCCAAGTGGAATGTATATCAGGTGTTAAATCAGCAGCCCTCTATGCAGCCATGGTTGCCGGAGACGTTTGCCTATGACAAGGAAGTATTGAGCAACATGCTGCAAAAGTACCCGCTGATTTATGTAAAGCCAGCTCAGGGAACGGCGGGTCGCAGTATCCTGCGTATCAAAAAGACCTCTTCCGGTTATGATTTATTGGGAAGAGGACTGCATCTAAATAAGGTGAGTCACAAGGTAAAGACTCGGGCTGAACTTCATCATTATGTAAAGGAATGGGTAAAAACAGAGAGACTGGGCGAAGAGATTTTTCTTATTCAACAAGGTCTGCAGCTTGACTTGATACCAGGTCGAACCGTTGACACCCGCATTCTTATTCAAAAGACGGAATCAGGAGAGTGGGAAGTAACAGGTCTTGGCATGCGCATAGGCGGAGTGAAAAGCTCTACCTCAAATCTACATGGGGGAGGGCTAGCAAAAGATGCGCGAAAAGTGCTTACGGACTGTTTTGGTGAATCTATGGCAACCAAGATTATACACAACTGTTACTCGCTCGCCCATCAAACAGCTGAAGCGGTGGAATCTTACTATGGACGCATGGTTGAATTGGGATTAGATGTAGGAATTGATGTATCAGGTCGACCTTATTTAATTGAAATTAATCCGAAGCCTGGACGCGACATTTTCCGAAAATTGAAACGAAACAATGTCTATCGGAAGGCAGTAATTCGTCCTATTCAATATGCGCTGTATTTACTGAAAGAACAACAAATATTGGAGTCTGGATCATAGAGTATGGTAAACTGCACAAAAATTCAGCATAAAAAGGTGATGTAATTCCTACCTATGTGGTATGATATAAAAGAAGACGGGTTCACATTTACAGAAGGAGGGTTTTTAGCAAATGACAATGGTTCAAGAAAGCATCGTAAAAGACATGGCCCTGGCACCTAACGGCCATTTAAAGATTGATTGGGTAAAGGAACATATGCCGGTGTTAAACCGAATTAGAGAACGCTTTGAACAGGAAAAACCATTCGCTGGTAAAAAAGTGGCAATCTCCCTTCATTTGGAAGCGAAAACAGCTTATCTGGCAAAAGTGATTCAAGCAGGCGGTGCTGAAGTTACGATTACCGGATCTAATCCTTTGTCAACACAAGATGATGTATGCGCTGCTTTGGTGGAAGATGGTATCCGCGTATTTGCTAAATACAATCCATCCGAAGAAGAGTATAAAGAACTTCTCATTAAAACGCTGGAAACTCGTCCTGATTTTCTAATTGACGACGGTGGGGACCTTGTAACACTTTTACATGGAGAGCGCCGTGATCTATTAGAGAATGTAAAAGGTGGAGCGGAAGAAACCACTACTGGTATTCTGCGCTTGCGTGCTCTTGAAAAAGAAGGGAAGCTTGAATTCCCGATGGTAGCTGTTAACGATGCTTATTGCAAGTATCTGTTTGACAATCGTTATGGTACAGGTCAATCCGTATTTGATGGAATCAATCGTACAACAAACCTGGTTGTCGCTGGTAAAACTGTAGTCGTAGCGGGCTATGGCTGGTGCGGTAAGGGTGTAGCGATGCGCGCAAAAGGTTTGGGTGCAAAGGTTATCGTGACAGAAATTGACGCAATTAAAGCTGTAGAAGCATACATGGACGGCTTTGAAGTAATGTCGATGGATGAGGCAGCTAAGCTTGGTGATTATTTCGTTACAGTAACGGGTAATCGCGACATTATCCGCAAAGCTCACTTTGAAAGCATGAAGGATGGAGCTATTTTATCTAATGCTGGCCACTTTGATGTCGAAGTGAACAAAGTAGAGCTAAACGATATATCGACAAGCAAACGTGTTGTGCGTAAAGACATCGAAGAATTTGTCCTGCAAAATGGGCGTAAAATCTATCTGTTAGCGGAAGGCCGTCTTGTGAACCTGGCTGCAGGTGATGGACATCCTGCTGAAATTATGGATATGACCTTTGCTTTGCAGGCAGTAGGACTTGAATATGTTAGCAAGAACTATGAGGCAATCGGTAAAAAGGTATTAAACGTACCGTATGAGCTAGATGAAACAGTGGCTCGCTATAAATTGGAAGCGCTTGGAAAGAATATCGACAAATTAACGCCAGAGCAAAAAGAATACCTAGAAAGCTGGGTCGAATAGGTAAGAAATTCGCTGGGATATGGCATCAAAAAATGAAGAAAAAAACCTGCTGACAAACGGCAGGTTTTTTTTCTATAATAAGAAGAGGCAAGAAGTGGGGAAAAGTGGGGGAGAGTGGTGTCTCTCGGAAGGAAAGTGGGGAAGTTGGAATGTTCATGGGTGAGTATCAGCATAACATCGATGACAAGAACCGTCTGACAATCCCGGTTAAATTCCGTGATATGCTGGGCTCGTCCTTTGTTGTAACCCGCGGCCTTGATTGTTGTTTATTCGTCTACCCGATGGAAGAGTGGAAGGCGTTAACAGAAAAACTCAAATCTCTGCCATTTACCAAAGCCGACGCTCGGGCCTTTACCCGTTTTTTCTTTTCTGGTGCTACTGAATGTGAGTGGGACAAGCAGGGAAGGGTAAATATACCGCCCCATTTGCGAGAACACGGCCGTTTACAGAAAGAATGTGTTATTATTGGCGTGCAGAATCGCATGGAAATTTGGAGCAAGACAGAGTGGGATGCGTATTCTTTGGAACAAGAGCAGTCTTTTGGCGAGATTGCTGAAAAGCTCGTTGATTTTAATTTGTAGAACTCGGGAGTGACGTCATTTTGTTTCACCATGTTACCGTATTATTACAGGAAGCCGTAGAAGGATTACATATTCGTCCTGATGGAATATATGTGGATTGCACCTTAGGAGGAGCAGGACACAGTGCTTTAATTGCTTCAAAGCTAGGTGATCAGGGCAGATTAATTGCCATTGATCAAGATGATGTAGCACTTGCAAACGCCAAGGAAAAACTACAGGCGTATCAAGATAAAGTGACTTTGGTGAAAAGTAACTTCCGCTATTTAAAGGATGTCGTGCAAGACTTAGGTCTTGATGGCGTAGATGGCGTTTTGTTTGATCTGGGTGTATCTTCTCCTCAGTTAGATGTAGAAGAGCGTGGGTTTAGCTACAATGGTGATGCCCCGCTGGATATGCGAATGGATCAGCAAGCCGACTTATCTGCTTATGACATTGTAAATGAGTGGGAGGAAGCTGAGCTATCCAAAATCATTTTTGAGTATGGCGAAGAGAAGTTTGCCCGGAAGATTGCCCGGCAAATCATTCTGCATCGTGAAAAAGCGCCGATTGAAACAACAGGACAGCTTGTCGAAATTATTAAGGAAGCTATCCCAGCTCCGGCTCGCCGCACAGGACCTCATCCGGCGAAGAGAACCTTCCAAGCCATTCGCATTGCCGTAAACGATGAATTACATGTGTTTAAGACGGCGGTTTCAGATGCCATTGACATTTTGCGTCCGGGTGGCAGAGTGAGCGTCATTACTTTCCATTCCTTAGAGGATCGTATTTGTAAGCATGCTTTTTTGGAAAAAGCGCAAGGCTGTACATGCCCGCCTGGGTTCCCGCAATGTGTTTGCGGTAATGAACCGATTGTTAAGATTATCACAAGAAAGCCGTTGCTGCCGTCTGAAGAGGAGCTTGCGGATAACCCACGTGCCAGATCCGCTAAATTGCGTATTGCTGAGAAGAAATAACACATTAGTATAAATGAACACCTAGAAGGAAGCCAGTTATACTTAGTAGGGGGGGACTAAGTTGAGTTATTATTCCCGTGGGAATTTGGCATATGAAGTAAATAGACGTTCTCCATCTCCGAAAAAGATGAAGCGTACTGTTAAGATCAGACCCGGGGTACCCACAAGTGAAAAGTTGATGTATTTGTTGCTCATCTTTGCTTTAGTCATTGCTACAAGCATTATAGGCTTCCGTTATAATCAGATTTCGCAAAATAACTATCAGATTCAGGTATTGACAAAAGAGATCGCCAAAATCAAGGGCGAGAATGAATCGATGCAGTTAAAAGTGGATGAAATGAGCAATCCCAAGCGTATTGGAATCGAAGCAGAAAAAATGGGAATGGTCCTTGATATGAAATCAGTCCGCAATATGGGTGGCATTTCTATGGAAGAAAGTAAGGATAACAAAAAAGACGAAAAAACCAAACAAACCGAAAAAGTCCAATAATGTTACTCGAGCAACAAGGAGTAGCATTTTCTTTTTTGTCAGAGAGGAAGAGGGAGAGGCTCGTGACAACAAAAAAGCGAATGAACAAGCGAATTTTACTTGTGGGAATGGGAATTTTTCTTGGTTTTATACTTTTGACTCTACGCTTGTGGTGGGTACAGGTGGTAAACGCTAACTGGATTATGGATCAAGGTAAGGGGCAGTGGAATCGTGATATGACCTTAAATCCGAAACGCGGGAGCGTTCTGGATCGAAATGGGGAAGTTCTAGCTTTTGAGGGTCGGGCCTATCTAGTGGAAGCCCAGGTGCGTCCTAAGAAATTGGCAAATGGTCAAAATGACACGGATGATTATGTAAAGGACCCCGTGATGACGGCGATGAAACTAGCTACCGTGATAAATGAACCGCAGTCCAAAATTTTGGAACGTCTCACTAAGAATCCGAATGCAATATGGGTTAATTTAGGGCCAGAAGCCTCCAAAATAAGCTTGGAACAAAAGGAAAAAATCGTAGCTATGCAATACCCTCTTGATGAAAAGGGGGTTAAATCCAAGCAAAATCAATTACCCGGGATCAAAATCTCAGAAACCACCAAGCGCTTCTACCCAAAGGGGAAATTCGCCGCTCATGTCTTAGGATTTCTCAATGCTGAAGGAATACCTGTAATGGGGATTGAACGACAATTTAAGGATCAATTGAAGGGTGAAGAAGGCACTCTAAAGATGGTGAAGGATGCGCTAGGCTATCCGCTGCCAGATGGGCAAACAGAATTTAAAGCTGCAAAAGATGGTCAAAATATCATGCTTACCCTTGACGATCAGATACAAACATACGTAGAAGAGGCATTAGATAAAACAGATGCGGCATTCCACCCAAAAGGGATGTCAGTAATTGTATCTGATCCGAATACGGGTGAAATCCTCGCGATGGCCAATCGTCCGCAGCATGATCCTAACAATTACCGATCTATCGTCAATTATATGAATTTCGGTGTGAGCTATACGTTTGAACCGGGTTCAACCTTTAAGATTGTTACGCTCGCTGCTGCTATTCAAGAGGGTGTGTTTAATTCCAATTGGACCTTTAAATCAGGACATTATAAGGCGTGGAAGACTGGAGCGGCGATCTATGATCATAATCGTGTTGGATGGGGCACGATTAGCTATTTAAATGGTGTGCAACGCTCCAGTAACGTATTATTTGCTATGCTAGGTTACGAAAAGCTGGGACAATCTAAGCTTGAGCATTATTTTAAAGCGTTTGGTTTTGGGGAAAAGACAAAGATTCAGTTACCTGCAGAAGAAAAAGGGAACTTAACTAACGTTGAAAAGTTTAATAAATTTTCACCGCGTGACTTGGCTGTTACTCCGATTGGACAAGGGGTAACGGTAACACCGATCCAGCAGGTCATGGCTGTAGCCGCTATTGCAAACGGTGGTAAATTAATGCAACCGCTCATTGTAAAAGAGCGTATCGATCCTCGGACGGGTCAGGTAATCGAGCGGTATCAGCCTAAAGAGGTTGGACGTCCGATCTCAGAGGCAACGGCACGTGAAGCACGCAAGATTTTGCAGACAGTTGTTGATGGCGATATAAAGTCAGGAGCGACTGGGCGTAACTTTAAATTGCAGAATTTTAGCGTGGCTGGGAAAACCGGTACAGCACAGAAGTATAACGAGCGAGGAAAAATCATTGATAATAAATATATTTACTCCTTTATTGGATTCGCTCCCGTAGAGAATCCGAGACTGGTTGTTTATATTGTAGTCGATGATCCAGGCGGCGGGGCATCCTATTCAACAGCTAGTAGGGATGTAGTTGCGCCGATGTTCCAAGCAATTATGGAGAAAAGCTTGCAGTATTTGCAGGAGAAGCCAGATCGAAGTGCCTTGGCTGCTCAAGCTACTGTGGTGGAGGAAAAACGGCTGCAAGAATCCACTGTACCTCAGCTTACAGGCATCCCGTTAAAGGAAGCGAAGGAACGGGCGAAGCAGGCTGGTTTTAAGGTAGAAGTAGTTGGGCAGGGAACCAATGTAATTAATCAAATTCCAGCCCCGTATGAAAAAGTAGGCAGTACCACGACTATACTGCTCGCCTCCGATGGCAAAGCCTCAATGAAAATGCCTGATTTCAAGGGGAAATCGTTGCGGGAAGTACTAGAGTATGGCAATTTGCTAAATATTGCAGTAAGCGCTACTGGCAGCGGATATGTAGTGGAACAAAACGTAGAAGCAGGTACAATCCTGACAGGAAAAGAGACGATTCAAGTGAAGCTGTCTCCAGCATATGTGTCTGTAGACAAGTAGTTCTAACACTCCTCTTTGGCGAATAGGGTAGGAAAAGACAAACCTTATTGGCAGGGAGGAGTGTTTGCTGTATGCGGGTTTCCAATGTTACCGTTCGTCGGCGCATATTCATCGCACTCGTGGTGGGAATATTCTTGTTTATGGCGATGGTTTCTCGGCTTGGCTACATTCAATTAGTGCAAGGACAATGGTTGCAGGATGAAGCTAATGACCTATGGAGCCGCAATGTCAAATTTGAAGCAAAACGAGGTAACATCAAAGACCGACATGGTGAGGATTTGGTGAAAAATACAACGGTTCCCTCCGTGATGGCCATACCGGCGCAAATAAAAAATCCTGAAGAGACAGCTAAGAAGCTCGCCATTATTTTAGGGCAGCCAGAGCAAAAGATTCTTACTGAAATAAGCAAACGTTCTCAAATGATTGTACGAGTTCCAGGCGGACGAAAAATAACACAGGAAAAAGCGAAGGAAATACAAGCTCTTGCCCTGCCGGGAGTAAAAGTGGCAGACGATTCAAAACGCTTCTACCCAAATGGTTCCTTCTTAGCGCAGGTGCTTGGTTTTACGGGAATTGATAATCAAGGTCTAACTGGGTTGGAAAAGATGTATGATAAAATATTGACGGGTACGCCAGGTCATGTATCCTTTCCTGCAGATGCGGGTGGGCGGGCTATGCCTGGACACGCGGAGAAGTATGTGTCACCCGTTAATGGGATGGATATGTACCTAACCATTGATAAACAAATTCAGACCTTTATTGAGCGTGAACTGGATCAGGCGATGGTGGCTTATCAGCCAGATGATATTCTGTCAATAGCAATGAATCCAAAAACCGGCGAGATTCTAGGAATGGCTAGCAGACCTACCTATAATCCGGATCGTTATTTAGAGTTTGCACCAGATATTTATAATCGTAATTTACCAATCTGGAAAACGTACGAACCAGGTTCCACATTTAAAATCGTTACATTAGCAGCGTCCTTAAATGAAAAAGTTGTTGATTTGAAAGAAAGCTTTTTCGATCCAGGTCATATAAATGTAGCTGGGACATTCTTACGTTGCTGGAAGAGGCAAGGGCATGGTTCAGAAACGATGCTAGAAGTAGTAGAGAACTCCTGTAACCCCGGGTTTGTGGCGATGGGGCAACGTCTTGGAAAAGAAAGGTTGTTTGAATATATCAAAAATTTTGGTTTTGGACAAAAAACCGGCGTTGATTTAATTGGAGAGTCAAATGGAATCTTGTTTAAATTAAGCCGTGTTGGGCCTGTTGAATTAGGCACGACATCATTTGGGCAGGGGGTCTCAGTAACTCCGATTCAGCAGATGGCAGCCGTCTCAGCGGCAATCAACGGCGGTAAGCTAATGAAGCCTTACATTGCCAAAGAGTGGAGGGATAGTGTAACGCACGATATTGTCGCTCGTACAATACCCACTCAGGTGCGTCAGGTTATTTCCGAGGAAACATCTAAACAGGTGCGCAGCGCATTAGAAAGCGTTGTTTCTCGCGGAACCGGGCATAATGCCTATATTGAAGGCTATCGGGTTGGCGGAAAAACGGGTACTGCCCAAAAATCCGTCAATGGACGTTATGCAGCGAATGAATATATTGTATCGTTTATTGGATTTGCTCCTGCAGATGACCCGCAGATTATCGTGTACGTAGCTGTTGATAATCCAAAAGCACAAGCATTTGGAGGTACGATCGCAGCCCCTGTTGTCAAAAATGTGTTAGAATCCAGTCTGCCTTACCTCAATATAGAAAAACGCCCTAGCGATATTGAGCGGGAGATTGCTTACGGAGATAAAAAGTATGTGGAGGTGCCCAATTTAATAGGAATGGCCATCAAAGAAATTGCAAATTCATACTATACAATGCCATTAGAAGTTTCTGGAAAGGGAACTCATGTGATTAAACAGTCTCCAAAACCAGGAATAAAGGTGGAGGAAGGCTCAAAAATTCGCGTCTACCTTGGTGACAAAACGGCCAATTAGCTATACAATAGATGTTCGTAGAGGGAGATAGCTTTTTATCTCCCCTTCTTATCGCATTTCTACTTTTGAAAAGAAACATCTTTTGTCTATACTAGTTGGAGATTGGGGTGCCATTGTATGTTGTTAAGGGAGTTACTTGCTCCTTTGCTAGTCAGTCATGTTAAGGGTGATGACCAGGTTGTTATCACAGGCATAACGGCTGACTCGCGTAATGTTAAGCCCGGGGACTTATTCATCTGTCTGTCTGGTTTTACTGTAGACGGTCATGAATTTGCAGCCCAAGCGGCGGAAAAGGGAGCAATCGCCATTATAGCTGAGCATGAAATCGAGGTGGACAAAACAGTTGTCATCGTACCAGATTCAAGGCGGGCAATGGCATTCTTAGCGGATCGGTTTTTCGGCTCTCCATCACAGAAGCTAAAATTGATCGGCGTTACAGGAACCAATGGAAAGACGACGACGACACATTTGATTGATAGAATTTTAACCGATCAGCAGAAAAAGACGGGCTTGATTGGAACAATCCACATGCGTATTGGTGATCAAATTGAAAAGGTGAAAAATACGACACCAGATATTATTGATCTACAGTCTAGTTTCCGCCGAATGTTGGATATTCATACGGATTATGCCATAATGGAGGTTTCCTCACACGCTCTTGATATGGGACGTGTACATGGCTGTGATTATCATACAGCGATTTTTACGAACATGACGCAGGATCATTTAGATTATCATAAGACATTTGACAATTATCGTCAGGCAAAATCACTGTTATTTGCTCAATTAGGAAATAGCTATGATCAACAATCGCTCAAAACAGCGATTTTAAATGCAGATGATGAGGTATCGAAGTATTTTGCTCATGTAACACCAGCTCGTGTGCTTACATATGGAATAGATCAGCCAGCGGATGTGAGAGCTGTATCTATCCGTGTTACATCTGCTGGAACTAGCTTTACCGTGCAGAGCTTTGCTGGAGAAGCAACAGTAAATATGAAATTAATGGGCAAGTTTAATGTATATAATGCATTAGCAGCCATTGCAGCTACCCTTGTTGAAGGAGTTCCGCTGGCGGCTATTATCAAAAGCTTAGAGGAGATTCCAGGGGTAGACGGGCGTTTTGAACCTGTGTCGCTTGGACAGGATTATGCCGTAATCGTTGACTATTCCCATACGCCGGACAGCTTAGAAAATGCACTGGTAACAGCTAAGGAATTTGTCTCAGGGCAACTTATCTGTGTGGCGGGCTGTGGTGGAAATCGAGATCGTACAAAACGTCCAATTATGGCTCAGATCGCAACGAAATACGCTGATTATAGCGTCTTAACCTCAGATAACCCTCGTTTTGAGGAGCCAGAAGCCATCTTGGCTGATATGGTAGGTGGTATCCAGAACGTCGATCAAAAACGCTTTACGGCAATTGTGAATCGACGTGAAGCCATTTTCCACGCTATTTCGCAGGCAAAGCCGGGGGACTGTGTCCTCATAGCAGGAAAAGGGCATGAAACCTATCAAGAAAGTAAAGGTGAGATCTTTCCGTTTGATGATCGGGAAGTAGCAAAGGAAGCTATCCATGAACAGAAAAGTAAGTAACACTCATGACTACTCATTAGCTACTATGCAAGAAAGGAGGTAGGGGCATGCCATTTGATAATGTCTTATTTATAACAATCATTGCAGCCTTTCTCATTGCCGTTTTAATTGGTCCGCTGTTTATCCCTATGCTTCGCCGATTAAAGTTTGGTCAAAGCATTCGTGAAGAAGGCCCCCAATCTCACCAGAAAAAAGCGGGAACACCTACTATGGGGGGAACCATCATTGCCATGGCTCTCCTATTAACCGTGTTAAAATTTTCGAAGTGGAACACGGAGCTGTTGTTTTTGATTGTTGTTACGTTTGGATACGGACTTATTGGTTTTCTTGATGACTTTATTAAAATTAAAAGAAAACATAATTTAGGCTTAACTGCGAAGCAAAAGTTCTTAGGTCAAATCCTGTTAGCGATTGGTGCTTACTATTTGCTATTGCAGATGAATCATCCAACAACGCTGACCATTCCAGGAACATCTTTAGGAATTGATCTGGGACTGTTCTATTTCCCTTTCCTTGTTTTTTTACTTGTGGGAAGTACAAACGCTGTTAATCTTACAGATGGCCTGGATGGATTGCTGGCAGGTACAAGTGCCATTGCTTTTGGAGCCTATGCGATTATTGCTTGGAATGCATCGAATATGGATACGGCTATCTTCAGTGCAGCGGTTGTTGGCTCTGTCCTAGGCTTTCTCGTGTTTAATGCTCATCCGGCACGGGTATTTATGGGTGACACTGGCTCGCTTGCCCTGGGGGGAGCGCTGGCAGGGATAGCGATCATGACCAAAACAGAGTTGCTGCTGGCGATTATCGGAATTGTTTTTGTCATTGAAACACTATCCGTTATTATTCAAGTTATATCTTTTAAAACTCGCGGAAAACGCGTTTTCCGTATGAGCCCCTTACACCATCATTTTGAGCTGACTGGCTGGTCTGAATGGCGTGTGGTGGTAACATTTTGGCTTGTAGGCATTCTATTTGCCGGATTAGGTGTTTATTTAGAGGTGATACGTTAACATGGATATGTATAGAGGGAAGCTCGTTGTTGTATTAGGTCTGGCGAAAAGCGGTGTGGCGGTTGCAAAACTGTTACACCGTTTTGGTGCTATTGTCATCGTAAATGATCAAAAAACGCGTGAGGAAGCTACTGGATATGAAGAGCTGGAAGAGCTGGGGGTAAAAGTGATTACGGGTGGACATCCGGATGATCTCATCTCCAAGGATGTAGCTTTAGTGGTGAAAAATCCTGGGATTCCTTATGAATCAAAACCAGTCCAACAGGCATTAGCCAAGTCTATACCAGTGATTACAGAAGTAGAGCTGGCCTATCGTTTGTCCAAAGCACCATTAATCGGTATTACTGGCTCAAATGGAAAAACGACGACGACTACCTTAGTAGGACTTATTTTGCATGCAGCTTCTGTGGATGCTATCGTTGGTGGAAATATTGGCACGGTGTTATGTAGTTTGGCGGAAGAGATGAAGCCGGATCAGTATTTAGTGGCTGAATTAAGTAGCTTTCAATTAATGGGAACTGATACATTCCGTCCTCATATTGCTACGATCTTAAATCTGTATCCAGCCCATCTGGATTATCATCATTCGTTTGAGGAGTACACTAAGGCAAAGTGTAAAATTTTTGCCAATCAGACGGAAGAGGATTATGCAGTTCTGCCATATGATCATGAACCCGTGATGAAGGTTTGCCAAAACATTCGAGCAAAAGTCTTCTATGTAAGTATTAAGCAAGAGGTTCCTTGTGGCGCTTTTATCAAAGATGGCATTGTCTACTTTAAAAATGAGGATGGCAAGCTAGACGAGATTATGAAAGCTACCGAAATCTCATTGCCCGGGGAATTTAATCAGGAAAATGCTCTAGCTGCTATCGTAATGAGTAAATTAGCCGGAGCAGACTACGATGCAATGAAGCATGTATTACGCAGTTTTAGCGGTGTTGAACATCGTTTAGAATATGTCGATATGATTGACGGTGTAAAATATTACAACAATTCAAAAGCTACTAACTCCGAAGCTGCTATTCGTGGAATTGAGGCATTTGAGGAGCCGGTTGTCCTTATCGCTGGCGGACTTGACCGGGGTGTAGATTTTGCTGAATTAGTTTCACCATTAAAAAACAAAGTAAAAGCAATTATCACTTACGGGCAAACATCTCCCATTTTACAGAAAAGAGCCGAAGAAGCAGGAATTGAACTTCGTTTTGCCGTCGATACTGTTGATAGTGCTGTTAAACAAGCAGCGGCTATCGCGGAAGCGAACGACGTGGTCTTGTTAAGCCCGGCTTGTGCTAGTTGGGATATGTTTCCTTCCTATGAAGTAAGAGGGAGCATGTTTAAGGATAGCGTGCATAAACTTAAAAACAAGCCTATATAAACCTGTCCCTTTGTAAGCTCAGACAAAAATGATAGCAAAGGGACGATGTACGAAAGGATGGCTTGCGATGAGTAAAGTACGTTCTGCCCCTGATTTTGTTATTATTTTTGTCACCCTTCTCCTGCTAGGAATAGGGATTGTGATGGTTTACAGCGCCAGTGCCGTATTTGCCCAGCACAAATTCCAAGACCCGTACTTTTTTACCAAGCGGCAGATCATCTTCGCGATATTGGGGATCGTTTCCATGTATGTGATGATGAATATTGACTATTGGGTATGGAAGAAATGGGCCAAGGCCGGATTTATCGTAAGTCTGGCGTTGCTCGTGGTGGTTTTGATTATTGGTCGAGAGGTTAATGGTTCAAAAAGTTGGCTTGGATTTGGGTCCTTCGGCATTCAGCCCGGGGAATTTGCTAAATTTGGGGTTGCGGCTTTTTTAGCTAGATGGCTATCGGATAATCAAAAGGATATTGTTTACTTTAAAAAAGGACTGTTTCCTGCGTTGATAATCCCAGTTGCATGTTTCGGGTTGATTATGTTACAACCTGATTTAGGGACTGGAAGTGTGTTGATGGGGATGGCAATTCTAATGATTTTTGCCTCAGGGGCAAGAATAAGCCATTTTGTCGGGTTGGGGATGATTGGCATTATTGGTTTTGTCGGACTAATTCTGTCAGCACCATATCGAATGGCCCGGATTACTTCCTTTCTTGATCCATGGTCGGACCCATTAGGTTCGGGCTATCAAATCATTCAGTCATTATATGCAATTGGGCCAGGAGGTCTGTTAGGACTTGGATTGGGAGAGAGCAGGCAAAAGTTTTCCTACTTACCGGAGCCGTATAATGACTTTATTTTCTCCATTATTTCTGAGGAGTTAGGCTTTGTTGGTGGGACGCTGGTACTCCTATTATTCTTGTTGCTGTTATGGCGAGGCATGCGAGTAGCGATTACTGCTCCTGATCTGTTTGGGAATTTGCTTGCTCTAGCTATCATCGGCATGATCGGCATCCAAGTAACGATTAATGTAGGCGTTGTAACGGGGATGTTTCCTGTAACGGGTATTACCTTGCCATTTTTAAGTTACGGTGGCTCCTCGTTGACGCTCATGCTAACACAGGTAGGCATCCTGCTAAACATCTCCCGCTTTTCCAGATGACAGATAACATAAAAAGAGATGGGTGATATTATGAGAGTCGTGTTAACAGGGGGAGGAACTGGAGGGCACATCTATCCGGCGCTTGCGGTTGCAAAAGAAATTTTGCGTCATGAACCGCAAGCTGCCTTTTTGTATATTGGTACCCATAAAGGGTTGGAATCCACGATTGTTCCTAAATTTAACATTCCCTTTCAAGCAGTAGAGATAGCAGGCTTTAAGCGAAAACTCTCTTTTGATAATGTGCGCACAATCCTGAAGTTTATACGTGCGGTATCTGATTCAAAACGGATGCTAAAAGAATTTAAACCGGATGTGGTGATCGGTACAGGAGGTTATGTCTGTGGCCCTGTTGTGTATGCCGCAGCTAAGCTTGGTATTCCGACAATTATTCATGAACAAAATATTGTACCCGGTATTACAAATAAATTTTTATCGCGTTATGTGAAGCAGGTAGCAGTCTCATTTGAGGAGTCGTTGCCGTTTTTTCCACAGAAAAAAACAAGCTTTATTGGTAATCCGCGGGCTACGGAAGTCATACATAGCGATCCTAGCAAAGGGAGAAGCATGCTAGGGCTACCAAATGACAAAAAGATCGTGCTTGTTGTGGGAGGAAGTCGAGGTGCTAAAGCGATCAATGAGGTAACGCTTGCATCACTGGCTCAGTTTCATACGTATCCTGACTGTCACTTTGTCTATGTAACAGGTGCTGTGCATTATGAATCGATAAAGGAACGTATTGATAAAATGACAAACCGGCCAAGCAACTTTACGCTGGTTCCATACGTCGATCATATGCCGGATCTGCTTGCAGCAACGCATGTCATCATCAATCGAGCTGGGGCTTCCTTTTTAGCGGAGATTACGGCGCTTGGTATTCCGTCAATTCTCATTCCATCTCCGTATGTAACCAATAACCATCAGGAGAAAAATGCACGAGGCCTAGAAAGAGCTGGTGCAGCAGCGGTTATCGTCGAAAAAGAGTTGACCTCAGAGAAATTGATGTCCACGCTTCATAGCATGTTGACAGATGAACAAAAGTGGAGCAATATGCAAAAAGCATCACTCTCATTAGGGATGCCGGAAGCTGCAAGTAATCTTTATCAACAGATAGTAAAAGCAGTAAATCGCTAATAATAGGCGTTTGTCACGCTAGATCGGAAATGCGCATAGTATGAGAGCAAACGCGTGATTGAAAAAGTTCCGACCTAGCATTTGTGTCAGGAGGTTCTTATGAAGCATGTAGCAGAAGCATTAGAACAAGCAAATGTTGGAAAGGTATGGGTTGAAGAACCTCTCGCCAAGCATACAACATGGCGAATAGGGGGGCCGGCAGACCTGATGATCCAGCCTACAGATAAAGAAGCGCTCATTCGAGCGGTTCAAATTATCCATCAACATGAAATTCCCTGGACTGTTATTGGACGCGGTTCCAACCTTCTAGTGAGGGATGGAGGGATACGTGGGGCCGTGTTTAAGGTGGCTCAGGGTTTAAGCCACTGCGAATTTCAGGGAGAAACGGTGTGTGTTGGTGCAGGGTACTCTATGGTACGCTTAGCAGTAGAGGCAGGAAAGCAGGGCTTGACTGGATTAGAATTTGCAGGCGGGATTCCTGGATCTGTTGGAGGAGCTGTCTACATGAATGCCGGGGCGCATGGATCTGATCTTTCACGTATTCTAACAAGTGCCGAAATCCTTTTCAACGATGGAGAGACGAAGATAGTTAGCAAGGAAGAGATGCAGTTTAGCTACCGCACATCCCTATTGCAGCAACGCAAGGGTATCGTTATCGAAGCTACTCTTCAATTACAGACAGGTGACCGCAGAGAGATTGCTACGTCGCTAGCAAAGTTTAAAGATCGTCGGCTCAGTACGCAACCTTTCAACTCGCCTTGTGCGGGGAGCGTGTTCCGTAATCCGCCTGGAGATCATGCAGGACGTCTGATTGAAGCGTCAGGGCTAAAAGGCTTTACCATTGGGGGAGCTCAAATATCAGAGATGCATGCTAACTTCATCGTAAATCGAGGAGGGGCCACGGCGACCGACGTCCTCACCTTAATTGAGCATGCTCGTGCTACGGTACTGAAAAATTTTAACGTAGATTTGCATACAGAGGTTTTGGTGATTGGCGAGGGGTAACACGGAGGTGAAAGTTTGGAAGCTTTTGCTATCGAAGGTGGAAAACCTCTGTCCGGAACGCTACGGATTCATGGAGCCAAAAATGCTGCTCTGCCAATTCTAGCTGCGACTGTACTCGCTGAAGGGCAGTTTCATATCTACGATGTACCACATTTGAAGGACATAGAAGTCATGCTCAAAATTTTGAGCGAAATTGGAGCGAAGGTAAGCCACGAGGATCATACGGTCACGGTTGATACAACAGGTGTCAATCAGACTCAAGTACCTGAAGATTTAATGGGACAAATGCGTTCTTCCATTTTTCTTATGGGGCCACTATTAGCCCGGCTAGGGGAGGTAACCATTTCACGTCCAGGAGGCTGTGCCATCGGGGAGAGAAGAATTGACCTTCATCTCTCAGGGCTAGCTGCTTTAGGTGCCCAATACACTGATGCTGAGGGCTATATTACTTTCCGTTCACCAGCGCTCGAAGGTACTAAAATATTCTTAACGTTTCCAAGTGTAGGTGCAACGGAGAATATTATGATGGCTGCTGTTTTGGCAAAAGGCACGACCCGGATTTATAATGCCGCACGCGAGCCCGAAATCATTGATCTGCAAAATTTCCTAAATTCAATGGGAGCAAAAGTCCGCGGAGCAGGAACGGATACCATAGAGATTGACGGTGTTCCAAGGCTGAGAGCCATCAGTTATCGTGTTATCCCGGACCGGATCGTGACGGGCACGCATCTGTTAGCTGTAGGATTGTCAAAAGGGCATATAGAACTGAGTAATACAATTCCGGAACATTTGACAGCTTTGGTTGAATTGGTACGTGGCAGCGGTGTTGAAATCAAAACATACCATGATATAATGGAGATAAAAAACACTTCTCGTCCACGGGCGATTAATCGCATTATGACGTCTCCCTATCCTGGTTTTCCAACTGATTTGCAAGCACAGATGATGGTCTTTCTGTCTTTAGCAGATGGAACCAGTCTGATGAAGGAGACAGTGTTCGAAGGCAGATTTAAGCATGTGACTGAATTAGAGAGAATGGGTGCTTCCATCTTTGTTGACCTAGGAACAGCTTTTATCCGCGGTGTGGATAGATTTTATGGGGCTACAGTGGAAGCTACAGACCTGCGTGCAGGAGCTGCACTCGTATTGGCTGGTTTAGCTGCCCAAGGCACTACTATTGTTGAACAAACGCAGCATATAGATCGAGGGTACGAACGTATCGAGAAACAACTGCAACAGTTGGGTGCTTCTATCTCTCGTATAACCATATAAGCATACAAAAGTGGGGGAGCGGCATGGATGTTATGCCGCTTTTCACGCTGTAAATGGATAGGGATTTGCGAACTGTAGGGGGGAGAATCTTTGAATAGGTATAAAGACGACAGAATACCGCTCGTTAAAAATGCTACACCACGCAAGAAAAAAGGAAACCGCCGTTTAATTATTATTCTGGCTATCTTTTTCGTAATAGTCTTAAGCGTGGTATTCTTCCGCTCTCCTTACAGTAAGGTAACTGATATTCAAGTCTACGGTAACATCTTATACACGAAGGAGCAGATTATTCAGGCGTCTACTCTTACCAACGGCATGCAGTTTTTAAATGTGTGGGATAGCGATGTAAAAGCAGGTATTTCCACATTGAAGGGCATTAAAGATATCTCGGTCTCCCGTGATTTCCCCGGTGTTATTCGCTTAAATATTCAAGAATACCGCCGAACAGCCTTGTATGTAAATGGACAAAAGCAGCCGGGCTATTTATTAGAGGATGGGACAATTTTAACTCCCCCAACCCAAACGCTTATGATGGACAGACCTATCATTCAATCTTGGTCTAGTAAAGATCCAAAAATGTTAAAGCAGTTGGCCGAAGCGCTTATTTCACTACAAGGCGGCGTTATCCACCAAATCTCTGATCTGTCGCTAGTACCTACCAAATATGATAGTCAGCAAGTGGTGCTAAATATGCGGGATGGTAATGAAATTCGCAGCACCCTCTCACAGCTAAAGAAAAAACTGCCTTGGTACCCTTCTATTGTGCAGGAGATTCCCAAGGGGCAAAAAGGAATTGTTAACCTTTTAGATGTGACGTGGTTTGAAGAATACAGTCATCATGTGACGAACCAACAACAATTACAGCAGCTAACAAACCCTGATGGCAGCTTAATCAATGAGTCAGGGACAGATACGTCTGCTAATGGAGATACGCAAAATCGAACGCAGGACCAACCTTCGCAAACAACGGACAACAACGATCCAAATAATCGGAACCAGCAGAATGGACAAAATACGAACAACCGAAAAAATGACATTCAGAATAATGGAAATGGAAACCAAAATGAAGGAAGCTCGAATAACTCGAGCCTAAATAATCAGAGCACAGGCAATAACCAGAATGAGAATCAAAACCAAAATCAAAACCAGGATCAAAACCAGGATCAAAACCAGAATCAAAACAATAGCCAAAGCAATAACGAGGCTATTAGGAACCAAAATACTCATTCAACAGATGAAACGACCACATCTTTTGAATAAAAATCGAGGAGTTCAAGCAACTAATAGAGCCAGCTAAGTGTCTAGTAAATGTCTAGAAGGAAAATGAAAGGTGACAAAAGGCATGCGAGTTAGGAAATTTCATGTTTATCTTACGCTGGTCATGTTTAGTACCGGATTTCTGATGGCTAACTCCATCGAGCTGACCCAGCTACATAAAAAAGTGGTGCAAACAGAAAAAGAATTTCAGCAGGAAACCAAGCTGAACGAACGCATTATTGCAGAGCGGGAAAAGAATCGGGCACTTGAGCAGCAATATGCAGAAACTCAGCGTAAAATATCTCAGGTAGAGACAGCAATGGCCAATCATCAATCAGAAGCGGCAGCTCTCTTAACAGCACTAGACCGCGCACGTTTACTGGCTGGAACGGTGCCAGCGACAGGAGCTGGTGTAATGGTTACCCTTCGAGATAACCCTAGTCCAATTAGCACGAATGTTGTACAAAATATCGTACATGAACAGGACATTTGGAGAGTGGTTAATGAGCTATTCGTTGCTGGAGCAGAGGGAATTAGTGTGAATGACCAACGCTTGGTCACCAGCTCCTCGATTCGTTGCGTTGGGCCTACTGTGATTGTAAATGGGGTAAAATCAGCAGCGCCCTTTGTGATTAAAGCAGTGGGAGACCCTGTTACTTTAGAAGGAGCGCTTCATTTACCAGGAGGGGTGATTGATTCTTTTGAAGGGTTTATAAAAATTGAAACAGCGAAGAAAGATTCCATTGAACTACCTGCTTTTGTAGGTGATGTGAAAATGGGAACAAGCTCTTCTTCCTAACAGGTGATACCATGCTGGAAAACCGTAAAATTACGTTTATATTAACCATTATTAGTGCTATCATAGGAATTATGCTAGCAACCCAAATCCAGAGCACAAAACATCCTAAACAAGCGGATGCGAGAAGTGTGATTGAACTTCGTAAAGCTCTATTGAAAGAACAAGAAAAAAGTAAGAACCTTTTAGCCGATATATCTAAACAGGGAGAACTTTTAGCCCAATATGAAGCATCCCTAAGTTCTGTAGAGACAATCGGTGTTATGAAAGAAGAATTAAACCGAACCAAAAAATTAGCAGGTCTTGATGTTGTAGAAGGAAAAGGAATTATCATTCGTATTGAAAACATGGAGGTGCCATCTGGCAATCAGTGGGAAGGAGACGCTCCACACGAATCAGCATCGAACCTGATGCTTGATGTTGACTTACGCTGGCTGACTAATGAGCTTTTAGCAAATGGAGCTACTGTGATTGCTATCAATAATAATCGACTTATTTCTAATAGCTCAATCCGAAATGTAGGCGAAGATATCCAAGTGGATACAAAAACGATCCGCTTGCCTTATGAAATAAAGGCACTTGGAGATCCAGAAACCTTACTGAGCAGCATGAAGCTAGAAGGTGTTGAAAGCACGTTTCAATCGATGAATAAAATTGTAAAAATGGAAGCACAGGATCATCTAATTATCCCGCCGTTCACAGGGAACAAGCAGATGCGGTTCATGAAACCGGTGAAGTCAAAAGGAGATTCATAATAATGTGGTTGCCGATTGTAGGATTGATTGCAGGAGTAATAGCGGGATTTTATCTAAACATCAATGTACCTCAAGAATATAGCAGCTATGTATCAATTGCATTGTTAGCCGGTTTGGATACGATTTTTGGTGGCATTCGGTCTTATTTGGAGCGAGTGTTTAATGTTCGGGTCTTTTTATCTGGGTTCTTTTTCAATACGCTGTTTGCCGCTGGACTAGCTTTTTTAGGAGCTTTTCTCGGCATTGATCTATACATGGCAGCGATTGTTGCATTTGGGGTACGTTTATTTAATAATCTGGCTATCATTCGTCGCATTCTGCTGGCCAAATGGTTAAATAAGCGTGATGTGTAAATAAATAAGCATCAGGTTCAACCAAATTATAACTTGGTTACAATTACCATTGTGATTTTTAAAAAAGATTGTAAGAAAAAAAAGGGAATGGGTATCCTGTGTGGAATAAAATATGCAGATGTCATCACTTATTTAAAGTACAAGTTGAACTAGGGGAGGTGTCACTGGTTTGGTAAACAGTCAAAATGATCTTATTGTCAGCATCGATATTGGTACCTCTAAAGTACGCGTCATGATTGGGGAAGTAAATAACGGTAATATCAATATTATTGGTGTAGGCCAATCCCATTCAGAGGGCATTAGCAGAGGAACTATTGTAGATATCGACCAAACCGTGCATGCAATCCGAGAAGCAGTCGATCATGCTGAACGTATGGTAGGGGTAACAATTGAAGACGTTTATGTCGGAATCTCTGGCACCCATATAGAGCTATTCGAAACGCAGGGCGTGGTAGCCGTTTCCAGTGAAGACCGCGAGATTCGTGAAGAGGATATTGATCGTGTCGTTCAAGCTGCAAAGGTTGTCGCACTTCCGCCAGATCGTGAAATTATCGATGTCGTACCGACGGAATTTGTTGTTGATGGGTTAGGAAAGATAAAAGATCCTCGGGGAATGATCGGTGTTCGTCTTGAGATGGAGGGGACTATTGTCACCGGATCCAAAACAGTGATCCACAATGTTGTACGATGTGCACAACGAGCTGATTTGCAGGTTGCGGGTATCTTTTTGCAACCATTGGCTGCAAGCTCGGTCGCATTGACTAAGGACGATAAGAATCTAGGTGTTGTTCTAGTTGATATTGGCGCGGGCTCGACCACCATCGCAATCTTTGAACAGGGTCAATTAGTAGCCACTTCCACCCTCGCAATCGGTGGAGACCATATCACCAATGATATTGCTCTCGGTTTACGCACACATACAGAAGTAGCAGAAAAAATGAAACGAAAACATGGATGTGCTCTGATTGATGAAGCATCCGATGAAGAAAAATTCAAGGTAACGCGTATCGGCAGCGAAGTGGAGAAACAATTCACTCAAGTCGATCTTGCCAATATTATCGAACCTCGTGCCGCAGAGATTTTCAATTTGATTGAAGACGAAGTATATCGTCTTGGGTTCCAGAATGAAATCGCTGGTGGATATGTTTTAACCGGTGGCACGGTTTGCATGCCGGGTATGTTGGAGCTTGCTAATGAAGAGCTTGCAGCACCTGTACGCATTGCTATACCGGATTATATTGGTGTGCGTGACCCGGGATATACCATCGGTGTGGGCCTCATTCAATATGCCTCGATGCTGACGAATTATACGGCCAAGAAGCCTGCCCCTGCAAAAGCGGCAAGCCGTCCGGCACCTTCAGCACCGAAACGGGATTCTCAAGGGAATTTCATTGAAAAGATGAAGAATTGGTTTAGCGAATTCATTTAAACAAACCAACCGAACAGATAAAGAAGTTCAATAAAATTCGCCCCGTCGTCCTACAACAACGGGTTTTTAACAAAATTGA
Source organism: Brevibacillus laterosporus (assembly GCF_030489605.1). Lineage (GTDB taxonomy): Bacteria > Bacillota > Bacilli > Brevibacillales > Brevibacillaceae > Brevibacillus_B > Brevibacillus_B laterosporus_E. The sequence goes on from NZ_JAUKFY010000029.1 coordinate 27,128, forward strand.
GAAAAGCGTGTATGAATGAATGAGGAGGAACTTTCAAGATGCTCGAATTTGACTTGGATATGGAACAATTAGCGCAAATCAAGGTTATTGGTTGTGGCGGCGGTGGCAGCAATGCTGTAAACCGAATGATTGCAGGCGGAGTAAAAGGTGTTGAATTCATTACGGTGAATACTGATGCCCAGGCGCTACACCTGTCTAACGCTGATATCAAGCTACAAATCGGGGAGAAGCTGACACGTGGTCTTGGTGCAGGTGCGAACCCTGAAGTAGGTAAGAAGGCAGCAGAGGAAAGCCGCGAATTGGTTGAGAATGCATTGCGCGGGTCTGATATGGTATTTGTTACTGCAGGAATGGGTGGAGGTACTGGTACTGGTGCAGCCCCTGTGATTGCTGAAATTGCTAAAGAATTAGGTGCTTTAACAGTTGGGGTAGTAACAAGGCCGTTCTCTTTTGAAGGACGTAAACGTTCTTTGCAAGCTGAAGCGGGTATCGCTGCTTTAAAAGAAAAGGTAGATACACTCATTGTTATTCCAAATGATCGCCTACTTGAAATCGTTGATAAAAATACGCCTATGCTAGAAGCTTTCCGAACAGCTGATAATGTACTAAGTCAAGGTGTACAGGGTATCTCTGATTTGATTGCAACCCCTGGTTTGATTAACCTTGACTTTGCTGATGTCAAAACCATTATGACCGAGCGTGGATCTGCTCTTATGGGTATTGGTGTCGCTAGCGGAGAAAATCGTGCAGCAGAGGCAGCACGTAAAGCAATTTCCAGTCCATTACTAGAAACATCTATTGATGGAGCTCGTGGTGTACTTATGAACATTACGGGCGGTACTAGCTTGAGCTTGTATGAGGTAAATGAAGCAGCCGATATCGTTTCCTCTGCAGCTGATCCGGAAGTAAACATGATTTTCGGTGCGGTTATTAACGAAGATCTGAAAAATGAAATCCTAGTAACGGTAATCGCAACTGGTTTTGCTGATAACCAACGCCATGTTGCAACGGCAACACGCCGCCCGCAGGCTGAGATGCAACAACAAGCTGCTCGCAGCGCAGCACCGCAACAGCCATCCGTTCCTTCACGTTCTCGTGAAATGGAAGAAGACAAGTCTATTAATCTAAGCAACTTGGATAATCTAGACATCCCGGCATTCTTGCGTAATCGTCGTCGTAAGAAATAATAATCGGATAAAATAGTGTAGAGGAAGAATAAAGCTTCATCTGCATCTAACCAACATAGAAAAACCTTGTTCTGTAAAGAGAGCAAGGTTTTTTGTTATTTTATTCATATCATATTAAATTAAGAGACATCATTTTTGAAAAATGTTAATGAAGAATGCTTCAGGAACGGAAGCAGCCTTCATATTCAGCTGAATTGCCATTTCCATCAAAATGTAGATTGGTCGTAAAAGAAGTGGCAATACGTGTTATGTTTTAGCTGAGAAATCTCCCAGATTAAAGCGCTAGCTAAAAAAGATGTGTACCCCGTCTAGATAACTATCAAAAATCCTTACTTGTCTACTTTTCTACCCTTCCCAATTCTCCTTTAAGAAATGAGTTTACTAGAATCTGATGAAAGCTTTTTTATAAGCAAGGGAGACTGGTTTTAGGTCCAGAATTCTATTGATTGCTATCCCAGTCTATTGTCAAGAAAAACAGGATTACCTCGCTATGTTTTTTCAACAAAAAAAGGGAAAAAATGCGGTCAAGTTTTGACAGACTTTACATATACATTGAGATATACTGTTTTTGCCAGACGGAGGTGAAGACAGTACATGGTCGTCTATCTGGATATCATTCTACTCCTGAATTTTGTAATTGATGCCTTATTATTATGGTTTACCGCTTTTTTTCGAAAAGAACGTATCATTTGGTGGAGAGTGTTGCTTGCATCAGCAGTAGGAAGCTGTTATGTGGCCTTTTACTTTTTTCCAGCCTTTTCAGGCATATATGCGTGGTTTACAAAGCTACTTTTCTCTCTATTTATTTTATGGATTGCATTTGGTTTTAAACGACTTACACACTTCCTGCATCATCTGGCTATTTTTTATTTTGTTTCCTTTGTTTTTGGAGGGGGGGTATATGCCCTTACTCTATTGACTGCGAGTCAAAATGAAATTATCCAAGGCATCTTGGTGACTCATAACGATAGTTTTGGAGTAGGAACAAAGCCAACATTACTTATCGTGTGTCTAGGGATTGTACTGGTATTTCTGCTAAGCAGGAAAAGCTATCAGTCAATTCAGGAACCACGAAAAATAGAAGCATTTTTAGTGGAGGTGGAGGTGAAAATCTCCAGTCAAGTAATCTTATGCCGGGGATTGGTTGATACGGGCAACCAATTACATGAACCCATAACGCGTATCCCAGTCATGGTTATGGAGTCTCGATTATTTGAACAAATTTTGCCGTTATCTATTTTAAAAGCAGCAAGAGAGGAGGGGGAGAAACTTCAGAGATTGGAAAAAACACTGGATGAACTTCCGCTGGAGTGGCAAGGGAAACTACGCCTCGTACCGTTTCGGAGTGTTTCTAGGGGAATGGATTTCATGGTAGCCATTCGTCCAGAGCAAGTGACAGTAATACACAATGGGCTGCGCCTCGTTACAGAACGTGTATTAATTGGGTTAAATCCCATTGCCTTATCAGCGGACGGCAGATATGAATCAATTGTGCATCCCGCATTAATCCAAAGCCAAGAAATAAATGAAGTCACCCATGAGATTGAACCAGTTCAACCAGCTAATAAGATAAAAGGAATTCATACATCATCATTAGAACAGGAGGGCTAGCATGTACGTAAAAATTCGTCTATATGTCCAATTAATGTGGTATCGCATCTTGCTCAAAATTGGAGTGAAAGCAGAAGAAATCTATTACATAGGTGGCAGTGAAGCGCTTCCCCCGCCCCTAACGCGCGAAGAAGAAGAAGTCTTGCTCGCTCGCCTTCCATCCGGTGATGGAGCCGTTCGAAGTATGTTGATTGAACGCAATCTACGCCTCGTTGTTTATATTGCCCGAAAATTTGAAAATACGGGTATTAACATTGAGGATTTGGTTAGTATCGGGACGATTGGTCTAATTAAAGCAGTGAATACTTTTGATCCTGAAAAAAACATCAAACTGGCTACCTATGCTTCTCGTTGTATTGAAAACGAAATTCTGATGTATTTGCGTCGTAATAATAAGATACGTTCAGAAGTATCATTTGATGAACCTTTAAATATTGATTGGGATGGAAATGAGCTATTGCTCTCAGACGTTCTGGGCACGGAAAATGACACGATCTACAAAAATATTGAGGATCAGGTGGACAGAAAATTATTGCATAAAGCGCTCGACAAACTCTCTGACCGGGAGCGGGTGATTATGGAATTACGCTTTGGATTAGCTGGAGAAGAGGAGAAGACGCAAAAGGATGTGGCTGATCTCTTAGGTATCTCACAATCGTATATTTCGCGTTTAGAAAAGCGAATAATCAAACGACTACGAAAAGAATTTAACAAAATGGTGTGACGCATAATTTATGAACCTCTGGAAATACTGTTCCTATCCATACCAGAAAGTGGTTTTTACAAAACCATTTTCCCTGCCGCCCTGTTTTTTAAACGGGATCATTTGCTCCTTTTTCTTGCATGCAAAAGTGAGAGGGCAATAAGGCAGAGTACATACGGATAGGGACTTTTTTTCTCTGAGGAGGGAATGGTGTGTCGCGCAACAAGGTTGAGATTTGTGGAGTAGACACTTCAAAGCTACCGGTACTAAACAACAAAGAAATGCGGGAGCTCTTTGAACGATTACAGAGCGGTGAGCACTCTGCCAGAGAAAAGTTGGTGAATGGGAACCTACGTCTGGTGTTAAGTGTTATTCAACGGTTTAATAATCGGGGAGAATATGTAGACGATCTGTTTCAGGTGGGTTGTATCGGTTTGATGAAGGCGATTGACAATTTTGATCTTGGGCAGAACGTTAAATTTTCGACATATGCTGTTCCAATGATTATAGGGGAAATCAGACGATACCTGCGCGATAACAATCCGATTCGGGTATCGCGCTCCCTGCGAGATATTGCTTATAAAGCGTTGCAAGTACGCGACAGTTTGACAAATAAGCACTCCCGCGAACCCACCATCGTGGAAATTTCTAATGCCTTAAATGTATCGAAAGAAGATGTCGTGTTTGCTCTTGATGCGATTCAGGACCCCGTTTCTTTATTTGAGCCGATCTATCAGGATGGAGGAGATCCTATCTTTGTAATGGATCAGATCAGTGATGAAAAAAACAAGGATATCTTCTGGGTCGAAGAGATTGCTCTTCGGGAAGGCATGCAACGTTTAGGGGATCGAGAAAAAATGATTTTGTCCATGCGCTTCTATGAAGGAAAAACCCAGATGGAAGTAGCAGAGGAAATTGGGATATCGCAAGCACAGGTCTCAAGATTGGAAAAAGCGGCGATTTCCCATATGCAAAAGCATGTTCAATCCTAGCTGATATAACACCTAAAGAATGAACGAAAGGCCAGTTCCCATTGGCAGAATTATAACAGGCTTTATACCCATGCCTTGTTCAAGCGATAGCATATTTCTTGAACAGGGCTATTTTTAATGGAACTACTTTTTGAAACGAAAGACACATATACATAATATCGAGAGCTTGAAGGCGAGCAGTTGAAAAGAAAGAGTGGTGGATCCTATGGTGAAAATTTCAGAATTTCAAATCAAAGAAGTTGTTAACATTATAGATGGAAAGCGTTTAGGACAAATTTCTGATTTAGAAATCGATTTAAAAGCAGGGCGCGTCGAGGCGATTGTTGTTCCGGGTGAAGGCCGTTTCTTCGGGTTGTTTGCAGGCTCAAATGAGTATGTGATTCCTTGGCGAAATATTGTTAAGATTGGGAAGGATGTTGTACTGGTTCGATTAGAGGAACCAATCAAATTGGAGTCCAAGCATGCTGATGAGGAGTCTTCCTAATAATTGACGAAAAGCAAAACAGATATTGCAAAAATCAGAGTGATTTACTTGCCCTGACTGCTACAAAACCAGTAAGATATGAGATAGGGTAATATGAGAGGAGAGCAGATACATGGAACCATTTCAGTTAAACAAGACGACCCGCACTCTGCATATAAAGAAATGGGAGTCTGCTTATCCTGGACTAACAGCAGGATTTACGACAAGGTGGGGGATACAGAATACGGATAGCCCGCAAATGTGTAATATGGGATTACATGTGGGGGATGATCCTAACCATGTCATTAAAAATCGCCAACAGCTTGCTGATCAGCAGGGATTCTCGTTTGAAACATGGACCTGCGCTGATCAGATACACGGTAATAAAGTAACCAAAATTTCTGCCGGCCAGATTGGAGCCGGCAGAGATAGTTTAGATAGTGTCATTTCAAATACAGATGGCTTATATACCGCTGAGCAAGGAGTTTTCTTAACCTCCTTTTATGCGGATTGCGTCCCTCTCTTTTTTCTTGACCCAATCCGCAATGCGATAGGACTGGCTCATTCAGGATGGAAGGGTACGGTCTCCTTAATAGGACGGGAAATGGTAGAGGCCTTTTGTCGGGAGTATCAATCGAACCCAGAGGATATCTATGTAGCAATTGGACCTAGTATCGGGGCCTGCTGCTATGAAGTAGACGAACGCGTGATGCAGAAGGCTCGTACAGCGTCTTCTAGGTGGGAACAAGCTGTACAGCCTAGTCGCAAAACCAGTCATTACATGCTGGATTTACGCCAGTTAAATCAGCTAATAGTGGAAGAGGCGGGAGTTCCTGCCGATCATATTAGTACGACACATTATTGCACAAGTTGTCGCAACGATTTGTTTTTTTCGCATCGAAAGGATCGAGGGAACACAGGCAGAATGGCTTCATTTATTGGATGGAAGGAGCAAACAACATGACTAGAATGGTAGCAAAGGCTACAGTTGAACAGCGTTTGGCCGATATTGAGCAGAAAATATCGGCAGCTTGTAAGCGGTCAAATCGTCAGCGCGAAGAGGTAAAAGTCGTAGCTGTGACGAAATATGTAGATACACCCGCAATCGGGGAAATTATCGCTGCTGGGCTAACCCACATTGGGGAAAACCGGATTCAGGATGCCCTTCCAAAGTACGAAGCGTATAAGGACAAGGCAGTTTGGCACTATATCGGTCATTTACAAACCAACAAGGTCAAAGATGTAGTGGGGCGTTTTACTTACATACATTCCCTGGACAGATTATCGTTGGCTCAAGAAATAGAAAAACGTGCTAGTAAGCTGGGAATTGTCGTTTCTTGCTTTTTACAAATAAATATTTCCCAAGAGGAAACAAAATTTGGTTTACATTCAGATGATGTCTTGGCTTTTGTCAAAGAAATTAGTAATATGGAACACATAAGCGTTGATGGATTAATGACCATGGCACCGCAAACAGAAGACCCCGAAGAGATTCGGTACGTGTTTCGGGGCTTGCGCGAATGGCAACAACGACTCAAAGAATGTAATTTACCTCGAGTGACTGTTCAAGAATTATCAATGGGCATGTCAGGAGATTTTGAGATCGCAATTGAAGAAGGAGCCACGTTTGTGCGGCTGGGCTCCGTACTCGTGCAACCGGAATAGCAGAATAAGAGCGGCTTTGTCCGGAGAGGAGGAAGGAATTTGGGTGTCATGAATAAACTTATGAATTTTTTTGGTCTGGAAAATGAAGAGTACGTAGAAGAATATGTGGAAGAAGAGCGTGAACAGGAAGCTCCTCCTAAGAAAAATGGCCAGAAATCATCAGCGGGAAGCAATGTGGTGAGCCTGCATGCAGCCAGAGACCGGGAAGGTATTAGGCTCATGCTATTTGAACCACGTCACTATAGCGATGCTCAGGATATCGCAGATAGCTTGCGAAATAGAAGACCTGTTGTAGTTAATTTACAACGTGTGGAGAACGATCAGGCAAAACGCATTATTGATTTCCTCAGTGGCACGGTGTATGCCTTGAATGGGGATATCCAAAAGGTAGGAGAACAAATTTTTGTTTGTACGCCTGATCATGTAGATATCCAGGGAACCATTTCAAGCGTAATAGTAGAAGAGTAAGACATCAAGTTACTGAGGTGAACAGATGTATACATTGGTTGCAATTATTAATTTTGCGTTTCAAATCTACTTTTACATGGTAATTGCCTATGTCTTTATGTCATGGGTGCCGCAAATGAGGGAAACGTCTATTGGTCAATTGCTGGAACGATTGGTAGAGCCTTACCTATCTATTTTCCGCCGTTTCATTCCGCCGCTTGGCTTTATTGACCTATCCCCAATGGTTGCCATGATTGCGTTGTATTTTGCTAGAGAGGGCCTATTTTCTTTGTTGAGTAGGTTCTTGTAAAGAGAGCGATCCGTAAATGAGTATTTACCATCATTTTAAAAAAGAAGAATATCCATTCGTAGAACGGGCGCTGGAAATGTTAAGGCTAGCGGATGAGCGGCAAATCATGCGCTTGACGGATTTCCTTGATCCACGTCAGCTTTTTATTCTACAAAGTCTTACTTCACAAGTACAGGACGTCAGAGTATCGGCATCCGGGGGATACGATGGTGCAGAGAGGGTGCGTGCCCTGTTGCATCCTTCCTATATCGTACCTGAGGATGTCGATTTTGGCTTGCGCTTGTTTGAAATCAAGGGTAACCAACGTTTTATTGCATGGGAGCATCGGGATGTCATGGGAGCATTGCTGCATGTAGGCATCAAACGTGAAAAGTTCGGGGATATCTTGGTTAGCGAACATTCGTGTCAAACAGTGGTGGCCGAAGAAGTAGCAGATTTTGTGCGTATGCAGGTTACTGCTATCCATAGGATTCCCGTTAGCTTACAAGAGATATCTTTTGCTGAACTTGCAGTACCTGAGAAAAAAGGAACAAGCAAAACCTTTACAGTAATGTCCGCTAGACTTGATGCTATTATTGGAGAGGTATGCAACCTTTCGCGGGCTAAGGCGTTGCTCCCAATTCGTGCTGGGAAATGCAAAGTCAATCATAAAATCGTCGAGGACCCCTCGCATAGTATTGCTCAAGGTGATATGATTTCGCTTGGTGGCTTTGGTCGATTTGAAATTACAGAGGTAACAGGGCCAACTAAGAGTGGTCGTTTACGCCTGACAGCTTTTATTTTTTCATGATTACGCGCATTTTTCCCGAGCCAAGGCAGGAATTTTTATAGAAACTGTCGAAAACATGGGGTAACTTGCCAACATAAGAAAACGGGGAAAGTGAGGAACTGTCTATGCCATTAACGCCTCTTGATATACATAACAAGGAATTTAGTTCCGGTTTCCGCGGTTATAATGTGGATGAAGTCAATGAGTTCTTGGACCAAATCATAAAAGACTTCGAGCTTATGATCAAGGAAAAAAGGGAAATCGAAGAGCGTATGTCTCTATTAACAGAGCGTTTGGACCATTATAAGAACTTAGAAGAGAATTTGAGCAAATCAATCCTAGTTGCTCAAGAAACAGCAGAAGAAGTGAGAAACAATGCCCGCAAGGAAGCACAGCTAATCTTAAAGGAAGCTGAAAAAAATGCCGATCGAATTATCAATGAAGCCTTGGCTAAATCACGCAAGGTAGCAATTGAGATTGAAGAACTGAAAAAACGCGCTTCTGTCTATCGCATGCGTTTTCGTACATTGCTTGAAGCGCAATTGGAAATGCTGGAAAACGGCGATTGGGACGATTTGCAAAAAATGGATTCTTCCTATGAAGGATAACTAACGGAATAAAGCATTGACGTTCTGTCAAAGATGGAATTATAATGTATAGCAAGTTTTTATTCAGTTTTTACCCATATATCAAACAACGATGATCGGGATAGTAAAGGTGCCAACATCCGTAACAGAGAGCCAGGCGGCGGTGAAAGCTTGGACGGAGCTGCTCCTCGAAAATCACCCAGGAGTTCATACCTGAAAGCGTCTAGCATGACGTGAGTAGGTGAGCGTTACATTCACGTTACGAATGAAATGAGTGGACATGAAACGGCGGTTTTTATCTTGCCATATCATGTTTATTAGGGTGGTACCACGGGAAGCTTTTCTCGTCCCTACGGGGATTAGAAAGGCTTTTTTTGTTGGAAAAAAATAGCTGTATATGCTAAATAGGCTGTAATCACCCGGCAACAAAACTGGTATCGTAACTATAATCAAGGAGTGAATACAGATGAGTATCGATTATGGAAAAACGCTTAACCTGCCAAAAACCGAGTTTCCTATGCGTGGAAATTTGCCAGTTCGTGAGCCAGAGGTAGAAGCAAGATGGGAAGAAATGGACATCTATAAACAAGTTATGGAGCGTACCAAGGATCGCCCAAGCTTTATTCTGCATGACGGACCTCCTTATGCGAACGGAGATATCCATATTGGCCATTCTTTAAATAAAACATTAAAGGATATTATCGTCCGCTACAAATCTATGGCTGGTTTTTATGCTCCGTATATTCCTGGATGGGATACGCATGGCTTGCCAATTGAACAAGCGATTGTAAATGCACAAAAATTAGATCGCCGCAACATCGAAGTAAACGACTTCCGCAAACGTTGTGAAGAATACGCTTGGAGCTATGTAAATAAACAACGTGATCAATTTAAACGTTTGGGGATCCGTGGCGATTGGGAAAACCCTTATGTAACTTTGCTGCCTGAATATGAAGCAGCTCAAATTCGAGTGTTTGGTGCCATGGCTACAAAAGGCTATATCTACAAAGGGCTGCGTTGCGTATATTGGTCTCCATCCTCTGAAACAGCATTAGCAGATGCTGAAATCGAATACCATGATAAGCGTTCTGCTTCTATCTACGTGCGTTTCATGGTCAAGGATGGAAAAGGTAAATTAGATCAGGATACGGGTGTCATCATCTGGACAACGACTCCTTGGACACTCCCAGCTAACAAGGCTATCTCACTAAATCCTGATTTGGAATATAGTGTAGTGGTTGCAGATGGAAATAAATATTTAGTCGCTTCTGGTCTAGTAGAATCCGTAACAAAAGAAATTGGCTGGGAGCAAGTGGAGACTGTCCAAACCTTTAAAGGCTCTGATTTAGAAGGAATTGAGACACAGCATCCATTCTATGAGCGAATTTCCCCAATCATTTTGGGTGATCACGTGACATTAGACGCGGGTACAGGTTGTGTTCATACCGCACCAGGCCACGGGGAAGACGACTTTAACGTTGGTAAGAAATACAATATCGAAGTACTATGCCCAGTCGATCATGAAGGAAAGATGACAAAGGAAGCACCAGGCTTCGAGGGCTTGTTCTATGAAGATGCTAATAAAGTGGTATCTGAAAAACTGAAGGAAAACGGAGCTTTGTTAAAATTAGGCTTCATTACTCACTCCTATCCACATGACTGGCGTACAAAAAAACCAATCATTTTCCGTGCGACAGAGCAGTGGTTTGCATCGGTGGAAGGCTTCCGCAGCCAAATGCTTGAAGCTATTAAAGAGGTGAAATGGACTCCGCAATGGGGCGAGACACGTCTTGCAAATATGGTGGCAGATCGCAATGACTGGTGCATTTCACGTCAGCGCGTTTGGGGTGTGCCAATTCCAATCTTCTATTGTAAAGCATGCAACGAACCAATTATCAATGAACAAACTATTGATCATATCGCTAACTTGTTTGCTAAAGAAGGTTCTGGCGTGTGGTTTGCCCGTGAAGCGGCTGATCTAATTCCAGCAGGATTGACTTGCGAGTGCGGTTGCAAAGAATTCCGTAAAGAAACAGATATCATGGATGTTTGGTTCGATTCAGGCTCCTCACATGAAGCAGTATTGCGCCAACGCGACAATCTAAGCTGGCCTGCTGATTTATATCTGGAGGGTTCTGACCAGTATCGCGGCTGGTTCAACTCTTCTTTATCTACTTCAGTAGCTGTTCATGGCAAGGCACCGTATAAAAGCATCCTGAGCCATGGTTTCACATTAGATGGTGAAGGTCGCAAGATGTCCAAATCACTTGGTAATACGATTGTTCCAAAAGAAGTGACAGACAAGCTAGGTGCTGATATTTTACGCCTATGGGTATCCTCTGTGGATTATCAATCAGACCATCGTATCTCTGATGCAATTCTTGCTCAGAATGCAGAGGTTTATCGTAAAATCCGTAATACGTTCCGCTTCCTGCTTGGTAACCTGGCTGGCTTTGATCCAATGAAAGATCGAGTAGAGTATGATCGCTTGCCTGAGTTAGATCGCTTTATGCTGGCAAAAGCGGCAGAAATGGTAAAACGCACACGCAAAGCATACGATGAATATCAATTCCATACTGTGTACCAAACTGTGCATAACTTCTGCACGATCGAGCTTTCTTCTTTCTATATGGATATCTCTAAAGATCGCTTGTATGTTGAGGCGCCGGATAGCGAAGAGCGTCGTGCAGCACAAACGGTTATGTATGATATTTTGCTTAATCTAGTGAAATTGCTATCACCGATCATCCCTCACACAGCAGATGAAGTGTGGCAGTTTATTCCAGGTGTAACAGAGGCGAGTGTACAGCTTACCGATATGCCGGAAGTAAATGAACAGCATGTATTCAGCGAAGAAGAGCAGGCAAAATGGAAGACCTTCTTAGAGGTGCGTGATGAAGTGCTAAAAGCAATGGAAGAAGCGCGCCGCAACAAAGTATTTGGTAATTCCGTCGATGCTAGATTGGTTCTTTATCCGCACACGCAGGAAGTATATCAAACGCTGATGGATATGGAATACTTAGCAGATCTGTTTATCGTAGCTGATATTGAAATGCATGAGGCTGGCACTGAAGCACCTGCGGAGGCTGTTAAGCTTGAAGGTATTTCCGTAGTTGTACTTGCGGCTGAAGGCGAAAAATGTGAACGCTGCCGTGTCGTAAAAGAAGATGTAGGCACAGTGAAATCGCACCCGACTACATGCGAGCGTTGTGCTACGATTGTTGACGAACACTTTTCACATGTAACGGAGTAAATTTACCTGGTCACATCGTTTCCATTCCAATTACATTGATTTTACAAAGAACGTTCTTATTAGGGAAAAAAATTCCCTAGTAAGAACGTTTTTTTGTGGGGCATACTACCAAAACAAGAGAGCTCTACACTTTTAAGTAAGGATGGTGTCCAGATGGATAAACAGACGCTGGCTCATGTTAAGCAGAGACTCCTGGATGAGAGGGAGAGCATAACAAAACGTTTAGAGGAGAACGATCACTATGGCATGAAAAGCGCTATGGGTGAAACTACCTCCGAACTTTCCACTTATGATAATCATCCTGCAGATGTTGCTTCTGAATTGTTTGAGCGGGAAAAAGATATTGCCTTGTACCAGTTGGATCGGGAAACATTAGGCGAGATAGATCAAGCACTAGAGCGAATAGATGCAGGAACATATGGAATTTGCACCGTCTGCGGCAAAGAAATTCCAGCCGAAAGATTAGAAGCCCTTCCGCAAGCACTAACATGCAAAGAACATGCTCCGTCTCCTGCTGTTAACAATCAGCGTCCAATTGAGGAGCAGTTTATGAAACCAGCCTTTGGACGAACTTCGCTGGATGAAAAAGAAGCAAATTCCTTCGATGGCGAAGATGCATGGCAAATCGTTGAATCATGGGGAACCTCCAGTACGCCCTTTTCTTTCCAGGACATGGATAAAACAGATTATAACCATATGTATATTGAGGCAGATGAAGCTGATGGTTATGTAGAAGCCGTGGAGCAGATTGGTTACACCGATATATACGGCTACCATGGGCCAGACAGTGTTCATTTTATGCGGAGCCATACGTATGATCGATACATGGATCAAAACGAGGGAAAAGGGATATTCATATCGTATGACCAGTATTTAGATGATTTAGCTAAGCAGGAAGCTGATGATGATAATGATGATCTTAGCAACCTGTAAGATGGAGGTATTTAGTTGATAATCGAACGGATCGAGACATACCCTTGCCTTCATAGGTTACGTGAGCCTTATGGGGATGCAAATGGCTACAAAAAGTATCGTTCCTGTTACATGATTAAAATCGTGACATGCTCTGGATGGGAAGGGTGGGGAGAATGTATTGATTGGTTACCCACGCTGGAGGTAGGCTTTCGCAAACGAATTATTCCCTATTTAATTGGCAAGCAGGCAACGGACCGTAATAAGCTGGTCACTGTTGTGAAAAAGTGGCATCAACGAGCCGCTACTGCCGTTAGTATGGCTTTAATGGAAATTTTGAGTAAAAGCGGGGGGCTCCCTATATCCGATTTATACGGAGGAATGTGGCGGGACACCATACCCGTCTATGCTTCATTTCAATCGTACCGGGATACGCCTTATTGGGAGCAGCAATCTTGTAAACAAGTAGAGCAGGCTTTACTTGACGGTTTTCGGATGGCCAAAATTAAGATTGGCGGGAGAACAATTAAAGAGGACCAAGCTCACGTGAAGCTCTTAATGGCTAAGCTTGACTCTCAAATGTCTTTTGCCCTGGATGCAAATCAGAGCTATGACGTGGCTAGTGTAGGAGCATGGCAGCAGCTGTTTTCGGAATGGAGAAATCTATTGTGGCTAGAGGAGCCCATGCCGATGGATCGCTTGCATGATTATGTTTTATTGCGATCTAAGCTTCCCATTCCATTAGCAGGTGGAGAAAATCTCTTAAATGTAAAGGCATTTCACAATCTGTGCCAGCTCGGAGCGATTGATATTGCCCAGCCTGACCCAATGCATGAGGACGGAATCGATGGGTACCGACATACGTTATCAACCGTGCGTAGCTTTGGCTATCGTGTTTCCCCGCATGTATTTGATGGTGCTTTAACAAGGCTTCATGCATTGTTTGCCCAAGCCTGTCTGCCTGCATGGAGCAAGATGACAGGAGATGAAATCGAACCAGTTGAATGGGATGTTATGGAAAATCCCTTTACCAAACTAATTCCTCTCTCTCCGCATCAAGGGATGGTTACGTTGCCGAAAGGAGTAGGACTTGGTATAGAGATCGATACCGACATCCTGGCACACTATAGCTGGGATGGTAGTATATATCAGGCCTAAGTTCATTTCATGATTACGTTGATCGTTTAAGAAAAGAGGACGTATGATGGCTCAAGCTCAAAACAACAAGAAAAACCTCATAGGATTAACAGGTGTTCCGCTGGTTATGGTACTTGGAAATTCGATGTTGATTCCCATATTGCCAACAATGAAATCGGAATTGCACTTAACTTCTTTTCAAACCAGTTTTTTAATTACTGCTTTTTCTATTGCGGCCGGAATCATTATTCCATTGGCGGGCTATCTATCTGACCGATTTAATCGCAAAGTGGTCATAACGATCGCTTTAACGTTATATGGAGCAGGTGGATTGCTTGCAGGGTTAGCGTCTCTATGGTTAACCAATCCCTATTGGTTAATTATTCTAGGCAGGGTGTTTCAGGGGATAGGTGCAGCGGGAACATCCCCGATTGCTATGGCTTTAGTAGGAGACTTATTTGATGGTGCCTCCGAAAGTAAGGCGCTTGGACTATTGGAAACCTCTAACGGGCTGGGTAAAGTGTTAAGCCCGATTTTAGGCTCTCTGTTCGCTTTATGGACATGGTACGCAGTCTTTTTGGCTTTTCCGGTCATTTGTGCAGTAGTTCTGACTATTTTCTTGTTATTGGTAAAGGAAAAGAAGCAAAACAAGCAGCCAAAATCAGTTAAAGAGTACCTTGGCTCGATTGGCCAGATATTTAAACAAAATGGAAAATGGCTTATTCCAGCCTTTTTTATTGGTAGCATATGCTTGTCTACACTGTTTGGTGTGCTTTTTTATCTATCGGATTTACTGGAGGAGACCTATCAGATTGATGGTGTTCTAAAAGGTGCCTTTTTAGCTATTCCCCTGCTGGCTTTAAGCATCATGGCATTTATAACAGGAGCTATTATTAAAAAGAGACTAACGGTAATGCGCTACTTTATTATTGCAGGGATGCTCTTGCTTACCGTTTCTTATGTCGGGGCAAGCTTTGTTTCTAACGTGTACTTCTTAATAGGAATTCTTGTATTTGGCAGCGTAGGAACCGGCATGATTCTGCCCTGCCTCAATTCTATGATCATTGGAGCGGTTACAAAGACAGAGCGTGGTATGATTACGTCTTTGTATAATGGTGTCCGGTTTATAGGAGTAGCGTTGGGGCCTCCGATTTTTACGTGGTTGTTGGGGTTTTCGACGAAGGTTATGTTTTATTCGATTGCTTCTGTCACGTTACTATTTGCTATAATTGCATTTTTTACTATAACACCGCAAAAGGGCAGCAATTCTCAAGGAGCTTCGCAGGAAGGCACTGCTAAAAAAGAATCTTCAGCAGGCGGTAATTCAGTGGATTCGTCAAAAGCAGCAGGTACTAACAGTGAGGCCGAATCCTCCGCAAAGGAAAAGAGTCTTTTGGATCAGAAGGCTTTGGATGAGATGACTTTGTTATTAGAAATGCGAGAGGAAACAAAAGAGATACAAAAACAGGAGCAATTGAAAAAGGAACTGGGCTTCGACCTAGGAGATTTGTTTGAAAAGCTACTTACCAAGAAAGAAAAAGAGAAAAAGAAATAGATGCTTCTTCAGCC
>NZ_JAUKFY010000003.1 GCF_030489605.1 Brevibacillus laterosporus
AGATCATATTTTGTCGAACATTTGCTAGTATATCATCTCTATCAGAATGAGTCAAGCATTTTTTCGACTTATACCGAAGCCTTTCGACCTCATTTGTTGTTGCCAGTGCAATGTTCCCTGGCGACATGTATTAATCTATCACATTTACATATTTAAAGTCAATAGTTTTTATAAAAAATATCTTTTTTTCTTGAAAAATATTGTTGAATCTACTATTGCAGACATCTAACTATACATCAAATCTCTTAAAAAACCTAGTAAGAAACATATAATCTAGCGTAATTTTCTTTACTAAATTATATGCTTCTCTACCCTTTTATCATATTTTCCGCTTTTTCATTCCAACATAAATTTCTTATCTATTTTTATTTTGTCGATTCTGTAATTCTAATAATACCTGTTCGAGCGGTAGATTTTGCTCACGTAATAACACAAGAAGATGGTAAAGTAGATCGGCCGTTTCATAACGTAATTCATCTTGATTACGATTCTTTGCTGCTAGTAAAACTTCTGCTGCTTCTTCCCCTACTTTTTTCAAAATTTTATCTATTCCGTTTTCAAAAAGATACGTAGTGTAGGCTCCCACAGGCATTTCCTTTTGACGAGTAGCAATTAACGCTTCCAGCTCTTTAAGAATGAAGAAATGGTTATTTTCTCTGCTTCTTTCAGCAATCTCGCCTCCTTCTTCCTCTCGTGAAAAACAGGAATAGCTCCCGGTATGACAAGCCGGACCAGCAGGTAAAACTTTTAACAACACAGCATCTCCATCACAGTCTGCGGAGATAGAAATAAGCTTCTGACGATTCCCTGATGTCGCCCCTTTATTCCATAATTCTTGTCTGGAACGACTCCAAAGCCATGTTTCGTTTGTTTCATAGGTCTTTTCCAACGCTTCCCTATTCATGTATGCCAATGTAAGAACTTCTTTCGTCAAAGCATGCTGAATAACAACTGGCAATAAACCTTGATCATCAAATCTCAGCTGCTCTATGATTCGGTTCTTCCTCATATCGTACAGGCACCCCCTTGGTTGTTAAAAAAGACTTCACTGCAGGAATAGATGTTTCATCATAATGAAAGATAGAAGCTGCCAGTGCTGCATCTGCCATTCCCACTGTCAGTACATTCCAAAAATGTTCTACACGTCCAGCACCACCAGACGCAATCACCGGAATTCCCACCGAAGTGGAGACTGCACTGGTTAATTCGAGTCCAAAACCCGACTTCTCACCATCATCGTCCATGGAGGTAAGCAAAAGCTCACCAGCACCTAGCTTCTCCACTTCCCTAGCCCACTCCAGCACATGTAAACCCGTTGCCTTTCGACCACCGTGTGTAAATACCTCCCACCTGCCAGAATCGGTTTGTTTCGCATCAATCGCAACGACTATACATTGACTTCCAAAAAAAGAGGCTCCTTCTTGAATTAGCTTGGGGTTTAATACTGCGGCTGTATTAAGCGATATCTTGTCTGCGCCAGCTCGCAAAATTCGTTTCATATCTTCAATAGAATGAATACCACCTCCCACTGTAAAAGGAATTGTTATATGCGCGGCAGTCCTTTCTATAACATCTATCATTATTTTTCGTCCTTCATGAGAGGCTGATATATCCAAAAACACCAGCTCATCAGCACTCTCACGGCAGTATTTTTTGGCGAGTTCAACTGGATCACCTGCATCTCGCAGGCCTACAAACTGAACCCCTTTCACTACCCGGCCCTCTTTAACATCCAAACAAGGAATAATACGCTTGGTTAACATAATCGTGTGGCCTCCCTTACTTTATCTAAGGCTTCGGAAAGGGAAATAGCTTTCGTGTAAAGTGCCTTGCCAACAATAGCACCCGCTACGCCACACTCTATTTGATTGGCTAAAGAAAGCAAGTCATTTATATGACCAACTCCTCCTGAAGCAATGACTTTTTTGCCAGTAGTCCTTCCTATGTGAACAATCTCTTTTATATTGGGTCCTGTAAGCGTTCCATCCCTCCCGATATCTGTATAAATAAACAATTCGGCTCCAAGCTCTACCAAATGTTTAGCTATTTCTGTTGCCTGCACTTGGGTTGTGGATAGCCATCCTCTGGTCGCTACGTATCCATTTCGGCAGTCCAAGCCAATAGCGATACAAGGACCGTAGCGACGTAATGCCTCTTTTGCAAAGCTACGATCCTCTAAAGCCGCTGTCCCTAGGATAATTCTTGCGATCCCACACTCCATATATGCTTCAATATCGTGTAAAGTCCGAATTCCACCTCCGACTTGAATAGGGACAGATATCGATTTAGCCATTTCACCAATCAGCTCAAAATGTACAGGGGCTCCTTCTTTTGCTCCATCCAAATCCACCACATGCACCCAAGCTGCTCCCGATTCTGACCACATTTGTGCTACATCATAAGGTGACTCCCCATATACTGTTTCTTGATTGAAATCCCCTTGAAATAAGCGGACGCACTTCCCTCCACGTATATCAATAGCAGGATAGATAGTGAATGTCATGCCAGCCCCTCCTTGCATTGCTGTACAAAATTAGCTAATAAGGTCATGCCCGTTGACCCGCTTTTCTCTGGATGAAACTGCATGCCGGTAACTTTTCCAGACGAGACGATCGCCGCTACATCTTGATCGTAATCCGTGGTGGCAAGCAAATGAGCCGAGTTTTGCACCTGTACATAATAAGAATGCACAAAGTACACATACTCTCCATCTACGATTCCCTTTACTAAAGGATGCTCGCGATTTCCCAGCGTAAGTTCATTCCAGCCCATATGAGGAATTTTAAAATCTCCCTGAAAGCGCACAGCTCTCCCCGGGAGCAAATCCAACCCCTTATGCATCCCATGCTCTTCACTTTCGCTAAACAAAAGCTGCATCCCTAAGCATATCCCCAACAGCGGACGATCTGTCTGCACATATTCCCGGATCGCTTGATCTAAGCCGATTGCTCGGATATATCTCATGGCGTCACCAAAAGCACCCACACCCGGCAGCAATAAACCGCTATAGCTATCTAACTGCTCTGGTTGACTGACAATCTCATGTTCCGTCCCTAAACGTTCCAATGCTTTGCGTAAACTAAACAAATTTCCCATCCCATAGTCGATAATTCCAATCATATTTCTACAGCATTCCTTTCGTAGAAGGGACTCCTTTTACTCGCGGATCGAGTTGGGTAGCTTCATCAAGCGCACGTCCTAATGCTTTAAATATTCCTTCAATCATGTGATGGGTATTTTGACCATAATGCAAAATGACATGAACGTTCATACGTGATTCTAAAGCAAATTTCCATAAAAATTCATGCACCAGCTCAGTAGGAAATTGTCCAACCTGACATGAAGGGAAAGCAGCTCGATATTCCAAATGAGGCCGATTACTTATATCAACCACCACCTGAGCCAAGGCATCATCCATAGGGACAAATGCATTCCCATAGCGTTTAATCCCTGTTTTACCACCTAATGCCTCATGTACGGCCTGGCCTAAACAAATCCCGATATCCTCAACCGTATGATGATAGTCAATCTCGATGTCCCCTTCTGCTTCCACTTGCAATTGAAAATGGCCATGACGTGTAAATAAATCAAGCATATGCGACAAAAAAGGGACACCTGTATTCAGCTTGCTCTCTCCATTTCCGTCCACTGTAAACTGCAAAGCCACGTTTGTCTCGTTGGTCTTACGCTTTATAGTCGCTGTTCTACTCATAGCCTGTTCCATCGCTTTCTTCCTTTCAGCTGGTTTGACAGCAGTCTGTCATCCTATTTATCAGGATTTATCGCTAACACTCTTCTAATCTGACTTGAATGGCTTTGGCATGAGCCGTTAGCCCTTCTGTCTCCGCCAATCTCATAATTTTTTCTCCATGCTCAACAAGATCGGTCTTACTATATGAAATAACACTCATTTTTTTAATAAAATCATCAACCGATAAAGGAGACGAAAAACGTGCTGTTCCGTTTGTCGGTAAAACATGATTCGGTCCGGCAAAATAATCGCCTACAGTCTCAGAGCTGTAAGGGCCTAAAAACACAGCTCCAGCATTTTTGATTTTTCCTATATGACTGTGTGCATCTTCTACAAGCAGCTCTAGATGCTCAGGGGCTAAACGATTAACCACTGCAAAGCCTTCTTCTAAATCAGCCACAACACAGATAGCTCCATGAGAGCGCAGAGAAGCTTCCGCAATCTTTTTTCTTGGCAGGTTTATTATTTGCCGCTCTATTTCTAAAGCTACTTCCTCAGCTACTTTTGGTGAGGTCGTAATCAAGATAGCTGACGCCAGCGGGTCATGTTCCGCTTGAGATAGGAGGTCGGCAGCAATGTAGCGGGGCGAGGCTGTTTCATCCGCTAACACTACGATTTCACTAGGACCTGCTATCATATCAATGCTGACCGCTCCAAACACCTCACGTTTGGCTAGGGCTACATAGATATTACCCGGCCCAACAATCTTGTCTACAGCAGGAATCGTTTGCGTTCCATACGTAAGTGCACCAATTGCTTGTGCTCCACCAACCTTATAAATCTCGGTCACACCAGCGATTTCAGCAGCAACTGTAACAGCTGGAGCAATCTTCCCTTTTCGATCTGGCGGGGTGACCATCACAATTTTCTCCACCCCTGCGACTTGTGCCGGAATGGCATTCATGAGAACAGAGGAGGGATAAGAAGCGGAACCGCCCGGAACATAAAGCCCCACTCTTTGCAGGGGCCGAATCATTTGTCCCAGCATAGTTCCAGACTCTCTTGTCATAAACCAAGAGGTACGCGCCTGATGCTGATGGTATGCACGAATATTGTCAGCCGCTTCTTGCAAAGCGCTCTGTACCTCAATGGGAACGTGTGCCTTGGCAGCCAGAAATTCTTCTTCTGTTACGCGAAGCTTTTCGATGGTTACTCCATCATATTTTTGGGTAAAGGCACGAACTGCTTTATCCCCACTCTCTTTTACCGCTGCTAAAATCTCTCTGACAACACATTGCTGTTCTTTGGTTCCGCGGTCAATACTTCGTGAAATAGTAAGCTTGTGCGCATTTGTAATCCTTAGCATGCTGTCTAGTACCTCCTATTCTTCATCTGATTGCCCCTGCTTTTGGAATGACCTGCATAAATTTTTGGGCAATGCTTTCTACAGCCTTACTTTTCATTCGATAACTGGAGCGATTGGCAATTAACCTTGTAGTAATATCGCAAATATGTTCAATCTCTATCAGACCATTCTCCCGTAACGTCTGCCCTGTGGAGACAATATCAACAATCCGTTCTGCCAGTCCGATTAAAGGAGCTAATTCGACAGAACCATTTAGCTTAATGACCTCGACCTGCTGGCCTTGTTCTCGAAAATAACGCGATGCAATCGCAGGATATTTGGTCGCTACTCTAGGCTGAACCATTGACTGATACTCAGCTAAACCGGCAACCACCATGCGGCATCTGCCAATTTCAAGATCAAGCAATTCGTAGACATCCCTGTTTTCTTCCAATAAAACATCTTTGCCTACCACACCAACATCTGCTACGCCATACTCCACATAAGTCGGTACGTCAGTTGGCTTTGCCAAAATAAATTCCATCTGAAAATGAGGAACAGGAATAATCAATCTGCGGGAATCTTTCAAATTTTCACTAACCACGATGCCTGATTCCTGTAAAAAGACTAGTGACTCTTCAAATATACGCCCCTTTGGCATCGCTATCGTCAGCTTTTGCAACGATTCCGTTTCCTTCACGGTCCCTCGCCTCCCCAGATAACAACATGATTGTGTTTGCAATTTCCAAAAGCATGCTCTGCCTCTGCTGACCATCTTGCTGTAATAACGACATTTTGTTCATCACGTTTTTTCTGTGCATAGCAAAGTGCTTCTGCTCGTTGATGCTGCTTATATAAAATGACATATCGTTTTTTAGAAAATGAGGCTTCTATCTTTGCTACCTGTAATAAACAGTCAATTTCAAGCGCAAAACCTGTAGCCGCTGCTGGACGACCAAATTGCTCTAACAACCGATCATATCGTCCGCCGCTTAATAAAGACGAACCCAGTTCTGCTGCATATCCTTCAAAAACGATGCCTGTATAATAATCAAAACGGCCAATGAGCGTTAAGTCTAATAGGATATGCTCCTCTACCCCATAAGCCTCCAACGCATCCCACAATGTTGAGACGGTTTGCATAGCTTCCACCGATTTTGAATTTCGCAAGAGCTGCATGCCTTCCCCAACGATCTCTCTACCGCCGCGCAATTGAAGCAAGGAAAGCAGCTTCTCTTTTTCTCTCTCTGTGACAGATAGTCTGCCCACAACTTGGCGATATCCTACATAATCTCTGTGCTGGAGGCATTTCTCCAGGCTTTGTCTCTCCTGCTGATCACCTATGATTTCTTCTAACAGACCTGTTGCCGCATCTACATGACCAATTGTTAGTTTAAAGGCAGATACTCCAGCCTCCTGCAAGCATGAAATCGCTAAAGCAATTACCTCAGCATCCGCATCTACACTAGCATCCCCGATCAGCTCTACTCCTGTCTGATAAAATTCAGCAGGACGACCAGCTTCTTTCTCTTGCGCTCGAAATACATTCGCTTGATAAAATAACCGGATAGGACAAGGTACGTGCTTATACAAGGAGGAGACAACACGGGCTATGGGCGCCGTTACCTCAGGACGTAAAATGACAGTATGCCCCTGTTTATCTAACAGCTTGAACATACGGTCGGTCAGAGTCGCACTTGCTACCCCCACCGTTTCAAAGTACTCCAGTGCAGGTGTGGCAATTTCGTCATATCCCCACCTTGAAATGCATTGACGCAACATTCGTTCAATTACACGTTGCTTTTGTAATACCTCAGGCAAAATATCTCGCATGCCTAAAGGCTTTTCAAAAACCAAGGGTGTAGCCATCATCGTTCCCTCCTACTCCGCTGAACACTTTACTCTGCTAATAAACTAAAGCGCATGAATTAGTAGAAAATATACTACTAAATATCAAAGAGGTCAACACCTTTTTATGTCAGCATGTCCGCGTATCATGTCTTTACCTGCTTAACCTAGCAGCAAAAATTTTTTGGCACTTTCACCATCAGAGCTTTATTTTCCCGCAAAAAAACCTTTGTCTCCTGACGAGACAAAGGTCCTCTGCCTTTCTTTACTGTCGAATGGTTTGTAACGGATTTCCACCCACAAATGCTCCTGCTGGTACATCGCGGTGAACAACACTTCCTGCTGCAACCACGGCATTATCACCAATGACTACTCCTGGCAAAATCGTGGTATTGGCCCCAATTAAAACACGATCGCCAATAATAACTTCCCCAAGGCGATACTCGTCCACTAAATATTCATGGGCTAAAATAGTAGTATTATAGCCAATTACGCAATTTCGTCCAATCGTAATGAGTTCAGGATACATAATATCCATCATGACCATCAATGCTACAGCAGATTGATCGCCTACCTTGATTCCCAGAAAGGTACGATACATCCAATTCTTCATAAACACAAACGGACAATAACGCGCCAGTTGAATAACAACAAAGTTTCTGCAAACCTTCCCAAAACTCACGGTTTTATACATATGCCAAAGCGGGTTGACTCCTCCCGCTACGGGATATCGTCTGGTGTTACGCATAAGCGTCAGATTGCTCCTTTATCTCTCCCCATAGGGATCGCATCATCTTAGATAAATGAATCATGATCTTCAATTGTATCTGTCAAACGCTTGGAGAAATGTACAGCAGCATTGTAGCCCATGCGTTTTAGGCGATAGTTCATAGCTGCTACCTCGATAATTACAGCTAAATTTCGACCCGGACGAACAGGGACAGTAATGACTGGCACATCAGTATCCATTACTTTCATTTTTTCTTCATCTAGTCCCAAACGCTCGTAGTGCTTATGCTGATCCCACAGCTCCAGCTTCACGACCATATCAATGTTTTTCGTATTGCGCACAGCTCCTGCGCCAAACATCGTCATGACATTGATAATACCTACTCCGCGGATTTCTAATAAATGCTGGATTAAATCAGGCGCCATCCCTGTCAAGTGACCTTCTTGGGTTTGACGAATCTCTACAGCGTCATCGGCTACAAGACGATGACCACGCTTCACCAGTTCCAGAGCTGTCTCACTTTTCCCGATACCGCTAGCACCAAGAATAAAGACACCAACCCCGTATACATCCGTAAGAACCCCATGAATCGTAGCTGTTGGAGCGAGACGATCCTCCAGATAATTTGTCAGCTTGCTCACCAAGCTGGTCGTTGGTAAAGGAGATTGAATGACCGGTACCCCTCTGCTGTTAGATATGTCCAGCACTTCTTGCGGCAATTCCAAATTACGCGCTACACATAAGCAAGGTGTCTCCTCACTCATTAAGAAGCTGAGTCTATCAACTATGGTTTCATTAGGCAATGTATGTAAAAATTCCATTTCAGTCATGCCGAGAATTTGAATGCGTTCTCCAGGATAATGGGATTTATATCCCGCTAGCTGTAATCCAGGTCGACTTAAATCTGTAACGCTGATCGGGCGACTTAATCCCTTTTCGCCACTTACTATTTTCAGTTGAAAATGTTCGACAAGATGACTGACATTTACCATTTGTATCAAACACCACTTTCCCAGCAGAGATCGCTGTTTTCCGTTATTTCTTACCCCTATTGTAACGAACCCACCTTGCGCAAACAACTCTCTTCATGAATTGGCTTGTAACAATCATACTTAAGTAAATGAAAAGGCATCCCGAAAATTAGGATGCCTTTTCATTGTTGTACAGTAAAGCTTTTACATTAGGTTTGATTAACTAAATCTTGAATCCGTTCTTGAGTACGCTTGCGATCACGCTCAAGGATAGGTCCTAAAAACTCTCCTGTATACGATCCCTTAACCTTGGCTACCTCTTCTGGAGTGCCCGTAGCTACAATGCTGCCTCCGCGTGTTCCGCCTTCTGGGCCAAGGTCGATTATATGGTCTGCAGTCTTAATAACATCCAGATTATGTTCAATAACCAAAACCGTATCCCCATTTTCTACTAATCGTTGCAAGACTTTTAGCAAGCGATCAATGTCATAGGTATGCAATCCTGTAGTCGGTTCATCCAGGATGTACATGGTCCGCCCCGTACTGCGGCGGTGTAATTCTGAAGCTAATTTCACGCGTTGGGCTTCTCCGCCTGATAAAGTAGTGGCCGGTTGTCCTAACTTCATGTAGCCTAAACCAACATCAAGCAGCGTTTGAATTTTTCTTTGGATTTTCGGTACATTTTTGAAAAACTCAACTGCATCTTCCACTGTTGTTTCCAAAATATCTGAAATGCTTTTGCCTTTATATTTTACCTCTAAGGTCTCGCGATTGTAGCGTTTTCCATTACAAACCTCGCAGGGTACGTACACATCCGGCAGGAAATGCATCTCAATCTTAATAATACCGTCTCCTGTGCAGGCTTCACAACGCCCGCCTTTTACGTTAAAGCTAAAACGCCCTTTCTTGTACCCACGCACTTTTGCTTCATTTGTGGAGGCAAACAGGTCACGAATATCATCAAACACACCCGTATACGTAGCTGGGTTGGAACGAGGCGTACGCCCAATTGGCGATTGATCAATATCAACTACCTTGTCCAAATGCTCCAGGCCATTAATTCGTTTAAATTCTCCGGGCTTAGCCTTTGCCCGATTTAATTCACGAGCCAAAGCCTTGTGCAGGATTTCGTTAATTAGAGTACTTTTTCCGGAACCAGAGACACCCGTTACAGCAACGAATACGCCTAATGGAATCTTGACATTCACATTTTTTAGGTTGTTTTCTTTTGCCCCTTCAATCACTATCCATTTATCGCAGGCTTCTCCATTTTGAGCAGGCTTACGTCTTTCAAGAGGCACAGGGATGAATTTACGCCCGCTTAAATAGGCTCCTGTCAGAGAGTTGGGATTTTCCATTACTTCCTGCGGAGTTCCTTCCGCCACTATCTGTCCACCGTGAATCCCTGCTCCAGGACCAATGTCGATAATGTAATCGCAGGCTAGCATCGTATCCTCGTCATGCTCTACAACGATCAGTGTATTTCCTAAGCTTGTCATATGCTCCAGCGTCTTAATCAAGCGAGCATTATCACGCTGATGTAGACCAATGCTTGGCTCGTCCAAAATATATAAGACTCCCATTAAACTAGAGCCAATCTGTGTAGCTAATCTTATGCGTTGCGCTTCTCCACCTGATAATGTTCCTGCCGCCCGGCTTAATGTCAGGTAATCAAGCCCCACATCAATAAGGAAATTCAATCTTGCTTTGATCTCCTTTAAAATCATATGAGCGATCTTTATCTCTTTTTCACTTAATTCTACCTGATCAAAAAATTGATGGGCGTCTACAATAGATAGGCTGGTTAGCTCTGAAATATTACGTTTGCCGATCAAAACGGCAAGGCTCTCTTGGCGCAAACGCTGTCCTTTACAAACCGGGCAGGCTTTTTGCCCCATGAAGCCTTCAATTTGTTCACGTATATAATCAGAGCTGGTTTCCAGGTGGCGTCTTTGCAGATTCGGGATTACACCTTCAAATGCGACTGTAGCCTCACGAACTTGACCAAATTCATTCTCATAACGGAATTGAATTTTCTCGCCTTTGCTGCCATATAAAACGATTTGTAATTGCTCATCATCTAGCTCTTCCACCGGCACATCTGTAGGAATGCTAAAATGGCGGCAAGCTGATTCTAATAGTTGAGTGTAGTAGGTGGAAGACTTCGGCTCCCAGGCTGCTATAGCCCCCTCTGATAATGTCTTAGAGGAATCCGGAACAACCAGATCCGGGTCGACCTCCATCCTCACTCCCAATCCATCACACTCTGAGCAAGCTCCGTACGGACTATTAAATGAGAAGATTCGCGGCTCTAGCTCGCCAATTGAGAATCCACAGAGCGGACAAGCATGCTTTTCGCTAAATAGCAGTTCTTCCTGATCAATAACATCGACAATTACCTTACCATCCGCTAAACGCAAAGCTGTTTCTAAGGAATCAGCAATGCGCGTCTGAGAATCAGGTTTGACAACGATCCGGTCAATGACAACCTCAATGCTGTGCTTTTTGTTTTTTTCCAGACGAATCTCTTCCGATAAATCCCGGACTTCACCATCAACCCGAACCCGAACATACCCTTGTTTACGAATATCTTCTAACAGCTTGACGTGCTCTCCTTTACGTCCCTGGACTAGTGGAGCCAGAATTTGCATACGGGTACGTTCCGGAAATTCCATAATACGATCTACCATTTGTTCGATCGTTTGGGAACTGATCTCTATCCCATGAGTCGGGCAAACAGCCTTTCCGATACGTGCAAACAACAAACGCAAATAATCATAGATTTCTGTCACGGTTCCTACGGTAGAACGTGGATTGCGACTAGTGGTCTTCTGATCAATCGAAATAGCTGGAGAGAGACCATCAATGGAATCTACATCAGGCTTATCCATTTGTCCAAGAAATTGACGAGCATAGGCAGACAGCGATTCTACATAACGACGCTGTCCTTCCGCATAAATCGTATCAAAAGCAAGAGACGATTTCCCTGAACCGGATAGTCCCGTTAAAACAACAAATTTATCTCGCGGGATGACGACATCTATGTTTTTTAAATTATGAGCGCGTGCACCCTTCACCACGATTCGATCTAATGGCATGTATTTCACTCCCTACAAGTCAGCTTTCAACTCCAATATCAAATCACGAAGCTCTGCTGCACGCTCGAACATGAGATTGCGTGCGGCTTCCTTCATTTCCTCTTCCATTCGCTCGATGACTACTATGCGATCTTTTTTCGGCATCTTCTTTACATCTAAGTGCGGTAGATAATCAGCTTTCTCCTCCGCCACTTTTGTTGCTTCAATAACTCCGCGAACGGCTTTTTGAATCGTTTGCGGCGTGATGCCGTGCTTTTCATTGTAAGCAAGCTGGATACTACGGCGCCGTTCCGTTTCTTGTATGGCTTTCGACATGGAATCAGTCATTTTGTCAGCGTACATAATTACGCGACCCTCTGCATTCCTCGCAGCACGTCCGATGGTTTGAATTAATGACCGCTCATTGCGCAGGAAGCCTTCTTTATCTGCATCTAAAATGGCAACTAGAGATACTTCCGGTAAATCCAGCCCTTCCCGCAACAAGTTAATCCCGACCAAAACATCAAATTCGCCCAAACGAAGGGCACGTAAAATCTGCATGCGCTCTATGGTCTTAATATCAGAATGCAGATAACGTACTTTAATGCCAATCTCCTTCAGGTAATCGGTTAGGTCTTCTGACATTTTCTTGGTAAGAGTCGTTACTAAAACACGCTCGTCTTTAGCAATGGTTGCCTGAATTTCCCCGATTAAATCATCAATTTGTCCTTTTATTGGACGAACTGTGATGGTTGGATCCACTAAACCCGTTGGACGAATGACCTGCTCTGCCATTTTAGGCGTATGCTTCAGTTCGTATTCTCCCGGGGTGGCTGAAATATAGACAGCTTGCTTCACTTTCTTTTCAAATTCCTCAAACCTAAGCGGACGGTTATCGCGCGCAGACGGTAAGCGGAAGCCATGCTCCACCAGCACATCCTTGCGGGCTCTATCTCCATTGTACATTCCGCGAATTTGCGGGAGGGTCATGTGGGACTCGTCTATCACCATCAAAAAATCATCCGGAAAATAATCAAGCAGCGTGTATGGAGGATGTCCCTCTGGTAACCCAGTCAAATGACGGGAGTAGTTCTCAATTCCTGAGCAAAAGCCCATTTCCAGCATCATCTCTATATCGTATCTCGTACGCTGTTCTAGCCGTTGCGCTTCCAATAACTTGCCTGCTGCTTGCAATTCTAACAGCCTTAGTTCTAGCTCCTGTTCAATATTTTCAACAGCCCTCTTCATTTTTTCTTCGCGGGTAACGAAGTGAGAGGCGGGAAAAATCGCTACGTGGTCTCTGCTTCCCAGAATCTCCCCGGTTAATACATCAATTTCAGTAATGCGCTCAATCTCATCGCCAAAAAACTCTACTCGGATTGCCTGTTCACTGCGCGACGCCGGGAATATTTCCAGTACGTCTCCTCGAACACGAAACGTCCCACGAGTAAAGTTAATATCATTGCGGTCATATTGAATATCAACTAGGCGATGCAAAACCTCGTCTCTGCTTTTTTCCATGCCTGTACGCAAGGAAAGCACCATCTCTCTATATTCAATCGGGGAACCTAAACCGTATATGCAAGAAACGGATGCTACAATGATGACATCCCGTCTCTCTAATAGCGCACTAGTTGCTGAGTGACGCAATTTATCAATCTCATCATTAACGCTTGAATCCTTTTCAATATAAGTATCCGAATGAGGAATGTAGGCTTCCGGTTGATAGTAATCGTAGTAACTAACGAAGTATTCTACCGCGTTATTTGGGAAAAACTCACGAAATTCTGCTGCCAACTGAGCAGCTAAGGTCTTGTTATGCGCCATGACCAGTGTAGGTTTGTTCACCTGAGCTATCATATGAGCAGCAGTAAAGGTCTTACCTGTTCCGGTAGCACCCAGCAGAGTTTGGTGGCGTTTACCAGCCTTTATCCCTTCTACCAGCTCTGCAATTGCAATAGGCTGATCACCCGAAGGCGTATACTCCGAAACTAACTCAAAACGATCCACGGTCCCCTCATCCTCCTTTTTATATCCTATCCTTCATTATAGCACAATTATTTAAAATTTAAGCAAAAACTCGAACGTTTGTTTGTCTATTCGATATAAGTGATTTTACCGATAATAAAGAAAGATAGCAAGTCTATCTGTCTGATAATTTTTACCCATTTGGGAGGAAAATGAATGCCGACCAACAGCATACAAAAATCACTTGGAGCAGCAAGAGCAGCAGCCAAAGCGACATTACAAAGCACAACGCCGAAAACAAAGTCTTCCGTACAATCAGAATATAGCTATGCTAATACAAAAGAATTTTCAACGGGCTTGGATAGCGAATCTTTTATGAAGCTAATGATTGCCCAGATAAAGAATCAAGACCCGATGTCACCGATGGACAACTCTCAATTTATGATGCAAACCGCTATGATGACCATGGTAGAAAAAGTGACGAATATCGAGCTTCTGATGAGGGAGTCAAATAGCAGTCTGTTAAACGTAAAAGAGTACGAGGAAATCATCGGTAAAAAAGCTACCTATGAAGTGGCTCGCAAGGATGACTCCGGTCAAATTTATGTAACAACAGCTTCTGGTACCGTTGACGGTGTAAAAATGGTTGATGGTAGAATCTGGTTTATCGTAGGTAAAGATATTATCTCTCAACAGCAAATTCATGGTTTAGAATCTCTTGCGTCTCAAACCGGTGTGGACCAAACACTAAAATACGCCAATATGATTGGTTATAAAGTAACGTATACAGAGCAAGGAAAAGGCGAGGACGGCAAACCAACCTCAACTGAGTTAACTGGTATCATTCAAGCAGTCAGCATGAAAAATGGTTTGGTGGAATTTGTTCTAGCTGACGGTAAAAAGATTAAATCTACAGATATCGTTGGACTTGAGGTAGTAAAGCCTGAAGAAGAGGAAGAAGCTCCTACTAAGCCTGACGGTTCTGAAGGCACCGGCGATAGCGGCGGCACCGATGGTTCTGAAGGCACTGGCGAAAGCGGCGGCACTGACGGTTCTGAGGGTGCCGGCGATAGCGAAAATCCCGACTCTCAAAAGCCTGATGAATCAGGAAACTCTGGAGATTCCCAAACGCCTGGTGACAAGGAAAAGTCTGAGGGTAACACAGATAAACCTTCTGCATAAGTAACAAGAAGAGCAGTCCATAACCGTTCTTCTCTAACAAAAAAGATGACCTCATACAAGCATGAGGTCATCTTTTTGCTGTTTCAATGCTTTTTTCTCGGGTAAACGCAGGGTTTTCCTTGCTACATTCCCAGCTCGTGCTCGCCTTTCGGTTTATGCTTCCTTACTCCAAGGAAACCAATTTCTTGCATAGACACAAAATGCGTTGTCCGTTCATCCGGCACCACAATAATGCCAAGCTGATGATGCTGTCCCGCATAGATAGCACTCTGCGTAAATTTTATTTCTTGATCCAGTGTCAAAACTTCCATTTTACAGAAAGCTGGATTGGCTTGTAACGCCGGATATAAATCTTCCTTTACCGAGATCGGATATCCATTTACCTTAACAATTACCTCACCGCTCCTAATCCCCATTACATCGGCTGGCGTCCCTGGGAGTACAGCAAACACTTTCAGTCCCTTACCAGCAGGAACGTAGTAGGGAGGCAATTTCTCCTCTTGGCGCGAGCTTAACCAGCCTAACCATTCATGCCCGAAAAATGCAAAGAGAGCAGCTACATAAACAAGAGAAGGGACAATGACTGCTGCATAGCTTATTCCAAGCAAAATGAATGAATAGAGAAACAAATGCTTGGATAAAGAGCTCGCTTTTTCCTGTGGTGTTTTTGTTTTCGTGATAGCAGAAAAACCTGTAATTGCCGGTAAAAGCAGCATCCCAAGCGTAGCCATCGACCAATCCGGAGAAAACAACGGCCATCCCTGAAATAGAGCGGGTACCTGAAATGCCCCTTCTGTAACAGGGGTTAGTACAATGACAGGCGTTAGCCAAAAGGAATGAAGCTGGTATGCACCTATGACTCTTCCCCGTTTTCCTTCTATAAATAACGGAGATGCATGTCTGCCTCCATGACTTCTAATAAACCATGCTTCTACCATATGCAATAGGGCTACTAAAGCCAGCAGCGGCGCTGGATTAGCATGAGCAAACCACCCCCATGCTTTAGCGACACCAGATACCTCTTCGGCTACTGGAAATAGTTTGGCAAGCCCGTGTAAGCAGGTAAAAATAGCCGTTCCATAGGCCAAGCATAGAAAGCGAAATCTTACAAAGGCAAGTAATAATGCAATTGCCCAAGCAATCCACATGTCAGATACCTGAATAAAGATACCTAATAACCCGGCTGCAAGGCTGACGAACAAACCGCCTACTATCCCCAGACCGACGGAACGCAGCGTTTGTGCTAATGGCGAATGGATTCGTACGGAAAACAGTTGACGCTCCCATCGCATTTGTTTGCGATAATGCAGGTAAATAAGTATGAGAAACGCATATAGGAGCGGATTTAACAGAAAATGAACCAATGCGTACAAATAGTTGCTTATCAGGTTCCAGAGCACACTCAATTTTCTCTCCCCCTCTAAAAATATAAAAGAGAGCTTGGCAACTGCCAAACCTCTAGTGCCGGCAAAACTTATTGCACTTTTACGATCCTCTCAAACATTTAGCTTCTTAAACAAAAAAGAACCACGACCGTTTTGTTCGTGGTTCTTACTTTCTACAGAATAGAAAGGATTCCCTGCTTTTTTTGCTTGGATTATTTTACCTGAGACTGTGCAGTGATTTCCAATGCACGTTGCAATTGGCGATCGTTTTTCGGATCTCTCATTTCTTTAATTAAAGCAGTTTGCATCGCTAGACCCGTTTTTTGATCTACTTTTCCCGTCACTTCAAGCTTGTGAGCCTGTTGGAACTTTTTCACTGCCGCTTCAGTAGAAGCATCATAATAGCCATCCAAACGATCCGGCTTCAATTGCAGGCCTTCAAGAATTAATTGGAGGTTCTTTACTTCTATCCCGTTCATATCTCGTGATAATACCTTATCATGCGGGAGCTGCGTTGCCTTAAAATAATCTGGCTGCGTCACAACCACATCCGGTTGGATTCCTTTTTTATGAATCCATTCCCCTTTAGGTGTTAACCATTTAGCAATTGTCAGCTTTAATTGGCTTTTATCCTTCATTTCCATCGTGTTCTGAACGGTACCCTTGCCGAAGGTTTTTTCGCCAACCAATTTTGCGCCTGCACTCTCGGACAAGGCGCCTGCTAAAATTTCGGAGGCACTGGCAGATCCTCCATCAATTAAAACAGTGATTGGATACGGTTTTCCCTTATCCGCTTTGGAATAAAACGTCTCTACCTGTTCATTGTTGTTTCCATAGGAGATTTCAACAATTTTAGCCTTGTTAGGGATTAAGCCCTCGCTGATGCTTGTCGTCGCTTTTAGATAGCCGCCTGGGTTACCGCGAACATCAATGATTAATCCTTGAATGCCTTTTTTCTCCAGTTCGTCTAATTCTCTGTTAAAATCGTCAGCCGTAGCACTAGCGAAGGAGGTCATTTCTAATTTCCCGATCTTTTTACCGTTGCTCTCCAGGATGGAGCTATGGACGGTCTCAATCGGAATATCATCTCGAACAATCACAACAGTAATCGGTTCGGGATTTCCCGCACGCAAAATTTTCAGAGTAGCCTTCGTTCCTTTAGGACCACGAATTTTACCTACCGCTTTATGCAAATCTAAGCCTTCCAAAGATTCGCCATTAACGCTAAGCACCTGATCGTTTGGACGAAGCCCCGCTTTTTCCGCCGGGGAGGTTTTTATCGGTGATACGATGGTAAGCTTACCATCCTTCATTGTTACTTCTGCCCCAATTCCTTCAAATGAAGAATTAAGGGATGCATTAAATTCTGCTGCTGCCTCAGGATCCATATAGTCTGAATACGGATCATCCAACGCAGAGATCATGCCGTTGATGGCTCCCTCCATGAGCTTGTCATCAGCTACCTCATGCACGTAACGCGATTTGATTATTTTATATACTTCCTGTAGCTTAGCAAAGTCTTTGGGCGAACCTTGTCCACCGCCGAGAGAGAAAAGACCGTTGCTCCCGCCAGCCACTACTGCATTTGTTGCAGAGCTTAACGGAACTGTTTTCACAGCAATCACAGTTAAAAGACTGCTGGTCAACATACCGGCTAGCACAAGGGCAAGCACCTTGCGTCCGTTCCATTTCATACTATACACCATCCTTTTTGTCTGCCATGGAAAAGCTATGCAACTAGTGTATGCAAAGTGGAGCTACAATATTTGCGAGAATCTAGCGGATGTAAGGTGCCGGATCAACAGGTCGATTGTTTTTATACACGGTGAAATGCAGATGGTTACCAGTTGAGCGTCCGGTGGAACCTACCTCGGCAATCTTTTCACCACGTTTTACAGCTTGTCCGACACGAACCTTAATCCCGCCTTCGCGAATATGTCCATATAACGTACTGATTTCTTTATTATGCTGTATAACAACTGCGTTACCATATCCCCGCATCGTTGAAGCAAAAATAACGATACCATCCTCGGCTGCTTTAATCGTCGTTCCTCTTGGTGCTGCCATGTCTAATCCATCGTGCCCTGCGGCTCTGCCCGTGAATGGATCGGCCCGATATCCAAATGAGGAAGTAAGAACGAACGAGTCAAGCGGAACTCCCAATTTTCCACCTTTGTAATTACTTACACTGCTTAAATTGCGCTTTTCCAATAGCTTAGCAGATTCTGCTTGAATCACCGCTCTCATGGCTTCTTGTGCCTCTGCTTCGATTTCTATGAGATTGTTTTCTTTCTTCTTAAGCTCGGCTTTTATAACCACACTGCGATTATATTGTCGATCAAGCTCTTCTTTTAAATCTTCACTTTTTGAGAACATTGTTTTATAGGAAGCAAGTAAATTATCCACGTCTTTCTTCCGTTTTTCAATGGTTTGTTTATCCTTTTTGTTCTCCTCCAAAATCCGATTATCCTGTTCCACGATCAGCTTCATGCCGTGCATGCGCGTTAACAAATCGCCAAAATCAGAGGAGCCCATCAGCACATCCAGATAGGATACCTTGCCTCGCTTATACATTGCCTTGACACGTGTTTTTAATAGCTCATCACGCTTAGCCACTCGATCTATGGCGGAATCTAAATCTTCCTGTGCAATCACAGCCTTTTTAGCTGTCAGGTGAATTTCTTTATCCAGCTTGTCCAGCTT
The DNA here is from genome assembly GCF_030489605.1 of Brevibacillus laterosporus. Taxonomy (GTDB): domain Bacteria; phylum Bacillota; class Bacilli; order Brevibacillales; family Brevibacillaceae; genus Brevibacillus_B; species Brevibacillus_B laterosporus_E. The sequence goes on from NZ_JAUKFY010000003.1 coordinate 18,901, forward strand.
CTGCTGAGTTTCTTCTCGCTTTAGATCGATGGCAAATAGTTCATGATCCAAATTTTTCTGCTCATTTCTCACTGTATTAATTTGATTCTTAATATTGGTTACCTGTTGCTGTTGCTTCTTTTTCTGCGACCGAATTTGTTCTAACTCTCGATTAATCGTTTGGAGAGATTTCTTGCTGGCATACCCCGCAGGAGCTGGCGCTAGTCCCCATGCCAGCATACTGGTCGCTAAAACAGAAAGAATGAGGTTATTCTTTTTCATTTCCACGTGCCCTCCCATAGCCTTATTCTATCAATTGCTCATCAACTACACCTTCAAGAATTTGCGAACGGAAAGCATACTCCCCCAAATACCAATAAAAGCACCGATCCCTACCAATAACAGCCCTACCTGATAGGCAAAAGGATTCATTGGCAATAACGGAAGCATAGAGCTATACATACTAGCGTGTATTTGTTGCAATAAATAGTAGTAACCTACTGTAAGGATGGTAATAGGGATAATCGCTCCCAAGACACCCATAAACAGACCTTCAATAAAGAAAGGCCAACGAATAAACCAGTTGGTTGCTCCTACTAACTTCATAATTTCAATTTCACGACGGCGTGCAACAATTGTTAGTTTAATGGTGTTAGCAATAAGGAACATCGCTGTAAAAGCCAATCCAATAATGAAGAAAATGCCTACATTACGCAAAATATTGGTCGCAGCAAACAAATTGTTTACCGTGTCCGCTCCGTAGTCGACATCTTCAATGTGTTCCATCTCTTTGACCTGCTTAGCGACAAAATCTACATCTTTTGGTTCTTTGGTTTTCACCACCAATGCATCTGGCAGTGGATTTTCCTTTTCCAAGCCATCCAAAAGCTTTCCATTTTCACCCAGCTGTTCCCGCAAATCCTTTAACCCTTGAGCTTTTGGAACATAGGTAACGGTCTCTACAGCTGGCAATGCCTTCACTTGCTTTTGCAAGCTCTCCGCTACCGCCTTATCTGAGGCAACGTCCATAAAAACACGTATTTCAACCTGATTTTCCACCAATTTTGCCATGTGATTAACATTTAGTGCGAGCAGTAAAAATACACCTAAGATCAATAATGTAATGGTTACGGCACTAACTGAAGCAAAAGTCATCCAGCCATTCCGTCCCAGATTTTTTACACCTTCCCGCACATGGCGTCCGTATGTACTAATCTTCATAACCGTATTCCCCTCTCTGTTCATCGCGGGCAATTTCACCAGCTTCAATCGCGATGACACGACGGCGAATCGTATTAACAATCTCACGGTTATGTGTTGCCATCACAACGGTCGTTCCACGCTGATTGATCTCTTCAAACAAGCGCATAATATCCCAAGAAGTTTCGGGATCAAGGTTACCCGTAGGCTCGTCCGCAATAATGATACTTGGATTGTTAACGATAGCCCGCGCCAAAGCGACTCGTTGTTGCTCCCCACCCGACAATTCTCCTGGCAGCATTTTTGCTTTATGCTTTAATTTGACAAGATTAAGCACATCTAAAACACGAGGCTTGATGCTCTTCTTATTCGCCTCAATAACTTCCATTGCAAATGCAACATTTTCAAATACCGTTAAAGTTGGCAATAGTTTAAAATCCTGAAAAACAACTCCGATACTTCGGCGAACATTTGGTATTTGTCTTTCCTTAATGCGACTGACATTAAATCCGTTTAAAAAGATTTGTCCCTTGGTGGGTCTTTCTTCCCGATACATTAATTTAATAAAGGTGGATTTACCAGCGCCACTTGGACCTACAACATAAACAAATTCACCCTTATCGATTTTTACATTAATCCCCTTTAGCGCATTGGTGCCATTGGGATATGTTTTCCAGACATCATACATCTCGATCAAAAAAATCACACCCTACTATCGCTTATGTTCTTGAGGCATCAGAAAAAGACAAAAAATACTAGCATCTGATCACTTTTTCTATTATACCACTGAGTTTCTGTGTTGTTATCCCCTAATTATCGCATTTCTTGTCGGGAAAATGGAAAAAAACAACAAAAAATTGTGATCTTGTACCCACTTTTTCCTATTGACAACTATTTTCTTACTTTTTTTACATAAGTTCTTTATTTAAAGAAATCCAGTATCTAGCCCATGATTGCATGAACTAATTTACATACAATTCCCCACGCATAGATATTTATAACTGGAGAGTCACAGCAAAAAGGACCAGCTTACGATTAGCTGATCCTTAAAACGCTTGCAAGTTTGCCCTCTATTTTATCTATACCACAGGCGACTTAATGTCTACCAGCGCCTCCACCATCACCTTTTGACTATGTGTTGCCACCCAAGCTTTGTTTTCTTTACCTTTCTCTTGATAAAATTGAATCTGCTGTTCAACCTGTTGTTTCGCCGTTCCCCCTAACACATTCCGTGCATTCACTACCGTATCAATATCTAGCGCTTGGTAGACATCTCGGTCGATGAGTGGGGAAAACTCACGGAACTCGTCTAAGGAAAGGTCAAGTAAATATTTGTGACGTTCTATGCAATAGAGAACCGCCTTTCCTACGATTTCATGCGCCTTCCTAAACGGAATTTGTTTTGTGACCAGATAATCTGCCAGGTCTGTTGCATTGGAGAAATCCTGGGTGACCGCTTTTCGCATCTGCTCCGTTTTTACCTGCATAGTAGAAATCATCGGCGTTAACAAAGCCAATGCCCCATGCAGCGTCTCCACAGTATCGAACATGCCCTCTTTATCCTCTTGCATGTCTTTGTTATAGGCCAGCGGTAAGCCTTTTAGCACCGTCAGCATTCCGATTAGATTCCCGTATACACGCCCTGTCTTACCACGCACAAGCTCTGCAACATCCGGATTCTTCTTCTGTGGCATGATGCTGGAACCAGTGCAAAATGCATCGTCTAATTCAATGAAGGAAAATTCCTGACTGCTCCAGATCACTAGTTCTTCGCACAAACGGGAGAGATGAGTCATTAATAAGGAAGCATTAGATAAAAACTCAACAATAAAATCTCGATCGCTGACCGCATCCATGCTATTTTGATAAATTCCGTCAAATTGAAGCATAGAGGCAACGAACTGCCGATCTATCGGAAACGTAGTCCCAGCAAGTGCCCCTGCTCCCAAAGGCAAGATATTTACCCTTTTAAACGAATCCTGCATCCGTTCCAAATCGCGTTGGAGCATAGATACATACGCTATCAAATGATAGCCAAAAAGCACTGGCTGAGCCCTTTGCAAATGCGTATACCCGGGCATAACCGTTTCCAAATGATTCTGGGCTTGCTCTAATAAAGCCTGCTGCAGATACATGGTTAATTCGATAATTTCCATCAGTTTTTCACGCAGATATAAATGCATATCTAGCGCCACCTGATCATTTCTGCTTCTGCCCGTGTGAAGTTTACCGCCTAAAGGTCCTATTTCTTCAATTAGTAGCTTCTCAATGTTCATATGAATATCTTCATGAGCGATTTCAAATTGAACCTGCTTCCGTTCAATTTTTTCTTTGACTTTTTTCAAACCAGCAATGATTTGACGCACCTCATCCATCGAAAGAATTCCACATTTTCCGAGCATTGCGACATGCGCCGAGCTGCCCACAATATCCTGACGCCACAATCTTTGGTCAAACGAAATAGAAGCTGTATATTCATCTACGAGTTGATTGGTTGGTTTAGTAAAACGTCCTCCCCAAAGTTTCATGGTTTGATCGCTTCCTTTTCTGTTTTACTTGTAGAAGGAGAAGCCGCTGAACCAGAGTTGCTTTCAAGCTCGGCTTGGTTTTCTTGTACAGAATTGTTATTCACCTGTGAATACACCTTGGTAGGCAAGCCCCACAATTTAATAAAGCCAAGTGCCGCCTTATGATCAAATTGATCTCCGGCATTATAGGTAGCCAACTCATGACTGTACAAAGACGCATCTGATTTACGTCCGACTACAATGGCCTGACCCTTATGAAGCTTAACACGAACAGTACCTGTTACATTTGCCTGAGTCTCTTCTATAAATGCTTGCAGAGCAGAACGAATTGGGGAATACCAGAGACCCTCATAAATCACCTGAGCTATTTTTTGTTCCACGATTGGTTTAAATTGAGCGACTTCACGAGGCTGTGTCAAAAACTCTAGCTCCCGATGCGCTAAAATGAGTGTAGTAGCCGCCGGCGTTTCATATACCTCACGAGATTTAATACCTACTAACCGATTTTCCACATGGTCAATCCGTCCAACTCCGTGTTTGCCTGCTGTTTTATTTAGAGCTAGAATGAGCTCAGCAAGCGTCATTGCTTCCCCATTTAAAGCAGTCGGAACACCTTTGGTAAAGCTAATCTCGATCTCTTCCGCTTGATCGGGGGCATTTTCAATCGAGGCCGTTAACTCATATGCTCCCTCAGGCGGCGCAGCCCACGGATCTTCGAGAACACCGCACTCGCAGCTTCTTCCCCAAAGATTCTGGTCAATTGAATATGGATTATCAAGGTTAATCGGGATTGGAATATTATTTTTCTTCGCATACTCAATCTCTTCATCACGTGTCCAGCCCCACTCACGAACTGGCGCAACAATTTGAATATTTGGATTTAGAGCGGTGAATGAAAGATCAAAGCGGACCTGATCGTTTCCTTTACCCGTGCATCCATGAGCAACAGCTACTGCCCCTTCCTGATTCGCAACCTCAATCAAAATTTTAGAAATCAAGTAGCGAGATAAAGCGGATACCAATGGATATTTTCCCTCATACATGGCATTGGCCTGTAGAGCTGGCAAAACATATTCATTCGCGTAAGCTTCCTTCGCATCTATAACGATGGATTTATATGCACCAACTTGCATCGCTTTTTTTTGGATGAAATCCAAATCCTTTCCTTCCCCCACATCGAGGGCGACCGCGATTACGTCGTAGTTATAGGTATCTTGCAACCATTTAATTGCTACAGAAGTATCTAAACCACCAGAATACGCTAATACAATTTTATCTTTTTTCATCGTTGTCTCTCCATTTCGTAGTATTTTTTCTGGGTAATTATTCATATTGTACTATAAAATGACATTGATTCCATAATAATTAAGAAGGGATTTACATTACAGATGCCAACAATGCTTTTTGTGCATGGAGACGATTCTCCGCTTCTTCAAACACCACAGAATGAGGTCCGTCGATAATCTCTGCTGTCACCTCTTCACCACGGTGCACAGGGAGACAATGCATAAAGATATAATCTGAATCGGCTCTGGATACCAGTTTTTCATTTACCTGATAGGCGGTGAAATCTTTTAAACGTTGCTCATTCTCTTCTTCAAAGCCCATGCTGGTCCATACATCGGTATAAATAACGTCTGCTTGATCAACAGCTTCATTTGCATCATGGGTCATCAGAAATTTTCCACCATATTGAGTAGCGTATTCCACTGCCTTTGCAGCAATAGCTTTTTGCATCTCATATCCTGGAGGCGTAGCAATCCGTACGTCTAATCCGAGAATCAAGGCCCCTAGGGCAAGCGAATTTGCCACATTATTGCCGTCTCCGATGAAGGCTAGCTTAATTCCCTGCAATCTGCCCTTGTGTTCTTGTATCGTTAAAAGATCAGCCAAAGCCTGGCAAGGATGATACAAATCAGTTAGCCCGTTAATAACCGGTACACTAGCGTGCTTTGCTAGCTCTACAACATTTTCGTGAGCATGAGTTCGTATCATAATCCCGTCTACATAACTTGACAGAATTTTAGCTGTATCTGAAATGGTTTCACCGCGTCCGAGCTGTAGGTCTTTATCCGTCAGAAACAAACTGCTTCCCCCTAATTGATACATCCCTACTTCAAAAGAAACACGAGTACGCGTGGAGGATTTGGTAAAGATCATCGCTAATGTTTTTCCGGCTAATGGCTGGTAGACCGCGCCGCTTTTTTGCATCGACTTTATTTGACTAGCATACTGCAGCAGTTGGAGCATCTCCTCCCTGCTCCACTCATCAATTTGCAATGTATTTTTTCCTCTATATAGAGAGGGTTGAATGTCTGCATAGAGATCCAAGTTCTTCACAGGCTTCATTACTTTCGCTCTCCTTTTCTTGACAGATTTGTAAATAGGCCGCAAATGTCTCGACAACAGTGAACAACGTAATGCCATGCTGAACAGATAAGCTACGCAGTTGAAACCCTGTACGTTCTGCCTGATTTCCTTTTGTAGCGGTAATTAATGACGCTTGAATGAATCCAGCTTTAACCAACGATGTATAGTCAGGTAATCCTTTACATATTTGCGTAATTTCAATGCCGTGATTATTCAAAAACTGCGCCGTGCCTTCTGTTGCATAGATACGTATCCCCCATTCTTTTCTTTCCAGAAGGTAGGGTAATACGCTTTTTTTGTCAGCATCGTTTAGTGAAAGAAATAAACCGTCTCCGCTAGCTAGCCGTTTATTCGCTCCCTGCTTGTAGGCAAAAGCTTTACTGAATGCTTCTGTTACAGTTCGACCAAGTCCTAGAATCTCACCCGTAGATTTCATTTCAGGTCCTAATAAAGGGTCTACACCCACTAGCTTAGTGGAAGAAAACACAGGAGCTTTTACTACAAAAAAATGAATGTCTTCTGAAAGCCCTAATTCATAACCCATATCCGCTAAACGCTCCCCTAGAGAGACTCGCACTGCCAATTCCACCATCGGGATATTGGTCACCTTACTCGTAATTGGCACTGTACGAGAAGCACGCGGATTTACCTCTAACACATAAACATTTGAATCCTGTAGGACGAACTGGAGATTCATAATCCCGATTGCTTGCATTTCCTTAGCGATTTTCTTGGTATAGTGAACGATTAGCCGCTTCTGCTGTTCCGTGAGATGCTGGGCAGGAAACAAGGCAATACTATCTCCTGAATGTATTCCCGCTTTCTCCACATGTTCAAAAATTCCGGGAATTAAAACATCACAGCTATCCGTTATCGCATCTAGCTCGACTTCCATACCCGATATAAATTGATCGATCAGCAATGGAAAACAACTGGTGTCAACCTGTTCATCAATCCAGCCTTGCATAGCTGCACGCAGCTCGGCCTCGTCATGCACAACCGTCATGCCTTGGCCTCCAATAACGTAGGAGGGGCGCAGCAATACCGGGTAGCCAATGCTAGCAGCAACTTGAATCGCCTCTTCTGTAGAATAGACTCCCCTCCCTGGTATGTGGGGAATATTTAGCTTTTGGAGCATCTGATAAAACAGTTCTCGATCCTCGACCCGTTTCATTTGCTCTAAAGCTGTTCCCAAGACGGTCAGACCCGCTTCTTGGATAGCACCAGCCAGGTTAATCGCAGTCTGCCCACCGAATTGAACGAATACCCCAGCCACTTCTTCTTGCCTGGCTACATGCAGCACATCTTCAATATGCAAAGGCTCAAAATAAAGATGATCGGCCGTCTCGTAATCGGTACTCACTGTCTCTGGGTTATTGTTAATCACGATGGCTTTCAGCTTCTGTTTTTGCAAAGCCTTAGCTGCATGCACAGAACAATAGTCAAATTCAATCCCCTGCCCAATACGGATGGGCCCCGAGCCTAGCACCAATATTTTTTTTGCAGATAAAGATACCACCTCATTCTTGCCTTGCCATGTGGAATAATAATAGGCTGTCTTTGCATCAAACTCTCCCGCACATGTATCGACCATGTTATAGACCGGCATGAGACCCCATTTCTGACGCATTTTCCAAATTTCACTTACAGGAAGCTTCATCATCCAGGCAATCGTCTGATCCGTAATGCCAATTTCCTTACAAGCTCTCAATTCTTCCATACGTAACGTGTCTTTGCATGATGCTTTCAACCTTTTCTCCCACTGGATAATGGACTTAATATGATCTAAATAGAAAGGGTCAATTTCTGTTTTCATGTGAAGCTCTTGTATACTAATACCCCGGCGCAACGCTTCTGCTACAGCAAATAAACGAAGGTCCGTCGCAATCTTTAATAGTTTCTCCAACTCCTCCAAAGATAGAGACGCAATATCCTTTCGGTAGAGATAATGACAGCCAATTTCTAAAGAACGGAGAGCTTTTAACAAAGCAGCCTCAAAAGTTCGAGCAATGGCCATTACCTCGCCTGTTGCTTTCATTTGTGTTCCTAGATTGCGGTCAGCTAATGGGAATTTATCAAAGGGCCAACGTGGAATTTTCACAACTACATAATCTAATGCTGGTTCAAAGCTAGCATAGGTATAACCGGTGATAGGGTTGAGCACCTCGTCCAAGTGATAGCCCAATGCTAATTTTGCAGCGATCCTTGCGATCGGATAGCCTGTTGCTTTGGAAGCTAAGGCTGAGGAACGACTAACCCTCGGATTTACTTCAATGAGGTAATAGCGATCTGATTGCGGGTCTAAGGCAAATTGAATATTACAACCACCCACTACACCTAACGCTCGAATCACTTTGGTAGAAACACTGCGCAGCATTTGATATTGACGATCTGTTAAGGTTTGAGAAGGCGCTACAACGATGCTATCTCCCGTATGAACACCGACTGGGTCTATATTTTCCATGTTGCAAACGATAATGCAGGTATCATTTGCATCTCGCATGACTTCGTACTCAATTTCCTTCCAACCCTTTACACTTCTTTCCACTAGCACCTGTTGAATCGGACTTGCCGCCAGTCCTTGTTCAGCGATCTGTTCGAGAGCCTGTTGATCAGAAGCAATTCCTCCCCCTGCTCCTCCCAGAGTATAAGCTGGACGAACAATCACGGGATAACCAATCTGATTCGCAAAATGCAGAGCTTCCTGTATAGTACTCACTGTTATGCTCTCAGGAACAGGTTCATGAATGTTATTCATCATTCGTTTAAATAACTCGCGATCCTCACCGTTCTGAATAGCAGTCAAGGGAGTCCCCAGCAAAGCTACTCCATAGCGCTCTAATACGCCTGCCTCAGCTAATTCTACAGCCAAATTAAGTCCTGTCTGACCGCCTAGTGTCGGCAGCAATCCATCCGGTCGTTCCTTTTGAATAATTTTGGTGATAGAAGTGACGGTCAATGGTTCCAGATACACCTTATCTGCAATCTGCTCATCGGTCATGATAGTAGCTGGATTGTTATTCACCAGCACAACTTCCACGCCTTCCTCCTTAAGTGAAAGACAAGCTTGTGCTCCGGAATAATCAAACTCCGCCGCCTGCCCAATCACAATCGGACCCGAACCGATTACCAGCACTTTATGAATGTGTTGTTGTTTAGGCATAATGCTTCGCTCCTATCGTTTGTACCGACTCCAGGAAGGTCGCAATAATATGCGAGGTATCATCTGGTCCCGGATGTGCTTCTGGATGGAATTGCACGCTCATAATTGGCAGATACATATGTCGCAGCCCTTCCACACTGCCATCATTTACATTTCGGTAGGTGACCATTAGGTTTTGCTTATCTAATCCCTCCTCCTTCACCACATAGCTATGATTCTGCGAAGTTATATATACTTTACCAGTGTTCAGCTCTTTTACAGGATGGTTGCTTCCGCGATGCCCAAAGGGAAGTCGTTCTGTCTGTCCCCCAAACATCAATGACAATACCTGATGCCCTAAGCAAATTCCTAGTGTCGGAAATGCTTCGGCTAATTTACGCCATTGCGGACAATATTTTCGCAATTGTTCAGGGTTACCGGGCCCATTGGAGAAGACGATACCATCTGGCTGTAGAGCCCTAATTTCCTCCATACGCGTCTGATAAGGTACAACCGTTACCTTGCAGCCAAGCTTTAACAAGGCTTGCAAAATAGAGTGCTTCATACCAAAATCAATGACTACAATATGCTCCCCTTCTCCCCGATAGGTGATGGAGCGGGTTCTGGAAACCTGCTCTACAAAAATACGTTCTTCCTGACGAAGCTTATGCAAGGCGATCTCCTCTGCTGTCATGGGCTGATCAGCTAGAACACCGTAAAGCAGACCACCCTGCCGGACCTTTTGTGTAATCGACCGCGTGTCTACTCCAGCTAAAACAGGGAAGCCGAACTGCTTTGCAGCCGTATCTAAAGATACCCGGGAACGAAAATGGCTAGGGTTTTGACAAAGCTGACTAACAACCATTCCAGAAATAGCAGGCTGAGTTGATTCATAGTCGATTTCATTAACACCATAATTCCCAATCAACGGATAGGTGAAGGTGACGATCTGACCATAAAAGGAAGGATCGCTCATCACTTCCTGATATCCAGTCATTCCTGTATGAAAAACCACCTCTCCGCATGAGGTAAGTGGTGCTCCATATAGCTTGCCTGTAAATACTTCTCCGCTCTCTAACGTAAGAAACCCTGTATTGTTGCTCTGTAAATACTTATCCAACGCAACCAGCTCCTATCGGCAAAAAATTCCCAACACTCCACTTTATGAATATATATTCGTTATTTTTGTATAATAATACATTCACTCTAAAAAAAATGCAACGATTTTTCTGAATAAAATCAAAAATCGTTGCATGATTATTTCTGATATCTGGCTATATTACTTCTCTCCTGACTGCAAAATCTCTTTTAGCACTAGCACTAATTGGTCGATCTCTGACTTTTGTATGATGAGCGCCGGCAATAATCGAATAACATTCGGACCTGCCTGTAGCAATAATACGCCTTTTTGCTGAGCCGCTTTTAGATACCCGCTTACCTCGCCAGTCATTTCTAAGCCAACCATCAAGCCGAGCCCGCGTACCCCTTTTATTTGATCGGGATATTGCTTGGTTATGTCTTTTAACGCATCAAGCAGGTATTCGCTCATAGCTTTTACATGCGATAGTATATCCTGTTGCTCCATCTCCAAAAGTGTTGCCATGCCTGCAGTTGCAGCTAATTGATTCCCTCCAAAGGTGGTCCCGTGTGAGCCTGGAGAAAAGACCGCGGCTACCGCCTCAGTCGCAAGCATTGCTCCTATCGGAAAACCACTGCCTAACCCTTTAGCCAGCGTAATCACATCAGGTACGATTCCGTAGTGCTGATAGCTAAACCATTCACCCGTTCGGCCAATACCTGTCTGCACCTCATCTATCATCAATAAAATATCATTTGATTTGCACCACTCGTATAACTTGGTCACGAACTCCGTTGATGCCGGATGAACGCCGCCTTCTCCTTGTACAAGCTCTAGCAATACGGCGCACGTTTGGCTTGTCGTCACTTTCTTTACTGCTTCTACATCTCCGTATGGCACAGTGATAAATCCGGCAGGCAAAGGATTAAAGCCCTCTTTTACCTTTTGCTGACCTGTGGCTGTTAACGTGGCTAGGGTTCTGCCATGGAAGGACTGCTCAAACGTAATAATTTCGAAACGATCCTCATTCTTGGTTTTTTGAGCATAACGTCGCGCTATTTTGATCGCCGCTTCGTTCGCTTCTGCCCCGCTGTTGCAAAAGAACACTTGATCCAAACCAGACAATTCAGTCAGTTTTTTTCCTAATCCCTCCTGCAGCGGATGTTGCGTTAAATTGGAGCTATGCCATAAGGTATCCAGCTGCTGATGCAGTTTAGCTGATACGGCAGGAGGACAATGCCCCAGCGATGTCACACCGATACCAGATGTGCAGTCTAAATACGCTTTCCCTGTATGATCCCAGACCGTGGTGCCGCTCCCTTTGACAATCGTAACATCCCAACGTGCATAAGTATTCATCACATGCATTTTTTCTGTATAAACAGTCATGAGCGATCTCTCTCTCCTTTTTCCCTAATCAATTTCTGTTGCAACGAAAGCCTGTGAGTCCTGTCCATGCGGCATCCCGGTCGAAATAGAAGTACCTACAGCCCTTCCTTTTACCAAACCGTCAAGCGTTTCTGCCGCTCCCTTACAAATAACAACCTCCTGAACTCCCTGGGCCAGTGCATCTAAAGCTGCTTGAACCTTCGGAATCATTCCACCCGTAATCATTTGGTTCTGAATCATCATTTGGATTTCCTCAATCGTAACGCGTGGCAGCAATTGTTTTTCCCCTAACTCATTCTCCTCCCAAATTCCCGGCACATCTGTAAGCATCAGCATTTGTTTCGCGCCCAGAGCAGATGCAATCGCCCCTGCTGCTGTATCTGCGTTGCAGTTAAATCGTGTGTTACCATCCTCCGATACGGCAATAGGTGAGACGACTGGAATATAGCCATTCGCAAGCAACAATTGAAGAGGTGCTGGATTCACTGCTGCAATCTTTCCTACCAGTCCTAATCCATCCATTTTCTCTACCGCTTGCAACAGGGAACCATCTACTCCGCTTAATCCCCATGCTTTTCCCCCTGCATGCAATAGCTTTCGAACGACCAGTTTATTGATTGGACCGCTTAACACCATTTCCACGGCTTGCATGGTAGCCTCATCCGTAACTCGCAATCCGTTAGAAAAGATAGGCTCGATCTCCAATTGATCTAGCATTTGATTGATCGCCGGGCCGCCACCATGAACAATTACAATAGATTTTCCTTCCGCTTGTAGAGTAGCAAGCTTGTTGTAGAAAGATTCAGGCAATTGCTCCAGCATGCTTCCACCGCATTTGATTACCATAACCTCATGTAGCATGTTACAAGTCTCCCATTCATAAGTAGTTGACCCAAAAATACCTTGCTTCTCGTAAAAACGTCACATATCCCTACGGATAAAGAGCATGTATAGGTAACCCCAGCGTCTCTTCAAATCCAAACAACAAATTCATATTTTGGATTGCCTGACCGGCCGCACCTTTAACCATGTTATCAATAACGGATAAGATGATAATACGGCTCGTTCTTTCATCAAAATGAAGAGCGATATCGCAGTAATTTGTCCCAAGCACCTCTTTCGTGCGGGGATAGGACCCAAATGGTCTTACACGGACAAAAGGAGCATCCTGATATGCATGTTCATACAGCTTTTGCAAGCCTTCAACGGTAAAGCCTGCATCCTTGCTTTTATCTATACGAATATAACTAGTGGTCAAAATCCCTCTGGTCATCGGCACCAGATGAGGGGTGAACTGAATAGCTATCTCTTTCTTCGCCATTTGTAAAATTCCCTGCTCGATCTCTGGGGTATGCTGATGCTGCCCTACTTTATAAGCGTGAAAGCTATCATTTAATTCGCTGTAATGAACACCAAGCGATGCTCCACGCCCAGCGCCCGAGACTCCTGATTTAGCGTCAACAATGATACTGTCAGGCTTGATCCACTCTGTTTGGAGCAACGGTAACAGGGAAAGCAGGGTAGCAGTTGGGTAGCAGCCTGGATTAGCAACCACCGAAGCTTCTCTTACTTTAGGTTTGTTCCATTCAGGCAAGCCATAGACAGCCTGCTGCAATACTTCCTTCGTTGCTGGTGACTTCTTATACCATTCCTGATAAGCCTCAGGAGATCGGAGCCTAAGATCACCAGATAAGTCGATAATCTTCACTCCCCCCTTTATTAAAGCAGGCGTTATTTCAGCACTCACCCCAGCCGGTGTCGCTAAGAACACGACATCATTCTCCTGCGCAATTTTCTCGGGCTGAATGCCCTGCAGCATGGGTAAATCTGCACTCTGCAAATGGGGGAAGAATTCAGCCAATGATTTGCCTTCTGCTGAGCTAGAATAAAGGCTGTGTATGTATATCTCAGGATGCTGCAATAAGATACGAATGAGTTCAATACCGCTATATCCGGTGGCTCCAATAATCCCAATACGTTTCATCGCTCTCACTCCTAGATTTTATGCATAAATATACATTTATAATAATAAAAATTCTAATTGATTACAAATATTATTTTGGTTAAAAAGGATGAGATCCCAAGGACCTCACCCTATTCGTTCGTTCTATTTCTTTTCTGCCAGCCAAGCCGCAATTGTTTCTGCATCTTCGCCTTTAGACATGTTGGCTGGCATGGTGCCTTTTCCATTTTTAATGATCTCTAAAATTTCATCTTTATTGTATTTACTACCTATTGTTTCTAGGGAAGGACCGGTCGCTCCCTTCAAGTCCACACCATGACAGCCAACACAACTGCTTTGTTTGAATTTTTCTTCTCCCGCTGATGCAGTCGCTGTATCTCCACTTGCCTCTGCCGCCGGCTTCTCTTCCGGTGCAGGTTGTGATTGTTGTCCACCACAGGCTGTTAATCCCACAGTAAGCGCTCCTACCATCAATACAGTTGCTAAACGTTTCATTTTTTGAAAGCCTCCCTTTCTTTGCAACTAAAAATAGGTACAAACGAGCAGTAGACTATATAGCCATTACCGTTTGTACCTGTGCTACTTCACTTCACTTGCTTCTCTGTTTTTACCATTAGCTAAGCTACACCTGAACTGGTGTAATTTGCTAAATGTAGTATATCATAGTAGTATGCGTTTTCTCAGCTTCTGTATCAGTGTTCATAAGATTGTAAAACATTTTAGAAAAGAGCAATATATCAAAACTATCAAACTTAAAAAGCTGCACAAAAAACGAAAAAGCACTTTTGCATAATTGCAAAAGCGCTCACTGTTCTTATATGGTGCCGAAGACCGGACTTGAACCGGTACGGGATTACTCCCGACAGATTTTAAGTCTGTTGCGTCTGCCTATTCCGCCACTCCGGCAGATAAATGGTGCGGGTGGAGGGACTTGAACCCCCACGGTCGCCCGCCAGAACCTAAATCTGGTGCGTCTGCCAATTCCGCCACACCCGCATCGTGTTGACTTCTATAGTCTAACATAGCAATCTAGGAAATGCAATACTTTTTCTATTTTTTATTTCTAAATTCTTTTCTAGTAAAAAAGAGGCTGAGAGAACCAGCATTCTTCAGCCTCTTCTTCTGCCAACATGCACGGGAAGCCTATTGTAATTGGGAGCGTAAATAAGCATCAATAAATGGATCAAGTTCTCCATCCATCACTGCCTGCACATTTCCGACCTCCATATTGGTCCGGTGATCCTTCACCATGCTGTACGGGTGGAATACATACGAACGAATTTGACTGCCCCAAGCAATGTCCTTTTGTTCTCCCTGAATCGAAGCTAGTGTTTTCTCTTGCTCCTGCTTTTGTAGTTCGAACAGCTTGCCTAATAGCATCTTCATAGCCCGATCGCGGTTTTTAATCTGAGAACGCTCGGTTTGGCACGTCACAACTATACCAGTTGGCAAATGAGTAATGCGAACGGCAGAATCTGTCGTGTTGATATGCTGTCCCCCTGCACCACTGGAACGGTACGTATCAATCTTTAAATCCTCAGTTCGAATATCTACTTCTTTATCGTTTTCAATCTCTGGCAGGACGTTGCACGATACGAAGGAGGTATGACGGCGTCCTGAAGCATCAAACGGCGAGATACGCACTAATCTGTGAACCCCTTTTTCCGCCTTTAAGTATCCGTACGCATTGTGTCCTTTAATTAACAGCGTAACACTTTTAATCCCTGCTTCATCACCTGGCAGATAATCCAGCGTCTCTACTTTGAAGCCCTTGCTTTCAGCCCAGCGTGTATACATTCGCAGTAGCATAGAACCCCAATCCTGCGACTCCGTTCCACCAGCTCCTGGATGCAATTCCAAAATCGCATTATTTTTATCGTATTGATCGCTCAATAACAATTCCAGCTCAAAGTCCTCAAAGTTCTTTTTCAACTCCTGCGTACTCTGATACAGATCGGAAATAAGAGAACTATCGCCTTCTTCAATCACTAGCTCCAGCATCATCTGCAAATCGTCATAAGAGGCATCCAGACGTCCCATCGTATCTGTCAGGCTTTTGATCCCATTAAGCTCTCCAATGGTTCTTTGCGCAGCATCATTATCATCCCAAAAATCTGGAGCTAACATCCGCTCTTCCAATTCACCAATGCGCTCTAGCTTTTCTGGGAGGTCAAAGAGACCCCCTAATATCCGCCAGTCGTTTGGACAGACTAGCCATTTCTTGCTTTACATCAGCCACGTCGATCAATGCCATTTTATCTACTCCTTTAAAACTCATTTTCTTACTGTTTATTGTAGCTGAAAATAAGACAGGTGCAAACTTTCTAGGTTTTGTTGAAGATGAATTTTTATCTATTTCCTAAAAATATCACCACGTTTTTCCAAAACGTGTAGAATAGTGAGTAGTGTTTTACTTATAGATGTAGCGGAGGGAAAAGAGAATGAATCGGACAATCCTGGTTGCCGATGATGAGCAGGAGATAGTCGAGCTACTGCGGCTATATTTAGAAAAAGAAAACTTGCGAGTCATTGAAGCCTCAGACGGAGAAGAAGCCCTTCTCTGTATCCAGAATCAATCAATAGATCTAGTTTTAATTGATATTATGATGCCTAAGCTAAATGGTTTGCACCTGCTTACGCAAATACGTCAGGACTACACGCTCCCCGTCATTTTCCTGTCAGCTCGCAGTCAAGATCACGACATTATTTTAGGATTAGGCATGGGGGCAGACGATTATATTACCAAGCCGTTTAATCCCTTAGAGGTCGTAGCACGAATCAAGGCACAACTCCGACGTTCCTATCATCTGAATCCATGGAACGATGAGACAACACAGGCCCTATCCGTTCTTACTGTAGGCGATTTAACTTTACATAAGCAGCAATGCATCCTATGCAGGAATCAGGTGGAAATTCCTTTAACATCAACGGAATATAAAATGCTTGAGATGTTTATGGAGCAGCCTAATCGTGTTTTTACCAAACGCCAGATTTTTGAAAAGGTATGGGGGGATCCCTTTTACAGTGACGATAACACCATCATGGTTCATATTAGTAAATTGCGGGATAAAATAGAGCCGGACCCTAAAAAACCGCTTTATGTAAAAACAGTTCGAGGTCTAGGCTATAAGCTGGTTCATTTTTCGTCCAATCAAAGAGGGTCAACTCACGATGAAACATAAAAAAATACACTCTACATTATTATGGAATTATAGCATCTTTATATTTATTATTAGCTCCATTTTAACGATAGCGCTCGGTTATCTCGTCTATCAAATCAACTCAAGCGTTGAACAAGGTTTATCTCCCGTTTACCGGGCGAAGGACATCGTATCGGATGACTACGAAAATATTAGGGCAAATGCCATTTTGGATAACGGGGGCTGGGTAGAAATCCTTAATTCTAACCACCAAGTCATCCATGTTATCGGGGTGAAAATGGACTCCATTTACCATTATACGGAGGAACAGCTCTATCAGTTTTTAGACAATACGGAGGAGCAGCTCTATTACTACTCCATTGCGCCATTTACTACCAAAAGTAATAAGAAATATATTTGCTTGGTCAAAATTCCCCGAGACAGCATTAACATTGACATTCAATACTTTAAAAATTTTGATCATACGGTATCTCAGGTCAGCAAGATTATCCTTAAATCATGTTTGCTCTTATTTGTCCCAATCATTATTATCATCTTCTTATATAGTCGGTGGACAGCCCGCAAAATTAGTGTTCCACTTCATACGATCACCGTTGCTATTAAAAAAATGATCGATGGAGACTATCAAGCTCGGATTCATCTAAAAGCGGAAAGTGAATTTGGAAAAATTCGCGATGCATTTAACTTTTTGGCAGATAAACTAGAAGCTACTCGCGCTGAGAAGGAAAAATTGGAAGAAAGCAAGCAACGTATGCTCATGGATATATCTCATGATCTTAAAACACCGATCACAAGCATTCAGGGATACGCCTCTGCCTTACAGGATGATATGGTGGTGGATGAAGAAAAGAAAAGGCGTTATTTGCAGCTTATTTATAATAAATCGCAGAGTGTAAATGCTTTGATTAATTCGTTATTTGACTTTTTAACACTAGATGATGGTCAATATCCTCTCTCCATTCGTACTTATGATCTATGTGAATTCATCAGAGAGATTACAGTCGATTTTTTAGATGACATGGAAGAAAAACAATTTAAATTACATATTCAGGTGCCCGAACACGAAATTTTGTGCGATTTTGATTACCGGCATATGAGCAGAGTAATAAGCAATCTTATTTCCAATGCGATTAAATATAATCCGACAGGAACGAACGTACGAATTGCTGTTCAGGAGCAGAGTGATTCCATCATCATTGAGATTGCAGACAATGGTACCGGCATTCCTGCCCATGTACAGCGTCATATATTTGATCCCTTCGTCAGAGGAGATCATTCTCGACAAACCGATGGCGGAACAGGCTTAGGTCTGTCAATCGCTCATAAGATTGTTAAATTGCACGGAGGTCTGCTTGAATTGGATGAAAATCCTTTAGAAAAAACCGTTTTTCGTATTACTCTTATCAAACAAAAAAGGAGCCCAGAGTAACATGGTGGGCTCCTATAAAATGGCTGACAATAGCCGCGAGACAGATTCTTTTATTCGAATAGATAATGGGCGTTGTCTATATTTTTCCAGTGTTAATTCAGATGAAAGCTCTATATCAGCTAAGAAATGTTTAGCCAATTGTTTAGCCGTATGGGAATGGTAGAGAAATGCATTCACTTCAAAATTTAAGCGAAAGCTCCTCACATCGATATTAGCAGTTCCTACTGTGGAAAGCTTATCGTCTACAACAATCGTTTTAGCGTGCATAAAGCCATTCTCATAGGTGTATATCTTTGCCCCAGCTCGTAACAGCTCACCTGCATTTGAATAAGTAGCCCAATAAACAAAGGGATGATCCGGTTTATTCGGAATCATAATTTTGACATCGACACCAGATAACGCTGCAATCCGCAACGCATCCAAAATACTGTCATCAGGGATTAGATACGGGGTCTGGATATAGACATATTCTTTTGCTGTTACGATTAATTTCATGTACCCATTTTTAATTTGCTCCCATTGTGAATCGGGGCCACTTGAAACAATTTGTAGGGGAACGTTTCCACGGGGAGCAGACACAGCTTGATAATAATTTCGAAAGGCCATGTCTCGCCCAGATGCTTGCTTCCAATCCAGCATAAAGCGTGATTGCAAATCATTAACCGCTGAGCCTTGTATTCGTAGATGGGTATCTCTCCAATAACCGAAGGCAGGATTTTTGCCCAGATACTCATCTCCAATGTTAAAGCCCCCAATATAGCCAATTTCTCCGTCAATAACAACTATCTTTCGGTGATTACGGTTATTGGCTCGCAGATTGAGTAATGGAATTTTGGAAGGAAAGAAAGGCTCAATCTGTCCGCCTGCTTGCCTGATTCGCCGGATAAATTCCTTAGACAGCCAGCGTGATCCGCTCTCATCGTACAGGACTCGAACCTCTATTCCCTCCCGTGATTTTTCACATAATAGATCAGCAAGTCGCTTGCCAAGCTCGTCGCTTTTGATGATGTAATACAGCAAATGGACATGTTTGCTCGCACGGCGAATGTCCTTAAACAAGCGTTCAAATTTATCCAAGCCATCCGTAATAATCTCTACCTGATTATCTTGGGTCAGTAGAGCTTCATCATTATTCAGATGTAAATACACTAGGTCCTGATACTCATTGCCAACAGGGTCATGGAAAGGGAGCTTCTTGGCTTTGAGCTGCTCCATCTGTTTAACTACCTCTCGCTTCATGTAAGCATAGACATGCTTATCCCACTTAAAAATTTTCTTTCGACTTAGATTTTGTCCCAGCATAAGATATAAAACAAATCCAAGAACCGGAATAAACCATAAGATCATTAACCATGCCCATGTAGAAACAGGGGTACGTCTCTCTAAAAAAACAACCACGATGGCAAACAAAAAGTTTAATAAGAATAAAATTTTTAAGAACCATGAGGTTATCTCCGCTGTTACCATTGTCTCCCCCATTTCAGTCTTATTGCTCTTATTATATGCGAAAAAAGCTGCCATTCAACGGAACAGCAGCTTTCTTCTCAGGCCTGTTTTATTTTTTCTTTTTATCTGCACGGCGTTGTGCCCTGTTTTTCGGCTCTGGCTCAGATGCTCCAGCCTCATCAGATGGTCCGGACGTTTTTAACTTCTCAGCATCAATTACTTCCTGACGCTCGAGATTTTGTCCAACTTCCGATTTCATGATATACAAGGATACTTCCTCTTCAATGCTTGCAATCATGCCTTGGAACATCTCATATCCCTCAAATTGGTACTCACGCAATGGATCAGTTTGAGCATAGGCGCGTAGGTGGATACCTTGACGCAATTGTTCCATTGCATCAATGTGATCCATCCACTTGCTGTCAACAGCACGCAGAACAACCACTTTTTCGAATTCGGCCATCATATCGCCAATTTCTTCCTGACGTTGTTTCAATTGCTTATCAGCAATCTCTTTCAACATCTCCTCAATCTCTTCCGCTTCTTTTCCTTTCAGATTAGAAACCGTAATCGCATCCTCGAACAAGAATGTGCTTAAGCATGTTTCCAGCAGCCCTTCTAGATCCCATTCCTCTGGAATCTGTTCTTTCGGGCAATAAGCCTGAACTATACGCTCAATCACGCTATTTATCATGCCCTCAACGATATCATGCAGGTTATCACGTTCAAGAATCTCTTTACGCTGCTTATAAATGACTTCACGTTGCTTATTCATTACGTCGTCATATTGCAAGACAACTTTACGTGCATCAAAGTTGCTACCCTCTACTCGTTTTTGAGCAGATTCAACAGCACGAGACACAAGACGGCTTTCAATCGGCATATCTTCTTCCATTCCAAGCCTGTCCATCATATTCATGATGTTGTCAGCCCCGAAACGGCGCATGAGCTCATCCTGTAGGGACAAGAAGAATTGAGAGGAACCCGGGTCCCCTTGACGACCTGCACGACCACGTAGCTGGTTATCAATACGACGGCTCTCATGGCGCTCTGTACCGATGATATGCAGACCACCTATTTCAGGTACTCCTTCACCCAACTGAATGTCTGTACCGCGACCAGCCATGTTTGTAGCGATGGTTACTGCACCGTACTGACCCGCGCGAGCAACAATCTCTGCTTCGCGTTCATGCTGCTTCGCATTGAGTACATTATGCGGCACACCTTTTTGACGCAATAGGTGAGATAGTTTCTCCGAATTTTCGATGGAAATGGTACCAACCAAAACAGGTTGTCCTTTTTTATGGCGCTCCACGATCTCTTTTACTACCGCACGATATTTAGCATCCTCGGATTTATATATTGCATCCGCCATATCTATACGTTGAATTGGGCGGTTTGTAGGAATCACAACTACGTCCAATCCATAGATTTTTTTGAATTCCTCTTCCTCAGTCTTAGCCGTACCGGTCATACCGCTCAACTTTTGATACATACGGAAGTAGTTTTGCAGCGTAATTGTTGCCAAGGTCATGCTTTCGCTCTGTACTTTTAGCCCTTCCTTCGCTTCAATCGCCTGATGCAAACCATCACTGTAACGACGACCCACCATCAAACGCCCTGTGAACTCGTCTACGATCACAACCTCGCCATCCTGCACAACATAATCAACGTCACGTTTAAACAGAACCTGAGCCTTCAAAGCCGATGTAATATGGTGGTTAAGCGTAACATGGTTGGTATCGTACAAATTGTCCACGTTAAACGCTTTTTCAACCTTGCTCACGCCTTCATCGGTTAAAGTAGCGATTTTTAGTTTTTCATCAATACTAAAATCGGTTTCAGGCTCCAGTCTTTTTACAAAATGGGAGCAAATATAATAAAGTTCAGTAGATTTATTAGCTGATCCGGAAATGATCAGTGGAGTACGTGCTTCGTCGACCAGGATACTATCCACTTCGTCAATGATTGCATAGTGCAAAGGACGTTGTGTCATTTGCTCTTTGTAAAGCACCATGTTGTCACGCAGATAGTCAAACCCAAACTCATTGTTTGTACCATACGTAATGTCACAGTTGTAAGCCTCACGTTTTTGTTCAGCACTCATACCGTTTATGTTCAACCCTACTGTCAAGCCAAGAAATTGGTACAGCTCACCCATAATCTTGGAGTCACGCTCAGCTAAGTATTCGTTAACTGTTACAATGTGAACCCCTTTACCAACCAAGGCATTTAAGTACGTAGCTAAGGTCGCTACAAGGGTTTTACCTTCACCAGTCTTCATTTCAGCAATGCGTCCTTCTTGCAGGACCATACCGCCAATTAGCTGTACGTCAAAGTGACGCATCCCCAATACACGTTTGGACGCTTCACGCACTACAGCAAAAGCTTCGTTTAATATATCATTCAGCGTTTCTCCCTTTTCCAAACGGGCACGGAATTCCGCCGTTTTTTCCTTTAATTGGTCATCAGTAAGCAATGCTACTTGGGGTTCTAACGCATTAATTTTTTCTACACGCTTAACTAATTTCTTTAATTCACGTTCATTTGTATCGCCAAAAAGCTTCTTAACAAGCCCTAACATAGGGACACCCCTTCCACCGTTCCCCTAAGGGTACTTTCTAACAATCTATTTTACCAAATCTCTAACAGTAAACACAAGTAAAGGAGTTGCCAATCGACAACCCCCTTACCACTTTTTGTATATATTTTTAAATTTTTTAATGATTGTATACGTTTATTTTGGTTCTATTAACCCGTATCGTCCATCATTTCGACGATAGACTACATTTACATCATTGCTTTCACTGTTTTCAAAGACGAAGAAGTTGTGGCCCAGAAGTTCCATTTGCATAACGGCCTCTTCTGTATCCATCGGTTTTAAGTTGAATCGCTTCGTTCTTACGATATCAAACTGTACATCATCCTCTTCATCAGCTACAGCTACAGAGGAAGCTTCCATATTCGGCATCGCTTTAGCCCCTGATTCATGACGCTGTTTACGGTTGATTTTTGTTTTGTACTTACGCATTTGACGCTCTAATTTTTCGACAACCAAATCAATTGCTGCGTACATATCATCGTGAGTTTCCTCAGCTCGGAGAATAACGCCAGTCATCGGAATGGTTACCTCAATGGTTCCTTCTCCGCGAAGCACGCGCATTGTCACATGTACCTCTACATGACCTAGATTGTCAAAATAGCGTTCGAGACGGTTTATCTTTTTCTCTACATACTCCCGAAGAGCTTCTGTAACTTGAATGTTTTCGCCACGAATATTGTAGTTCATGGACACAACCTCCTTCCGTCTATGCTATTTGTATTCTACATAGACGTAATTAAAACCTGCTGTTTCTTCTTTTTGTTTTAACAAAATTCGTGAAAAAAAGACAAAATGTTTAAAAATTTTCACTTGATTTTAATCTTTCGTCAACACAGCAAGTAAGGCTTGTCTCTATTTTAAACCTATTTTGATTTTTTTGAAACAGAGAATTTAATGGAAATGAACACCAAAAACCCCCTAAGTTGCCCTAGGGGGTATTGATTATTAAAATCAATTAGATTTTAGTTACGTTAGCCGCTTGAGGACCACGGTCGCCTTCAACGATATCAAACTCTACAGTTTGACCTTCATCCAAGCTTTTGAAACCTTCGGATTGGATAGCGGAGAAATGTACGAATACATCGTCGCCTCCATCGCGCTCGATGAAACCAAAACCTTTTTCTGCATTAAACCATTTTACTTTTCCTTGCATGTATTAAACATTCCTTTCATAAGAAAACTGTGGACTATTTGTTAATCCATGATCTGACTATACACCTTGCCTATGGTAAAGTCAAATGCTGGATTATCGACAAATTTCAACGCGGACTTTATTTTTTTGCTAAACAGCTCACGGCAGCCTTAGAAAGGCTTAATGTAACAAGCAAATAAGCCACTACTACCGTAGTAAAAGCAGGAAAGCGCTCCCACAAATTTTTGGCTAAACACATTTCCATATATGTGATTTTGGCAAAAAATAGGGCGGCAAAAGAGACTCGACCTAGCGTTGAGAGACGTGGTCTTTGCCCTATAAACGAGGGAATCGCGACACATTTTTAGCTATAATTACCAGTTAGGAGCATGAAATTTATTCAGCTTTAGAAAACAAGAAACCCCATCTACAGATATTGTCGATTAATTGTATTCTAGCTCGAAAAATTTCTTCAATATATATAATAAAATCATGTCACACATTGGACACATAAGATTTTTTTGCTTTTTTATTCTTTATCCGCAGTTATAGCAGTAATCTAGGTTCGGCATTCGCTCACACAGTTGTCCTGTTCACTTCATTTCTTAAATAATTTATGGTCTAGCTTTACCACCTGTGGGTAACCTGCCCCATAATTGCGCATTTCCACAAAGTTGTCCACATTATCCACAAGAAGTTGTGCACAAGAACTCTATTTTTGTGCATAACTCTGAAAAAGCATTTCTCTCTTGTTCAGCATAGCTTTTTTGTCTCCTTTATAAATAAAAAAGACCTCCTAATGTTCAACTCAAAAGGAGGTCTTATAAAGAAGCGTATATCATTCACTTATATGCATATTATGCTGATTCACTATCATTCAGTCTGCTCACTTAATACAGTAATTTCCACACGGCGATTTTGTTGGCGATTCTTTTCTGTTGCATTCTCTACAAGAGGCTTTGTTTCTCCATAGCCTGCGACAATGAAGCGTGCTGGAGATAACCCTCGTTCTTGTACAAATTCCTGCATAACAGCCTTTGCACGAGCAAGAGATAGGTCCCAGTTAGCGACATACTGGCTTTTTGTAATGGGACTGTCATCGGTGTGTCCCTCAATTCGCACTTGATGAGGGAATTTTTGTAATACATCAGCTAGCCTGTCTATGACCTTTTGACCATCTGGAGCTAAATCGGCTGATCCGCTAGCAAACAGCAAATTTTCCGGTAAACGGATCATCACTCCATCGCTTTGCTCCACAAAAGGGATATGGAACTCATGCAAGGCCTCTCCCACTTTTTCCTTCACTACCTGCATATTACTCTCTACTGGTTCGTCTTGTTGCCCGGCGCCAATCGCCATGACATCACGCTTTGCAGACAGCTCGCGGATTTCTGCTTCCAATGCTTTCTTTTTCATTTCAGCTACGGCTTGCTCAGCTTTTGCTATCTCGGCCTTTTCCGTCGTTTGAGATGCCTTCTGCTGAAGCTCTTGCTGTTGCTGCTTTACCTGAGCCGTGTACATCGCCGCAATGATTATGACGATTATAAACAGCAAGGTAATTAAATCACTGTAGCTTAATAGCCAGCTTTTCTCTAGCTCCTTTTCATCATACAGACGATCATCCTGCATATTCGCTCTGCCTTTCAATAATTCCTTTCATGCTGCCAGGCATTTTTAAGAGCACTAGCTTTTGATCA
This sequence comes from Brevibacillus laterosporus, assembly GCF_030489605.1. Classification (GTDB taxonomy): domain Bacteria; phylum Bacillota; class Bacilli; order Brevibacillales; family Brevibacillaceae; genus Brevibacillus_B; species Brevibacillus_B laterosporus_E. Next base: position 44,017 of record NZ_JAUKFY010000003.1, read on the forward strand.
GCAGGTAAAAAGGAATTTAGTTTTTCAAACAAAATTCGTGGGGTTTCCGCGCGCTGTAAACCTACGCATCCTTCAATATAAAGCCGCTTTTCAAACATTTCCTGATCATGAATATCCATTAATCGATAGTAACATGGCAAAGCCAATAGATTGGCTAGCAAGGCTCCATACAAGGTAGCTACCACCGCTGTGCTTAGATTCTGGCCTGTCTGCGCAAAATCAGACAGGGTTTGTAATACTCCTGTCATCCCCAATAACGTTCCAACAAGCCCCATCCCAGGTGCCAACAGGGCAACCAATCGAAACATTCCGCCCATTTGCTGGTAGCGATGCTGTTCACCCTTACACTCGTTTTCTAAAATCATACGAAGTTCTTGCTCCGATACACCCTCGATCGCCAGCAACGCCCCTCGCTGAACAAATGAATCAGGCTCGTCCATCAATTCTTTTTCCAAGGAAATGTAGCCTTTCTCTTTTAAAACAACCGAGTATTGATAAAACCGTTTGATCGTCTCTTCAATGTTACTTTCTCTCCCGTGGACCAATAACCGAAATACATGTTTGATTTTAATATGTTTACGCTTAATAGCGTACGAGATAATGACTGATAACCCTACTAATTCAATTGCCGCCGGATGAAGCAGTTGACTTACACTTCCATTTAAATAAATGGTATGTATTAAAATTAACACAATAAATAGAACAAGTAACAACGAACGATTTCTTCCCGCAAAAAATGTTTTTACATTCATGTTAGTAACCTCACTTGCCGAAGCATGTATTTCTGAACGAATTCATTATAGCAAATGAATATCCAGAGTTAGATGAAAAAGCAAAAAATATTTCTGCTGTCAAAAAAACAAAGAAAAAAAGCGAACCCCTGCTTTTCACCAGCAAGTTTCGCCCTTTGCCCTATCCTACTTTAGCCATGAAGCTCTGTATTGCATGTACTACCCTCTGTTGTATTTCTAAGGTAATACGCGGCCACATCGGCAAACTTAACGCCTCGGCTGCCATTTGCTCTGTAACAGCTAGCTTAGGCTGTTGCGTTGCTTGGTATACTGGCAGTCGATGCACAGGAGTAGGATAATATAACATTGCACCAATTCCTTGTTGATGCAGATAACGGTGCAATTCATCGCGTAAGCCTTGTTTCACCCGTATCGTGTATTGATGATACACATGCTTGGCATATCCCGCTACCTTTGGCGTCACAATTCCTGGTACGTCTTTTAGCATCTGATTGTATTGCTGGGCAGCTTCTCTTCTTGCTTCGTTCCATTGGTTAATATAAGGTAGCTTCACACGTAAAATACAGGCTTGCAACTCATCTAAACGTGAATTGTAACCTGTAAGTTCATTTTGATAAGGAATCAACGAGCCATGGGTACGTAATTTGCGAGCTATCTCTGCCAGTTCATCGTTATCTGTTGTTAACATACCTCCATCACCATAAGCCCCCAGATTCTTGGTGGGATAAAAGGAAAAACATCCAAAATGCCCAAAGGTTCCAAGCTTCTTGCCACAGTACTCTCCACCAAATGCCTGTGCGGTATCTTCGATAAGCCCTAGTCCGTATTGTTGTGCAATCGTAATCATCGGTTCCATTTTAGCCGCATGTCCATATAGATGAACAGGAATAATTGCTCTGGTCCGCTCGGTAATTTTGGACTCTATATCAGCAGGCTCTACATTGAATGTATCTGGATTAATTTCAGCAAACACCGGCGTCGCTCCGACTAGCTCAACAGCTTCAGCCGTAGCATAAAAGGTAAAGGAGGGAACGATCACTTCATCTCCTGCTCCAATTCCCAAAGCCCTCAACGCGATAAATAACGCATCCGTACCTGAATTTAACGTGATCGCATGCTTGCACCCCAAATAGTCAGCTACTTCCTTCTCAAACGCTTTTCCCTCGTTACCAAGGACGAAATGGCCCGAACGTAGCACTTCCTGGACAGCACTGTTAATCTCATCCCAAAGCAATTCTACTTCGTCCGTCAAATCAATGATGGGTATCCTCACGTTCATTCCCCCTCGTATCCGTAATGAAATCCCTCTATTAGTAATACGTTAAGAAGAGGAGCATCGTGCAACATCTGAGTAATTTGCGGAAGGAAAAAATAATCCTTTTCCAAAAAGGGAAACTGACCGACGAGGGGGGCAATCTATGTCTCACCAGACACATGAGAATGTCTTTATTCATCCAACAGCAGAAGTGTCTAAGCAAGCCATTATTGGAGCTGGAACAAAAATCTGGAACAATGCACAAGTCCGAGAACAAAGTACAATCGGCAGCCAATGTATCATTAGTAAGGATGTTTACATCGATCAAGGGGTAAAAATCGGGAATAACGTCAAAATTCAGAATGGTGTTTCTGTCTATCATGGGGTCGAGATTGAAGATAATGTATTTCTCGGACCCCATATGACATTTACGAACGATTTGTTCCCACGCGCATGCAATAGCGCTTGGAAAGTGGTACCGACTAAAGTCGAGATAGGAGCGTCCATAGGAGCGAACGCCACAATCGTATGTGGAACAACCATCGGTGCCTATTCTATGGTAGGAGCAGGCTCTGTGGTCATCCGGGATGTAGGGGCCCATCAGCTTGTGGTAGGAAACCCCGCTCGTATGATTGGTCTTGTTTGTTATTGCGGTGAGAGAATTGAATACCACAAGCCTTGCCAGGCCTGCGGTCAAAGTATTCCAGCAGATGTGATGCCATAAATTCTTACTGGCTCACCAAGAGCTTTTGCAAGAAACAAAATGGTCGATTTCTCGACCATTTTTTCGTGTAAAAACTAGCTATATCTTAATTTTTCTTGTCAAAGAAAGCTCCATAGGCAACATGAGTCGTTTCACCAGCATACTGTTTGTTTGCTACTTTCGCCTTGTTTACCTGTTGTAGCTGTTCTTCAATTTTTGCTTGTTGCTGCTTCATCAGAGAAAGGATTTCTTGATCAAGCTGATAGCTTTTCTGCAATAATTCCTTTTCCTGTGCTTGTAGGTCCATGCCTAGTGTTTGCAGTTTGCCAAGGTGCGTAATTTGCTCTTCTCGCTGTTCAAGGACGGAGTTCCATTCATCGGGATTCGGCTCTTCATCATGCTTCAGGATTTCCATTAGTTTTTCAGTAAGGATAAGGATATTGCTCGCTACATCCATCGCAGAAACATTCGTCATTATATCTGATTTCCTTCTGGCTGTCTTCTCGCAATCAGCATTGCCTGTTTCCATGTATCGCGGAATTGCACAAAAAACTCTTCTACCTCCGTGATAATGGCGCCGTCTTTTTTCAAATTCGCTTCAATTGTACGATTATACATATAATCATACATCAGCATAAACTGCTCAGAAATTGGTACTTTTTGATCTAACGTAACCATTAATTCTCGAATAATGTCCTGTACCTTAATAATGCTCTGATGAGCTTTTTGAACGTCCTGTTTCTCCAAAGCCATCTTTGCTTCTTTACTAAAACGGATGCCTCCATTGTACAGCATTAACGTAAGCTCGCCTGGCGAGGCTGTTTTCACTTGGTTCTGTTGATAGATCTGTGCAGCCGTCTGATTCATGCATTCCCCTCCTTATTCCTCAAAACCACTACGCGCCGAATTTAGATAACAGGTTCGCGCCTTGGGCATTAAGCTTATTAATCGCTTGCTCCATGGCAGAGAATTTTTTCCACAGATTCGTTTCTTTATCTTTTAGTTTCTTCTCCCAAACATTAATGCGAGCGTTGATATCTCGAATATCCTTTGAAATTAGACTATTATCACTGGTTGTACCTGTCCGACCTGCTTTTTCCCCAATTTTTTTCATAGCAGCATTCGTCTGACTATAAATACGTTGAGCAAGACCTTGGGATTTAAATGCCTCGGATCCTGAAGAAATCCCGCTACCATTTGTGAAGAGAGCAATTACTCTATCCTGATCATTCAACAAGGCATCTTTAAGCTTTTCTTCATCAATGTAGATCTTACCGTTTTCCATGTAATCAAACTTACTGCCCAGACCATCGGATTTCTTTGGACCGATTCCAATGCTAGCAAGTGTATTTTTTGGCGGTTCTACTCCTTCTACAGGAGAATAGAACGAGCTGCGCATCTGTGTGAGCACATTAGATAAAATACTGTCGCTTTTTAACAGACCGCTTTTCGCTTTCTCTTCCCATTTATCGATTTGTTTTTCTTTCATTGCTTCTTTTTCTTCATCAATAAGCGGATAGAAATCACGGTACACTTTTTCTGTCAGCTTGTTATTAAATTGATCGATTACCTTGTTGTAGGAATCGACGAACTCTTTGATAGCAGTCATAACTGACTCCGTATCTTTGGCTGTAGTAATGACTACTTTTTTATCACCGACACCGATATTATCTTTAAAAGTAAAGCTCATACCATCAAAATCAAGTGTGTTTTTGGAATCTAGAGCAAATTCAATACCATTTACAGTTGCTTTTCCGGCTTGTTTTACGATGCCTTTAAAATCTTGTGCACCTGTAAATCCTGTCTTCGTATAATTGGATTCAGGTGTTCCTGTAGAATCAACTTTAGTAAAGTTTTGTTTTATCTCGCCAGCAGTAATATTAAGCTTATTACCTCCACCGCTAGTTGTAATTTTAATAGCAGATTCCTGAGCAGTATTTTCCTCAGTCGGCGGTACCTGAGATGTGAAAACGATAGATTTGTCCGTATTAGAATAAAAAGCTTTAACGCCAGTCTTACTGGACTCACTGTTAATTTTATTTAAAACCGACTCAATTGTGTCTTTTTCTCCTACTGAAATGGTGACTTCATCTGAGCCAGCATTGCCCTTCAGTGTAAAATCAAAGGAACTATTTATTTCTGTATTACTATCCTTGATGTCATCGCTAACCTTAAACTTCACGGAAACACCAGTACCTGGTTTCGCAAGCTGAACATTAGATACATCGTACTGGGTTGTAGAATTCTTCTTTGTAATACTTGCTGTTACTTTAGCGTCATCGGAAGAAGATACTTTTTGCTTTGTAAAATCTGAAGTCAGACGCAATTTACTTACTTTATTATTTAGATCTAGCAATAATGCGTTTTGCTCACGATAGCTGTCGCGCTTCCATTCTTCTTTTTGACGCTTACGAAGCAATTTCTCCATTGGAGATCTTTCTGCTTTCATTAATTTTTGAATCATTGTTTCAGTATCAATACCTGAAGCTATACCAGATAATCTCAAAGGACCTGCCATTTTGAACCCCTCCTAAATTTTTCGATCAACCATAATTCCAATTAGTTCGTACATTTGGGCAACTGTATCCATCATCTTTTTAGATGGGATCTCTCTGACGACTTCATCCGTCTGATTGTCAATCACCTGTACATAGTACTCACCTAATTTTTCATGTAGATTGAATTTTAAATGTGTTTCTTTAGCTTGCATAAATTTATTTAAAGCTGATATTTCCTTTTGTAATTCTTTTTGAAAAGCATCCTTATGCTCAATAGCTTGCACCACATCTTTTTCTGTCGAAGGCTTCGGTTTTATAGTAGCATCTAATGGTGGCTTGGTTAGCTCTTGAGGATTCGAACCTGCATTTCCATTTTGACGAATTTCCACAGTAATCCCTCCGTCATCTTCATCTTCTATCTAAAGTATCGGCATATTGCTGGTAGAAATTGAGCGGTAGCGCTCTTTTCCTCATTAAAATAAAAAAAGAGACCCCATCAAATCAGGGGCCTCTTTCGTTCAGGTAGTTATGGTTGTTAAAATAATAACGAACAGCCATTGAGCAAACTGATTGGTTTCTACTATTTGGATAGAGCTACAGCTCTGTATGACTTTTGATTCTATGTTTTAATTTTTGATTAAAATGGACATATACCCCATTGTTGTGAACCCATTTTCCTCCAACAAGCCTTTCATTTTCGTTAAATAGGATTGATTATGCTCGACAGCTCGTCCAAATGATTGAATAAGCTTCACAACATGGTCTGTAGAAAACGCTGTTTTATGGTGTCTGGCCATTCCAATTAACTGTAATTTAATCAATGCATAACGAATAACGAGCATAACATATTCTTCAAAAATATCCTTATCAAGAGCAGATGGAAAGAGCTTGGAAAACACATGATTTACCAAATAATTTTCTAAAATATACTCATGATTCTGCATGAATGGTTGGTAGTGGTTTTCATACGCATCTACATACCTAGAAAGGGTACCTTCCTCTTCTATACCCTCCAAATGCTCAAGTCCCAGCAAGCACTCCGTATAACACTCTGTATAGCGGCCATGAACTCCGCCTTGGAAGAAACGCTGATCCGTTAACTTTTTTAACAATTTCATTTGAATGGTATGGTTAACAGGCACATCGGCAAACATTTGATCAATGGTACCGCTTTGCAGCATATTAGTATAGGAGCCTATAAGCTGTAAAACTTGATCTACCTCAGAATTGTTCACATATTCTTGAACCTTTTGAAAGAATAACCCTAAAAATAGTAAGCGATCCTCAAACTTATATTGTCGGTATTGCAAGACTTGAATCGTAAAAATTCGCAGTTCCCAGAAGTATTTTTGGAGTTTCTTCCCTTTTATTTGCTTGGAGGTATTAATATGGCCAGAGAAGTGCAAACCTGTCTCAACACTCTCTAATTGCTCTTGAAATCCAATTCCTTCTGGGTTAAGAAGTGCTAATCTCGCTATTTCTGGGCAGGAGATGGTTGCAGCTCGCTCGACAACATCATTCACATTATTCCAAGTGCGAGGGTAGGTTTTACAGGTGTTACAGAGATAATCTTCCCCTTTTTTTAGTTGAATGCTACATAATTTCTGTTCGTTCAGAAACACACAGCTATTTGAAGAATCCATCATAATTTTGGCATAATTACTCGATGAGGCCTTAGAGCGAACCCGTTTTATATTCCGATCTATAATTGGTGACAATTCTTCATCTTTCAAACGCTTATATTTCTTGTACGTATCCTGGTCAACTGTGACCTTCCATCCAGCGCAACAGGTATCCTCGCACTCTGAACCGATGCATTGGAATGATAGCATATACTCCGGCACAAGCGTTTTCTTAGTTGTTGTCGACATTTGCAGATTCCCCCATATTCCTTACTTTTTTTATCAAAATTTGTTAAAAGACATACTATGAGAGTACGTGAGGGACTACATAACTTGTCATTTCCTCTTGCCACTCTTTTTGTAATGGGATCATTTGGGACGATAATACTTGAATTGCCAGCACCTGATCCGATTGTTCAAAAGCACCTACCAACTTCTCTAGTATTTCAGTTCTGAATTTTGTTAACTCTTCCAGACGGTTGTCACTTAGAAGAAAAGATGAAATCATCCCTGTTGACTTTTCTAATTGATTGCATGCATCAGCGATATCTGCCATTAAATAGGCCATTTCATGGATCTGATTCTGATGCAGGCGCTCATGTAGTAATTCGATTGCCTCTCCACAAGTCGTTGACAGTCCAATCATTCCTCGCATAACATCCCAATATTTTTCCATGATAATCAAATATTTCCTTTCCAAGACAATAATTCATTGATGGCTCAGCTCAGCAAATTTCTAATCGCATGTAACATTATCTTACTAACTTCTCATACTACATATATCGGTAATTCGTTATACCTTTCATAGCATTTTTAACAAAACTATTTATTTACAAATAAAAGGAACAAAAAATGGCCAAAAAAAAAACTTGAAGCTTATTTATCTTCAAGTTTTTTTTCAGTTCCTAACCATTGGGCTAGTTGGGCCCAATCTACTTTTGTTTGTACAGCTAATTGATTCTCTTCTTGAATGGCCACGTATACTTCTTTTCGATGAACGTTAATATCGCGTGGAGCCGAAATGCCGATACGGACAAAGTCTTTCTCAACTGCAATCACTTTTATCTCTATCTGATCGCCAATCATGATGGACTCATTTTTTTTACGCGCTAATACCAACAATATTTATCACCTACTTTGTCACTGGCTTCTCTTTTTGTAAAAGGAGGGGCTGCCGCAAATTGTAATGATCTCCTTGAAGAATAAATTGTGTAGCTTTTCTGTTTTCCACATTAATGACAAGAGGTGATTTCAAATTAACTGTGATTTGGTCTTTTCCTCGTATTGTCATGACTGACAAAATCACCACCTGAGATTCTTCCGTAATCTCCAAGGCTTCTCTCACCGAACGAGGCAGATCAAATTCATAATCCTTAAAGAAAAGAAACGGATCTACCACCCAAAAACTAATTCCCTGTTCTTCCAATGACTGAAGAGACAAAAAAGGCATTTCTGGATTTTCTTGCACTAATTGATACTCATGCAAATTCGAAAAACCAATCATACCCTCTACAATATAAAGTTTTCCCATTTTTTTCTGTTGATACATCATCAGACAACACCTCTTATCTAGCTACGTCCACATTTAAACCTACGACTTCGATATCCAGCCGATTCCACTGTTTTACGTACGCCTCTACCTTGGCAGGCGTATATTTGTGAACAGGTGGATTGACGGTTGTCTCAATTTTTGCCCCTCTTGGTGTAAATTTAATCTCTACCGGCTTGGCTTCATAACGTATCTCAACACCATCACCAATTAGAGAACCCGCAGCTACGACTCCTTCACCTGAAAACATGATACTTTTTTCAAAAGCGATATCAGCGATGGCGTTACCTCCGCGTTCAAAAGCACGCAGTTGATCTCCTTCAACTCCAGCTTGCTCAATCGCTTCCATTACTTTGTTATAGCCATACTCGGCATTATCACTAGATCGCCGCAGCGGACCTCTCATATCGATATTTTCACGTGCTTCATTGGCATCAATCTGCAATTCCCCTTGAGGCTGGCGAATTTCAAGAATAGCCGCTTCCTGTTTTATTTCCATACTTGCTCTTGGCTGCTCAATCTCTTGCTCCCCACGCGGACTTCGCAAGTTTAGCAAGAGAGGAGTAGATCTCATGGATAAAGAAGCTAGTTGCATTCTACTACTCCCCTTCCGCCTTTATCTTAGAAAATCAAGTAATGATGGTTGAATAATTCGTGCACCTGCTCCTAAAGCAGCTCGGTGTACATTTTCTTGCATTTTTAAGTTCGTAATTACTTCTGCCTCATCTGCATCTTCATTACTAGACATCATGGAAGTAATGCTGACACTATCAGCATCAAGTCGATCAGTCATTAATTCTAGGCGATTAGAACGCGCCCCTAAAGCAGCTCGCTCTAACAGCAAGTTATTAATGTGATTGTCCATTCTATCTAAATAATCCGCTGCAGATTTCCCTGCGTTTAGATCTCCTACGATGTCTTCTAAGGTTTTAAAGATATTTTCACCTGCTGGCGAATCAAAAATGTTTTTCCCACTTATGTTTACTTGGAAGAAGACTCCTTGACTCATTTCCATTTCTACTTTGCCTTCGTTGGATGTAAAAACGAACTCTTCTTTACCAGTACCAGGTTGCTTTTTAATTTCAAACGGCGGCTTATTATTATTGTCGCCCCCGTAAATATACTTCCCATTCACGGTCTGGTTAGCCAAATCACCCAAATGTTTTTTTAATTCGTCAATCTCAGCAGCAATACTCTTTGTTTCTTCTTTTGAATACGTGCCATTACCTGAACCAGTTAATAGATCACGAATCCGGCCAAATACTTTTCCAACCTCGTCCATAGATGTATCATAAGATTCCATCCATGTTTTGGCTTGTCCAGCATTGCGCAGAAATTGCTCATTTTCCACTAGAGAAGTTCGATAATACATCCCTCTAGCGGCAACAATTGGATCATCAGACGGACGGGACACTAGTTTCCCTGTAGAAAGTTGCTGATAAGATTTACTCATCCGTCCCATGGAGTTATTAATATTGCGTACCATGTTGTTACTCATCATACCTTGTGTAATACGTACTGCCATTTGGTTAGCCTCCTTGTACAGTGTCTAGCTTAATTTTTATTATTTCGTAATGCTCCCGTGTGTTAGAACCAAAAGCTATTCCTTTTAATCTCTTCCTGTTTTACAAAATACCGTTTTAAAAAAAGCGTCGCAACTTACGACGCTTTTCTCAAGTAACCTACAAGCCTACACGCCCCATACCATTAATGATTTTGTCTAAGATCTCATCCATGCTGGTCATGACGCGAGCCGCTGCGCTATATGCCTTCTCAAACTTGATAATGTTCGCCATTTCTTCATCGGGATCAACTTCTGATACAGATTTACGGTTCATCAAAATCATGTCTGAAGTTGTATCTGCATTATTAAAATTACGGATAGCTTCTTGACCATCTACACCCAATTGAGCGATTGTATGACGATAAAAGTCGTCAATGGTTGAGGATTGCGGAAAATCATTCGGATTGTTGCCTGTCCCTGCAGGAATTAATTTATTTTTAATTTTGGAGATCTCCAGTGCATTTTGGTTATTTCCATCATTAACTTTCCCTGTTTCATCAGCTCTAGCTGCTGCAATTTTATCTAAGCTTTTTAAAATCTCAGGATTTACTTTAATATTTGCTGCACTTGTCGGATTGTCTTTTCCCCCGTCAATGACAAAGAAATTAAGGCCTTCCTGAGTGCCATTTTTAATATCATCAAGGTTATAACCTGTTTTATGAACTTCATTTATCTCGCGAGCTAAATTAACAGCAAGAGAATTCAGCTTTTGTATCATATTTGCCGTAGTTTCATCTCTTCCTTCAATTGCTGCTGACAATGTTCCTGTTCCCTTAAGCGGTTTAAACTCTCCTCCACCCAAGGTAACATGAAACTTTCCTGTTTCGGTGTTTTTTGTGGCTTTCACTTCAACAGATGTAGCATTGTTCACCAGTGGTTGACCACCTATTGTAATATTTACCATGCCGCGTTCTGTTGGCGTAACCTTAACCTCAACCATCGAAGAAAGCTTATCAATGAGAACATCGCGTTGGTCATATAAATCATTCGGCTGGTAACCATGCGGTACAACATCACCGATTTGCTTATTAATAGACGCGATTTGCTTGGCAATGGAATCAATAGAATCGGCTTGTACAGCCACCTCATTATTTAAATCATCTTGTAGTTGTGTAAGACGGTTGTGCATATGATTAAATGTGTCGGCTACTGCTGCCGCACGTTCCCGTAAAACAGAACGAACGGATTGGTTCCTTGGGTCTCCGGATAAGTCCTCCCACCCTTGCCACATTTGATCCATAACCTTCTGCAGGCTATTTTCGGACGGTTCATTCATGATATCCTCTATGTTATTAATCGTTTTAACCATGTCATTCCAATAGCCTGTATTTTTAGCCGCGGCCCGATATTGACCATCTATGTAATCTTCTCGAATGCGCTGAATATCTGTTGCATACACCCCTGTGCCAAGCAACCCCGGTGCACGGTCTGCATTCATCCCAGGTCCCGGGATTGGAGTCGAAGCAGCCATATTTACGCGTTGACGAGTATAGCCTTCGGTATTAGTATTTGCAACGTTGTGTCCTGTTACGTTTAAAGCGGCCTGTTGTGCCAACAACGCTCTCTTACTTACTTCAAGAAGATGGAAGGTTGATCTCATATGGACACTCCTTTCTATGCCTTGTGGTTAAAAATAGAACGATTCATTGACGAGTGCATCTGTTGATTCCCTGGGTTTTTATAAATAAAGTCCTCTTCCGGTCGATCAGTGAACAAGTCGAGGCTCATATTGACAAAATCAAGGGAGTACTGCAGTAATTGCTGATTTTGCTCGTTCTCTTCCTTCAATTTTCCAATGACTCTGAGTAATTCTTCCCGACGCTGAGCTAACTGATTTTTCGTCTCTACATCCGTACACAATCTAATAACGTCTTGCAGGGTACCATCCGTAACAGCTACACCTTTTTCATTAAAGATCGTGTTGGTCATGTCTTTACGTAATAACTCAGTTTTCTGAACAGCTTTTAACAACTGTTGCTCTTTTTTTATAAGGTCAGTTAATTGTTGCATATCGTTTTTTACCAAAACTTCTCGCTTCTCCAACGCTAGTGTGTACAGCGCTTGGTGAAGTTCCGTCAAATTGTCCAACACGGCAAAGAGTTCGTTTACATGCGTCATGAGCTCCCTGTCGCTCCTCTACGATTTTTTCCAAAAAGCAATGAACTTCTCAGCGATTTGATCGCTAGGTACTTGATATGTACCGTTTTCAACCTTGCTTTTTAGTTCAGAAATTTTAGCTAGACGAGCTGCGTCCATTTCTTGTTCTTCCCCTAGCTTCAGAAGTTCCATTCCCTCAGTAGAAATTGAAACTTCATCTTTTCCCCATTTATGCTTTAATTGGCTATTCTGCTGCACCTTATTAGCCTTGTTATAGGCTTGTATCATTCCTGTGCGATTGGTTTCATTAATACGCATATTATCACCTCGATCATTGAGACTTGCGCTAGAAAGAACTTTCGGCTACCCCATATGTAAAGAAGCGGACCGCATTGTTCTTAGCTACAGGATAGAAAATCACCGTTTGCTTGCTCTAGTAGTAACATCGGCTTTTCTTATGAAAACGATTAATGTTTCTAATCATCCAAAATCGTTTGGTTGGATAGTCCTATTCTTTTCTAAACTTATAGACCTGATTTGTTTTTCGCTCATCATCCGTAAGACGACGTTCAACGTCAATTTGTTGTGTAATTTCACGTTGTAGCTTACCTGAGCAATTTGTACACAAAGCCCCTGATTGAATAATTTCCCCACAGCTTTCACATGGATACCCCAAGTTCGGGTTGCTTTGAACCGAAATCCGTCCTTCACGAATAAATCGAGTAATCTCTTTCACCTCGACACCCGTACCTTCGCTCAATTGATAAATGGTGGCACCGCGATTTTCCCTTTTTCTCAGGAAGCTAGCACATAATTCGTATTGCTTCTCTTGTTCTTTATAGCATGATGGACATACATCTCTTATTCCTTTCACAAAAAGCACATCACATATTGGACAGTTTGCTAGTTGTCCTAATCCCATAATTTATTCCTCCCTAATTCACTTTGTTTTTGGCATGAAAAATATATGTTATCATTACTTATACTTATGTTTATTGCTTGAATTCAGCGCCGTTTACAGTTTTTCCAGTCGACTGAATAAACTTTAGGCAAATATCAAGTACATGGAGGTCTTACCATGATCGTTATTAAAACCAAGGAAGAAATTGAACTCATGCGTCAGGCTGGCATCATTTTGGCTAGTATTCACCAAAAAATTGCTACCATGATTCAACCAGGTATTACGACTTGGGAAATTGATCAATTCGTAGAACGTTATCTAAAAGAACATGGTGCCACACCTGAGCAAAAAGGTTATCATGGCTATCCCTATGCCACATGCGCATCAGTTAACGAAGTCATTTGCCACGGATTCCCTTCTAAAAAGGAATTAAAAAATGGTGACATCGTAACGATTGACATGGTTGTTAATCTTAACGGATGGTTGGCCGACTCTGCTTGGTCATATGGGGTAGGACAAATCTCAGAGGAAGCTGATCGTCTGTTAACTACCACCAAAGAGGCTCTGTATCTAGGGATTGAGCAAGCAGTTGTTGGCAATCGTATCGGCGATATCTCCCATGCTATACAAACATTCGCCGAAGAGCGCGGATACTCCGTCGTCCGCGATTTTACCGGCCATGGAATTGGCCAAAAAATGCATGAGGATCCATATGTTCCACACTATGGGCCTGCTGGTAAAGGGGTTCGCTTAAAGGAAGGCATGGTTCTCACCATTGAGCCCATGCTGAATGTAGGAACTTATCATGCAGTCGTAGATGAAGAGGATGGGTGGACAGCACGTACACGTGACGGGAAATTATCAGCTCAGTACGAACACACTCTTGCTATTACGGCAGATGGGCCACTAATCCTAACTCAATTATAAGTCTTCTGTACCAGAAAAAATGATTCCTTATTATTTTCATCGGCAAATTTGCATTAATAGATTTGCCGTTTTTCTTTTTCCCATAATTTAACGAGCCAATGTCAGACTACAGACGGATAACTGAAGATTTTGTTTTTTTGCATAGTACGAAAGTACCTTAGTACATGCTTCAATTGTTGCTCCTGTTGTAAAAATATCATCTACTATCAGTACTCGCCAACTGGTTTTTTTTGGTGAGAAAGAAAACAGATGAGAACAATGAGATGTAGAATGCAGGCTCGGATGAATTACAAATGCATCCTGCATACTTTCAAAACGTGCTGTCCGTCCTTTTTGCTTACTTTGCTTTTCTGTTTCCTTTTGACGCTCCCATAGCGGAACACAAGGAATTTTCTGATGATAACCCACATATTCGGCTAGCTTCCGCGCTTGATTAAATCCTCGTTCTTGTAACCTATTCCCGTGCATTGGAACGTAACTTATAAGATCAATCCTCCTCAGACCGTAATGAAACCGATAACCTATTAATATCAAAGTTGCACAGATGGAATACAATCGCTCGTCGCCCTGATACTTCCACTGCTTTATTAATTCTTTCGCCCATTCATTATACTGGATTACACTTCGATTTCCATTCAATCCTTCCCTGTGTCGACTACAATCTCGGCATAGCTCAGAATGTCCTGCACATGATCTGCCACACATTTTACAAATATGCTTCAGCAAAAGTATAGCATTTGAAACACATTTCTCACATAAACGCAGCTGCATTAGCTGATAGAAACAACTTGGATAAAAGAAAGCAGGCACATTCCTTGATAGATGCTGAATTACTAGTCTTGTTTTTCTAGCAATTTGAATCGTATTTTTACAGACCAGACAATACTTCATAATTTACTCCCCTCATTCTATCATTGTTGCAGTCTCTTCTGCCAAGCGATTCATTCGTTTAATATGCCTGATAGCATGAGCAGGCCCAGAAGCATTCTTATTCATGAGATAGAGAATCTGTCCCTTTGGAGAATCGCTGGAACGTCCTACTCTTCCTGCTATCTGGACTAGTGAAGCTTCGTCGAAGATAGGAGCATCTGCCTCCAGCACAATGCAATCACTACGTGGAATGGTCACTCCGCGTTCCAGAATCGTAGTGGTTACTAAGATCATGTACTCCTTTTCTCGAAAAGCATGCACCTTATGTTCGCGTGCAGGATCTGAAGCATGTACCCCTTCCACTTTATCTCTCACATCCGTAAAAAAGTGCTGAACATAAGCCACTACAAAGGGGATCTCCTCAATTCGCGGCACAAATATAAAAACCTGTCTTTGAGCCTGTAAACTATTTCGTAAAAATAATAACAGGGGAGTAATGGGCTGTAATACATGAATACTTTGATGCAAGTGGGTTGTAATAAGCTTTGTTGGAATAGGAAGTGGATGTCCATGAAATCTGGCTGGCAGAATAGCATGCGTAGAGGAAGTAAGAGACAGCTTTTTGTAAAAAGGGAACAGTTGATTATCCACTCGTTTTTTTACCAGTTCCTGCTGAAGGTAGCGTGGGGGTGTAGCGCTAAGATATAAAATCTTGCCATGCGGTACTAACGAGCGCTTCACAGCATGATACAAAGTCATATTTTTGTGATAAGGAAAAGAATCTACTTCGTCAACTACTATCAGAGAGTAACGCTGGTAACAACGTAACATCTGGTGTGTAGTCGAAATCATCAGTTGACTTTGCTCCCATTTTTGCCGACTGTTCCCGTGAATAGCCACGACTGAAATGGAAGGGAATACCTTTTGTATACGCGGTGCCAGTTCTAACACTACATCTTTTCGGGGAGTAGCGATACACACAGCTCCTCCACGAGCCAATTCTGCATCTACCGCTGGAAACACAAGCTCTGTTTTCCCTGCCCCACAAACCGCCCAGATAAGAAATCTCCGTTCTTTGGAAAAAACGAATTCTCTTACCTTTTTGGCTACGATTGCTTGCCTTTTAGAGAATTGTCCATTCCATTGCAGGACGGTTGCTGAAGAAATGCAATGTTGAGCACCTTCATCTAAATGACCGGACAGACTGGCAGGCACAAATATAAGAGGTACACAACTCTTGCATCTCCCCATCGAAAGGCAATTATAGCAGTAGGCGCAGGGTTGTTGACAGCTATAGCAGCTTGTTTGTTCAATCTCCCTGAAACTATTGCACCGCTCACAATGATAAGACAGTTGATCCCGCCACCAACAACGATGTAGTTCAAGACTAACACTTGGGCGCCACTCTGCTTTTCCCTGTAAAACAAGCCAATGCAATGACATGATAAGGTGGTCGGAATTATTTAGGTTTACATAGGGGGATTCCTGAAAAACCAACCTCTTAACTTCCTCTAATAATAACGCCCTGCCCTGTAGCATAAGATAAAGCTGATGCGTCTGCTGCTTTTTTATGTAAATAAATTCCGGAAAGCTTTGTTTTTCAAGCACTTGAGATTCACAAGCCCTTTCTTCCCTCTCCAATTCTTCAAAACTAAAGGCGCAGGATCGCCCGTAGGAATAATTTTCACCTGCCTCCCTTACGGATAGACGATTTACCTCTTTCGTGTAGCCTTGAGCCACCAGACGTGCCTGCTTGAGTGTTTGGGGTGTAACTTGATCATCGGCAACTTGCTGGGTAATTTTTCTGTTCACCCTGTCTCTTATCCCGAAAAGTAAGGCAAGTGATTTGCTTTTTCCAATAATGTGCAATCTTTGCCCGTTCTGCTCATTCCAAAATTGCTTGTCTACCTGGAAACACGGAGTAATATATGCTAAGACAGAATGTCCATCTTCTTTTAAATAAAGAACATATTCACGCATTACTATCATTCCCCCCTTGTCCTTATTGTTAAAAAAGACAATGGGAGCATGCAAGAAAAAAGAGACCAGCCTGTGACTTAGCTAGCCTCTTTTCCAACTGTTCGTAAATCGATGACAACGACCGGTTCTCTTCCTGCTTGTTGTTCTCTTATGGTATCTGGATGGACTCGGTATAATATCTCCGTCATCCGCGGCGTATCGTCAGAAGAGCCTTCATCCACAAAACTAATACTAATTGGCTGTCCATATAAACCAGATTGAAACATCAGGGTGCGTACAGCCTCTTCAACTCGATGCTCTGAATTATGCAAAAGTAGTTGATAATGTGTCAAGGTCAAAGGTTCCATAATAGAAGTGGCCCTGCCTGACTCCATCCAGATATAGAACATTTTCAGCAAAAGAGCGGAGCAGCCGTATGCTGCAAACAACCAGATCATAAAATCAGCCAACACGGTCATCCCCTCCTGTAATAAGGTATGCCGTACTGCTTGACTTGGTTGCTTTCTCCACACTCATTTTTCATAAATGTTGTATGATCTGTTTAAAAAACTTACAGCTTTACCCAGCCATTCTTGATGGATATAACCACAGCTTGGGTACGATCCTGTACGTTTAGCTTTTGCAAAATACTGCTTACATGGTTTTTAACTGTCTTTTCACTGATGAATAAATATTCACCGATCATTCTGTTGCTTTTTCCTTCTGCCATTAATTGCAAAACTTCACGTTCACGACGCGTTAAGGATTCAATAATGCGCGGGTCCATCACTGGTGACTCTTCGAACGTAATACTACGATCCATCGACTCTTCCTGCTCGCTTAAACGACGGAATTCGTCGATTAACTTACCGGTCACTTTTGGATGAATATACGCTCCACCTTGGGCAACTACGCGTACCGCTTCTACCAATTCAGAAGTCCCCATATCCTTTAATAAATAACCGGATGCTCCTGAACGAAGCGTGCGGTAGACATATCCTTCATCATCATGAATGGATAAAATGATTACTTTTGTTTCTGGACTAATTTTTACTACCTCTTCTGCAGCCGAAACACCGTTTACATTTGGCATATTAATATCCATCAATAAAACATCTGGTCTGTATTCAGCTACTAGCTTGGGAGCTTCCATTCCATCAGAACCTTCTCCCACCACTTTGAAACCAGATTCCATATCGAGAATTCTCTTTACGCCTTCACGAAACAATTGATGATCGTCCACTAACACGATTTTAATTTCATCCAACAATTTTTCCACCGTTATTAACCTCCCTGTTTGCCGGTACTTTTGAATACTGACGCGGGCTGCAGCGGTATTTGAAACACCACTCTAGTCCCTTCTTGGTTATTGGACGTAATGCCGATTCTGCCATTCAGTAATTGGCAACGTTCCTTCATTCCCATAATTCCGAACGATTGTCCCTTTTTGCTAACCTCACTCACATTAAATCCAATTCCATCATCTTTTACGACAATAAACATGTTTTCCAGCTGAAACTCAACCTTTATTTGGACAAAATTAGCTTTCGCATGCTTGTACACATTGTTTAGGCATTCCTGAACTAAGCGAAAAGCTGCTGCCTTAAATGAACTTTCCAGCTTCTGTTCTTTACCAAAAACAATCAGATCAATATGTAATTTACTACGATCCTCAAAGGTTTGTATATACTTTTGCAAAGTTGGTATGAGTCCTAAGTCATCTAAAGCCATTGGTCTCAAGTCAAAAATAATTTTTCTAACATCTGCTAAGCTCATTCTTACAATTTCCTTTAAGCTGCCTAATTCCTGTTGTGCGTCCTCGATTGCGTCATTTTTCAACATTTTTTCTACGATTTCTGTACGCAATACTACATTGGCCATGGATTGTGCAGGTCCATCATGGATTTCTCTGGCTACCCGCTTACGCTCTTCTTCCTGGGCCTGAATAATTTTGAGTCCCATAAGCTGATGCTGCTTGGCAGACTCCAATGCTTCTTCCACTTTGGACAAGTCCCCTGCTAAAAAGCTGTGAACCACGCTGATCTGACTTAGTAACCCTTCTGCTCTAGTAATTGTCTCTAAAATATTCCGCAAACGAAATTCCAGCTCGTCACGGCGTTTTTTTAGGTTATTTTCCCGCTCGCGCATTAAGGAAAGCTCTATCTGAACATTATGAGCTTCCTCGTAAGCTGCGCGAATATCGTTTTCAGTAAAGCTTTGAAAATTGCGGCTTACTTGTACCAATCTCGATCTAGATCGGCGGGACTGTAACTCTAGATTATCAACATTCTGGATCACTTCTGCCAATATTTGCCGTATTTCAACAATCTCTTTTTTGATTGCGTTACTTTCCGAACGAGCGCCTTCTGCTATTTGAAAAATTTGCTCTTTACTCATTTCAACCGTTCGAATCGTTTTTTTTATGACCCCATCTAGAAGGCTGATATCAATGCCTTTATCCATGGGTTTCCCCCTTATTGTTCCATTTTTACTTTGGTAAATAGTTCAAGGAGCTGGGGTGCACCTATCTTGCGTATCCCTACATCAAATCTCGGAATGGAATACGGATCTTCATTTGGCTTCACAACGTCTCTTCTAGATGTAAAGACATACTGATATCCTGCTTCCTTTGCCGAGTCAATCACAATCTTGCTTTTATAGCCTTGGGGTAAGGAGAGAGAGGCTATAGGCTTTTTCACAAGTTGCTCTAAGCCTATTTTCGACATCTTAAAATCAACAAATAAACGACTTCGGTACTCTTCCTCATTTTCTGCACGCTGGAATTCTTCTAGATATACAGGCTCCGTTCCCGCTTTCTGTACTCCCCACTCATCCAGCTCTTTGTGTTCATGTAAACTGAATGTGTGCGAGCCAATATCAACTAAGCCGGAAGCCAGCATTTCGTCAATTTGTTGATAAGCTAAAGGAACGGTCATATTTTCTCGCTTTCGATCCATGGTATCCCGCAATCTACCTGCAATGACAAAAGCTGCAGATGGATACCCATATTCGGAAAGCAACGGATATGCTTGTGTGTAATAACTTTCATAGCCGTCATCAAACGTAAATAAAACTGCATTCTCCTTGGCAGTTACACCTGTTTGCATAAAAGTAAAAAACTCTTTTAGGCTAATAGGATGAAAGTTATGTTCCTTTATAAATTGTAAATGCTCACCAAACTGCTCTGGTGTTATTACAAATGGCTTATTACTGTCACGATCAATGTGATGATAATTCAAGATGACAACCTTGTCTTTATACCATCTCTCGTTTGATAGCTTTTCCTCTGATTTACTATTTCTAGAAGGAATTTGCCCTACGTCTGACCCTTTAGGTTCTAATGAATGAGACGTATGATCCCCCGTCTTTTGTTGCACATAATCCGTATTTTCTACCCCTACATTCTCTGGTCTAAACCAATACGCAAGGCTAGAAAACAGCAGAAGAAGAAGGAAAAAGACGAGAAAGAAAGGTTTTTTCTTCATGATGCGCCATGTTCCTTTCGATCTTATTATAGTGCTTTTCGACAAAGATTTACAGAATCCTCTACGTAGTCTACCCCATTGAAGTTGTAATTGCCTAGCCTTTTTCGCAATTTTCATAAGAAAAAAGAAGCCCAGGAAAATCCTAGGCTTCTCTGTATTTTTTACAGGTTAGCAGCGTCTTTTTTCAGATCTTCTGCTTTATCTGTACGCTCCCATGGTACATTCAGATCATTACGTCCGAAATGACCATATGCTGCGGTTTGTTTATAGATCGGACGGCGTAGGTCTAATTGCTTAATAATACCTGCTGGGCGCAGATCAAAGTGCTTGCGAACCAATGCTACCAAATCAGATTCTGCAATTTTTCCTGTTCCAAATGTGTTTACAGCGATAGATACCGGTTGAGCTACCCCGATTGCATAAGCTACCTGTACTTCGCAATGCTCAGCAAGACCTGCAGCTACAATGTTTTTCGCTACATAGCGAGCTGCATAAGCACCAGAACGGTCTACTTTTGTAGGATCCTTACCGGAGAATGCACCGCCGCCATGACGAGCATAACCGCCATACGTATCTACGATGATTTTACGACCAGTTAAACCAGCATCCCCTTGAGGACCACCGATAACGAAACGCCCAGTTGGGTTAATGAAGTATTTCGTTTGATCGTCTAACAGGTTTGCAGGAACGATCGGTTTAATTACTTGCTCCATTAGATCCTTTTTAATCTGATCTAGCTCTACTTCTGGAGCATGTTGAGTGGAAATAACAATTGTATCGATGCGAACTGGCTTATCGCCATCGTATTCAACAGTTACTTGAGTTTTGCCGTCTGGGCGAAGGTATTCAAGCGTACCATTTTTACGCACTTCTGTCAGACGACGCGCCAACTGGTGAGCCATGCTGATTGGAAGAGGCATTAATTCTGGAGTTTCGTTGCAAGCATAACCAAACATTAGCCCCTGGTCACCTGCGCCGATTGCTTCGATTTCAGCATCAGTCATGCTGCCTTCACGTGCTTCCAAAGCCTGGTCAACACCTAGTGCGATATCTGCTGATTGCTCGCCGATTGCAGTAATAACACCGCATGTATCTGCATCAAAACCATATTTTGCACGATCGTAACCAATTTCACGAATCGTATCTCTTACTAGCTTTTGGATATCTACATACGTAGAAGTTGTGATTTCACCTGCCACAAGTACTAATCCGGTGGTAACAGATGTCTCGCATGCTACACGAGCATTCGGATCTTTAGATAAGATCGCATCAAGAATAGAATCAGAAACTTGGTCACAAATCTTGTCTGGATGTCCTTCAGTAACGGACTCAGATGTAAACAAGCGACGCCCTTTTTGCAATTCCATACTTAAAAACCTCCTTCAACTGGAAACATGATATATAGTATGTTTGCCGAGCCAGGTTTCCATCACGACAAAAAGAAAAACCTTTCCCTCCGCTGAGGAAAAGGTTGCTTTTCTAATGCGTTCCTTAACCCTCTTATCGGCCAGAGTGAGTCTAACTATTTAGATAGTTATCCTTTCTCTGCTGGTTAGCACCGCTCAAAACGGTTGCCGGGCTTCATTGGGCCAGTCCCTCCGCCTACTCTGGATAAGAGTAATATCCATGATTTATAGAATAATCTTTTTTTAGAAGGGTGTCAATGTACTTTTGTAAAAAAAACCGGTATTTTACAATTGGAAGGATTTGGCTAATACAGTGACCATTTCCCCGCGTTTCACAGGACGATCCGGCTTAAAGGTTCCATCCTGATAGCCATGTAACCAGCCATAGTGTGAAAGTGTCTCGATCGCAGCCACCGCCCAATGTGAATGAGGCACATCACGATAAGAAATATTGGACGAACTTGACACGTTTATTTTCTTAGCACGCGCAATCATCAAAGCCATTTCTGCTCGATTAACAGGCCGATCCGGTTCAATTTTTCCATTGAACCCGCTCATAATACCCAATTGAGAAGCCTGCAATAAGCTCTCATATGCCCAATGCTTTTTGTTTAAATCCTTATAGGTATTAGTACCTATTTTGCCAGTTGGAAGCTTTTTGGCCTTCATCGAGCGAAGGAGCATGTCAGCGAATTCAGCTCGTGTCATATTAGCATCTGGACGGAAGCTATACGTATTAGGTATGGTAATGACTCCACGTTGAGTTAAACGCCCTATATCATTTCTAGCCCAATGCCCATGTATGTCTCGAAAGCCGCCATACATTTCCTGACGAGTTAATGTCAATCGATACGAATCATAGCGGAATGGTGTAGTACTGGTCAGCTTTATATAGTATGTCCCTGCAGCTAATTTTTTTTCAAAGAAAATACTGTTATCCTGTCCTAAAACCTTTTCAGCTCGAATTGCATATTTCATATCGCGACTGTCATAAATACTCATCATGATTTTCACCTGCGGCGGTACATAAGGTGCTCGAATGGTAACATACGTTTCTTTTGGAATCGAAAATGTAAACCAATCGTTATCTGCTTCTGAAGAAATTGTGCCTGTAATCAGACTGTTATCCCCTAGTTTAGTAGCTAAACGATAGGTATCGTTTGGCTCATTTGGGTCTTTTCGTTCAGGCATATAGTTTAGCTGAAAAAAGTACTCGCCGCTCACAGCAGCAGGATAGCTGTTCTGAATTTGGAACAAATAGCGACCTGGCGTGACGTTCATCTCCAGGCTTTTTAATGGATCAGTGACCGAGCTGCTATCAAGGAAAATTCCGCCTGATGTCTTATCGCGTTCTTTACGCACCTTAATTTGCGGGTCTAATCGCAGAGTATCTGTATCCACTCGCAGATAAAGCTTGCCTGGATCACGCACAAAATAGGAAAACCAATCAACGTCCTGTGCTGTATGAAAATTCCCCTTGATCTCAATATTATTACCCGGAGGCAAGGGGCGGACTTGATCAATACTATTATTTGGCTCATACCGATCAGGTGCAATGGCAAAACGATTGGTAATGGTATAGCGTAAAGTGCTAGATACTGCAGACCGCTGGAAGTGAATGTGAACCTTGCCCGGCTTAACTGCAATTGTTGCAGTGGCTTTATTACCAAGATAATACGTATCTTGAGGTTTTCCATCCTGATAAACGCTGGCCGCCAATGGAGCAGGGGTATCCACCGATACGTCTGCTGTTAATTCTAAGGTTCCCTCATATGGAATATCGGTGTAAAACCAATCGCTCTTATCTTTATCGCTCAGAGTGCCGCGTATCTGACTTTCCATGGGGAATGCCGCTGCTGTACGCTGTGTATTGTTGGGTTCATTTATATCATCAGGCAGTCTGCTCATTACTGCCTTCTGAATATTTAAAAGTCCATATCCTGTCTGCCTATCCCATCTAACCCCATGTAATTTTGTTGCTGAATGGTACAGAAGCTGGCGTACTTCCAACGGTTTCATATTTGGGTTCCTAGCTAGAATTAATGCCGCCGCACCAGCAACCTGAGGAGCCGCTGCAGAGGTGCCCTTCATCGAATCATATCCGCCGCCTCTGGTTGTTGTATACACATTCACGCCCGGGGCCACTAGGTTAATTTCTGGCCCAAAATTAGAACGGCTATGGATGGTATTAGAGTTAGTAACAGCGCCAACCGCGATTACCGTTGGAAAAGCAGCAGGATAGTTAACACGACTCCCCTCATTTCCAGTAGCCGCTACAACAACAACTCCTCTGTCCTCTGCAAAATCTATTGCATCCTCCAGCGCCTTCGAATAATATAGTGCGCTAGCCGACATCAAAACAACTTTGGCCCCTTCATTAACTGCTCGTCTAATTCCCGCTGCTAAACGATCAGATGATGAAAATCCTTTTTTATCCAAAATTTTGATGGGCAATATTTTAGCATTCCATAAAACCCCTGTTACACCTAAACCGTTGTTTCCTTTAGCTCCCAATATCCCGATCACATTGGTGCCATGCCCATTTAGATCTGACGGACTTTCTTCTTTCACCAAATTTATAGTAGGCAGCAGATTATCCTTTAAATCAGGATGGGAAGAGTCTACCCCGGAATCAAGCACTGCAATTTTAATAGCTGTATTGCTGTTGACGATCCCCCAAGCCTCCATCGCCTTAATCTGCGTTAAATGAAGCTGTTTTGAAAAGTAGGGATCGTTTGGCATAGCGGCTGCTTGGGCAGGCTTTTCACCAACCGTAAAAGCAAGCAAAGCAACCACCGCCGGAATAATCATTCTTTTTGTCAACTGTGAATATAGCATATGGTGCCCTTTCCTCCTTCTCCTGTAAAGAAGTAAATCAGGAAAGATTAGCGTTCTTAATCTTTCAATTGTTCTTTATATAGCATAGTATAGGCTTGCTCAAGAGACAACCATTTCATGCGCCTAAATATTTCCAAACCAAAAAAATCAAAGACCCCTCTCATCACGAAAGGGGTCCTAAAAGGATTACTGAATGAATCCCTTGTTATTTTCATGTAATTCTAGCTTCTGAGCTTTTACATCTTTATCCTGTTTTGCATCTGGTACATAAGCTTTGCATTTAGACAAATCCAGATTTTTGCCTTCTAGTGAACTTGCTGGAATATAAAATCCCCAAACGCGTTGAGTTTTAGGTTTAATATAGAGGCTATGCAGGCCAAAATGCATGCGTGCAACGTCTCTTCCAATCTCGTCACGGATATACACAGGTACTTCTGTGAATTCTACACGTTTATCTAAACCATTCATGAAAGCTACAATCACTTTTAGGCCGCCGTCTGGAACCTGAACTAAATCAATAGCTGTCAGCTCTACTTGACCGTCTCGGATCGGGAACAGGTCTTTTACCTTTTGAGTATAAGACTCTTCCTCTTCATCTGTTAAGCCGTTGTGTTTCTCCACTAGCTTTTCTTCCATTTTATATTGATCCAGTCTTTCTTTATCATAAACCATAAATAATTGCGTATCATCCTCAGGCATGAACAAGAAATCATCCCATGTGAAAAGGAATTCGCACGGACTTGCAGACATATCTTGCAAACCACCCATTGTTAGCATCTCAAAGGATTTGCGTGCCACTACCTTACCATCAGAGGTCACTAAAGCAAGAGGTAATTTATTTAACATAATATCTTGATTTGTGGCATTCCGAACAAATGTCATCACCAAGAAACCGGTATTTAATACGTTAGTAAAGAACGGAAAAATCCCTACCTCATCACGGACAACCGGTGGCAACTCATCGTGAATGAACTGCAACAACTCCATGTCCATCTCTTCCAAATTCTTGGAGGCTAAACTATTCAAGTTTAGGAACAATTCCTTGGAAGGGATGCGGTTTGATGATTGTTCAGGCTGTTCAATTCCAGATACACCTAGGTAAAACTCTTTTTGTAGAAACTCATGAATATCCTCACGGGCTTGTTCTAACCCCTGCTTAGAACCAAACCAATTCTCTAATTGCCAACTCATCCTATAACCTCCTGTGCATAAGGCAAGGCGACATGCTTTTCAGCAGTCACCTCGCTTGTTCTTCTCTCTATAATACTTCTACATCCAATTCCCAATTTGTTTTATTGAACGCTTTATCAGCTTTAACAACATTTGGAGGGAATACTAATATCCAAGGTTTGCTATAGCCACTCTTCAGACTGATTTTACTTCCATCAACAATCCCTTGAGCTATAACCTTCTCAGTAAGTGCGTTACGAACTGTAACTTTCAAGGCCTTTGGTTCAAAGGTATTTTCCAAAGAACTCCGAATTAGCACTGCTACAACCAAGCGTCCATCTTCTTTGAACCCTATATCAAAGCCAGTGAAACTAACTGTACCCGGAGATAGGAAAGGAAGGAAATGCACCATATTTTCTAGACGATCCTTTTGGGTATCGGTCAAACGTTTTTCCATCTCTGGATCGATCTCTAGGTTATTCGGCCAGACAAACTCACGATGCGGCAACCCAATAATCAGCTTCCAACGTCTAACGTCCATAGATCTTCTATTAGTTACTAGTTCTTCAGGGAAAGTAATCTCCCATGGACGACTACTCATTGGAGGAATCGTACCAACTGGGCTCAGGTCAAACTCCCCTTTAGCAAATAATCGACCTTCAACAGCAATTGCTAGGTCTAATTTACCCATTTCTACCGGTATTGATGAGGCATTACGGATAAATAAAGCTACGGTAACCCCTTCTTCACGAGGAATCAAGCTAAAACCCGTAAGTCCTAATGTTCCCTCAGGGATATCCGGCAAGCTATCATTTAAGAAGCGCAAGGTATACTTTTTCTCTTGATCCAGCATTTCGTTCCATGCTGGGTTGAAAGAAACTTCCAGATCGCTTGATTTTAACATTTTTTCTGTCGCTTCTTCAATCCGATTATGCGTAGTCTGAGAAAGGTCCTTCTTCAGATCCTCAGGGCTCCGCATTTCATTATCGTTAGTAAACCAATTCTTTAAAAAGTTAAACATAAGATCCCCCTCTTTGCTGTGATACAACATTCCTATATGATCAATTCCGTTATTAACGCAGTACGATCTCTAGTCAGTGACCAGAAGTTATTCGCCGGGAAAAAGATTAATTTTGAGCAAGCTGCACTTTCCACTGGGATAAATCAACATTTTCCTTTAGGATGCTCTCTTTTGGAAAAATAAACATCCAAGGCTTGCTTGTTTGGGCATTTACAACGAAATCCTTCAGCTGGAATACACCCTCTGCTACCTTATCACCTGTGGCATCATAGAGAGCCAGTGGCAATTGTTCAAAAGAAAGATTTTGAGTCGATCCATTCCGAATTAAGAGAATCGCTCGAATTACGCCTTCATCGTTTTGCTTCGCCTGAACGCTCTGAACATTTACTTCCCCTTCTTTTAACTCAGGAAGACTTTTTGCAAGCTCAATAAAGTATTTCTTTTGATCGTCAGTTAACGATTTTACCCAAGATTCTTCCAGCTCCAAATTTTTCGGCAGGACCATTTTATCTTGAGCCAATTCAAAGGCAAGTTTCCAGTTTTGCAACAAAACATTTGTCGTGATAAAGTGTTCTCTCGTAAATACAAAATTCCACGGTCGAGCATGGAACGCCGGAATTTCCCCGAGCTCGCTCAGATCAAATTCCTGTCGGGTAAATAGCTTATCGCCGTCAAACAGGATAAGCAACGTCATTTTCCCCAACGCAACAGGCTGATCGCTTGCATTTCGTACAAAGGCCGCTATTTCAACGCCGTCCTCATGAGGCACCATATTAAATCCGGAGATAGCAATATTGCCCTCTTCCAAAGGCTCCAATTGGTTAGCCATAAAGGACAAAGAATATTTCTGCATATTATCTAGCTCACGTTCCCATAACGGGTGAAGGGACAGCGCTGTTACGCGTGTAGCGACGTCAGTTGATTTTTGTTTCGTAGTCTTCTTAGCCTTGTCTTTCTTCTTATCCGAAGCTTGTTTATCCGTGTTTGTAACAGGCAACACAGACTGTTCCTTACTTTTAGGCAAAGTAGAGGTGTCTTTTTCATCACCTGACAATATATTTTTCAAAAAGGAAAACATGATTTGTCCGCTCCCACATGTATAGTATTGTCTACCTATATTCTTATCTTTTCATATTATCATAAGTAACCTTCAAAACACAAAAGCCCATATTTTCCTTAACTTAATCGTTTCAGGCATTCTATTATACCCTGTTCATAAGGAGTATGTACGATACGCCCTAGCTCGCGTTCACATTTACTGCCGTCTAGCTGAATGGTAGATTCTGTGACATACATCATCTCCACCATTTCCCTCATAAAGGGCTGGAACCAGCCTAACGCTGTCATTACTTTCCTGCCAATTGGGAGCATGAAATTTTTTCTTCCATTATATAGACGCGCTATCTCCCTGATTTGTTTTGCTGAGATCGTCCCCGAACCTGGAATATTCCAGGTCGTTCCATACGTATTCGGACGTTTAGCCAATCGAATAATCGCTTTGGCTGCATCTGGTGTATAGATATATTCACGTTGAACAGCAGGATCGCCAATAAAGATACTGGGCTTCCCTTTAGCCAAAGACTCCAGCGTGACATGTAAAAACGTATTCGTTGCGTGTGGGCCATAAAAGTCAGGTAAATGAACAAGCATACATGGGGTACCCGACTCGTGGGCTTTCCACACAAGCTGTTCCAGTTGTAACCGAATCTTACCCTTTGTCGTATGTGGTTCTTTGGAGTGCTGTTCATTTACCAACGGTGTTTTGGCTCTGCCATATGCATAGATGTTGTCGATCACGACCACTTTTGCTCCATGATGCGTGGCAGCAGTTAGAACATTATTCATCAAAGCAGGGTGGCCTGTTTTCCATTCCGGATAAGGAACACTGACACAATGAAAAATCACATCCACACCCTTAGCGGCTTGTAGCAAATCTTCCAGGCTGTAGGCATCTCCTGTGTATAGGGACAAAGCTGGAGAGTAGTCTGGTTTCTTTGCCTCCAATTCCCATTCTGCTTGTAATTTCGTCAGCTTTGTAGTAGAGCGCGCAAAAGCTACCGTATGAATCCCGTTGCGAAGTAATTCTAAAACTAATTCCGTTCCAATGCTGCCTGTAGCTCCAAATACCAATGCTTTATTCATGATCCTTCTCTCCTTTTTAACCAATGGTCAATTAATGTTTGAGAAAAAACTCGACTACTGACTACTGCCGAGCTTTTTTTGATGATTTCTTGATTCTTGTCTCTGGATTCTTGTTCCATCTATTATTTTATTTTCAGCTTTCTTTTGGTATTGAATAACGTTGCTTATTTATTAATTCGCTTCAAGCTTCAAGCCTCGCGCTCGCCAGACAATTGGTTAGCCAGAAATCTCACATGCACCTTAACAAGCGCTTCCACATCTTCATACGTTTGCTTCGTTTGAATATAATGGACGACAAACCCATGTAAAGAAAGGAATATGACCCATGGTATTGTGAACATATTTCCAATCCTTTGTAACGTATCTCCCGCCTCTTCCCTGACAAGGCTTGCAAACGTTTCGTAACAACTGTCCTGTTCCGGTCGAGCGTACTCCAGTGTCTCCGGCTCATTCGAACAAAACATCATTTCATAATGATGCGGATGGCTCAGGCCAAAATGGATAAAGGTCTCCATTAACGATTCCAATTTATGCTGGGGCTGGCTCGCAGCATCCGTCTGTTCCATTGATTTTTTCATTTGTTCCTGCAAGGTACGATAATCCTCTTGCACAATAGCGTTAAATAGCTCAGCCTTTTCTTTAAAATGATAATAAAGTGATCCGTGGCTATAGCCTAGTTTTTGTGCAATACTTCGCATGGAAACCGCTCGATAGCCTTGTGTTGCAAACAGTTCCCGAGCTGCTTTTACAATCTGTTCACGGCTCAGTTCCTTGGCTACCGCCCTTCTTGCCGCCATCTCGATTCACTCCCAACCAATTTACGTCAGTTTATTTAACCTATGGTCAATTAATAATTTCAGTATATCTTTAATTTCTTTACCTGTCAAAGGGCACTACCGTTATTTACCTCATCGTCTCTCAAATAACAGGACAACCTATTCAAATTGCTTCCTTATTATATAGTGCTTTAGGCAGTCGAATCTTATTATCTATACTCCACTATGTCTTTGTACAAAAAAACGAGCGTAAAGCTCGCTCGTCCCTTTTGTCATGTATGATGCTGTATTTTTATTCCGTATTACCCTCGCTGACCATTCTCGCCGTTTTCCTCTGCAAATGCAACAACCGCCACATTAGGAAAATAGCCCCAACAGCAAGACCTACAATTAAACCAATCCAATAACCGAATGCGCCTAAATCAGTAATTTGTACCAATAAAAATCCGAGCGGCAAACCAATTACCCAATAAGAAATCAAGGCAACAATAAAAGTAATGTTTACGTCCTTATAGCCGCGCAGCGCTCCTTGAATAGGTGCGGCAACGGCATCAGACAACTGAAAAAAGATGGCATATAATAAGAAATGCTGTGCCAGCTCAAATACTTCAATGTCATTCGTGTAAAGGGAAGCCACTTCTTTGTTGAAGATAACCAAAGCTGCTGAAAATAATAGTCCCAGTGTTACAGCAATGCTGATCCCTAAAAAACTGTACTGGCGAGCATCCTTGATTCGTTTTGCCCCTACCTCATGACCAACCACAATCGTTAATGCCATGGCGATACTCATCGGTATCATATATAGGAAGGAAGCAAAATTCATTGCCACCTGATGGGCAGCAATCGTAATGGTATCAAATCGGCTCATCAGCAGGGTAACAGCCGCAAAAATACTGGTCTCAAAGAAAATGGAAAAACCAATCGGCAAGCCTAATTTTAAAATTTCTCCCCATGTCTTAAAGGAGAGCTTATAAAGCTTACTAAACAATCCATACTCTCTAAAATTCCCAACGCGTAAAATAACAAAATAAGTGATTACCAAAATAATCCAATAGGTAATAGCCGTCGCTACCCCTGCACCAACCCCCCCTAATCGTGGCAAGCCAAATTTACCGAAGATTAACAAGTAATTCAGCACAACATTAATCGGTAAAGAGATGAGGGAGATAAACATAGTTACTCTAGTCTCGCCCAAAGCATCGATAAAGCAGCGTAAAACGGTGTAGACAAAAAGCGGAATGATACCAAAAGCAAGTGCCAATAAAAAGTTCTGAGCCACCCGGTGCACCTCTGGTTCCAGCTTCATGCCGCCCAGGATGGTAGGAATGGCAAATATACCAATCACAATGACAGAGAGCGCGATTGCCACGCCCAGGTAGATTCCTTGAAAAACAATATAAGGAACCTTCTCCTTCTTCTGCGCCCCAATCATTTGAGCAACGATTGGAGTGACCGCTAACAAAATACCGTTTAACCCGGTGAAAACAGGCGCCCATATACTAGTCGCAATTGCTACGCCCGCTAAATCATTTGCCCCCGCATGTCCTGACATGATCGTATCAAAAAAGGACATTGCAAAAAGAGCCACCTGTGTAACCATGATTGGCAACAAAATGAGTAAAAAATGTTTCGATTTTTGAGATAAGTTGTAAGTTTGATTCATAATTGACCCCTGTATTTTTTTGGATAATTACAAAGTCTAATTATAGCATAGTTTGGATTTTTTATTGGTAGTTTATGTGAAGGTAAAAAAGCATTTCTAATAAAGAAACCACTCTCGATTTACATTTTAAGCAATTTATTACATTTCTGTCTATTACATTCACTATATTTTGCTTATTGTAAACATAATATTTGTATATACAGTTTATGGTAAACTAATGAATTACCAATGGATATCCAAGTAATGGATTTCTTTATTTCTATATTGTGAGTATATCCCTTCCTTAGGAATCCGTTACAGCCATATTCCTTTTTTCTACAAATGAAGAAGTAACATGATACTGCTAAAGCTTGGTAATGAATAGAGTTTTTCAATTTACAGTATATTACAAATTGTTGTGAAGGTATGTGCTATTACCTCTACAATCGCTCAAGGTACAGTAACAGAACCTCAATTCTTGCAAGTAACAGTGAATGAAGGTCAAAAAGTAACTGTTGCTGATCTTCAAAAAGCTGGTTACACTGTGGAGTTCCAAGCAACAAAAGCTGTATTTGCTAATAACGACACAACTTCTGCTACCGGTGAGCTTAAAAACAACCTAACTGGTGCAGATAACTTTAAGTATAAAGTAGTTGTTTCAAAAGACAATGAAAAGTTTGAATCTGCTCTAGTATCCGTTACTGTTTTGGATGCTCAAGTAGTTATCGAACCAACTGAAGTTAAAATGATGGAAAACGGTGCTGCAATTGACAAAACATACGCAACACTTGGTCAAAGCCTAAGCATCGCTATCACAAAAGGTAAAAACTTCGCTGGTGAAGTTCTAGAAGCAGAAGCTGGTTTCCAAGCTGATAAACTAGCTGATACAGCTGAATTCGCTTCTAGCCAACCTTCTGTAGCTCTTGTGAGCAAAGATGGTAAACTAAACCTTCTAAAAGAAGGAACTTCTACAATTACTGTAAAAGTTGGCGAAAAAATAATCTCTTTTGACTTGGTAGTTAAAGCTGCTCCTGCAGTAAACGCTATCCAAGAAACAACTGCGAAATTGAAATCCGATGAGAAAAAATTGGAAGTAACTGTGATGGATCAACACGGTGCTGAATTCAAACTAGCAGATGTTGCTGGACTTTCTGTAGCAACTCAATCTGGTAATGATACTGTAGTAGCTCTACCAGCAACTGATGCACTTAAAGCTGAGAACGGCAAGCTTGTTGTTAACTTCGCAAAACTTGCTGAAGGTAC
The DNA here is from genome assembly GCF_030489605.1 of Brevibacillus laterosporus. Classification (GTDB taxonomy): domain Bacteria; phylum Bacillota; class Bacilli; order Brevibacillales; family Brevibacillaceae; genus Brevibacillus_B; species Brevibacillus_B laterosporus_E. Next base: position 76,457 of record NZ_JAUKFY010000003.1, read on the forward strand.
TGACACTCTTGTTATCAAAAACGGAGACAAACAAATCGGTACAGTTGCAGTTACTGTTGTAAACCTAACTGATAAAGAAGTAGATTCCTACAAACTAGTTCCTGAGAACAAAGATGCTGATCTTACTTTGGACATCTTCAAAGCAGATGACAACAAAGTAAATCTTAAAGTTCAAAAATTCGTTGGAGATGTATTGAAAGGTGAAAGCACAGATGCAGATGCTGGCTTCAGCTTCAAGTCCTCCGATGATAAAGTAGCAACTGTTGATGCAAGAACAGGTGAAGTTACTGCAGTAGCTGCAGGTAAAGCTGTAATCTCTTATCTTGAAGGTAGCGTAGTGGTTGGTACAGTAGAAGTTACTGTTGAAAACTCTACTCCGCAAATTACAGACGTGAAGCTACAAGAAGGCAAAACTGCTGTTGTAGTTGATGCTTCTAAAACAGATGCAGCGCTTCTAGCTGACCTGTTTGACGAGCTAGACGTATTCGCTGGTGAGAAAAAACTTCCAGTAACTATCGATATGCTAGCAAGCATCGCTGACTCTGAGAACGCAATTGCGATCGCTGGAGACAAAGTAACAATCAAAGCTGATGCAGCTAAAGATGGTAAAATCGTAATCACTTTCTCTGATTCTTATGGCAAGCTTACTAAAGACTTCGATCTTAAAGTAACTAAGTCCGAACAACCTGCTCAACCTGGTGAAGGACAAGAGCAACAGCAACAAGAGCAAAAACAACAAGAACAACAAGAACAACAAGAACAACAGCAACAAGAACAACAACAGCAAGAACAACAACAGCAAGAACAACAACAGCAAGAAGGATAATTAATCACCTATAGCTATCTAGTTTGCACATCCATTATTATATGGATAAGACATAAAGAGAGAAACCCTCATGGTTCAAGGAGACTTCTCCTTAAGCCCTTGAGGGTTTTTCTTTACATACATAACACACCTCCTTATCACAGGAGGGCTACCCTATCATAAACGAGTGGGTAAGAACTGCATGAACACAGCTAGGACGACACGCATTGAGACCACTCTATGTATGTCGTCTTTTCCCTATTTTTTGGTAAAACGTTACTTTTTTGTTCAGAATATTAAAATATAGAATTTTTATACATAACGTTATAAAGCAGGAATAATGGCAACAATGATTACTACACTTCAAGAATGTTTCTAATGAAGATCACTTCCATACATGAAGCCTATTCTCTAAATAAAAGGTGGTTCTCTGTAATGTTATTGATGAATACCATAGAAATCTTTCTAGAATATATGTCATCTATCGGTCGAAGTGAAGAAACCATCTCAGGTTACGGAAAAGACTTAGTGCATTTTACACGCTTTCTTGATAGCAAATATAACTGTGAATCTTACATTGAAGAAATAACTGTAACCGATTTAGAAGAATATTTGCATTACTTAAAGGAAGAGCGCGGTTATGCTCCTGCTAGCAGGCTACGTAATCTTCATACGCTCCGGTCCTTTTTTGCTTACGCCTATAAAAAAGAGCTAGTCGTCCGTAACATCGCCCTGTCTGTTGAGAAAATCAAAGTACAGCAGAAGGAGCGAACATACTTAACGGAAGACGAAGTGGAACGGCTCGTCCATGCCATTGATCATCCTCTCATTCGTCTAGTAGTCATTGTCTTGTATATGACAGGTTTACGTATCTCAGAGTGCCTGAATCTTACAGTAGACGATGTGAATTTAGAAGATAAGGTAATTCATGTAGTAGCCGGTAAGGGTAACAAGGATCGTCTAATTCCCATCTCACTCCGATTACTCCCGTTACTACAGGAATACGTTCAGGAGAAGCGACCAACTACAGCCTCTCCTCTCTTCTTTTGCACCAAAAAGACAGGGATGCTATCTCCTGTCTACGTAAATAAGGAAATCACCGAAGCAGTAAAAAGGTTAGGATGGAAAAAGAAGGTAACAGCTCATATACTGCGCCATAGTTTTGCCAGCCAGCTTGTAAAAAATGATGTTAATCTCGTACAAATTCAAAAGCTACTGGGACACTCTTCGCTAAACGTCACCAGTATCTATACGCACACCAATCTAGATCAACTCAGCGATGCCATTAACACCCTGTAAGGCCTAGATACAGAAACAAACACGTCACATTACATTTCATCAAACATACCTGGGAGTGTTGAAAATGGAATTATCAACAGAGAAAAAACCTATCTATGATGAACGCGTAAATGAAATACTGCGTGGACTGGTAGAGGGGAAGTCCAGAGACCTTTTAGCTAAGGAATTGGGACATAAAAACTACAAAACATTAGACATCTATATGCGCCGGAAGAACTTTGTCTGGGATCGAGATAAACAAACCTATGTGCCAGCCTATAATCGAATCGAGAAATGGGATTCCAGCAAAGACCTTGTCAGCTCATCTAAAATATCTACGATCATCTCGCTGTTTCAAAAAGAAGGCGCTGATGCGAAAACCATTGCAAAACGCTTAGGATTTAGCGATCACCGCGAGCTAGCTACATATATGAAATCCAAAGGTTATAAGTGGTCGTCGGATAAAAAGAATTACGAGAAGCTGACGGGTAAATTTACAGAAGAAGCATTGTCCATTCCATTCTCTGCTACAACACAAGGAGAGGAACGGTCCGTAGAGGCTTCAGAAGCCCTTCAGAGCGTTGCAAAAACTAACCGTATGGATAAGGGGAAACCAGGACAATTAGAGACCTATCTGCCTATTTTGGAGCTTCTCGCCCGAAATAAGGATCGGTTAATTGATCTCATAGTGCCAGGATCGGAATCAGGTAAGGTACCTCGCTATGCTGTGCCTGGGATTTTTGTCACGAAATCCGTGCATATGACTAATACATTAGATCAAATGGTCAGGGAATATAGTAAAGAGAAGAATATTAGTCAACGCGATATTTTTGCGGTGGCATTGATTGAGTTTTTTCAGAGGTACGGGTATGAGAGGGAGATTGAGACGTTGTTGGGGAGGATGTAGGGGATTGGTGGTTATGGGTTTCACTTTAAAAAGTATCCAACTTTTGCTGGTTGAAAATATTCAACAGAGATTAAAATCATATAAATAAATTGCTTTCTAGTAGATAAAAGTTTCAGCTTCAATAAGTTTATGTTAATAGTATCTGATAGTTAGAGAGCCCCCTAGACTCAGCAGTAATGCTTTGTCATAGGGGGCTCTTTTCTTTTTTTACTTCAACGAATTAATGAAGATATACGTTCTTTAATTAAGGATTTACTGTGCCTTCAAAAGTAGTCGTAGCTGCATCAAGAGCTGCTTTAGCTGCTTCTAACTCATCTTTCTTAGCATCCACATTGTTAAATACTGCTTCTGCTTTTTGGATTTCAGCATCATAAGCATCTTTAGCTGCTTGAGGATATTCCCCTTTAGCAGATCCAGCTACTGCAGCATTATTTTGTGCTTTCGCTTCTGTAATCGCTTGTTCAAGAGCATCTTTAGCTGCTTTCAATTCAGCTGCTTCTTTTGCTACTTTATCAAACTCAGTACGAGCATCTGTAACTGTTTTCTTAGCAGTAGTTACTTTTCCTTCAAGTTCTGTTTTTTCAGCACCAGCAGCCACTTTAGCTACAGCAGTCTCTGCAGCTGCAACAGCTGTTTCAGCTGCAGTTAGGTTAGTTTCTACTGTTAAATCTGCTTTAGCTGCAGTTTCTAGAGCTTCTACAGCTGCTTTAGCATCTTTTAGTGCAGTTGCAGCGTCGCCATCAAATTTTGCGCGAGCATCTGTAACTGTTTTTTCTGCAAGTGTTACTTTTGCCTCAAGAAGTTTCTTCTCGTTAGCATCTGCAACCAATGCTACTTTTTCTTTAGCTGTTTTCAAGGCAGCTTCTGCAGCTAAAAGATCTGCTTCTTTAGTTAGATCTTTACCTGCTCCGATTGCAGTTTCCAAATCAGTCACTGCAGTTTTAGCTGCTGCTAGATTAGCTGCAACATCGCCAGCAGCTTTTTTCAGCTCAGCCATTTTCTTTTCTGCAGCTTCTAGAACTTTAAGATTTTTTACAGCTTTTTGTTGAATTGCAGTTAAAGCATTGTATTGAGTACGTACATTAACAAGTGTTGCTTCGTCTGATAGAGTAAGTTTGTCAACTGATGGAAGGTTAGAAATTGCCTCAGCTACAGCATCAGCAACTTTTGCTTCATCAGGAGTTATACCTGCTTCAGGAACGAAAGTAATTGCATACTCACCAGTTAATTTTGCACCTTTATAAGACTCTAAGCTCTTAGAAACAGTAATCAGATTTGAACCTTTAGAGGTTTCCAACGTTCCATCAGGTAGTGAAATAATGACAGTATCATAACCATTTTCAGGATTATCATCTGAGTCTGAAACTGTAAGAATAGATCCTTTTGGTAGGTTTTCACCATCAAGTGTGTAGTTTGCAGGGTTTACAGCATTTTTCTCGCTACCTGTATACTGAACACCTGAAGTAAACGTCAATGTAATTGTATCAGGACCTTTACCATTCTCGGCTCCAACTACTCCATTGTAAAGTGTATTATCTGAACGTTTGCCTTTAACCATGAACACTTCATCAGCCACTACAGCATTAGGTTTAATTTCAAAGACTTTAGTCAAGGTTTCGGCTGTATTTCCTACATCATCAGAGATAGAACGAACCACAAGTGTCCAGTGGATATCTCCGCCATTGTTTACAATAGTCTGTGGAAGGTCTTCAGGTTTGTCTGGTGTTGGTACTACTTCAAATTGTTTATCTGCACGGTTTTTATCAGTGTAGTCTACAACTTTTCCCTTGATAGTCTTAGTATTACCATCTTTATCTTTACCTAAGAACTCAATAATTGGTTCTGGAACTTTTGGTTGACTTTGAGAAGGTGTATCAAGGTCTTTACCAGGAAGCTTAACAGGTTTACTCATTTCAACATTATAACGACCCGTACTAATTTGAGTAATGTCTTTAATTGTTGGACTAACAGTATCAGGCGTAGTCATAATAGTACCATTCAATAACATTTCAATGTCAGCATTTTGTTTTCCATTTGCTGGATTAGTTACAGAGTTAGCTGGGATGAATAAACGATACTTATCATTGTAATAGTTCTTGGTAGTTACTTTGGTATCGTAAATTTCAGTCCAGTCATTTTTCAACTCAAACACGTACTCATTTTTATTTTCAGCTGTGTGATCCATAGCTAATTCAGGAGTTACTGTATATTTGCCAGCCGCATCAGCTACATTTACCCAACTCTCAGTACCATCAACATTCTTAACAGCAACTTGAAGTTTTACTTTGTCAGCTGTTAAACCGTCAACTAACTTGTTGAATGTTACACGGAACTGCTCTGGAGATTCAACACTTACAGTAGAAGATGGAATTGCGTTATCAGCTTTTACTTTAAAGTCTAGAGTCTGGCTGGTAGAAATGTTTTTATCATCTGTTAAACCAGCAAAGTCGAAAATGGAAGACAGCTGTACCGAATGAACTCCAGCTTTTAGATAGTCAACTGTTTCGATAGTCACTATGTCACGAGTATCTTTTAACGTTGTTTGGTCAAATTCACCAAACTTTATTTTGCTAATTTTAGTTAGACCACCATCAATTGAAACATCAGCTTTAGCGATTGATTCTGAGAACTTAACTGCTACTTCTTTCAATCCTTGTGCAGTTACAGATGTAGCTTCAGGTTTGCGTGCATCAGCCAAAATAAAATCAGCTTTAGTTGTTTGGGGTCCCACTTTACTATCTTGAACAAATTCTACTTCTACTGCCTTGTTATCGGCTAAAATTTGTGTTGGAATACCGTTGGAATCTACTTCATTTCTATCCAAAATAACTTCAAGTGCTTTTTTATTACCATCGACTGGCTTCAAACCACGAACTTTTTTAGCGACTTTATCTTGGATAATATTGATTTTAGTTCCATTTTTAAGCAATGCATTTCCGTCTGAATCCACTTTGTACAACCCTGTAGTTTCATCTTTTTGTACAAAATCTTCTACTGAAACGTTTTTACTGAAGTTAACAGTTACACGATCTGCCTGATTAGACCCCGCAGAAACTACTGCTGGCAATTGCTCAATTTCTCCTGGTCCATCAGGATTTACTTTAAAAAATACTTCTTTTGTTCCGATAACTTTACCAATTAGATGTTTGTAGTCACCAGATGCTTCAATAACTTGTGCATCTACCTTAGCTACAAGATCCTTTTGGCTGAATTCAGATCTTAATGTAACAGTCGCAATACCTTTTTGAACAGTTACTCGTGTATTTGCTAAGTTACCATAAGTCGTGCTGAATGAAATTACGACGTTATCAGCATTTTCATCAACTACACCAGTTACTTTGTCTAACAATTTAGCAGTAATTACAAGGGTATCTACTCCGTCAGATTTAAGCTGATCGCCTGCTGCGTCAGTAGTTAGTTCAAGCTTGTACAAATCTGTAATTACAGGAGTTTTGAACTTGCTTTCTTTCAAAGTAATCGGTTTGCCATCAACTAATACATCTTTGGCAACAATTGTATACTCAGTATCGTAATTAAGACCAGAAACAGTTAAAGTAGCTGTTTTCTTATCTTCACTCAAAGAAGCTACTTCTACCGTAGCTCCTGCGATAGTGAAGTTTTTAGCATCGATGGAATCAATTGCTTTATTAAATTTCACTTCGACTTTTGTTTTTGTAATAGCACTTACGCTTTCAACTACCAAATCACCAGGAGTAACTGGTTTTTGCTCAGGTTGCATTTCTTTTTCAGTAGAAACTTTACCTTGAGCATCTACAGCGTAGAAACCTTCTTCGCCACCGATTTTTTCGAAGTCTTCGCTAGTTACTGTTTTGTATTCAACTTCTTTACCAGCTAGTTTAGCATCCATCATTTCTTGCAATGTAGCTGCTTTACCATCCCAGTTTACATAAAGAACGCTGTTTTCAACATTCTCTAGACCGGAATCATATAAATCTGCGATTAGCATTGCATTTTGTTTAATGAATGCTTCGTCAGAATAGAATCTGTCCACTTTTCCACCAATATAAATTCCGCCAGATGCTGCGAAAGCAGAAGTAGCCATGCTAGTCACTAGTGCTGTAGATAGCACTGATAGGATTACTTTTTTATTCACTTACTACCCCTCCAAATATCGTATATTGAAGTATCTAATTTGCTTGTTTACATAACATTTATGTATTAGATAGATTAGAGACCTAAGTCTCTAATCTATCCATACATTTTAGCTTATATGATTGACGACTGTAACTTATTTGAATTTGATTTTTAGATCAAATTTTTCTTTGCCTACTTTTACATAAGCTTCGTCTACTTTTTTGTAGCTCTTAGTGAATTCAAATTTACCATCTTTAACTTCTGCAGTAAATTCTTTGTCGCCAAGAACGATTGTTACTTCTTTTTCGTCTTTCAAATCACCAGTTAATTTACCAGCGATCTCATAACCATAAACACCTGGAAGTACTTCAGAAGCTGCTTGTTTAGTGATGTCTAGATCACCGTCTTCACTTGGATCTGGTTTTTCACCATTCCATTTTTGTTTTAGGAATTGATCCATTAGAGTTTCTTTGTTTTCATCTTTTTTCAAGTAACCTTGTTCTTTTGCTTCCTCATGGCTGATTACATACAATACATAATCGATATCGTCAGAGTTATCGTCTGTATCAACTAGTACTACGTAATCTTCATCAGAAGGTTCGTCTACTTGTTTACCATCTTTATCGAAGTAAACAACGTCTTTGTTAAGCTTCGTGCTTAGTTTCTTCTCAGTTGCAGTACTGAAGTAGATTTTTTTGGATTCTACTTTGTCAACGATAGCAGGAGCTACAAAGTGTACACCAGCATCTTCGTAATCTTTTTCTTTAATAGTTTTGTATTCATACTCGTCACCACGAGCGTCAACGATTACGCGGATATCATCTTCTTCGATAAGATCGCTGCTATCTGCGCTGTAACGGATGAATGTTTTCTCAAGCTTCTCTTTACCGTCACCATCGTATTTGTATGGAGTTTCAACCCATTTACCATCTTTATCGCGGTGTTTGATTTTTAGGTAATCAGAACCGGAAGATTTGTAAGCTTCAACAACCACACCGTATTCAGAGCCAGAAGCAAGACCTTTAGAATCTACAACGAATACCGCTTCGATATCGCTGCCATCTAGAGTGAAGTATACTTCAGCGTCTTTCTCAGCGATTTTGCTCCATTTGATAACTTTAGGGCTCTTAAGTGATGTAACTTCACCACTTTCGATACCTTTAGATCCATCAAACGCTACAGAGCTGGAACCGAAATCATAAGATTTTCCGTTGTATCTAACAGTTTCATCACTCTTATCAGTGTTTTTGTTCCACTGTTCTTTAGTCATGTGTTTAGCTTTAGAAGTATCTTTCAAGTTAACTTTCTCAATATCACCGTTTGCATCCAATTCAACTTCTGCAAGGATGAATTTTTTGTCATTAGTCAACGTTAGATAATCTTTAGCAAGTTGGCTTTCGGTCTTAGAACCTTTCAATTCGCTGAACTTTTTACCATCTTCGTTTTTAATGTATTTACCTTCAAGTTTAGCAGTTTTACCTGAGTCTTTTTCTGTCCAAACTTTGAAGATGTATCTGTCAGTAGAAGCCTCGTAGCTAGCAGAACGAGAGATGATAGCTAATTGCTTGCGATCGTTAGCTTCATAACCTTCGATGTGACGAATACGGCCTACAGCGTCAAGGTAAATCTTAACTTTAGTACCTTCTAGGCTATCGATTTCATCAGTAGTGATGTTATCTTGAATTTCTTTGTCTTTGTCTTTTGCAAAGGAAGCATTTCTGAAACGATACTCTTTGCCATCGATAACGATGCGGAAGTCTTTTTCAGACTTAGAACGTACTTTTTCAACTTTACCTTCTTTTGTAGTACGGTTAGCAAAGATCAAAAGTTTGTCTTTGTTACCGTCTGCACGGTATGCATGGTAAACGTCCATTTCTTTAAGGTCAGCCAATTTAGCTGGTTTACCATCCAAGAATACTAGGTAGTCAACGCCTTCTTTTTTACCATCAAGGGATAGATCTTGACCAACCAAAGTAGTGATCTTTTTCTCAGATACTTTTTTGATTAGCTCAGAACCGAAGTGATTGTTTACCCATTTTTGGTCGCCGCTGCGATCGTCAACGATGCTTAGGTAACGAATTTCATTCTTAGTGTTAAGAACTAGCTTAACAGAATAAGCATCGTCAGCTTCTAGCAATCTTTGTAGAGCATCTTGTACATCAGATGCTTTTGTAGCGCGCTCAAAGTTGAACGTTACAGTTACATCTTCAGCGAAATCGTATTTTTTCTCGCTATCAAGTTCTAGAGTAAGTTTCTCGAACTTGTCTTTTTTGATTTGGTCTTTGTCTTTAGTAGGAGACAATTTTTTACCATTAACATGGATAGCTTTGTATTTATCGAAAACAACTGTTTCGTCTTCGGAACCTTCCATCCATACTACAGTGTTGTCTCTGTCTTTGATCCATACTTGTACGCGTTGACCAGCGTAGTCGTTAGCATTGATGCTGTCAGCAACTTTGTACTTCACTTTGTTGAAGAAAGATTTGCTGTCAGAAGTCAATTCTACTTCGTTGTATTTCAAAGATCCAAGACCGATTACTGGTACGTTAGAAACTGAAGGAAGATCTTCAGGTCTGTTACGATCAGTCATAGTCCATTTTGTATCGTAAACATGTACGTGTAGGTATTCAGTTAGAAGGTTCTTACCAGGAAGAACTTCGTGGTTGTTTTGAGATCCAACAGTTGTTTGTTTCATTAGGTCAACGCGAAGAGAGTTGTCTAACATCTTCATTACGTCGCCACGAACAGCTGGTTTGTCTGGATCAATAGTTACGCCATCAGTAATTTTCAAAGTAGACGCTTGTGAGATGAAGTTGTTTGGCCAAGTACCATTTTGAAGTGCCAATGGCTCATAACCTAGTGCACGCACTAACATAGTAGCTGCTTCAGCATATGTTACTAGTTTGTCTGGACGGAAAGTTTTGTCAGGGTAGCCTATTGTTAAATCTTGGCTAACTGCGATGCTAACCCAACCTTTGAACCAGTCAGAAGCAGTAACGTCTTTAAAGAATGGATTGAAAGTTGCAGTGTTTGCAGCTTGCTCTAGTCCACGAGCACGTACCATCAAAGTAGCGAACTCAGAACGTTTGATTGGTTGGTCAAGGTTAAGGTTACCCTTTTCATCCCCTGTAGCCAAACCAAGTGCTTTCAAACGTTGGATAACTTTCTCCATGCTTGGATCTAATTGTGGTGCAGTAGTTTTTGTTTCTTCTGTAGTTTTTGCTGCTTCTTCTGCTCCTGCAACAACAGGAACTACGGATAGTGCTAGTGCACTTGCCAATAAGCTATTAACAACCTTTTTCATAACCTTAGGTTCTCCTCCTCTAGTATATAACAATTGATTTTGGGATATCTTATTACTAGTTGTCTCTTTCTTTTTCCAGCCCGAATCCTGCAAGCGCGTTTCACCCCCTTTCGCAGGATCGCATATAGAAAGAACAAAATCCTTCATAAATTACGCAAAACTAGCGAATCATGTCATAAAAGTGCAACAGTCATTAGTGTATCATAGTTGCTAGACTTCGTGAATCCTTTTTTAGGAATCTAACCGTAATTACTTCGACATACTATTAAACGCATAGGATTTTAAAAAGTTGCGGTCGTTGCGTACATTTTTTAAAAAAATTTTTCGTAAGTTGATAATTCTGGGTAATTTGAGTCACAAAGGTAATTATAATTATCGAATTTCCAATTGTCACCTACAATCTTTTTCCATTTTTGCTACCGCATACCAAAAATAAAAGGGGGATAGAATGATCTATCCCCCTTTCCCCTTATACCTGATCTTTTTACGGATAACTAACCCATATTATTCATTATTGACCACTAGTTGGTTGCAAAATCGCATTTTCGTATACCATCACAGCCAGGTTTAACTGATACAAATTCTTTTGATAATTGTTTTCCGCCTTAGCAAGCTCTTCCTCTGCTCCAACTACCTCGATAGCTGTTGCCAGACCATTCTCAAAACGCAGCTTGGTTAAGCGATAGTTCTCTGATGCAGCGTCTGTTCCCTTTTTTAATGCCTCTAACGCTGTTTTAATTGAGTTTAGATTGTAGTATGCCTGCATAAGGTCCATTTTTACTTGGTTCTGAGTTTGCGTTAAATTTAATTTATTTTTTTCGGCAGTATTTTTCGCTGCTTGGCCTTGGAATCCGGATAGGATGGAGTATTTCTCAATAACTTCCAGTTCCTTTTCTGAGTTCTTTATGTCTTGTTCAATTGTTAGTATGTCAACGCGTTCTTTTAATGCTTTCGCAATTGCTTTCTCAACATCCATCACTTCTACATTTTCACTTGTTTGTTTTGTCAGCAGGTTCCATTTTTTATTCAGGTCCACACCCATGAATTTATTAAGAGCTAGTCTGGCAATTTCCTTTGCAGACTCAGCTTGGGCAACTGCAGCCTTAGCTTGAGCTACACCTGCTTCAGCCTGTAATACATCAGTCTTTGCTCGTGTCCCAACCCCAAATGCTGCATTGGCTATTTTCAGTTGAGATTCTGAGCGTTCCAAGCTTTGCTTCTTTAATACCAAATCATCCTCTGCATTTAATAAATCGTAATATAGCTTCTCTGTATTCAGCTTAAAGCTTCCCTCTGAACGCTGCAAGGAAAGTCTTCCCATCTCCTTCTGTCCCTCAGCACGGACAGTTGCTACATATTTCCCCTCAGCAGTTCCAAGGTCTTCAATCATGCCTTCCTTGATTTTATTACTGGTATAATTGGCTGAGCTAGCTTTAATCATCGCATTATCTACATCAATCTTTGCTTTTTTGTAGTCCAGATTATTTTCTAATGTAAGCTTTACGGCTTTTTCAATAGTAAGATCATTAGCTCCTACTTCTTGTTCCTTCTTAACGGTCACTTGCTGAGTTGTTGCTGGTGCTGTTGTAGTGGCTGCCGCAGCAAGTCCGCTGCCTGAGGTCATAACCATCGCTGCTACTGTTAGAGCAACCCATTTTTTTGAATAAGGAAAATTCATATCTGTACACTCCTTCTCAATTACCATTCGATTTATGAAACTTTCACGTCTATCTACATTAGTACCATACCATATTTGGCGTAAATTGGTCTCTGGCAAATCATTCGTATTTTGTTACAGATTTGCTCAGACTTTGATTTGCCATGCATTCTAAGTCTTGCATGCAATATTCAGGTCTCTTATCCAGATCACTTGTATTGCAAGTGCATTTTTCCTTGTACTCATTTACAATACGTCTGCTATCTGCAAAAAATTACACAACGTTTGCAACGATCCCTGTTTCTCCGTTATGCTGGTAGCATGAGGTGATGCAAATGTTACAACATTATAAAACCCTGGCTGGCTACGGAGAAGATGAGATCGTTATTGAACGATCCCGCTTCATTGGTTACGCACAGCGTGTAACTACAGAAGAAGAAGCGACTGCTTTCATCGCTATGATTAAGAAAAAGCATTGGGACGCAACCCATAACTGTTCTGCATTCGTCATAGGGGAGAATGACCAAATCCAGCGTTCCAGCGACGATGGTGAACCAAGCGGCACAGCTGGAAAGCCCATATTAGAATGCATCAAGAAAAACGGGGTAAAAGATACGGTTGTTGTCGTTACTCGCTACTTTGGTGGCATCAAATTAGGGGCAGGCGGGCTGGTACGCGCTTATACAGCAGGTACGGTCACTGCATTGAAAGCAGCCGGCATCGTTGCCCACATTCTTCACCAAGAAGTAATCATTTCATTAGATTATCATTGGTGGGGGAAGGTGGAAAACGAGCTGCGACTTGGAAACCACCGGGTAGCAGGTATTGATTATGCCGATTCCGTAACCGTTCGGGTACAGTTGCCACAGGGAGAGGAAACAGCCTTTATCGAACGAATCACAGATCTTACAAATGGTAAGGCTACACTGACCCTCGGAAATAAAGAGTATGTAGAGCTGCCTGTCGAAGCCATTCAGGAAGATACCGAATAAAAAAGGTATGACATCTTGAAAGATTATACAAAACCAGTATCTAATTACTATACGCATAGAACCATTTGAAGGTTGCACCTTCCTGTTAGACAAATGGTTTCCTATACAACTATATAAGGATTATTTGTGAAATACCAGACCTTACTCGTATAAACAAGCACTTGCCAAATTACGGCAGGTGTTTTTTATTTCTAACTTTGCATCTATATTAATGAAGGAAAATTTACAAGCAAAGATTTACTTCTCAAAAAAATCAAACACTGGACAGTTCATTTCTCGCTTATTTTCAGCCTTACTGCATACATAACCCGTTTTTGTCTGTCCGCTTTTCTCTCCCAATGTCTAGGAGATGATAGATGATCCATCAATTTTGTGTCACTGCCTGCTAAAGCTTGGGGACCATGTTTATCAAGCGTAATTTTTTACACTCGTGTCTCATACGAAAAAAAGAGCCGCTCTTCAATCAGCGGCTCTTACTTTTATTGACCTCGACGCATCGAGTTGCTTACTTTTAATTTTAAACGTTCATAAGCATTGAGGATTGGACGGTGCTTGCGGCCAACCAAGCCTACAATTTCGGTCACCATATGAATGACAAACCCTAAAACAGCCAAAATAATAAGCGTCATCCAAATGGTATGCTGTGCGTTGGTTACCTTTGTAAGCAGGATAGCTGCTCCACCAAAAAACGCACTCATTCCGTAGATTGTGATAACTGTTGTTCGATGGGAGAGCCCCATATTCAGCAAGCAGTGATGCAAGTGCCCTTTATCCGCACTGGAAATTGGTTTGTTATTCAGAATACGGCGTACAATCGCAAAGAACGTATCCCACAACGGAACCCCCAGAACCACAATTGGAATGATAAAGGAAACAAATACCGCTTCTTTAAAGCCCATAATGGACAGAGCCGCTAAATTAAATCCTAAGAATAACGCTCCTGTATCACCCATAAAAATTTTGGCCGGATGGAAGTTAAAATAAAGGAAGCCAATGATTGCTCCAAGCAAAATGAAGCAATACATCGCAACACCAGTGTCCTTCATGATAATAGCCATAACACCCATAGTAGCTGTGGCAATGCCAGACACACCAGCAGACAGTCCGTCTAATCCATCAATCAGGTTAATGGCATTAGTGACTCCAATAATCCATATCATCGTAATAGGAACGGCTAGTACAGCTAACCAGCCTGTGGAGAAGTCTAAGCCTACATCCCCGAAAGGTAGATTCACTACTCCAATCTTCAAGCCAAACCCTATTACAACAACCGCTGTTCCGATGATTTGTCCAAGCAGCTTCCACTTAGGGGACAACTGATACTTATCATCAAGAATCCCGGTGATTAGTACAATCGTTCCACCTATAAAGATTCCCAGCATTTCATTTGTTAAAGGCTTTAAGAAAATAAACAGCGCAACTACAAATCCTATAAAAATCGCAAGTCCGCCCATGCGCGGCATAATTTTGGTGTGTACTTTTCTATCGTTGGGAGCGTCAACTGCTCCAATTTTTATTGCTAGTTTTTTGACATATGGTGTAGCGATAAAAGCCACAACCATGGCGGTCAACAGTCCGAAGACATAACCAGACATGATGTTTCCCCTCTCTACTGAGACTCGGAACGTTTTTTCAAACGGCTCCACAGCACTGTGGCGACAAAGTGTGGTATTGCCAGTTGTCTTCTCCATCTCGATGGATCTTTTAGTAAGCGATACAGCCATTCCAAGTGTAGTTGCTGCCACATTTGTGGTGCACGTTTTACTTTACCAGAAATGACATCTAAGCATCCTCCAACTCCCATAGCAAGTGAAACAGGAAGTGCATCCCAGTATTTTGCTATCCATTCATCTTGTTTTGGTGCACCCATGGCTACAAATAGTAAATTTGGTTTCTTTTCTTGTATATCCGCGACAATTCTCGCCTCTTCCTCAGGCTTAAAATATCCATGTTGCCGGCCAACAATGTTTGCTTGTGGAAAACGTTCCTGCAGAACTTCAGCCGCTTTTTCATTTACATCCGGCGAAGCCCCTAATAAATAAACCCCCCAATGATTTTCATTGGCTTGTATCATGAGATGCTCTAGTAATTCAACACCTGTAACACGTTCGCGTATCGGGGCGTTTAACCACCGAGCTGCATAAATAATTCCAATGCCATCTGGCACTACATAGGCTTGTTCCATCAAGCTTGCCAGGTTTTTATTTCCTTGAGATAGCATCACGATTTCCGGATTGGCGGTAACGACATGTGTACGCTCCCCAAGTCTGACAAGATCGGTCAAATGCTGCACCGTATCCTGCAAACCTTTAGTAGAAAACGGAACCCCCAGGATTCGCGCGACTTTCATAATATATGCCCCCACTAATTCTATTATGTAGGCCTTAAAGAGACAGGTTGCACGTAGCCAATTTTACTCTAAAAGAAAGGCACATTCAAGATCAATTCCAGAATGTGCCCATGTTCTTCTTTGTCTAATTTGCTTATTTATTGGCGATGGCAAACATAATTTCGCCTTCTGCCACTACTTTTTCGCCAACTTTTGCTACTGCATTTCCTTTTCCAAAAGTACCGCGGACCCTTGTCATCACTACTTCTAACAGCAATGTGTCACCTGGCGTTACTTGTTCTTTAAAACGGAAATTGTCAATACCTGCAAAGAAAGCTAATTTCCCTTTATTCTCTTCTTTACCCAAAATTGCTACTGCACCGACTTGAGCAAGTGCCTCCACAATTAATACGCCTGGCATAACAGGATAGCCGGGAAAATGCCCTTGAAAAAAAGGTTCATTCATCGTTACATTTTTCAATCCAACCGAACGTTTCCCATATTCGACCTCTATAATTCGATCCACTAAAAGAAATGGATAGCGATGAGGGATGATCTCCTGAATTTGTACAGCATCTAAGATTGTTGGATATTCCACGCGTCTTTCCTCCACTTCCATATTTTCACTAGCTACGCTATGTATGTGAGTTGTTCGATCTACTTACAATATAAGTACTCCCTTGTCTTGTCCCAATCAGGATGAGGGTTTCCTATAAAGGGGCACTTCGATTACGGAGTGCTCTTTTCTCCTAGATCCTTGTTTAACAATAATACCTTCATTAAATAAATAGCACTGGTCAAAATGGAGAACAAAATAACGATCCATAAAAATAATTCACCATATGTGTATTGAAACATGATGGAAGTAAACACGATATAAAATAACACGGTGGTTACCTTCCCATAAATATTAGCCGATACGAGCTTCTTTCCGCGAAAATGAAAGAATGCAGAAAGAATAATCATTAACAAATCTCGTAAAAAGAATACGGATGCAGCCCAAATGCTGATACGACCGGACAGCAAAAATGAAAAGATAACGGCTAACATCATCAATTTATCAGCTAGTGGATCGAGCATTTCACCTGTCGCAGTAGTCATTTTATAAGTACGTGCTATATATCCATCCACCACATCTGTAAGGCCTGCGAAGATAAGAATAAAATAGGCCCAAATAATATGGTCGGAAAAGAACACAATTAGGTAGATCGGGACCAATGCGATGCGTAAAAGAGTTAACGCATTAGGAACATTCACCGAGCATACCTCCGTTTATTCCGGCTCTACAGCAAGAGCGAGAAGAGTATTTTCCAGAGAAAATGGTTCATCTTATGTTCACACAAGCAATTCTCATTATACCCTTTTCAGCGAACAAACAGCAACTAGGGAGTAAGGAAGGAATCAAATCCCTTCCTTTTTGTACCCTTATTATGAAAAAAGAAGCCCTCTTCCCCTACAGAAAAGGACTTCTATCGATCACGCTTGTCTTTATTAATTTGAAAACATCAAATCGTAAATATGCTTGTACGTCTCAAACTGAAATGCTTGGGATAGAGGCATCTTTCCCACGACAGAAAACCCGATAGCAAGGCCTATCGCAAGAGAGATAAATAACAGGATAGGCACCATGGCTACTTTTACAAGCACTCTTGGGAGGCTCCTACCTTTTTTCGACTTTACCTCTTTTGCATCCAACTCTTCACGTTGTGCGTTACGTCCTCTCACCTGGTTCACTGCTTGGGGTCCTCCTTACTAATTTCCTATCGGCTACGCAGCATATTTGCTGTACTCATCATCTGATCGCTAATTGATAGCGCACGTGCATTAAATTGGTAGGCCCGTTGAGCTAGCATAAGCTGAGTCATTTCGTGATTCAGCTCTACGTTTGAAGTCTCCAGCATGCCTTGGCGTAATTTACCTTCACCAGCAGCATAATCAATTCTGGTCATACCTGCCAAATCAGCGGCGTTATTCGTAATACGTAGATTATTTTGACCTACTCGCTCATATCGATCTTGGTTTTT
This sequence comes from Brevibacillus laterosporus, assembly GCF_030489605.1. Classification (GTDB taxonomy): domain Bacteria; phylum Bacillota; class Bacilli; order Brevibacillales; family Brevibacillaceae; genus Brevibacillus_B; species Brevibacillus_B laterosporus_E. Next base: position 93,848 of record NZ_JAUKFY010000003.1, read on the forward strand.
AATCTTAAATAGAGGAATTGTACTGATAGATGCTGACTTTCCATTAACTAAGATTTCACCGTGATCGTTGACAGTAATTTGCCCGCCTTCCGGGTCATCAATGTCAATTTCAATTCCTGAAGTGTCGACAAGCACTTCACCAGTAGCCGTTAGCAGATTATACCGCTCATTTGCATTCTTTTGCAAATGGAAATTACCATTACGTGTGGCATAATACTCTTCAACAGGGCGTCCGTTGCGGAAAATGACTTGTCCGTTTTCATCCAGCATTTGCTTACGGACCATAAACATGCCGTCGCCTTCAATCATAAGGTCAGTGGGAACTTCTGTCGTTAGCACTGCACCTTGCTTTAGATTGGTGCGGGTCATGCCCAGCTTCACACCGCTCCCAATGGAGATGCCCGCTGGTGTATTGCGATTGACTTGATCCTTAACGGGCTGTTTGTCCATGGTGTCTGACAACAACTCGGAAAAATCTGCGCTGCTTCCCTTAAAGCCTACAGTGTTCACATTAGCAATGTTATTTGATGTAACGTCAAGCACCTGTTGGACAGCACGCAGGGCAGATGTAGAAATATTTAATGATTGCATGCAGGCTCCCCTTTTCTATTAGGTTACTCGTCCAACTTCATTTACGGCCTTATCCATCGTACCGTCCAATGTGGTAATTACGCGCTGATTTGCTTCATACGCTCTCATTACCGTCATCATGTCAGTCATTGTACGGGTTGGATCAACATTGGCACGCTCAATCCATCCTTGACGGATAGCGTAGCGTCCAGTGTCAGTGCCTTCAAGAGCTTGTACATCCTCAGGATTTTGCGGACGAAATACATTGTTTCCCTCGCGCACCATTTGATAAGGATTGTTTGCTTTTACAAGTCCTAATTGACGTGTCGTACCGTCTGACAGGTGAATGAGTCCATCAGCATCAATCGTTATTTTCCCATCTAAAAGACCTGTGTCATCACTAATCTGAATAGGACGATTATCATTTCCTAACAGATAGTAGCCATCAGAATTCACCAGATATCCTTGGGGATTTACATTCCAATTCCCATTGCGTCCATAGCGAATTTGTTCCGCTGTTGCCGCCCCGTTTGCGTTTTCCAATTTAGCTACACTAACAAATAGCTTAGGCTGAACTGGTTTCCGATTAAAGAGAGGGGCATTTTCCGGGATTGGCAGGTTATCCGTCAAAGCAACATCATACGGATTATTGCTCTCAGCGATATCCCCTTGAATAAAGTTAGAAATTGATTCAGACATATAGACACCTTGATGCAGTCTGCCGATTTGTACGGCATGCCTGTCGATCTTCGGGTAGCCCTTTACCTCAGGACCTTCCTCATCATTCATACGCATCAACAGCTCTTCAGGAAACGCGCGCAGCACGCCTTCATTCTGTTTGTATCCTGGTGTATTTATGTTGGCCAAATTATTAGCCAACGCCTCTTGACGGTTCTGCAATGCCACCATGCCGGAGCCGGCCGTGTATAGCCCTCTAATCAAGAGAACTCCTCCTTATCCAAAAAACTTTTTACGACTAGGAAGCTTATCCAGATAATCAAGCATCAAGCCTGTTCCCTTAGCTACGCAGTTCATTGGCTCTTCTGCGACCAATACAGGTACCTTCAGCTCGTCCATCAGCATTTGATCTAAACCGTGCAGAAGCGCGCCTCCACCGGTCAGGAAAACTCCCTTATCAATAATATCGGCAGAAAGCTCTGGAGGTGTTCGTTCTAAAACATTTTTTGAAGCTTGTACAATCTGACTCACTGATTCAGCCAGGGAAGTCTGTACCTCCTGCGAACGAATCGTGATGGTTTGCGGCAAGCCACTTACCATATCACGTCCGCGGATGTCCATTTCATCCTGGCGTGAACCATAAACAGTTCCGATCTGTACTTTGATGTCTTCAGCCGTCCGTTCTCCGATTAACATTTTATATTTACTCTTTATGTACCTCATAATGGCTAGATCGAATTTATCACCAGCTACTTTGATCGATGAGGCGGTGACGATATCTCCCATGGATAGAACCGCTACATCCGTGGTTCCACCGCCTATATCAACTACCATATTGCCAGATGGTTGGTAAATATCCATTCCAGCTCCGATAGCTGCCACCTTTGGTTCTTCTTCAATGAACACTTCACGTGCCCCTCCACTTCGCTCAGCAGCCTCACGGATTGCTTTTTGCTCAACAGATGTAATATTGGTTGGGCAGCAGATAAGAATACGAGGACGCGCGAAAAAGCTTTTTGCTCCGATTTTAGCCATAAAGTGTTTTAACATTGCTTCTGTAATCTCAAAATCAGCTATAACCCCATCACGCAAAGGACGAATCGCAATAATGTTTCCTGGTGTACGGCCGACCATACGATGTGCTTCGTTCCCGACAGCCAAAACCTTTTTGGTATGATCATCTATTGCTACTACGGACGGTTCATCTAAAACAATGCCTCTGCCTTTTACATAAATTAACACATTGGCAGTTCCTAAGTCGATTCCAATATCTTTACTCAACATGAAAGGGCCTCCCTGTACTTACTAACCTTGCTACCTAATACTATAGGAATTATTTCGGAAATGTACAAGGAAAACCTTCATTAGATGAAATATTTCTTACACGCTCTCTTCCTGCTCTCTGCGAGCCTTTTTATTCTTCCGCTTATACTTGATTTTGGTAGCCTCTCCACCTCGTAAATGACGAATCGCTTTATGATATTCTAAAATCTCTTTTACTTGGTTAGCCAGTTCGGGATTGATCTCTGGCAGCCTTTCCGTCAAATCCTTGTGTACCGTACTTTTGGATACTCCAAACTCCTTGGCGATCATGCGAACCGTATTGCGTGTTTCCACAATATATCTACCTATTTTAATGGTTCGCTCTTTGATGTAATCGTGCACGCCCCTCGCCTCCCAGCATCAAATTGTCTGATACAATATATGGGTTGAGGGGGACACATATTCTACATATCCTCATGTGACAAGCCAACAAGTACCCATCTTTTTTTGGGGGGTTGTACACTAACTAGGCAATCATCCGCGCCACATCTAGGGTTTGGCGGCTTTTAAACAACAACAGACAAGCGATAAAAAAAGAGCTGAGATTTCTCCCAACCCTTTTTTCTTGAGGATATGCGACAGCTTTGCTTAAGCATCTTCCGTTTATTGCGGTTGTACTTCTTTTAAGAACTTGTGTGGATCAACGGAGTTTCCATCCATGCGAACTTCGAAGTGCAGATGTGCTTTTGCATCCTTCTCAAATACATTTCGCCCTGCTGTACCGATGATCTGCCCTTGCTTAACTTCATCATTTTCCTTCACGGTAACTTTCTCCAAGCTCTGATATACACTTACCAGCTTATTGGCATGCTCGATTTCCACTAAATTGCCTACCAATTGATCATTGTAAACTTTCACAACTTTCCCGTCGCCAGCAGCTGCTACATCAAATCCTTTACCGTTCGCAGAGATTAAATCAATCCCTGTATGCGGTACGAAAGAATCGTTAAATTTGACTAATGACTTAGATTGTTCATCAGCGTTCGCTTCTTCATTGAAGAAACCCATGCCAATTTCGTACATGACTTCTTTTGCTACCGGCCACGCCAGTGTCGGTGCCGTGTTGTTTACCGCAACAGCTTCCTCGTTCTCATGAACAGTAGCCGGTTTGTTTTCGCCATTGACTACCGTCACTTTGTCAATTTGTTGTGGAGTCTTGGTTGCTTGATTTAGTAAGCTTCCTTGATACCACATCACGAATGCTAGGATAATTGCTGCTGTACCGATGTAGATAGCTGGGAATGCCCATTTTTTGCCTAGGATACTTCTCCATGTTGACTTTTTCATAGAAACAGGTTGTTTTTGATTTCTTTTATCTTCCATTTTGATCACCTCATCCCTCAGTATCGCCAGTTTTTTGACGTATAAACCTGAGAAACAAGGGAAAACTAAAAAAATTTTCTCACACCTTATACTTTCATAACCTTCTGATAATCTTGCAGGGCAATTCCTTTATAGTAGTATTTCACGATCTGCTCTGCTGATTTGCCGGCTTTTGCCATACCATTGGCTCCCCATTGACTCATGCCTACTCCGTGACCGTAGCCTTTTGTGGTGATCACTACATTTCCTTGTTGGATTTTCATAGAAAATGAACTAGAGGATAAACGCAGCTTTTCCCTTATTTCCTTCCCACTGAACTCCTTTTCCCCTACCTTAATACGTCCAATCCGGTTACCGGCTGTTCGCTCCTCAATGGAATACCAATTGCCATCAGAAGCAGTCGCCACAATCATTACACCTAGCCTTTGTTGAAATTGTTCAATGGGAATCTGAACGCTTTGTTCATATCTGGGAGAATCAATATCCCAAGGACTGGCTACACTCCGCAAATAGGGAATGCGGGATGACCAGTAATCCTCTGCATTCTCGGTAAATCCATTACTGGTTGAAAAAAAGGTAGCTTCAATTGGCTTACCTTCATAGGTTAGTACTTTGCCAAGAGTGCCTTTAACAGCTTGATGAATCCGATTCTGCTTCCACTCATACTGCTTTCCCCACATTTTCTTTCGCTCTGCTTCTCCTAAGAAGGCTTGGTGCTTCACTGTATCAAGAACATGCGCCCCCTTAGGCACGTCTTTAAAATCACCCTCCGCCAATCGCCGGACAATATAGGTTCTCGCTGCCATTGCTTGGGCTTTCAGTGCCTCTAACTCAAATTCGGCTGGCATTTCCGCCGCAACCACACCCTCGATATACGTCTCTAGCGGCATTTTTTCAATCTTATTTGATTTGCTACGAAAGACATTTATCTGAGGCTGGTTGTCCGAATAGGATTCACCCTGCTGTTCCACCATTACAACAGGAGCTACTGCTGGATCGGGTGTGTGATACATGACTAGAGCCGCTGGTACAAAAACAAGGAGAATCGGTAGAGCGAAGATTAGAAAAAGAAAGTAACGCCTCATAAAAAATCCCCCTGCCTTTTCAACTAGACAACCTGCTGCTGTACTAGTCTATGAATGAAGGCAAGAGGATAGAACGATTTACAAGATTAGAAAAAGCAAGTTAAGAGAGACGTTCTACGAAGCGACTCATACGCTCTAACGCCTTCTCCAATTGTTCAAAGGATGTGGCATATGAACAACGAATATATCCCTCTCCGCTAGTACCAAATACATCGCCTGGAACAACTGCTACCTTTTCTTCCATAAGCAAACGCTCTGCAAATTCAGCGGATGCTAATCCAGTAGAAGCGATAGATGGAAAGGCATAGAAGGCTCCCGCTGGTCTATGGCATGAAAGTCCCATTTCAGAGAAGCTATTTACAACAAAATTACGGCGTTGGCAATAGCTCTCTACCATGCGATCTACATCGTCACGCCCTCCACGCAAGGCTTCCAAAGCTCCCATCTGTCCAGTGATCGGGGCGCAAAGCATCGTATATTGATGGATTTTTAACATACCCTGCAATAAATCTTCCGGAGCACAGACATAACCGAGACGCCAGCCTGTCATAGCAAAAGATTTAGAGAATCCAGAAATCAGAATCGTACGCTCCTTCATTCCTGGTAAGCTCACAATACTCTCATGCTTTTGGTCAAAGGTTAGCTCAGCATAAATTTCATCAGAGAGGACGAGTAAATCATGCTTAGTTAAAATCGGCTCTAATTCCTTCCATTCCTCCAAGCTCATAATGCTGCCAGTCGGATTGTTCGGATAACAAAAAATAATCGCGCGAGTTTTCTCCGTAATTTTGGCTTCTAGTTCCTGTGGTGTCAGTTTAAATTGATTTTCTGCATACGTGTGCAAAAAGACAGGCACCCCGCCAGCCAAACGAATGACAGGCTCGTAGGAAACATAGCATGGCTCAACAATCAGCACCTCGTCACCTGGATTAATAATGGCTCGAAGCGCAATATCAATCGCTTCACTTGCCCCTACTGTCACCATAATTTCTTTGGCAGGGTCGTAGGAAACACCGATTAGCTCCTCTGTGTAGCGCTGGATCTCTTTTCGCAAATCCATGAGTCCTGCATTGGAGGTATAAGCCGTATAGCCGCATTCCAAAGAGGAGATAGATGCCTCACGAATACGCCAAGGCGTCACGAAGTCAGGCTCTCCTACCCCTAGAGAAATGACACCTTCCATAGAAGCTGCCAAATCAAAAAAGCGGCGAATGCCAGAAGGTTTAAGTTCTCCTACGATGGCTGACAAACGGCTTTTATTCGTCACCTGACTCATGGCGTTACCACCATCCTGCGATCGTCATCATTATCTTCTAAAATGGTACCATCGTGCTTGTAGCGCTTCAAAATAAAATGAGTCGCTGTAGAAACAACGTTATCTAAAACAGCTAATTTCTTCGTAACAAAGTTAGCAACCTCATGCATTGTTTTGCCTTCTAATACTACTGAAATATCATATCCAGCTCCTGACATCAGGTATACGGCCTTTACTTCAGGAAAACGCGAGATGCGCTCTGCCACCTTTTCAAAACCAACCTCGCGAATCGGTGTTACTTTTACATCAATCATGGCTGTTACATTATGATTATCCTCTACACGATCCCAATTGATCAGTGCTGGATATTTCACAATAATCTTCTCAGATTGCAGACGCTTAATTTCTGCTTCAATCTCTTCTTCTGTACTATCCAACAAGAGTGCAAGTTGCTTATTGCTCAGTCGGCAATTTTCTTCCAGGAGCATTAGCAGTTTTTTGCTTTTCACAGTCTCCATGATCTTCTTCTCCCATCCATTATATGCTGATTTTGTTATCAGTTTTTTTGCTTATCCATCATCTTACCACGGGTTTCGAACTCATCCCAGTACAAATGTAGAAAATCCCTTACCATAAGGCAAGGGATCCCCAGACTTATCCAGCCTAATTTATACGTTACGCAAAATTAGGAGATAGATTTACTTTCAAGGATTTCGCTGTTACTTTTTCAGAGCTTGGAGCTACTTGCTCTTCTACCTTCACACGCTTTACATTTGCACCTAGCATTTGCAATTTTTCAGTGAAGTTCACATAGCCTCGGTCAAGGTGATGCAAGCCGCCTACTTCTGTCTCACCTTCAGCAATCAGTCCAGCCAAAATCAGTGCAGCACCGGCACGCAGGTCAGTAGCACTCACTTTAGCACCAGTGAGTGGCACATTCCCTTCGACAATTGCACTGCGACCTTCAATTTTAATATTAGCACTCATGCGTCTAAATTCCTCGACATGCATGAAACGATTTTCAAAGACAGTTTCCGTAATAATGCTTGTCCCTTCTGAAGCAAGCTGTAACGCCATCATTTGCGACTGCATATCAGTTGGAAACCCTGGATGCGGTAATGTTTTCAAGTCTACTGCTTTCAATGGACCCTTGCGAGTAACACGAATGCCGTTTTCTTGTTCATCTACAGTAACACCCATTTCACGAAGCTTAGCCGTTACAGATTTGACATGATCGGAAATAACTCCTTCAATAAACACGTCTCCACCTGTAATAGCTGCTGCCACCATGAAGGTTCCGGCTTCAATGCGGTCAGGGATCACACAATGTGTGCAGCCCTTCATGCTCTCTACACCCTCAATTCGAATGGAACCTGTACCAGCTCCACGAATTTTAGCGCCCATGCTGTTTAAGAAGTTTGCCAAATCAACAATCTCTGGCTCTTCCGCTGCATTTTCAATAATCGTTGTTCCTTCAGCTAGACATGCAGCCATCATAATATTTTCAGTAGCCCCTACACTCGCAACATCCAGATAGATTTTTGCTCCTTGCAGGCGACCATTAACATTCGCTTCAATAAATCCTTGGCCAATCTCAATTTTAGCACCCATCGCTTCAAAACCTTTAAGGTGCTGATCAATTGGACGCGTACCAATCGCACATCCACCAGGCAACGCAATACGAGCTTTTCCTTTACGCGCAAGCAAAGGTCCCATTACAAGGAATGATGCTCTCATTTTGCGCACCAATTCATAAGGCGCTTCCACACCCTTTAAATCAGTCGCATTAATGGTTAACATTTCATTTTGATATGTAATGTCAATTTGCAGGGTTTTAAGCAATTCACAAATTGTATGGACATCATCCAATCCAGGAACGTCATGAATGATAGATATTCCTTCTTCTGCCAAAATAGATGCAGCAATAATCGGTAGAACCGCATTCTTCGCACCAGAAACCTTTACGTTTCCTGCTAATGCCTTACCACCGCGGACAATAATTTTTTCCAATGTTATACCCCTCCGCGTGCTTAGTATTCCGCTGTGATGATAGGTGTCCCTAACGTGATCCTAGTCAATTGGTTCAACGAATCTACATGTGTCGCTACTTGCACATTCATTTTCTGATCGTTGGTTATTATATACGGCTTCCATTGCGCGGTAAAGCCCGAAATACTAGTCACAGATTCATCCTGTAATCGCTCAACTTCTTTTGCTTGGAGGAGGGCAAAAACCTTATTAATTCTAGCCTCCTGCCAACCATCACTCAGTGTATCACTGTATATTCCGCGAATACAAGTGCTAAATTGCGGAATCAGACCCCTTCTTTTGGTCTCAGCCACAACTTTTTCATACGCCCTCTCAATATCTTGCGCATGAATCCGCTTCCCTTCCAACGAGATCACCAAATATACGCTGATGTTATGGGGTTCAGGTAATCCTATCAAGCGAATATGAAGCTTGGTTTGACCCACTTTTCCTTCGGTTTGATAGATGAGCTGTTTTCCCTCTGCGGTTACTGCTTGTGCAGAAGGTATCCCCAGAATACCGCTCCATTCATGACCGAGAGAAAGAAACTCTGTAGCAGTGCTAAGAGGTGCAAGCCGTATACTGGTCCGATGCTCAATGTCGGTTATGGTAGCCTCAGTGGCTTCGGCAGCTTCTATTAACTGCGTTGCCACAGATGCTTCGGTTACTTGTGTCCAATAGGAAAATCCACTTGCAACAAACAGTCCAATAAGCGACAAGACAACATAGACCATAGATATGTGCTTTTTCATTCTTTCCCTCTCCCCGTACACTTTTTCTATATCTTACTAGTCATTGTGTACGTAAAATTGGAGGGTTATACCAATCTACTGAAACAATTGATTCAGTAACAGAGAATAACCTAAATAGTCCATGAAAAAACGTGCTACTCCATGTCCGATAACAATGGAAAGCAAGATTTGTAATAGCTTGGTCTGGGCACTATCTGCACGTTTTACAAATAGATCAAAGCGAAAAGCTTGTATAGCCCACCAGCTAATACCTATACAGATGACAGAAATAAGAATCATCATCAAGGAGTAAAGTCCATTTGAACCGAGCAACAAAACTCTCACTTCTTTCTATAAACTCATTTTCCATTTTTGTAATGTTTCCCTGCGTGAATTCTTTTACTACTTTACCATAGACCTGTTGGCATTGAAAGGAAAAGGCGCTAGATATCATAGAGATGTTAGAAACTTTACAGGCATTAAAAAAATTAACGATTTCTCCGCCTCTGATCCATTAGTAGGACAGAACAAACATACGCCTTTTCTAATAAAAAGAGGACAGCCGATAGCCATCCTCTGTGTTTTCTCTATTCCCTGACATTCTTGCTTACAGCATATCGCCCCAATTAAACATTGGATTAAAGTGAGTATGGATGTACTGGATGAGAACCTCCGGCACAACTCCGAAGACAAAGGTTCCAAGCGCCGCCAGCACTACAATGATTGTTACTCCTATCGGCAACCGCAATGCCTCCTCCGTCTCCCCTGCTCTCATATACATCTGTCGAATGATTCCAAAGTAGTAATAATAAGAAACGACACTCGTCACCAGCATGATTCCTGCAAGCCAGAAGCTGCCGCTGCCAATTGCGCTTAGGAAAATATAAAACTTCCCAAAGAAGCCTGCGGAAATAGGAATCCCTGCTAATGAAAGCAAGAATAGTGTCATAGCCACTGCCGCCAACGGAGAACGATGGTATAAACCGGCAAAGGCTTTAATATCCTGTGTTTTTCTATCCTCTGTCACCACCATAATGAGTGCAAAAGCACCAAAAGCCATCATCAGGTAGGCAACTAGATAGAAAATGATTTGCTCAAAGAAAAAGGTCTGATGCAAAATAACCAGTGGTACTAGCAGGTAGCCTGCTTGGGCTATCCCAGAGTATGCCATGAGACGCTTCACATTTTTTTGTCGTAGCGCCAGCGTATTTCCGACAATCATAGACAAGCCGGCTACGATAGATAGAAGCCATAGCATCCCACCAAAGACGCTTTGATTGGTTTCTTGATTAAATAGACCGGCAAAACTTAAAATCATTACGCGAATGAGAAGCGCAAAACCAGCTCCCTTGGAAACGACCGCCAAAAAAGCGGTAACTGGCGTAGCGGCTCCCTGATACACGTCAGGTGCCCACATATGATTAGGAACCGCTGAGATTTTAAACGTCAAACCTGCCGCGAGAAAGACAAAACCGATCAAAATCATTGGACCGAATCCACTTTGGTATGCTTCTGACAAACGTTGGGTCATTTCGTACAGATTGGTTGTACCGCTAAATCCGTATAGATAGGACATTCCAAACAGCGTAACGGCTGTAGCAATCCCCCCTGCTACTACGTATTTAAAGGCAGATTCGTTGCTGTCGGTCCGTTTTTTCCGCATGCCAACCATGATATACGATGCCAAGGAGAGCAGCTCTAGCCCTACGAATAATGTGATTAAGTCAGCCGAAGAGGCCATCACCATGCAGCCAACCAGTCCCATTAGCATTAAATAGTAGAACTCTCCGGAATGGACAACCTCATCTGTTTTTTTGATATAGCTGATCGACATTAGTAAAGCAAACGCAACCCCTGCTAACAATATCAGTTTAAATGCACTGCCAAAATGATCAACACGCATCATGTCTGCCATATATATGACAGGTTCTTTGAGCGAAGTTACATTAGATACAATAAAGTACCCAGCGATAAGCACGCCAAGCAGTGATAGCCAACCCATGATAGTCCGATTCAGACGCTTACCTGCAATCAAGTCAACTATGGACAGGACAGTGGCAAAACCAAGAATCGTAAACTCGGGCAGGAGATAGCTCCAGTTATAGGAAAAAATATCTTTTACGTCCATCGTTTACCCTCCTATTCCCGTCACATGGATGACAATCGTTTTAAGCGTTTCTTGCAAGGGATTGCTTAACATCGCTGGATAAACACCGATCAGAATGATAAATCCAAGCAATACAACAATTGGAATTACCTCCAGAGGCTGTGCATCGGCCAAATCCAGATGCTTCTCCTTTGTCGGTCCATAGGTTATCGCCAGCACGGCACGCAACACATAGACTGCAGTAAAGATAATACCTAAGGAACCAATCGCCGCTAACACAGGCTGACTCGCAAACAGACCTAGGAAAGCAAAAAACTCACTGACAAAGCCCGACATCCCCGGCAATCCTAAGGAAGCCATCCCAGCCGCTAAGAAAACACCACTTACAAAAGGCATTGACTTAGCTAATCCACCTAGCTGATCTAGCTTGGAAGTACCCGTGCGGTCCCAAATGATTCCCACTAAAAAAAACATGAGCGCTGAAATAAAGCCATGTGATATCACTTGGAATAAAGCTCCTTGAAAACCAAACTGATTCATAGAAGCAAATCCTAATAAGATAATACCCATGTGGCTAATACTGGAGTAGGCTAGCACCATTTTCAAATCCTTTTGGACAAAGGCAAGCGCTGCCCCGTACAAAATATTAACTAACCCCAAAATTGCCATTCCTGTCGCAAAATATTGAACTGTCTCGGGAAAAAATCCAATCCCCATGCGTAACAGCCCGTATGCACCCATTTTTAAGAGGATACCAGAGTGAATCATGACGATAGCCGGCGGAGCCTGAACATGCACTCTTAGCATCCACGTATGGAAAGGAAAGATCGGAAGCTTAATTCCAAAAGCGATAAATAGTATCAGGAACAATCCCCAGCGGAATGTCTCTGGAACATGTTCAATAAATGCATTGTTCGGCTGGGTTAGTGCTTCTGTCAGCGCGGGAATGCTCATAGTCGGTTCTTGTGTCACGATTGCACTCACAAAAAACAAGGTGATAAATCCGACCAACATGAGAGCTGAACCGATCCCGTTATATAGAAGAAACCGATTTGCCGCTTTTTCTCGATCTGTGTAACCCCAAATCCCAATGAGGAAGTACATAGCTACCAGAGTGATCTCAAAGAACAAGAAGAACAAAAGCAAATTCTGAGCAGCAAAAACCCCAAACATCCCGATCAATAACAGGTGAAAGAATATAAAATACTCTTTCGCCCTCTTTTTTACCCCCCACGATGCTACAGCCGCTAGTGTTCCAATAATAGCTGTCATCAGGATTAAAGGCATGGAAATTCCATCTACACCCATTTCATAATCAATATGCAAATTGTATAATTGTTGATCGGCTGTGATGGAAGCAGGTATTTGAATCCATGTTGCATGTTCCTCAAATTGACTGCCTCTCTGTTGATAGTCAAAGGCACCAAACATCATGAATGCCAAAATCAACGGCACCAACGTTCCCAGAACCCCAATTTGCTTAACAATGCTAACCTGCTGCTTGGGAACGAACAATAAGATCAAGAGAGCCAGAATAGGCGAAAACGTCAGGAGTGATAACAGATAGCTATTTAACAAAAGGAACACCTCCCAGCGCCGTAAGACTGACCATGAGAACTACGAGCCCCAGCAAGACTACAAAGCCATAGGTCTGCATCTGACCAGACTGTAAGCGGCTTAGTAACCTTCCAACCATGTTGGTCAATCTGCCAATGCTTCTAACCAGACCTCCAATGATGTAGTAATCCAGCCAGTTAAAAGCAAGACCAATGCCTTTTAGCGGACGAATAAATACAAAGGTATAGAGCTCATCGATGTAAAATTTACGGTACGAAAGCTGATAAAGCCATGGCAGTTGTTCGGATATAATATCGGTTGGCAGATTTTTTTTGCCATACATCAGATAAGCGAGTCCTATTCCAAACAACGAAATAAGTACAGCTACAATCTGCAACCATAGTGCACTATGCCCAGATTCCTCTCCATATTTATCGATAATGAACTGACCCACAGAGCCACTCATCATCCACTCCCCTAGCACAGGTGCATTTGGTAGATTAATAAACCCGGCACCAATTGCCAACAAAGCTAGCAGAAGCATTGGAATCGTCATGACACTTGGTGATTCATATGCTTTTTTAGCCCCTTCAGAAGCAGGCGCTCCTCTAAACGTAAGAAAATACAAACGGAACATATAAAAAGCGGTAAAGAATGCAGCTACAATCGCAATGATTAATAAGTCATATCGACCGGCTATATACACCGCACCGAGAATCTCTTCCTTCGACCAGAAGCCCGAGAAGGGAGGGATGCCAGCTATAGCAAGACAACCGATCAAAAAAACAACGGATGTAACCGGCATACGCTTCGATAAACCACCCATTTTAAACACGTCCTGGGTGTGCACCGCATGTATCACGCTACCTGCGGCAAGGAATAATAACGCTTTAAAAAAAGCATGCGTCATCAGATGAAAGGTTCCTGCCACATAACCGGCAGCCCCCGCTACTCCCAATGCCATCATCATAAAGCCAAGCTGACTGACTGTAGAGTAGGCAAGAACCCGTTTAATATCACGCTGCGTCAGTCCAATAGAGGCGGCAAAAATGGCAGTGAATCCACCAACGTATGCCACTACGTCTAAGGCGATTGGCGACTCAATAAATAGTGGAAATGTTGTCGCAACCAGATATACCCCAGCGGCTACCATTGTGGCCGCATGAATTAAAGCAGACACAGGCGTTGGGCCTTCCATCGCATCAGGCAACCATGTATGGAGCGGAAATTGACCTGATTTTCCTACCGCTCCGACAAAAATGAGAATAGCAGCTAAGGTAATGACAAACGGTTCTACTTTCCCGCCCTGAATAGCTGTAAAAATATCGTCGAATTCAAAGCGTCCTGTTTGCCAAAACAGCAGGCAAATGGCAATGAATAATCCAACATCGCCTATTCGTGTGACGATAAAAGCTTTTTTCGCCGCCGCCTTAGCCTCTGGTTTAAAGTAGTAATACCCTACCAAAAGGAAAGAACAAACGCCCACCAACTCCCAAAAAATGTAGAGTTGCAGGAGATTTGGTGAGATCACCAAACCAAGCATGGAGAAGGTAAATAGCGCTAAATATTGATAAAACACTGGAAAACGCTGATCTCCTTGCATATATCCACGCGAATAAATTTGTACTAACAAGCTCACAACAGAAACGATCACCAGCATCATAGCGTTTAATTGATTGACTTCAAAGCCTACAGGAATCACATAATCCCCTACTTGGAGCCATTTAATGCTGAGTACGTAATCCTGTGCCCCTTCCTGAAAACGAGCCACGAACGTAATACAAGCCAACACCAGAGATGCCGCCGTCAATAGAATGCTTATGTACCCCGCTCCCTCTTTTAATTGCCGTCCGAACGAGAGGATGATGGCAAAAGCGATCAGAGGAAAAAGCGGTACGAGCCAAGCGTACTGCATACTTGTTTCCATATTTTCACCTATCCTTTTTCCTGGTTAATCTTTTAATTTATCCATCTCGTCAACGTTCACCGTATCACGATTACGATAGAGAGCGATCAATACTGCAATCCCAACAGCCACCTCTGCCGCAGCTACCGTCATGGTAAACAAAGTGAATATTTGACCAGTAACAGCCGCATGCAAACCATATTTCGAGAATGCTACTAAATTAATATTTACAGCATTCAGCATAAGCTCAATGGAGAGCAAGACGATAATGGCATTTCGTTTGGTCAATGCTCCGAACAGCCCAACACAAAATAAAATGAGGGCAACAAGCAAATAAGAAGAGATATGAATATCCATCTGTGTTACTCCTCCTCTTTCTTAGCCAACACGATTGCGCCTACCAAAGCTACTAGTAACAGCACAGACAGCAATTCAAACGGAATTACGAACTTTGTAAATACTTCGATTCCGATTTCCTTGACGTTACTAACAGATGGATTAGGGGTTCTTGCCGGCACAGAAGACCAGTTTGTGTATTGAATGGCCGTAAAAATCGTTGTAAACAACGTCACAACTCCTGCCAAGCTAAACCAAAACCGTGCTCTTCGTTTTTTCCCTTCTTCTGTCGCATTGTGCTTTGTCAGCATGATTCCGAATAACATCAGAATCGAGATCGCCCCTGAATAGACCAATATTTGGGAAACAGCAACGAATTCAGCACCCAGCAGTACAAACAAGCCTGCAATACTAATAAACGTTACCCCAATAGAGATCACCATATGAACTACTCGGTTAAAGTTAATCATAAAAATCGCCCCACCAATGGTCAGAAGGCCCAGTATAAAGAACACGGCATACGACCCGCTTATCAATTAGTTTTCCTCCCTCACATTGGTATTGTTATCGTCCAACCATTTTAAATCCTTGTACAATTCATCTCGACTATACACTGCAAGCTCAAAATTATTAGTCATGACGATTGCATTTGTTGGACAGACCTCCGTACATAGATCGCATAAAATACAAATTTCAAAATTAATATCATACGTATCAATGATTTTACCTTTTTTCTCGGGATCAGGATGCGGCTTCCCGGTTAGCTGAATGCACTCAGTCGGACAGATCCTGGCGCACTGATTGCAAACGATACATTTTTCCGGAGAGAAATGCTGGATTCCCCGAAATCGAGGCGGCATCTGGAAGGGTACATCTGGGTACATCGTCGTTAACTTCTTCTCAGATAGCTTTTTGAGCGTGTATCCTAGGCCTTTGGCAAATCCTAGCACGTAAATTCCTCCTCATTATCAAAATAGATAGCTTATAGCTAAAACTCTACATAAAACCTTTTTGAAATGAGATGACTACAGCCGTAAGCAAGATATTCAATAGAGCGATTGGTAGAAGCCCTTTCCAAGCAAAGCCCATTAATTGGTCTGCACGGAATCGAGGCATCGTAGCCCTAATCCAGAACTGCAAAAATACGTAGCACATAAATTTAAGGATAAACCAAATAACCGGCGGAATAAAGCTCAGGCTGGGATGAACAGGCAACCATCCACCCAAAAACAGAATCGTAATCAATGCCCCCATGCCAAACATGTACACGTACTCTGATAACATAAACATGGCAAAACGGAAGCCAGAGTATTCCACATGATACCCTGCGACAAGCTCCGACTCAGCTTCTGGCAAATCAAACGGGGAACGATTCAATTCCGCCTGTGCTGCAATTAAGAATACACCAAATCCTAATATTTGCGGAATAATATTCCACATGTCCTGCTGTGCATAGACGATATCTTTTAGATTAAGGCTGCCAGTCATTAAAACAACACCCACAACTGACATAACCAGCGGCACCTCATAACTAATCATCTGCGCTGCCGAACGCATGCCGCCAATTAAGGAATATTTATTATTAGAAGCCCATCCAGCCGTAATGACACCCATGACTGATATACCAGACAAGGCAATGTAATACAAAACCCCAATCCCTAAGTCGGCAAATTGCAGTTTATCCGTAAATGGCATAACCGCCAATACCGCAAACGCAGGAGCATATGCCAAAATAGGAGCCAGCGTAAACAGGGCACGGTCTGCATTTTTTGGCCGAGTATCTTCTTTAATAAGCAATTTGACAACATCAGATACCGTTTGTAAAAGCCCTAGTGGACCTACACGATTAGGACCATAGCGCAATTGCATCCAGCCAATTACTTTTCGTTCAAAATAGATCGCATATGTAACAAAAGCAAGCACCACCAACAGTAACACTATTGCTGCCATGGAGAACAGTAAAACATTGGTAAATGATGGGGTCTGTTGAAGCCAACTAGTCATTTATGCATCTACCTCCCCGACCACAATATCAATGCTACCCAAAATGGCCACCATATTGGACATATTAACACCTTTCAATAAGGAAGGTAAAATCTGCAAATTTACAAAGGATGGTCTTCGCAGTTTCATTCTCCATGGCTTATCCTTACCCTGACTAGCAATATACACACCTAATTCTCCACGCGGTGCTTCAATTCGTACGTATGCTTCTCCTGCCGGCGGCCGAATCACTCGAGGAACTTTGCCGATAACCTCTCCTTCTGAGGGAAATTGATCTAGAGCTTGCTCTAAAATTCGCAGTGATTGCTCAATTTCTTGGAGCCGCAAATGATAGCGAGCCATGCAGTCTCCATCTGTAGATACAGGAACATCAAATTCAAACCGATCGTAAATGGAGTATGGCTCATTTTTACGAATATCCCAATTCTCTCCTGTACAGCGAAGCATGACACCGGACAGAGAATAATCAAGAGCCGTTTGACGATCATAAGTACCAATACCGGTCAATCGGCTAATAAAAATTTCATTCCCGCTCACCAAAAGGTGGTAATTAGCCAATTCCTTTTTCAGATATTGAACAAATGCCTTTGCTTTATCAATCCATCCAGGAGGGGCATCCCATTTTACTCCGCCAATTCTCATATAATTGTACGTCAAACGTGCCCCAGAAATCTCGTTAAACAAATTAATAATGGTTTCTCGATCGCGGAACGCATACAAAAATGGCCCCATCGCCCCGATGTCCAAAAGATAGGTGCCCCACCAAACCAAATGGCTGGCAACACGATTTAGCTCCATTACAATTACACGTAAATACTCAGCCTTTTCCGGAATTTCTAGTCCCATCATCGTTTCAACGGCATGACACAACACATAATTATTGGTCATAGACGAGAGATAGTCCAGTCGATCTGTATAGGGAATGATTTGCGTGTATGTCAGATTCTCAGCTAGCTTTTCTGTGCCACGATGCAAATAGCCCATTACAGGAATGGCTTCTTTAATGGTTTCCCCGTCTATCTTTACAATTAAACGAAATACTCCATGGGTACTTGGATGCTGAGGTCCAACATTCAGGATCATTTCTTCTGTGCGAATACTAGTCGTCACTGGAGTACTCAAGGTTATACCCCCTCATCAAAAGGCTCATAATCTTTACGCAACGGATGTCCAACCCACTCATCCGGCATCATGATTCTAACCAGATTGGGATGTCCAATAAAGTCGATTCCTAACAAATCATATGTTTCTCGCTCATTCCAATCTGCTCCTCGCCACACATCTACAACAGAAGCCACAGACGGTGCTTCACGCGTAGTTTTCACCTTAATGGCCAGGCTTTGCTGATGCGCATACGAATACAGATGATAGTAGACTTCCATCCGGTCTTCATAATCGACGCCGTGCAGATTGGAAAGGTAATCAAATTGTAAGCTAGGCTCCTGCTTTAAAAAGAGTGCAATTTCATGCCAAAGCTGATTTTTTATCGTCATGGTGGGAACTTCTTTTGATAAAACGTTAACGTAGGATTCTTCGATGCTTTCTTTGCCAAATCTCTCTGTAATGATTTGTACAAAACGATCTAGGTAGGGTTGATTCTTCGAGGGGGGAACTTCTGCTGTTACAGTTTCTTCGCTTGATTTCGCCTTTGCCGCCGCGGCTGCTACTGCTTTCGCTTTTTCTGCTGCTTTAGCCTTGGCATCTGTATCAGCCTCTGTAGGTAGTCCTGTGGTTACTTCTTCACTTGCTTGTGTATTTTTTTCTTGAGCAGACTGCGCAGGGTTTTCTGTAGTCGTGGCGCCACTTTCTAGCTTTGCTTTGGCCGCCGCTGCCGCCTTTGCCTTTGCTGCTGCCGCTGCCTTGGCTTTCGCTATCGCTTGTTCATCGGGTACGGAAGAGCTAGAAGAAGGCTCATCTTGTGTCATTGTTTGTGTTGAGTGTTTATTTGTTTCTTCATCAGCTGCATTAGCTTGTGCTTGCCGTGCCAATTTAGCTTTTACAGCCGCGGCCGCTTTTGCCTTCGCTTCCGCCACTGCTGCTGCCTTTTCTTCAGGTGTAGGCTTTCTTTTTTCTTCACTCATTGCTGATCCACCCGCTTTCCGGTCTTTGCTTCATAGCGGATTTTTTCTTGTAATTTATTAATACCATAGATCAACGCAACTGGACTTGGCGGGCAACCTGGAATATAAACATCCACAGGGCATATTTGATCAACACCCTTTACTACACTATACGATTTGATGTAGGGACCACCCGCCGTAGCACAGGAACCCATGGCAATAACCCATTTTGGTTCAGGCATCTGATCATACAAGCGTCTTAATAATGGCGCCATTTTTTTGGTGACTGTTCCAGCTACAATCATCACATCCGACTGTCTAGGAGAAGGGCGAAAAATGACGCCGAATCGATCTAGATCATAGTGAGAACCGCCTGTCCCCATCATTTCAATCCCGCAACAGGCTAATCCAAACGTAAGCGGCCATAGCGAGTTGCTTCTTACCCATCCCTTTAATGTCTCTAAACTCGTAAGCAGAACATTCCGATTTAATTCTTCCTGTAAATCTGGTTCGATGCTTTTCAAATCTAATTCCATTCAAGCACCTTCTTTCTCCATGCGTACAACAGGCCAATAATCAGAAGAACAATGAAGATACACATTTCCACGAGAGCAAAAAGCCCTAATTCATTAAAAGCGACTGCCCACGGATACAAAAACAACGTTTCAACATCAAAAATAACGAACAGTAGAGCAAAAATATAATACTTTACGTTAAAACGAACCCAACTGTCTCCAATCGGGATATTTCCGCTCTCGTATGTTGTTTGCTTTTCAGCATTCGGTTTATTTGGACGTAATAGAGGCCCAATGATGCTTACCGTGGCAACTGGAAGCAACACACCAAGAAGCAGAAAGATGGCAACAATCACATAATTGTTTGCATAAATAGCATCCATCTTATTTCCCTCCATTGTGCTGTAGGTCTTCGAATTTCTTCATAATTATAGCAAATCAGTACATTTCTGTACAACGAAAGCCCTTACAAACACTCAGACTTTTATTAGCCTACGTACATTTATATACTTATTTTATCAGATTTTTGTTTATTTTATGAAAAAATATTGCACTAATAAAATATAAGGGTCTTACCCGCAACAGAGATGTGCAGGTAAGACCCTTGGTTACTTGGCGTTAGTACCTTCTAAAAATGCAAATCCTACTGAACAGTAGGTTCGGCTACTTGCTGCTCAGTTTGTTGGGTTTGCTGTTCAGGTTGTTGCTCAACTTGTTGTTCAACTTGTTGTTCAACTTGTTCTTCTACTTCGCTTGGAGCAGGAAGTCTGCCCTTTCCTTCTCCCTTACCTTTATTCGGTTGCAGCAATACGTCTACAACAACTGCCTTTTTAATCGAAGGCACCTTTACAGAAGATACATAAACGGTAAGATACACTGGTTTTTTCTGTTTTTTCTTTGGCAATTTTACTAGGAAGCCATCGTTGTCGATCAAATCAGGGTTAGAGCTTTCTACTACTTTATAAGTAATTTCATCTGTTTCATTCGGTAGCTTTAACACTTGCTTATTCAATTCGCTTACATTGACGATCTTTGCAGAGAAATCTTCGGCTGCTTCGTTAACTAATTCCCTGATATCTTCACGGCCTTCTTCATCAACTGCACCTTGAATCGAAATAGCGCTCCAAGCCTCATATTTAATTTTTATATCGTCCTCTTTTTCAACTGGGTTTTCTGGATCATACTGATATCCAAAGATTCTTACTTTATATTTCCCGTTTTCCGGCTTTGTCAGTTTACCAGTTTTTGCACTTACATATTCCCCAGTTAGATTTTTAAAGGAAAGCTTTCCTGGTTTCAACAACTGAAGATTTCCTTTTTTGTCTGTCTTTTTCTCTACAGCCATTGTACCTAGCTTCTCGTCATTTAGACCCCAAAGCTGTAGCTCAATGAGATTAATATCCTTTGCCTGCAAGTCGGCAGATGCAGAGAAAGTGAGTGAATCGGGATTAATCTGAGTGCTGGAGAGCTTAAAGCTATCAAAGCCGAATTTATTTTCTTCTCTTTCGTCACCTACATGAATAACAAACGGCAGATGCAAGTCAGGGTGTCCATCCTTGCTCTTCAGACGAACTTCGCCTTCATATACGCCGTCCTTTACTTTTTTCTTAGCCTCTACCTGCAAATTAAATTGTACGGACTTTCCAGGTTTTACGGTAAAGTCATCCTCTGACAGCTTCACTTTCAGGTTGTCCGTATTAGTAGTTGTCTCTGGTTTTCCTGGTACAGACGTTACCTTCTCGTGCATAATAACTTCTGCTTCATATTCAACCTCTTCATCAGAAGTATTTTTTAATTGAAGGGTTCTAACTAACGGTTTTTTCATGTCTCTGGAAACTAAGCCAAAGCTGACATTTGTTCCGTAGTTGGTAACATACTTTTCATTCATGTTTTTATCTAGGATTTTGGTCTTTTCAACTGTTTGTAGCAGAGCTGGTGTTTTTAGCGCTGCCAAACCATCTACACGACCAGAGCCTTGGGAATACACATCATATAGAACACCATTGCCATCCTTGATCTCAACAGCAGTATTAGCCATAGCCGCCTTTACATCAAATGGCGTCCAATCTGGATGAGCCTGTTTTAAAAGCAACACCAGACCTGCCACATGCGGTGTAGCCATACTTGTACCGTTTAGGCGCTGGTATGCATGATCGTAATTCGCATCTGGGAAATCCTTTTTCCATGTTGGCTTAGCTGACAAGATGCTTACCCCTGGAGCCGAAACATCTGGCTTAATCGAGTACTCATCATCCATAGCCGGTCCACGCGAACTAAAGTCAGCCATTAGATCGCCTTTTTCTACAGTCTTAGGATACTCGCTGCTAAATGTAATGGTAGCTTTGCTTGGATCAGCTTGAATTTGCTTCACCAATTCACGGCCTTCTTTTCCTTTCATATCAAAGGTAGGAATTGCATCCATTTGATCGCCAAGATAGGAATTAAAGTAATCGTCACGACCTACTGGATCCGGATCCGCAATGCCGTCTCCATTTGCATCATTGCCATTATAAATAATAATAGCTTTTGCTCCCGCCTTTTTCGCGTTGGAAATCTTGTCCACAAAGGCTATTCCACCACGTGAAACTAAAACCACTTTGCCCCTCACATCTACTTTAGCAAAATCAGCATTCAGTCCTAGGTTAGCAAATACAAGCGGGAGGGTTTCTGTACCCACTATCTTCGCAAAATCATTTAGACCTGTTTCATAACTTGCTACTTTAAACTCATAGTTTTTACCGAAGGAGGTAGTAGCTGTACTGGTATACAACTCTACAGGCGGTGTAGTTGCTCCTACAGAAATAACTAATTTGGCTCCTGCTGGAGATCCGGCTGTGTAATAATATTGATTTGGATTATTATTAGCAGCATTTCCGTTAGCTACTACTGGAATAACCCCAGCCAATACAGCATTATTTAATGCGATAGCATCAGGTGAGTCAGAGTTCTTTTCCAAATCAGAGCCTAGCGACAAATTGATAACATCCATGCCATCTTTAACAGCACGTTCAATACCATCAATTACTTGAGCCGAGCTTCCACCATGTCGTCCTAATACACGGTATGAATAAAGGTCAGCCTCATAGGCAATTCCACGAACATGAACGTCGGATGTTTTATTGGAAGCTCGCCCCACAATTGTGCCGGCTACGTGAGTACCGTGATGTGAGCCTTTATAACCTTTCCCCTCTGGATCTTCTTCCACTGGGATTGGCTTTTGCTCGTATGGGTCATCATCATCATCGTAGGAGTCATAGCCACCTTTATAGGCATCCTTTAAGTCAGGGTGCAAATAGTCTACACCGGTATCAATAACACCTACTTTTAAGCCTTTGCCAGTGTAGCCTAGCTTCCACATCTCAGGTATTTTCATTGCTTTCAGAGGGTTCGCGTCATAATTTCCCGGCGGTAGGTCGGCAGTCTCCGATACAACCTCTACCTCTGGTTGGGAATAGTAGTTAATGTTGTTATAAACGGCTTTTACATTAGGCAGTTCAGCCAGCTTAGGGATTTCATTTGCAGGCAGAGTCACTACCATTCCATTAAATACTTCTTCAAACTTCTTCTCGATATCTACATCAAGGCCCTTATCTTCAATAAGTCCTTCAAAATCATCCTGATCATCAGATACGAGTGAACGAGCTTCTCTTTCAGAACTTTTCGACTTTCCTTTTGTTACAACAACTGGGTCAGCTTTTAACTGGACGATAACCGTCACCATTTTAGAAGACTTGGTGTCCAAAGCAGGAGATATGTACGCAGGGCCAGTAGAAACTTCCTCATCAGTTTCTCCCGTTACCTTTGCCTTTGTTAACTCGTTAACGTCTAATAAGGCGTCCAATTCTAGACCTTCTTTTGGAGTTGCCGCCATAACATTATACGGGATAACTCCTAGCAACAAGCTAGTAGCTAGTGCTATTGACGTAATCTTTTTAGGTTTTCGTAACAACTATGATCCCTCCTAAAAATAATCAATTAAAAAAATATAATAGCATACTGAGTTTTCTAAAAAATCAGTAGATATTAATTTCTCTATATTTTTCTTTATTCCTTTAGGTCTAAAGTCATGTTTTTACAAAATTAAAAAAAACTGCCCTTCCGTATAATTGTCTATACGTTAAGAGCAGCCATTTTTAATTTTTTATGGTTAAATTTGTATATTGACTAACGTTTATTGAAGAGCTTGTGGATTATCTGTACCCAAGAAATCCTCGTAAATACGCTCCCATACCACTTTGAATTCCATTTTTTCATTATCTGGGATCTCTTGGAAATGTTCAATTGGCTCTTCCAGATATGGTGTTAATTTGATCAAGACTTCTATTAGCATATTATCGTTAATGCCTCCTAGAATTTCCTTGATCTCATTTTTGGATAACGCGAATTCATTCTCTTCTTTTTCATGCAGATACATTACTAACTGGCTGAACACTGGATGAATTAACGACTCCAAACGAATGTGATACAAAGCAAACATCTCATCATCACGAAGCTCGAATGTATCTGCTACTTCTGGGAAAGGATCTACTGGTACATCTAGGCTAGTTCCTTTATCAATTACTAGTCCCCACTTAATGAACATATCTAACGCTTCCTGAGCTGTTGCCGGATACTCATAGTTAGAGCGCTTCAAAAAGTTAGCATACTTCTCCAATAGAGCCACATAGTTTTCATAGTTCTCTTCGTCATGGAATTTATTTTTATCCAATGTATCGAAAGTTCCTTCCAATGCTCTGGTAGAATAGATGGACTCTAACATTTCTTCTTTTGTCTCTAGCTTGCTCACCGCATAGCAAACGGCTTTAAACAATACGTTCATCTCATGAGAGAACACGGTGCTCCAGCCATGCATGTCATAGCCTTTCGGAATAATAATATCATCGCTACCTTTTGTGCGAAGATCTTGTATCGTTTGCATATTACACTCTCCTTATCCACAACTGCGTTTCACAGAGTACCTCTTAGTAATCTTAGAGTACATTAGGTTTATTATACACATAACTAGAGGCAGATTTCCAACTTCCAAAGGAAAATCCCCAAGCATATTAAAATGCCTGGGGATTTTCGCTTACTTGTGGCGTGCCACATCTAAACGTACGATTGCGCGTTGTAGGGCATACTCAGCGCGATGAACGTCAAGATCTGGAAACTTCTCATTGAGACGTTTTTCGGCACGTTGTTTTGCTAATTCTGCACGAGCTGTATCAATGTCGGTTGATTGCTCTGCTGCTTCTGCTAAAATCGTTACCTTTTGGCCGCGAACTTCCATGAAGCCGCCGCTAACTGCGATTACAGTCTCTTTGTCGCCTTCTTGCTTAATCCGAACAGGAGCAATTTTTAACGGAGTCACTAGCGGCGTATGGTTAGGGAGAATACCCAACTCACCTTCGACGCCTCGTGCAATTACCATTGTGGCTTCTCCGCTATAGACAACCCGTTCAGGAGTAACGATCTCTATTACCATTTTGCTCATTACCGTCTCCCCTTTCAGGGTTGTCTTACTTCATGTTCTTTGCTTTTTCAACTGCTTCTTCAATCGTACCTACGAATAGGAAAGCTGACTCTGGCAAATCATCATGTTTACCATCAAGAATTTCTTTAAAGCTACGTACAGTCTCCTTAACTGGTACATATTTACCAGGGAATCCAGTAAATTGTTCAGCAACGTGGAAAGGCTGGGACAAGAAACGTTGTACACGACGTGCGCGCGCTACGGTTTGTTTGTCCTCATCGCTTAACTCGTCCATACCTAGGATCGCGATGATATCTTGCAATTCCTTATAACGTTGTAGGATTGTCTGTACGCCGCGAGCTACTTCATAGTGTTCTTGACCTACAATGTCAGGTGCTAGTGCACGAGAAGTAGAAGCTAACGGGTCAACCGCTGGATAGATACCCAACTCGGAAATACCACGATCCAGGTTAGTTGTTGCATCCAAGTGAGCAAACGTAGTAGCAGGTGCTGGGTCAGTATAGTCATCCGCTGGTACGTAGATCGCTTGAATAGAAGTAACAGAACCTTTTTTCGTGGAAGTGATACGCTCTTGCAAGCTACCCATTTCAGAAGCAAGTGTTGGTTGGTAACCTACCGCAGATGGCATACGTCCAAGTAGGGCGGATACCTCAGAACCAGCTTGCGTGAAACGGAAAATGTTATCGATGAACAGAAGTACGTCACGGCCTTCTTCATCACGGAAATACTCAGCCATTGTAAGACCAGTCAGTGCGATACGTAGACGTGCACCTGGTGGTTCGTTCATTTGTCCAAATACCATCGCTGTTTTAGCGATAACACCGGAATCCTTCATTTCGTGGTAAAGGTCATTACCTTCGCGAGTACGTTCACCTACACCAGCGAATACAGAGATACCGCCGTGCTCTTGCGCGATGTTGTTGATCAATTCCTGAATTAGTACGGTTTTACCTACACCCGCACCACCAAACAGACCAATTTTACCACCTTTTACGTATGGGGCTAGCAAGTCAACAACCTTGATACCTGTTTCTAGGATTTCAGTAGAAGTTGCTTGGTCTTCATAAGCAGGTGCTGGACGGTGAATCGGATCACGACGAGGAACATCGTTCATTTCTACTTCGTCAATAGGATCGCCTAATACGTTAAATACGCGGCCCAATGTAACTTCACCTACAGGTACAGAAATTGGTGCACCTGTGTCGATTGCTTCGATGCCGCGGATTAAACCGTCTGTAGAAGACATCGCAACTGTACGAACTTGGTTATCTCCCAAATGAAGCGCAACTTCACATACTAGATCAATGTCGCGTTCTCCGGAGCTTTGTGCTTTATAAGAAATTTTGATCGCATTATAGATAGCAGGCAGATGACCATTGTCGAATTCAATGTCAACAACCGGTCCCATTACCTGAACTACGCGCCCTTTCGCCATCTTAAATCTTCCCTCCTAAAAGCTAATTGGAAGCCTTTATAACTGTCTTTGTTATACTTGTGAGTTCGCACCCGCAACAATCTCGGAGATTTCTTGCGTGATGGCTGCCTGACGAGCACGGTTATAGAAGAGTGTCAAACGATCGATAATATCAGATGCATTATCAGTCGCATTACCCATCGAGGTCATACGCGCTCCGTGCTCTGAAGCTTTCGCATCCAATACAGCACTATAGATTAGCGTTTCCGCATATTTTGGCAAAAGCACTGCGAGAACCTCTTCTGCAGAAGGCTCATAATCATAGTTAACTGTAGAGGCCTGTGAATCCGATTCAATTGATTGAAGTGGCAACAGGCGTTTCACCTGTGGAACTTGCGAGATAGCAGATTCAAATTCGTTATAGCAAAGATAAAGTTCGTCGATCTTCTCTTCCGCATATAATTTAACTGCTGTGTACGCAATTTGCTTAATGTCAGAAAAACTAGGGTTTTCCGGCATTCCAACTACCTCTTCAATAACAGGATAGTTACGTTTCACAAAGAAATCGCGGCCTTTGCGTCCGATAACAAAGATCGCATACTCATCTTTAGATTTATGCTTTTCGTTAACCGCCTGAAGAACCTTACGGATGATATTCCCGTTATATCCTCCTGCGAGTCCACGGTCAGAAGTAATTACGATATATCCTGTCTTCTTCACCGGACGGGTTTGAAGCATCGGATGTTTAAAGCTAGTGCTTCCTGAAGCAATACTTGCTACTACCTCCTGAACCTTTTGAGCATACGGGCGAGCCGCTTGCGCTTGGTCTTGGGCACGGCGAAGTTTTGCAGTAGACACCATCTTCATCGCTTTCGTGATCTGACGCGTGTTTTTAACGCTTTTTATACGTCGTTTTACTTCACGAATACCTTGAGCCACTCATTTTCACCACCTTGGGAAATGCATGCTGAATTCATTTGAACCCAGCATGCACAAAATCTATCGATGCCGAAGATTAACGGCTTGAAGCAAAGCCTTTTTTAAACTCTTCGATCGCCGCTCCTAATTCTTTTTCATCCGGTAATTCGTTTGTTGTACGGATATGTTCGAACAACTGTGGTTTATTGGAGTCGATGAAGGCAAGCAATTCTTTTTCGAAACGGCGAACGTCTTCCACAGCAATTTCGTCCAGGAAGCCTTTTGTCGCAGCGAAGATAGAGATAACTTGCTTTTCAACAGGCATTGGTTGGTATGAAGGTTGTTTTAGGATTTCAACAACACGCTCACCACGAGTCAAACGAGCTTGCGTTGCTTTATCCAAATCGGAACCGAACTGCGCAAATGCAGCCAACTCACGATATTGTGCCAAGTCCAAACGAAGTGGACCAGCTACTTTTTTCATTGCTTTAATCTGTGCGGAACCACCTACGCGGGATACAGAGATACCTGCGTTAACCGCTGGACGTTGACCTGCGTTAAACAAATCGGTTTCCAAGAAGATCTGTCCGTCTGTGATGGAGATAACGTTCGTTGGAATGTACGCAGATACGTCAGAACCTTGCGTCTCGATGAAAGGAAGTGCTGTTAGAGAACCAGCTCCTAGTTCATCAGATAATTTGGCTGCACGTTCTAACAAGCGGGAATGCAAGTAGAATACGTCACCAGGGTATGCCTCACGACCTGGAGGACGGCGAAGCAATAGGGACAACTCACGATAAGCTGCCGCTTGTTTAGATAAGTCATCATAAATACATAGGACATGTCCGCCCTTGTACATGAAGTACTCACCCATTGTTACACCCGCATAAGGAGCTAAATACAGCAATGGAGCTGGATCAGAAGCTGTAGCGGAAACAACGATTGTATAATCAAGAGCACCATGCTTGCGAAGTGTTTCAACTACGCCAGCAACTGTTGATTGCTTTTGACCAATGGCAACGTAGATACAAATCATGCCGTTACCCTTTTGATTGATGATGGTATCCAAAGCAACAGATGTTTTACCTGTTTGACGGTCACCGATGATCAACTCACGCTGACCTCGACCGATCGGTACCATGGAGTCAATAGCTTTAATACCTGTTTGCAATGGCTCATGAACGGATTTACGCGCCATTACACCAGGAGCATTGTTTTCGATAGGACGGAATTCCGTAGTCGCAATTGGACCCAATCCGTCAATCGGTTGACCAAGCGGGTTAACTACGCGACCTAATAGCGCTTCCCCTACTGGCACTTCCATTACACGGCCGGTACGTTTAACCGTGTCACCTTCTTTAATGTCACGGAAAGCTCCAAGGATAATTACCCCTACGTTATCGCTTTCCAAGTTGAGTACCATACCCATAACGCCGTTTTGGAACTCAAGAAGCTCACCGGCCATTGCTTTTTCCAAACCATGTACGCGCGCAATACCGTCACCAACAGTGATAACCGTACCTACGTCAGCGATTTCGATCTCAGCTTTATAATTAGCGATGCGCTCTTTGATGAGCGAGCTAATTTCTTCAGGTCTGATTGCACTCACTTACGATTCACCCCATTCAACCCAGCGTCTTATATTTGATGCGCAAAATGCTCTAATTTCGTTTTCAAGCTACCGTCATATAAACGATCGCCAATCTTTACAACGACTCCTCCAATAATAGTAGGGTCTATTACGCTTTCGAAGCGCAGCTTTTTATTCAGCATTTGACCAAACTGAGCAGCAAGCTCTTCTAATTCTTCCTGGCTCAGCGGTTTAGCTGTAGTAACAACGGCATCCGCAAGGCCACGTTTATCGTTGGCCATTTCTACGTATGCTCTGGTTATTTCTTCGAATTCACTTTCACGTTTGTTGTCTACTAACGCAAAAAGAAAGTTGATTACTTCCTGCGAAGCTTTTCCCTTGAAAAGCTCCTCCAGCAACTCTTTCTTAGAAGCAACGGCAATACGAGGATGCGTAAATAATTTATGGAAGTCAGGTACCTGTTTTAATGCTTCAGCAAGGTCTTTTAACTCACCCTCGATTTGATCAATGAGTCCACGCTCTTCTGCAATCTCAAACAGAGCACGCGCGTAACGTTTTGCTAATGCTCCACTCATAAGCGATCCCCTACTTGTTTCAGGAACTGATCAATCGTGGATTTTTGTGTCGCTTCGTCCAATTCTTTTTCAATAATTTTAGAAGCCAACATAACAGATAGACTTGCCATTTGCGTACGTAATTCTTCTTTAGCTTTCTCTGTCTCGCGGGCAATTTCTGCACTTGCTTCCGCTTTCAGACGAGCCGCTGTTTCTTCTGCCTCTTTCTTAATACGCGCTTCTTCTTCTTGTGCTTGACGAGTTGCACGCTCAATTAGAGCTTTTGTTTCCTGACGAGCTTCATCTAACAAGCGGCGCTGTTCAGCTAGTAGTCCTTCCGCTTCTTTACGGTTACGTTCTGCTGCTTCAATTTCTGATGCAACGTATTGACGACGTTTTTCCATGATTTGTGTTATAGGGCCAACTGCAAATTTCCTAACAACTAAAAGAAGTATCAGGAATGCGAGTACTTGAAAGAGCATCGTGCCCCCTTCAAGGGTTACCGCTCCAAACTCTAGCATGCTATTCACTCCTTCCTGGTTCAGAAGAGTATTTTGGTAAAGATAAAAAACATTGATCTTTTACTGTTGCATAAACAAGGCGAAGGCCTAGCCTGCTAGCCTTCGCCCCGTAAAATTACATTTGGGAATAAAGAATGAAACCAACCGCAACCGCGATGATAGGCACCGCTTCAACAAGACCTACCCCTAGAAGCATAAGACCCATCAAGCTACCACGAGCTTCTGGTTGACGTGCAACACCTTCAATTGTGCGAGAGATAACTAGTGAGTTACCGATAGCTCCACCTAATGCAGCTAAACCAAAGATAATACCGATTGCTAAAGCCAAAGTATTCATTAAAATAATCCTCCTCAGTTTCTGTTGATTAAAAATTAGTGACCATCATTCGTTTTCTGCGAAATATATATGATTGTAAGGGTCGTGAAGATATAAGCTTGAACTGCCCCTACGAAGACGGAATAACCAAGCCACGCTAATAATGGGATACTACCAATAAAGACACCGGTGCTCATTAAGAAGGCAATCAAAACTTCCCCGGCAAAAATATTACCAAATAGACGAAGTGGAAGTGTTAATGGCTTAATGACCAGTTCTTCAAGGATATGGAGTGGGTTAAGAAAATGCTTCAGGTACGTACCTACCCCATGACGACGAATATCCACGTATTGAGAGTAAAGAAGGATAGTAAGCGCCAGCGAGAAGGTCACACTTGCAGCAGCCGTTGGAGATTTCCACCATGCGATGTGTATACCATGGCCACCTGGTTCAAGTGAATGTTCCACTTTTTCGATTTTCTTAGCCTGAGCCTCAGGAGTCCCAGAAATCGTCAACATCTCAACAACTTGTTCGCTAACTACCTTATTTTGAGCAGGGTCGTTGTGATGCAGTGTGACTACGTTAAGACCTAGCCCTAACCAGTTCCCCAGAATAATATAGAGAAAAACTGTTACAGCAAGTGTAATAAACCTTGCAGCCGTTTTTGCATCCATAACCGATCTTGCCAAGTTATTGATGAAATCGACAATCCACTCTAGAAGGTTTTGCCTTCCACCTGGAACACCTGTCGTTAATTGGCGAGATAAAACAACCAGTAGGACAAAAACCAAAATAGCTGTCAACGTAATCATAAGCATGGTCGGAATATCGAATACAAGTCCACCGAGCTTAAATTTTAATGACCAATGATCCAAAATTTGTTCACCCCTTTCCCTCAAAAAATACTTCCTTGTCAACCTTTTAAGAGCTTACTCTTTATTCTACCTCTTAACTTGTTGAAAAACAGTTAACAAATATTGAACTAATTATCTATTTTTAAGATTGTAATACACAAAAATAATCGAAAACACTTGAAATACTAGCAGTCCAATAATAACTCCCATAATTTGAAACAATTCTGGAAATCTTAGGGCTATAAAAACTGCTATAATTGTAACTGCAAACCTCTGCACCATTCCTATTCCCTTGGTTTTTCCTATATTACCAGTAATTTTCCATACTTTCAGATAGAGGAGAAGTCCATTGATAAGACTTGCAAAGCTACCCAACAGTAATGACTGAAAAAACAATCTATAATCAGGCAGGAGAAACCATAGAACCCCGATAAGGGCGATAGACCATAAAACACAGCGGATGATATTACGTACGGCAGTATAGAATGTTTGCATGCTACATCTCCCTACAGATAAGGACGTATCATTCGGTATACGCTTACAATACCCACGCCCAACCCTAGAAACAGCCCGACAATCATGAGCCAAGGAGCTGTATGTAACCATTCATCTAAATACTTTCCAAATAAGACTCCGGCTATGATACATATTGCTAAATCTGCTCCAATCATACTTACTAATCCGATAGCTTTCCATGGGTTATTTACCTTTTTTGACAAGTTCGCTTCTCCCTTCAAACCAGAAATGGAAGAGCTTGGTTGACACCTTAACATATTAACGAAGATTTATCTACATTGTCAACTTGTCGAACTGTAGGACACAAATCTTTCACAAATTTGTCTATATTATTTTGATTATTGTTGAAATTCCTTGACCCCCACCTATGCATAAGGTAGCTAGACCATAGCGAGAATCGCTTCGTTTCAACATTTCATGGACAAGACTAACCAGAATGCGAGCCCCGCTTGCTCCAATTGGATGACCAAGGGCAATCGCTCCTCCGTTCACATTTAGCTTCTCTCGATCAAGACCTAATTCCTTCCCAACCGCTATTGCTTGTGCCGCAAAAGCCTCATTGGCTTCAATCAGGTCTATTTGATCTATAGAAAGTCCCGCCTTCTTTAGAGCCTTTTCTGTAGCCGGCACAGGGCCTAGTCCCATTACTTGCGGATTGACACCAGCGCTTGCATTGGCAACTATTGTAGCTAAAGGCTTAATCCCCAGATCTTCTGCCTTTGCATAAGACATTAAAACTAGTGCTGCTGCCCCATCATTAATTCCCGAGGCATTTCCTGCTGTGACGCTTCCGTCCTTTTTAAAAGCAGGTCGCAGTTTGGCTAATGCATCCACCGTTGCACCTGCTCGCGGGAACTCGTCTTGCTCAAACAATATAGTCTCTCCCTTTTTTTGCGGGATAGTGACAGGGACGATCTCATCTAAAAAACGTCCTTCTTGAATAGCTTTGTTCGCCTTTTGTTGACTCCAAGCCGCAAAT
Organism: Brevibacillus laterosporus; assembly: GCF_030489605.1. GTDB lineage: Bacteria > Bacillota > Bacilli > Brevibacillales > Brevibacillaceae > Brevibacillus_B > Brevibacillus_B laterosporus_E. Next base: position 126,462 of record NZ_JAUKFY010000003.1, read on the forward strand.
TCATCCTGTTCTTCTCGGCTTATCTGATAACGTTCGCAAAGATTCTCAGCTGTTATTCCCATATGATAGTCATTGAAGGCACACCAAAGCCCATCGCGGATCATAGAGTCTACGACCTTCTGATCACCCATGCGATACCCGTCTCTGGCCCCTTCTAATAAATAAGAAGCCTGACTCATATTTTCCATACCACCTGCAACTACCACATCTGCTTCTCCAGACACGATAGCCTGATAAGCTATATGTACAGCTTTTAATCCTGACCCGCAGACTTTATTAATGGTCAATGAGGGTTTCTCCTCACCAATGCCTGCCAGCATGGCCGCCTGACGTGTTGGGTTTTGCCCGAGTCCCGCCTGTAATACGTTCCCCATCACGACCTCGTCTACATGCTGTTTATCAAGGCCTGCTTTGGCAAGTGCCGCTTCAATCACTACTGCTCCTAATCTGGTTGCGCTTACAGAAGATAACTTCCCTTGAAAACTACCGATGGCAGTGCGCACAGCACTGACAATAACTACATCGCTACCTTTCATCATATCCACTCCTTAAAAACATCAGATCGTAAGCTTTAGTTAGTTAATTTTGCCACTTGTGAATCTTCAGTCTTTTACTAACAATAATTAGTAACTAAGCTATATATTACCATATTTTTAAGGAGACAGATATCCCTTAGATCATCCTATTTATAAGTTTCCCATTATTACTATAGTAGAAATAGCCAGAAAGTAAACAGGTAATTTTCGGAATTAAATCGCATATTACAGTTTAATAGAAAAAGCCGTCTTTGCATAGCAATAGACGGCTAAGCCCTCCCTTTATCGTTGAATTAAACGATACAAGGCGGCAACACAAACAGCGCGTGTGGTCGGGCTGTCAGGTTTAAAATTTCCTTGAATTGGATCAATTAATCCTAGTCCTACTATATTGGAAACAGAGGTTGATGCCCACGAAGCAATTTGCTTTTGGTCCTTGAGTTTCACTTTCGGAGTAGCTGGCTGTTGCAGGATTCGATCCAGTATGATAGCTGCTTCTGCTCGTGTAACAGGCTGATTTGGACGGAAAGTATTGTCCTTATACCCTTTCACCAATTCCATGGACACCGCTACCTGTACCGCACCTTGCGCATATGAAGGCACCTGATCTTTGAAGTTCAATTTAGGTTGTTTTGGCAGATCCCAATTAAATACTCTGGCTAATAGCGCAACATATTGAGCGCGTGTTAATGGGACGTCTGGGCCAAATTTGTTAGCAGACAGCCCTTTTACAAACTCCTGTTCCGCCATATAAAGAATCTCTTTTTTATATGGATGGTTGGCAATATCGCTAAACTGTTGACCGTATGGTACCAACAGTGTCGCATCATCCATATAGATGCTTCCTTTTTCCGGACGCGATTCAGAGCCTTCAGGCAAATTAGCAATATAGATACTCTTCAGTTGTAGAGGATAAGCCGCATTCGATGGGAAGTAGCCTCTAAGCTGTTTCCAACCAGTCCAGTCTATCTCCTTGGCAAGATCAACATAATGGGTTTTACCCTTGCTATCTATTACTTCAGCGCGAAGCCAGTGATTACTGTTATCCCCATAAACCCACAACCCCATACCAATAGGCTGTCCCGGTATTGCTATAGGAGCTGCCCCCATTTTTCCATAGGCGAAACGGGTATTGGCAGATGATGCTCCGCTGAAATCATATGTTAATTTAGCAGATTTACCAGAGTTATGCACTTGTTCACTTTGGAGCAAGAAGGAGCCCTTTGAAGTTAACCCTTCTGGATTTCCTGCAAACGAAATGCCGGCAACATTATCAAAATTGATCCATTGCTGCTCTGTAGCTCCTACTGTAATCGGCACCGTAGTTGCTTTACCGTCATAAGATACAGTCAAGGTAGCTTGCCCTGTTTGTTCTCCAGCAACCAACTGCATTTGTTCATTAATGTGTACAAGCTCATTGCTTACAGTGGTTGTAACAGATAATGGCGTTGCTGGGACCAACTGTCCTTTTTTCGTTTTGATTTTAATATCGAGTGGCAATGTTTGACCCGGCATTACGGTAAGCGGAGATGGCGAGACCATCACTTGCTCTACCTCAGCACCGCTAACGACATGAATGTTTTTCTTCGTCTGAATTCCATTGACACTAGCAGTAACGACAGAAGTACCTGATTGACGAGCGATAAACGAGCTTCCTTCAAATGATCCAGAATCCCCCTCTACTCCCCACGAAATCTGGTTAGCATCAATCTTATAAGGCAAATAGTGGTTATCATATGCTTTGGTTCCAAATTGGATAGCCTGTCCAATTAGCGTTTCAGTAGGGCCCGTTAATTGGAACCCAGCCAAATCTCCGGCAGGTGCCGTATTAAATACACCTAATCCCGTTGGAACACGACGTTCTACTCCCTGCATAGGGCGATTGGCCAATTTGGCTTCTGTTTCCCCTAACATGCGAACGGCTAATGTTTGTGAACCACCGCCATCAAAATTGGCCGCCATATAAGAGCCAGCTTCAACCATGATCTGAGCAAATTCGGCCAATGTTACCCCACGGCTGGCACTGCCTTGCTCGACACTTACAATGTAGAGTGTCTTTCCGTCCTTAGAGACTCCGACACCAGTCCGGGCTGTTTTCCCCATAACTGCTTTGTCAGCGGAAATATTAGCTACTTTTCCCTGATTAACTAGCAAAGCATGACCCCCCACTGCTTGGGCCCACTCTTTTGAATTAGGAGTAGTTTGTGAATCTACAGTCACAGAAGAGCCTACAGGAAACTCTTGTTGTAAAAATTGAGCGGCTGTCCCGTGTCCCCATAAAACAAAGCCATCTGCAGGAATTGCCGCTCCTGGCTGATCCACTCGCACCTCAGCAGCTATGCCATTGCGAAAGACTACCTCGACCACGCCTTTATAGCCTTTAATTGTTCCTAGACTGGTCTTCCCAAAGGCTGGTGTATACATATTAAGCTGATTCTCATGACTTTTGCCTGCTGAAGAAGAGTATTCTTCCTTATTAATTCCGCGCAGGCTCATGTTTTTACCGTTTTGTGAGGTTACATGTCCCGTAAACCCAAATCGCTCAATAGCCGCTGTCTTATCGGCTGTGATCCCTAAGCTGTAGTAATACGGTAAATGTCCCATCGAAGAAATCGTTTGTCCATCTTTTACAACAATTCCGAATGGTGCGCCGCGCAGAGACATATTGAAAAAGTCAGCATTTACACCAACAATTGCTCCTGCTTCATTTGTCATTTTCGTAATGCTTTGTTTTTCCGTTACATGTCCATTTGTCCCGTAAATGGGCTTCACTTCTACGTATTCATTATTCAGATCAACTTTCGTTATGTAGATTTTGCTTTTCTGGTTTCCATAAACCTTTTCATAATGCGTTAAGATTGTACCTTCCCCAATTGGCGTTTGCCAAACCATTGTTAACGGTCCTACAGTCGCAGCTTCTACTACATAAGCAGGCAGCACAACAGGAATAATTGCCCCGCATGCTACAGTTGTAGCCAGCATTAACGACAGAAACCGAGCTGGCTTCTTTTTCATTATCGTTGAAACCCCTCTCCATTGGCTAAACTTTCTCTTTTTTCTTATCCGTTACAATGTTTAGACGTAGCGAATCGCCCACAAGTTTCAGTTTTTTTTCGCGATTTTTATTTGCCGCAAAAGGAAAAGAGACGTTCAAAAAACGCCTCTTTTATATGCTTTATTTAGATAATAACTTCTCTTGACTTGGTTGAAAAGAGACTGGACGATCTGAAATGTAGCCAAAATGGTACAGGATTGCTTTCACAATTCTTTCCGATGCCTTTCCGTCTCCATATGGGTTTGCTGCTTGGGCCATTTGTTCATATGCCGCTGGATTGGTTAACAATTCATTTGCCATCTCATATACCTGCTGCTCATCTGTGCCTGCCAATTTCAACGTACCAGCCGCGATTCCTTCTGGACGCTCTGTGGTGTCACGCAAGACAAGTACCGGTACCCCAAGAGAAGGAGCTTCTTCCTGCACTCCGCCTGAATCGGTCAGAATCAAGTGAGCATGACGAGCGAAGTTGTGGAAGTCAAATGCATCTAATGGATCAATTAAATGGATACGATCATGGTTCCCCAAGAACTCCTGTGCCACTTCCTGCACCGCTGGGTTTAGATGCACAGGGTAAACCACGGCGATCTCTTCATGCTCATCTACCAATCTGCGCACAGCTCGGAAGATGCGGCGCATTGGATCACCTAGATTTTCACGGCGATGCGCTGTCATCAATACCATCTTTTTGCCTGCTACCTTTTCTAAGACAGGATGCTGATAGTCAGACTTCACAGTTGTCTGCAACGCATCAATCGCCGTATTCCCCGTAATATAAATGGATTGCTCTGGCTTATTCTCGCGGCGTAAATTATCTGCCGATCCTTCAGTTGGTGCAAAATGAAGATCAGCCATAACTCCTGTCAGCTGGCGATTCATCTCTTCCGGGAATGGAGAATACTTGTCCCACGTACGAAGACCAGCTTCAACATGTCCGATCGCTACCTGATTGTAGAAGGAAGCCAAGCTTGCAACGAAGGTTGTCGTGGTGTCGCCATGTACGAGTACGATATCTGGTTGTGCCTCTTTGATCGCTTTATCCAAGCTTTCCAATGCACGGGTGGTGATGTCGATCAAAGTCTGACGATCCTTCATAATATTTAAATCCATGTCAGGCGTGATCTGGAAAATTTCCAGAACCTGATCCAACATTTGTCGATGTTGTGCTGTCACGCATACGATAGATTCAATCTGTTCTTTATGTTTTTTTAACTCGTGAACAAGCGGAGCCATCTTGATCGCTTCCGGTCTTGTCCCGAATACCGTCATTACTTTTATCTTTTTCATCAGAAAGACACCCCCTATTTCGTTCCGTATAAACGATCTCCGGCATCTCCTAGTCCCGGAATAATATAGCCATGATCGTCCAGATATTCGTCTACTTTCGCTACGAAGATATCTACATCTGGATGTTCGTCTTGGATGACCTTAATTCCTTCGGGAGCAGCGATTAAACACATTAATTTGAGGTTCTTAGCACCACGTTTTTTCAGAGCTTCAATAGCAGCCACAGCCGAACCCCCTGTTGCTAGCATAGGGTCAATAACAATCAACTCACGCTCGGCAACATCGGATGGTAATTTTACATAGTATTCTACTGGTTGCAATGTTTCCGGATCACGATACAGCCCTACATGCCCTACTTTTGCGGCAGGAATTAATTTCAGTACACCGTCAACCATGCCTAATCCAGCACGCAAAATCGGTACTAGCCCTACTTTTTTACCTGCAATTACATTGGATTTACAAGTTGCTACTGGTGTTTGGATTTCTACCTCTTCTAAAGGCATATCTCTGGTAATCTCATACGCCATAAGAGTTGCTACTTCATCTACCAACTCGCGGAATTCTTTTGTTCCTGTATTTTTATCGCGAATAAACGTCAACTTATGCTGAATCAAAGGATGGTCAAATACATATACACGGCTCATGTTAGTACCTCCGTTTCATTATTAGCAAATCCATTATGTACACGAAGCCCATGGCTCCTTGAAATAAGCTTTTCTTATCATAAAGGAGCAAAGCTATCACGTCAATTTGCCTGAAAATATTGACTTATATCTGATATGATTGTCGTGCGTTTGCTACTCCCCTCTAGTTTTCCCCTGCCTATATTGAAATATAAATAGGAAGAAACACACAGAAAAACAGGCCCTCTCCTCGTAAGGCAGGTGGACCTGTTTATTATTTATGGCTGTTTAAAAATAGTTTGCTGAAAGATTAGATAGTCAATCCTTCATACAGCGGGAACTTCTTGCTTAATGCGGCAACACGTTCACGAGCTTCTGCATGCTTAGCTTGATCCTCTGGATTCTTCAGGGTCAAAGCAATGATGCTCGCTACTTCCTTCATTGCCTCCTCATCGAATCCACGACTAGTGACCGCCGGCGTACCCATGCGTACACCGCTTGTTACAAACGGGCTGGCTGGATCAAATGGAATTGTATTTTTGTTTGTCGTAATACCTACTTCATCAAGAAGATGCTCTGCAACCTTACCTGTAAGCTCTAGGTTTCGTACGTCTACTAATACCAGATGATTATCCGTACCACCAGACACTAGCTGTAATCCTTCCGCCTGCAATGCCGCAGCAAAAGCACGTGCATTGTTGACTACACGCTGAGAGTATTCTTTGAATTCTGGTTGTAGTGCTTCACCGAAGGCTACCGCCTTTGCCGCAATGATATGCATCAACGGTCCACCCTGTACCCCTGGGAATACAGATTTGTCGATTGCTTTGGCAAACTCTTCTTTGCAAAGGATTAAGCCGCCGCGTGGACCGCGCAATGTTTTATGCGTAGTGGATGTAACAAAATGAGCATGAGGGACTGGATTTTGATGTAAGCCTGCTGCGACAAGGCCCGCGATATGCGCCATATCAACCATGAGATAGGCTCCAACCTCATCCGCAATTTCACGGAACTTAGCAAAATCGATCTCACGCGGATATGCACTTGCACCAGCTACAATCAACTTTGGTTTGTGTTCTAATGCTTTTGCTCGAACGATGTCATAGTTAATCAAATGCGTCTCTTCATCTACACCATATTCAACAAAATTATAGAGAGTGCCTGAGAAGTTAACGCTACTACCATGAGTTAAATGACCGCCATGGGATAAGTTCATGCCCAATACAGTATCTCCCGGCTGTAGAATGGCAAAGTAAACCGCCATGTTAGCTTGAGCGCCGGAATGCGGCTGTACGTTGGCATGTTCTGCGCCGAAAATTTCCTTGACGCGATCACGTGCGATGTTTTCTGCAATATCAACATATTCACAACCACCATAATAACGGCGACCCGGATAACCCTCTGCATACTTGTTAGTAAGTACAGTCCCCATCGCTTCCATAACGGTGCGGCTCACAAAGTTTTCTGATGCAATCAGCTCAATCTTGTCACGCTGGCGACCTAATTCCAAACGAATAGCTTCTGTAATTTGCGGATCTTTTTCTTTTAAGATATCAAACATAATCTTATCCCTCCCTGGTAATTTGCACTTCTATTTCGTTCATCATTGTATGTCAGCCCAAGTTGCTTTTCTCTAGGTACAAGTTAATTGATCAATACGTTCATAAACCGCTCGTGCTCCGCCAATCATCTTTGGTCGTGTATAGGCTGCTGTGAGATGAGCCTCTCCTATTTGTTTGCGATTAAGTCTGACTGGAACTACCACATGCTTCAGATGCATGCCGATGAAGGTATCTCCAATATCAAGGCCAGCATCTGCTTTTATATGCTCTACCACAACCGGCATTTGCATTTGCTGATAGGCATAGGCTGCCATCGATCCTCCTGCACGCGGTACCGGAATAACACTTACTTCTTCAAGTCCATATTGTCTTAGAATAGAATGCTCTACAACAAGGGCACGATTTAAATGCTCACAGCATTGAAAAGCCAACTGAAAGCCTGTTTCCTGCCGAGCTTCTTCAATTCCCTTCCAGATAGCCCCAGCTACTTCTTCACTACCGGCTTTGCCAATATGCTGACCAATTACCTCGCTCGTACTGCAACCGATCACCAGAAGCTGGTCAGCATGCAGCTTTGCTACTTTAACTAATTCCAGCACACAGTCCCTGATCTCTTGCTTGAGACGAGCAATTTCCACTTTACTTCACTCCCGAATATTTAGCCTCAATATCCATTACTTTCTTAACGCGATTCTCATGGCGGCCACCTTCAAAATCAGTTCCTAGCCAAATTTTCACAATATCAAGAGCTAGCCCAGGTCCAATTACTCGCTCTCCCATAGCTAGCATATTCGTATCATTATGCTCGCGAGTTGCTTTGGCAGAGAATGTATCATGAACTAATGCACAACGAATTCCACGTACCTTATTAGCCGCAATGGACATCCCAATACCTGTCCCACATACTAAAATACCTCTGTCAAACTCTCCAGAAGCCACTTTTTCCGCAACAGGCAAGGCATAGTCTGGGTAATCAACAGAGGTCTCGCAATTACAACCAAAATCTTCGAACTCAATCTGCATGGATGTTAAAAGCTTTTTGATCTCTTCTTTTAGATGTACTCCGCCGTGATCGGCTGCTAATGCTACTTTCATTGTGCAATCCCTCACTTTTGTCGTCATATGATGTATTATACATGATTATCCTAACGAAATACAGTATAGAAACAACGAAAAGCTTGTTTTATCAACAAAACACAAACATTAATTAATAAAACAAACCAATCGTTCGTATTTTAAATAAATAAGGTCCTGGGAATGTTCCAGCACCTTTTTAACTCATTCCATATCCTGACGATACTCGTTATTCTTCTCATTTACAGTCTTGAGTAGTTTCTCCCGCACGGCTTGCAGATCCTTTTCTAATTCCTGCGCTGTAGCCCGATACACCTCTAAGCTTCCGCCGTAAGGATCCGTAATATCGCCTTGCTCTCCGTACGCATACTCCTTTAACGAGTATACCTTTGCTGTCGCTTCAGGAAAATGACTCAAAATTGCTATTTTATGCCCTTGCGTCATCGTAATGATAAGGTCAGCCTGATTTATTTGGTCATTCGTTATCTGTTGCGAAACATGCTCATGTGCTAGTCCCTTTTCCTTCAGCACCTGTTGGGCATGCAAGGAAGCAGGCTGCCCCTCAAACACAGCAACTCCCGCTGAGGCAATTTCCATTTGTAAATCCTTTACTTGTTCACGGAAAAGAACTTCTGCCATGGGACTTCTGCAAGTATTGCCCGTACAAACAAATAAAATTCGCATGTTCTGGTGCCCCTTTCTGTCTACACTACTTACAAAATAAATTTTAAACCAAAAATCAGCAGTATAACACCGCCAATAATTTCACTATATTCACCCATCCAGCCTCCGACGCTTCTCCCCAGCAGTAACCCAGCACAGGACATCATCCCTCCAATGACACCAAACATGCTAACTGCCAGCCATTTGTTAACTGTCATCAAACCAAGCGAGAAGCCTACTGATAGGGCATCCAGACTAACACTAAAAGCAAATAAAATCAGTCCAAGACCTGATGTTTTAACTATACTCCCCTCATTTTCTCCAAAAAAGACACTCCATAACATATGGACGCCAAGGAGAATCAAGATACTGCCTCCAATGAAAATAGCGATATCACCTACTATATCAGAGAGATAGGAGCCGATTGCAATGCCTAATAGAGGCATTGCAACATGAAAGCATCCAATCATCATGCTGATGTTCACAATTTTGCGCAACCGCAGACCTACCATACCAAGCCCAATACCCAGTGAGAACGCATCCATCCCCAACGCGATCGCAATCAGTAGCAATGTTAGAAATTGTCCCCAAAGAAATACTGTAGCGTCCACACTCTCCCCCCCTGTCTTTTTCACCTTATGCGGACAGGGGGGTAAACATTCTTTTTCTATAACAGGTTGTTTCTTTAGATGTTTAGGCCTTTATAATTCGATGAGATGCTGCCTTTTCCAAACGATTCATTACAGCTAGCCCAAGACCCTCACGCGGATACGTTTCTGCTAAAATAAACTGAATCTGCTCCTCATCAAACCGGCGTAAGTCCGTATACAAATCCTGAGCTACTTCCTCCAATGATGCCAATGAACCACATTGAAGCGTTACATCTACTAGAGCATGATTATCCCAGTGATTCAAATGTTCCCTAGGTACCATAACCCCTGTTGTTAATCCTTGTTCTTTTGCTTCTTTTAAAAGCTCCAGCATTTTTGCTCTCACTTTATCTTCTTCACCAGATACTAACCATAAATCTCCTTTAGGAGCATAATGCTTATATTTCATTCCAGGAGAGATTGGTTGTTCCTTTTCCTCCGTTAAGAAAGCTGGATCAATTGCCACCTCTCCGATTACACGCTCAATCTGCTCCACAGTAATACCGCCTGGCCGATGAATCATCGGCGGTTCCACTGTCATGTCTATTGTCGTAGATTCCACACCTACACCTGTGCTTCCTCCGTCCACAATCCCCGAGATTCTTCCAGCTAAATCCTCTAGGACATGCTGAGCCGTAGTAGGGCTTGGACGGCCAGAGCGGTTTGCACTTGGTGCTGCTATTGGAACGTGCGCCTGTTTAATTAATTCTAACGCGACAGGATGATCTGGCATGCGTACTCCCACTGTAGATAATCCAGCCGTTACTTTGGAGGCGATTCCTGCTTTCTTAGGTAGAAACATTGTAAGTGGACCTGGCCAAAATACCTCCATCAACTGTCTTGCTTTTATAGGGATGTCAGTGGCCACAGTGTCTAGTTGTGATTTTTCGCCAATATGGACGATCAGTGGATTATCACTCGGTCTTCCCTTAGCAACGAAGATTTTTTCCACAGCCTCATCAGATAAAGCGTTCGCCCCTAGCCCATAAACCGTTTCGGTAGGAAACGCAACAAGCTCTCCTGATTCGACAAGTTTTGCTGCATCCACAAGATGTGCACAACTTTTTTGTTCTTCCACATTCTTATCCACAACCCAAACTTTTGTCAGTATATTCTGTTCCATCCGATAAACCCTTTCTTATTCGTTATTCGTGCTCGCTTCGCTTCCATAGTATATGTTTTTCGAAAAAAGTTTTCAACAGGCTGTGGGTAACCTGTGGATAAAACTATTGATTTTTGTGACTTTTCTATTAAAAAAAAGCCTATCCGCATAAGACAGGCTTGAGGGGGAGCAATGTTATTTCCCAGTTTAAAACCAGGAGCGAAGTTTGTCCCATAGAAAGGAGCGCACTTCGACTTCAGGAGCATGTTTATTAGGTAAAATAGCCGGTGTATCAATATTCTCCGTCATTTCTTTCTGTACAATACCTGTATAGGTTCCGTTGTAATAATCAGAATTTTCTTTGTTTAACTGAGGTTGCAAGTCTTTATTTCCCACTGCATCGTGTTTAGGTTCTTCCATTTGTACCGCTTCTTCCACAGCACCTGAAAAGTTATCCACAGCATCTTCCCTTTTCGCAATTCCGTCCCCATTCGATAGATCAATAAAGCATAGAGGAGGAAATAAGACACACCACCAATTTTGTCCTTCTGCTTTCCCAATGCGTACACGCAGAGCTTCATAATCACCCGCAGGATAAATATAGGAACCGTATTGCTTGGTAGGAAATTCAACTCGGCCAAAATATACCTCTGCCGGATAGGAATAGCCTCGATCAGCGATTGTTTTATCCACAATTTTTTTAATCTCATTCATATGATCAGCTACAAGCAGACGAGCTTGGTCATAGCTATGAATCTCTTTTATCCATTTGTTCATTTCAGCAATAATCGCATCACGCACTTCACGTTTCAGCCATTGATCCTCGATGGAGTCACTATTTGCCAATATACGCAGGCGAATAGATTCTTGTGGAATCGGACCATTGTTATGTATATTTGCTGATGCCATTTGCCCTTCCCAGCTCATTAACGCGATTGCTAAGCCAAATAAGATAAAAAAGAACCGTTTCATCATAACCAACTCTCCCCTCATGTACTGTTTCTCTAGTAAACAGTATGGACACAAAGAGCCTGTGATAAACCCGGTTCTATAAACTATTTTTAATCGTGTACTCGATAGCCGACAATAATCCGATCAATCCCTGCCAAATCAGGATAAATGAATACTTCATCAATGGCGCCTGATTCCTTCATCAATTGAGCTACCGTATCCGCCTGATATATCCCTACTTCAAAAGCAACCAGTCCTGTAGGTGCCAGCAATTGCGGTAATGCTTCACATATTCTGCGATAGAAAATATAGCCGTCCGCTCCACCATCAAGAGCTAAACGCGGTTCATAGCCAAGAACCTCCCTGTCCAATTCGTCTACATCCGCACTTGGAATATAAGGCGGGTTAGACACGATGATATCGGCACGCTCACCCGTTTTCAGGATTGGCTCTACTAAATCCCCCTGTATAAAACGAACTCTTTTTTCTACGGCTAATCGCTGAGCATTTTGCTTGGCAATCGCAATGGCATCCAAAGAAATATCCACGGTCGTTAGTTGCCAATTTGGCTTCTCCGCTGCCAGCGTTAACGTAATTGCTCCACTGCCCGTCCCAAAATCTACAACAGATAAGGGCTGTTCTGCACTCCAAATTCGTTGGGAATGCAAGAGAACCTGTTCTATTAATAATTCTGTTTCTGGACGCGGAATCAATACACCTGGAGCTACAATAAAATCACGTCCATAAAAATTTTGTTCCCCCAAGATGTACTGAATCGGTTCATGAGCAGCTCTTCGCTGAAGTAACACTCGAATAGAAGCTATCTCCTCATCTTTAATCGGATCAGGCATAGATGCTAAGAAGCTCGCCCGATTCATCTTGAGTACATGTCGAATCATTAATTCAGCTTCAAACCGCGGGTCCTTCGTTCCGGCTTCTTCTAAAAAGGAAGAAGCCCAAAGCAGGGCTTCTCTTATATTATTTATCGAATCCATCTTATGCGCTGGCATCGTTTTTCATTAGCTCCGTTTGCTCGTGCATAATGAGATTATCAATGATTTCATCCATATCTCCATCGAGGATGCTTTCCAGACGATGAAGCGTCAAACCAATGCGGTGATCCGTTACGCGACTTTGCGGGAAGTTATAGGTACGAATACGCTCACTGCGGTCACCAGTACCCACTAAGGATTTACGGTTCGCATCAATTTCAGCGTTCGCTTGTTGACGATAGAAATCAGACAAACGAGCACGGAGAATTTTCAATGCTTTATCCTTATTGGAATGCTGAGACTTCTCATCCTGACAAGATACCATGATACCAGTCGGTAAGTGAGTAACACGCACCGCTGATTTCGTAGTATTAACAGACTGTCCGCCCGCACCGCTAGAACAGAACGTGTCAATGCGGATATCTTTATCACTAATTTCCACGTCTACTTCTTCAACCTCAGGTAATACCAGAACGGTAGCTGTGGACGTATGAATACGACCGCCAGACTCTGTAGACGGAATGCGTTGCACACGATGTGCGCCGCTCTCAAATTTAAGCTTGCTGTAAGCACCTCTGCCGTTTACAGCAAACACGATTTCTTTAAAGCCACCAATATCCGTTTCATTCGCTTCCATCACGTCAATTTTAAAGCCATGACGCTCTGCAAAACGAGTGTACATTCGATATAAGCTTGAAGCAAATAAAGCCGCTTCATCTCCACCTGCCGCACCACGAATTTCAACAATAACGTTTTTATCATCATTCGGGTCTTTTGGCAGCAGTAAGATTTTCAGACGATTTTCCAGCTCTTCCTTGCTTTTGGACAGCTCAGCGATTTCTATTTTAACCATTTCACGCATCTCATCGTCCAATTTTTCTTCAAACATAGCCTTGGAATCATCAAGTTGAGTAAGAACAGATTTATATTCACGGTACGCGGTGACCATATCTTCCAAAGAGGATTGTTCTTTGGAGAGTTCACGTAGCTTTTTTGTATCACTAATTACGTCGGGGTCACACAAAAGGTTTGTAACTTCTTCGTAACGCTCTTCAACAGCAGATAGGCGTTTAAACATAGCTTCTCACCCCATTTTTCCCAATTTCCTGTAAGCTTTTTATATACAAGCTATAAATCAATGCATAACATCAAAATTATAGTAGATTTCGCCTTGAAAGTCAAAGGATTTACCTATTCATTATATGCATCACAGAAAGAAAAACTCGGCTTGCATACCGAGTTTTTACCCCTTCCCTATCAATGATGTCCATCGTAGGAAGTTACATGAAAATCGTAGCGTCTGCTCTTTTTATGTAGGGCATCTATCACATGATGCTCAATCTTTCGAGCTTCTCCTGCTGTTACATTCGGCTTAAGATCAAGCGTGACATACACGTCTTTTTCGCGGATCGAAACACGCGCATTTTCTACGCCTTGAACCTTCTTCGCTTCTTTTTCCATTTCCTTAAGCAACTGAGGAGTTGCCTTTTGTTCGTCCATAGCCTTGTAAGGCTTTTGCTCTTCGGGAACACGCTTAAGCTTCTGCTGCTGTCGCATCGCTTGATGAATAGCTTGCTTTTGTTCCTGCTGCTGTACCTTAGGCTGAGAAGTTGAAGCACACCCGCCTATGATCATCCCTAAAGCGACAGCAAGTAAGATTTTACTTGAGAACAGACTTGTCCCGCTTTTGTTTTTTTGCATCAAAAAAGCCACCTCCCGCTTTGCCTAGTGTGTGCAAGCACTCTCACACCCATGCAAAAAAAGAGATAGCTCTCCTATCATTTGTTGTTACTTACCTTATCGCAATCAACAGACAAGGTTTTAGGAATTCCAGGCGGCTTATAGTAGTGTCTACGGCAGACGCTACTATAGGTTTCCTCTCCACCTATTTGAATGGTTTCCCCCGTGTATACTGGTTTACCTTGCTGAAATTTTAAAATATGTGTCGCCTTTTTATTACAGAAAACACAGACCGTTTTAATTTCCTCAATCTTATCGGCTTCACAGAGCAAAGCTTGACTGCCAGCAAATAATTGATTTTTAAAGTCTTTTAGCAGTCCATACACGATTACAGGGATATTTAATTCATCCACAATTCTCGCCAGCTGTCTCACGTGTTCTTCCGCTAAAAACTGCCCCTCATCTACTAGCACACAGTGAGGCTTCTCTTGCTCTTCCCCCACAACCCGATACAGATCAGTGGTATTCTGAATCGGAAATGCCTCTCGTGAAATCCCGACTCTGGACGCTACCATCCCTACACCATAACGGTCATCAATTTCCGGTGTGAATACCATTACTTTCTTGCCGGATTGTTCATAGTTATGTGCTACTGTAAGCAATTGAATAGACTTGGATGCGTTCATTGCACCATATCGAAAATACAATTGAGCCACTCCGCATTCTCCCTCTGTCGCCATTCTTTTCTTCATTTCCGTTCCAAGCAACTGTAACATCATATCACTTTATGAGAGGAACGCCAATGGAGAGTCACCCAATTTATGAAAATCAACCTCGAAAGTCACAAGGCTCCTCTCGTGAATAAATGCCCGATAGTAACAACAAGACCAGGTAGAATGCTTTCCACCTGGTCTTTGTCTTTTTCCTATAATTAGGAAAGATTGTATTTGCGTTTGAAACGATCTACACGGCCGCCAGCATCGATAAACTTTTGTTTACCAGTGTAAAACGGATGGCAAGCGGAGCAAACCTCTACGCGAAGGACATCTTTTACAGAGCCGGATTCGAACTCATTGCCACATGCGCAAGTTACTTTAACCGTTTTGTAGTTTGGATGAATACCTGGTTTCATCTCTATGCACCTCTTTCCGCCCTGAATCGTTTGCCGAATCAGAGTTATATAAACACATAAGTGAATAGTATCACGTCTATGTGTCTATTGCAACCATCCTAACCTTGATTGGAAGGAAAAGTCCAATTCCTATTTTTTCTGCCTGCGCTGGTTCTCAGGCGGGACATGCGTAAATGATCCAATCACCACATCAGGTAATTCCTGTTGATAGATTTCAATCGCCTGCTTCATACCAAATATTTCGCCTTGGGCTTTTGGAATCATAGCTAAATAGCTTTCCGGATCAATATTTAGATTACGCAATTGAATTAACTTAATACCCGTTCGCTTGATAAATTCAATCATTGCTTCCATCTCTTCTTCCCTGTCAAATACACCCGGGAAGCACAGATAGTTAATGGATGTGTAAACACCCTGACTTGCAGCGTACTCAGCAGAGCGCGTTACATTTTCAAGCGAGTAGCCACGCGGCCGGTAATAAGCGTTGTAATGCTCCTCAATTGCACTGATGGTGCTTATTCGCATAAGATCAAGTCCTGCATCAACAATTCCTTTGATATGATCGGTTAATCCAGCATTTGTATTAATATTGATGTAGCCCATGTTCGTATGCTCACGAACTCGTCGCATTGCAGGTATAATAATCGACGCCATAGTAGAAGGCTCCCCTTCGCACCCTTGTCCAAAACTAATGATGCTGTCTGGGGTCTGCAGGTGGTGTAACATTACCTCTACTAGCTCGTCCTCCGTCGGCCTGAAGTTCATACGGGTCTGAGGAGAAGGGAAGCCACTGTCATCAGGTTGCTCCGAAATACAGCCGTAGCAACCAGCATTACAGGTTTTAGAAACGGGTAAGCTGCCTTCCCACCGATGGAAAAAGTTGTTGGACGCAGTCAAACACTCATATTCTAGTGCACAGTGAGATAGGTGCTGCAAAATTCTATTTTCCGGAAATTGCTTCAGAGTAGCATCCACTTTACCGCGGAGCTCTTCCATCGGAAAATTATCTGGATTCCAATTATGTGGTTCATCACTTTTTCGGGCAGCCACCCAAAAAGCATCGTCTTTCCATACGACCGCCGTGTAACCAAATAGAGGAAACTTACTTTCTTTGTTGGTTTTGATGTAACCAGGAAGTAATAAGCGTGTAAAACCTTGCGGGATCAACGCCCCTACCGCAGTATAACCATCCAGCTTAATCATTTCGCCCGTGTCCTCATCCATACCCACTGGTACCGTATCAGGCAAACTAACCAATGTTGAGCCCTCCGGCAGAGGAATCAATTCTTCCTCAAGAATTTCCGTCAGGATGTCACCGTTTCTAGCAATCGCCAGAACAGCATGATGGTCATACACCTGGCCTTTTTTATCCGCATACACCAAATACATGAATTACATCCGCCTCTCTTTTCTGCTGGAGACAATTGTAGCGTATTGAGAGAGCATTGTAAACGTGGAGACTACTTCCGTAAATAGCGCATTGGATTAAGAGGAATGTCGTCTTGTCTTACTTCAAAATGAAGATGGTAGTCAGTAGAATCCCCTGTTTTGCCCATAAAGCCAAGTACATCACCTTGATGCACATATTGCCCGGCTACAACATTAATCTTGCGCATATGCGCGTAAAAGGTTTGCAATCCATTACCATGATCCAACACTACCATTCGTCCGTATCCGCTACGAATTGCCCCCGCCTCTGCTACGAATCCCTCTTTTGCTGCCATAATAGGTGTATTGCCTCGCCGTTCATTCCATAAATCTATACCTTTATGCATTTTACCCCACCGCGATCCAAAATCGCTTGTTACAGTCGGTGCTGGAATCGGCCACTCCATTACTCGGTTTAGATTTACGCTTCTACTAGCTACCTGCGCCATTTGTCTTCGCATATCAACCGTTCCTGCTACTGCAGATCCACTAGCTTCTACCGGGATCCTTAAGCGCTGTCCTTGATACAGACAATCTGGAATCGCCTTGAGCAAGGGATTATGATTTATAATTTCATCTTTAGATACCTGATATCTGCGGGCAATGAGTTCTAACGATTCACCAGCTTCTACCGTGTGGGTCATCTCTTTGGTATTGATCACTAGCTTCATCCCAATTCCCACCATATTAGGATTCCTCAGTTTATTATCCTGAATCAATTGTTGTAACGTAATCCCAAATTGTTCTGATATACGCGAGAGCGTGTCCCCTTTTTGAACGGTGTACGAAGCGATGGCACGCTTGCTTTTAGCTACTTTATTATTCATATCAATTGACGAGTACGGATTAAACACCTCAAACAAAGCCTGCTCCACGACAGCCTGTTTTGCTTCTCCACTAGTTTTCCACTCTGTAATAAGTGCTGGGTGATTGGCATCCATCCGGGTAACCTCCCCTCATGTGCATATAACTATCCTATGCGCCAATCTAAAAAAAATGACGGGGGATTAACCCGCCGTCGTCGATGTTGTATATGTTTTTCCCTTTGATGTCTTCGAAGGGCTGATGCTGTCAAGACCTTGCAAGAATTCCTCGTTTGTTTTAGAATCACCTAATTTTTTCAAGAAAGTTTCCACAAAATCATGACTTTCGTTCATGTTCTTACGAATTAGCCACAGCTTATCCAATTCTTCTTTGGACAAAAGCATTTCCTCTCGGCGCGTACCAGATCGTCTAATATCAATAGCTGGGAATATCCGGCGCTCTGCCAATTTACGATCCAAATGCAGCTCCATATTGCCTGTCCCTTTAAATTCTTCATAAATAACATCGTCCATACGCGATCCCGTCTCTACCAAAGCCGTAGCCAAAATAGTTAAGCTGCCACCCTCTTCAACATTGCGCGCGGAACCAAAGAATCGTTTCGGACGATGGAAGGCGGCTGGATCAATACCCCCTGACAGCGTACGACCACTTGGCGGAATAACCAGATTATAAGCACGGGCCAAACGGGTAATGGAATCTAGGAGAATGACAACATCCTTCTTATGCTCTACTAAGCGTTTTGCTCGTTCCAAAACCAGCTCTGCAACTTTAATGTGGTTCTCCGGCACCTCGTCAAAGGTAGAAGCAATAACCTCGCCTTTAACAGAGCGTTGCATATCTGTTACTTCCTCTGGACGTTCATCAATAAGCAACACAAATAGATGAATATCTGGGTTATTAGCAGAAATGCTATTGGCGATTTCTTTAAGCAACATTGTTTTACCAGCCTTAGGAGGCGCTACAATCAATCCGCGCTGTCCAAGACCAACAGGTGCTATCATATCCATCAATCGAACAGAAAGCTTAGTAGGTGACGTTTCCAACGCAAGTTTTTCTTGAGGATACAGCGGTGTTAAGGCGGGGAAATGTAGTCTTTCGGATGCCATCTCAGGGTCCTGACCGTTAACAGCTTCTACTTGCAATAATCCGAAGTAACGTTCTGTTTCCTTCGGCGCTCTCGCCTTTCCTGATACTAAATCTCCATTCCTTAGATCAAAACGTCGAATTTGGGACTGGGAAATATAAATATCTTCAGGGCTAGGTAAATAATTGATAGGGCGAAGGAAACCAAACCCTTCCGGTAAGATTTCCAACACTCCTTCCATAAACATAAGCCCATCTCTCTCAGCCTGAGCTCGTAATATGGCAAAAATTAATTCTTTCTTCTTAAGTTGTGAGTAATAAGGAATTTGAAAGTCTTTTGCCAACTTATACAAATCGGTTAATTTCTTTTCTTCTAATTCTGATAAAAGCACGTATTATTCCACCACTCTTTGCACTTTCTACTATTATTATTTCCTAAAAATTACCTATAATACTAACCCAGGTTTCTTTTCTAAGCGGTGGTTACCTTCAATGAAACGAATTGTTCCTGTTTTGGCCCTCATTACCACAGAATGTGTAGTCGCTCTCGTTCCCTGAAAACGAACACCTCGCAGCAATTCCCCATCCGTAACACCCGTAGCTGCAAAAATGGCATCGTCTCCTTTAACCAACTGATCCATATGCAAAACCTGGTGCGGGTTGGTCAGGCCCATTTTCAAACATCGTTGCAATTCTTCATCATTTTGAGGCAATAACTTGCCCTGAATTTCTCCACCTAAACACTTTAGAGCTACGGCTGCTAAAACTCCTTCAGGCGCTCCACCTGATCCAAAAAGAATATCCACACCTGTATCAGGAAAGGCAGTATTAATTGCCGCCGCTACATCTCCATCAGGAATTAATTTTATACGGGCTCCGGCTGCACGAATCTCTTCAATAATGCGACTATGCCGATCCCTATCCAGCACACAGGCGACCAAATCGCTCATGTCTTTTCCATTTGCCAGAGCAACAGCTTTTAAATTATCACGTATTGGCGCATCAATGTCTACTTTTCCTACTGCATTGGGGCCTACTGCAATTTTTTCCATGTACATGTCAGGTGCATGCAACAAATTCCCTCTATCGGCAATCGCAATGACAGAGATAGCATTCCATGTACCTTTAGCTACAATATTAGTCCCCTCAAGCGGATCCACTGCAACATCTACGAAAGGCGGGACACCCTGCCCTAATTCCTCCCCAATGTAGAGCATAGGCGCTTCATCCATTTCGCCTTCCCCAATTACTACAACACCATCCATAGGTATATTCTCAAATTCAGATCGCATCGCCTGTGTTGCTGCCCCATCTGCTTCATCCTTTTTACCTGTCCCCATCCATCTTGCGGAAGCCAAGGCCGCCGCTTCCGTTACACGAACCAATTCAAGTGTGAGACTGCGCTCCATCTCGATTGTCCTCCTCATTTTTGTTCGGCTTTATACAGCTTTTCCCGCGTAACTCTGGCGCCAAGATTTTGAAGTTTCTGTACCAGATTTTCATAACCTCTATCAATATGTTCAAGTCCTTCAACTTCTGTCGTTCCTTGTGCAAGTAAGCCTGCTATCACTAAAGCGGCTCCCGCGCGCAAATCAGAAGCTACTACTTTTGCGCCCATTAATGTAGAAGGCCCCTCCAGAACAGCGGATCGCCCTTCAATCTTTAGTGTTGCTCCCATGCGTCTTAATTCATCGGCATGACGGAACCTAGCACTATATATATTATCAGTGACAATACTTGTTCCTTTTGATTGTGTTAACAGTGTGGTCATAGGTTGTTGTAAGTCAGTAGGAAATCCAGGATATGGACTTGTTTTAATGTCGACTGCACGATAGTTTTTATGTCCGATAACCCGGATCGTATCGTCACCTTCGATTATTTCCACTCCTATTTCACGAAGCTTGGCTGTAACAGGCTCCATATGCTTCGATATAACATTTTCTAGCGTCACATCTCCACCGGTTGCAGCAGCAGCAATCATATATGTTCCGGCTTCGATACGGTCTGGTATTATAGTATGTCGGCAACCGCGCAATTTGTCTACACCCTGAATACGAATTACATCTGTTCCCGCACCAGAAATCTTCGCACCCATATTGTTTAATAATGTGGCAACATCCACGATCTCTGGCTCATGGGCAGCGTTTTCAATTGTTGTGATTCCTTCCGCATAAACCGCAGCCAGCATGATGTTAATGGTAGCGCCTACGCTTACTAAATCCATATAAATACGTGCGCCCTTCAACCTCTTTGCACGAATAATCATAACACCTTTTCGATTTTCAACAACTGCACCAAGGGCTTCAAAACCTTTTATATGCAAATCAACCGGTCTTGGTCCTAAATCACAGCCACCGGGCAATCCAATTTGAGCTTCCTTAAACTTGCCTAGTAGTGCGCCCCATAAGTAATAAGAAGCACGTAATTTTTTTACCTTGCCATTAGGCATGAATGTTTCTCTAATAGGACGTCCATCAATTTCGATCCAATCGTCCTCAAACAAAACATCTGCGCCCATCTCCCGAAGGAGCTCTACATATACTTCCACATCCTCAATATGCGGTAAATTTTCAATGACAACTGGTCCATCAGCGAGAATCGCAGCGGGAATTAACGCCACAGCACTATTTTTCGCACCGCTAATCCCTACTCTTCCACACAGTGGGACTCCACCCTGTATTAGCAATTTATCCATACATTTAATCTCCCTAAATGATGTTCTTGCACCTATTCAGAATATACCCTCTATTGCAGTTAGTCTAGTCTTTCATGCTTTACAGTCTGTAACCAACCTTATGATTATTAAGATTCAATGGGCAAAAAGAGAAAACGAGGATGGAAGAGGTCATTACGGTAAAGAAGCACCTTCTCCACTGGAAAAGGTGCTCTTCGGTTTGGTTACTTTTGCATACTTTCCCAATCAGCAAGGAATTTCTCAATTCCGCTGCTTGTTAAGGGATGCTGCAAAAGCTGTTTAAATACTTTATGAGGAATGGTGGCAATATCCGCCCCAAGCTTTGCAGCCTCCGTCACATGTAGAGGGTGACGAATACTTGCTGCAATAATTTCCGTTTCTATGTCATGGACAGCAAAGATTTCTGTGATGTCTGCGATGAGTTGCATGCCGTCGTAACCAATATCATCCAATCTGCCAAGGAACGGAGACACATAGGTAGCTCCTGCTCTTGCAGCCATCAATGCTTGGTTCGCGTTAAAAACTAATGTTACATTGGTTTTAATTTTGCGTTTTGAGAAAATCTTTACGGCTTTAAGTCCTTCTTCTGTCATCGGCACCTTAATGACGATGTTTTTTGATAGACTGGCCAGCTTTTCTCCTTCTTCGATCATACCTTTTGCATCAATGCTAATAACCTCTGCACTGATAGGACCATCTACAATATCAAGAATCTCTTTTAATGTTTCGATGAAATCGCGGCCTTCTTTAGCTACCAGAGATGGATTGGTGGTTACGCCGGAAACGACTCCCCATTCATGAATCTCTCGAATTTCATCAACATTCGCTGTGTCTATGAAGAAACGCATGGGTACCCTCCTGAATTAGACGCGGTTATTACTTCCGAACAAACGAATTTTCTCGATAACAGTTTGTTTGATTGCCTCACGAGCAGGACCCATGTATTTACGAGGATCGATTTCGTTAGGTTTTTCAGCTAGCACTTTACGGATTGCTTCTGTGCAAGCCACTTGGTTTTCAGTGTTTACGTTGATTTTACCAACACCGCGCGCGATAGCTTGACGAATCGCTTCGTCTGGTACACCAGATCCACCGTGCAATACGACTGGAGCACCAATGTTTTTCACTACTTCTTCGATAATATCGAAATGGATTTTTGGTTCACCTTTGTACATACCATGAGCAGTACCTACAGCAATAGCTAGGTAGTCAACTTTAGTCTCTTCCCAGAAACGAATAGCTTCTTCTGGTTTTGCCAAGCTAGCATCTTCTTCAGCTACTTGTAGATCGTCTTCTACTCCGCCAATTGTACCTAGCTCACCCTCAACAGATACGCCTACAGCGTGGGCAGCTTCTACAACTTGTTTAGTCAAACGGATGTTATCTTCGAAGGAATGATGGGAACCATCGAACATAACAGAAGAGAATCCAGCTTGGATACATTTCATAACAACATCAAAGCTGCTACCGTGATCCAAGTGTAGCGCAATTGGTACGCCAGCAGTTTTAGCAGCGGCTTTAGCCATTGCTACTGTATACTCAATACCCATATAACGCATAGCACCTTCGGAAACTCCGAAAATTACAGGGGATTTCTCCTCTTTTGCTGCTTCGGTAATTGCTTGCGTAAATTCTAGGTTGTTCAAATTGAATTGTCCAACAGCATACTTATTTTTCTTTGCGTCCTCAATAAAGGCGGTCATAGGTACTAATTGCATTTCGGTATGTCCTCCTAATCCTAACTCTCTGTATTTCACTACTTGCAATACGGGGTTATTATACCACAACGACGCCTTTATTAACAGAGAACTTGTGACTAACTGACTAATTGTTGATTGACTACACAGCGCAACTCATCAATATCAAAAGGTTTGGTAAAATGAGTAAGCGCTCCCAGTTGTGTGGCTTCCTTGATCATATCTAATTCTCCATACGCGGTCATCATAATGACTTTAATATCTTTGTTTATCTTTTTAATGTGTTTTAAAATTTCTATACCGTCCATTCCGGGAATCTTCATATCTAAAATAACGAGATCTGGAGACTCATTTTCGACGATTTCGAGTGCTTGCTTGCCGTTAGCCGCTTGGAAAGTGCAGTATCCTTCCTTACCCAATACCTCATACAGTAGGATGCGGATGCCGTACTGGTCATCCACGACTAGTACCTTCTTGTCCTGCATATTGCTTCCCCCTCGTTCCTTTGCTTGTATTTACTAAAATACGCCTTGCCGATCGGAAATCCTGCCACATTCCATCTTTATTTTTCCAGTAGCTTGTAGCAAGGTTCTAAATTACATAAATTCCCATAATTTCGTTACTTTTAACATTGTTTACGGTTTTGTCATGCTGGAAGCTCTTCTCTTGCCACAGCAGGCTTTCTAGCTTGTAACAAAAAAAGACTGTCGAGAAATTCGACAGCCTTTGGCTATTTTTAAGCAATTGGTATTCTTTCTTTATTATTGATGAGAGTGCAAAGCAGCTTTCACAAACTCACGGAATAACGGCTGAGGACGATTCGGACGTGAAGTAAATTCTGGATGGAACTGCGCAGCTAAGAACCATGGATGATCCTTTAACTCAACCATCTCTACTAATTTACCGTCTGGTGTCGTACCAGAAATCACCAAGCCTGCTTTTTCCAGTTGATCACGGTATTCATTATTTACTTCATAACGATGGCGGTGGCGCTCATAAATCAACGTGCTGCCATAAGCTTGTGCTGCCATTGTGCCTTCTTTTGCTTTTGTTGGTCCAAGGCCAAGACGCATAGTGCCGCCTTTATCCTCAATATCCTTCTGTTCAGGCAACAAATCAATAACAGGATAGCTAGTGGAAGGATCAATTTCTGAGCTGTTGGCACCAGCTAGGTTGAGCATATGACGAGCGTATTCAATAACTGCCACTTGCATCCCTAAGCAAATTCCAAAGAATGGAACCTTATTCTCACGTGCGAAGCGAGTCGCAGCAATCTTTCCTTCAATTCCACGATCCCCAAAACCACCTGGAACTAAGATACCATGAACATCTCCTAAAAATTCAGCTACATTTTCATCTGTAACCTCTTCAGAATTAACCCATTTGATTTCAATATCGGTATCATTAGCAAATCCGGCATGGTAAAGCGCTTCAGCTACTGACAAGTAAGCGTCATGCAGCTCAACATATTTACCTACAATCGCAATACGGGTGCTGTGCTGTAAGCTCTTCACCTTTTCAACAAGAGCACTCCACTCCGTCATATCCGCCTGAGGGCAAGACAATCCAAAGTGTTTGCATACATAATCGTCTAAGCCCTGCTCTTGAAGCATTAGTGGCACTTCATACAACGTATCTGCATCACGGCATTCAATTACAGCATTTTTATCAATATCGCAGAATAGAGCAAGCTTGTCCTTCATATCTTGAGACAGCGGCTGTTCTGTTCTCGTAACGATCACGTTTGGCTGAATTCCTAAGCTGCGTAATTCTTTTACGCTATGCTGCGTCGGCTTTGTCTTCATTTCACCGGCTGCGCGAATGTACGGAATCAAGGTTACGTGGATATACATGACGTTAGAGACGCCTACATCACTCTTGATTTGGCGAATTGCTTCAAGGAAAGGTAGGCTCTCGATGTCCCCTACTGTTCCGCCAATTTCCGTGATAACAACATCTGCATTCGTTTCACGACCAGCACGGAATACACGCTCTTTAATTTCATTTGTGATATGCGGAATAACTTGTACAGTTCCACCCAAGTAATCTCCGCGACGTTCTTTACTAATAACACTAGAATAAATCTTACCGGTTGTTACATTGGAATTAGCGCTTAGGTTAATATCAATAAAACGCTCATAGTGACCAAGATCCAAATCGGTTTCTGCACCATCATCCGTTACAAAAACCTCACCATGTTGAAATGGACTCATTGTTCCTGGGTCAACATTGATATATGGATCAAATTTTTGAATAGTAACCTTGCATCCTCTGTTTTTTAGCAACCGTCCTAGTGAAGCAGCTGTAATCCCTTTACCTAGCGAGGAAACGACCCCACCTGTAACAAATATATACTTCGCCATATCGCCTACGTCCCCTCTTTTCCCTTATTTCAACATTTTTGATGAACAGTTATTAAGTAGGGTGCTACAAAAAGAAAAAACAAAAGCGGGGTCCTATCTCAACATCTCTGCTGAATAGGGGCGCTTTTGTTTGTTATTCTTTCATATATGACAAATCTTCATGTGAAGCCCAAAAAGTATTTTATAATGGGCTGAAATGAAAGTCAAGGACAAAAGTCGATAAAGTCGATAGATCCTTACTTATCAAAATCCAGATTTTCTTCGTCTTCTTCCTCGGTTTCTTCGTCATCTTCAAAAAGATCCTCATCTGCTAGATCTTCATCTTCTTCATCGATGTCTTCGAGGTCATCGTCTGAATCCACATCGTCCTCATCAACAAAGTCTTCCTCTTCTTCTTCTTCTTCATACAGGGAGATATCATCTTCCTCTTCAAATACTTCAGCAACATCATCGTCTTCCATATCGAAGTCTTCAAAGTCATCAACAACAGCAGCTTTTTTCTTTTTAACTCCGCCTTCTTGGCTCTCTTCAACTGCTTCCGTTGCATACCAACGTTTTAATCCCCATGTATTCTCACCGATACATACAAAACGGCCATCAATATTTACTTCTGTATACACTTGAGCAATGACAGCCATCAATTGCTCTTCTGTCAGGTTACGCAAGATAGCAATTTCATTCATAAGTTCACGGAAATTATAAGGGCGGTTTGTTTCTCTTAGGATTTCATAAGCGATATCAACCATCGCCATCTCTTGCAACTTCTCTTCATTATATTGCTGAAGTAATTTACTCAAGCAAGGCACGTCCTTTCAAACAAAACTTGGCTATCATACAGTATTCCCTATTTTATCCGAAAATGCAAGTGATTCAAACCCTGCAGAAAGAAAAGCTTTTTTCAGCTCTCTATCTTATCTGTAACCCTTGTATTGCTGGCATTATGTTTCACACTGCGATTCTTCTCAAGCTGCCTTGTTGAGAGCTTACAAAAAAGCATAAATTGCTTGGGCTTTTGTCACAAGTAGGCTCTATAAAATCGCAAATGAATGAAGCAACAGAAATAACCCCAGAGGGTAAATGTTTCCTACCTGCTGGGGTATAATCCGTCTTACATATTACGTCGATATTGTCCTCCTACTTCATACAGCGCTGCCGTAATTTGACCAAGAGAAGCCACTTTAACCGTCTCCATCAATTCGGCAAATATATTCCCGCCTGTTAACGCAACCTCCTGTAGCTTCTTCAATGCTTCAGGAATCTGTTGGGCATGTCTTTGCTGGAAGGCACGCACATTATCGATTTGCTGTTGCTTTTCTGCATCTGTAGCCCTTGCTAGCTCAATTTCATAGTCATCCTCAGAAGCGTTTGGATTTAAGAAGGTGTTGACTCCAATGATCGGCAAATCTCCAGAATGTTTCCTCATCTCATAATACATCGACTCATCCTGAATTTTCCCTCGTTGATATTGTGTCTCCATGGCTCCGAGGACTCCGCCACGTATACTTAACCGTTCAAATTCCTGCAATACAGCTTCTTCTACTAAATCAGTCAGCTCTTCAATAATAAAAGCACCTTGCAATGGGTTTTCATTTTTGGCCAACCCTAATTCTTTATTAATAATCATTTGGATGGCCATTGCCCTGCGGACTGAATTTTCGGTAGGTGTGGTGATGGCTTCATCATAAGCATTAGTGTGCAAAGAATTACAGTTATCGTAAATGGCAATTAGGGCTTGTAGCGTAGTTCGTATATCATTAAAGTCCATTTCTTGGGCATGAAGAGAGCGCCCGGATGTCTGGATGTGATACTTTAGCTTTTGGCTACGCTCATTAGCACCATAACGATTCTTCATAGTGATTGCCCAAATCCTGCGTGCTACCCGTCCAATTACGGTATATTCAGGATCAAGTCCGTTAGAGAAGAAGAAGGACAAATTATGCGCAAATTCGTCAATTTTCATGCCACGGCTTAAATAATATTCTACATAAGTAAATCCATTAGCTAGGGTAAAAGCTAATTGTGTAATCGGATTCGCTCCTGCTTCAGCTATATGGTAGCCTGAGATCGAAACCGAATAGTAATTACGCACTTTATTTTCAATAAAATAGGCCTGGATATCCCCCATCATGCGAAGTGCGAACTCCGTAGAGAAAATGCAGGTATTTTGCCCCTGATCTTCTTTTAAAATATCGGCTTGCACTGTTCCCCGTACGTTTGATAAAGTATAGGCTTTAATTTGCAAATATTCTTCTTTAGAAGGTTGACGCCCTTCTCTTTCTGCGAATTTCTCTACCTGCTGTTCGATAGCCGTATTTAAAAACATAGCCAAAATCATTGGTGCAGGTCCGTTGATTGTCATGGAAACCGAAGTGGAAGGGGCACAAAGATCAAATCCCGCATACAGCTTTTTCATATCATCCAACGTACATACACTGACTCCGCTGGTTCCGATCTTCCCATAAATGTCAGGCCGCTCGTGAGGGTCTTGACCATATAGAGTCACACTATCAAATGCTGTGCTTAATCGTTTTGCATCATCATTTTTAGATAGGAAATGGAATCGTTTGTTAGTGCGCTCTGGCGATCCTTCTCCTGCAAACTGTCTGCGCGGATCTTCTCCCTCCCTTTTAAATGGAAAAACACCCGCCGTATAAGGAAATTCCCCTGGGACATTCTCTTTCATCGCCCAAGATAGTAAATCTCCCCACTCATGGAAGGTTGGTGTGCTAATCTTGGGAATCCGTGAACCGGCAAGTGATATTGAGAATAGCTTTGTCACTATTTCTTTATCGCGAATCTTCGTGATGAACTGATCCTGTTTATACAATTCCTTCTGTTTAGGCCAGTTTTCCAACCATTTTTTTAATTCGGGATGCAATTTTTCTTCAAATTCTGCAATTTGAGAGGTTAAGTGAGCAAGCACTGCTTCATCTGCACCCTGCTCTGCTAATACTTTATATGCTCCATTCAGCTGATACAGTTTGCGGGCATAACCTGCCTGCTCTTCGCTAAACCTGTGATAATTTCGCACCGTGTTAGCTATGTCCTGAAGATACGTAATTTTTTCAGACGGGATAAGCGGCGGTTTATGGGCTAAAATGGGTGTCGGGTCTAGATGTTCAACGTCCCAATCAAGCTGTTTCTTCTGAACGGCCGCTCGAATCAAAGCCGCAAAAAGAGCATTGGTTCCCGGATCGTTAAATTGACTTGCAATCGTGCCATAAATCGGTAGCTGTTCATCTTCTACGTCAAATAATTGATGATTACGACGGTACTGCTTTCTCACTTCTCGTAAAGCATCCTCTGAGCCTTTACGCTCAAATTTATTAATGGACACCAAATCAGCAAAATCAAGCATATCAATTTTTTCTAGCTGAGAAGGTGCACCGAATTCACTAGTCATTACATACAGTGACAAATCACAAAGCTCACTAATGCGGGCATCCCCTTGTCCAATCCCGCTTGTTTCCACGATGACTAAATCAAAGCATGCTGCCTTAGCTACCTGAATCGCATCTTGCAAGGCAAGAGACAACTCTGATCCAGATTGTCTAGTCGCTAAACTGCGCATATAAACACGGGATGTGTTATTTGCGTTCATTCGGATTCGGTCGCCCAGAAGAGCACCCCCCGTTTTCTGTTTAGACGGATCTATCGACAGAATAGCAATGGTTTTGTCAGGGTACGTATATAAAAAACGACGAACTAATTCATCTGTTAACGAGCTTTTACCTGCTCCACCTGTACCTGTAATACCCACGACAGGGACATTGCTGGTAAAACCAGCCAGCGTATCTCTTACCTGAGTGAACCATTTTTTATCAGTCACATCATACTCTGCCAGTGTAATCAGACGAGCAACCGCTTGAATATTCTTTTCCTGTAACAACTCCACTTCCGCTTGCAGGGAAGCTACTGTCGGAAAGTCACATTCTCGAATCATCAGGTTAATCATGCCTTGGAGCCCTAGTTCCCTGCCGTCATCTGGCGAAAACAGCTTAGCTACACCATATTCCTCCAATTCGCGAATTTCACGGGGGACGATAACGCCTCCGCCTCCGCCATACACGCGAATATGATCGGCACCACGTTCTTTTAGCAAATCAATGATATATTTAAAAAACTCGACATGCCCGCCTTGATATGAGCTAATGGCAATTCCCTGCACATCCTCCTGAATGGCAGCATCGACAATCTCCATGACAGAGCGGTTGTGACCTAGATGAATCACTTCCGCTCCGGAGGATTGCAAAATTCGACGCATAATATTTATGGAAGCATCATGTCCGTCATAGAGACTCGCTGCTGTTACAAAACGTACTTTATTTGTCGGACGATAGACCTCTGTTATCACCTTGACAGCCTCCCCTTATCTATGGGATGGCTCTATTCGTGTCCGCTGATATCCCGCAGAAGCAATTCGGTCTGTTTCTCGATGTATTCGTCCAGGGTATAGCTTTTGCCAAGTGTCCAGCGTCGGAACACCCACATTTCCGCTAGTACCATGATGTTGTTAGCCATAAGCTTCACATAGCGCTCATCAGTCCGAATGGAACCATCTTCCATCCCTTTATGCAGAATTTCTTCAAAAATCCCTGTGATGGACTCTTCTCGACGTAACACATACGTCATCGCTTCATGTGGCAACGACTTGGTTTCTTGATAGATTAACAGCACGCGATCGTTCACCTGATCCATAACGCGAATTAGGCTTTTCAACGCGAGCTTAAGGCTTTTGAGACCAGAACCATTGTAGGTAATCGCTTCACGCAGTCTTTCTTCCATTTCATTATGAATAGAGTCGCAAACCAAATATAAGATATCCTCTTTGGACTCAATGTACTCATATAGCGTTCCAATGCTAAAGCCGGAGGCACGAGCAATTTCCCGCGTAGTCGTTTTGTGGAAACCTTTGTGTATAAATAGGTCAACGGCCGCTTCGATAATTTGTTCACGCCGTTTTTCGATTAGTTTTGGGTCCTTCACCAAGGACGGGATTACTTTCTTACGTTCTTGCACGAAATAAGCCACCTTTCACCAATTTGACTAAACGTCTCTGGTTTCTCCCCATTATACTAATCCACAATTTATGCTACAATCCTCTTTTTGCGGCTAATCGTGCCAGACTTGTAACAAAAACGGCCCCATAAGTTATCGTTGTAAAAAAATACGTACCATTTTTTCAGCTGCGTGATAAGGGTCTACCCTTCTGTTCGCTACCTCAACTAACTCGTCAGCAAATGCCCCCTGTTCCATTCTTTGCAGCATGACACGATAAAGATTTTGGTTCACTAACTCGATTACCTCTTCGTGCAAATGATATGATCTGCGCTTCTCCCCTTCACCCGATTCCGTCAGAAACCTCTCATGTGCAAGGATAGCTTGCCACAAATCAGTTATTCCCACTCGGTCAGTTGCAATTGTACGAATAAGAGGAGGTTGCCAGCTTGCATCATGCTTTACAATCTCTATCATTTGTTCAATCTCTGTGAGAAGTTTATCCAGACCAGGTAAATCTGCTTTGTTAATGACAAAAAGATCAGCAATCTCCATAATGCCAGCCTTAAATGCCTGAACAGTATCCCCGCTTCCGGGATTTAGTACAACAGCGACTGTATCAACGATTTTCATAATGTCCAGCTCAGACTGTCCAACCCCTACTGTCTCAACAATAATGACCTCGCAGCCATATGCGTCCAAAACACGTACAGCTTCTTTGGTATTGCGTGATAAACCTCCTAAATTTCCTCGAGTTCCCATACTTCTGATAAAGACACCTCGGTCAGGAGCATGATGCTGCATCCGAATGCGATCCCCGAGCAAGGCCCCGCCGGTAAACGGACTAGTGGGGTCTACCGCAATGACCCCGACAGATATTTGCTGTGAACGTAAATAAGTAATCAATGCATCTACTAATGAACTCTTACCTGCTCCTGGGGAACCTGTTAACCCAATCAGCCGTGCCTTACCAGTATGGGGGAAAATTTCCTGTAGCACCTGCCCCTTTTCAGGAAAGCCATCTTCAATCCAGGTAATTGCTCTGGCAGCCGCGCGAACATCTCCTGCCAGTATTCGCTTGGTTATCGGATGCACGTAGGTCAGCTCCTACTCTTTTAACAGCAGGTTGCTGATAACCACACGCTGTATTTCATTTGTTCCTTCATAAATCTGCGTAATTTTTGCATCACGCATAAATCTTTCTACTGGATATTCGCGCGTATAGCCATATCCTCCAAACACCTGCACCGCTTCTGTCGTTACTTGCATGGCAATGTCGCCGGCAAACACCTTGGACATAGCTGACGCTTTTCCGTACGGCAGGCCTTTATCTTCTAACCAAGCCGCTTGGTACGTTAGCAATCGCGCCGCCTCAATCTGGGTAGCCATATCTGCCAATTTGAACTGAATAGCCTGCAATGCAGCAATCGGTTTACCAAATTGAATGCGTTCCTTCGCGTAGCTTAGGGCGTGTTCAAACGCACCCTGAGCAATTCCTAGCGCCTGAGCGGCAATTCCATTTCGTCCACCGTCTAGTGTCATCATCGCAATTTTAAAGCCTTGCCCTTCCTCGCCTAAACGATTAGCTACCGGTACGCGTACATCCTCCATAATCACTTCTAGTGTGAGGGAGGAACGAATTCCCAGCTTCTTCTCCTTTTTCCCCATTGAGAAGCCAGGCATATCTTTTTCTAAAATGAAGGCTGTTACACCCTTATGTTTTAAGTCAGGATTCGTTACCGCAAAAACGATATAAATTTCAGCTTCGCCAGCATTTGTGATAAAAATTTTATTTCCATTTAGGATATAATGATCCCCATCCCGTACAGCGGTTGTACGCATTCCTGCTGAATCAGAGCCGGACCCCGCTTCAGTCAGACAGTATGCGCCCAGTTTCTTACCTTCTGCAAGCGGACGTAGGAAGGTTTGTTTTTGTTCTTCTGTGCCAAACTTATAGATCGGCCAGCTCGCTAAGGAGACATGTGCCGAGAGGGTGACGCCAATAGATGCATCTACTCTTGATAGCTCTTCAACAGCAAGAACATAGCTTAAATAGTCAGCTCCAGCCCCACCATATTTTTCATCCCACGGAATTCCCGCAAGCCCTAGCTCTGCCATTTGTTCGAAGATAGAGCGGTCAAATCGCTCTTCTTCATCCCGTTCCGCCGCAGTTGGCGCTATGTGCTCCTCAGCGAATTCTCGAATCATTTTACGCAGCATTTCCTGTTCTTCATTTAGACGAAAGTCCATCTGTTCCACTCTCCCTGCTTGTTGTTGTTCTATTTAGTAAGCAAATGCTTAGAAATGACGAGTTGTTGAATTTCTGATGTTCCTTCATAAATTTGCGTGATTTTAGCATCTCTGAACAAACGCTCTACCGGATATTCCCTTGTGTAGCCGTATCCTCCAAAAATCTGCACTGCCTCTATCGCAGCTTCCATAGCAACATCCGAGGCAAACTTTTTCGCGATGGATGCTTCCAGCCCGCATGGTTGACCCTCCTGGCGCAAAAAGGCTGCGTGATATACAAGCAGTCGAGCCGCCTCCGCCTGCGTAGCCATATCTGCCAGCTTAAAGGCCACCGCTTGCTGATTACCAATCGGGGAGCCAAATTGCTTACGTTCTCTCGCATATTGAATGGAATACTCTAAAGCAGCTTCAGCAATACCCAAAGCTTGGGCCGCAATACCGATTCGCCCCACGTCCAGATTAGACAGAGCTATGGCGAAGCCTTTTCCTTCCTCGCCTAGTAAATTTTCAATCGGAACCATTGCATTCTCGAAAATGAGTTCCGTTGTATTGGAGCCATGAAGTCCCATCTTCTTTTCCTTTTTTCCCACCGTAAAGCCTGGTGTATTTTTTTCTACAATAAAAGCAGAAATTCCGCGGGTGTCTTGAGTAGCATCCGTCACGGCAAATGTTATGTACGTATCTGCTTCGCCGCCATTGGTTATAAAAATTTTGCTGCCATTTAAAACGTAATGATCCCCTTGACGTATAGCAGAGGTACGAATGCGAGCGGCATCAGAGCCTGCTTGGGGCTCTGTCAGAGCAAATGCCCCCAAATATTCTCCACTTGCCAGCTTCGGAACATATTTTTTCTTCTGCTCCTCATTTCCGTAGTACAAAATAGGCGTCGTGCCTACTGAAGTGTGAACCGAGAGAATTACCCCTAGAGTCGCACTTATTTTCGAAATCTCATGAATCGCAATTACATACGAAATAAAATCAGAATCAGAGCCGCCCCACTCTTCAGGTATTGGAATCCCCATTAAGCCTAGCTGTGCCATTTTTGTTAGTAATGGACGCGGAAATTCTTCCGTTTCTTCCATATGAGCAACAAATGGAGCAATTTCTTTTTTGGCAAAATCACTTACCATCTTTCTCATCATGAGCTGTTC
Organism: Brevibacillus laterosporus; assembly: GCF_030489605.1. Taxonomy (GTDB): domain Bacteria; phylum Bacillota; class Bacilli; order Brevibacillales; family Brevibacillaceae; genus Brevibacillus_B; species Brevibacillus_B laterosporus_E. Next base: position 160,259 of record NZ_JAUKFY010000003.1, read on the forward strand.
TTCTGTTAAATGAAGCTCCATACACAAAATCCTTCCTTTAGTAATTTTCTCGTTGCCCCTACATATATGGCGCTCCATGCACAATCAGGTTAGGTGTACACATAGAATCCTCTTCCTGACTTGCGGCCTAACCAGCCAGCCTTCACATATTGGCGTAATAACGGACAAGGGCGATATTTGGAATCTCCAAATCCTTCATAAAGTACTTCCATAATGTAGAGACATGTATCCAATCCAATAAAATCGGCTAAGGTAATAGGTCCCATCGGGTGATTCATGCCTAGCTTCATAATGTCATCCACCGCTTTTGGAGTAGCTACTCCTTCATACACGCAGTAAATAGCTTCATTAATCATTGGCATTAAAACACGATTTGAGATAAAACCAGGGAAGTCTTTGCAGCTAACCGGTATTTTATCCAGACGTTTTGCCAGTTCTTCAATCGTTTGATAGACCTCGTCTGATGTTTGTAAGCCACGAATCATCTCCACTAGCTTCATCACAGGTACAGGATTCATAAAATGCATGCCGATAACCTGCTCAGGACGATTTGTAGCCGCTGCAAGCTCTGTAATAGGCAAGGAGGAGGTGTTGCTGGCTAGGATGGTATAAGGCTGACAAATCTCATCCAATTTTTTAAAAATTTCGGTTTTTACCTGCATATTTTCTACTACAGCTTCTATAACCACATCCGCATCCCTAGCATTTGTAAGCTCTGTGGAAGTGGTTATCCGGGAGAGAATTTTTTTCTTGGTTTCTTCAGTCAGCTTGCCCTTTTCCACTTGCCTATTTAAATTTTTGCCAATATTGCCTAAACCACGTTCAAGAAAAGACATAGATTGGTCATGTAAAATCACCTGAAATCCAGCATGTGCCGCCACCTGAGCAATACCGCTCCCCATCTGCCCTGCGCCTATAACCATAATTGTTTGAATGCTCATGTACCCTGCTCCTTTTTCTTTTGAAAAATGATGACAGCTTCATTTAGAAAATCCTAAAACCCATCAAATTCAAGTAGATCATCTGATTGGCTCAACGCGCAATAAGATAGCATCTCCCTGAGCAGCTCCACTGCAAATAGCAGCTACGCCTAATCCACCGCCGCGTCGTTGCAATTCATGAATAAGCGTCATGATAATCCTTGCACCGCTTGCGCCGATAGGATGACCAAGTGCAATTGCACCGCCATTTACGTTCACCTTCTCTTCATCCCAGCCAACGATTTTTCCACTTGTAAGCGTGACCGCAGCGAATGCCTCGTTTACTTCAAATAAATCTATTTCTTCAAGGCTTTTTCCAGTCTTTCGCAGTAATTTCTGAATAGCAAGCCCAGGTGTAGTCGCAATATAAGGAGCCTCTGCCGCAACCTCCGCATGCCCTAGAATCGTAGCTAAAGGCTTAACCCCCAGTTCCTTAGCTTTATGCTCTGACATAAGCACTAGCGCCCCCGCACCATCATTAAGTCCGGGTGCATTACCGGCTGTAATGGTTCCATCCTTTTTGTATACCGGTGCTAATTTAGCCAAGCCCTCCAAGGTTGTTTCCGCTCGTATCGCTTCATCCTCGGTTACGAGCAGCGGGTCTGCTTTTCGTTGGGAAACTGGAACTGGAACAATTTCCTCAGCAAAATATCCTGCTTCTCTCGCTTTAGCCGCACGTTGCTGGCTGCGATAGGCCCATGCATCCTGTTCTGCCCGTGTAATGCCGTATTCTTCAGCCACATTGCTCCCATGCACAGCCATAGGGACTTGATCAAATGCACATGTTAGCCCGTCGTACAACACTAAATCCTTCACAAGATTATCGCCCATCCGAAAGCCGTTTCTAGCTTGCGGCATTGCATAAGGAGCATTACTCATGCTCTCCATTCCGCCAGCAACTATGATCTCTGCATCCTGACAACGAATAATTTGATCCGCCATGGCAACGGAACGCATGCCGGAAGCACATACCTTATTGATTGTCTCGCTTGTTACTTCCCATGGGAGGCCCGCTTTTCTGGCAGCTTGCCTTGATGGAATTTGTCCGGTACCCGCTTGCACGACCATCCCCATGATGACTTTATCAACTGATAAGGGATCAACCTTGGCTCTGCTCAGCGCTTCTCTAATTGCCAATGCTCCCAGTTCTACAGCAGGGACCTCCTTTAATGCGCCATTGAACTTTCCAAAAGGTGTTCGAGCCGATCCAACTATAACTGTGTTCAAAGCAATTCCTCCCTTTTCTCATGTACCTAATCAGTTAAAACAAGCATCGATTGATTGAGCGGTCGCTCACTTTATTATCTTTATTTTGCACATTCTATTCGCATTAGTCAATTTATTATGACAATAAGCGGCGGCCCTTTGACCACCGCTCATCTTTGTTCCTTCTTACAAAGCATCGGCTAAGATTTCAGCGATATCTCTCGCTTTCACTTGTTCCTCCGCCTCTTTCATTTTTAATCCATCATCCATCATCGTTAGACAGTATGGACAAGCACTTGCAATTGCTGTTGGGTTAACCTCTAAAGCCTGCTCTGTGCGTGCGACATTAACACGGGTACCTTCATGTTCTTCCATCCACATCAATCCGCCACCAGCTCCACAGCACATGCTGTCACATTGGCTTCGTTTCATCTCTACGATCTCTACACCCGGAATTTGTTGCAAAATCTGGCGCGGCATATCATAGATATTGTTATATCGGCCCAAATAGCATGAATCATGATACGTAATGCGTTCCTTCACTTCTTTCTTCGGTGTAAGTCGCCCCTCCTCGATCCATTGAACTAATAGCTCAGAATGATGATATACCTCTGCTTGCAAACCAAACTCAGGATACTCATTCTTAAAGGTATTAAAAGCATGCGGATCACAGGTCACAATTTTCTTAACATCGTAGCCTTCAAATAAAGCAATGTTTTCTTGCGCTAATTGTTGAAATAAAAATTCATTACCGATACGGCGAGCTGTGTCGCCTGAATTTTTTTCTTCATTGCCAAGAATAGCGAACTTAATACCTGCTTCGTGCATCAGCTTAATAAATGCATGCGTAATTTTCATACTGCGGTTATCAAAGGACCCCATAGCTCCTACCCAAAACAGGTATTCAAACTCCTCTGCCGTTTTTACAGTAGGTACTGTATAGGCTTCATCCAGACCCTCCATCCATTTCATGCGGTCTTTACGGTTAATCCCCCACGGGTTACCCTGCCGTTCGATATTATTTAATGCACGCTGAGCTTCTTGCGGCATACTCCCTTCTGTCATCACTAGATAGCGGCGCATGTCAATGATTTTGTCAACATGCTCGTTCATCACGGGACACTGGTCTTCACAGTTGCGACAGGTTGTACACGCCCACAGTTCCTGCTCGGTAATCACATCGCCTATCAATGCCTTATCATATACATTTTCTACAGCTGCGGCCCCTTCAGAAGTCGCTGCTACTTCACCAGCCTGCAGTGCAATTTGGTTAGCCTTTGTATTAGGAAAAGCAAAAGTAGGCATCCAAGGTGTGCGTGAAGTAACACTTGCCCCTTTCTCAGTCAGATGGTCGCGCATTTTCACGATTATATCCATAGGAGAGAGCATTTTTCCCGTTCCAGAGGCCGGACACATATTGGTACAGCGTCCACACTCGACACAGGCATATAAGTCAATCAGTTGCGTTTGGGTAAAGTCCTCAATCTTCCCATTTCCGAAAACTTCCTGGGTTTCATCTTCAAAGTTAATGGTAGAAAGCTTACCGGGCGAATCCAGTTTTTTATACCAAACGTTTAAGGGAGCAAAGATTAAGTGGGCATGCTTGGATTGCGGTACATAGACAGCAAAGCTCAGCAAAACGAGCAGATGCGCCCACCAGAAGAAGAAGAATAAAGCGGCTGCCGCTGTTTCACCAATCCCTGAAAATACAAAGGCGATAGCTGACGAGAAGGGAGCAAAGATAGAGCCCTCATGACCTAGCCATATCTGTTCGAAAGCCAGTGAACCAAGAACGGTCACCATTAGCGAACTGATAAAGATAATAACTAAACCTGATTTCAAGCCTCGCTTTAAACGTTTTAGTTTTTCAATATAACGCCGATAATAAGCATAACCAATAGCTATCAGGATCAGGATGGCAGTGATTTCTTGCATCAGGCTAAAGTACTTGTGGGCGCTTCCAAACGGTAATTCATAACCAATAATAAGCCCCTTTAAAATAAGTTCGATGGCTCCAAATTGCAAAATAATAAAGCCATAAAAGAGAACAACGTGCATAATACCGCTCTTTTTATCCTTTAAGAGCTTCTTTTGCAAAAAAACGTTCTGGAGAATCAAGTTCAGGCGGGTCTTAAAGTCATCCTTGATATCCGGCTTTTTTCCCAACTTGATAAACAGATACCTGCTGTACAACAAATGCGCTACAAGATATAGCCCATAAGCCAGCACAAGGAAGAAGGCAATTAAATTTAATAGTGGTAGGATTTCCATATCTTCCAGCTCCCTTTCTCTTACTTATTGTGGTTATATTTGATTGTAAATTTTTTCTTTTGTTTTATCTTATCAGAAGTATCAGAAAAAATGAATGACTATTCATTCAAAATTTACATTTCTACCCCAAAATTTTTATAAAAAACAATCGCGCCGCTCTTCTGAGCGGTCGCTCACTTTTTCTTTCTGATCATATCATACTCATTTGTCTACCGTAAAGAATGAGTAATCAGTTAGCTGGAAGAATAAAAAAGGGGCCTTCTCGCGCTCCGTCATAAGTAACACTTCCATTCCCGAAGTCCTACTTAATCACCGAAAGGCGAAAGGCCCTGCTCAGACATTCCTATGCTTCTTTTTCACTTATCCTGGCACGCTCTTTTTGCTTTTTCTGCTCGCTTTGCTCCTTACGCACATCTGCAAGTGACTTGACCTTGGTGGCTTTAATCCGTTTATTACGCTGCAGCCCTGCTGGCTCCAAATTGTCTGCCAAATCTTCCATTAAGGCTGCAATACCTACTGCTTTTCCTCTCTCTGCCTGATAGTATTCGTTCCTTGATAGATCGGGTGCCTTGTAATTTTGCGGTTCAGGGTAAGCAGTAATGACGCCTTCAAAATTACGCAGAATCACTTTGTCAGCCGATTGGGAAATGATATAGTTTGGCATAACCGGAATCTTGCCGCCACCATGCGGGGCGTCTACCACAAAAGTAGGTACTGCATAGCCTGAGGTATGACCGCGTAAGTATTCCATGATTTCTAAGCCCTTAGATATTGGCGCTCGGAAATGACCGATGCCTTCTGAGAGGTCACACTGATAGATATAATATGGACGCACGCGGATTTTAACCAGATCCTGCATTAATTGCTTCATCGTATACGGATCGTCATTGACTCCAGCAAGAATAACCGACTGATTACCTAGCGGGACACCGGCATAGGAAAGCATTTCACAAGCTCTTTTTGCTTCCTCGGTAATTTCTTTGGGATGATTAAAATGCGTATTGAGCCAAACAGGATGATATTTTTTCAGAATCTCGCACAAATTCTCCGTGATGCGTTGCGGGAAAACGACAGGTGCTCGTGTTCCAATCCGAATGATCTCCACATGGGGAATCTCTCGCAGACTTTTTATTACATATTCCAATACACGGTCATTAATTAGTAGGGCATCTCCGCCGGACAAAAGCACATCGCGTACCTCTGGAGTGTTACGAATATAATCTAAACAGGCATCTAATTGTTTTTTAGGCACCCCCATGCCGATTTGTCCGGAAAAACGACGGCGCGTACAGTAACGACAATACATAGAGCATTGATTCGTTACTAAAAATAAAACGCGATCGGGGTAGCGATGAGTCAGGCCAGGAACAGGTGAATCCTCATCCTCATGTAACGGGTCTTCCATATCGTACTGAGTGCGAACCATTTCGTGAGATAAAGGGACAGATTGTAAACGAACTGGGTCCTTTGGATCGTTCTCATCCATTAGCAAAGCATAGTAAGGTGTGATATTTAACGGAATGGTCTGGTTGGAAATTCGCACTCCCTCTTCTTCCTCAGGAGTTAGATTGATTACCTTTTTTAAGTCATCTACGTTTTTAATCGTGTGGGTTAACTGCCACATCCAATCGTTCCATTGTTCCTCGGTCACGTCTTTCCATAATTCCACGTCCCGCCAATCACGCAATTTACGAACTGCTAATGTCATTTATAATCCCCCCTGCTTATTTACATGAACAAAACCTCTTGAAGCTTCATTATTTACATCATGCAAGGAGGATGCCAATTTCGATAGAATATTTCATATTTTCAGAATTAGGTGAGATTTACAATGTATTTGCAGGATTTTAAGCGTTTTGTACACACTTGGTTTGCCAACAGTTTACTTTACGGGATTGTTAGTTGTGCCAGCTTTTCGGCAATGCCGGTTGAATGATTTGTAACCTAAGTCAATATGACTTCTTATCGTCTGGTTTCTCTTTTTGTTGGGCTAATTTATACTGCAGGGTTTGTCGAGGGATTCCTAATTGTTTGGCGGCTTGCAGAATATTTCCTTTCGTATGCTCCAGTGCCATTTGAATGAAATGCTTCTCTGTTTGTCTGAGAACATCTCGTAAGGTCCCATCTATAGGGATTAAGGTTTTCATAGTGGACCTGTGTTCGCTTTCCTGAGATACCGCTCCCAACTCATTCATTCTTTTCAGAAAGGATAAAGGAAGATCTTCAACAGTAATCCATTCGCCTTCAGTAACATTCATGGCAGCTTCAATCATATGCTCCAGCTCCCGAATGTTACCCGGCCATGTACATCGCTTGAATAAAGTCCATACCTCTTGGTCCAGGCCTTTCACCTGTAAATCAAACATGTTGTTATACTTCTGTACAAAATGCTCTACTAGAAGGGGCAAATCCTCTGGGCGTTTGTGCAATGGCGGAAGCCAAAAGGAAACAACATTTAAGCGGTAATATAGGTCAGCTCGCAATCCCTTGCTTTCCACCACTTTTTCTGGCACTTCATTGGTAGCCGCAATCACTCTCACATCCACCTGCATTGATCCCGTTCCGCCTACTCTTCGTATCTGACCATCCTGTAATACACGCAATAATTTAGCTTGCAGCTCAAGTGGCATACTGTTTATTTCATCCAGGAATAACGTTCCCCCATTCGCTACTTCAAACAGCCCTGGACGATCATCTGCTCCGGTAAAGCTCCCCTTAGTTGTACCGAAGAGAATTCCTTCTAACAGAGAGGCAGGTAGGGCAGCACAGTTTTGGGCAATAAACGGACGCTTCCTTCGCGGGGATGCTTGATGGATCGATTGCACCAGCAACTCTTTACCCGTCCCTGTTTCTCCATAAATCAGTATGGGAGAGGTGGTTCTCGCAGCTTTTAACGCTATCTGTTTCACCCGCTTCAGCTCAGGATTATTGGTTAAGATATCCGAGAATTCATAAAACACCTGATCGGACACAAGTGGCTTCACTTGCTTTTTGCGTCTACTTTGGACTTGAACCTGCAGGTCCACTAGCTGCTCTGACAGCTCCCTTAGTTTCTTCATATCTTTAGCTACCTCAACTGCGCCGACGAGCCGATCGTCTACACGAACAGGTAACGTCGTGTTGATTGTTTCCACCTGTACGCCTCGCCAATTGGTATAGCGTTGCGTTCGATTATACATGGGCTTTCCGGTTTGGATGACATTTAACAAGGTGCTGGATTCGCTATCTAAAGAAGGAAAGACTTGCAACAACGGTTTACCCAGCACCTCCTCTTGCGTTAACCCATCCAGTCTGGCAGCGATGTGATTGTACATGATCGTAATACCCTGAGCGTCAACCACATGGATGCCTTCATCAATTGCTCCTAAAATTGCGCTTAACATCTCCACTGTTTCCGATTTTGGTAATGTACTCACAACATCCCTCCTAAACAAACTGCCAAAAACTAGTCACTGTGCTAAAAAACCGGCACTACGCATCTACAAAATCTTCTCCCTACCGCTCAATTTGATACGTTAAAAATACCGTATACAACAAATGACCAAAAAACCACAACAAGATATTACTTGCTGAATAAACACCTTGGCTTAGATACGTAAAGGGAAAGAATAAAATAAGAAATGCCGCATTCCACAGAGTTACATAGATGACGATCTTTTTCCCGTTCCCCTTCGGATAAAAGTAAATAAACGCAAAGGCAACAATAACTGAAATCACTAAATGAATGAGATAGGCTAGTAAGGGAGGGGTATTTTCCATCCCTGGAATATAAGTAATATCTAATAATACCTGAAATGTGCTTGTTTGAAACAATCCATCTCCAATTGCCAGAAAAGCTGATAATAACAAGCCAGAAAATAGCCCATTAATGAGGGAAAAAACCATACACACTGCCCCTTTCTAATCCCATGCAATTTTCATGTCCCATTCGAATTCCCCAACATATTGTCCACTTAGCCACAATTGATAGGCAATAAACACATGAATGGGCTTCTCACTTTGATACGTGACTTTATATGTTCGAGTGTGGGTATGCATATGCATATTTCCATAGGGACTGCTGTATAAGCTATCTGTCCCTTTTCCCTTTTCAAATATTTGCTTCATTTGCAAGCTGCCTTGACGTAGTAATTGTGTGCTATCAGGGTTAATCCGAACAATATTGGAGACCTCACCCGCTCCCTCTATCTCTTCTTTATAATGCAGAAACCAAGAAGAATTACGCAGCGAAGCTTTTCCCGACATTTGTAAATCTGTCTTGTCGGTTTGCCCTTCTGCCTTTTGTATGATTGATAACGATAATTGAACCTCTTGCATTCCGAGACCTCACTTTTATTTGTCACTGTAGTATTTGTTAGTTTACCTTCCCTTTATTATAGGATAGTTTACCTTCTCGCTTCCAATTTTTCTTGCCAACCGAGAGCCGTTTTGCATAGAAAATGAAAAAGGCAAGAAAGCACTCTGCCTCCTTGCCTTTTTCTTTGCAATATCGGGTATTACAAAATGATAATAGCAACTATTTTACAAAGCTTAATATCATTTCGCGAAGTATTTTAGAAGCAACAATCTGTGTCATCTCACTATGATCGTACACAGGCGCTACTTCCACTAAATCAAATCCGACCACATTGGCTCCGTTGTTGGCCATAAAATGAATCGTATCCAGCAATTCACGAGATGTGATGCCGCCAGCCTCTGTTGTACCTGTACCAGGAGCAGCAGAAGGGTCTAGCACGTCAATATCAATCGTTAAGTAGATAGGGCGATTTCCAATGGTAGGAAGCACCTGTTTAACAGGCTCCAAAACATCGTACTTATATAAATTCATATTTTCCTTCGCCCAATCAAACTCTTCCTTCATTCCGCTACGGATTCCAAACGAATAAACGTTTTTGCCTCCAAGCAAATTGCATGCCTTTTTAATTGGCGTTGAATGGGAGTATTCGTAGCCCTCATAGTTATCTCGAAGATCGGTATGGGCGTCAAAGTGGAAGATAACTAAGTCCTTGTACTTGTCATGCATGGCTTGAATCACTGGCCATGTCACCAAGTGTTCGCCGCCCAGACCAACAGGGACTTTATTATCCGCTAATACTTTCGCAACGAACTCGCGAATCGCTTGGAGACTGCCTTCTACATTTCCAAAAGGTAATGGAATGTCCCCTGCATCAAAATACTTCACTTCCTCTAATAGCCTGTCCAAATAAGGACTGTATTCTTCTAAGCCAATGGAGACCTCGCGAATACGTGAAGGGCCGAAACGGGAGCCTGGACGAAAGCTTACTGTCCAATCCATAGGCATGCCATAAATGACTGCTTGGCTCTCCTCATAGTTTTGATGGCTGCGAATAAACACATTGCCAGAATAAGCTTCATCAAAACGCATCTCACTACCCCCTAGTCGCGAGTCAGTTCAGCTACAAAGTTAGGAAGCTGGAACACTGCTTTATGAATATCTTTGTTATAGTATTTGGTATCCATATCTTTAATTGTTGATGGATCTACTTCCAATGGATCATACTTTTTGGAAGCAATTGTAAAGCTCCACAGACCTGATGGGTATGTTGGAATGCTTGCTGTATACAAACGAGTCACTGGGAAAATAGAAGATAGGTCTTTAAATACTCGTTTGATCAATTCACGGTTGAACCAAGGCGATTCCGTCTGAGCAACCATGATTCCGTCTGGTTTTAGCGCATCGGCGATACCTTGATAGAAGCCTTTTTCAAAAAGTCCCACTGCTGGACCAACTGGTTCTGTAGAGTCAACCATGATTACATCATATTCACCCTTGTGATCATGAATATGTTTAATTCCATCGATTACTTGCACATCGACACGCGGATTTCCCATTAAATCCTTCGCAATCTCTGGGAAATATTTTTTGGAGGCTTCAATAACTCCGCCGTCAATCTCAGCCAGTACTGCTTTTTCTACGGAAGCATGCTTAACGATTTCACGAATGGCTCCTCCGTCTCCTCCGCCCACAACTAATACTTTTTTAGGATTAGGGTGGGTGTTAAGAGCAATGTGAGTAATCATTTCATGGTAAACAAACTCATCAACATCGGTAGTCATGACCATACCGTCAAGTACAAGCATACGTCCAAATTGATTGGTATGGATAATATCCAACTGTTGAAAATCCGTTTTCTCACTATATAGAGTCTCGGAGATTTTTGTAGTAATCCCGTGATTTTCCGTTTGCTTCTCAGTGTACCATAGTTCCATGTTCATAATGTAATGAAGCCTCCTTTTTAACCGAATCATTTCATGTTGATGGGCAATGTAATATAGATCACATAATCATCAACAAAATGAATTATAGAGGGTACCCCCCAAAAAGCAAGTATTTTTTGTCTTTTTATCCGATATTTTTCTTACTTCACTGCTTTTTCAGAACAGATTGCATTTTTGTAAAAGGAATTCCAGTGATATGCAAAACCTTAATAGAACAGGTGATACCGACTTCATATAGTATGAAAATATGCTGATTTACCTATACTATCTATTAGGATTTTTCCTAGTATTACCAAACTATACAGAAAGGACGTGTCTTTCATGGAAGTCATCCGCGAGCATCCATTACTTCGTTGGCTTAGGCGGGTCAGGCTTTTTATAAAAATTCTGGGTCTGACTATGCTGGCGGCTGCATTATCCATTCTATTTCTGGTCTTATATTTACGTTCTCAGCCTATGCCCGCCGCAGTTATTCACCAAACCTCAACCATCTACGCAGGCAACGGAGAAGTTATAGATAGTATTCACAGAGGAGAAAATCGTTATGTCGTCACACTGGACAGTATTTCCCCTTATTTAGTGCAAGCTACTCTTTCCATCGAGGATCGTTATTTTTATCATCATATGGGCATCGATCTAAAACGGACCGCAAAAGCAGCTTATGTCAACATTGTCGAAATGAACAAAGCTCAAGGGGCCAGCACAATTACACAACAGCTAGCCCGCAATCTATATTTGAGTCATGAGAAAACATGGACTCGAAAGGCAAAAGAAGCCTTACTCACCCTACAGCTAGAGCTTAATTATTCAAAAGATGAAATTTTAGCAATGTACATGAATCAAATCTATTATGGACATTCTGCCTATGGTGCAGAGGCCGCCGCGGGAACCTATTTCGGCAAAAAAGCAAAGGATTTGACGCTCGCAGAAAGCTCTATGCTAGCAGGGATTCCAAAGGGGCCTACCTATTATTCTCCGATTACTAATTTTGATAATGCGAAAAAGCGTCAAAAATTAATCTTAGCGGCTATGCACCGTGACGGTTATATTTCTGAAAAACAAATGCGGGAGGCTTACGAGCAGAAATTAACATTTCGTTCACCCAAAGAAGTACAAAAAGCTTCTATAGCCCCATATTTTCGGGACTATATTCTCGCTTTAGCCAAAGATAAATATGGAATCAGCGAAGAGGCTGTTCAGAACGGCGGATTAAAAATTTACACTACCTTAGATGTTGCAATCCAAAAGAAAGCGGAAGAAGCTATTCGTAAACACATGCCTAAAAATAATCAAGAGTTACAGGTAGCCTTAGTAGCCATTGATCCTAAAACGGGCTTTATTAAAGCAATGGTAGGCGGCCGCGATTATAAAAAAAGCCAATTCAATCGTGTATTGAGTAAACGACAGCCTGGTTCTACCTTTAAACCAATTATGTATTTATCAGCTTTAGATAATGGGTTTACTCCTTTAACGTTGATGAAAAGTGAGCCAACTGTCTTCACTTATGAAAATGGAAAGGAATACGTTCCTAGTAACTATGGTAATAAATTTACGAATACCTTTATTACCATGCAAGAAGCCATCGCTACATCAGATAATATTTATGCTGTTAAAACAATTAACCAATTAACACCGCAAAAAACAGTAGATGAAGCCAGAAAATTAGGGATAACCAGCCCTCTACAGGCTGTACCTTCTCTAGCTTTGGGAACATCGCCTATCTCCCCCTTGGAATTGACAGCAGCTTACAGTACCATCGCAAATAATGGGTCGTACATTACACCAGTAGCTATTTTAAAAATCATGGATAACACAGGTGCCATTTTAGCTGAGGATTCCTCTGCCCATGTCCCTGCCGCAGATCCAAGTAGCTCATATGTGTTAAATCAGATGATGCAGACTGTTTTTAGCGATACACGTGGCACAGCTCACCGTGTTGCAGGCCAATTAAACCGTCCCGTTGCTGGGAAAACAGGCTCCACGGACTATGACTCCTGGATAAGCGGTTTTACACCCCAGCTCGTAACCAGCGTTTGGACAGGCTATGATGAAGGGAAGAAGATTGACCCGATCAAGGATGCCCGTCTAGCGGCTCCTCTTTGGGCGGAATTCATGGAAAGTGCTCTGTATAATCAACCCCCTAGCCAATTTAATGCTCCTACCGGTGTCGTATCAGTTTACATCGACCCGGTCACCAAAAAATTGGCTACCCAGAACTGTCCGCATGCGCAAGTTATGTATTTTAAGGCAGGAACAGAGCCTCAGGATTACTGTGCCGAGCATATTCCTGAGCAAGCAATACCCGACACCAAACCACCTGAAAAAGAAAAGAAATCGTTGTGGAACAAATTATGGGGCGGATAACATGTAAGCTTTATGAAAAAGGGCTACCTTAGATCACCATGTGATTAGGTACCCCTTTTTTTTACGCTTATTGCAATTTATGCAGTTTGTTATTACCTCTGGAAATTATCTCTGTGCCGAGCTTTGACATATTTCTATTTCGTTATCCTTATTGCTCCCCGCCGCCAACAACACCATTTCCATCGGTAAAAATGTGGTCATTATAAATTGTAATGAGCCCGTTTTTTTCCAATTTATCCAGCACTTCAAAAAGACTTTCCCGCTTTCCTGCCGGTAGCCTATTAATAAATTTATTAATCTCTTGCGGCGGTACATTATTGCGGAAATGCACTCCACCATGTTTGACAAAATGATCATTCTGATGATCCAAGGCATTCTCCCCCTCTGAGCAGATAAAGTATTGATATGCCTTCTTAGTGTGCATCCCTATGGCTAATTCATAACCTGCAAATTAAGACAAACAGGGAGTGACATACTGTCGCTCCCTGTTTGCTGACCTAGTGCTTTTTATATACAAATCTAAGTTTACTCTTTTTTTGTTTCTTCGTACAATTCTTTTGCGAGTTGTTCACACAGCGTTCATTTTTTCCTAATAAAAACCAGATTTTCAACTGGCGCCCATGTACAAACTATGCTTGTGTTTCCAAGCCTTGCTTCAGCTCTTCAGAGGAGTTTGCCCACATGTCAGCATTGTGTTCCATCAGCAATTTGCGCAATGCTGCTTTTTCGGCTTCTCCCAGCTCACTTACCATGATTTTGCGCTTCATAGCAGCATCCATACGGTTAACGTGATCTACCAATAGCTTGTATCCACGGCGAGCTTCACGGTCAACCTCCATATAACAAGCAGTTACACCGGCATAGTAAGATCCCTCTTCTTTACGGTCAATGGTAACCCACACAATCCAGTACGGCTTTCCGTTTGGAACATCTTCCTTATTCGTAGAAAATTTAATGCCTCTCTCAACAGCACTCTTGGCATGCATCGCTCCCATGTCAATGTAGGCATCATTTTCTTCAACATCAATAATGACAGAGGAAACATGGCTTAAATCAAGCACTCCTTGACCAAATCCGCCATGAACATCTGTCTTTTTACTCACAATAGTAAAGCCGTTATTTTTTTTATTATCAAATAAACTCATATTATCACCAACCCCTAAAAAGATCTTCTGTCTATTCTACCCTGAAAGCTTATACTCGTGCAATTTTTGGGGCGCATGGACAAGACATAGTGAAATAGATAATGTGGGACAAAAAAATCTCGTTCACACATAAGCGTGTACGAGATGGTAATGCTAGCAGACTCAAGAATGTTATACCCTTTATTGCTGCAAGCTAATTTGTCTGCATTCATCGAGAAAAGCAAGTCCCTTTTGTACTTCCTCTTCTGTATAGCGCTGTTTGCTTTTTAATGTAAAGACTTTGACCAGCATTTCCTCATAGGATAAGTGCTCAAAATAAAGAATGGTGGACACTAATTCAAGAAACCGGGAATTTTCTTCATTTAAGCGTTTAATCAGATGCTCTCCTATCCCTAGGTCTACATCATGATAACGTAAAAATTCCTTTCCCAATTCGTTTAAGGAGTAACGATATACTTCGATCGCTCCCTTGCTTTCATGTTGTTCGTTCAACAGCCCAAAGCTGCACAACTCGTCTACGCGCAATGTCAGTTCTTCGGAATAAGGCCCGAACATATGAAACTCAAATCTTTCCTCGAAATCCACCTGCATTTTTTTAGAGATATACACCATTTTTTGCAGTTTCTTTCTTCCTGTTACTTCACCAAGGACCTCCACTAGCCGCATTATTTTGGCGTGCCCTCTATGCATCCGACATCACTACTCCTAGTCGTTCTTTAATCTTTTGGGCAAGTTCAGCAGGCAGCGATTCTATCAGATCGGCAGGATAATAAAGCTTATAATCAAATCTCCGCTTCCCGCAAACCGCTTCTACAATCTCTGACATCGTTGATAATTCCGCTTGCTCACCGTTTGGTTTGACTAACATGATAGAAATCCGTTCTTGTTCTTTCCCAGGGCGATAATAATCATAGGGCAAATCGGATGTAGAATCAACTTCTACATAATAGTCGGGATCAATTCCCGCTTCTTGAAACAATTCCCTGATCTCATATTCCGTTCGGAAATTTCTAGGATTATATTCGACGTATTGCAGGAGATTCCTGTCTAAAAATCGTGAGCACAAATCAGATAATATAGAATCTCGCTCATGTCGCCACTGATGCATGTAGAAATAAACAATAGATTCATCCAGCATGAGATAGTCTTTCAATTGGATACGATCACAGAAAAACGGCAGGAAATGTGTCGGCTCTAATTGAAAACGGTAATCGCGATGAAATAATTCCTTCGCACGTTTGAAAATTTTATGTAGAACAACCTCTGCACTCCGAGTCACCGGGTGAAAATATACCTGCCAGTACATTTGATAGCGTGACATAATATAGTCTTCCACCGCATGCATCCCGCTTGCTTTAATCACTACTCCATCCTCAGAGGGTCGCATCACACGCAGAATGCGCTCTATGTCAAAATTGCCGTAATTGACTCCGGTATAATAAGCATCTCTCAACAAATAATCCATTCGGTCCGCATCTATCTGACTGGAAATAAGCGAGACAATCAACTTGTTCTCATACGTTTTCGCGATCACCTCCGCAACCTTTCTAGGAAAGGTATCGCTAACCGTACGTAAAATTTGATTAATGCCTGTCCTGCCCATAATGATTTTTCTCGTCCATTCCTCATGGTCAAACCGAAATACCTTTTCAAAGGAGTGTGAAAAAGGACCATGTCCAACATCGTGCAGTAAAGCCGCACAAAGGCACAGGAGCTTTTCTTCGTAAGGAAGATTAACTCTACCCTCAAAGGTCTCCAGAATGCGTCTCATAATTTCATAGACGCCCAGCGAGTGATTGAATCTGCTATGTTCACCGCCATGGAAGGTAAAATAACTGGTTCCAAGCTGTCTGATGCGCCTTAGTCGTTGGAATTCAGGTGAATCAATTAGCTCCCAAATGACCTTCTCCCTGACATGCACATAACGATGAACAGGATCTTTAAACACCTTTTCCTCATCTAACAGCCTCTGCACTACCATGCTCTACACCTCCACCCTTCCCCATAGTATTTATTTTGCACATGCATAATCTTTATAGCATAAAATTTGGCACAAAAAACCTATCTTCCACAAAACGCTTCATCTTTTGCGGCATAGGTGCCTTAGTCTCAAGGAGCTTTTCTGTCACTGGATGCTTAAAACAAAGCTGATAGGCATGCAGCGCTTGAGTGGAAAAGCCCATTCGAGAACCCCGGTATAGCGTATCCCCGACCAATGGATGTCCCATGTATTCAAAATGCACGCGAATTTGGTGCGTTCTTCCTGTGTCTAATGTAATATCGACTAAGCTAACCTCGTCGTTGGAAGCCAAAACCTTGTAATGAGTAACTGCTTCTTCACCCTTTGGATGCACCTGACGCTTTACTTTATGCATAGGATCGCGCTTGATCGGTTCTGCTATTGTTCCCGATTCTTGTTGCATGCGCCCAGTTGCAAGAGCAACGTAATTACGCTCTACGCTTCCCTCTCTTATCAGCTTATCTGCTAGCTGATGAGCATAGGAGCTCTTCGCGATTAAAATAGTGCCCGAAGTCTCGCGATCCAGGCGATGAACGGTATGGGGCATAATCGACTTGCCTTGTTTATGCCAATAAAGTACAAGCTGGTTTAGTAAAGTATCGTGCTGGTCCTCACGAATAGGATGCGTAGTCATACCTGTTGGTTTATTAACAACAATAAAATACTCGTCCTCAAACAAAATTTCCAACTGAATCTCAAATGGTGCTGGCGGTAACATGACTAACGCTTCCTGCTCACGTTTATCATCAAAAATGCGCACAGAAATCACATCTCCAGCCTTGACCTGCCTTTTAAGAAAAGGGACTTTGCGATTTACCAGTATTCCTTTACTCCGTGTCAGACGCTGCAGCATACGTCCAGAGACCGACATTTTTTGTCGTACGATCTCCTCAACAGTCATTCCTTTCTCCTGATCGTCTACAATGTGATCCAACCATCTTTTCATTGTCATAGCTAGTTTTTTCTCCGTTCTACAGTTTCTACGCTTCATTGTAACGAAAAGCGAGACCGGATGCCACTTTAGAGACGAGAAGCTGGTTCTATCAGGGAATATTGCTTATGGGTTGTCTTCATTCGTCCCAACCAAAAAAAGCCTGGCATCACCAGACTTTTTTTGTATGCTCTATCTTTGAATATGGGTTTCTTTCGATTTTTGATTGCGGTTAGGATTTTAAAGCATCTGGATTAAGACCTTGTAATATATCCAGCACAAATAGTCCATCTTTGCGGATTAACACGTCATCAAACCAAATTTCACCGCCTCCGTATTCTGGACGTTGAATGGTTACCATATCCCAATGTACGATGCTTCGATTGCCATTATCAGCATCCTCATAGGCCTGACCCGGGGTAAAGTGGAAGCTACCTGAGATTTTCTCGTCAAATAGGATATCATTCATCGGATGCAGCACATACGGATTTACACCGATGGCAAATTCTCCAATATAGCGAGCTCCTTCGTCAGTATCAAGAATTTCATTGAGCTTCTTGGTATTATTTGAGGTCGCTTCTACAATTTTTCCGTTTTCAAAACGCAAGGTAATATTTTCAAATTTAGTCCCCATATATTGGGTCGTCGCATTGTGAGTAAGTACACCGTTTACAGAGTCACGCACAGGAGCAGTAAAAATCTCTCCGTCTGGAATATTATTTTCTCCCGCACAGATCACGTTTGGAATTCCTTTGATGGAAAAGGTCAAATCAGTTCCCGGCCCGACTAGTCGTACTTTATCCGTCCTATTCATCAGTTGTTGCAGGGGCAGGAATGCATCATGCATCTTTCGGTAATCTGTTATACAGACATCAAAGAAGAAATCTTCAAATGCCTCTGTCGACATATTCGCATTTTGTGCCATAGAGGGGGTAGGATAATTAAGCAGAACCCAACGTGTATTAGCAATCATGTAATCACTAAGCGGTTTTAGCACCCTGTAATGCTCCTGGCGCTTATCATTTGGCACATCAGACATCTCGCTGTCATTATCAACCCCGTTAATAATGATGTTTGCATGCTGATCCTTGGTGCGTTCTTCAGACCATTTCCTCAAATATTCTGCCCGCTCGGCGCTAGCATTCATCATTAACTCCCGCTGAATACGCGTATCCATTATCTCCACATAAGGATAGGCCCCGATAGCGTATGCCTCTTTTATCAGCTCCCGAGCTAAATCATGCCCGTTTCCACGGACTTCAATATTTAAAACTTCCTTTTCCTTCAAACCAACAGAATAGTGCAACAAATTATAAGCCAATTTTTTTAATCGCGGATCTTGCACGACGAGACTCCTCCAGTCCGTTCCCATTGGGATTTATTACAAATTGTAGCATAGACACTTCTCTCTTTGTGTTTTTGATTAAAAATATTTTATCAAAATGTCCCAGACTATCTTATGCTGTACATCTTGGAATCAGAAATAATAAGCATGGACGACAAAATCAATAATAAACTAAGTACTAGCTTATAAGAAAAGGGGGTAGTTTTACATGACGCAGCAAAAGCCAAGTCTATTATCCTCCATCATATTATTCCTTGTCATAATAGCTCTTTTTTCGTTGTCAGGTATTCTTTTTCCAATTGACCTAATCTGGTATAACACCCTTGCAGAGCCTGATTGGCTTTTCTCAAATAACGTGATTGCTATCATATGGTTTGTATTATACGCACTGATTGCTCTCACAGTCGTTGTATTACAAAAAACCATTGGGTTAGATAACCTAAACCACTCCTGGTATCTGTTATTTGCGATTAACTACGTGATCAATCAGGCTTATACCTTTCTCCTGTCTATTCAGAAGGATTTGTCGTTAGCCTTTTATGACTGTCTGGCAGCCTCAATATCGACCCTACTCTTGCTATTGTACACAGGCAAATACTCTCGCTGGGCAGCACTGTTACTTTTTCCGTATCTTGTTTGGTCTTGCCTAACCGCGTATATGTCATGGGTTATTTATCAAGTCAATCTCTAAAAACCTACCCTTGCACATCCTTATAAAACCTGATAGAATTTCATTTATCAAAAAATACCGAAAATAAAGGGGCATGTAACCAATGAAATCCATCAGTAAAGAAATTTCAGCCATCTAATTGAATCCAGCAAAGACAAAAGGATAATCTATTCTATTTGTCATGCTTGATTTAGGTCGGCTTTCTTCTTTACTGATTGGAATTTATGGTTATCGGCCCCGTTTCTTTTCAAAGAAGCGGCATTTATGCGATAAAGCTTGTATGTTGAGCAGCTTTTGAGCGTATCGTCGTTTTTTTTATGAAAAACAACACCCTAACAGGACCAAAAACCGCTTCCTATTCGCACGGGAAAGAAGAAAGCCAGCAATGTATGTAAGTCAGAAAACACGTTGGAGGTGCAGCGCATGAGCTGGCTATCTTGGAATGTAAATTTAAAGGTTCGTCTGATTGGAGAAACCTTATTTTCTATCTTTTTGTGGATGTTCTTACCCTTCATGGCTCTGTTTTTCAGTGAAACGTTTGGTAAGAGCACTGCTGGAGTATTATTAATCATTCCCCCGTTGCTTAGTGTTGTCATAAGCTTAATTGGTGGTCGTATTTCTGATAAACTGGGGCGTCGTCCCGTTATGCTTTTTTCTGTGGCGTTTGAGGCTCTCATGTTCCTGTTATTTTTTCTGTCCTCTTCACCTTGGATGATGTACCTTGCTTTTGTCGGTCTGAATCTGAGTGCCTCTTTATACCAACCAGCTAGCGAAGCTATGATCGCAGATTTGACCAACGAGGAAGACCGGAATTTTGTTTTTGCCATGTTTTACACAGCTATGAATTTAGGGGTTGTTATCGGTCCTCTGCTGGGAGCCTTTTTCTTTGTAAATTACCGTAATGAGCTTATGCTAGCCTGTATGGTTGTGACTGTTATCCTATTTGTTGTCTACTTTTTCGTCTTAAAAGAGACTAAGCCATCAGCACCTCAGAATAGCTCAGATGTAGTCGATCCAGCACCAAGTTGGAAAAAAGAATTGCAATCCTTTCAGGTTATTTTTCGTGACAAGGTTTTTTCTCTTTACCTGCTAGCGGGAGTGTTTGTGTTTATTGCTTTTTCCCAAATGGATCTTTACATGGCGATTTATATAAAGGAACATGTGGTACAACAACCGTTAATATGGTGGGGAGATTGGACCTATTCTCTAGGCGGAACATCCTTTTTTGGCTGGATGATGGCCTTAAATGGATTCATGGTAGTGATGCTCACGGCAGCGATGACACGCTGGATTAGTGCGTGGAGCGATCAAAAGGCATTTGTGATTGCATCTTTTCTGGGCGGGATCGGCTTTTTCATGATGGCTTTTAGTAAAAATATCTGGTTCTTGCTCTTCTGTATGGCTGTTCTCACAATTGGAGAGCTGATCCGCACTCCAATCGCTCTAGGCTTCGTCAGTAAACTAGCCCCTGAACATCAACGCGGGCAGTATATGGGTGCCTCCACGCTACAATTTACGATTGGGCGCATCCTAGCGCCACTGCTCGTTACTTTATCGAATTGGTTTGGTCCGCTAGTCATTTTCGGAATTATTTTTGGTGTAACAATTCTTAGTATCCTCTGCTATCAAAAAATGTTCACCATAATGGAGCGTTCAAAATCGGTTCAGGCCTAAATGATTTGTCCTGGAACCTTGCCCAAAAAATCAGGCCCCTGCTTCTCAACTTACGTGAGCGGCAGGGGCCTGTCAGCGTCTACATTTCAACACATGTCGCTATTCTTTTTTTTCAGCCTTTTGATCAGCTTTTTCCCCAGATTCATCCTTAGTAGCAGGATTTGCATCCCCAGTCGTTTGCTTTTGATCCTCCGGCTTAGTAGCAGGAGTTGGCGCTACCTCAGGAACCAGAAATTCTTTCCTATCAAACTTGCCCTTCATCCACTTGTACGTATCATCATAAATCTTTCTGGATTGTTCATCTGTTCTGCGGTAAGCCTTCAAGAGAATTTTATCACTGAAATAATACGCATGGATTTTGTCCTTATCAATTCCGATTTTATGACCGGCAATGAGTTGATTGTAATAGGTACGATAGAAACGCATATCGTATAAGAATTTGATGCTTCCCTCGATTTCTACACCCATTCCGTACTTATTAGCTACATCTAAGGTAAGCTGAACCCGTTCTATAGGTACTTCATTTACTGAGTAATAGTTCGGTTGAAGGAAAGCATAATCAAATCCGAGATTTTTCCATTCTTCTAAACCTGGAGCGCCATAATACGGTATCCAGTAGAAACGGTATCCATGATAATGAACCATATCAGCAGCATTGCGAATCAACTCGCGTTCTTTCGGCACCGCGTCGTCTACAAGCTCTTGGGACCAGTAGATTCCTTCTAGCTTCAAATACTTATATTCGGATTGGTACCAGCGATTAATTAGCTTATCCTTGTACCAGGTAATGGCTGCTAAGCGGTTTTTATAAGCTTGCTCTTCCCCTACCTTAGCAGAATCAAAGGATAGAGACGGCCCATTTTCCTCCAGCTTGCCCCAATCGTTCACTTTTGGAGAAGGATAAGGCAAGGTTAATACCACCTTTTCCTTCTTAGTATTGAGTACAAGAGAATTACGTCGTTTATTCATTTCTAGCATAGCTAAGTTTAAGGCATCCAATTGGCGACCTGGTTCGAATAGATTGTCCATATACTTCTCCCAGTCAGCCTTTGTTTCCGTCATGTTCGGAAACGGAAGGAACAACATGGTATCAAACATTTGATCAGGAATGGAACCATCAGGCTCAATATAGCCCGCCATTGGTAAAAAGTCGTGTTTCGACCAGCTGCCACGGTCGTCATATGCCCCATGGTATACCAATAGCATATCTTTTACCCGGTCATCTGCCTTATTATCTTCTATAGGTGTGCTCGTTTTGCTTAAAGGAAAGGAGATGAGCTTAGCCCGAGCAGGCTCTGCTTCATGTCCATATACCTTCAGTTGTTTAGCAAATGTGAATACTTTTACGGGAAAACGCAGTCGAACATACTGCGCATCCACTTCCGGTAAACTAATGCGCAGAGTGCGATCCAGCTTTTGTAATTCCCCTGGGGAAACAGCATGCGTAGCTTTACCCGCATAACCCCAAATTTTACCGTCCCGCGATACTTCTACCTCTAGCTCGGAAGGCAGTGTAATCCCGCTTGTTTTCTCTTGTCTAAAGGTCAGCTCTACCATATCCAGCGTCTGTACCTTATGTAGATCAAGCGTTACTTCACGTCCCATTTGACGAAGGTAGCCTGTCCAAACATCTGCCGGATCGGTCAATCCGCCAGCCGGACCAGGGTATTTTTTCTCTGACTCATTAAATAAAGGGTCAGCAGGATCGATTGATTTTACGGTTACCTGACTGTTTCGGGCATAATTAATCCAGCCATCTACTAGCTCTTCCTCTTTTTGTTCCTGATCCTGCTTCTCTACCTTAGCTGCTTTGCGATTGTCAGTTTCTGTGGCAGATGCTACAGACTGGCTCTGCAATTTTTGTTCGGAAGAAGCTTGATCCGTTGATGGTTTTTGCTCAGCGTTTTGTTTCTTTTCATCTGTTTGCTTCTTATCGTCGGTTTGTTGTTTGTTATCAGCTTGCTTCGTATCTTCAGCTTTAGACTCAGCCGGATTTGTCTTGGATTCGTCCATATTTGTCTTGGATTCGTCCGTTTTTGCTTGATCCTCCGCTTTTTCATCCTCAGCTATACCATGAGTTGTTACCTCTACAGGTATTTGGATGCTTTGATAACCGACCGTTACCGTTATTACTCCTTTACCTGCTACTGTACCCGCTACAAATGTACCGTCCGCAGAAATATAGCCTAGCGCTTTACCGTCAAATGCGAAAATCGGCGTAAATGGCAGCGGCTGATCTCCCTTGGGCTTGACCTTGATTTGCTCCGTCATTCCAGTCATGATCTTAATGCTGGAGTGATTAACAGTAAAGCCTGTTACATCAGCTTGTTTTTTTCGAAGCTCTACTAGGCGATCCACTAACACAACCGCATCGCCGCGCGTTAACAATTTATCAGGCTGAAATGCTCCTTTATAAGCCGTCAGCCATCCTTGCCGAACCGCTTCATAACTTGCCTCTTGTGCAAAGCCGGCTATCTTTTGTTCATCCAAAAAAGTAGCAGGCTTCGCCTTTTTCTCGGTTGCTCCAATTGAAAGGTGCTGATTAACTCTCTCTAGCAGCACAGCTAGCTCCTGGCGGGAAAGCGGGTCTTTGCCTCCCATACTGCCGTCGGCTTTTCCTTTCATAATTCCATTATCAGCCAATGTAGAAGCATATGCTTGATACACACTATCTTTTGCGAGATCAGAGAATGTGCTTTCTGCCTGCTCGCTTGGGAGCACTCCTAATGCACGGGACAATAGCACAATAAAATCCTGGCGGGATATTTGAGCATTGGGCCGAAATTCGGTAGCCGTCACCCCATTAATAACCTGCATGCCGGCAAGATTCTTAATTGCTTTTTCTGCATAGTGACCTTTCGTATCCTGAAACTCACCATTCCCTAGATAAGCAGAAGAGGATACCGGGATAGAAGCATTCCCCTCTTTTGCCGCAAAAGCTTGGGATGGCACAAATCCTGAGGTCAACAGCAAGGCAGTAGCTGTTGCCACACTCATCAGCCTAAGAGTAAAACCGTTTTTCCACATAAAAAACAACCTCTCTCCTTACCTGAATCGATCTTCTCTATCTATTCAACCATGTATATGACGTTTATCTCTCTTGTTCTGTTACATCCCCGGAATTAGCCCGCGGACGCGGTGGACGCGGCCCAAAGAATTGATAGTAATCCACACGCATGTTTCCATTAAACAGCTTGCGTTTTTTGCTAGCTTTCTTGCCAAAATATGACTCAAAATTCTCATCAGAGGTAATCACGTAAGAAGACCATGTATCTAACTTGCCAAATACCTGCCCCATGTCACGGTACAATCTTTCTACCGTGCGATAGTCGCTTAGACGCTCTCCATATGGCGGATTGCAAATCAGATAGCCATATTTCTTTTTGGAACTTAAATCT
Source organism: Brevibacillus laterosporus (assembly GCF_030489605.1). Taxonomy (GTDB): domain Bacteria; phylum Bacillota; class Bacilli; order Brevibacillales; family Brevibacillaceae; genus Brevibacillus_B; species Brevibacillus_B laterosporus_E. The sequence goes on from NZ_JAUKFY010000003.1 coordinate 184,503, forward strand.
CTCATATCCATGCGTTGAAAGTGGATCGTGTCATCTACTCCGGCTTCCTCTGCATTCCGTCTCGCTATTTTAATAACCTCTTCGTCAATATCGGTTCCTATAATCTCCAGTTGCCGATCGTATTGAGCCAAATCATGCGTCTCAGCACGCGCTTGACGCCATGCTGTCCGCGGAATAATCGGCCAGTTCTCCGAAACGAATTCTCTGTTTATACCCGGGGCAATATTTCTGCCAATCATAGCGGCTTCAATCGGAATCGTACCAGAGCCACAGAACGGATCGATCAATACACGATCTGGCTTCCAACGCGAAAGGAGGATTAACGAAGCAGCCATCGTTTCCTTAATAGGAGCTGCCCCGATCCAATCGCGATAGCCACGTTTATGTAAGCCTGCTCCACTGGTATCAATGGTTAGAGTCGCAATATCTTTTAATAACGCTACTTCAATTTTAAAAGTAGGGCCATCCTCGTTAAACCAGCTTGTATGGTAGGTTCTCTTTAAGCTTTCTACAACTGCTTTCTTTACGATTGCCTGACAATCAGAGACACTAAACAACTCCGACTTTACTGATTTCCCCTCCACAGGAAAGTGTCCATTCTCTGGAATAAAATCAGACCAAGGCAATGCCTTTGTTTTTTCAAATAATTCATCAAAACTGGTCGCTTTGAATTCTCCAATTTTCAATCGGATGCGATCTGCTGTACGCAGCCATAAATTTGAACGCGGAATATCCGAAATATCAGCACGAAACATGACCTTTCCGTTCTCTACCGTAACATTCTCATACCCCATCCCGCGTACTTCTTCCGCTACTACTGCTTCTAAGCCAAATGCAGCGGTTGCGATCAAATCTACTTGATGTTTCATGTTTATTCTCCTGTCTTTATGCATCTATTCACGAACTCGATATTTTGAAGTCAACTCGTCTCATTATAGTATATTTTTCCCCGAAAAACGAAAGGTTCTCCCCATTTTCCTGATTTTTCTCATGAAATTGAAACAGACTATTACTGCTGAAGGCTTCACGGTATGGAGAAGGTAAACAGAGATTATCGATCTAGTATTGTCACTCTTGTAAAATAGGAGGAACTTCTATGCCAGAACTTCCAGAGATGGAGCATTATAGGGGCATGTTAAATCGCTATATCTTAGATAAACCGATTCGACATGTCGAGATAACACGGGAGAAAACCATCAATTATCCTGTCACTTCCTTCCAGCACGCGCTGCTGAATCAAACAATCACAACTGTTAAGCGCCGTGGCAAGTATCTATTATTTCATCTAAGCAACAAGCAGGTTCTGTTGCTCCACCTGATGTTATCTGGATTTATGTACTGGGGCAGCGATTCTGATAAATTGGATCGGACAGCCCAGGTTACCCTCGCTTTTGATCAAAATAAGCTTTTTTTCCACGGCTTGCGGCTAGGCTACTTACATCTATACAAAGACGAGGATATTTCTCAGCAGCTTGCTACAATCGGGCCTGAGCCGCTTATGCCGTTATTTACCGCAGCCGACCTGGCAAACCTGTTGAAAAAGAAACGAACCGTGTTAAAAAAAGCCCTTACCGACCAGCATGTTATTGCAGGCATTGGTAATTGTTACTCTGATGAAATTTGCTTTCAAGCAAGGCAGTTGCCTCTTAAAAATTGTCAGGAATTATCGCAAGCAGATATTCAGGCATTATCCCAAGCACTTCGCGAGGTGTTGACACGCGCCTTACAGCTAGGGGGTTATATGGAGTACCGATTTTATAAGAATGATCGTCTTACCGGAGGATATAATCATCATTGCTTGGTCTATGACCGTCCCCAAGAGCCTTGTTTACGTTGTCAGACACCTATCGTTCTGACACATTTGGCTTCCCGCAAGGTATTTTACTGCCCAAACTGCCAGCATTAGAAAAAAGACTGATCATAAGCCCTTCAGGCTACTAGATCAGTCCTCTTTCTTTTACAATATGTTATTGTTTACCTTCTACCAGATACTTATCAAATTCATCTAACAGCAGATTAGCTGCACGCACACCGCCTGCTATATTCCAGATGACATCGTTTACTTTAAATACTTTGTTGTTCTTTGTTACAGTAAGGTTTTTCCATAATGGATCATTTGTCCATTCTTGTTCCAGCTTGCTACCGCTATTATCATTTACACCTTTATTGTACGTATAGTAGAACAAGATATCGCCATCTAATTCAGGCATTCGTTCTTTGGTAATTTCGGCTGCAAAATCATCTTTTTGCTGTGCTTTTGGTCGCGCAAAGCCTACTTCATTCAATAGCATTCCTGCAAAGGTTTGACTGTAGTAAATGCGAGTTTTCCCAGGCATAAAACGTACCAGCGATACTTCTGTTTTTAATTTATCGCCGGCTTTTGCACGCAGATCTGCTACCTTTTTATCAAAATCGGCAATTACCTTATCGCCTTCTGCTTTCTTATGTAACGCTTCCGCATACAATTTAAAGTTGTTTTTCCATTCACCGCGCAATGTTTCTGCCAAGACAGTTGGGGCAACGGCACTTAGTTGATCATAAATCTTTTCATGACGCATTTTTACACCAAGAATGAGATCGGGTTTTAGAGCCGCAATTGCTTCAATATTCGGCTGTAGCTCATCACCGACATCTTTTACACCCTCCATATCGGCTTTGATATGATCATAGAAGGGTTGGTCCTTTTTATCCCAGGATTGTACAGCGCCAACCGGTTTAACACCTAGTTCCAGAACAGCTTCTGTACCCTCACGTGTCAAAACTACCACACGTTGGGGAGTTCCATTTACATTCGTTTCTCCCATTGCATGCTTCACCTTATAAGCTGTATCCTCTTGCTTTGTCTCATTAGGTTTAGCTTCTGTTGCGGTATTCTGCTGTTGACCGCAACCTACGGCAAGCATCATAAGCAGCAAAACTGGCGCAGCAATCTTCATGAGGCGTGAATGTTGCACGATTTGTGAAATTTTCATCTGTTGTTCCCCCTAGAACTCTTGATAACGATTATCAATGTCGGATATAATCGTATATGCCAGAATACAATGTGTCAACAAGGGAAAACATTTCCTTATACATTTTTTGAACTTTCGAAAAATGATCATGTTGAACACCTGTCATCTGCTACTGAAAGAATGCAAAAAATAGGAGAACACTGAAATGGGAAAGAGCATCTTAGAACGGCCTTTTGTCAAGGCAACAGGTCTACTACTCGGATTGTTAGTATTGCTAGCTTGTATGCTCGTCAGTGTCGTTTACGGTGTCATTAATACTGATGTACACACTCTGATAGAAGCTTATACGCATTTTAACGGAAGCAACGAACATATTGTCATCCTTGAAACGAGAGTTCCGCGCAGTATTATTGCAGCGGCCATAGGGATTAATTTAGGTATAGCAGGTTCCATTCTGCAAGCTTTGACACGTAATCCGATTGGGGATGTAGGCATCTTTGGAATAAATGGGGCCGCCTCATTTGCTATTGTTTGTTCTGTCGGTTTCTTAGGAGCAAACTCTATGCAAGCCTTAACCTGGGCTGGTTTTACGGGAGCCCTGCTAGGCGGGATTGCTGTTTATATATTAGGCTCTATTGGTCGCGATGGGATGACTCCCTTAAAAATGACACTGGCAGGTGCGGCATTAACCGCTCTGTTCTCGTCCTTCACAAATGGAATTTTAGTTACAAATGAACAAGCCTTAGAGGAGGTATTATTCTGGTTAGCCGGCTCTGTAGCTGATCGTAAGCTCTCCTATTTAATCGAAGTGTTACCGTTCATGATCGCAGCATGGGTAGTAGCACTGCTGTTAGCCCCAGCCATTAATACGTTCATGCTAGGAGAAGACGTAGCAAAGGGCTTAGGACAACGAACTCTATTGTTAAAGATCGGAATGGGTGCAGTTGTGATTATTTTATCTGGCTGTTCCGTGGCTGTAGCAGGACCAATAGGCTTTGTAGGTTTGTTCACTCCCCATTTGGCTCGTTTCCTGACTGGAAACGATATGAAGTGGACAATATTGTACAGCGGATTACTTGGCGGAATTTTACTGGTTATCTCTGATATCCTAGCCAGGGCCATAGCGATGCCTCAGGAATTGCCAATTGGTGTAATGACTGCCTTACTTGGAGCTCCCTTCTTCATTTATGTCATTCGAAAGGGGATGCTTCGTTCATGAATAAACTGTTTGTTTTTCGTCTTAAAAAACTAAACATTTCCTATTTAATGGAAAGACGTGTGCTGTGGGTCGTGCTTACTATTCTGCTCCTAACGATTATGGCAATGGTATGCAGCGTCGGAGTAGGTGAATATCCGATTTCTCCCTGGAATGTTATGAAAGTGTTTCTTGGATTAGGAAGTGACCAAGAAAATTTGATTGTCATGAAATTCCGCATGCCTCGTCTTTTGACAGGAATGCTCGTTGGAATGGGGCTTGGTGTATCAGGGGCAATCCTTCAAAGCATCATTCGCAATCCACTCGCTTCTCCTGACATCATTGGTATTACCAGTGGTGCTAGCGTTGCGGCAGTCGTCTTCATTGTTTTGTTTGAGACAGCGAGTATTTTCTGGCTTCCTTTGTTTGCTATTGTAGGAGCTGGTATTGCAGGCTTACTAATTTATGTTTTAGCTTGGAAAAAAGGCGTAACTCCTGTTCGACTGGTATTGATAGGAGTTGGTGTGAAAGAGATTTTAGCCGCTCTTACCACCTTAATTACCGTTGCAAGCCCGCTGTATTTGACGCCTAAGGCTAAAATTTGGCTAACAGGCAGTGTCTATGGAACATCATGGGATACCGTATCCATGTTAGCTCCTTGGATCGCTTGCTTTATGTTACTCGCCTTCATATGCGGTCGCAGTGTCAACCTGCTGCAATTAGGAGATGATGTGGCCCAAGGAGCTGGCTCTGCTGTTGAAAAACATCGACTCATCCTATTGTCCCTCTCCGTGGCATTGGCAGGCGCTGCTGTGGCCATCGGCGGGGCAATCAGCTTTGTCGGACTGCTAGCTCCTCATATTGCAAAAAAGGTAGTAGGTCCCGTTTTTGGAGCTTTATTGCCCGCATCCGCACTGCTGGGTGCCATTATCGTCTTAGTCTCTGATCTCGCAGCTCGCACTGTTTTTGCGCCGCTTGATCTGCCTGTAGGAATCTTCACCTCCCTCATCGGAGCGCCGTTCTTTATATTTCTATTGGTTAAAAATCGCAATAAGTAAGGAGATGAGATGCAATGTCTGCTCTAGAAACAAAAGGACTTACCCTGCAATACGGGGATTCCATTATAATTGAAAATCTTGGCCTGCGTATTCCCAAGGGTGAAATTACTGTGTTAATTGGAAGCAATGGTTGTGGGAAATCCACTCTTCTTCGCTCCTTGGCTCGATTATTAAAACCTGCATCGGGACATATATTATTAAATGGCAAAGCTATTGCAGAACAAACAACAAAAGAAATCGCCAAGCAAATGGCTATTCTGCCACAGGGACCGATTGCACCAGAAGGATTAACTGTCTTGCAACTAGTGAAACAAGGACGTTATCCGCACCAAAACTGGCTCAAGCAATGGACTGATGAGGATGAGGAAAAGGTTGCCTTTGCTCTGGAAGTGACGCAATTAACAGAGCTGGCTCACCGTCCTATTGATTCGCTTTCCGGCGGTCAGCGCCAACGTGCTTGGATCGCTCTTACACTGGCTCAAGATACAGATATTATTTTGCTGGATGAGCCTACTACCTACTTAGATATGACTCACCAAATTGAAGTGCTTGATATTTTATTTGAATTAAATCAGACACGTGCATCTACAATTGTCATGGTGCTGCATGATCTTAATTTAGCATCTCGGTATGCGCATCATTTAGTTGCTGTTCAAGATAAACAAATTTATGCTCAAGGCAGTCCGGAAACCGTGCTGACCGAAAAAATGGTCGAACATGTTTTCCGCATGCAATCTAAAATTATTGCCGATCCTTTGTATGGGACACCGATGTGCATCCCTGTAGGAAATAGCCGCAGGTTACTGTCATCTCCAAAAGATGAGATTTTGCCGGCACAACGACTTGCTACGTAAAACGATAACGGCATGTATTTGAAGCATAAATGATCTCCATAAAAGTCATCATGCAAATGTAGATTATTTTGTGGATATTTGGCTCTAGAACTCGACAAACGATTGTCTTTCACGTTACAATCCTCGTGTGATAGTTTTTGCCATTCGTAATGGCTTTGTGTCTGACAGACAATCTATCTAGAATACATATTGCTCTTATAACTGTTACGAGGCTACTTGCACGCTTACTATGAACATGTCTCCGTCGCTAGTTGATGGAGATTTTTTCTTGCTTTTTTATTTGTGATTTCATTGAATTTATTGGCCCAATGATATATCTTAATATTTAGCGTTTTTTTAAGAAAATTGGGTGAGTACTACTAAATTTAAATAGAGATGGGAAATGATAAATGAAAACGATCATACACTTGGATTCAGTGGAAAAAAGCTTTAATGATCACGTGGTCATTCCCGCATTTTCACTGTCAATCCAGGAAGGTGAATTCATCACTTTGCTCGGTCCCAGCGGATGCGGAAAAACGACGCTGATGCGCATGATTTCTGGGTTTGAAGAGCCTACTTCTGGACATATCTACCTGGATGGAAAGGATGTAACCAAAATCCCTCCTTACCAACGAGATATGAACATGGTATTTCAACATTACGCTCTGTTCCCACACATGACCGTTGCTGAAAACATTCTTTTTGGTTTAAAAATGAAAAAAGTGCCGCAGGCCGAACAAAAGACTCGTTTGGAAGAAGTGCTGCATTTTACACAACTGACCGAATATCAGAAACGTAAACCAAAACAGCTATCTGGTGGACAGCAGCAACGTGTTGCAATTGCCCGTGCGATCATTAACAATCCAAGGGTATTATTATTGGACGAGCCGCTTGGCGCTCTCGACTACCAACTGCGCAAAAACCTTCAGGTTGAACTTAAAAATATTCAGCGGAATCTGGGCATTACCTTTATCTATGTGACGCACGATCAGGATGAAGCTATGTCTATGTCAGACCGAATCGCGGTTGTGAACCAAGGTCGGATTGAGCAATTGGGCACACCAGAAGAAATTTATTACAAGCCAAACAGTTTGTTTGTTGCAACCTTTATTGGCGAAAACAATATCTTAAATACAAAAGCAGGTCTTTTAGGAGTACGTCCTGAAAAGATTCGTTTATATAAAGAAAACGAAGAAGTAGCTCGACACAAGAGAAAGGGAATCATTGAAGATATTATTTTCTTAGGTAATATCTTTAAGGTGTTTGTCCGCGCCGAGGACGACATTGTTATTACTGCACATCTTTATGAAAAAGGCTCTTGGTACAAAGGCGAGAGAGTTGGTGTATTCTGGGCAGAAGAAGATGAGGTGATTCTGCGTTGAAAAATAAAGGAAAGCTACTCGCTCTCCCAGGAATCCTCTGGTTAACGATCTTCTTCTTAGTGCCAATGCTGTTTGTGGTCATACTTTCCTTTTTGAAGAGGGGAGTATACGGGCAAATCGTCTACGAATTTACACTAGCTAACTATGCTAGATTCTTTGAATCGTTATATGTACAAATTTTTATCGAAACCTTGCTAGTATCCGTGGGAACGACCATCATTTGTCTGTTGTTGGGTTATCCTTTAGCTTATATGATTACCCGACTAGATCGTAAGTGGCAAAACTTGTGGCTCTTATTAGTGATGATTCCATTTTGGATTAATTTTCTGGTTCGCTCTTATGCTTGGGTCATTATTTTGCGTACACAAGGTCTTGTAAATACTGTTTTGCAATCGCTTGGCCTTATCGACCAACCGCTCACGCTCTTGTATACACCAGGAGCTGTTTTGCTCGGGATGGTCTATGCGTTGTTGCCGTTTATTATCTTGCCGATCTATGTCTCCTTGGAACAATTGGATCGTAAAAAGCTGGAGGCAGCCTATGATTTAGGAGCTACACCAGCCAAAACATTTTGGCACATTACCCTGCCTCTAACTATGCCGGGAGTTGTAAGCGGCTGTATTTTAGTCTTCGTTTCTTCACTGGGCATGTTCGTTGTTCCAGATGTAATGGGCGGTGCTAAATCTTCACTGTTTGGTAATGTCATCCAAAACCAATTCCTGTCTGCACGTGATTGGCCGTTTGGTTCAGCATTATCTATGGTGATTGTACTCTTCTCGATCATCATGATTTATTTATACTATCGCGCAACTAAAATGCAAGAGAAACAAGAAGGGAGAGGATGAGGCTATGAAAATGCGTAAAAATCTCCTGTTTGCTTACTCCTTGGCGATTATCGCGTTTTTATATTTGCCGATCGCCGTACTCATCCTCTATTCTTTTAATGATTCGAGGATCAATGCCACTTGGTCAGGATTCACCCTAAAGTGGTACGCTTCTCTGTTTGAAAATGATCGTGTGCTTGATGCATTGATGAATAGCTTGATTATCGCCGTAGTTACAACCGTGGTCACTACCATTCTGGCAGCCTTTCTGTCATTGGCCCTCCATCGTTATAAATTTCGCTTTAAGCAAGCATTCAATGGATTAATTTATTTGCCAATCCTAATTCCCGATATTCTAATGGGATTATCCTTGCTGGTCATGTTCAGCCAATTGTATATGCCGTTGGGTAAACTAACGATCATTATTGCCCATATCACCTTCAGCTTGTCTTTTGCGGTGGTCATCATTACCGCTCGTCTGGCTGGTATGGGGCAGGAATTGGAGGAAGCAGCCCAAGATTTAGGAGCCTCCTCGTTTCATACGTTCCGTTATATTACTTTGCCAATTATTTCCCCGGGGCTGATCGCGGCTGCTTTAATGACGTTCACGATGTCTCTGGATGATTTCGTAATCAGCTTCTTTGTAGCAGGACCAGATTCTACGACATTGCCACTATATATTTATGGCATGGTCAAACGTGGTGTCTCTCCTGAGCTAAATGCCCTATCTACAATAATGATTCTCGTGATTGTAGTATTAATTGTCCTTGCAGAATCACTTGCTTTTAAAGGTACCGGAAATAAAACCACTCAAGAATAAACTTTTTTCTCACAGGAGGAGGATATGCTATGCGTTTACTTAAGGCCATTGTGCCAATCGTTATGACTACTGTACTTGCCCTGACTGGATGTTCATCTAATAGCGGAAAAGAAGAAAGAGTATTAAACATCTATAGCTGGGCAGATAACTTTAATATGGATGTTATTAAGGATTTCGAGCAAAAATTCGATGCTAAAGTCAATTATGCGATTTTCTCCAGCAACGAAGATATGCTAGCAAAGGTTCAGGCTGGCGGCGCCCAATTTGACCTTATTCAGCCTTCCGATTACATGGTTGATACAATGATCAAATTAAACCTGCTGGAAGAACTGGATAAATCAGCGATTCCTAATCTGCAGAATCTGGTGTCTACCTTTAAAACACCTCCGTATGATCCGGACAACAAATACTCTGTCGTATATACATGGGGTGTAACTGGAATTGCCTATAATAAGAAATATGTAACAGAGCCACCAACAAGCTGGAGCGATCTATGGGATCCGAAATATAAAGGTCGCGTTGTAGTATTAAATGACTCTCGTGAAGCTTTGGGCATGTCCCTGAAAAAAAATGGCTTCTCCAACAGTACAATCAGTGAAAAAGAATTGGATATTGCCAATGCTGACCTGAAGAAACTGTTGCCGAACCTATTAGCATTTGATACAGACACCATCAAACAAAAATTCATTGCCGAAGAGGCTTGGATTGGTACTGTTTGGTCTGGTGATGCAGCCTTTATTTATCCGGAAAACAACAACATTGGCTACGTTGTTCCAAAAGAAGGCGGAACCATTTTTGCTGATACCTTTGCCATTCCAAAGGGTGCTAAGCACAAAAAACTAGCCGAAGAATTCATCAATTACATGATGGACCCAGCGGTATCTGTGAAAAACTATGAAAAAATCGGCTATAGCAATCCAAATGAAAAAGCGCATCCGCTGCATAGCGAAGAGTATCGCAACAATAAAATGATTTTCCTGTCTCCTGAAGAGATGAGCCGTACAGAGTGGTTAAAAGATGTCGGCGAAACCTTGCAAGTATACGATCGTCTTTGGACGGAGCTAAAAAGCGGTCGTTAAGATATTGAAACAAAAAAACCTGTTGTCTGCAAAATACGTTGACAACAGGTTTTTATTTTGCCTATGTACCATGGCTAGCTAGGCTATTATTTGTTCTGATTGATTCATACTATTTTAATCGGATTGAACCTCTAGCCAGCAAGAGCATCCCTCACAAATCGGATTCGTGCTAAGAACACCCAGCTTGATATACAGTGGCTCTAACATACCAAATAATTCGCGATCCTCCGCTACATAAAAATTAGGTAATAACATCTTCAATTTAGAGCCGCCTAATAAATAAGACGCTAATAAATATTGCTCCGAATAGAATAAGTTCATATATTCATGCGGATAATCATATGGTAAGAAAATATCGTGAACTTGTACGATTACCCCTGGCTTTAAAATTGGCAGAATCTCTAAAAAGGCAACTGTTACATCAGAATTAGTAAATGAACGATGCGAGCTATCGATAAACAGAATATCCCCCGGTTCTAACTGTTGGAAGAAATGAATCGGGATCGTTTCCAGCGTTTGTCGAATAACCTCATCACATAAAGAATCAATCTCTGCTCTCGGTTGCGGATCAATCGAAACGATCTTGGTTGACAAATGAAGATCACGAATAGCCCTACGTGCAAACTTCGTGGAATTACCTGACCCTACTTCTACATATCTAGCCGGCTTATGCTTTGCTAAGAAAGTGTATATGGCTACACCATCTATTAAAGGAAGCCAATTATTGCGATAAAACGGCTCTTGATCACTCTGCGGATAATCTAACGATATCGCAGCTAGCGCATCAACATGCTTCATGGTCTCCTCAAGATATTCCTTATACGTACTACGTTGGAGATCCATTTTTTGTTGTAGTTGTGTATGCGGGGGTTTTCCATACCCATGCCGTGGTTGAGGAAATACAGGATATTCAAGAAAAATATTCAAAACAAAGCCACCTCATTTCATACTGGATAGAAGAAGATCTTCTTCTTTTCCTAATGTATGAATGGGTGGCTTTTCTGTTGCTCATATTCCGCTTAAATCCAAGGTAAATAATTAAGCAGTAATTGCTTCGTTCAACGGCATCAGAATTTCAAAAACTTCTCCATGCTGCAGAATTGTGATGTTTTGTTTTTTAATTCTCATAACAGCAACTTCTGGCTTTTGCTTCATCATTTCGATATATTCATCAGGTACTTCCCCTGCGTCACTGATGGTAACGCCCTCAACTTCTTTTTCCTCATCCTCAGCCAAAGGCGTGTTAAGCACAACCTGATAAATTTCAGAAAACACGCTGTAATTGTTTGTAAATACAGTGATACATCTCATTGTCGACATGTTTCCTCACCCTTTCTTTTACATGTTGAATATCCGTGCCTGTTTTGTTGTCTGTTCTACCTTTATAAGATATCCAAATCATGTACGATCTATCAACCTTGAAATAGGGGTATCTCTGTTACACGTAGGAAATCATGTCCAGACAACGGACAGCCTTGCACTTATCTATTTTAGCATATTCCTAGAGAAAGCTCTTCTTCTTTATAAAACTCTTGGTACAAAGCTATGACAGCATTATCTGCATCCCCTGCTCTTACTCCAAACATTAAATTAACTTCTGATGAACCTTGGTTAATCATTTCGATATTAATGTCGGCGATAGCTAGCGCTGTGGCCGCTCGAGCAGAAATACCTACAGAAGACCGCATTCCCTCTCCTACCAGCATAACAAGAGCCATATTATATTGTACATGGACATCGTCTACATGCAACTCATTTTTTATGCGAGATACAATTCGAGCCTCTTTTTCCTTTGTAAGCTGATGTTGACGAAGAATGACCGTAATATCGTCAATTCCAGACGGACTATGCTCGTAGGACAGGTGCTCTTCTTCAAGAATCTGCAAAAGCCTTCTGCCAAAGCCGATCTCTTTATTCATCAAGTATTTACTTACATATATGCGACAAAACCCCACATCACTGGCAATGCCAGCTACAATGCGAGAAGAATTATCTCGTCTTGTCACAATTTTTGTACCTGGCGCTGATGGATTATTCGTATTCTTTATGCAAACAGGAATTTCAGCACGAAAAGCGGGTATTAACGCTTCCTCATGAAAAACAGAAAAACCGGCGTATGATAACTCCCGCATTTCTCGATACGTTATTTCCTTTATCTTACACGGATTCGGAACTAAATTTGGATTTACTGCGTACACCGAATCAACATCAGTAAAGTTTTCATACAGCTCTGCTCTAACGGCAGCGGCCAAAATAGAGCCGGTCACATCAGAGCCTCCACGTGAAAAGGTGGTTAGCTTCCCCTCCTGTGTATAACCAAAAAAGCCCGGAAAGATGAGCAATCCTTCTTTCTCTTTTAATAGAGCTAATTTTTCATAAGCCTCTGGAAGTACTTGAGCATTGCCGTATTCACCACTGACCAGAAGACCTGCGTCTCTTGGATTAATGTACGTAGCTGGGACTCCCAGCGTTCTTAGATATTCAGCAACCACTCTGGCACAATTATCTTCTCCTGAGGACTTTACAACATCCATAAAGCCTTCTGAGTCTTTTCCATCCCATTGCAATAATTTTTGAAGATTAACAATGATTTCCCCTATGCATGTTGGTGGTAATTGTAACTCTGAACAAATTTCCTGATAGCGGTCGACAACCGCCTGCCATTCCGCTTGAGCTTGACCGTGTTCAATTAATTTTCTCCCAAATGTAATCAGTAAATCAGTGACCTTGATATCTTCCTTATAACGCTTTCCAGGAGCCGAGACCACAATAAGCCTACGAGTCTCATCATTCAGAATGATCTGACATACCTTGCGAATCTGTTCGGCGTTAGCCAAGGAAGTACCACCAAATTTACATACTTTCATGTCGTTCCCTCCACCATTCCGTATTGCTTCTCTTTAGGTTGTACACTATCCTACCTCTTGCTTTTTCATATGTCTATTACACAAACTCAAAATTCCTCATTTTTTACAGTTTTAACATAAAATAAGGAGGAATGGTGATACTACCAATCTGCAAAAACAGATAGCATCACCTTATCCGACCCTCTACTTTTTACACTCTACCACATAATCCATTCCATGAAAACTATTGTCCTCCCCATGTGTACATTTCACCCAAAAAATTTTGATTGAGCTATCGTTAAAGAAGAGGTGAGAATAGCCGCGCTGCAGATTCTACATATTTACGGCTAATGGATTTAGGCTCTTCGCTGCTTACTCTACTATTGCTTAGATCCTGCTCAAATTGTGCTGTTAACTCCTGAATGAACCGTGACCTTCCATAAAACAGGGCGTTAACTTCAAAATTAAGATAAAAGCTTCGGAAATCCCAATTGCTCGTTCCCACCAGTGCTTGATTATCATCGACTACTAACACCTTAGCATGCAGGAATCCCTTGTCGTATAAATAAATGCTAACCCCCGCTTTTCTTAACTCGTCGAGGAAGCTTTGAGAAGCATAGTAGACCAGCTTGCTGTCAGGAATGCCCGGCAGCATAAGCTTTACCTCTACCCCTGCCTGTGCAATCGTGCACAAGGCTACCCGCAGCACCTCATCAGGGATAAAATAGGGGGAAGTAATTTTTACCGATTTTTCTGCCCGCATGATCATTTGCAGGAAGGCTTGGCTAATTGGCTCCCAGTGTTTTCGCGGATCAGTCGCTACCACCTGAATCATATGCTTATTCTCATGCTCACCATTCGGTTCAACAGTTGGTTTGCCCATCTCTTCATCAAGCTTCTTCGTCTGGGCAGGGCTAGCTTCAAGCACAGAATTGGAAATATTTATGGTAAGACCGGATACCATCTTCCAGTCTTTTATAAAGATTTTTTGAAGCTCGCAGGCAGCTTCTCCAGTCACCTGTATATGAGTATCTCGCCAAAATCCCAGCTTAGGGTCTTCCCCTACATATTCTTTTCCAATATTGCATCCTCCAAAGAATCCAATAGCATTATCAATCACAACGATCTTGCGGTGATTGCGATAATTAAGTCGTATAAAAGTTCGTAAATGCATGCGTGGACTAAATCTGTAGAACTGCCCCCCAGCTTGGCGTAATTCATCAGCCCAAGCATCAGGAAAGTTTTTGCTTCCTATGTCGTCCACAATAACGCGTACCTCGCAGCCTTGCTCGGCCTTTTTCTTCAATAAATCAAGCAGAGATCGTCCCACATAATCTCCTTCAATTGTATAAAACAATACGTGAATCTGATACATAGCTTTGTCTATTTTTTCCCATAAAGCACTGTAAAAAGGAGCCGCTTTATGAAATAACTCCACGCGATTTTCCTGTGTTAGCTCCGCACCCGCATTAGCTTGAATAAATCTGATCAGCTTTCTAGCAGTCGAATCCAAGCTGCTTGCCGCCTCTAATAAAGAGTCTTCATTTGAACATCGGAATGCTAATCCTTGCTGAGTGTTGGTAATGTTTTGATGCTTGTTATGCTGTCGGTCCTTCTCTTCTGTGCCCCAATGTCTCCCCACAAAGAAATATAAGCAAATTCCAATCACCGGAAAGCTATACACTGCAAAAATCCATGCTAGTGTGCGCTCCGGCATACGGTTTTCTGTAATAATAAAACCTGTAAAAAGGAGCGCAATGCTAAGATGGATAATGGTTGAAATAAAAAAGAAATATAGCATAAAACCACCCTCACTTTTAAGCCGGTCTTGCAGGGAAAATAATTCATTGGTATGTAGGTTTCCTACTTTCTTTCCAAATCATGAGTAGTAATCACAGGGAATTAAAAAAACCAGCAGGACTATTGCCTGCTGGCTTGATTTGCACTTCTATTTTCATAATGTAAAGCGTTGCAACCGTCCCTGCATTTCATCGGCTAGATAAGATAGAGCCTGCGAGGATGTTGTTATTTCTTCCATGGAAGCAAGTTGTTCCTCACTAGCTGCTGCATTTTCTTGACTTGCACTTGCTCCTTCCATCGCTTTTGCATGAACCACTTCAACAGCAGTCATAATACGTTGACTACCCTGCCAAACTCCTTCTACCGAATTAACTACTCCTTTCACCTTCGCAACCACTTCTTCTACGGCAACATGAATTTCCTGAAAAGCACCCTGTACTTCCTCTGATTTACGCAGCCCTTCCTCTACCTTACCGGTCCCCTTTTTCATGGAATCTACAGCTAGCTTGACCTGAAGCTGTACATTTTTGATCAGCTCTGTAATTTGATGAGCTGAACCTTCAGACTGTTCAGCCAGCTTGCGCACCTCATCCGCCACAACTGCAAAGCCTCTTCCTTGTTCACCAGCACGCGCTGCTTCAATAGCAGCATTCAGTGCTAGCAGATTTGTTTGATTAGCAATGCCAGCTATAATTCCAACGATATTATCAATCTCTTTCGATTGGTCATTCAGCTTCTCTATAATGTGTGAGGAATCAGTCACAGTGTGATGTATCTCATTCATTTGCTCCACAACAGCGGCTACCGCATGTAAGCCTTTTTGAGCCGATTCAGAAGCCTTCTGAGTCAATGTTACCGTCTCTTCACCGGTCACAAATACCTGCTCGATTTTGCCAAACATTTGGGTACTCTCTTCAGTAGTTTGCTGTACCTGAACCAGCTGATCCTCTGAACCAGCAGCGATTACCTGATTGTGGCTTGCAATCTGTTCAGTTGCTTTGGCACACTGAACCGCACTCGCATGCAATTGTTCAGAAGCAGCCGCTACCTGAACAGAATCTTCTCTAATGCCTTGCAGGAGCTGTTGCAAGCTTGCCCGCATTTGATTAAAGGCTATAGCTAAATCACCAATTTCATCATTACTCTTAACCTCAATCGCATCCATCTGTAAATTTCCTTCCGCTATCTGATTAGCTGATTGAGATATGGCTTGCAGGGGTAAAGAAATCTTACGGCTGATAAAAGAAGCGATTGCGATGCCAATAATGGTAGCTACAAGACAAATACTAATCATGATATTTTTCGACTTCGACATACTTTGCTCCGTGTCAGCTATTTCTTGATTTAGTGCCTCCATCTGCAACGTCTTAAATTTATCACCTGCAACCGAAAGGCTACCACTAGTCGGTTGTAATTCTGTACGAATCAGGCGTAGCATTTCTTCTTCGTTATTCTGTTTAAACAAAACAAAAACCTTATCAATAAGGGTCACGTATTTATCATGCTTTTCCTTCATTGCGGCTAATAACTCCCTGCCCTCTGATCGTTTTGCAGAGTCGAGGCTGTTCCACAGGAGATCAAAGCCTTTTCTGTTTGCTAGGGATAGTTTTTTTAACTCCTCATTTCCAGTTAAGACATAACTCAGAGCTAATTCCTGTTCTCTCTTTGCACCCTCGATCATTTCTTGCATATCGATTACCGTTTTCGCTCGATTAGACATTACATCTGTATAATGCTCCGTCATATACTGCATGGTGGAATACCCCATGTAGCCAACGCAACCGATCAACAACAGCATAATAAAAAAACCAAACAACAGCTTCTTGTGCAGAGTAACTCTCATACTACTCCTCCCGATCATTCAAAATATTCCCCCGGATCAAAACCAACAATCTAATTTAAATATCGGAGTCATTGTTGAAAAGAATAAGTATGTTCAAACAGTTTTTATATAAATATTCCGGTCAAGCAGAAGCCGTTGCTTAACATTTTTCATTGACAAAAGTTATTTTCATTTTATAATAATTATAAATTAGTAATTAATATATTTTTCTTGTGATAATAACTCTAATTAAGGGAGAGGTTTATAGATGGATAAGAAACCACGTTTAACTACCAATCAAGGTGTTCCTGTAGGCGATAATCAAAATTCTCGCACTGCGGGGAAAAGAGGACCTGCGGCATTAGAGGATTATCATTTAATTGAAAAGCTAGCTCATTTTGATCGAGAAAGAATTCCTGAGCGTGTCGTCCATGCTAGAGGTTCAGGTGCACATGGGGTTTTCGTAGTGACGAACAGTATGCGTCCATATACGAAAGCAGCCTTCCTACAGGAAGTAGGACAACAAACGCCTGTCTTTGTTCGGTTCTCCACCGTTATTCACGGGCAGGGTTCTCCAGAGACTTTGCGCGATCCACGTGGCTTTGCTACCAAATTTTATACAGAAGAAGGCAATTATGACCTTGTCGGCAACCATCTTCCTGTGTTTTTTATTCGTGATGCCCTGAAATTTCCTGACATGGTTCACTCCCTAAAGCCATCTCCTGATACAAATCTCCAAACTCCAGACCGTTATTGGGATTTCATGACTCTGACTCCTGAATCAACGCATATGCTTACCTGGCTATTCTCTGACTATGGTACACCTGCTAACTATCGCCAAATGGAGGGTTTTGGTGTCCATGCATTTAAATGGGTCAATGCTGAAGGCCAAGTCGTATATGTAAAATATCATTGGAAACCAGCCCAAGGTGTTAAAAATTTAACTGCTCAGGAGACTTCAGAGATTCAGGCAAGGGATTTTAACCACGCTACTCGAGATTTATATGATCATATTGAAGCCGGTGATTTCCCTAAGTGGACGCTCTATGTTCAAATTATGCCAGTCGATGAGCTGGATTCGCTGGATTACGATCCGCTCGACCCTACAAAGATTTGGGATGAACAAAGCTATCCACTGCAAGAAGTGGGTGTGATGACTCTGAATCGTAACCCGCAAAACTTTTTCGCGGAAGTAGAGCAGGTTGCCTTCTCTCCAAGTGCAACCGTTCCAGGTATTGAGCCATCAGAAGATAAGCTTTTGCAGGGACGCTTGTTCTCCTATCCTGATACACAGCGCTATCGGTTAGGGGCTAACTACTTGCAACTCCCGATCAATTGTCCGTATGCTCCTGTCCATAATCAGCAACGCGATGGTGCAATGCAATTCAAGCAACAAAACTCTCCTGTTAATTATGAACCAAGCCGGCATGCGGAAAATCCTGTAGAAGATCCTGCATACAAGGAGTCTGAGACACCACTGGTTGGGTATGTTAGTCGTGAAAAAATTGATAAGCCGAATGATTTTGCCCAAGCTGGCGAGCGTTATCGCAGCTATAGTCCAGAGGAACAAGCCAATTTGATTGCTAATCTGGCTAACGATTTGGCTACTGTACATGAGCGGACAAAAATGCTTGCTATTTGCAACTTCTTCCGTGCAGATCGAGATTTCGGCATGCGCCTCGCTAGTGCCCTGAATGTAGACATTAGCTCCTATGTAAAATAACAAAGTAAAACATATAATAAGCCCATCTCAGACAATTTAGAGATGGGCTTACTGCTTTTATTTCATATCGCTTTGTTCCAAATTACGGGCTGTAGAGCTACGGTCAACTTGTTTCTCATTCTTATAGGTACCGAATAATACATCAAGGGCAGGATTGGTTACGCCGTACCAATAGTTTTCGTTTTTATAGTGATGCCAAAGATGCATTCTCTTCATCCATCTTCCCCATGGAGTGATAGGCTGCACAGGCTGATGTGCAATATAATGGGTCCATTCATAATAAAGCAGATAACCCATAATCCCTGTTACAAATGCAACCATGAGAGAAAAATCCTTTGTGATGAAAAAAGCCGCACTCCCTGCGATCATGATCAGAGGCAGGCTATACCAGACTGGTAGAAATAATAGGTTTAATTGATCGGGGGATACATGGTGATCGTAGTGTAATCGTTTCAGCATTGTCAAAAGCCAACGTATTTTAGGGGGGTTCATATGAAAGATAAATCGATGGATGAGGTATTCGCTGACCGCGTAGGAAAGCATTCCGATCGCCAACGCCATCCAAATATGAATGCGTTCCATATCAGGAATTAACCATAAAAAGCCGAAAGCAAACAAAATGCTAATCACTAGCACATCAAATTGGCTAAAATATTGTTTAACATACCCCTTCAACAGATTAAACCCCCTGTTTTTTCTTATCATTCCAACTAAATTGTTACCTGCCTGTTACCACTTTGCCTGTTGATCTTCACAGATTCCCCAGACATCATCTATCCTGATTATTTCGTTGTTCTTTGTTTGAAGCGTCCCACTATACTTTCCAATATATTGTTGTAAATGAGTGGATAATGCCAAATAATTTTCGCGCTTCTCCTGATAATAAATAGGGGTAAATTTGAGTTGAACGCGGTCGCTACCAATGGTCATTATGCGCCATGGTTTCATAGGAGAGGTTTTATCATATGCAAATTGAATCGGTTCTGCTATTTTTTCAGCTCGCTGTTGAATCAACAGGCCATTTTCAGTCATTCCCGTTCCATCCGTCCAACCAGCCCCTAGGTTACACCCACACAAACTCCCCCTCCATTGAAAGCTGCAAGTCATCCAATTCCATTGGGTTAGATAAGGCCACACACCACGGCCAAAATCCAGGCTCGCTGATGTCGTCTCCTCTGTAAGATTGTAACGTTTACTGCCTATGCGTACCTTGCCTGCGGCCGCTCTCCCCGGTTGTTTTTTGGTATATTGAAATCTTCTATTACTCCAAGGAATGACCATATGCAAGGCTTCCGCAGTCTCTGAGATACTAATTTCTATTGAAAAAGGCATCCCTTCCCTATTCATCCCATCAACCAAGATCATTGTAGTCGTCTGCTGATACGTAAAAGAAATCTGAAGATGCTTATGCTGAAAATGAACATCGCCATGAACAGAATCAGGCAAATAGATTCCCCTCGCAAAGGGTACCTTTGCCGTTTGCTCCATCTTCTGACCCGATTGAAGATCAATCAAATGAAAAAAGGCTGCTCCGATATAATCCAAATGACAAACAGCTACCGTTATAATAACTTGATCATTTGCAATAAACCAAAAATTCCACTTCTTTTTTCGCCCCAAATGCCCCGGTATCTGACAATCGTGCAAGGGATAGCGCGACCAGCCAATGGCCTCTGGTCGCAAATTTCCCCGTCTGTCACAAAGAATGGTATGCTCTGTAATCTCTTTTTCAACATTAGCAGGAAACGCCATAGTGTCCTCCCCCTAATAAGTCCTATACTCCTATCTTCTGTGTTTCGCCTTGCTGCAGCTGGTACATTTGATAATACTTGCCTTTGATTTGCATCAATTCATCATGGTTACCGCGTTCTACAATTTCCCCTCTATCAAGGACCAAAATACAATCTGCCTGACGAATCGTAGAGAGGCGATGTGCAATAATAAAGGTAGTACGTCCCCTCTTCACTACATCCAATGCCTTTTGAATGATGGACTCCGTCTCGGTATCAATAGAGGCTGTTGCTTCATCCAAAATTAAAATAGCCGGGTCAAAGGCAAGGGCACGAGCAAATGACACGATTTGACGTTGTCCCGCTGATAGCGTACTTCCTTTCTCCACAACAGGCTCGTCATAGCCTTTGCTCAGATGGGCGAACAACTGTCTGGCCCCTACATCATCTAGAGCTTTCTCAACCCTTTCCCGAGAAATAGATGGGTCGCCCAGACTGACATTGCTAGCAATCGTTCCCGTAAACAAGAACGGTTCCTGAAGTACGATTCCCATATGCTGGCGGACGTATTGCTTGGGCCATTCTTGAATCTCCTTGCCATCAATGGTTACTTTCCCTTTGTCAAAATCATAAAATCGAAATAGGATATTCATGATGGAGCTCTTGCCTGACCCTGTATGACCAACCAATGCAATGGTTTGACCTTCCTTGGCCTCAAAGGAGATATTTTTCAGAACGTATTCCTCATCCTTGTAAGCAAACCATACATTTTCGAATTTCACATTTCCCCTATATCGGTCCATTTTACCGTCAGTTACTGGAATACCAGGTTCATTCATTAATTCAAATACACGTTCGGCTGCCACCAATGCTTGTTCTAATTGTGGTAACTGGTTAACAATCCCACTTATCGGATTGAAGAGCCGAACGATATATTCCAAAAAGGCATACATCATTCCAAGGGACAATGCGTTGCCCAGCGTTAAAGACTGTGCTCCAAAATACCACAATAACAGGGCAAATCCTATGATCCGCAGGAAGTTGGTTAGGTTGTGGGAAGTAAGTGAGTTTAGCAACAGCAATTTATTTTGGTATTTAAAATGATCATAATTCAATTCCTCGAACTCTTCCTTTGTCTCCTTTTGACGACGGAAAGCCTGAATGATCGCCATCCCTTGAATCGATTCATTAATCATCCCGTTAATATCACTGATTCTTGCCCGAATCACATGGTTAAAACGAGAAGCAAAGTATCGATAGACGTAAATCCACACCAATAAAATAGGAATGATCACAAGACAAATGGCACCTAGCATAGGATCTAGCAAGAACATAGCCACCAAGATACCAGTGATATAGATAATTCCCGTAAAAAAGTTCGAGAGCACGGTTAGATAGAGGTCTCGGATGGCCTCTGTATCATTGGTCACTCGTGCAACCACTTTTCCTGCTGGTAAATTGTCAAAATACCGAATCGGAAGCCGCTGTATATGGTCAAAGACGTCTACACGCATCTTTTGAATAATCTGGTTCGCGGAGATTTGTAACCAATACTTTTTCACATATAACAAGAGGGAGATCACAGCCAATAAGCCAAAGTAAATCAAACAAAGAGCAATAAGCGGCTGTACTTCCGGTTTATATAATGCAAACACCTCCGTTGACGTTAGTTTTTCAGCAGGGTACACCGCTTTGTCCGCACCCTTTTGAATCAAAAGAACTCCGTTTTCAATGGTCTTTTCCCCATCAAATGCAATGGGTTGATCAATGAAGTAATATTCCCGCCCGACCTGTAAGATGCGTACTTCTTTTCCTTTTTGCTCATCAGGCCCCCAATGATCACTTCGTTTAATATACTGGCCTCGATAAGCAACAGCTTCACTCCCCTGTTCACTCTGATACCAGCTATACTCGATTCCTCGTATATGCACATCAATCATCTGTTTGACCAATATCGGTCCCATCAGGTCGGCTACAACCGCCAATGATAGCATGGTTAAAGCCAAGATGAGGGTTTTCTTAAACTGCAAGGCATATTGCCATAACCTTTTAGAAGGCCTATCCATGTCTCTCACTCTCCATCTGTTAAAGTTGCCTCGATTTGCTGGCGTTCATATTGTTGTTTATACCAGCCATCCTGTTTCATAAGCTGATCATGAGTTCCACGTTCAACAATGGTTCCATCATCCATTACGAGAATTAAATCGGCATGCTGAACTGCTGACAGGCGGTGCGTGGTAATCCACGTGGTCTTACCCGCTCGGTCCCCACGAATATGAGTGATAATTTCCGTCTCTGTTTTAGCATCTACCGCAGAAAGAGCGTCATCTAACAAAAGAATCTCTGGGTCTGCTATTAGAGCACGGGCTATCGAGACACGTTGTTTCTGGCCCCCGGACAAGGAGACACCCTTTTCTCCAACCATCGTATCCAATCCCTCTGGCAAGTAGGCGATGTCCTTTTGAAAAGCCGACATCACCAACGCATGCTTGACTTCAGCCATCGAGCTGGTCGGTTTACCAAATCGAATGTTTTGTAAAATGGTCTTCGAAAATAAAATTTGACCTTGCGGAACATACCCTAGCCAGCCCACTGCCTGCTCGATCGCAATTTTTTGCATGGGAATCCCTGAAATCAGGATTTCTCCTTTGCCTAACGGATACTCACGCAGAAGCTGACGCATCAAGGTTGTTTTGCCGCTGCCTGTACGTCCAACAATTCCCAAGGTTTGCCCTCGGCTCAGTTCAAACGTTATATCTTTTAAATTATCTACTTCAGATGAAGGGTAACGGAAAGTGACATTCTGAAATGAAATGGTAGCCGGTGTCGGCACATCCACTAGATCCGACCTATTCTGAACATCCGGTTCATAAGCAAGCGTTTCGTTCACACGATCTAACGAAGCATTACCCCGCTGCATAATATTGACGAGCTCCCCAATCGCGTACATCGGCCAAGACAGCATGGCTAAATAAATGTTAAATGAAATCATATCGCCTATTGTAATTTCTTGATGGTAAACATAATACGCACCAAACCCAATGCCTAATAAAAAACTTATACCATTTAACAATTTCATCGTAGGCTCAAATAGTGAGTCGATACGGGCAACGGACAGGTTTTTCTTATACGTTTCCTCAGAGATTTCTCGAAAGCTCTTCCGGCTTGCCGCTTCCTGTACATAAGCACGGACTACCCGGACACCTGAAATATTCTCCAGCACCTGATCATTCATTTTTCCGAAAACATCCTGTGCTTCCGTAAATCTTTTATGAAGCATCTTTCCATACTTACTTAATATGTAAGCTGCCAGCGGCATTGGCAAAATACAAATGAGGGTAAGCTTCCAACTAATAACAACCGTCATTGTGAGAAGAATAACCCCCAGATAGACAGTCGCATCCACTAAGGTAAGAATGCCAAACCCGGCGGTTAGCGATACTGCTTGAATATCGTTCGTCGCCCTGGCCATCAAATCTCCCGTCCGATTTTTTTCATAAAAGGTTGGGGTCATCTTTAAAAATTGTCCCATTAAATTAGAGCGTAATTTCCTGCTAACCAAAAAAGAGCCGCCGAACAAATTTCTCATCCAAATAAAAGTGACCCCGTAATTAAGTAAAGCGATTGCCAGCAATAAGCCAATCATGATGAACAATCTCGCGGTTGTCATAGAGCCAGCAAAAATTTGGTCAATCGATGTCCCCATTAGCTTTGGAGGCAAGACTTCCAATACCCCATTGATCACTAAAAAAACGACTGCAATGGAGTATCTTTTCCACTCTTCACGAAAAAACCAGCCTAACTTTTGAAACACAGCTATCATGCATTCTCTCTCCCTTCTCGCATGAACCCAATATCTGACAGAATCAAAAAAGACACGTCACTTTGTGCGACATGTCTTTACATCTGTTCTGTCAATAAAAAGCGCACGTTACAAACTGCCGTAACCTACACTCTTAATTTTTTCCCTACGCTTAATCAAGACAGTGATGCCTTGGACATAAGAGACAGATTACAGGAGATATGAAATTGTATTTGCATTGCATTGGGAAACAACATCATTCTCACGTTACTCATCTCCTTTTCCTTTTGGACTCACTTTCGTATTTACAGATTCTACCTCACAACCTCAGGTTCGTCAATCTATTTTTCAGAATATTTTACATTTAATTATCTAAGTATTCGTGCAATATTTGATTCGACATTTTGCCAATGATAAACTCATGATACGTTGGGAAAATGAAAGGAGGCGCTTATGAACCCTATTCAAGAATTATTAACCAAGCAGCATCAATTCTTTCACACGCAGCAAACAAAACATGCTGCATTCCGAATAGAAGCACTCCAAAAATTACGCAAGGCCATTATCTTGCACGAACAAGAAATCTATGAAGCTCTACAGGCCGATTTGCATAAATCACAATTTGAATCCTACTCAACTGAAATCGGAATCGTGCTAGAGGAGATTCGTTATGTCTGTAAACATTTACAGGGCTGGGTAAAGCCGAAACGAGTCAAGACAGCACTTACACACTTCGGTTCCAAGGGCTACATTTATTCTGAACCCTATGGCGTCACATTGATTATTGCCCCGTGGAACTATCCATTTCAACTCGCCTTGTTACCGTTAATCGGGTCTATTGCTGCCGGGAATTGTGCCGTTGTCAAGCCGTCAGAGCTTACACCTAGAACCTCCAATCTTATTCGGCGGTTAATCGAACAGACCTTCCCTGCAGAATTTATACGTGTAGTAGAGGGCGGGATTGAAGTCAGTAATCAGTTGCTAGCAGAGAAGTTTGATTATATCTTTTTTACAGGCAGTGTTCCTGTTGGCCGTATGATAATGGAAGCTGCCTCCAAGCATCTAACTCCGATAACACTCGAATTAGGCGGAAAAAGTCCGTGCATCGTACATCGAGATGCTAACCTGCGTTTGGCTGCTAAGCGAATTGTTTGGGGAAAATTTTTAAATGCTGGCCAAACCTGTGTAGCACCCGATTATTTACTCGTGGACTCCTCAGTAAAACAGGAACTCATAAGACAGCTCAAAATCTTTATTCAAGAGCTTTATCCCGATGCCTTACAGAACTCTGATTATACTCACATTGTGAATAACCGACATTTTGAGCGATTGCTTTCGTATCTGGATCAGAAAAAGGTCATCCATGGGGGAAATGCAAACCCCAGTACGTTAGCGATTGAGCCTACTCTTATAGATAACGTAACTTGGCAGGATCCGGTCATGCAGGACGAGATTTTTGGACCTATTCTCCCCATCCTAACCTACGATGAGCTGACTGAAGCGATTTCTAAGGTAAATGCGCAGCCGAAGCCACTCGCTCTTTATCTTTTCACAGAAAATAAAGAGACAAAGAAACAGGTCCTGTCCCATCTCTCCTTTGGTGGCGGTTGTATTAATGATACGGTCTTTCATATTGCTACTCCCTATTTACCATTTGGAGGGGTTGGCAATAGCGGTATCGGTAGCTATCATGGAAAAAGAAGCTTCGAAATTTTCTCCCACCAAAAAAGTGTGCTGAAGCAAACTACGCTCTTTGATATTCCTGTTCGCTATCATACAACCAAGCAAGCTTTAAAAAAGCTGAAATGGTTTTTTAAATAAATCATAAAATGAGCCAATGATTGATCTCATCTGATCAGTCATTGGCTCTGCTTTTACTCGCGCTCTCTCCACGTTACCCATTGATTCGAGTCAATCATTTGCAAAAATTGGCTTAGCCTTGGTAGCACGGGCTCTGCTTGTTCCCCAAATTCATGTCTAATTTCCTCGGCAATTTCTGCTACCGTATGCGAACCTGTACATCTAGCAATAACGTAACTTCCAAGCGTATCTAGCTTAATACGGAAAACGGCAGGCTGTCCCAAATACCGCACAGACAATCGTTCCAACCAGCTATCGCGAGGGATAATCACGGTAGAAATGCCCTCTTCTGTTTTCTCCAGCGTAATTCGTTTTGCCAAAATAGGCCTCATCGTCAATAGATTGCGATGCTGTTTCTTTGCAAAAATCCGCATGCTGCTCTCACCTACACTTTAGTAATAAGCAAGTTCCATAGGAATTGACACCTGATATAAGGGTATTAAAGGCTGCTGTTCCGCTCTTTGGCACGCATGGACACCCAGAAAAGGACAACTGCTACTATTGCAAAAATAACCGTGCTGACCAAGCCGCTTTCAAACATAACATGCTCGGGCATCGTTATTTTCGCTGAAATGAGCATGGCAATAACTACCCCTAAAAGCGACTCACCAGCAATTAGACCAGATGCAAACAGCGTTCCTCTTTCCAAACGCAGATTTCTGCGGCTTTTATCCTTTGAGCAATATTCCACTAGCCAACGAACCAAGCCTCCCACCATAATCGGGGCACTGGTGTGAATCGGTAAATAAATTCCTACTGCTACAGTCAAGGAATGAAGGCCTAAGAATTCAACACAAATTGCGGTAGCCGCTCCAATAAAGATTAAATCCCACGGCAAGTTATTATCCATAAGCCCTTCAATTACCATTTTCATTAGAACTGCCTTTGGCGCCGCTAAATCCTTGGTCCCCATTCCATATGTTTCATGTAAAATAACAAGGACATAACCTATGACCAGACCAGAGATCAACACCCCGAGCATCATAGCCATCTGTTGTTTCCACGGAGTAGCTCCGACCAAATAGCCTGTTTTTAAATCTTGAGAAATATCACCGGCGACAGCAAGTGCAGTACACACGATCGCTCCGACAATTAAAGCAGTGACCATTCCTGTTTGACCCGTTACACCCATTGATTTAAATACCACTGTAACAATTAGTAAGGTAGCAATCGTCATTCCTGAGACAGGTGAGGAGGAGCTACCTATCAGCCCAACGATACGCGAAGCCACTGTAACGAACAAAAATCCAAAAACGGCAATAGCTATAGCCCCTATCATCCCTACTTCGGTAAACGGTGAAAAGGCAATTAATAAGATGATTGCTATTATCCCGAGTAAGAGCCATGTCTTCGAAATATCACGATCGGTACGCTCCACTAGCGATTGTTTATTGCTTTTGTCTAAACCTGCAAGTGTATCACGCAATGAATAATATAAGATTGGTAACGTTTTGATTAAGCTAATTAAACCGCCTGTAGCCACAGCACCCGCACCAATATAACGAATATAGTCTCCCCAGATAGCCCATGCATCCATGGAAGCAATCATACCGGAAGCTGGCTGAATTGCCTCGGAATTATGCATACCAAAAAAGCTAATCATTGGTATCATTACAACCCACGCAAGTATTCCGCCCGCCATCATCTCTCCAGACACTTTGGGGCCAATAATATATCCCACGCCAAGCAGAGCTGGATATGTATCCAATCCAATCAATGCATTTTTAAAATTGGCAATGCCTGTCTCAACTTCGGTTTTAAATAGCTTAAATCCATCGCCTAATGCTTTTACTAAAGCACCTAGTCCGAATCCCGTAAAGACCAGCTTAGCGCTGTTGCCCCCTTTTTCACCAGAAATCAGAACTTCCGCGCAGGCAGTACCTTCCGGGTATGGCAGTGTTTGATGCTCGTTTACAATCAACAGACGACGTAACGGTATCATCATTAATACGCCTAAAAAACCACCTGTTAACACAATAAAGCTGATGGTTAATTGACTAGGCACAGCATTCCATAGAAACAAAGCCGGCAACGTAAAAATAGCACCTGCCGCAACCGCTTCACCAGCAGTTGTCATTGTTTGCACAATATTGTTCTCTAAGATAGACTCGCGACGCAAAATACCACGTAAAATCGCCATTGAAATAACAGCAGCCGGGATAGATGCACTGACTGTTAAACCAATTTTAAGGCCTAAATAGGCATTGGCTGCTCCAAAAACAACAGCTAAGATTAATCCCAATACGACTGCAACCACAGTAAGCTCTGGCAAAGAACGTGATGCAGGAACATACGGGACGAATGAGGAAGAATTAGATTTTCCACCATTCATAAAAGGTCCCCCTAACTTTAAATGGATTCGACAGTTCTTAATTTTTTGATTTTTAAGAACAATGGCAACAAAATAAAATATAATACATCTTATTATTTACACCAAAACCATTTATTGGTCAAACTGTAAAGTGTTCCGCTCTGTTATTTCAGGTCTGCTAGTTTCTTATGCTAACACATAGCTTCTAGCTCCTTTATTGAGGCCAAAAAAGAAAAAGGATACTGATTTCCTCCACTAGGAAGTCCTTGTATCCTCTTTCTGATTGTCTTTTTTAGATTGAATACGTCTATTTAACCACCTATATGAGACATTTCCACCTTTTTCCGCGGTAACCCCTGTGTAGCTGACAGACGTTCTTCCGAATAGCGATCCTTGCGATCTGACCATAGCTGTTGAATATAGCGCGTCAATTCTTCATCCGTGGTTCCATCGCGGAGGCGACTTCTTAAATCTATTCCTTCTGTAGCAAATAAACACATATATATATAACCTTCGGCAGACAGGCGGGCTCTTGTACAGGAGGAGCAGAAGGCTTGTGTGACCGAAGAGATAAATCCAATCTCTGTTTGGGTTCCTACATAGCGGTAACGTTTGGCAACCTCCCCAAAATAATCAGCCTCTACTGGTTCTACCGGCATTTCCTGATTAATCATCTCTAGAATATATCGGCTCGGTACCACCTGTCTCAGTTCCCAGCCATTTGCATTTCCGACATCCATAAACTCAATAAATCGCAGTGTGATCCCAGCTTCCTTAAAATAGCGAGCCATAGGAAGTATATCCTGATCTGTTGCTCCTTTTTGCACTACCATGTTTACCTTGATCCCGAGCCCTGCTTTTTGTGCGGCCTCGATGCCTTTTAACACCGTACTTACTTTAATTCCCCGCCCATTCATATAGCCAAACCGATCATCATCAAGACTGTCCAAGCTTACCGATACTCGATCAAGTCCTGCTTCCTTTAGAGGGAGGGCAAACTTTTCTAGCAGCGAACCGTTAGTTGTCAGTGCGATATCCTTTACGCCTTCAATCTGCCTGATGTTTTGGATCAAGATTGTTACATCCTTACGCAATAAGGGTTCCCCGCCGGTTAATCGGATTTTTTCAACACCCATACCTACAAAAATGCGAGTTAGCCGTTCTATTTCTTCGAACGAGAGCAGCTTCTCTTTGGGAAGGAACTGAAAATCCTTGTGGAAAATTTCCTCTGGCATGCAATAACGGCACCTAAAATTGCACTTATCGGTAACAGAAATGCGTAGATCTCGCAATGGACGTTGCAATTGGTCAGTTACTTTTGTATGTGAAATCTTCTGGTCCATTGGCCACAGCTCCCTTCCTTAGGTGACATCGTACTGAAGTGGGATTACCTGAATTAAATCTCCTTTAGCTGCTCCTGATTTACCTGAAGGGATCTTAAGAAGACAATCGGCATCCTGTATAGATAGCATGTGGCTTGATTTAGTCACACCAATCGACTTTACCTTAGCTATTCCCTTTTCTATCCATAATTTGCCACGTTCGTAACGCACATGGGGAGAGCCTTTCTCATAATCAGTAGCTAAAAAGGCTTCCATTACAGCAGGAAGGGACTCTTTAGCACCCAGCATGGCCCGAATAGCCGGCTTAACAAACAATTCAAAACCAACAAAACATGCCCCCGGATTCCCGGACAAGCCAAATAGTAATTTGTTATGAATGACTGCTGCTGAGGTAGGACTGCCAGGTCTCATGGATACCCGGTTAAACAGCATCTCTTCCCTTTGTTCGCGAAAGATTTCTGCCATAATATCATAATCACCAACTGATACGCCACCTGTGGTAATAACAATATCCATCTCTTGAAAAGCTTCTTCCAATAAAGCCTTTGCTTGTTCCTTGTTGTCTGGAATAATTCCGTATAGACAAGGGGTTGCACCAGAGGCTTCCACCAATGCTTGGATCATATAGCTGTTGCTATTGCGAATTTTGCCAGGCTGCAGAGGTTCATCAATTGGCAGCAATTCCGTCCCTGTAGCAAAAATACCTACTTTAGGCTGGGCAAATACCTTTACACGATGATAGCCAAATGTAGACAGCAATGCCATTTGACCCGGCTGAATGATTCTCCCAGACTCAATGATGATCTGCCCCTCTTGGATTTCTTCTCCTACCTGTGCAATATTCTGATCTTGTCCCACATTATGTTTGACCTGTACAAAAGCTTGTTCATTTTGTTCGTATTCCTGTGTTTGTTCAAACATAACCACTGCATTAGCACCTTCAGGAACGCTAGCGCCGGTCATAATTCGAACAGCTTCCCCCTTGTTCAGCTTCATAGCGGGGGCACTCCCTGCTGCAATATCTCCCACAATTCGATAGGTAAGCGGCTCTGCTGGTGTAGCCTTCTCAATTCCTTCACACCTAATAGCATACCCATCCATACCTGCCCTTGGGAAAGCGGGAATATTATTAGTGGCATATATAGGCTCGGCTAATCTTCTTCCTATACTGTCAACTAATGAAATCTCTTCTGTATTCATGATTGTTATGCGGGAAAGAATGCGCTTTTGTGCTTCTTCAACCGGAAGAGCTTTTCGTTGAAATCGGTGAGTTCTATTCATAATATGTCACACTTTCCTTTAGTGTACAGGTTCTTTATAAACGCCCATTATGTTTGTCCTTACAACATATTATACATCATAAGAGCTTTCACATTTTACAGGCTGTGTCTCGATGATTCGTTTTGGATGCGTGTATACATTAAGTGTATTCCCCCTGATAAACCCCACTGTTGTAATACCCAGCTCTTCTGCAAGATCAAGTGCAAGATCTGTAGGTGCTGATTTGGAGAGAACAATTCCTACACCAATTTTCGCCACCTTTAACAATACCTCTGAGGATATCCTTCCACTAAAGGCAATAACCTTATCCGATAAACCAATCCGATTCTGCAAGCAAAATCCATAGATCTTGTCCAGGGCATTGTGTCTCCCAATATCGGTTCTTGTCACCACGACTCCTTCTTTATTGCATAAGGCAGCATTATGGACACCGCCTGTTTGCTTAAAAAAAGAGGAATGCTCTTGCATATGCTTAATCATCGTCTGGCAATCTTGAACGCTAATTTGCTGCTTTGACATGATGGTTTTAGCGGTTCGAACATCATTTTGCAAATAAAACTGCCGGCTTTTACCGCAGCAGGAGCCGATAAAACGCTTGGAATGCTGGGGTGAAAGCTTGCCTTTATTTTTTACCTCTACATAAGCAAAACCTGTTCCCTGATTGATGGAAAATGACTCTACATCATCTGGAAATCTAATAATCCCTTCTGATGCGAGGAACCCAAGAAGAAGCTCCTCCATATGCTCGGGCGTACATACCATAGTTGCAAATTCCATTCCATTTACCATGATGGTTAATGGATATTCACAGGCAATTTCATCGTCTATGTCCTGGAAAACCTCTCCATCGTATCTCATGATGGCACGTAAGGTTGATACTTTCTTGCTCATAGCCCTCTTCCCTCCATCCATGTAATAGACCTTTTAACCAAATAAAAAATGCCACAAGCTAAACCTACCTTGATATACAAGGAGGCAACTTGCGGCGGTTAGTCTTTAGCAGGTACGCTACCAAGTTCCAACTGCTCTTAATGAAATATAAGTAAGCTTATGATTAGCGATCCGATCCAAATTTGCGCTCAATATCTTGGTCAAAAACAAAAATGGACATCCCAAAGTCACTTTCAATATCAATATCTACGAATAGGTCTATAAACTTGGCTCCAAGAAGCTCTTCCATCTCCACAGGACGCGTTTTCTGGTACATCTCCTTGACCATTTCAGTCCTAGCTGAACGAAGCATTTGCTTACCTGTATCTGCCGTTGCAATAAATTTTTCTACGGGAGAAAGATTCCCTTGCATTTCACAGATCGCCCAGTTTTTGCAAAATGTAGTTTTTATTTGACTAGGTCCCTTACCCATATGACGTTTGCGAAATGTCCTGACCAAATTGCTAAATTCAGCTTCATAGTTCGTCATGTTATCCAACTCACTTATTCAAATATATACCTATTTCATAAATTCTAACAGTATCGATCTGATTAGGCAATTGCAATCATCTGTATAAAAACGACTAGCTGCATAGAAAACAATTCCTTCCGTTCGCATCTAGCTTAACGGGGGAATTTGCCAATCAATTGGTTCTTCTCCTATTTTTACAAGAAATTGATTCGCTTTTGAGAACGGTTTAGTACCGAAAAATCCCCTACTCGCAGATAACGGACTTGGATGAACAGATTCCAAAATATAATGTCTATTGGTATCAATCATACTTTTTTTATCTTGAGCATGTCTTCCCCATAAAATAAAGACCACTGGCTTATCTCGCTTGTTTATCTCTTCAATCACGCGATTAGTGAAAAGCTCCCAGCCTCTCCCCTTATGAGAATTGGCTTCTCCATCTCTAACTGTAAGTACTGTGTTTAACAAAAGAACGCCTTGCTTTGCCCAGGAGACTAAATATCCATGATTCGGAATGATACACCCTAGGTCGTCTCGCAATTCTTTATAAATATTTACGAGAGAAGGAGGTATTTTCGTGCCTGGATTAACTGAAAAGCTTAATCCATGTGCTTGATTGGGACCATGATAAGGGTCTTGTCCTAAAATAACTACCTTCGTCTGTTGATAAGGCGTATGATGCAAAGCATTAAAAATATCATATTTATCTGGATATATCGTTTTCGTAGCATATTCGTTTCGCAAAAACTCTCGCAATCGTAAATAGTAAGGTTTCTGAAATTCATCCTCTAACAACGGAGCCCAGTCGTTTTTTAAAATAGCCATATATCTTACCTCCCCGCTTTTTTACTTCTTAAGCATAAAGTAAAAGTAAAAAATCGCCAAGTCTCTGCCCTTACCCTAGCAATCATGGTTTGACGCAATAGATTCCCCATGCCATGCGTACCATATACAACAAAAGGTTGCCGACTTCTGCCGACAACCTTTTTGTTCTTATTCAATTTATCCCTTTAGAGAGTAGCAACATATTGCTTTCCTTTTTCGGGATCGTATTCTTTTTCCCATTTCGAAATAACTACAACAGCTAAGGCATTACCAATTACGTTAACAACAGTTCGTGCCATATCTAGCAAACGGTCAATCCCTGCGATAAACGCTAAGCCCTCCAACGGAATTCCTACGGTTCCCAGCGTAGCAAGCAATACAACAAAGGATACCCCCGGTACACCTGCAATTCCTTTAGATGTTACCATCAGAACCAGCATTAGTGTAATCTGTTGATAGAGAGATAGGTCCATACCGTACATTTGGGCGATGAAAATAGCTGCGATTGCTTGATAGAGTGTGGAGCCATCTAGATTGAAGGAATATCCAGTCGGAACCACAAAGGAAGTAATTGCCTTTGGACAGCCGAATTTCTCCATCTTCTCCATAATCTTAGGCAATACAGTCTCTGAGCTAGCTGTTGTATAAGCCAGCAGCATTTCATCTTTTAATATTTTCATTATCGTAAAGATGCGAATTCCACTAATTCTGGCTACAATACCTAGCACCACGATAATAAAGAAGAACATCGCTCCATATACCAAAATCATGAGCTTGGCCAATGGGACAAGCGATTGCAAGCCAAACTTAGATACTGTAATTCCAATTAAAGCGAACACACCAAACGGAGCAAATTTCATAATCTGATTCGTTACCCAGAACATGGCGTCTGCCACACCTTGGAAGAACTGTAATACTGGTTTGCCTTTTTCTCCAATTGCTGCTACACCTAGTCCAAACAAAACAGAGAAGAAAATAATCGCCAGCATGTCCCCTTTACCCATAGCCTCAAACACATTTGTAGGGACAATATTGACAAAAGTATCTATAAAGCTATGATGAGTGGCTTGATCTGCCGTTTGAACATATTTGTTGATATCAGTCTTAGTCAACTCAGCCATGTTAACCCCGATACCAGGCTTGAAGACGTTAGCTGCAAGTAAACCTACGACAATAGCAATTGTAGTAATGATCTCGAAATACAAGATTGTCTTACCGCCAATTTTTCCTAGTTTCTTTATGTCGCCTACACCTGCTACGCCGACAATTAAGCTAGCAATTACAATTGGGACTACGATCATTTTAATCAAGTGTAGAAAAATATCCCCAATGGGCTTTAGATAACTTTCTATAACAGGATTATTATAAAAAATTGCACCAACTGTAATACCTAATACAAGACCAATAAGGATTTGCACTGCTAAACCATATTTTTTCATTCCTGCACCTCGCTAACAAAAACTTAAAATATTTACAAAAAATGTACGGTGATTGAGAAAAAGTAACCTACGATCATTGGGGAAAAAATTCGATTACACTAAGTGAAAAAAGTTATAAAACAGGGGTATACCATTATTCGTATAAATATGAATGTACTTGTTATTTAATTTTGTTGAAATGTGATCGCTTACTTATCTTATCAATCCTCTAGCGAGTAGACAATATATTTTCACAACTGAGCGCATATTCAGTTCCAATATGTAACAAGTTTAATTGACAATGAATCATTCTCTATGCAGTAAAGTAAAAGCGATAATTAGCGATTTATAGGGCTGTATTACCTTTGGATTATTTATTCCCCATTCATTCTGGATACATCCATTTAACAAAAAATTGCCTATTATGAAACAAAAAAATATCCCTCAAGCTTCGAGGGATATTTCATCCATATTGAATTATACGATAGTCACACCTGCACTTGCATAACCTGAGACAGCAGTGGCTACTGTTAAACCAGTAGAAGTGATGGAATACACCATTAATAGACGCGTTTCTGCTGTTACTGGTATTGCTAAGCCTGTGGTAAGGCCATTACTTATCGTACCAATCGAGATAACCCCTGTAAGAGGAGGCGCTAAGGTCACAATCGCTCCTGGAATTGGGGTGAAGATGTTATTAGGAGTAGGTGAACTGAAGAGCTGAGCTGTGATCGTTACTGAACCTCCAAGTATAGTAAGAGCTAATGTGGTACTAAAGTATGCTGAGATAGACGTAATAATACCGTCACGTGGCACAGAATAAGCAAAGTTGAGAAGTGTACCTGCTGCTCCGGTTAAATCGATAGTGTTTCCAAGGGCAAATACTGTTGGGGCTGAACTACCAAAACCAACTAATCCAACTGTTCCAGCAAGGCCACCGGCAAGCGTAGTTAATGCAAGAGGAAGACCGGATGCGAATGGAATGATTGAACCTCCGCCGGCTGGGCCTGTTGGACCGGTTGGACCGGTTGGGCCTGTTGGACCGGTTGGGCCGGTGGCTCCTGTGGCTCCCGTGGCTCCCGTGGCTCCTGTCGCTCCTGTCGCTCCTGTGGCTCCCGTGGCTCCTGTGGCTCCTGTGGCTCCTGTCGCTCCCGTGGCTCCTGTCGCTCCCGTGGCTCCTGTCGCTCCTGTCGCTCCTGTCGCTCCTGTGGCTCCCGTGGCTCCTGTCGCTCCCGTGGCTCCTGTCGCTCCTGTCGCTCCTGTGGCTCCTGTGGCTCCCGTGGCTCCTGTCGCTCCCGTGGCTCCTGTGGCTCCCGTGGCTCCTGTCGCTCCCGTGGCTCCTGTCGCTCCTGTCGCTCCCGTGGCTCCCGTGGCTCCCGTGGCTCCTGGGTCTCCTGTCGCTCCCGTAGCTCCTGTGGCTCCTGTGGCTCCTGTGGCTCCTGTCGCTCCCGTGGCTCCTGTCGCTCCTGTCGCTCCTGTGGCTCCCGTGGCTCCTGTCGCTCCCGTGGCTCCTGTCGCTCCTGTCGCTCCTGTGGCTCCCGTGGCTCCTGTCGCTCCCGTGGCTCCTGTCGCTCCTGTCGCTCCTGTGGCTCCTGTGGCTCCTGTCGCTCCTGTGGCTCCTGTGGCTCCCGTGGCTCCCGTAGCTCCTGTTGCTCCCGTGGCTCCTGTCGCTCCCGTAGCTCCTGTCGCTCCTGTTGGTCCCGTAGCTCCTGTGGCTCCTGTTGCTCCCGTAGCTCCTGTTGGACCTGTCGGACCTGTCGGACCTGTCGGACCTGTCGGACCTGTCGGACCTGTCGGACCTGTCGGACCTGTCGGACCTGTTATCGGACAAAAAGTGGTGAAATGTGTGCATGTAGATGTAGAAAAGCTGGACGTACAATGTCGAGCGTGCATTTTGTGTTTGTCTGTTGGATTTCGACGCATAAAGTGAAATAATTCAGATTCAATCAATCCATCTTTAATCTTTTGCAAATCATCAAGATTATCGTATCGCAAAAAAATCACACCTCCATTAAGTAAGATGTAATATCTTATGGAAAAACCAAAGACTCGGTTATCATTAATTTTCAAAATGTTTATTCGCTTGCAAAAAATAGGCCTTACAATCATCTTTTTACGATATCACTAGACTACTATCCCTATTACATATGACCATTTTTAACCTAAACCAAGTTTGATCGTGACCCTTCTACCATAACGACACATATACATAACTATCTTAGTTAAAGGAGGTACCATATTTGCGTTTACATCCCTACACCCTTCCTCCTGTCTCCTATGTTCTCCCTTTAGCTATGGCTACGGAAAACTTCATCTGGCTAAAGAGGCGATCTGCACACAGTATATTTTCCTTCTTTGAAAAATGTAGGGAAAGCAAATGTGGTTTCGCTCCTATCATGTAATTCCTAATACCACCCGCACCGATTACCAGATTTACCCACAAGCAATTCTTAGCTTCACTCTGTATATATCATCTTTTTCCTTTTAAAAGATGATAAGCATTATGGGTAACCAGTTAATAAGAATACCAGGTTGCCTCATGTGAGTAGCCCGGATTATTACTCTACAATCGTCGACTAAAGCTCGGGCTACCCCATTTTTTAATAATCCTGGAGGTGAACAAATTACCGTGAATATCTCATCACGCGATTGTGACCATCATCCCGACAAAAAAATTATTGTTAAATTCTCAGCTAATACCTCATTTGTCGCAGTTGGGAGCATCATTACATTCACAGCTCGAATACTTAATAAAAAAAGTAAGGGGATTTTGACTAACGCCTTTTTGTTTAATGAAACTCCTGCAGGCACTGTGTTTGTACCAAATAGCGTCACTGTAAATGGATTCCCTCAACCCGGTGCTTCACCCGTAACTGGCATCAGTCTTGGAACCATTCCTGAAAAAGTAAAATCCGTAAGTGTTACTTATCAATTCCGGGTAGTCTCTGTTCCATCACCAGCCAAAATCATCAGTCAAGCAAGATTAACGGGTACACTAATCTTTTCAAAAAGGCACCGAGTTCCTATTACTGTCCTGTCCAATGTAGTGGCGATTCCTTTCCAAGGAGCCTGCATTCCACTACAAGCAGCAAATAACGGAATCATCGTTTGTAAAGGCGAAGGAGTTAAATCATTTATTAGAATTGCTAATCCAAGCCGAAACACTCTCTTATTTAAACTTCTGTCCTCCCCAAAACACGGTTGTCTTAAACTCTTAATCGATGGTCGATACGCTTATAAACCAAAACACGATTTTACTGGAAAAGATATTTTTACAGTCTTGGTAATAGATCCGATTTGCCATTCGACAGCGATTGTGCGAGTCCTTGTTCTAGTGAGGAAAAAGTGCCATCACCACCATCACAAATCTAGTTCGAGCTGCTCACATTCCCACTCTCATTCTTGTGACTCCTCCTTCAGTCATTCTGATACGTGTAAAACCTCGTCTAGCCGTTCTAGCTATACTAGTCATTCTAGTCATTCCAGTCACTCTAGCCATTCCAGCTATTCCAGCCGTTCCAGCAGTTGTTTTGAATCCAGCACTAGTAAAACATGCACTGAGGAGTAGTTTATCTTCTTTATCTAAAAAAGCAGACCTGACAATCAACAGGGCTGCTTTCTTTGTGTTTACCCCTATATGAAAAACAGCTTTTCTAAGAAAAAAGCCGGTTGTTGTTTTTTGAATATAACAAATATATCGATGTAACACATTTGT
This sequence comes from Brevibacillus laterosporus, assembly GCF_030489605.1. Taxonomy (GTDB): domain Bacteria; phylum Bacillota; class Bacilli; order Brevibacillales; family Brevibacillaceae; genus Brevibacillus_B; species Brevibacillus_B laterosporus_E. The sequence goes on from NZ_JAUKFY010000003.1 coordinate 222,526, forward strand.
TAGAATTTACAATAGCAAATTCCCTTATCCTTGCCTTAGAATAAGTAAGTATTTTTTCGCAGCAAGATATATAGGGAGGAACACACTAGGATGAATACTCAATCCGTGAAGATTACCAACTGCGATCCATCAGCATTAGGTTTGTTTGGTTTAGCGATGGTAACATTGGTAGCTTCTATGCAAAAACTCGGCTTCACTGAAGGCCTATCCATGGTTGTACCGTGGGCTATTTTCTTAGGAGCATTTGCACAGTTATTTGCTTGCATCAATGATTCGAAACGCAATAATATTTTTGGTACTACCGCTTTCGGTGCTTTTGCTTTTTTCTGGTTTGCTATGGCATTATCTTGGATGATTCAGATGGGGGTTTTCGGGGCGGAAATGGCTGCCAAGGTAGATGGAAAACATCTAGGAATGGCTTTCCTTGGATATCTCATCTTTAGCATATTCATGACAATTGGTGCCACTGAAACAAATAAAGTCCTGTTCATCATCTTTGTTTTCATTGATCTCTTATTTATTGGGCTTACTTTCAGTAGTCTTGGCATCGCTAAAGGTCCAATGCATACTCTTGCTGGAGTATCAGAGCTACTTATTTCTATATCATCATTCTATGGTTCTGCTGCTTGTGTACTTAATGCACATTTCGGCCGTGAATTCTTGCCAGTCGGCAAACCAATGGGCATCTTTAAAAAATAAAAAACTGGTTACTTAGTTCTTATATAGCCGCTTGTGCATCGCGCAGGCGGCTTTTAAACATGCATTACCCTTTAGAATAGAGTTCATAGACAATTTGGATTAGGGGTACCTCAACCGTTTCGTTACAATGCGCCCATGCCCAATAAAAAGAGGTCCTGCACCCGTTGCAGTTTCCCTTTCACCGGGAAAGGAATTACACGAAGTTACGTAATCTTCCCTTGCCCAAATAACCGCTCACTTGTTGATCTAGAGGATATTTCCTGGTGGTCATCTACACTCTACCTTCCTTTTCTGATGTAACGTCTAACCTTAATATCGTTTTGCTAATTTTTCAGATAAAATCAACAAATAAAAACGCCTTTGAAATGGTAACATTCACTTATTTAAGGTAAGTTTAAGAGTAGGTTAAGTCCAATGAAAGGTTTTTCAACTATAATAGTCTAGTAAAAGCAAAAAAAGGGTGTTCTATGTCTATTTCTTTTGGCAATAGAAGAATATTAAAAAATGTGGGAGGAAAATGAATGTCTAACCAACCAGTGGTGAAATTGGAAAACGTGACAAAAAGAGTCGCGGGGAAAACACTTGTAAAAGACCTGACATTCTCCGTACAACGTGGAGAGGTATACGGTTTTCTTGGTCCCAATGGTTCTGGTAAAACTACCACCATTCGCATGATTGTTGGTCTCTCTTCCATTACGGAAGGCGAAATATATGTGGAGGGTTACAATATAAAAAAAGATCGGTCAAAAGCAATGGCTCATGTCGGTGCTATTGTTGAGAACCCTGAACTCTATGGCTATATGACCGGGATGCAGAACATGATCCACTTCGCCCGGATGGCTGTTCAGCCAGTATCGAAGGAACGCATTCATCAAATTATTGACCTTGTAGAGCTGACAAGTGCTATCAATCAAAAGGTAAAAACCTATTCGCTAGGGATGCGTCAGCGCTTAGGAATTGCTCAAGCTCTGCTACACAATCCGTCCATTTTGATTCTAGATGAACCAACAAACGGCCTTGACCCGGCAGGGATTCGCCAGCTCCGCGACTATCTGCGGGAGTTAGCCAAACGTGAAAATATCGCCATTCTAGTCTCCAGTCACCTACTCTCTGAAGTGGAGCTTATGTGTGACCGGGCTCTTGTTATCCAAGAAGGTCGATTTATTGAAGAAATGATTGTTAACAATCAGGCAACAGAAGTTAAAGGACTGTCTGTTGAATTTGAAGTAGAAAGCAGTCAGCAAGCAGCAGACGTTCTGCACGATTGGACAGTTGAAGTAATGAGCGACAAGCTTCTTCTGCTTCAGATCGAAAAATCGGACATTCCGGTAATTGTACAACGCTTAGTAGAGAGCAATTGCCCTATCTATCAGATTAAAATTAGAACCAAGTCGCTGGAAGATCGCTTCTTAGCCCTGACAAAAGGAGGAAAATAGCGATGAAATTTTTCCATCTCATACAAAATGAAATTATGAAGCTCAATGCGAAAAGACAAACCGTGCTATTCTTCTCTTTACTGGCCGTTCTTGTTTTATTAGCAGGACTTATAGGTAAATTTTATGCGACAGACATGACTTCTAGCATTGGCTATGCTGGATTCTCGGTCTTCATGCAAATTGGTCTTGGCTTTTTAATTACTCTATTTGGCCTTGTTATAGGTGCCCAAATCCTGACGGACGAATATAAAGAAGGCACTATTAAACAGCTATTGATTCGTCCTAGCAGCCGTACAACCATTTTGCTTTCTAAATATGTGACAGTTCTTATCATGTTAGTTGCTGCTACTTTATTTTTGATGCTATTTAGCAGTCTGGTAGGAGTAGTCTTTTTCGGAACAGAATCAATGGCCGATTTAGATTTTACAACGTTACTACAAGCGTATTTCTACAACATTCCAGCATTATTATTTTTAGCTACACTATCTTTTTTCACTGCAACTATATTTAAAACAAATGCACTTGCGATTAGTGTAGCCATCATTGCATACTTTTCCGGTTCCATCGTTAGTATGTTTACCAAGAAATATGTATGGGGTAAGTTTCTGATTTTCAATCATCTGGACTTGCAAGCGTATTCTGACAATCCGTTGGTCTCTCGTTTGTCTGTACCTGCCTATCCCGATTTAGGCATCTGGTTCTCCTTGATGATAATCGCTATTTATATTGCCCTGATGGTTTTTTTATCCATCCTGATCTTCAAAAACCGGGATGTGCAATAAGCCTCTCAAAAATAAATCGTACAAGATACAAAAAGCTGGCTCTTCGAACGGAAGAACCAGCTTTTTTGATTATCTTGATCGGGCTTGCTTATTTTTTCGTTGGGTCAAATGAACTTTTCAGTGACACAATCAAGTTAAATACCAGTTTATCAACGGTTGTGTGCTTCGGATCAACATTGAAGTACCCATGGCGGAAAAATTGGAATTTATCTTGAGGTTTTGCCTCTGCCATATTCGGCTCTACAAATCCTTGCAGAATCTCTAACGATGACGGATTTATATAATCAAGGAAGGTTTTGCCCTCTTCTTCCTCTTCATCTAAAATCAATGGTTCATAGAGACGGAACTCAGCAGGAATAGCATGCGTTGCATCTACCCAGTGAAGCGTCCCTTTTACCTTACGTCCTGTAAAACCAGAGCCACTCTTTGTTTCAGGATCATAGGTGCAGTGAAGCTCTACAACATTGCCGTTCTCATCCTTAATGACCTCGTTGCATTTAATGAAATAAGCATGCTTGAGTCGAACTTCATTTCCCGGGAATAGTCGGAAATACTTACTTGGCGGGTTTTCCATGAAATCGTCTTGCTCTACATAAATTTCACGAGTAAACGGAATCAAGCGAGAGCCCATCTCTGGGTTTTCCGGATTAATTTCAGCTTCGAGCCACTCCACTTGTCCCTCTGGATAGTTCGTGATTACCACTTTAAGCGGTTTTACTACTCCCATTGTGCGCGGTGCTTTTAGCTTTAGATCTTCACGAATAAAATGATCCAGCATCTTAGAATCTACTACGCTGTAGCTGCGAGCAACACCGATCTCTCTAGCAAAGGTTCGGATAGATTCCGGGGTAAATCCTCTGCGGCGCAATCCTGAGATCGTTGGCATTCGCGGATCATCCCATCCATCCACAATGTTTTCATCAACGAGCTGCTTTAATTTACGCTTGCTCATTACTGTATGCGTTAGATTCAAACGTGCAAATTCGTATTGGTGCGGTACATGCTTCATTTCTGTTTCAGCGACCACCCAGTCATACAAAGGGCGATGGTCTTCAAACTCAAGAGTACAGATAGAGTGTGTAACCCCTTCAATTGCATCCTCTAATGGATGAGCATAGTCATACATCGGGTAAATGCACCAGGTATCACCCGTGTTATGGTGAGTAGCGTGCGAGATACGGTAAAGAACCGGGTCACGCAAGTTGATGTTCGGGGAAGTCATGTCAATCTTGGCCCGCAACACCTTTTCTCCATCCGCAAATTCACCCTTACGCATGCGCTCGAACAAATCCAGATTCTCCTCGATACTGCGATTGCGATACGGGCTTTCCTTGCCTGGCTGTGTTAGCGTACCGCGATATTCTCTCATTTGCTCCGCGGATAAATCACAAACATACGCTTTACCCTTTTTAATCAGCAATACAGCACGTTCATACATTTCCTCGAAATAATTAGATGCAAAATACAGTTCATTCCACTCAAAACCGAGCCACTTTACGTCTTCCTTGATGGATTCTACATATTCCTGATCCTCTTTCGTAGGATTCGTGTCATCAAAACGTAAAAATGCTTTGCCGTTAAATTCCTTCGCCAACTCAAAGTTTAAGCAAATAGATTTGGCATGTCCTATATGCAAGTAGCCGTTTGGTTCTGGAGGAAACCTTGTCACGACCTCATCTACCTTTTTTGATTCAAGATCATCAATAATTATGTTACGAATGAAATTTGATGATGCCGAAGTGTTTTCCACTAAAATCAACCTTTCTCCACCAAGTTAACGTGTACCTTGTACCATTTTGTATAAGTAAAATAATACAGTTTACTACTTTCTAGTTCAACCTACCTTCGCTTATAAGCCGATCTTTTTTAGTTTAGCCGTAAACAGGAAAAAACTACACCGGCTTCTGACCAAATGATATGACAGAAACCAGAATCTTATATCTTGTAAAAACGCTTTGTATTTTGATACAGGATAGAGGCTGTCTCCTCGACTGACAGACCTTTTAAACGGGCAATAGCTTGACAGCTCTCCCTCATCATAGCAGGATGGGTAAGCCGGCCTGCAAACGGTCCCTCAAACGGCCAGGGGCCATCCGTCTCTATCATAATTTGTTCCAAGGGGTATTGTAGAATCAGTTGCTGTATCTCGTCCTCATAGACAACATCTGGTGTAACAGAAATATAGTAGCCATTCCTACTCATTCTTAAAGCAACAGCCTTACTGCCTTTAAACCAATGAAAGTGGGCTTTCGTCACATGATGTTTTTCGAGCAGCTCACAGGCTATTTCAGCATCCTCATAAACAGCGTGCAGGATAATCGGTTTATCATAGCGACTGGCTGTCTTGATAAACCGTTCCAGTAAGTGAATATATGGCTCTTGGGTAAAAGCCTGTCCATTCTTGCCGGCCTCTAATTGGGTATAGTAAGGCAAGCCTACCTCCCCAATAGCTGCCATCTCCGTTTGGTGCTGGTCGATCCAATCAAATAATCGCTGCATTTCCTCTTCTGTCGGCAATTTCTGTTCAGGGTGAAAACCGTATGCTACGTGAACCTGCCCCGGATACCGCAGTAACCATTCTCGATTTACAAGACATGATGATAGATTCATAGAAACAGAAATCACCTTTTCAATCCCGTATGACTGACACTCAGCCATGATCCGCTGGGCATCAGCAGGATGATACGAATCTACATGTATATGCGCATCAATCATAGGATAGGAACCATTTGGCAAGAGAATTCCTCCTTTATCGGCTCTTGATCTTCATTGTAGCAATTTTTTACACATTCCGGTTAAAACAAAAATAGGCAGAAAAAACCCTATAACAACAGCATTCTAAGTTTTTAATATATAATTCATAATTTTTCACAAAAGTAAATAATCAGCTTTTACTAATTTTATTTACGCGTATATATGTTAAAATAGATAAAATATGATAGGAAGGTTATGGAGAAAGGAGGCTCTTTCATTTGACATCAATAGAAAGAGTATTATCTGTTAGCAATGATTTCCTATGGACTTACATTCTCATTTTCATTCTCATTGCAGTCGGAATTTATTTTACGATTCGTACCAGATTTGTGCAGATTCGCCTAATTGGTGAAATGTTTAGACTGCTCGGTGATGGTGCTAATCGTAATTCACAGGAGAAAAAAGGGGTATCCTCTTTCCAAGCCTTTTGTATGAGTGCAGCCTCCCGCGTGGGTACGGGAAATTTAGCTGGGGTAGCTATTGCCATCGCAGTTGGTGGCCCTGGAGCAGTCTTCTGGATGTGGCTGCTGGCTACAATCGGAGCGGCTTCAAGCTTTGTGGAATGCACACTTGCGCAGATTTATAAAGTACATGATAAGCATGGATTTAGAGGCGGTCCTGCTTATTACATGGAGAAAGCTTTAAATCAGCGCTGGATGGGTATTACCTTCGCTGTTCTAATTACGCTTTGCTTCGGGTTTGTTTTTAATGCCGTACAGGCTAATACCATTACGGCAGCTATGCAAACGGCTTTCGGGGTGGATAAAGTGACAATGGGTATCATTTTATGTATCCTCACTGCTATTGTTGTATTTGGTGGAGTAAAACGCGTAGCGGCTATCTCAAAATGGATTGTACCGATCATGGCAACTCTTTATATTGGTATTGCCTTATTTGTAATGCTTATGAATTATCAGCACATTCCTGCTGTCTTCATGAGCATAGTAAGCCATGCGTTTGGTCTGCAAGAAGCATTTGGTGGCGGTATTGGTATGGCTCTTAGCATGGGAATCAAGCGTGGACTATTCTCCAACGAAGCCGGGATGGGTAGCGCTCCTAATGCAGCGGCTACTGCTGATATTACGCATCCTGTTAAACAAGGCTTGTTACAAACGCTGGGAGTATATGTAGATACTTTGTTGGTATGCAGTGCGACTGCGTTTATTATTCTTACCTCTGGCATTTATGTGGATAGCGGCTTGGGTGGAATTGAATTGACACAAGCGGCGCTAAGCACTCAGCTCGGCTATTGGGCAGTTTACTTTATTGCCGTAATTGTTTTCTTTTTTGCGTATAGTTCCATTATTGGTAACTACTATTATGGTGAGACTAACATCGATTTTATTCGCAGTGAATCTCGGATGTGGGTTCTTCTCTATCGACTTTGCGTTATTGGGATGGTAATGTTTGGATCTCTAGCGCAAAACGATATCGTCTGGACATTAGCTGATTTATTTATGGGTATGATGGCGCTCCTTAACCTGATTGCTATTTTCCTGCTTGGAAAATATGCATTTGCTGCTCTGACCGATTATGTCCAACAGCGAAAAGCAGGCCAAGACCCAGTCTTTTATTCAGACTCTATCCCGGGTCTAGTTAATACAGAATGCTGGGAACGTGATCCTAATAAAGTAAAAGAGGTCTCCTAGCAATAAGAATTGAAAAACATGAGAATATACACAAGAAGAGGATACTACAGGCAGTAGTGTCCTCTTTTATTAACTTATTTATCTTTTTACCAAACATTTGGATTAGTAAATATCCCCATAAACCACTGGCGGAATTCCTCTACTCGAATCTCCAAGCATACTATAGCATTCGCTTGCTTTTGATATGGCTCTTCAGATCAACGATAGTCGCTCCAGCAGTATAGTTCCCATTGACTTCTACATCTACAAAGCATACCGTTTCCGAATATTATTGTAAGGATGGGCCAGCTGGTTCGTCAATTAGAAGGAAAACGAGATACGACATAGACCAGCACTGCGAATGTTATATTTTTATAAAGAAAAGCCGCTCCCTGCAGGAACGGCTTACATTCTTCTATATTCTTTGTAAGAGTTTTACTCCAAAAAAACTCTTATTTGCGTATCGAAATATAATAATGCTCCGAACAATAAGGTCATTCGTGCTGATCTGATAACTCACTGGTTCATACCGGATACTGCTACTGGTCTAACCCTTCTCTTATCTTTTATCTCTCTATTTTACTTTTTTGCTTTTTCCAAGGCTTGATTAACAGCCTCTTTTACAGCACTGCTAGATTTAGATGCACCGGAGATAGCCTCTACACCCTCTGTGCCTTGTTTTTCAATGATCTCAGGGATCGTGTTCTCCATAACAGCTTCAATCAGGTTTTGGGTTTCTTCATGCTCTAGGATCTTAATGCCGTCGATTTTACCTGCCTTCACTTCTACAGATACTTTAATATCGCTACTAGCACCGCGAGCCACACCTTCGTATGTACCGTCCTTAAATTTACCGGCATCAGCTGTTGCTCCACACCCAACCAGCACCATCGCCGCCATCGCTAGCATAGCTACTAGATAAAATAGTTTTTTCATCATCATTCTCTCCTCAATTTCTTGCTTTCAAGATTACTTCGCAGCCTTTGCTGCATTTTGTCCTGCAATGCGGCCAAATGTTACGATATCAGCCATAGCATTGCCTCCTAGACGGTTACCGCCATGTACGCCCCCTGTAACTTCACCGGCTGCATAAAGCCCCTTAATCACTTGACCTTCTTTATTCATGACTTCTGCATTGGTGTTGATTTGCAGGCCGCCCATAGTGTGATGAACCGCAGGAGTTACTTGAATGGCATAAACCTTTCCTTGGTTTAATTGAAGAGGCAGGTCATCACGCTTAAATTCCTTGTCTTGTTTCACTGCTACCGCATCATTATATGCTTTGACGCTTTTCATCGTAGCGTCTTTATCTACCCCGATTTTGCCAGCCAGCTCTTCGACAGAATCAGCTTCTGTTACTAGCTGCATGTTGAAGTACTCTTCTACCGCTTTTAGACCTTTTCTTAATCCGTCATCAAAGAACAGGTAAGCAACACCATCTTTTTGATCCAAAATACCTTTAGACACTACATCACGGGTTAATAGCTCATTGATGAAACGTTTACCGTCTTTATTAAGTAGAATAGCTCCGTTTCCGCGAACAGCTTCCGTTACCATCACACCTTTTTCAGGAACAACCGTTGGGTGTGTTTGAATTTCAGCCATATCAACTAAGTTGGCACCAACGCTTTCGCCCAGCGTAATCCCTTCACCCAATGCTCCTGGATGGTTCGTTGTCGCAAAGCCTTTTAGCTCTGGTTTATAGGAAATAACCATCTCCTGATTCGCTGAAAAACCGCCTGTAGCTAAAATGACTGCCTTTGCATGAATCGTGTAAGCCTTACCATCTTTATTCTCGGCTTTTACACCAGTAACTTTGCCCTGTTGATCTTTGATAATTGCGACTGCTTTATTTTTTACACGGACATCAACATTTTTTTCTTTTACTTTATTCTTTAAAGTAGATATAATATTAGAGCCTACAGCCGCTCCGCCAGTCGGACGATGAATGCGGCTTACACTTGCTCCTCCCGCACGACCAACGTCAGATAAATCAGCACCCATTGATTCTAGCCAAACGACAGAATCTTTCGCTTGCGTAGTCAGAATTTTTACCAGCTCAGGGTTATTCTTATTGTGTCCGCCCTTCATTGTATCTTGGTAAAACAGCTCTTGGCTGTCTTCGATTCCTTTTTTCTTTTGCGCTTCCGTTCCCGCTGCATTTAAGCCGCCAGTAGCGCGAGTTGTGTTACCTCCGACCATCGGCATTTTTTCCAGTACGATTATCCTGGCTCCAGCATTTGTGGCTTCTACCGCGGCAGATAGACCTGCACCGCCTGCACCAATTACTACGATATCCGTACTTTCATCCTGAGGAGCTGCTGTCTCAGTTGTAGCCTTTCCTTCCGTTGCACCAGGAGTCGTTGAACTCCCGCATCCGGACAGCACAGGAACTGCCAAAAATGCAGCCATCATAAGAGACATCCATTTCTTCATGTTGAATCCTCCCTTTTTTCTACCACTTGATAAATGGATATTCTAGTACCTTTTTCTTCTCTTTTTTGTATGAAAGCAATAACGTTATCCTTCGATGGTAGTATATACAGTAGATGTTCCAATGTATGTGAATAATTTCACACTATATTTTTTTGTGACCATCCATGCGTCCTTCTTTCCTCATTTTTTTCAAATGTAAGGTATTTTCTGTAATAATCAGACAAGCGCCTCATCTAGATTCAAAAGAACTTTACCTGCTTTTATTCTCGTATGTATGCGGTTCTTACCCTATTTGTAGCAGATCGGGCGTCATGTAAAAAAGCAATGGTTGTGAATGTGATAACATTCACAAAACGTTCACTGTCATCTTTCCTAACACGCCCCTATAATAAACAGCATAAAAACTATTGCAACAGTGTTTATCATAATAAAAGAGAAATAACAGACTTGCACATAAATCCTAACTGCTTGGAGGACTAGCTATGAGAATTGCTGTTATTGGATGCACACATGCCGGAACTGCCGCTATTGTTACTGCTGCTAAGTTATATCCAGATGCTCACATTACCGTTTATGAACGAAATGACAATATCTCTTTTCTTTCTTGCGGTATTGCCTTGTATGTAGGTGGTGTAGTGAAAGACCCCCAAGGCTTGTTCTACTCTTCCCCAGCGAAATTAGCTGAGCTTGGCGTGGTTACGAATATGCGCCACGATGTAATCTCAATTGATACAGATCACAAAACATTGGTTGTTCGCAATTTAAATACAAATGAAGAGATCATAGATTCCTATGATAAATTAATCGTTACTACTGGTTCTTGGCCAATCATGCCTAACATAGCAGGAATTGAACTGGACAATATCGTACTGTCCAAGAATTTTAACCACTCCAATACCATTATTGAAAAAGCAAAAACAGCTAAAAATGTAGTCGTCGTTGGGGCAGGATACATTGGGATTGAATTAGTCGAAGCCTTTGAAATGAATGGCAAGCAGGTGACTCTCATTGATAGTGCTGATCGAATTCTAAACCGTTACCTTGACGAAGAATTTACTCACGTTACCGAAAAAGAATTACGGGATCATGGTGTTACACTTGCTTTAGGTCAAACTGTTACGAAATTTGAAGGCATAGACGGTAAAGTGACAAAGGTCATCACCACAAAAGGCGAATACGAGGCTGACTTGGTGATTCTATGCATTGGCTTTCGTCCAAATACAGGCTTGCTTGCAGGACAAGTCGATATGTTGAGTAACGGAGCCGTTATCGTAAATGAATACATGCAAACTAGCAAAACGGATGTGTATGCTGCTGGAGACAGTTGTGCGATTCGCTACAATCCCACCGGGCAACACACCTATATTCCTCTCGCCACGAATGCTGTACGCATGGGTACACTAGTTGCCAAGAATCTAGTGACTCCTACCATGGCTTATATGGGCACACAAGGAACATCCGGGATTAAAATTTATGATTATAATATTGCTTCTACTGGATTAACAGAAGGGGCTGCTTCAGACTTGGCTATCAATGTGAAAACAGTCACAATCGAAGACAGCTATCGACCAGAATTCATGCCAGAGCATGAAAAGGTCTTACTAAAAGTAGTCTTCGAAGAGGCTTCCCGCCGCATTATCGGAGCCCAAATCATGTCCAAGGCTGACTTAACGCAATCCATGAATACCTTATCTGTCTGCATCCAAAATCATATGACAATCGACCAGCTTGCCTTTGTCGATTTCTTCTTCCAACCGCATTACAATAAGCCTTGGAACTTCTTAAATCAGGCTGGCTTGCAAGCAATATAGAAAAGCATAGATTCAGCAGCTTGGTACGCCTATTTGGCAAATCAAGAGGTTATCAGCAAAAAGAGCGTCAGCCTAGCTAACGCTCTTTTTCTCTTATGCCTTTTCAACCTACACGCCAAGCAAGGCTCCCTGTTCCATTACTTTATGCTCATCTAAATAGAAGTCTGGCTCCATTACAACACAATCAATATGTACACCTGCTGATATGACTCCCCCAAAGGTATTGTTGCTTCCAAACGCTACATGAATTGTGCTGTATACCTTTTCATCCTCTAAGACAACCCCTGTAATACGAGCTTTATCATTCGTCCCTATTCCAAACTCCGCTAATAATCGGCCATCTCCATCGCCCAGCAGCTCCAAAAGCTGTTTTCCGCTTGGGCCCTCTGCGGAAACAATGCGTCCTTTCTCAATTGTAAGCAGGACAGGCTCTGTTAATTTCCCAATCCCAGCAATGGAACCATCTACAAGAATTTGCCCGGCAGCTGTTCCCTCTAGAGGAGCAATATAAGCTTCTCCGGACGGCAGATTACCCGATTCTCCCGGATTGACATACACACCGGTGCTGGGAATTCCCTTTCTTTGCTCAATGGAAAAGCTTAGGGAATAACCCGCTTTGTCAATTCTAACTTGCTTAGCTTCTGTCAGCATGCTAGCTACTTCTTCAGTCAGCTCTTTTACTTTGGCATAATCGGCCGCAATAGCGCCTGCCATGAACATATCCTCTGTTATCCCTGGCATCGTAGCCACCCTGGCTCCTGCTGCTACCGCATTTTTTCGAGCATGCGTATGAGTAAGCGAATGCTTGGTAATCCCAATCACTACGTCAGCCTTCGTCATAGCGATCGCTACGGCTTCAGGAGGCTCCTCTCCCGATTTGGCACGCTCCTGCATAACCATGAGTAGGGCTTGGGCTCCTAGACTTCTTCCTGCTTCATAGAGAGCCTCTGCTAGGTTTTTCTTGGAGTCATCCGTTACAACTAAAAGAGTTTCACCAGCTTTTACTCCCAATGAGCTTTGCAGCACACTTTTACTAATTTCAATGATGGATTGTTGCATATGAACCACCTTTCTCCTAGCGTCTTAGAAATTTTATTTACACATTCCGAAATATACTTTACCATGATCACCTTACATAGGCACAGCTTGGATCAATCCGCTCTACTGTCGTATTCGGAGACAAATCCGGTATTTCTTTAACACCTGCCGTGAAATTTGCCTCTCTGTTTCCTAGCAATGAACGATCTCACCGATATAGCAATAATACGGATCATCTGCAATCACATGCTCCTGCCTAATCTCTTCGGACAGGACAGGTGCAGTAATTTCTTGAGCCACGATCACCTTACATTCATAATAACGCTCACAGTTGCCGATCACAGGTGTATCAATAACCCGAGAGTCTGCAAGGGTTAATTGGCATGTAGAGATTTTATCCACCGTACGACCGGATTGTGTTCCACAGGCAAAGAGCTTTTCTCCCATATCATTTGAAAAAGGAACACTAACTGTAAACTCCTGAGAAGCCTGTAAAAGCTGGGTGGTATGCCTGCTTTTACGCACCATCACTGTCAGCGTCGGTTTTCCGTATAGAAAACCAATGCTCCCCCAAGCAATTGTCATCGTGTTGATCTCTTCTCCTGCCTTGGTTGTTAGAAAAGCCCCTCTTCGATGCAGCCAGTCTGTTGCAAGCTCCATTTGCTCTAGAAAAGCCGCGGGCATTTGATTTTTCGGTTCATGATCTTCTCTATTCCTTAGCTGTTGATCCATCAAAAACACCCTTTCGATGTTTATCTTCCCTTTCATTGTACTGAGGATTTCTCCCTTGTCCCTTCTCTCTTTTTGACAAAAGCATGACGCACTTTTACAGCAAAAAACCCACCCCATGTATAAACACAGGATGGATTCGCTCTTACGCTTACTTATTATTTGTCAGTTTAGCAATCAACGGCAGGATCAGACCCAAACCTAACAACACGAACGGAGTCGCGATATTAAGTGTAATTTGGAAGTACCATTCTGATGTAAACGCAGGTACTTTCGGGAACATCCCCATCAAGCAGGCAAAGGCAGTGAAGACAAAACACCAACCACCAATTAACAGGCCAAACTTATTATTTTTCACAAATTGATATTCAGACGTAAATTTATCCGCCATTTTCATAACAGCAATGTATGCGGCGAATACCCATAAGTAACGAAGCGGCATAACCACAGAGTTTAAGTCTAACAACCAGTTAAACAATGTATTAATATTACCGATCCCGAGAGCTGGTACGATGATGAGAATACCTACTAGAATCGCAGTCAAGATATAACCATTAGTAGGGGTACCCTTGTCATTGCTTTTCAAAAGCTTTCTTGGAATGTATTTCTCATCAGCATCTAATAGCAACACCTTCAATGGCGCATCAATAGAGAAGGCCAATGCTGAAATTTGGGCCAATGTATTGGAAATCGCATACAAAATTAAGAACGTGTTACCAATTCCGTAGTAGTTACCCAGCATTTGGAACGCATAGTATTGACCATTCATTTTTAAGTCAGCAGGAATGTTATTCGCATCAAACATAATCCCCATGGCATACGAGCCTAAGAGCGCACAGACAGCAACCATGATCGCTAGAATCAACATCCCTCTTGGGAACTCACGAGTCGGGTTATTCGTGAAGTTGACATACGGTGCGATCTTTTCTGCCCCACCTACCGCAAAGACCAGCATGGATAAGGTAGTAAAATAAGCAAAATTAAATTCAGGAATGAATGTGCTGACCGTCATATTGGTTGTTGCAACACTTACGCCTGTGAGTGCTGGTGCCGTAACAGCTAACAAAATGTACAACAAGGACATCACAAATACAGAAATACCGGCAACTGTCCCAATTCGCTTTAAGGACGAAATACCTTTAGAAGCAATCCATACAAAGAGTAAAAAGATAGCTAAACAAGCTAATTGAATGACCAACGTAGAATATTGGTCGAGTACCTTACCACTGCCTGTAAATGTCCAGCCTAGTGCAATCAAGATAGCCTGAGGCTTTTGTGCCAGATATGGAATGTGAACAGCCCAGTAGGTCCATGCTGCCAAATAAGCAATATTAGGACCCATCGTTTCTTTAATCCAGGTACTGACACCGCCCTTACCATCTTTAAAGGTAGAACCTAATTGACCCACCATTAAGGCATAAGGAATAAAATATAAGGCAATAATCAAAACCCAAGAGGTAATGACTTGTAATCCTTGGTTGGCATAGTTATTAACAACGTTACCAAAGCCCCAAACTGCTACAAACGCCATTAACGCAATATTATACCATCGGAGTTTTTTTGCATCCGCTCCCATATAAAGAATTTCTCCTTCCTGAAATGAAAAAATATACAGAGAACTAACATTTCCCCTTGTAAATTATAAAGGAGGACTTGATCTATTCCTATAACGAAATCAAAATATTTTTGTCTTTTTATTAATAGTTAAAAAATCTAAAATATAATCATGAAGCATAAAATTTATCATTACCAAAGAAAGCGTTTTTATAAATATCTATCAAAAAAATAAAAAGAGCAGTTACATTGGTTACACGTAACTGCTCTTCCTGGTTCAACCTTCTATTTTTTCTCTGACTCTTGTCGTTCAGCGTGCCAAGAAAGCATTCGGTCAGGATGATTGGTACAAATATACAGATGGGGATGCCATTCTCCTATTCGCTTCATCTCATGTTCATCATCAATCGTCCAAGCAAATATTTCGTAGCCTTTCTCCAGCATCATGTGTACAAAATCTTTTGTCAGATAAGGATAGGCCATGGACAGAATGGTTGCTCCTGTTTCCTCTAGCTGTTCACGTAACAGAACTGGTTTGCCCGCTATAATTAATCCCGTTTTTATCGAGGGTTGCAGTCCTTTGACCTTTTTTATGATTTCGTGATCAAAAGAGGTGAGACAAACCTGTGAAGTAAACTCATATGCTTCTACCAGCTCCACGACCTTTTCAGCTAGTCGCGGATATAGATTTCCTGCTGTCTTTAGCTCTACATTAAGGCGGCAAGTATGCTGCGACACAGCTTGAAACAATTCCTCCAAGGCGGGAATGGTTTCATCAGAAAATTCCTCAGCAAACCAGCTTCCTGCACTCGATTGACGCAATTGTTCAAATGTATGGTCTTTGACTAGCCCTGATCCGTTTGTAGTGCGTTCTAGCGTAAAATCATGAATGAGCACAGGAACCTCATCCTTGGATAGCTGTACATCAACCTCAATTGCCTGAATGCCCGGTTCTGCTAAGGCAAGCTTAATAGCTGCCATCGTATTTTCAGGTGCCCTCCCTGACCAGCCTCGGTGTGCCATGCAGTAGCCCATATAAGATTCTCCCCCTATTTCTTCAACAATTTTTGCCCCTTTTCCACAGCCTTTGATAGTGCCTCGTCAATACTGGCCTGACCTAAAATGACACGTTGAATTTCCGTCATAATTACTTCCTGCAGCTCTTTATAGCCCGGTACCATTGGGCGCGGCTTACCATACTCTAACTGCTTCACAGCTACTTGGAAGTTCGGATCCTGTTCATACACTTTTTTCATCTCATCTGATTGAATTGCCTCCGATGTGACTGGCATGTACCCTGTCTCCGCTGACCATACACTTGTTTGCGGCGTATCAGTAATCCACTTCACGAACTCCCACGCCGCCTTCTTTTCTTTTTCAGATGATTTTTGTAGAATTACTAAATTTGCCCCACCTGCTGGCACTCCGAAATCCTTATTAGCCGGCAAGAAAGCCGTTCCTACATCAAACTTGGCTTTTTCCCGCATTCCCTTCAGCTCACCAGTAGTTGTAAAGATCATCCCTACTTGCTGATTTAAGAAATCCTGCGCGGCTACATCCCATGCATTGTACTTCTCACCTGGAGGAGCTTTCATGATTCCTTCTTTTAACATGCTCATCCAAAATTCCAACGGCGCTTTCCCTGCCTCTGTATGAATTACTAAGCTCTTGCCGTCCTCGCTTAAAATTTGTCCGCCGCTCTCGAACACCAGCGCTTCATAGAACCAAATATCAATGGGCGTAGAAAATCCGTATCTTTTGGTTTTTCCGCCTTCCTTTTTTGTGAGCTTTTGAGAAAAATGGCGTAATTCCTCCCAGGTTTTTGGACCATTTGGATCAAGTCCTTCTTTCTTCAATAAATCGCGATTGAGATATAGCAAAGGAGTGGAGCGGTTAAAGGGAACGGCATATAATTTATCCTTCCAATAGGAGTTGCCCATAAGACCAGGATTGTATTTCTTCTCTTCTCCAGCAGCATACGGGCCTAGATCCTCCAACACCCTCGCATCCGCAAAGGCGCCAATGGAAGCAATCTCAACCATCGTAACATCAGGCTGATTCCCGGCTGTGACCGCTGATAACACCTTAGTATGATTCTCGTAGTAGCTTCCTTGATAAGAGGGCTTCACCACAATATCCTTATGCGTTTGATTAAATTCCTTTACAAGCTTTTGAACCATTTCCCCATTGTGACCGCCTACTGCATACCAGAAGTCAATCTCAACAGGCTGGGCAGATGTTGTTGCTTCCTGACTTGCTGCTGTCCCCTGTTCAGCAGTTCCTGCTGCCTGCTGCTGAGCACAGCCTGCCAGCATTCCTGACAAGCCTACTGTACACATTAGAATTGATAAGCCCCACTTTTTCACATTCTTGCCCTCCTTGACATTCGGTTATTTGGATTGATAAACAAACGCGCTAATAATATGGCGCTGAGCGAAAAAGAAAATCAGCAGTATCGGGAACACCAAAATCATATTCCCCGCCATAATCACATTCCACTGACTGCCTCCGTCAGCCGCTTTCAGCATGGAAATTCCTATCGGTAATGTGCGCACCTCGTTACTGTTGGTCATGATGAGCGGCCAAAAGTAATCATTCCAGTGATAAATGAAGCTAAATAGTCCAAATGTGACCAGCACATGCTTTGCCATAGGAGCCATAATGGTCCACATGATCTTCCACTCAGATGCATGATCCAACCGTGCCGCCTCAATTACCTCGTCTGGTACCTGCATAAAGGCCTGGCGTAATAAAAAAATACCGAAGGCACTCGCCCCATAAGGCAATATCAATGACCATAAGGTGTTCACGAGCCCCCAATTGCTCATCTCCACGTAGATTGGCAGAAAGATCACCTGAGGCGGAATCATCAGAGCGATTAAGGTGACGCCAAACAGAAAATTTCTTCCCCGAAAGCGATACCTTGCAAATGCATAGGCAGCAGGTACAGCCGTTAAGATTTGAAGAAACAAAATACCAAGCGCTACCAGCAGGCTGTTTAGTAAATAAGTAAAGAATGGCCCCGAGCCCCAAGCGATTACAAAGTTCTGAAACTGCAAAGACTCAGGCCACCAGGTAGGCGGAAATTGAAAGACCTCAGGCAATGTTTTAAAAGCAGTCAACGCCATCCATAGAAAAGGAAAGACAAAGATGAGCGATACAGCTAGTAACATCATCCATTCAAGCGTTTGAAGCAAAAGGTGTCCTACTTGCCTCACTTGTCATCTCTCCCTTTAGCGATAGTGAACACGTTTTTCCATAAATAAAAAGTGCAGAAGAGTAACCACTCCGATGAGTCCCAATAGTAAAACAGACGCGGCCGAAGCAATCCCCCCATTGTAGAAATCCATTCCCTGTTCATAGATATAGAAGACAAGCATATTTGTGCTATTAACAGGACCTCCCTGCGTCATGATATAAATCGTGTCAAAAACTTGAAAGGAGGAGATGATGTTAATGACCGTTAGAAAAAATAAAGTGGGAGACAGCATCGGCAGTGTAATTTTGCGCAGCGTTTTCCATTTACTTGCCTGATCTAAGCTGGCCGCCTCGTAGAGATCTTTCGGTATGCTTTGCAGTCCCGCAATAAAGACTAGCGTGTTATAACCTACACCCTTCCAAACGCTGACCAGAATGAGTGAAATCAGCGCACTTTTGGTATCACTAAGCCATGTATAAGCAGGTAATCCGATGAATTCCAGAAGGGCGTTCAATAAACCGTATTGCGGGTCCATAAGCCACATCCAAAGCATGGATACTGACACCAGAGAAATGATATGCGGGCTAAAAACCGCTGCTTGCATAATTCCATAAATTTTAGCTGTTCGATTTAGCCAAAGAGCCAGAAAAAATGCTAACAAAATACTGATAGACACCGTACCAATCGTGAACACAATCGTATTAAGAAGCACGAGATGAAAATCTGGTTCTTGGAATAGTTCTTGAAAGTTAGCAAAGCCTACCCATTCGATCTCACCCAAATTCAACAACGCCCAATCATGAAAGCTGAGATAAATCATGTAACCGATCGGAAATAAGAAAAACAGCGTAAAAAACAACAAAGCAGGAGTAACGTATGCATAAGGACGAACATGTTCCAAAAATTTCGTTCTCATCATCTGTTCCCGAGACCAGACCGATGGAGTAGGCAGCGATTTGGTTTCTGTTGCAGCCACCTTTTCCATTTACAATACTCCTCCTGCGATCGCTGATTTTTGATAAGGGGGACGCGGAGGATTCTTACGCATTCCCGTAGCTGGATCAAAGAGATACAGGTGTTCAGGAAGCACGGATACGATAACATCGGCCCCTGGGGAAAGAAGCTGGTCTGCTTCCTTTTTGACTACGATCTGCTCTGAGTCTGTCTGTACGTAATACAATACATCGGAGCCAAGAATTTCTCGGGAGATAATACGTCCTCTACTAGAAAAATCCGAACCAGATGATTGCGGCATATGTTCATGTTGAACCGCTCCTGGCTCTGTCCTTATCATCACTTTTTCCGGGCGAAAACCTACTATTAATCCTGCATGATCCCTCTGTTGACAAATGTTCATAGAAGGGGAACCGATAAACTGGGCAACAAACAGATTTTCCGGCTCATGGTAAAGCTTGATCGGAGAGGCCACCTGCTTAATTTCCCCTTCGTTCATGACCACAATCTGATCGCCCATCGTCATTGCTTCTACCTGATCATGCGTCACATATATGAATGTTGTTCCTAGCTGTTTATGCAAGCTGGTTAATTCTACACGCATCTGATTCCGCAATTTCGCATCAAGATTAGACAAGGGCTCATCCATGAGAAACACCTTTGGCTTTTTCACCATGGCTCTGGCTAAAGCCACGCGCTGGCGCTGACCTCCTGATAACTGGGCCGGCTTACGATATAAATAATCCTGAAGCCCTACGATTTCCGCGATTTCCTCGACCAGTCTCTTGCATTCCTTTTTCGAGATACCTCGGTTTCTTAATCCAAAGCCAATATTGTCAAAGACTGTCATCGTGGGGTACAGCGCATAGTTTTGAAACACCATGGCTAAATCTCGTTTACCGGGTGGTACATCGTTGACCTTTTGCTTACCGATCCAAATTTCGCCTTTGGTCACGGTCTCAAGCCCAGCTATCATTCGTAACGTAGTTGATTTTCCACAGCCTGAAGGACCAACAAGAACTGTAAAGGAGCCCTCTGGAATCACCAAATCCATCCCCTTTACCACCTGTTGCTGCTGATAGGACTTCATTACCTGCTTCAGCACGACTTCTGCCACTCTACTCACCCTTTCCTTGTACACTGGCTAACAACAGTTCATCGACAAGCATTTGGAATGTTTTAAATCGATAATGAGCCTCCTCTTGAATCCGTTGATCTGCTCCGTACCACTCCAACAACACGCTGCGCACACCTGCCGCACGAGCGGATAACAGATCATACCTGCTGTCACCAATCATGAGTGACTCTTCAGGTACAGTCCCTAAGATTGCCATTGCCTTCTGTATTGGCTCAGGAGAAGGCTTGCCAAGCACCACATCGTCTAGCGTGATCACTGTGTCCATTAGATGCAGAATCGCCGCCGTCTCCAAGTTTTGTAAAGCAAGCCCACGTTGTTTGTTGGTGACAACAGCAAGCTGAAATCCCCGTTTTTTGAGTGCTTCTAACCCTTCTCTCACAAATGGAAACAACTGTACCTGTCTGTTGTGGCGTTCCATGTACGTAAAATAATCCTTGCAATATGCTGTGCGGTCCCAATGCCTTACTTTGAATTGGTCAGGCAGTTCAAGCCTTTGAGCCTGCTGCTCGTTGATTCTTGCTTCAACGGTATGTAAAAATTCCTCCAAGGCTTCGCCAAACCGACCTGTTATTTCCCCTCTGGTAAACAAGCCGGGGCAATGCGCTTCTATCGTGCAGTAAACCGCGTCTATCACACCCTCCCTGCTATCCAGCAAGGTTCCATCTAAATCAAATAGAAGAGTGCTGCAAGTGTTCATTCCCCATATTCTCCTTCCACAACTGATGTTTTCCTACAGATACAGCAATAGCGCCATGCGAAAGAGCAGTCACCATTTGCTCCCGCCTCTTGATCAGCCCACCTGCAATAATTGGCTGTTGAAGCGAATTTCGGTACTCAATGATATACTCCGGCAGCAGGGCAGGCATGATCTCCACCGCATCCGGTTGAGTTTCCTGAATAGATTGAATACCAGACTTAAGCGAATCGCTGTCAACTAAGAACAAACGTTGGATCGTAAGCAGACCATGCTTTTTAGCTAATTTAATCAGCGTATTACGCGTTGCCACAATGCCTGTTGGCTTCACATTCTCACCTACATAGGCCATGCCTTCCCGGTCATAGCTAATGCCGCCAATGCGCTCTAGGTGAAGAAAAACGGGAATCTGCTGCGATTTAAACAGATCAACATATCGTTTCATTGTGTTCAGATTTCCGATTGACAGCACTACAGCACTGATGGGAGCCTCTAATGCACGTTCCAGCGATTTTGGCTGCTTAATGGATGCAATGATCTTATATCTTTCTAATCTGGCGTAAAACTCCGCTTGATTCATGCCTGCTATTCGCCTCCTGTTCAAAAAACAAAAAACCTCAAATAGAACCTGCCAATCCACTTTCTTTTAAAAAAGTTTTTGGTAATTTCTATTGAGGTTTCTCCCTAGCTCCAACCTTTTCATTATCTACTTGTTAGTTGTATCGTACCTTTTGTTTTTTAATATGCTGTGTAGGTCCCGTTAAGTTTAGAACAGCATTTTGTTAAGAAAATGAATTTTATCACCATTGATTACCATATTTACCATGAAAATATGCATTAAAATGATAATTTTTTTATGAAAATAAAGTTTAAATCTCACGTAAAAACGCTCGAAAAACCACCTATTTTTACACGATTAAACTCAATAAAATCCCTTAAGTATCAAGTTTTTAAAATTTCACAGAAATATCATAAATTTTCAACGAATATTTAACATGATTATGTACCTTCGAAATAATCCTTCATTTTATTCCCGATTTATCCGATTAATTAATAGAACAGAAATAAAATTCCGCCTCTATTTCCTTTTATTTGGAAAAAGTTGATAGGGGTTACTTGCATGTGGGAGGGAACGCCTTTGTTTCATACAATAAAAGCCAAGCTAATCATTGCATTTGTCTTATGTATCACGATCCCGATTGCCCTTATTAGTAGCGTTGTTTACTTGGATATGAAAAGACAGATTCATCAGGACTTCTTGAATGCTAATACCAAGGAAGTAGCCCAAGTGGATAATGGCGTATCTATTTATTTTAATTCCATTCGTGAAAACGTACTCATGCTTGCAAACTCTGCGCTGTTGAAAAGAACAGATGCATCAATCAAGTCATATAAGAACGAATCTGGGACAGTTAAAATAGATGCTATGGCAAATGGCGGTTTAGAAGCAGATCTGGCCCAAGAATTTAAACGCTATATTCAAGCCCATCCCAACACTTCATCCCTATTTGTAGGCACTGAGTTTAGCGGTTATACACAGTATCCTGCCAAAAATATGAGCTCACATTATGACCCGCGTGACCGTCCTTGGTATACATCTGCTATGAAAGAACCAGGCAAGGCCGTAATCACTGCTCCTTATATCTTGACAGGCACAGATACTATTGCAGTCAGTATCGTTACACAGCTTCGCGATATGACTGGAAAAGCAGTAGGGGTTTTTGGTATTGATACGAACCTGCTGAATTTAACCGAAGTCTTGAAAGAAATGAAAATTGGAGAAACCGGTTATGTTATGATGATTTCCGCTGAGGGTACTGTGCTTGCCAACCCTCAATATCCGGATATGATCTCCAAAAACGTCAAAGATTTGGATAATAAAACATTAGCCCAACTAAGTGAAATGTCGTCAGGTCAACTGGAAGTCATTATGGAAGGTCAAAATTATTTAACGAACGTCTATACCTCGCCAAAAACAGGTTGGAAATACATCTCATTTATTGAACAACGCGAGCTTAATAGCAGCATTGATCATATTTTCTTCCTTATTTTGATCATGAGCGTCATTTTGGGCGTTATTGCTTTGATTGCATCTATTATTCTAGCTGGTAAATTCTCTAAGCCAATCACTACCTTAATTGGTCACATGCAAGAGATTGGAGAAGGTGATTTAACCAAAGAAGTACAGCCTCATTTACTTCAACGTAAGGACGAGTTAGGTACTCTGGCTAATTCTCTGCAATCTATGCAATTATCAATTAAGTATCTGATTTCAGAGATTGTATCCGCATCCAAAAAGCTGGTAGCCTCCTCAGAGCAGGTATCCGCTCATGTGGAGAGTAATATAATTGCTATTGATAAGATAGCTGAAAACGTAAAAGAAGTAGCAAGTGGGGCAGATAATCAGCTCATGCGTACAGAGGAAAGTGCTAAGGGCATGGAGGAAATGGCACTGGGTATTCAGCGAATTGCGGAATCTACCTCCTCCATTGCAGAGTTTTCGCTTGATACAACACAAGAAGCTGAGAATGGTAACCAGACTGTACAACACGCTGTTCAGCAAATGAGCAACATTGGTGTATCTGTCGAGCATTCTCTCTCTGTTGTAAAGGTCCTACAGGATCGTTCTAACGAGATTGTAAAAATTGTAGATATGATTACCGACATCTCCTCCCAAACCAACCTTCTTGCTCTAAATGCAAGCATAGAGGCTGCCCGTGCGGGAGAACATGGCAGAGGTTTTGCTGTTGTTGCGGATGAAGTAAGAAAGCTTGCCGAACAATCTTCGGAATCTGCTGGTAAAATCGCCAGCTTAATCAATGAAGTACACGGAGAGACCAACCGTGCCATGGACTCTATGAATGATGTAAACCATAGCGTCTCGAACGGTGTTCAATTGGTACAGGATTCCGGTGAAGCATTCCAACGCATCCTTCAACAAATCAAAAATATAACAGAGCAAATCCATGATAACTCTGCAATTTCAGAGGAAATGTCTGCTGCCAGTGAAGAGATTGCATCTTCTGTAGATGAGACAGCACATATCGCTAAGCTTTCGGCTGAATACATGCAAAACGTGTCTGCATCCTCTGAGTCCCAGGTAACTGCAATGCTGGCTCTTCAAGGATCATCTGAGGAACTGCGTCAAATATCTCAGGAATTAACGAGCTTAATTGACCGTTTCCGGGTATAACAGCATATTCATACTCTCTATTAGCAAGACTTCCATCGCAAATAGTCGGGAGTATCCATGATATTCCCGATTGTTTATAAGAAAACTCACATCATAAAGGAGAGACAATCATGAAAAAAACAAACGTATTGCTAAGTGTTGGACTATCTCTATCACTTATGCTAGGTGCAGCACCAGCATTCGCAGCTCCACTATCAACAGCTTCTGCTACACAAATTGCTCAACAGCAATTACAACTGCTTGATAAAGGTAAATGGGCTGAAAAAACTCACGCTGCTGTTCAAAAAATGATCGACCAATATGGCGTGAAAAGTCCTAATTACAAAGCAGATAAAAAACCTTATGCTGTTTTTGACTGGGATAACACTAGCATCATGCACGATACACAAGAAGCGCTTCTTATTTATCAAATCAATCACTTGATCTTCAAATTAACACCAGAAGAATTTGCAAAAGTATTGGTTATGAACGTTCCAAAAGGTCCTTTTGCTGACAAATACAAAACAGTAGACGGCAAAGCGATCACAATGGAAAACGTTTCTGCTGACATCATTTCTGACTACAAATTCTTGTATGAAAACTATAAAGGTTTCAAAGGCAAAAAATCCCTGGAAGAAGTTACTAAGACTGACCAATTCATCGACTTCCGCACAAAAATGTACTTCTTGTACGATGCGATCAACGGTTCTCATGGCAGCGATGTAGGTTATCCTTGGGTTCTTTACTTCTTGACTAACATGAGCGTTGATGAAGTTCATGAGTTGGCTGAACGCTCCAATGACTACGGTCTTGGTGACTCTATCCGCAAAATCAACTATACAAGCCCTAAAACACTTAGCGGTAAAGCTGGCGTAATCAGCGTTACATATACATCTGGTCTTCGTCTATCTCCAGAGGTTGCTACCATGATGAATACTTTCCGTTCCAATGGAATTGATGTTTATGTAGTATCTGCTTCTATGAAAGAAGTAGTAGAAGTATTTGCATCAAATCCTAAGTATGGCTATAACATTCCAAAAGAAAACGTAATCGGTATGGAATTGGAAAAAGACGCAAAAGGCGTTATGCAACCTGTATACAAAAAGAACTGGTACAAAACCGTTTATGGCGGAAAAACAGAAGTAATTAAAGCAGAAATTGCTAAAAAACACGGTGGAAACGGTCCTCTATTCATTGGCGGCGACAGCAACGGTGACTACGAAATGATGACTCAATTCCCTGATACAAAATTAGTTCTAATTCTTAATCTTCTAAAAGAAGGAAATATTGGTAAAGTTACCAAACAAGCTGTAGATGAAATGAACAAACCAAACCCTAAATACGTACTACAAGGTCGCGATGAAAACACAGGCATGTGGATCCCTACTGAATCAACAATTCTAGTAGGCAAAACAAAAGCTGAGCTGCTTCCAAACAAGTAAGCAAACATGATTACTGTGAGTTATGATTCATTATACTCATAAATGATTTGTAAAAGACCGTTCCCGCAGACTGGGGAACGGTCTTTCATTTGGTCGAGAAACATACTGAATGGATCTTGGCTAGGTTGTACTAATGAATCAGTTGACTTTCCTTAGCTTTTTTAACCAATTTAGCTGATGATCGGTTTATGAATTTCTTTAGAGCCAATCCGATGATCAAAGCAATTCCAGCATAGACAGTCATCATTATGATATCTCTGTTGATAATATCCCATAGAATGCCGCCAACCGCTTCCCGCATCATGCTAATAGCATACGTAAAGGGTAAAAATGGATAGATCGCTTGAAAAAATGGAGGTGTAACCTGAATTGGGAATGTCCCTCCAGAGCCGGCCAGCTGGAGTACCAGAAGCACAATTGCCATCGCCTTCCCTACATTTCCAAAAACAGAGACAAGCGTATAAACAATCAGCATGAACACCGCACTAATGATTAAACCAAATAAAACAAACCACATTTTATCGGCTACATAGGCTCCTAATATATAGATATCCCCCAGCGTTACCATAACAGACTGGAGCATAGCTAATATGCCAAAGGTCAGATATCTGCCAAAATAGACCTCATAGCTTCTAAAGACATGCTTTTCATCATGAACCTCTACGCTTAATAAAGAAACAAGAAGCAAGGCGCCTACCCACAGGGATAATGTAGTGAAAAACGGCGACATTGCTGAACCGTAATTCGGAATCGGGAACATTCGATTTTCTTTTAAAATAACAGGCTCTGCGAAAAATTGGCTTTCCTTCTCTGCATTTCTCTTCAGCAGATCAATTACTTCTTCTAAGTTGCCCTCTTTTTCTAATGCTCGTATTCGCTTGGCGACATCTTTAATTTTTGCTTCTACCTCAGGAAGGTTTTTTTGAAGCAGCAATAAATCCTTACTTCCCAAAGAAAGTCCTTTTGCGGCATCCTGCAAAATCTGTTGCACGTCGGGTATGCTGGTAATTGCATCCTTGATCACCGCTCTTGCTTGATTGGCATCCTGTTTCGCTTTTCCGATGCCTTCCATGATAAGCGGTTCAATCTGCGTATCAAATCGATTAAGAAGATCATCAATTGCCTGAGAGGTATTTCTTGAGAGCTGCATAAACTGATCCACTAGCTGTTGAGCCGGCCTTTCACCTCGATCAATCGCATCTGCTATGGAGGTGACAATCATCTGCTGCTTTTCAAAAGTTGATTTTATATCTTTAAGCTTATCCGTAACAAAATGCAGCCGTTTCCCAGTCAGATTGGACAGAGGCTCAAACACCCCTATTAAACGATTGGTAACGCGAATTGCTCTGTCCAAGCGTTCAGCAGTACGATCCAGCTCTACTTTGGCCAAACTTGGCACAAAGCTTACATCTTGCAGTATGCCTAGCAGCTTTTCACTTAGCACAGCGGTTTGTTGAATCAAAAGTAAGTTCTCTTTGATGGTAGGTGTCAGCGTTCCGATAGCATCTGCACTGTGATCCAAGAACTCGCCTACGCGAACAGAAAGCTTTTCGGCATCTTGCGCAAGCTGAGTCACTGCCGGCAGATTATTTTGTGCCTTCTTTACGATATCATCCGCTTTTTTCAAATCGACACTTGCTGTAGAAATCACTTTATGCACTTCCGGGAAAGAGGCTTCCACTTTATATACAAGATCAATTAGTCGTCTAATCGTTGGTAGCTCACTCTCTAACTGAATGCCAATTTCATTAAATATCCGGAAAATGGTGCCGTTGGCTGTCTTGATAAAATTGCGATTGACCTCCTCCGTTACACCGCTTGCGCCTTTGGCCGTTATTTTAGGTGAGATAGCGTTGATTTTTTCATTTACGTTATAGATAATTTCCGCCTTTTGCGGATTTTTGGACAGCACTGTTGCGATTCGTTCTGAGAAATTAGCAGGTATGGTGATACTTGCGTAATAATCACCATGCTCTACTCCTCTTAGGGCATTATCCGCATCGGTGAATACCCATCCTATCTTTTTATTCTCTTTTAACGAGGTAATGATCTCTTCTCCAATATTAAGCTTATTCCCGCGCAGCTCTGCTCCTTTATCCAGATTAGACACAGCAATCTTAATACCGCTCGTTTGACCATACGGGTCCCAAGAAGCCTTAATGTTAAACCACGCATAAAGAGACGGCAAGAAAATAAGTCCACAAATAATAATGGCAGCAGCCCAATTCGTTGCAATTTTTTTCACGTCTCTTTTGAATATCTTAAAAATATTATTCATCGCATATCCCCTATAATCTCTAGTCTTTTCGTCAACTCTTATTGTACCTCTATCTATCAACATATCCAAACCAGAAAGCATTTCATTCAATCAGTAATGATTTTATCCTTGTCCACATAGGAATGGATAACAAGGCTATACAGTAAAGGAGGTCTTCTATGCCGGAGGTTTTATTTCAAGTAGATCTGAACAAGCCTATGGAGGATCAGGTCACCCCTGGTCATAATCGTTGGCATCCAGATATTCCCGCCACTGTTTCTGTAAATCCTGGAGCAGTCTTTCGAATGGAATGCAAAGACTGGACTGATGGGCAAATTGTAAATAATGACGACCCCAGTGATATTCGAGATGTGAATCTCAACCGTATTCATATGTTGAGCGGTCCGGTTTGGGTTAATGGGGCAAAGCCCGGTGATTTATTAGTCGTCGATATCCTGGATATTGGAGCCATTCAAGGATCAGAGTGGGGCTTCAACGGTATATTTGCCCAAGAGAATGGCGGTGGATTTCTAACGGAGCATTACCCAAAAGCAGCTAAATCCATCTGGGACTTTCATGGAATTTATGCAAGCTCTCGTCATATTCCCGGTGTCAAATTTGCTGGCATCATTCATCCTGGCTTAATTGGTACAGCCCCTTCTCCTCAGCTTTTAGACAAATGGAACAAGCGTGAATCAGTGGTCATAGCAAATGCCCCCCTAAAGAGCGCTGCCTACGCTAATCTGCCCAACCCGGATAGTGCCATCCTGGGTCGCCTACAAGGGGCTGAATTTGACCGAATTGCCAAAGAAGCCGCTCGTACAGTACCTCCGCGTGAAAATGGGGGCAACTGCGATATTAAAAACCTTTCGAAAGGAACGCGAATCTATTTCCCGGTCTTCACGGATGGAGCTAAGCTTTCAGTTGGTGACCTGCATTTCTCACAAGGCGATGGAGAAATATCCTTCTGCGGCGGGATTGAAATGGCAGGCTGGATTGATCTGCACGTTGATTTGATTAAAGGCGGAATGGCGAAGTATAAAATCACGGAAAACCCAGTGTTTAAGCCAGGTCCCGTTGATCCCCATTATTCTGAGTTTTTGGTGTTTGAAGGGATTTCAGTGCACGAATCGACTGGCGAACAATATTATTTGGATGCACATCTTGCTTATCGCCGTGCCTGCCTCAATGCAATTGAATATCTAAAAACAACAATGGGCTATACCGGGGAACAAGCTTACATGCTATTAAGCACAGCGCCCGTTGAAGGCAGAATTAGCGGTATAGTCGATGTACCCAATGCTTGTTGCACACTGTGGCTTCCCACCTCCATTTTTGACCGGGATATTTTACCAAAATAATCGTGTTGAGCGCGCATGCGTGATTCAAAAGAAAGGAGCTATTAATGCCAACCTACGTCTTTCACTGTCAGGATTGCGGTCCCTTTGAAGAGACAATGAGCATGAAGCATGCTACCGAAATCGTTGATTGTCCGTTTTGCACAAAGGACGCCGTTAGATTGTACACTCCACCCGGATTAATCACTTCCTCCGCGGTATTACGCCAGCGCATTGAACAAAGTGCCATTCCTAAGGTCGTACGCCGTGAGCATTCAGCCACACACTCCTGCAGACACTCCTACCCTTCTCATTTTCCAACAGGTGTACCTGCACCAGCTCCTGCCAAACGGCCTTGGCAAATGAACCATTAATAGAAGAGCAAGCGCCCCCTCTCCATTTAGCGAAGGGGGTTTTTTGCTGTTTCCATATCAAGGATTTGCTACGTCTTAAGACTTTTGTAAGATTTCTATTTCATTATTTGTAACAAGTTGTTTGTAAGATAAGCCTATGACACAATGAAAGGAACGGGAAGAAAAGGTGGATAACAGATGCCAAAATATCAAGTACTAGTCGTAGATGACGAAGCGGAAATCAGAGAAGCTATCAAAATTTATTTGCGCAATGAGGATATCGCCGTCTTTCAAGCGAGGAACGGTGCGGAAGCATTAGAGATATTGGAAACAGAAGATATTCAACTCATTCTACTAGATATTATGATGCCGGTCATGGATGGAATTAAAGCAACCTTTACCATCAGAGAAACAAAGAATATTCCTATCATTATGCTCTCAGCCAAATCTGAGGATACCGATATCGTGCTGGGTCTTAATGTAGGGGCAGATGATTACATCACGAAGCCGTTCAATCCTATTGAATTAATTGCCCGTGTAAAATCCCAATTGCGCAGATATACCAATCTAGGCAATTACAAGGTACGCGAGGGCGAAACGACAGTCGGCGGTTTGACTCTCAATACGAATGCGAAAACCGTAACGGTAGATGGCGAAGAAGTTCGTTTGACCGCAACGGAGTATAAAATTCTTGAGCTATTAATGGTCAATAAAGGCCACGTATTTTCTATTGAGGAGATTTATGAAAAAGTGTGGAAGGAGCCTTATTACAATGCGGAAAATACAGTGGCTGTTCATGTCCGAAGAATTCGCGAAAAAATTGAAATCAACCCAAAAGAGCCCAAATATTTAAAGGTGGTGTGGGGCATTGGATACAAAATCGAAGGGTAAATTTATCTCCTTAGTTGCTCTTATTGTAAGCTTTTATCTGCTGGCTTTACCATTCCTAGCTACGATAGATGTTCTTAATAACAAACCGCAATTAAGCAAGGACTATTACTTTACTACCAATAACTTTGGAGGAGATGTGAATCGATTTTCAAATTTATTGGTACGAAGATTTGTAGATTTTAAAGATCACGAAAAAAAACCGTTTGCTGAACGAGATGAAGCATTTAAAAGGATCGAGTTTAGACTTTCTATACTAGATAATACTTTTCACTACCATATTCAAGATCAACAAACGAAAGATATTTATAAAAACATAGATAAATTTCCAACTGAAGAAGAATTAAAAACAAAAACACTATTCTATGCAAGATTTCCAATGTTAAATCCACCTGATAATCTTAGAGACGTTAATGATCTTTTCAAATATCATGACTGGTGGGGGTATGTCATAGTTCCTCTTACCCTAAATGCAGAAAATCTGGAACTTAAACACTATACGCACTTTTTATCAATTAGAGATCGATTGATTAACGAGTGCCTAGTAGGTTTGGCTAGTCTGATAGGAATCATCTCGATTGGCATCTCTTTATTCAAACAAAAGGGTATATCTGTCCTACTCTTAGAAAAAATGGCACGAGTATTACGCCGTATACCGATTGATATTCGGATTTTCTTATTAGCCATTGTTTGCATAACTACAATCATTTCCTTGAATCGAATATCCTTTTTCTATTTACAGCCTGGCATCGTACATGTTCTTGTATTAACCGGCTTTGCACTACTGTTTGCCTATATCACCTTGCATATATACGAAGCTTGGTACCTAATGAAAAACCGGGAACAGCTCCAGCTTCAATGGCAAAAAAGTTTTTTGCATCAGCTAAAAATTCTCTATCAAGAAAGCACGTTATACAAAAGCTTATTGTTTAAAGTCGTCCTATTAGCTATTTTATCAGCCGGGTTTGGTTTTAGCTGTATGTTAATTTTTTTCCGGGGAATCTCGGGGATGGTTGATAGTATTCCTGTTAGCTGGGGCTTCTTTTATAGCCTGTTTTATCTTCTCTTTGTAGTACCTCTTACCTTACGTAGAATAGGTACTTTAAACAAAATTATGAAAGCTACAGAATTTATGGCAGCAGGACAACTTAACCTGCACATAGAGGAGCCAAAGGCAGGGAATTTTAAAGAGCTAACCCAGAATCTCAATAATATGCGGGAGGGCTTAAAAAAATCGCTGGACAGCCAGATGAAAAGCGAAAAGTTAAAGACGGAGCTGATCACCAATGTCTCGCATGATCTGCGTACACCGCTTACCTCGATTATGAATTATGTCGGACTTTTGAAACAAGACACACTGACCCCTGAGGAATCAAAAGAATACATTAACATATTGGACAAAAAAACCTACCGTTTAAAGGTGCTGATTGATGATTTGATTGAGGCATCCAAGGTCGCGAGTGGCGCTGTCGAGATGCATGTAGAGCAGGTAGATATTGTCGCTCTCCTAAACCAAGCACTGGCTGAGTTTACTGATAAGATACCTGCTTCAGGACTAACCCTCCGCCTCCATGTTGATCAGCCTAAAATACTTATGCATGTGGATGGGAAAAAGACCTGGCGTGTATTCGAAAACCTCATTAGCAACGCGATTAAGTATTCCTTGCCCAATACTCGTGTTTACCTCTCCCTGCATGAGGAAGCCGATTTCGTGCTGTTTACGATCAAAAATGTTTCTGCTTACGAAATTAACTTTGAAGTAAACGAGTTATTTGAGCGTTTCAAGCGCGGTGATCAATCCCGCCATGCAGAAGGCTCCGGACTGGGGCTTGCCATAGCCAAGAGTATTATGGATTTGCAGGGTGGGGAATTGCACATCGATATTGATGGTGACTACTTTAAAGTAACGGCGATTTTTCCCAAGCAAATTATGCATGAGGTCAAGTCACAATCATAGCAATTAGCACGTCACAGACAGTAAAAAGGATTTCTGAGAAAAAAAGCGCCTTCCTAACAGAAGAAGCACTCTAACCGGGCAAAAGCTGGATTTAGAGTGCTTCTCTTTTATGAAACCCTTATATAATAGTGCGATCTCGCGCAGACTTAGAATACTTTAGTCGTCCAGGATTCACAATTCCATACATCAGTCACAACATCCTGATAGAACTCTGGTTCGTGACATATAATCAGGATACTGCCCTTGTACGCTTTCAACGCGCGTTTTAATTCATCCTTGGCTTCAACATCCAAGTGATTGGTAGGCTCGTCTAGTACAAGTAAATTAGTTTCCCGGTTAATTAGCTTACATAAGCGTACCTTTGCCTTTTCGCCCCCGCTCAACACATCAATCTTACTTTCGATATGCTTGGTTGTCAGTCCGCATTTTGCTAACGCGGCACGCACTTCAAATTGAGTGAATGACGGGAATTCCTGCCATGTTTCCTCAATACACGTATTAGGATTGCTTCCTTTCATCTCCTGTTCAAAATAACCGATATTCAGGTAATCACCCAAACGCACATCACCGGAGATTGGCTTAATTTGGCCTAAAATACTGCGCATTAAGGTTGTTTTACCAATACCGTTTGCACCTACTAAGGCGATTTTTTGTCCGCGCTCCATATACAAATCAAGCGGGCGGGACAATGGCTCGTCATAGCCGATAACCAAATCCTTTGCTTCCAAAATCACTTTGCCGGAAGCACGAGATTCCTTGAAGTTAAACTCTGGCTTTGGTTTTTCCTTCGCAAGCTCAATCACTTCCATCTTATCCAGCTTCTTCTGACGGGACATCGCCATATTACGCGTGGATACACGTGCCTTGTTACGTGCTACGAAATCCTTAAGCTCAGAGATTTCCTGCTGCTGACGTTTATAAGCAGATTCAAGCTGCGCCTTTTTCGCTTCATAGATTTGCATGAAGTTATCATAATCCCCGACATACCTGCCCAGCTCTTGGTTGGACATGTGATAAATCAGGTTAATAACGCTATTTAGGAATGGAATGTCATGCGAAATCAAAATAAAGGCATTTTCATACTCGTTTAAGTAGCGTTTTAACCATTCAATATGCTGCTCATCCAAATAGTTGGTAGGCTCGTCCAATAGAAGGATGTCTGGTTTCTCTAAAAGCAGTTTGGCAAGCAGAACCTTGGTACGTTGTCCACCGCTTAAATCTTGTACATCTCGTTCCAAACCAATGTCTTCCAGGCCCAGCCCGCGGGCAATCTCATCTATTTTAGCGTCAATCACATAAAAATCATTGTTAGTTAGCGTATCCTGAATGGTTCCCATATCTTCAAGCAGTTGCTCTAGCTCTTCTGGAGTCGCATCGGCCATTTTGTCACAGATAGCATTCATCTCAGCTTCCATGTCAAAAAGATATTGAAACGCTCCACGCAGCACATCGCGAATCGTCATGCCGCGTTGCAGCACGGCATGCTGATCCAAATAGCCCACGCGCACGTTTTTCGCCCATTCGATTTTCCCCTCATCCGGCTCCAGCTTTCCCGTGATAATGTTCATGAAGGTAGATTTTCCTTCGCCATTAGCACCGATTAAACCGATATGTTCCCCTTTTAATAAACGGAAGGAAACGTCATTAAAAATAGCACGGTCGCCAAAACCATGGCTTAGACCTTGTACGGTTAAAATACTCATGATTAACTCCTTTAGTTTTATGGTTGATTGTTTGCTTGCTGTATTAAAAAAAGAATGATTTCTTGCGTAATTGTCTTTCACCGATGATTTATTCAAATCTACATCTCTATGATTATATCGAAAATCGTGACAGAATGTAGGAAAAGTTTCAAGGTAAATTGATCTTTTTCTCGGAAACTACTGGAATGCAAAAACCCGGAGCACAAATCTCCGGGAAAGCGTAGCTTCCTTGCTTTATTTCACTTTTTTACTCGTTGCCCTTTACACCGGAATACTCTGAGCGAAGCAAAATACATTGTGAGGATCGTACTTCTTCTTTACCTGCTTTAAGCGGGCAAAATTGGTCCCATAATAGGCCTGTGGCCAATTTTTGATATGAAGATCGGGGAAATTCATGTAATCCCCAATGACATAAGGAATAAGTGCTTTTCGGAATCGATTGACCCATCGTATGCTAGCTGTCTGGAATGAGTTATCTCTCCATCTGGCCGAAAGCTCAAATATATATCTGGCCCCTCGATGAAAATAGGCGGTTTCCGAGGGCAGGACACGTCCAACAGCTCCCCCCAGGCTTTGACACCACACTGTCGAATGGCGATTTGGGGTGTTTGCCAAAAACTCCTGTAAAACCTTTATCCCTTTAATAGACAGATTTTTATATGCGTAGGCTCCTGTTATCTTAAATTTTGGCAATAAATTCTCGTCTGATTCGGCAAAGAACTTAACTGCCTTGATATAAGGGACCTGCCGCACTTTAACTTTTACCGGTGAACCCGTGCTTAGGAGAGGTTTTAGCAATCTTCTAAGCTCCTTTGCCGTTCCCAGTAATTGTCCTGTTGAAACGATTGTACCTACCTGCTTAGAAGACATTTCAATGGTAGATGTTAAGCGATTGGTTACACTTGGTGCCCAGTGTTGCCATTTATCAAATACCTCTGTAAAGTCCTGCCACTTCCATGTAATACTGTAGATCGATACGGATTGAATCGGACGAACCCGGAATATAAAGGAACTAGCAATGCCAAAATTGCCTCCTCCACCACCTTTGGAAGCCCACAGCAGATCAGCATGCTGGCTTGGAGTAGCCTTCAGCAGCTTTGCCCCTTTTTTCCCGGAAGCTACCACCATGTTGACTGCTTTCAAATGATCCAGTGTAAGTCCATATTGACGTGAGAGCAATCCAATTCCCCCACCTAATGTAAGTCCTGCCACGCCTACATCAGCCGCCGTGCCGGCAGGAATGGATACCCCTTTTTCCCATAACTTTTGATAGACCTCTGCTAACGGTGCACCAGTCTGTACGTAAGCAAGATTACGCTTGAGATCTACATGTATCTTGTTCATCTCACTTACGTCGATAATGATTCCGCCGGTAACGGCGGAAAACCCCTCATAGCTATGGCGACCACTGCGAATACGAATGGGCACCTTCCTTTCACGGGCCCACTTAACCGCATTAATGATATCCTTTGCACACTGACAAAACACAATTACTCTAGGAAACTTATTGAATCGACGATTATACTCTGCACGTGCCCGATTATAATCAGCATCCCCCGGGAAAACAATTCGTCCTGTTAGTTTGTTTTTTGCTGTATCCTTGTTTTTCGCTGTAATCTTTGTTTTTGTTTTTGTTTTCACCTTTGTTTTCGGTGTTTCCTTTGTGATAGCTATGTTTTTTGCTTTTATTATGAACCGTTCTTTAGCCGTTCTTATTTGTTTTGGTTCTAACATGTCATCCCCCTTCCTAGCCCCTGGCTGTCAGGCAGTTCCGACTTACCTCCTTATTTCTATGTGTTCATTCCATAGTTGGACACGGCATCTATCATAGCTGGAAAGGCCCTCTCTATAAAAAAACAGCCCGATTTATAATCGGACTGCTTTCCTAGTGCATCATATTTTAGGGCACTGATTTCATTTAGCTGGTTACGGTAGTACTTTTACAAAGGCACTGTCAACGTACGCGGTCTTACCCTGATAAGAGACTTGTAACCAGCCTTTTTGCGAACCTACGATCTCTAAAACGGTATTTTTCGGTACAGCTCCCATAATCTTAGAACCTGCCAGTGGCTTGGTGCGCAGGTTCAAAAAGTATGCCGTAACTCTAGCCTGCTTCTTGTCAGACGCAACTGCTTGTGCTGGCTCCAGCTTTTTGACAGGAGCCTCTACTGTTGGTTGTTTTGTTGGCTGAACAGGAGTAACCACTGTTTTTTCTGCTGGCGCTGTTGCTGCTGGTTCTTCCGCTTTTGCCGCAGGAGCTGGTTTTTCAGCTTCTTTTGCGGACTGACCCGTTGCAGATTCAGACGCCTTGCGAGCTTGATTTAGCTTTTGATAGAATTCACCTTTAGTTTTTACACCAGTAAATTGATCTGCTTTTACATTCGCTTTTTTCGCAAGCTCTGCGATTTCGGCTGGTGTAACAGCATCGTTTACATTAATAGAAGCGATGTTTGTGTACTTGCCATCTTTTGCGACTTCCATAATGCCGTCATTTAGAAGCTCTACCACATCTGCACGCGCTGGAGCTTTCGCATCGAAGCCGGTAACCTTCCAGTATTGCTCGTTGTTTGGCGTGTATACGCCTTTTTTCACTTCTTGCAGATATTTCATAGACAGGTTGCGGATGGTCCCGCCTGTCTCTCCGTACGCATCATTTTGCTTAGAAGACCAAAGCACGTCGAATTTG
The DNA here is from genome assembly GCF_030489605.1 of Brevibacillus laterosporus. Taxonomy (GTDB): domain Bacteria; phylum Bacillota; class Bacilli; order Brevibacillales; family Brevibacillaceae; genus Brevibacillus_B; species Brevibacillus_B laterosporus_E. The sequence goes on from NZ_JAUKFY010000003.1 coordinate 259,173, forward strand.
CGTCCTTCTAATGCTCCGCCTTTTGCTTGCAAAGCCTCCATACGGTAGGAGTTCATACCGATTTTAATTGTATCCTCTGGTTTGATTGCTGTTTCATCCATTCGGCGTAAATTAGTAATGCGTTCACCGGCTGGTTTTGATAAATCAATTTCATACTTCACGTTACCAAAAAAATCATTCGTGCTATATTTCGAGGCACGGCGCTTTTTATCAAAACTAGGGGTCACATCACCTGGGCGAGCTGTGTTAAAGTAGCCTGCTGCCCATTCCATATAATCCTTCAAATCTTTACCTGTAATTTTATAAACGGTAACCTCTCCGCCCGCATAGCGATAGCTATAGGCAATATCTTTTTTCTTGATCGGGCCAGCATCTAGCTTCACATCGTCATTATCAATTTGGTGGGCAACCACGTCCGCTTTGCTATAATATAGCATTACTTCATTAAAGAAGTTAGCCATTGGCGTCGCTTGTACTTGCACCTGTGGAATGCCTTTGATTTCGTCTCTCGGTACTAGATTGCCATCCTTTAATTCTGCAATGACGATGTTAGCATCAGCACGAGCGAATTCATGGAACGGCTGCAAGGTTTTTTCCAAATCAGCGTCAGATTTTACAAAAGTGCCATCCGCCGCCTTCACCGGGATGGCAGTTGCTTCTTTCTCTTTTAAAACCACTTTATCTCCCTGTTTGGTAAAGGAAAGATCGATGCGGGAGATGTGTGTTCCATATTTATCAGGTTCTGTGATTAAAACGCCATTAATGACTTCTTTTTTAACCAATTTGTGCATATGACCGGCAAAGATTGCGGTTAATTCCGGGTTAGCGTTCGCAATGTCCTCTACACCTGTACCAGGGATGCCATTTTCATTCTCAATCCCCATGTGCATAAGTCCAATCATGACATCTACTTTTCCTTTTAACTCGCTAACTGCTTTCTTTGTTTCCTCAACAGGATTCTTAACGATCAACCCGTTTAGATGGTCAGTGCCTTTTTCAAATTCTGCAATCATTGGCGTATTCATTCCGATAATTCCTATTTTAACGCCGTCTTTTTCGATGATTTTATAAGCAGGCATAAAGCGCTCGCCATTCTCTTTGTAGATGTTTCCTGCGAGCATCGTGCCTGTGAATTGGCTTCCGATTTTATCTAATACGTCTAAACCAAAATTGAATTCATGATTTCCGTATGCCCAAGCATCATAGCCCATTTCGTTTAAGGCTACCATCATTGGAGATTGCGGCTGATCATTAAATAGCTCCGCAGAGTTATCCTGAATAAGATCACCTGCGTCCAATAAAATGGTGTTTGGGTTTTCTTTTCTTACTTGTTTAATAATTGTAAATAATTGTGTCATGCTTCCAGTCAGATCAGGACCATCTAAGCCATAATCCCACGGCATGAATCGTCCGTGAATATCAGATGTGCCCAGTAGCGTGATGTTCACATCATTCCCCTTGCTCTCTGCAGCTTCTACAGGAGCAGGAGTTGCTACTCCGGTTGCAAGAAAGGAAAAACCAAGCATAGCTGTTAGGAAACCTTTGCAGGCTTTTTGAAGTAAGTGCATGTAGTATCTCCCTTTTATCAAATTGTGAAAAAATGTCCTAGTAGTAGACTACCGAAATATTAATAATGTTACAACTAAAAATGAGCAGGAAAAAATGAAGGTTTTTATTTCCAACAAATAAAACAAGCCTTACGCTTCCAAAAAACGTAGGGAGAGCCAAATTCAAGGCTTTCCCCACTCTTTCCTGCTGCATCAATTCTCTCTATTTGCCAGCTATGCCTTCTGACTATACTCGGTTACGCATGCGATAAATTCTTCCCCATATTTGTCCCACTTGGCTTCCCCCACACCCTTGATCGTGAGCATGGCAGCTTTATCAGTGGGAACAATTTCACTCATTTCCCGCAAGGTACTATCATGAAAAATAACATAAGGCGGCAATCCCTCTCGCTCGGCAATCGTTTTGCGCAACTGACGTAAGATATCAAACAATTGACTATCCTCCTGTCGCTTGATCGGCTTCGCGCGTTGCTTATGCCAGACCTGCTCTTCTCCTTTTAATACACGCACCGCTCTTTCCCCAAGCATAACCACCGGATATTGGCTTTCTGTTAAACTCATATAACCTTCCGCAATCAGCCACTGAATCATCTCTACTATCTCTTTTTCCGTGTAATCTTTCATTATGCCGTATGTAGGCAATGCCGAAAAACCGAATTGAAGCACCTTTTTATTAGAAGAGCCTCTCAGAACCTGTGCGACCATAACCGCTCCAAAACGTTCCTTCATTCGTTTCACACATGAAAAAATCTTCTGAGCCTCCACCGTAATATCTATTAATTCTGCGTCATCTGTACAATTTCCGCAGGTACCGCACTCTTTCGCATGGGGATCACCAAAATACTCCAAAATGTATTGCTGCAAGCAACGTGAGGTTCGGCAATAGTCACTCATTGCATATAATTTTTTGTAATCCTGCTCTTTTCTTTCATCCGTTTGTTCATTTTGTTCAATAAAATATTTCTGCGTTTGGATATCCTGTGCCTGGAACAGCAGGATGCATTCACTACGTTCTCCATCACGCCCTGCACGCCCGGCCTCCTGATAATAGGCCTCCAGATTTTTCGGCATATTGTAATGAATGACGTATCTAACATTGGACTTATCAATCCCCATTCCAAATGCATTCGTTGCAATCATGACATTTACATCATCAAATAGAAAAGCATCCTGATTGCTGATACGCTCAGCCTCGGATAGGCCTGCGTGATACTTACCTACACGATGCCCCTTTTGGCGTAAAAATTCATAGAGATTTTCCACTTCTTTGCGAGTAGAAGCATATATGATACCCGCCTGTCCATGATTTGCTGTCACGTAGTCAGAAACAAATGAGCGCCTATCTTCGCCTCTTCGTACAGACAGCATTAAATTGTCCCTGCCAAACCCGGTAACGAATACTCGACCTTCTTGCAATGCAAGGAGTCGGCAAATGTCCTCCTTTACCTCAGGGGTAGCCGTTGCGGTCAAAGCCACCACGATAGGCCGCGAACGTAATGACTGTACAAGGCTGGCAACCGCTAGATAGCTGGGGCGAAAATCATGTCCCCACTGCGAGACACAATGCGCTTCATCCACAGCTAATAACGATATTGGCATCTCCTGAATCATTTCGCGAAACTGTTCCGATTCAAGTCGCTCTGGAGCAATATAAACCAATTTGTACCTTCCCTGTCTAGCATCACTCATTCTCTCCTGCACCTCATGATAGGAAAGAGAGCTATTAATCTGCGTAGCAGGCACACCCATACTAACTAAGGCATCTACCTGATCCTTCATTAAAGAGATTAAGGGAGAGATTACGAGCGTAATTCCATCGAACAGTAAGGCGGGAATTTGATAACAGATGGATTTCCCTCCGCCTGTAGGCATGATTCCCAGCGTGTCGTGCCCGGTTAAAATACTTTCAATAATTTGTTGCTGTCCTTTTCGAAAGGCAGGATAGCCGTAATATTTTTGCAGAAGTTCCTCTGCCTGATGTAGATGCAGCATTATCATCACCACTTTTTTTGGCAGCTCCCGTTCATTTGCCACCATGTTTTTTTCTATTGTATCAAAACAAGATAGACAAAATTTTATCATGGGTCTGTTTCAAAAATATAGTTTGCGGGTAAAGAGATAAGTGACGTGTAGCCGCTCACTCACTATCTAGCTATGATACGATTATCCGAGTACATATCCTGTTTTTACAAAAAGGAGAATTAGGTAATGAGCATTCTCGTCGTGGATGACAATCCGATTAATCTCACCATCATTGAAAAGATATTAAACAGTGAGGGATATGCAGATATTAAGCTCCTGCATTCAGCCTGTGAGCTTTTTGACTATCTGCAAATAGATGCGCCACATAAAATCCACCGCAGTGTGGATCTCATCTTGCTTGATCTCATGATGCCAGAAATAGACGGCATTGAAGCCTGTCGCCGGATTCAGCAAGATGACGAATTAAAGCATATCCCGATTATTTTTGTTACAGCTATGGGTGACTCGTTTAAAATGGCAGAGGCTCTTAACGTAGGTGCAAATGATTATGTGATGAAGCCGATTAATAAAATTGAATTAATGGCGCGTATTCGTGTTGCTTTGCGTTTAAAGCACGAAAGCGACTGGCATCGAGAACGTGATAAGGTCATCCAAAGCGAGCTTCAGCTTGCCAAACAAGTACAGCGAAGCGTGTTAAGCCATCCAATCCATAATGAACGGATTCAGATTAGCGCTGCATATCTGCCTACCTTTGAACTAGCCGGAGATATGTATTCCTGGATACCTATTGATGAAAAGCGCTATGGCGTGATCCTATTAGATATGATGGGGCATGGAATTGCAGCTTCCTTGGTTTGTATGTATATTTCATCCGTTCTGCGTGATACCATTACGAAAATTACAGACCCAGAACAAGTCATTCGGGAATTAAACAGATACATGTATCAGTTAAACAGCACGGAGCGTTTCCTTCAATACTATTTCACCGCGATTTACCTAGTCATTGATACCGAAAAAAAGACTGTAGAATACGTCAATGCTGGACATCCAAAGGGAATTATGATCGTAGACGGTATATCGGTTCATTATTTGGATAAAGGCAGTTGTGCCGTCGGTTTCTTCTCGGAAATTGAGGTACAAAAAACGGTTATTGCGTACGAGAAGAGCATGCAAATGGTCTTATATACGGATGGTCTATTAGAAATGCTGGAAAATACCGTAGATGATGGGACAGAAATCATGAAGACAGCGCTTTTCAACCAACCCCTAACTCCTGAACAACTGGTAGAAAATATCCTACCTCCTGAAGCTAGGGAGCATCAGCATGATGATATGTGCCTGCTAATGATTCGTGCTAACGAATGAACTCCCTCCCAAGCATTTTTAAAAACACTTTTCTGATAAGAGTGACTTTTCTTGTTTATTCTCGTCATTATATTGGTTTCCATTTTAACATCCAAACAGAATCAACCCTGCCTAACAGCAAAAAAATCATTACTGCTGAACAAGCGAAAAAAGCCTTTGTCGCATCCCATCCAGTGAAGCTTAGCTATCTATGGCCATAATACGAGGATCAAATGGCACCTGCTCCTTTGTTAGTTTATCTCCTGAGTCAGCCGTCAGATATCTACTTCATTGATGCGCTGACAGGTAAGCCTCTAGAATAATTACATCGCATAATACCTCTTGATTCCTTTCAATAAAAAGCGAACCTTCCGTTATCCAGAAGGTTCGCTTTCCTTTATGCTTCTACTTGCATTTTTGATATATCCGGACTCCTTCAATCTCCTGATAATGGTTCATATCTTTTACAAAAGAAAGCGATTCCTTACTCCCTAAGCCAAAGAAGCCATTGGTAGATAAGCTCTCATCAAACAATTGGAAGACACGACTCTGTAGGTCTGTATTAAAGTAAATCAGGACATTCCGACAAATCACCACATGGAACTCGTTAAAAGAACAATCTGTGACTAAATTGTGTTGGGCAAAGGTTACGTTTTTTAAAATGGATTGGTTTAAAATTGCAAATTCCGAGTCAGTCGAATAATATTCACTAAAGGCTTTTTTGCCACCTGCCTGTATATAATTCCGGGTATAATTCTGCATCTTCTTTAAGGAAAAGGTCCCCTTTTCGGCCCGTTTCAACACTTCCTCATTCATATCTGTCGCATAGATTTTAGTCTTATGGCTCAGATTCTCTTCTTCGATTAGAATAGCCATGGAATATGCTTCTTCTCCTGTTGAACAGCCTGCATGCCAAATTCTAATTTCAGGAAGCTGGTGAAGAAAAGGGATTACCTTCTTACGAAAAACGTAGAAAAAGCTAGGATCACGAAACATTTCCGTTACATTAATGGAGAAATCATTCAGCAATTTATCCACAAATTTAGCATCATGAAGTACCTTCTCTAAAAGAGCGGTAACTGTGGGAATCCTGTCTTGCAGCATACGATTCCATATACGCCTTCTTATTGATGATCTGACATAATCACGATAATCAAAGCCATACATCCGATAAATTCCTTCTAAAAGAAGATCGATTTCAATACTTTCTCGTTCATCAATCTGGTATTCATTTGCCTCAGTCAAAGAAGTCATCGACCTGTCCTCCATCTATTTATTACACCTACTTCACCAACCAGACACGCATAACTGAAAGCAGTTGGCTCGTCTTTAATGGCTTACTGATGTAATCGGATGCTCCAGCCTTCAGACATTTTTCCCGGTCATATTTCATAGCCTTTGCGGTCAAGGCAATGATTGGCACATTTTTCATATCAGCTTTTTGGCGAATAGCCTGCATTGCTTCATATCCATCCATCTCTGGCATCATAATATCCATGAGTATGATATCCATGTGCTGAACATTGTCTAGTATTTCAAGACACTCTCTCCCGTTACTGGCGGCGATAACCTTAAATCCTTCTCGTTCAAGAGTAGTTGTGAGCGCAAAAACATTTCGATTGTCATCGTCCACAACCAAGACACGCTTACCCTTAAACAAGCTTGGTGCCTGCTGATTATACTTTTGTGCTTGTAAAGAAATCGCTTGATCCTGCTCTGCCATTACTTGACCCTGCTTCAAGGATATCTGTAAGTCCTCCGATTCAAATACAGGAGGCTGCGGGCTCTCTGCGTGAACCCCTTCCATATGAGCTACTGCCGTTTCCGTGTGAACGAAAAACAGCTCCTGTGTCATATCCTCCTGCATATTTGGAATATATAGCGTAAAGGTACTACCGCAACCCTCTTCACTGTCTAGGGTAATACAGCCACCTAACAGGCGTGCAAATTCTCGGCAAATGGATAATCCGAGACCTGTTCCCCCATACTTTCTGCTGGTTGCACCGTCTGCTTGATGGAAAGCTTCAAAGATATGTTCTCTCTTGTCCTCGGCTATGCCAATACCAGTATCCGTGACAGAAATCTCCAAATAGTAATCGGTATACTTCTCCTCCGGCATTATCAAATTGACCTGCAAAGGATCTGCCCTTCTGATTTGCAGAGTCACGGAGCCTTTTTCCGTAAATTTGAAGGCATTGGAAAGTAAATTCCGCAAGATTTGATGCAATCGTTGTTCATCCGTGTACATAATATCGGGCGCATCAGGATGCACTTCAATATGAAAATGAAGATTCTTCTGAGCCGCAACATGTGAAAAGTGGCTTTCCATAAACATCGGCAATTCACTGATATTTACCTCTTCAAAGACAACCTCCAGCTTGCCTGCCTCCACTTTGGAAAGATCTAAAATATCATTAATCAGGTTAAGTAAATCTGAACCAGAGGAATTGATAACACGTGCATATTCTTGCTCTTCCGCGGTAAGCGTCTCATTAAGATTCTCCGAGAGCATTTCTGAAAGGATTAAAATGCTATTTAGCGGAGTGCGTAGTTCATGTGACATATTAGCTAGAAATTCAGATTTGTATTGAGAGCTTTTCATTAGTGCTGCTGTCTGTTCCTCTAGCTCTATCTTTGTTTGCTCCAGCTCCCTAGCCTTCTCCTCTGCGTATTGCTTCTGCTCCTCTAGCCTTTCATTGATGCTAGTAAGCTCCTCTGTCTGCATCTGCAATTCTTCGGATTGTGTCTGCAGCTCTTCCGACTGAGCCTGCAATTCCTCTGTCATTGCTTGCGATTCTCGCAGGAGGCGCTCCACCTCTAAGCGATCGAAAATTCGATTAACAGTAGTCCCCAAGTGACTTGTGACATTTTCCAATAGCTGCATATGTAATTCGGAAAACGAACTAAGGGTAGCAATCTCGATCACAGCAACCGTTTCGTTCTCAAAGGTAACCGGAACAATCAAAATTTGTTTCGGAAAAGCTTCCCCTAAAGCAGACTTAATGGTCATGTACTGCTCAGGTATTTCCTTTAATGCGAGCATTCTCTTTTCCTGCGCGCATTGCCCCACTACACCTTCGCCGAAGCGAAAGCTGGCAGTTCCAACATCTTCCCCACTTGATGCAAATGAAGCAATCTTTCTAAATTCCTTGGCGTCCCCTTTCCCAAAAGCTAGATAAAAAGCACCGCAGGAGGCTTCAATAATCCAAGCGATTTTTGAAATGAATTCTTGTCCTAGAGATTCAAAATCCTGAATCCCCTGCGTTAAATTAGCCATATAAGCTTGTTGGGTCTTTACCCAGCTTTGCTCCGTTATCTTTTGATTAAATTCCTTTACCTTAGTCGTATGTTCCTCTAAAGAGGCAGCCATCTCGTTGAATGATTCACAAATGTTACCTATTTCATCATTTGTTAAAACAGATAGTCGCGGTACATTTTCAGCTTGTTTAAAATCAATTCCTGAGATTGTACTGGAGATATGACTAAGACTACGTGAGGTACTGCGTATAGCCCAGCTTGCAATTCCGATTCCTAATGCTAAACAAAGTACGACACTCAAAATGATGATGAGCAACATGCTATGGTAGGTTCTCACGGATTCTTCAGCAGCTTGATCCATTAGTTCCTGCTGGCGATTTTTAAATTCTTCCGTTAACTCCATCACATTTTTGCGAGTCTCTTCTTTTCCACCCACATACATGCCTCTGGCCATTTCCTTATTTCCGGCCTTAACATACGCTACAATCTGCTTTTGATAGGTGAGATAATCTGTATAGTGAACTTTAATTTGCGCTAACAATTGCTGTCCAGACTCTGAATTTATTTTAATGCCGATCACTGTCATTAAGGAGTTCGTATCTAGTATTTTCTGATTCATTTGTTCGATCTTTTGATTGATGAGCTGAATATTATTCTCTGTGATGATATAGCTAAGCTCTTGGTCTATACGAAAAAATTTGCTCTGTAAATCGTTCACCAGCTTGATTTTCACAGAACGGTCATTCGCTATCTCTTCAACGTTATTATTAATACTACTCATCGTAAAGATAACCAGGGAAGCTAAAATCAGTAATAAGAATAAAATAAAGCCGTAGCCAAGCAATTGTTTTCGGCGAAAAGTCATGTCTCTCCCATCCTTAGATAAAATATAAAGCAGAAAATACAGAATTCTTTTCTATTTACCCTAATAAGACAATACTGAATCAGAATTTTTCTCCTTTTTTCCTTTCAAAAAAAGGTCTCAATCCCTGCTTTATCCCATACACTTCAGTACGTAGGTCAGGCTTAGCTTTTGCAGATGACGTCTCTCCAGCAGCCTATAGATGCTGTCAAAACACAAATGTATGGTAGCGTATTAACCTGCTTTCGGGCTGTCCTTACGAAAAAATAGATAAATACTGCAAGCTGTTGACCTGATCAGGTAAAATATCAGCTCTCCGTCTCTTAGCTAGCCCGGCTTGCGCATATAATAGGCCTAGCTGGGCTATTATTTGTTCCTTCTCGATTGAGCTGCGGTTCAGCCTTTCGAATAAAGTCGTAGCTTCGTGGTATTTCCTGCATCGAATAGCTAGAACTCCAGCGATCTGAAGAAGTCGCGGGGATAAATGAGTTTCCATTAGAAACATTTGGAGGAATTGAAGCCGGATAGAATGGGGCGCTCGAAGCAACGCAATTGCAAATGAATCATTCACTTCCTCTGTCCACCCTAAAGGGGAACAAGAACGATGCAGGTCTAACCATTTTTCCCAAGCTCCTATCACTAGCAATACTCGACTACAGGATTGGTATACAGATCGCGACAAAGCAATGATTTGGCCAGGCTTCCATCCAAATAAAGCTTGATACTCTTTTTGCCGTTGAGCTAACCGTAAGATGATTTCACAAGCCTTCGCGTATTCATTCATTTGCAGGAAAATCGCCCATAGTAAAAGATCAGCCTCAAGCTGTTTGTCCGCCTGCAAATGGGAATGAAAGCATTGCTGTGCTTCCCTTACGCTTACTAAAGCAAGCTCCTCCTTTCCAAGCTGTGCGAGGAAAATTCCTTTCCAAAGCGGATTATCGGTATAAGCATCCGGCAGTAGCAACTGATATTGTGTGAACCACTGCGGTTGATTTAATTCCATCAAATATCGCACGATACTGCTTTGTATCTGGGGAGACAATTTTCCCTTATATAACTGGAATTGCTCCACTAATTCTTGTATTTGATTAAAAGCTCCCCGTATACGGATTAATCTCTGCCAAGCAGCATGGAATTGCGGCTGAAAGGTCAAGGCTTCCTCATAGCAACGACATGATTTTTCATAAGAGAGCAGTCTTTCGTAAAGCAATCCTCTTATATAAAGGCTCCGGTAGGTTCCCGCTCCTGAACACGAGGTATATTTATGAGACACATCTCCCAGAAGGGTGGCTTTCTGCAATAGTGCAAGAGCTGAATCTAGCTCATTTTCTTCAATATGAAGAATGGCCCGCAGCTCGATCAGATCAACGAAATCTGGGTAATGGCGCAAAGCTTCCTCTATAGTGTTTTGCGCCTCTTTCGTATTGCCCATTTCTTTATAGGAAAACGCTAGCTTCAGCAACACATCCGGCATATAACCAACACGAAGAGGAACAGAAGAAAGTAGTGCTTCAAATAATACCCGCGCACTCTGGTATTCTTCCTGCTGAAAATATTCTGTTCCTAGAGCGTAAATCAACACAGGGTCATCCGACTTTTCCAGCAATGCCTTTTGGATAAGGGAAACCTTCCGGGCAGCTTTATTTTTTTGAGCGATAACATGGTCTATATAGCCATAGTGCTTAACAACCATAGGTGAAAATCTCACACCTTCTGGTTCCGCTTCAAGGATACACGTGGCAATCTCTTCATGAATCGTTCCTCGAAAGCGCAGGCGTTCATCATTTCGAAAAAAGCGACAAACCGAATCAGTGATAAATTCTTCTCCTGTAACGCCCACATAGCTTTGCAATTGGACATAATAACCAAACACTTCTGCTTCATCCATCATCTCTATCAACTGCTCGGCTGGTGGCACGACCCATTCCTCATCCGCATCTAGTACCAGAATCCACGGCTTGGTCGCATATTCCAAAGATAAATTTCTAGCCTCAGAGAAATCTCCCCTCCAAGGTATCGAGATAACCCGCGCTCCATAGCTCCTGGCAATTTCTATGCTTCGATCCTGTGAGCCTGTATCAACGATGATAATTTCTGAGACAGTATCGACTGCTGAAGATAAACAGCGTTCAAGGTGCTCCTCATCATCACAAACAATCATGCACAGGGATATTTGTAATGGTTTCATCTATACGCCCCTCCTTTTTAACCATAAGCGACATCATGTTTTTTTAGGTTACACCATCTGCTTGGGGTAAATGGAAGCCATTCTTTTTTAGCTGAAAGCTCCAGTGAATTCTTTTCTACCTGTTGGGAACCCGCTGAAGAATATAGCCATTTTTGCACTGTGAAGGCCTCCTGCTGTTCAGCCTGTAAAAAGCACATGCCCCCAGAAATAAGGAACTCCATGTACCTATATGTTGAAACCTTTTGCTACGTTCCTTGCCCATAAAAAAACACATCAATCGCTGTTATTGGAAGCTTTTTTGTGAAATTGAAGTACGCTGCTTAATGTAGTCGCTGTGATCGTTGCTACCAGCACGCTGGTTATCGTTCCATTTAAAATGTTCGTAATGGTCCCCACTGACAAATTGGCAGAGAGGTGGCCAATAGTACCGTCTAAAATAACGCCTAGCGCAATTCCATTACTGTCTGTATGGACAGCTGTGGGAGTACCTGACTATCTTGTACGAATATCAATGTACGTAACCTATTTGAAGTAACAGCAACCAAATCTGTTACGCTAGGCTTTCTTAAAACAAAAAAGCATACAAAAAAGGGCACTTTATTGCCTCTGCTTTGTATAGTAGCAGTAGACAATAAAGTGCCTTCTTTTTCCTGCTTTCGTCGGTTCATTACGTTAGACTAGATTTTGTAGCAATTGATTCAGTTCCTTTGTCGTTACATCACGCCATTCGCCTTTTTTGATGCCATCCAAATGAATATTCATAATACGTATCCGTTGCAAGCGCTGAACCTTATATCCAAATACCTGACACATTCGGCGGATTTGCCTATTTAATCCTTGGGTCAGAATGATTCGAAATGATCGTTCATTAATGCGATATACCTGACAAGGCTTGGTAGTAGTTCCAAGAATACGCACCCCGCTGGCCATTCCTTTTAGAAAAGAATCTGTAATCGGTTTATCCACCGTCACGATATATTCCTTATCATGGTTGTTTTCTGCCCGCAGAATTTTATTCACGATATCCCCATCATTCGTTAACAGGATAAGTCCCTCTGAGTCTTTATCTAGTCTCCCGATTGGAAAAATCCGTTCTGGATGATTGACGAAATCAATGATATTTCCCTTTATGTGCCTCTCTGTTGTACAAGTAATCCCAACAGGCTTATTTAGAGCAATGTAGATAGCTGCTTTCTTGATCCCCAGTGCTTTTCCGTCAATTTTTACATCGTCTTGACTGTCAGCTTGACTCCCTAGCTCTGCTACCACTCCATTAATCGTGACTCGCCCAGCCTCGATGAGCTTGTCTGCTTCTCGGCGGGAACAATAGCCTGTTTCACTAATAAATTTATTAATCCTCATGTCATGTATCCTTCTTCCATAGCAGATATTTCAGCCTAGGAATCTCTAGCTCAAAGTGATCTAAGGCATCATTTATTATACATGATTTATGATCTGCCTGACTCTGTCGTTTTTTCTTTCGATAAAAACCATCCACCTAGAGCGATTCCTACTAGAACTACATAGAAGATAATTTTCCAAGCTGTCATTGTTGCGAAGCTCTCTGGTAAAAAAGCCACATTGGGATGAGAGAAGGTGTATACCAGCAATTTGATCCCAACCCAGCCCACAATCAAAAAAGCAGCGGTTTCTAATCCAGGCCGTCGTTTTAACAACGCCACAAAATAATTGGCTGCAAATCTCATAATAATTAACCCGATTAATCCCCCTGTAAAAATCACTAGGAATTGCCCGCCATCCAGTCCACCAATCTTAGGCAGATTCGTTGAAGGAAGTGAAACAGCAAGTGCCACAGCAGCGAGGATGGAGTCTACTGCAAAAGCAAGATCAGCCAGCTCTACCTTTGCGACAGTGCCCCAGAAACTACCGGGTCCTTTTTTCTTAACCGTTTGCTTTTTTTCTTGGGGATTCCTGCCTTTTTTCCGAAAAATGTGGTTGATGGAGATGAATAGTAAATAAATAGCACCAAGCGCCTGAACCTGCCACACATCAACTAAGTAGGAAATGATAAACAACGAAGCAAAGCGAAAGATAAAAGCCCCGGCCAGGCCATAAAACAAGGCCTTTTTACGCTGTTTCTCTGGTAAATCCTTAACCATAATGGCTAGTACCAGCGCATTATCAGCTGCTAGAATTCCTTCCAAAGCCACTAATATGAGTAACACCCATCCGTATTCCATCAGCAATGACCCATTCATCAAAGCTAGCCTCCTCCTAATCGACATAAAAGCTTCTAAAATAATAGCTCGGCTTATTATGCTCCTAGTTGTCATAGATCAAACCGGTTGGATTAAAGAGGCATACCTTATACAGAAAAAAGGAACCAGCCCGGCACGCAAAAGTGTAACTGAGCTAGTTCCTTCTCCTTTAGATCATTTACATGGATTAGTTGGTTTGTTTGCCTTTATGGACCATGAAATAATAGCACAAAAGTGCTCCGACATCTGCTGCTGCTATTACAACGCCCATTGGGACAGCCGTTCCGCTTCCACCAATACCTACTAGGGGAGCAAGGAGCGCACCAAAGATCAATGACAAGACACCTAGCAAAGCAGAGGCACTGCCTGCCGCCTTTCCCTGACTTTGCATCGCGAGTGAAAATCCTGCCGTACTGACAATCCCCACGCACGATACGATTATAAATAAAGGTGGTAAAATAGCATATAATCCTGCACCTAGCAAAATCACAATCAGTAGACTAACGCCACCAATCGCCGCTAAAATCAACCCACTGATCATCAGCTTACTCTCGCTAATTTTACCAGCCAGCTTCCCGGTAATTTGGCTAGCAAGAATAATCCCCAAACCATTGATAGCGAAAAACACACTAAACATTTGCGCTGACACACCAAACATATTTTGCAGTACGAACGGTGATCCAGATATATAAGCAAACATGGCAGCGATCACCAAGCCTTGTGACAAAGCAAAGCCCATGAACATTTTATCTGCTAATAGATTTTTAAATGTAACCAAGGTGTTCTTGAATCCACCCGTGGAACGACGCTCGACAGGCAATGACTCAGGTAAACCAAACAGAACCACCAACAGCATAATAATCCCAATTGCACCTAATACTACAAAAACACCTTCCCACGGTGTAAAGAGTAAGAGCTGACTTCCAAAGATGGGAGCCGCAATAGGAGCAACCCCATTAACCAGCATTAAAAGGGCAAAAAATTTAGTTAATTCCGGGCCTACATAAATATCCCTTACCATCGCACGCGAAATAACAATTCCAGCTGAACCGGCAGCCCCTTGAATAAATCGGAGAGCCACTAAAGCCCATATGGAAGTGGAAAATACGCACAAAATAGAAGCGACTGCATAAATAGCCAGCCCAACCAGCAACGGTTTACGCCGACCTTGAATATCACTTAACGGTCCAGCAAACAACTGTCCCAGAGACAAGCCTAATAAACAAGCTGTCAAACTAAGCTGTACAGCCGAAGTAGTTGTTTGAAAATCGGTAGCCATTGCCGGCAAGGCAGGCAGATACATATCCAGCGAAAGCGGTCCAAACGCAGATAATGCGCCTAACACAATCGCTAGCCATAAGCGTTTTGATTTGGCAGCAGCTTCCGTAGCCGCTGACTGTGAAGAAGAATTCATACGATGTTACTTTCCTTTCTTAAAACCGAATAGGTAAGATTACAATTGTAACGATTATAGTTACATCACTAAACATCTGTCAAGCTTTTAAATGGAAAGTCCCTGATTAAAATCTAGCCTTTCTCTACAAAACCTGCTAACCTGACTCCTGTAACAAGATTGTAGAAGACGCATTATCAAAGCATACGTAACAGCAACAAGCTTATAAGGATAATATGTCCCAATATGGCTCCTGTGGTATCGGTAATAACAGTAAATATCTAATCAAAATCAAGCGCACTGTCTGTACATAAACCAAGCAATTTCAATCATGTAATCCCTTGCCCACATCTAAAAAAGTTCCCCCACAATTAGCCTCCAAAATTTCCTGCCCGTCCAACACCTCACCCATCACAACAATCGCCTGTCCCTTGTTTACTCCTATCCTACTTTATATAACATACTTTGTAAACTTTTATATTTACTATATTCCGCTTTGGCTTTTTACTTCTTGCTTTATCCATATAAAAAGCTGTTCAGCAATATGACTGAACAGCTTTTTTTACTCTCTTTCTTATTTGGTTCTCGTTCTTTTTTTCGAGAAGGCTGAGCGTCCTTGACCGGCTGAACGGCTTAGCTTTGCTTTTGATTTGCTTGGAGCTGTCCCTCCAGAGCGTTTTGCTCCTGATTTTGTCTCCTGACGTGTGCCTGGTCTTGAGCTTGGTTTGTTTTCTGTCCTTGTCCCTTGCTTTACTCCTGACTTTTGTCCCGGTCTCGTCTGATTATGCTTTGCCTGGCCTGATCGTGCTGACGACTTAGACCCAGCTTTCGATCCTGTAGCTGTTGCTCGATTACCGTCTCTTGCTTTTGACTGACGTCTATTTTGTGATTGTCCTGCCTTCTTGTCTGCCGTATGTCTTGCTGCTTCTTCATTAGATCTTTCTTGAGAAAAAGAAGTGCCATAGGCTTCTTTTTTCAGGGACTGCCCAATTCCCTTTTCAATCATATCTAAATACATCCGGTCTTTAGGAGCAACAAACGTGATCGCTACCCCTGTACCGCCAGCCCGCCCGGTTCTGCCGATCCGATGTATATAGCTCTCTACATCATGAGGAATGTCATAGTTAAACACATGCGTGACCCCTTCCACATCCAAACCGCGGGCAGCGACATCGGTGGCCACCAAAAATTGCAGGCTTGCTTCCCGGAAGCGTTTCATGACTTGTTCGCGTTTGGCTTGTGATAAATCGCCATGAAGCTCGTCACTAGCATAACCAAATCCTTGCAAGGCTTCATTTAAAGTAGAAGCTCTTCGTTTGGTTCGGCAGAAGATCACCGCTAAAAAAGGACGGCATTCATCAATAGCCTGGCGCAAGGCCGCTTGTTTGGCCCGGTCGGTCGTCTCGATTGCACGTTGCTCGATGTTAGCTACCGCGATCCCTTCACTCTTCGCCTGAATCGTGACAGGCTGGCGCATAAAGCCTTTTGCCAGACTTTGGATTTGCTTTGGCATAGTCGCTGAGAATAATAGCGTCTGTCTCGTTGGTGACGTGGCTTTGATAATCTCTTCTACTTCAGGTAAAAAACCAAGATGCAACATCTGATCCGCTTCATCAAGAACTAGCTGAGACACCTGCCCAAGCTGTATCGTGCCTCTCCGCATATGATCAAGCAATCGCCCCGGAGTAGCAATCACGATCTGCCGGCTGCCTCTTAATTTCTTCATCTGCCGCTCTACATCCTGTCCGCCATAGATGGCTAGCACCTGCACCCCAGACCTCGTAAAAACAAGCTTGTTTACCTCAGCGGTAATTTGTAGGGCTAATTCACGAGTCGGTGTCACAATTAGAGCTTGTACATCCGGATTTTCAGGATTTATCATCTGTAAAATAGGCAAAACAAAAGCTAATGTCTTGCCCGTCCCCGTCTGTGCCTGAGCAATTACATCCACCCCGGTTAATACTGCAGGAATTCCTTTCTCCTGAATCGCTGTAGGTGAGTGTAATCCATTCTGTTGAAGTGCTTTTTCTATTGAAGCCTGTATTCCTAATGACTGAAATTTTGGCAAAACCGCCACCTCTTCCCGTAACCAATAACAATTCCTGTAGCTATCACTTTTTGCAGACAGCCATTCCAATAAAATAACGAACCTGATCACGCGGCTTCTCAAACGTTAATCCACGCTGGTAATAAATTTCTACCTCAGAAAAGCGAATAAATAGTTGCTCAAATTCCTCAGGAGTTAGCTGGTGAACATGAAACGGTTCACTAGTGGGCATCCCTCTTCCTCTGCCAAATGGACTAGAAAGCACTAATGTACCCCCAGGCTTTAGCATATGATATATATTTTCCAAAAATAGCTGATCATCTGCCACATGCTCAATTGTTTCAAAGCTAAGAATCGTATCAAACATACCTAATTTTTCGGGAAGCTTAGGATCGAGTGCATCATGCTGTAAGTATGTAACCTTTTGATGATTGTACTCACGATTTGCATAACATATCGTCTCTTGATCTACATCTACACCAATCAGCTCTGTCACCTCCCGCTTGCGTTCCTTCACAACCATGTGACACCCATAGCCAGTGCCACAGGCAATATCTAGAACTCTCCCCCGACAGTACGGAGTTGAGAAATAATACCTCGCTAGATGCTCCAACAGCATTCCATTCATCGGCTTGAGCAATTTAGGAATAATGCGTTCCCCTGTCCACTCTAACAAAATCCAATCACCTTCTATATCCGCTTCTTTTTTCTTCTTCATTATACAGATGCCTTACCAACAAAAAAAACTGCCGCTTGGATTATTATCATCACAAACGACAGATATAATAGGTAAGTCATCTATCTCAACCTGCAATTGTTTTATCTGGAAATGGATATTATGTTCATTGATAAACCATGCAATATTGTTCTATCTGACTCTTTGGCAAAGGTATTACTTCAATTGTGGTAAATTGATATCGCTCATATAAAGCAATGTTTTGAGGGTTTTGAGTTTCTAGCGTACATACGATGTTTCGCTGATTACATTCCTCTAAAAGAGGCTTCATAATTTTACTCACGTACCCTTGCCCCCGAAACTGTGGTTGCACCACGAGCATATCCAAATGCATATACACTCGTCCCTCAAACACAGACAGCCAAGCAGAGCTCATACAGCGCAGAATAGCCAATCCTCGGCAAAATCCCCTAAGTCCAATATACTTGCTAGCTTTCAGCGACTTAACGATTGTACGACAGATATCCCACATGTATCTGTATGCAGGCAATGCTTCTGCCTTTTCCGATCTGTATACTAATGCAACAGCTTCCAGTCTACCGGAGGTCGCATATAAATCAGAGTAATCATACAGCATGGTAACATAGTTTGTAAAAAAGATCTGTAAAACCTTCAGTCTGGTAGAACGGTCAGGCAGGATATGCTGATACAGTGGGTCTTCCATAAATCCTTCTGCCAATACATTCGCTGCTCGGCCAATCTCGTTACGGCTTAACTTAACTATGTGCTCGCTACAAATAGTTCCACCCCATTGAATAGTTTGTAAGCTAAGCTATCCATTTGCTGTTAGCTTATCCTTCCATGGTACAGCTTGGGCTGGAACGCCGTCAAATCGAGCAGGTAGAGTGACGCCGGAACATTGTATGATCATTGTGTTCCTGCATGAATGCTGGTAGACGCATTCTTTTTAAAGGTATACGCAAGTACAGGTTCTCTGATGAATCGACCATTTATCATTGGGAAGGCATACTCTAATTTTACTGGGTTTTGTTCTATATATTTACGTGCTGCCTCCTCGGAAGAAAGGGCTTTCCTGATATCTGCAAAGGTTTCTGTCCCATCTGCTAATGATAAAAACATACCCAATACCGCTTTCGTCTCTACATCAATCGTGATTTTGTATGTCTGATCAAATATAGGCACTCCCTGATACGAACGATAAAAAACGATGGATTCTTCACCAAATGGGTTCCCTTTTTGGTGTTGACGGAGCATACGCAACTCCCTGACACTCTCGTCCAAATATGGTTGTAAAAACTCCAGCGCTGTCTCCTCCAGCTCTTTATCAGAGAATTTCTTTTCCTTTATCTTTTGCGTACGATCCATCTTTTTAATGCTAAATTGTTTCACACGATCTCCTAGTGTAATTACTTTATAGAAGATATCATCCCGGCTACCATCGTATTCTGTCTCCCCCTCGCCCATCATATATTTTGGCACATTGCTTACCCCTAAAGCTAATCCCTTGGTATCTACCCCAAACGAAGCTAATACATCGGTGGCTTCCTGTGGATTTGTTACGATGACTTGTTTTTTTCCCGGCGTAACAGTAATAACGGGGGAGAATTGTACTTCGTAGCCATGCGAAACTTGAATCTGTTCACCAGTCTGAGCATTCAGGTACGTAGCCATTCCATCTCTATATTTCAGCTCATAGGTTTTCGCATCCGGTCCCTTTCTGCCCTTAGGCATATAGACCAATTGTAAATTCTCAGCAAATTTCTTTTCTAAAATAGGCATTTCCAATAGCTCAACAGGTTTTTTAAATTTGGAAATATCCATGGTAAGTCCAGCAGATTCCCCTGCATTCGCATATCGAATCGTTCCCTTTTCTCCAACCCCTATTGCATAATAATCTTCAGCCACTGGAATATCATTTACATAGCGCTGATAAAAAACGGTAGCAACCTTTTCCTCCTTATTAATTTCTACCTTCCCTAAACGATACTGTTGCTTCTGAGTTCCTAGCATGGTAGTGAGAAATTCCTCTGCCACTTTTTTGGCAACCGCCTCTGAAGGAGCTTCGGTATCAGGAGCAGAGGGATTTTCTTGAAAAAGAGACAGGAGCGTACCGTCACTAGCATCAATCTGAGCATCCGCATACAGTATCGCCTTGTTATTTTCCTTTTTACGGAATATGATCCTATACTGATCTCGATGTGCTTGGCTTATACTGAAAGTTTTATCTGCTGATTGAAGCGCGGGAACAATGCCGTACAGCTTTTCTATTGTTTTTTTAGCAGCATGGCTCATCTCATTTTCTGAGCTAATCGGTTTATGTTGAAAAGAAAGGTTACTATTATTAGATAAAGGATAAGCAAATGTAACAAGCAGGAGAATAACGGCTGCAGATAAACCCCACTGCGAAACTAAACGAGTCCATCTACGCTGTTTTTGTCTTCTTTTCACCTTGTTCATCAATGCTCTATCCAGTGTTTGGGGAAATTCTCTTCTGGGCAGTGAATCATAGCTTTCTCTAATTTTTCGAAATAGTGCCTTATCATCGGGAAAGTTCATGCTCCCATCCCCCTTCCCAGTAGCCTTTCAAATAGGTTCGTAATTGTTTCACAGCACGATGGAAATCTACTCGCACCTTAGCCTCGCTGCATTCTAAGATTTCCGCTGTTTCCTTTATACTGAATTCCTTTAACCCTCGCAGAATAACAACACTGCGATATTTAGGCTTAAGTCGGAGCATAGCCGATATCATGAGTTCCTTTTCTTCTTTTGCCTCAAGTTCTGATTCAGGGCGTCCAAGCTTAGACGGAAGGCCCATTATTGGTTCCATGCTCAGCCAGGCACGAATTCTTCTTTTGCGTCCATAGTCGATGGCGACATGCTTAGCAATGCTAAGAATCCATGTTTTCATACTGGAGCGTTCCTCATAACGCGGCAATGCATCCAGAACTCTGATAAAAACCTCCTGTGTTAAATCCTCTGCATTGTTTCGATTACCCGTAAAATATATCATAAATTGATAGACTTCCAGATAATGCTGTTCATACACTAGCCTGCTTCTTCCTTCAATATCATTTGTATGGTACAAGAGAGTCTCCACCTACTCTACAGCAAATTAATCAAAAGCTATGTAAATTGATACCGATCCATCTTTTTAGAATCAGATGGATCGGCAGGAAAGGCTATTTATTTACTACTTCCCCAGTTATAGCATCGATAGTTCCCGTATTCTTGTTACTTTGTGTATAAACCAATGATGGCTCCTTCACAACTTGATTATTGATTATCGGGAAGCCGTATTCTAGTTTTACTGGTTGTTTCTCTAGATACTTACGAGCAGCCTCTTCTACAGAGATGACTTGGCTGGCATCTGCGAGGGTTTCAGTCCCGTCCGTTACGCTTAAAAACATGCCCTGAATTGCTCCCGTCTCTGCGTTAACAGTGACGCTATAGGCTTGAGTGATACCAGGAATTCCTTGATACGAGCGATAAAAAACAACTGTTTCATTCGCATCAGTAAGATTAATGGTTTTATGCTTCTTATTCATGCGCAGTTCTGTCACGTCCTTATCTAAATACGGCTGTAAAAATTCTAATGCCTTCGCCTCAATCTCTTTATCCGAGAGCTTCTTCTCTTTCACCTTTTGTGTTCGATCCACCTTTTGAACGCTAAATTTAATTACTCGTCCTCCGTGTGTTTTTACTCCATAAACGGTTCCATTTTGATTAGCAACATACTCTGCTTCACCTTGACCCTTCATAAAATCTGGAACCTTGCTTGATGTAAGTACCAGTCCCTTTGTATCTACTCCGAATGAAGCTAATGCCTCCGTCGCTTCTTGCGGAGTTTTGGCCATGATCTGTTTATTTCCCGGAGTAACAGTAATGGTCGGCGAAAGCTCTCCTTGATAGCTTGCAGCAAGCTGAACCTTTTCACCTGTCTGTGCATCTAAAACAGGGAACCAATCTTTATACTTTAACTCAAATATTTTAGCATCGGCTCCCTCTCTACCCTTCGGCATGTAGACTAATTCCAAATGCTTAGCAAATGCTTTTTCAATGTCCTGTCCCGTAAGGAGCGTGGTTGGCTTCTTAAATTTGGAAACATCCATGGAAAGTCCGGTAGATGCCTTTGCATTCGCATATCGAATCTTTCCTTTTTCTCCAACCCCTATTACATAACCATCTTCAGCCACTGGGATATCATTTACATAGCGCTGATAAAAAACGGTAGTAATCTTTTGCTCTTGATTAATTTCTACTTTCTCTAGACGATACTGTTGCTTCTGACTTCCTATCATGGCGGTTAGGAACTCTTCTGCCGCTTTCTTTGCTATTGCTTCTGCAGGGGCTTTGGTATCAGGTGCGGACGGATTTTCTTGGGAAAAGGACAGAAGTGTACCGTCTTTAGCATCAATCTGAGCATCGGCATACAACGTTGCCTTGTTATTGTCCTTTTTACGGAAAATAAGCTGGTACTGTTCACGGTATTGTCCATTGCTCACATTAATATGTTTCTGTGCTTCTTTAAAAACTGGAAATGTTTTATATAGCTTAGCCAGTGTCTGTTTAGCAGCATCGCTTACTTGTGTTTCAGGGATAGACTGATTAGCGGCTGCTGAAACACTCTTGGCTGATACCTGATCTTGCAACCAATAAGGCGTTGTGGAAAGCATGCTTACAAGGCACAGCGTAGAAATTATTTTTTTTGACAGCTTTTTATGTTGGTTCATTATATTTTCCTCCCTTGATCATGTCATTTTGTTCTTCATAGGGTTTAGTCGAAACCTATTAGCAAATGTTACAAAAATTTTTTCTATTTCATTTTTAACCGATTAAATCATCAAAATTCTTCCTTCCCTAAAAAAATCCAAAAACATATTTGTACTTTTTTTCACTTATCAAAAATGCCAAAAATGACATCAAATTGATACAATTCGTGGCGAATTTGTGATTTTTTTAACATCCAATGTGTAATAGCCCCATCTCTACCACAATCAGGTGCTTGCCATTTAGGCAAGAAAGCATAAAATGAAGGTTGGGCAGTAAGCGCTTTTACTTTTTCGAGGTAGATGGGAACATATTAAAATTATTTTTTATATGCTCATAAGCAGATTGTCTAACATCTTGCCAAAATTGTTAGAGCTTCAAATGAGGTATTTTGCACAAAACTGTTTCCATAAAAAAAACCGTATTGAATTAACTTAAAAATGATTCTATACTGTTATTTTTAACATTTGTGCAATATCCCAATATAGTTATTGCATGAGGCTTCTTGTTTTCAATCATCACCGATTTCACACCCTAGGAGGTCAACCATGATTCATTGCATACTGAACAACAAACCACAACTTATTCTACATGGCGTATGCCTCACCTGTAGTAATCCTTCCTTACGTTTAAGGCGTTCAATTTAACATTCCTATAAATGAAGTCTATTCATATCGCTAGGAACCCTATTTTTATATGTGGTTTCGTATTGAAAGTAATCTCATAGAACATTGGTAAACGACTTTCACCTAGGGCAGAAATCTCCCGTCTTCCTTCGACTAATACACATCTCAGAGAAAGGGGTCACTTATGAGACACAAAGGGTCGTTTCTTTTCATGTTTTTTTGTCTTGCTCTTTTATTATCCGGTTGTGAGCCATTAATGGTTCTTGATCCAAAAGGACCTGTTGCCAAAATACAATCGGACACCATTATTTTTTCTATGTGGGTTATGGCTGGTGTATTATTTGTAGTTTATGTTTTATTTGTTTACATGCTGGTGAAATATCGCGCTACCAAAGCGAACGAGGGCTATGTACCTCCGCACGAGGAAGGCAGTAAGCTGTTAGAAATTACATGGACAGCCATTCCAATTGTCATTGTAGTGATTTTATCTGTTATTACTGTCAAAACACTGGATCAAGTGGAAAACAAGCCAGCCGGCTATGACGATCAGAAGCCAATGATCATTTATGCTTCGTCCTCTAACTGGAAATGGCATTTTAGTTATCCTGAGGAAAACATTGAGACGGTTAACTACCTGAATATCCCGACAAACCGTCCGATCGAATTCCGTCTGTATTCGTACGGACCAATCACGAGCTTCTGGATTCCACAGCTTGGCGGTCAAAAATATGCGATGTCCGACATGGTTACCAAATTACATTTTGCCGCTGATCATCCGGGTTCGTTTATGGGTAAAAACTCTAACTTCTCCGGCAGAGGCTTTGCACAAATGGAATTTGAAGTTCTAGCAATGTCACCTGCTGATTATTCAAAATGGGTGGATGAAGTAAAGAAAACGGCTCCTAAATTGACAGAGCCTGAATTTGATAGCGTGCTTGACATGGAGCATGTAGGAAGAAAAACATATTCTTCCACACACTTATCATTTAGACCAGCGCCTGAGGGTGCCCATGGCGGTCATAATCATGGAGGCGGAACAACAACTGAATCGGAGCCACACTCTTCTTCTGAGCACTCTGGGCATTCTGATTCTTCTTCCGAGCACTCCGAGCATTCCGAAATGAATCACGACCAGCATAAGAAATAACTAGCTCAGAAAGGAGTCAAATCGGTTATGAAATGGGACGAATTTTTCGTTACAGGTGAACCGATGATCTATGGCGCTATGGCAAGTATTGTGCTTGCCACGATCGCTATCATTGGCGGTTTAACCTACTTTAAAAAATGGGGCTACTTGTGGAGAGAATGGCTCACTACAGTTGACCATAAGAAAATCGGTGTTATGTACATCATTGCCGCTCTGCTCATGCTATTCCGCGGTGGCGTAGATGCTGTAATGATGCGTATTCAGCTAGCTGTACCTGATAATACCTTCTTAAATTCGCAACATTACAATGAGGTCTTTACAACACACGGTATAATCATGATCCTCTTTATGGCGATGCCGTTTATCATTGGACTCATGAACGTGGTTATTCCTCTGCAAATCGGTGCGCGAGACGTAGCATTCCCGCGTCTTAATGCCGTTAGCTTCTGGCTGTTTTTCGCAGGTGCGATGCTATTTAACATCTCCTTTGTTATTGGTGGATCGCCTGACGCAGGATGGACTGCTTACTTCCCGTTGGCAAGTAAAGAATTCAGCCCTACAGTAGGTAACAACTACTATTCCATTGCTTTACAAATTGCGGGTATTGGTACACTGATGACCGGTGTTAACTTTACTGCAACCATTTTAAAAATGCGTGCTCCTGGTATGAAAATGATGGACATACCAATGTTTACATGGTCTGTTCTTATTACTTGCGTTATCATCATGTTTGCCTTCCCTGTATTAACAGTAGCGTTGGCACTGATGATGTTTGATCGTCTATTTGATAGTCAGTTCTTTACAATGGCTAACGGCGGTATGGATATGCTATGGGCCAACCTGTTCTGGATTTGGGGTCACCCTGAGGTATATATCGTTGTTCTGCCTGCGTTCGGTATCTATAGCGAAATCATCGCTACTTTCTCGAAAAAGAACCTCTATGGATATACTTCCATGGTTGTCAGTATGGTAGCTATTTCCTTGCTTTCTTTCGTGGTTTGGGCTCACCATTTCTATACAATGGGTCACGGCAGTGCGGTGAATGGGTTCTTCTCAATCACCACAATGGCCATAGCAGTCCCGACAGGGGTAAAAATATTCAACTGGCTCTTCACACTGCGTAAGGGTCGGATTGAATTTACGACACCAATGCTTTATTCACTAGCCTTTATCCCGATCTTTACGATTGGTGGGGTAACAGGTGTTATGCTTGCGATGGCTAGTGCTGACTACCAATACCACAACACCATGTTCCTAGTAGCTCACTTCCACTATGTGTTGATTCCTGGTACGGTGTTTGCGGTTATTGCCGGTATGTACTACTGGTTCCCGAAAGTCTTTGGCTTTAAATTGAATGAACGTCTAGGTAAAATCAGCTTCTGGGTTATTGCTGTTTCCTTTAACGTGACATTCCTGCCTCTATTCTTCCTAGGATTGAATGGTATGACACGTCGTATGTACACATACTCTGCTGGAACCGGCTTTGGTCCGCTGAATCTGATTGCTACCATCGGGTCTATTGGTTTAACGCTTGGCTTTGTTTTATTGGTTTACAACATCTACTGGAGCTGCCGTTACAGTCCGCGCGATGTAAGCGGAGATCCATGGGGTGGACGTACGCTAGAATGGAGCACGCACAGTCCTGTACCTGAGTACAACTTTGCAGTAATGCCTAATCACACTGGTCGTGACGCCTTCTGGTTTGCAAAACAAAAAAATCTACCGATGTTTACGGATAAAATTGAACCGATTCACATGCCAAATAACAGCGGGCAACCGTTTATTCTTGGTATAATTTTCTTCTTCTTTGGATTCTTCCTGGTATTTAGCTGGTGGACTCCTGCGATTATTTCAGGAATTCTTGTAATCGTCATGCTAGCTGTTCGCTCGTTTGAACGAGATCATGGCAGACACATTCCCGTTAAGGAAATCATCGAGACTGAGGAAAGATTGCGGGGTGATCGTGTATGAAAATAGATAAATCCCTTCCGCTTGAATATCGTACGGAAGAGAATCAATTGAAGATTTTGGGATTCTGGTTATTCTTAGGTGCCGAGATCGTGCTGTTCTCTACCCTATTTGCTGTATATTTTACTTTGTGGCAACGTACGGGTCACGGTCCTACAGCATCTCATCTTTTTGAGCTAAAAGGCGTCATGATTGAAACGATCCTCCTGTTAACCAGCAGTTTCGTTTGTGGACTAGCTATTCACAGCATGCGTCTTGGTTTTAAAAAGCCTACGTTAGTCTTTCTGATCATTACTCTTTTACTGGGATTAGGCTTCCTGGGTGTTGAGATTTTTGAGTTTATCACTTACGTTAATGAAGGTGCTACTCTGCAAACCAGTGCCTTTTTATCCAGCTTGTTTGTTCTTTTAGGCACACACGGAGCGCACGTTACCTTTGGTCTATTATGGGGAATTGGAATCATTATGCAGATGAAACGTGAAGGTATTAATGAGATTACCGCAAACAAGACTTTCATCTTCTCCCTATACTGGCACTTCCTTGACGTTGTCTGGATCTTTATCTTCAGCTTTGTCTACTTGAAAGGATTGATGTAATATGAAACAGCTATTCCCGATTCGTCACGTCATGGGATATATCTTTTCCCTCATCCTTTCTCTGGTTGCCTTAGCCGTCGTCTTTTGGGACATGTCACCAGCAGTAGGAATGACCATCCTGTCGGTATGTGCGATTATTCAAGCGTCCTTGCAGTTGTTTGTCTTCATGCATATCAATGAAGAAAATTCAACAGCAAACTCGCTATATATGAATGTTGGTTACGCCCTATTTGTAGGCCTAGTCACCATTTTTGGTACTTTATTCACAATGATTTGGGGATACTAGTTTTTCCCTGCGCAGCATAAATAGGTGTTAGCTTACCGGGTCAGCGTACAGAAATAACCAAA
The DNA here is from genome assembly GCF_030489605.1 of Brevibacillus laterosporus. Taxonomy (GTDB): domain Bacteria; phylum Bacillota; class Bacilli; order Brevibacillales; family Brevibacillaceae; genus Brevibacillus_B; species Brevibacillus_B laterosporus_E. The sequence goes on from NZ_JAUKFY010000003.1 coordinate 286,184, forward strand.
TTCTGCACGCTGGCCTTTTTTGTGCAAAGAAACGCTAGAGGGACAGACTGCTCCCTTGAAAAAGGCCGTTGTTTCAGCCGGTTATCCATCAGATCTCTTTGTAACCTTTTTGAGACCTATTCACCCCGCCCTCCCTCTATACTAATGTGTAGAGATACAAGATGATCAGGGGGACACAGCAATCATGAGAAAGCTTTTACTGGGTGCCATGGCACTTCTACTTGTCATACTAGTCATGGGTTGCTCTCATCATATATCTACTCCAGCCGGACACGCTGCACTAAAAGAAGAGCAAACAGCAAGTGCCACCCCATCAAAGGATGGTATTCATAAAAGTAAGGAAGGTACATTTTCCTTTTGAATTGCCGCTAACTGAAGAGGAAACGATAAAGCTATCAAACTATCTGGTGAAAAAACTCAGGAAATGGCACCAGTGGCAAAACGCGTTTCCCCATTCCTACTTTCCTTAAACAAACCAGCCTGAAAATCAATCGCAGCACATAGCGATTTATGAAAAATGTACGTGGTTGTGAGTAAAGCAGCATTACCTACTATTAAATAATCATAGTTGAGCATTTTTGACTTGCTTATCGATCAAAACAGCACTTAGCAGACGGAAAAGTCTACGGGGTGTTGTTTTTTCTCTATCAAATTCCCCTACAGGATAGGATTACCTATGATAACTTACCTACATTTCCTTAAAATAAGGTTGTTCCTTTATATTTTTTTTGTATAATGAAGACTGTTATTTAGCTCACGAAATACAATATGTTAGCGAAAAGGATGAACATAATGAATATACAGCCGCTATTTTTACAACCTGTTTTTCAAGAACGCATTTGGGGCGGAACGGCCCTACGTGATCGTTTTCCATACGATATTCCTTCTGATAAAACCGGTGAATGCTGGGCCATTTCTGCTCATCCAAACGGTATGTGTGTCGTGCTAAACGGTCCTCATCAGGGAAAAACGTTAGCAGAACTCTGGGAAAACAACAAAGAATTGTTTGGCCATCATCAAAGCGAAAAATTCCCACTGTTGACTAAAATTCTTGATGCCAATGATGATTTATCGGTTCAAGTACACCCTAATGACGAATACGCTCATGAGCACGAGAATGGGGAATACGGGAAGACAGAATGCTGGTACATCATTGATTGTGACGAGGATGCTGAGCTAGTATTTGGCCATAACGCAAAATCAAAAGCAGAAGTAGAAGAGATGATCATGGGCGGAAAATGGTCTGATTTCTTGCGTAAAGTAAAAATCAAGCCGGGTGATTTTTTCTATGTCCCTAGTGGAACAATTCATGCCCTGTGCCAAGGAACGCTGGTGCTAGAAACACAGCAAAGCTCTGACACTACCTATCGTGTATATGACTATGATCGCGTGGATGATCACGGAAAAAAACGCGATCTGCACCTAAAGAAAGCAATTGACGTAACAACTGCTCCACATGTCGATACAAACCCAACCATTACGGTACAAAAAAACGGCGATGCTACCATCACGACATACGTAACGAATGAATTCTTCTCTGTATACAAATACGAAATCAATGGCACGGCTACGTTTGAACAGGATCAGGCTTTCTTATTAGTAAGCGTGCTAGCTGGTACAGGAACCCTTGAAAAGGATGGGCAATCCTATGAATTAAAGAAAGGCGACCACTTTATCCTCCCAGCTAAATTTGGGGCCTATAAGCTGACTGGCTCCTTAGAAGTAATGGTTTCTCATCCATAAATAAAGAAATGCATGAAGCAAAAAGTAGCCTGAAGAATAACTAGGCTACTTTTTGGCTCTTATTGACACAATACTACTAGTGAATTCTTGCCTACCTTTCACTGGAGAGGAGATTGCTATGAAGGTATTAGTTGTTGACGATGAAAATAGTTTACAAAATCTAATACGCCTGACCTTAGAAATAGAGGGCCATCAGGTGCTAGTGGCAGCTAATGGAGAAGAGGCTTTAGCTCAATGGGAGCAACGACCAGACATGATTATCTTAGATGTCATGCTCCCTGACATAGATGGCTATCAACTATTGCGGGAATTCCGTGAGAAGGATAGCGATATTCCCATCATTATGCTAACGGCTAAAGGGCAAATTAATGATAAATTATTAGGGTTGCAGCTTGGTGCTGATGATTATATCACCAAGCCCTTTCATAGTACGGAGCTTCTGCTTCGGATTAAAATCATTGAACGACGTATGGAAAAAATAAAAGAGAAGCCGGACCCGGATCATCTGAAAATCGATCGCTTTCTCATCCATCCGAACGAGCGAAAAGTATTTCTTGACGGAAAAGAAATAACCCTAACGTACAGAGAATATGATTTGTTGTTTTTGCTATTAAAAAATAGACAACGCGTATTTACCCGAGATGATCTTCTAATGAAGGTTTGGAAGTTCGAATATCCAGACAATACACGGGCCGTCGATATCATGATCCAACGTTTGCGCAAAAAACTAGGCTCATACGGAGATAAAATTAAAACCGTATATGGTGTAGGCTATAAAATTGATTGTTAGGTGAGGGTATGACACTTAAAAAAAATTTAAATGTAACGATCCTGGCTATTTTAATTCCTGTCATGCTCCTCTTGTACGTTGTCTTGATCGTTACGTTACAGAAAAATGTTTTTACAAATGCGGTAACCTCTTTTCAAAAGCTAAGCGTTGAGGCTCAAATCTATAGCATTAATTATGTTGAGCGTGAAAAATCTGAGGCCACTGTGACTTTGCAAAATGGTGCCCCTCTAATCGCTTCTTATTTGTCTAAACGCCTGGGTACTCGCACACAAATCATCGGTATTAATAGTGAGGTACTAGCTGATACGGAACGAACGGCTTTTCCCAATTTAAACCTCGATATCGTTCAAGCTTTAGATGGGAAAAAAGCATACATTATAGAAAAATCCACTTCAGCACCCCTGTTGCTATTCTCTAGTCCGATTTACGTACACGGAAAAGTGATTGGTGTTGTTCGCTTTATTCATAAGCTTGAGCAAGAAGACTTATTAATTAGCAACTTCAATAAAACATTTATGATTTCTTGTATTCTCATGTTTGTTGCTGTAGCACTCTTTGCCCATAGATTTGCCATTTCTTTGAGCAGACCGATTGAGAAATTACGCGACATGGCTCAACAATTAGCCAACGGTAAGTACCAATGCAAAATCGAGCTACAGGATTATGAAGAGATTAAACAGCTTGCCCAATCGTTTAATGTGATGGCCCATGCCATTGAACTGCACATAACTCAGCTTCAGGAGGAAAAGGTAAAACAAAAGGATTTTTTAGATCGGGTCACCCATGAATTAAAAACGCCGCTGACTGCCATTATGGGGTACGCCAATTTAATTCCCCGATTAGAAAATAAACAAGACGTAAAGGATTGTCTGAGGCACATTTCTATCGAAAGCGAACGCCTGCTTGCATTAGTAGAGGAATTGCTGAAAACCTCTAAATATGGAAACAGTCAATTTAGCGTCTCACCTACGATATGTGATATTCAACCGATTTTAAAAGAAGCTGTTTTTAGTGTCCAGCCAAGATTGAATAAATACAAGATCACGGTTTACAATCATGTCGAGTCTGCAAAAATAGTAGCTGATCAGGATAAAACAAAGCAGATTTTTTTAAATCTGTTAGACAATGCGATTAAATATAGTGATGCATCCTTCCTTGAGTTTCATGTGGAAATCGCTGAACATAGCTTAACCCTTGTTATACACGATGATGGCATTGGAATCAGCGGGGAAGTGCTTGACCAATTTAAGCATGCACCACCGAATGAAGCGCTTCAATCTAGTTTCGGCAATGGCTTCGGGTTGTTATTATGCCGGGAGCTTATGAAAAAACAGGGTGGTAGCATGGATATTGACTCTGACGAAATAACCGGTACAACCGTACGTTTACTCTTCCCTACCCCGGCCGGATTGGAACATATTGCTAAGTGAAACCGCTTAAATAATACATTTACGAAACAATTGAGATGTAATTCCGAAATAATCGTTGGTTATCTTATGAGGAGAGCAAGAAACATGAAAAAAATATTAGGACCAGCTTTACTTTTCATCATCATGCTTTTACTCTTATCTTCCCTTGGCTATTTTTTGCAAGAAAGTCTCTATCGGAAAGTAGTCGTGATAGAAGATCAGAATGAAGTGTTGAAAAAAGTAAGCGATTCCTTGCCCGTGGAAGCGATTATTAACCACGAAAAATGGGGAGTCGTAAACATTACTGATGAGGTTTTGCTATACTCAATCATTTCTTACATTGATCTTATTAAAAAAGAAAATGATCCGCTCGTTGTTTCAGGAAATAAGAGAGTGACCATGTTTTCTGGCAAGATCCGTTATCTTAATGGGGTTGAGCATAGATTTCAGTTAGAAAATGCTTTTACCTTCGATGAGCTAACGTATGGTCAGAAGTATGACACTCCCATTTTATCTGCTTTTCGGACACACCTGCTTCGCTTGTTTTATTCATCGAACCAGTTTGCTGAGTTTACCCAAAAGGCTAAGGACGTTTTTGTCAAAAAAACGGTGGCCGATTCTGGTAAACGCATTCATGAAAAGGGTTTCTTGATTGAAAAACTAAAGCAAGCGTACGAAATTAAGGATACGTCCGAAATTCAGCAGCTTACCTTCCAGAAACAACAGCCGCTCGGTATCATCACCGTCTATAAGAATGGCAAGCAGAAAAGGAATGACCGTAACGATATCCTTACTTTTATCGTTTATGAGAAATACTTTATTGTTCAGTATTTAGGCGATGATAATGGGAATTCCATCTATATGACTGGGCGTTTGGCAGAACTCTTATAAAGAAAGTAAAGGCTGATCTATGATGACGAAACGTTTATTCAATTTCTTGCTGTTAAGTATTTGTTCCTTATTACTTGTTAGTTGTTCCAAAGAAGTGAATCCTATTACCTATGATAAACATGGGATTCCTCGTTTAAAAGGTCATCACCTTGTTGCCTATGTTGCTTCTCGTGAAGAAGTAGGAAATGCATTGCTATCATCCTTTTGCCAAGAAACCGGCTGTACGTATGAGTTCATGCGTTTGTCTACAGAAGACATTCTGCGTCGGGTTTCACAGGAAAAAAATAACCCTCAAGCTGATTTAGTTATCGGCGGCACGGTCGACGCTCATATTACGATGAAAAAAGAGAAGCTGTCAGAACCCGTTACCAGCAAGAACGGCTCCCTCATTCCCGCAGAAACAAAGGATGAGGACGGTTACTGGTACGGTTATGAGATCGAACAGTTATCCATAGCTATTAACGCAGACCGTTGGCACAAAGAAATTGAACCGTTAGGATTATCATTCCCAACAAAATGGGCCGATTTGTTGCATCCTGCATATAAGAACCAAATCGTGATGTCCAACCCTAATTTCTCCGGCACAGCCTACACGTTTATTTTATCCTTGTTTGAAACATTAGGTGAAAAGCAGGCAATCGACTATATTACACGTTTGCATCCAAATATAGCTGCTCTCACTGTAAACGGCTACATGCCGGCGCAGCTGGTAAGTTCTGGAGAGCATCTCATTGGAATTAACTTCCTGGGGGATCAGCGAAAGCTCCGCGAAGCCGGCTTCCCACTGATCAGCATTGTTCCTGAAGATACAGGATTAGCTGTCAATGCTCTCTCTAAGATTAAGCATGCACCAAACGGACTTGTTGCTGATTTATTTATTGATTATTCGTTGTCCAAACAAGCAGCAAAGGTATTAGAACGTGTATCATACGGGATTCCTACCGTGCAACAAGAAAAGATGAATAGGTTGAATATGGATGTTATACAGATTCACGAGTCTATGAAATGGCATGATACCATCATCAAACTTTGGAACAAATTACGAGATACAAAACAACCTCAAGGAGAATGATTCATGTTTGGATGGTTAAAGCAAGCTCCAGCCGCACCTCGTCTACCTGAACATATGATCGCTAAGATGTACAAGATCTTCCGTATCCGTACATTGATCGGAATTTTCATCGGTTATGCTGGTTATTATTTAGTTCGTAGTAACTTCGCACTGTCTACAACCTACTTAAAAAGTGACTTTGGTTTTACTACAACTCAAATCGGTCTATTAAGCTCTGTTATGGCTATTACCTATGGCGTAAGTAAATTCTTTATGGGTAACCTGGCAGACAAGGCTCATACACAACGCTTTATTGCTTTTGGTTTAATCCTGTCTGCTTTGGCTAACATTTGCTTTGGTTTCACTTCTAGCTTTGGTCTGTTTATCGTTTTATTGTTCATGAATGGTATGTTCCAAGGCATGGGTGCTCCTCCATGCAGTATCGTAATGGCAAAGTGGTTCTCCAAGAAAGAACGCGGAACAAAAATGGGTATCTGGAATTGCTCTCATAATATTGGTGGCGGTATCATTGCTCCAATCGTTGGTGTGGGTCTAGGTATTTTCGGTACACATTTCTGGCAAGCAGGTGTATACCTCTTCCCAGCGGCTCTTGCTATTCTTATTGCAATCTTTGTTTGGTTCTGCGGTAAAGATACACCTCAATCTTGTGGACTTCCGCCAATTGACGAGTATCGTAACGACTATGATGATGTAAAAGATGAATCAAATGGCACTGATCTATCTCCGAAAGAGATCTTGATGAAATATGTTGTGAAAAACAAATTTGTGTGGTTCCTCTGCTTTGCTAACGCATTTGTTTACTTGATTCGCTTCGGTGTATTGAACTGGGTTCCTCTATACCTAACGGATGTAAAAAGCTTTACGCAAGCACAATCCCATATGGCATATCTTGCATTTGAATGGGCTGCGATCCCAAGCTCTCTACTTGTTGGTTGGTTGAGCGACCGTGTGTTTAAAGGTAATCGTATGCCGCTATGTATCATTAGTATGGTAGGCGTTGTTCTTGCAACATTGGTATATTGGAAATCTTCCAACGTAGTAGCAATCAGTATTGCGGTATCTGTTATCGGTTGTTTGATCTATGTACCACAATTTTTAATCGGGCTATCCGCTATTGACTTCGTACCAAAGTTCGCTGTAGGTACAGCAGTAGGTATGACAGGATTGTTCGGTTATGTAGGCGGTAGCTTCGTAGCTAATGCCGTAATCGGATTTTTAGTTGATGCTTCTGGCTGGGATGGCGGCTTCATGCTAATGCTAGCTGGCGGTATTGCAGCTAGTGCCTTCCTAATCCTTATTCAAATGGGACAAAAGAAGCAAAAGGAAAAACTAGCATAACAGCGGTTTAAAAATAAAAAATGAGGGATGTCTCTTATGATGGAGACATCCCTCATTTTTTTGCTTCCATAAAAAATACAGATAAAAACTTCCTTACATTTATGCGACATTTCGTAGTTTTTTCGCCGGATTCCAGCTCTTTCATTCGTAATCTCACCTCTTTGAAATCAAATAAGCGAGGAGCAAAATGTTCAAAAGTAGGATTCGCATAATCGGTTAATCCTAACGAGGATAAATGTGTAAAGGCCTGTAGCACCATTCGGCGAATCCGCTGCTCCATAGCCCGAACTTCTTTTACAAGTGCCTGCTCATCTATTTTATTGGACATTCTCTGCAATACCCGGGCATACAGCTCCTTTAGCTGCATATCCCGCAATAAATGTCCCCCGCGTTCTTCCGTAGCCAGCCATTGAATCATGGCAAAAAGATCACGTGCCCCTGCCTCGCCTGCAATTCCTAGCTGTAGTAAGAGCTGGCGTGCATTTTGTTCCAGATGGCTCTGTTCAAACGATCCAAGACGTGTTGCATGAAAGCCTTGATACCCCTGATTAATCTGTTCCTTCCCCTTAATATCCAATATCTGAAGCGATTTGCGAATAGATTGCAAGGATGCTTCCAAAGAAAGATGCTCTGCTACCCGTTTTAATACGGAAAGCACCTCAAGCTTATTAATCGGCTTTTGGATAAAGGTATCTATTCCTTGCAGGTATGCTTCCCCGATCATTTCTTTATTTTCTACCTGGGACACCATGATAAATTTACCGGTAAAGCCCTCCCCTTGAAGCTTTTTAATCGTCTGTATTCCATCCATCCCCGGCATTAATAAGTCAACCAAAACGACGTCTACACCATATAGCTGGTCAATCGAAACATGGATACCGTCGCTTGCTTGTCCAATGATTTCACCCAGCTTACTTTCATGAATCAGTCTCTCCAGCATCCTGCGTACAACAGCGTCATCTTTAATTAGGAAAAACCGAAGCATAAGCCCCCCTCCTCTCTTAGCAACTGATCGGTTGGTATTCTCACTTCAAAATGTGTGATTGGTTCTGACTCGTGTATGATCCTGAGTGTACCATCCAAGCTATGAATGATGCCTTTTGCATGTGTAAGGCCTATGCCTGTAGAGGGCTTTCCTTCTCTGTCATACTTTGTGGTATAGCCTAGCTCAAACACCCATTCCCGATCTTCATGTAAAATACCCGCCCCATTGTCCATAACATGAAAAATAATTTCTCTCTTATCAAAACCCACTGAAAGCTCAATCTTACCTTCAATAGGAATGGCCTCTACTGCATTGGCTACCAGATTATTTAACACAGAGAGTAGCTCATAGATTTGACTGGTGGACAGATTGACATTGCACCTCTCAGTGAACTGTATCCTCTTTCCCATCATTTCAGCATACTTCTGGTTTGCGCGTATAACTAATCCACATAATTCCGATATGGATAGCTGAGGTGCTAATTCTTTTTGATTTATAATTTTTAATAACCCAGCCAGCATGCGTTGAGAATCCTTTTTTACCTCATGCACATGCTCCGCTATGTGTAAGGCCCTTGATGATTCAGTATTTTCTGACGATAGGAGCTGCCGATATAATTGATAGCTCTCTCTGGTAATTTCCTCTAATTGCGTCATGGATTTACGCAGGTAAAAGGTTTCCTCATACAAGCCAGTGTTAATCATTCGCAGCCGTTCCAGCTCCTGCTGTCTAACTTCCCCTACCGCTCGTACTTGGCGAATGGAAAAACTATTATACAGACCCACCGCAAAGAAACTGCGCAGGGCTCCAAAGAACAAAAGCACCAATATACTTTCTCCCCAACCAGCAGGAGCTACTCCACTTATCTCACGTACCCACAGCTCCACTAAATTGGAAGCACAGTCTATCGTAGCGCCTATCAGACCTAACAGTACCGGGGATTCTACATAGCGACGGGCTCTCACTATCTGAAACAATAACGTGAAGCTACAATAATAAAAGGCGGAGGGCAAATGAATGAACAAGCTTTCCTGCCAGGCTGTCCCGTATGCCACAATGTCCAATCCTACCCGAAACCACATAGTAAATGCACCAGTTAGCAATCCGATCAGCGATACCGGCACATACTGGAACCACAATAAACCGAAGAAGAAGGCAGCAATCCCTAACGAAAACCGAAATGGCCCTCCAAATGGATTCACCTTCATTTCTCCAAAAAAGGCGGTTGCTAGCATAATAATCAGCAATAACGGAAGACGTTCGCGCATAAAACCTCCTTTTCTTAAAAAAAAGAAAAATCTCTTTCCCCTATTTTACTAGGAAAAAGAGATGTGCAAAACCATTTCCTTTATATATGTTTATTTTCTAAGCGTTTAGAGACACGTGACAAGCTGTAATTCACTGCGAAATACATCATCGCTACCATCAAAAAGGTTGGTATCACATAATTAACGTTTCGTCCGTTAATAATTTGGGCATGATTCATTAATTCTGGTAGCGCAATGACAACTGCAAGCGATGTATCCTTAAGTAAAGAGATAAATTGACTTACAATAGGGGGAACCATTCTGCGCAGGGCTTGCGGAAGCACCACATGCCAAAGTGTTTGCATATAAGATAGACCGGATGAACGTGCCGCTTCTATCTGCCCCTTATCAACTGAATTCAAACCGCTGCGAACAATTTCAGACAGCATGGCCGCTTCAAAAATTACCAGTGCTAAAATAGCCGCTGCTACCTTATCCAGCTTTAAACCAACCTCTGGCAAGGCAAAATACGTGAAAAAAATGATTAAAAGAAGCGGCAAATTACGAATAAGCTCAACCGCCGTACCAAGCGCCTGCGACACAACAGGAATCCGTGCATATCGCAAGGTTCCAATAATAATCGCAATAGCAAAGCTCAAGACAATCGAGATGAATGCTACTTTGAGCGTAACCCCAAAGCCCTCTACCAAAAAGACAAGATACTGAGGAGAGTATGCTCCGATAAAATCCATATATGCCCTCCCCTTTATTTATGGCTCGCCAAGCGTCTCTCCAGATATCCTACGAGGAAGCTTAGCGGCAGAGTTATCATGAGATAAAAAATAGCAACAAATATATATACATCAAATGTAACAAAGGTCTCGGCCGATATCAGATCACCAAAATACATTAAATCAAGGCCAGCAATAACCCCAAGTATAGAGGAATTTTTCACCAGATTGATAAATTGATTCCCCATGGGTGGAATTACAACTTTAAACGCCTGCGGCAAGATAATATAGCGCATGGTTTGTACATAAGTAAGGCCTGATGAACGCGCTGCCTCACTCTGCCCCTTAGGTATAGCCATGATCCCTGCGCGTATCGTTTCTGCAATAAACGCTGCGGTGTAAACTGTAAGCCCCAGCGTGCCAGCCAGAAATGGTTTTAATACAATTCCCAATGCAGGCAACCCCACAAAAAATAAAAACACAACCAGAAGAAGGGGAATATTTCGAATAAATTCTACATATGCTACCCCTATCCAATTTAGTGGGCGTACTGGTGCAATACAAAAAACGGCAATAATTGTCCCTAATAACAAGCTTCCCGCTAATGCCAGCACACTCGCTTTAAGCGTATTTCCAAAGCCTTCCATAAACAGATCCGAGTGCTCTAGCAGAATAGAAAAATCGATCATCTCAGCTGTAATCCCCCTTTATCTTCATGACATAAAGGAATGAGCGGTAGGGAGGACGCCCATTCCATTCAGGTCTTCAAATCATTCAGTTCTAATTTTTGGGCTTTTCACCAATCCATTTTTCGTAAAGCTTGTCATATTCACCACTTTGCTTCATTTCCTTCAGGAGATCGTTTACCAATGCTACGAATTCTGCATCACCCTTTGGCAAAGCAATTCCATATGGTTCTTCAGTAAATGTTCCCTCAACGACGCGGAAATTCGGATCTTGTTTCGCCATTCCGTATAACAAAGCATTATCTGTAGTTAACGCATCACCTTGACCTGCTTTTAATGCGGTAAAGGCTTCTGCATAGTTTTCAAATTCAAGAACCTCTGCCTCTGGGGCATTTTCACGTATGTTTTTGGCTGAAGTAGAACCCTTTGCCGTCACTACTTTTTTACCCTTTGTAAAATCCTCCAAACCTTTGATGGCGCTGTCTTTCTTCACGAGGAAGGACTGACCGGCCATGAAGTATACGTCAGAGAAATCAACTTCCTTCTTGCGTTCGTCAGTAATTGTCATCGTTGCAATAATGGAATCAATCTCTCCGTTTTTTAACATCGGAATACGAGTCTTGGAAGTTACTTCTTTCAATTCAATTTTATTTTCATCACCTAGAACTTTTTTAGCAATTGCCTTCGCTATATCAATATCAAAGCCTTCGACATTTCCCGTGGCTGGATCTTTTAACCCGAATAAATTCAAATCATACTTAACCCCGACTACATACTTGCCTCGCTCTTTAATCTTAGCTACTGTACTAGTCGCTGGGCCCTTTCCTGATGAGCTAGCTCCATCCTGTGTTTTACTTGATCCACATGCTGCTAATGCTGTTGCGCTCAACATCATTGCCAAACCTACACCCAATACTTTTTTCCAGGTTTTATTTACTTTCATTTGATTACCCCTTTTCCTTATTTTTATCGCGAAAAGATTAATGATTTAAAATCCGGCTTAAAAATAACTGGGCCCGCTCCTCGCGCGGATTGGCAAAGAACTGACCGGGATGCGCTTCCTCCAATATTTGGCCTTGATCCATAAAAACAATTCGATCAGCCACTTCGCGCGCGAAGCCCATTTCATGTGTTACCACGACCATCGTCATTCCTTCTTTAGCGAGCTTTTTCATTACATCAAGAACCTCTCCGATCGTTTCCGGGTCAAGTGCTGATGTAGGCTCATCGAACAGCATAATTTTGGGCCTCATGGCGAGCCCCCGAGCAATGGCGACACGTTGCTGCTGACCCCCAGATAATTGGGACGGCAGCTTATCCGCTTTATCAGGTATCCCGACTTTCTCTAAATAGGATATCGCAGTCTCTTTTGCTTCTTTCTCGGAAATACCTAACACTTTAATGGGAGCTAATGTGATGTTTTGCAACACAGTCTTGTGCGGATACAAGTTAAAATGCTGAAACACCATACCGATATCTCGACGGAGCCGATTAATGTCGGTATTTTTGTCATTGACCTTGATGTTGTCTACAATCAGTTCTCCATTTGAGATCGTTTCCAGGCGATTCATGCAGCGAACTAATGTGCTTTTCCCAGACCCGGAAGGTCCGATGACCACGACAACCTCTCCCTGGTTAATGTGTAGATTAATGTTTTTAAGCACGTGGAAATTTCCGTAATGTTTATTCACTTGATGAAAGCTAATCAACCAGAATCCCCCTTATTTATGGTTTTATATTTCGTATCGTAAAGAGAACCTACCCGATTCTACAGAAAAATACAAAGAATTTTCTTTTTATTAGAATTTTTAAACAAAATGAAAGCTGCTCTCCATTTAGCTACATAAAGCAATATTCCTGTTCCTCTCTGTCATCCGCGTTCTACATAATTTTTTCAACCTGTTCTGGAAAATAAACGTAACAAAGTTTCCTACTAGAACGTCTAAAGCTAATAGAGCATTTTTTTAAAAAAATCTATTGATTCGGGAGGATTGTAAGAATGAAGCTTCGCCAGTTATTCGCCCTGCTTCTTTTGTTCACACTATGCGTCCCCATGATGGGCCAGTCGGTGCAAGCTCAGGCTTCCCAGGGGATTAGTATCTACCTGGATGGACAAAGAATAAATAGTGATGTCCCACCGTACATCATTCCAAAAGTAAATGTCACCATGGTTCCCCTTCGTGTTATCAGCGAAAGCTTAGGTGCCCAGGCTAATTGGGATCAATCCAAGCAAACCGTGACAATTCGTAAACCAGACACCAACATAAGCATGACCGTAAAGCAAAATTACGCAACGGTAAACGGATCGAAAGTTCACTTAGACTCTTCAGTAGTAAACAAGCAAGGTCGTGTCATCGTTCCGCTGCGCTTTGTAAGTCAACAATTAGGTCTTCAAGTAGCTTGGAATCAGCCTACACAAACCATCACACTGCAATCAGGTAACCAAGCTAATTCTAATCAGTTGCCGCCACCAGACATTGCAGGACCGGGAAACGGACTATACCCTGAATATCCTGGCAATGTCATCAGTCCTGAAAATACAAGCCCTGGTTTCACTCCTATTCCCGGAGTCCCTGCTACCACCGATCGTTCTTTGCGAGGTGTCTGGGTATCTACCGTTTATAATTTAGATTGGCCTTCCGCCGCTTCCTACAGCAATATGGGCAAACAACAACAGGAGTACATACAATTGCTAGACTCTATGCAGGGAATGGGCTTAAATACTGTATTTGTCCAGGTTCGTCCTTCTGCAGATGCCTTTTATCCATCAGCACTAGTTCCATGGTCTAAATACCTGACAGGAACACAGGGAAAAGACCCAGGCTATGATCCTCTTGCTTTTATGATTGAAGAGACACACAAACGCGGGATGGAGTTTCATGCTTGGTTTAACCCTTTTAGAGCTAACGTTGATGCAAAAACCGATCAATTAGCTGCTAACCATGTAGCAAAGCTCCATCCAGAGTGGATCATTAATGCGAAAAACAAGCTCTACATTAACCCGGGAATACCTGAAGCACGTCAACAAATCATCACGGAAATTATGGAAGTAGTAAACCGATACCAAATCGATGGCGTTCATCTGGACGATTACTTCTATCCATCTGACGGGGTATTCCCTGATGACGCTACCTTCAAGGCTTATAACTTCAACTCGTTTGCGACAAAAGCGGAGTGGCGTCGCGATAATATTAATCAATTTGTTCGTCAATTAGGGGAAGCCATTCATAGCGCTAAGCCACAAGTACAATATGGTATAAGTCCATTTGGTGTATGGCGCAATAAATCGATGGACAGTACCGGATCGGACACAAAAGCCGGCGTGACTGCTTATGACAACATGCATGCAGACGTTCGTACATGGATTAAGCAAGGCTGGATTGATTATGTTATGCCGCAAATCTACTGGAGCCTCTCCTTCTCTGCTGCCCAGTACGACAAGCTGGTAAATTGGTGGTCAAATGAAGTGAACGGAACCAATGTGAAGCTATATGTAGGGCATTCTCCTTATAAGCTGGGAACAAAGGAAGCAGGCTGGCAATCAGCTCAGGAGATCATTAATCAATTGCAGTTCAATACTCAGTTCCCTCAGGTAAAGGGCGACGTATTCTTTAGCGCTAAGGATCTTCGTAAGAATCCGCTTGGAATCGCCGATTTGCTGAGAAGCTATTACGGTAAATAGCAAAGGAAAATAGGAAATAAGCCCCCCTCCTCGTCCATTTTAAAAGGGCGCGGGAGGGGATTTTGTATGTTGGGGGTCTTATCTATCATATCAATTACTTTGTTAGGTTCTCGACAATAAAATCAAGCTGTCCCTCTAAAGAAATTGGGTCATTAAATACAGAAGAATCTTTATCCATAGTAAATACTCGATTGTTTTTGACAGCAGGCAATCATTTCCAAACACTGCTGTTAATAGACAACCTCAGGATTGGCATCATCTCCTGACCATGCGCTTGTAAAAATATAATCGCCTGCATAGGAAGGCAGCGTTTCAAGGGTTAAGCTTCCAAAGCCAGTACTGCCATCAATGACGTCCTTCTGAATAATAGCTGGTGCTTTTAGCTTCAATTCGTTGCAGAGTACTTCGCCGCATCTCGAAAAATTGCTACCGAATACATAGATACCCTTGGAGTAGGGATTTAGTATTGATACCGTTTTGTCCCCTACTGCTGCCTTCACCTTTGGCTTGGCTTCTGCCACTCTTTTTATCCCGCTTTGCAATCCACTCGTTCGCTTTATCCTCTCGATTTGTCATCCTACCAAATTCTTTTATTTGCTCTCTTGCATCTTTCTTACCGTACTCAACTGCTACTGTAGGAGCGATTTTTTGCAATTGGTCTATGTTCTCTGCCCCAACTGTCCATATGAGCATATCTCATATATATGCCAGAAGGAGTGTTGGTCAGAAAATAAAAAACTGCTCCTCTTCAAGAGAGAAGCAGTCGTCTGCAAGTCAATATTCAGTTGATAAAATCTATTGCAAACACTCTATTTCTAGCAAGTTTGCTTTCATGGAATAATCCTTACACTTTAAAGCGCTCTAATTCCTCCTGCATTTGCTTTGTCATGCCTGCAAGCGAACTTGCCGTTGCATGAACTTCCTGAGCTGCTGCAGAAGCTTGTTCAGAGGTTGCAGCGATTTCTTCCGAGGAAGCTGCTACTTCTTCAGAAATGCTAGAGCTTGTTTCTACTTTTTCTAAAATCTCTTCTTTTTGTTTTTGCATTTGTTGTGCAGAGTAGCTAATTTGCTCCAGCTTCGGATTGATATTCTCTATTTCACGAATAATTTCACGGAAGGAGCTCATTGCCAAATCCATTTCCGCTTTTTGACCAGACATAGCTTGACTCATGGATCTTGCATTTTCTAGCATCTGATCGGAATCAGAGGAGACTGAGGTAATCATATCTGCAATCATTTGAGCCGACTGGCGAGATTGCTCTGCTAATTTGCGCACCTCGTCTGCCACTACAGCGAAGCCTCGTCCCGAATCACCTGCACGTGCAGCTTCTATAGCCGCATTTAGGGCCAATAGGTTTGTTTGTTCGGCAATCTCATTGATAGCAGTCGTGATATGATGCACACCGTTTAAATTTTCATTCGCTACAACGATTCTATCAATAAATTCTTTGAAAATTTGATTCACCTGATCTACCGATACAATCAATTTGTCCATGTTTTCATTGCTTTCGCTTGCTCTTGCATAAATGTTTTTCCCGTTGCGGTCCACGTCCTCGATGGAGGCTGCCATGTCATCTAAGCCTTTGCCATACGAAGTCAGAATTTCACTGATTTCCACAAGCTCTTCTGTTTGAGAAGTTACTCCAGCAGCTACCTCTTGAATGGAATTGGAAACCGTTTCTGTCGCTGTACTCATCTCTTGTGAAATATTGCTTAGATTATGGGAGGAACGATCAATTTCAGTGGACTGCTTTTGAATAACGCCAATTAAGCTACTAAAGGATTGTTTCATATCCTCGAGCATGTGTGACATATCACCGATTTCATCACGGCGGTTTAGTAGTTTCTGATCAATAGCCGTACATAGCTCACCTTTAGCCATGAAGGAGAAGATATTTTTGAAGCCTTGAATCGAACGTGATAGAGAATAAGAGTAGTAATAAACCGCAATACCTCCAAGAAGCAGAAAGACGGAGGAAATAGCAAATAGATAGTTGCGCATGATAACAGTTCCATTCAACAGGTCACTCTGCTCAATATAGATAGCAAGTCCGCCGCCAGTAAGTGGAATAGGGGCAAAGCCTACATATTTATTTACGCCTTTATATTCGTAAGACCCTGTACCATTGACCCCACTGATCATTTTTTGTTCTAGCTCTGCCAAATCACGGAGCGCTGGATCAGTTTCAGCCGCTTTTATTACATTTTCTTGGGCAAATACTAAATCAATATTTTCATGTGCTACTACTGTTCCTTGTTTATTAAGCACATAAGCTCGTCCAGTTTTACTAAAAGTAAGGTCTGAAATCATTTCCAATAATTTATCAACTTTATACTCCATGTACAACACGCTATTTATTTTTCCTTCTAAGTAGATAGGCGTTGCGAAAATGATAATCAACGAATTATCTTCCATAGAAACAATCACGTCTGAAGTATTGGAATGGCCAGCAAGAGCATTCTTAAAATAATCTCGCTGTGTGATACTGGTATTCGATTGAGGTCCTAAAACCACTTTTCCGGAGAGATCAGCAATTCCCCATTTACTTGCTCCACGTTTTTTTATCAGCCTAGAAACACTAGCTTGAGCTTCCTGTGGGTTGGCTTGATAGTTTTCGATTTCCTTGCGGGATGCGACTCCCTCAATGAACGTTACCTCATTTTTTAGTTTATCCTCATAATAATTGGCCGTTTGCTGAGCAAGAGGAGAAAGCATCGTTTCGGCTGTATTTTCAATTTGTTTTTGAGCGGTAAAATAAGCTAACAATGTAAGCCCAATACATGTTGTAATAAGCAACCCACCAATAATAAAAAGCAGTTGCGCTTTAATCGATTTAAACTGAAGCCTAAAATTCAAAATAATCCCTCCACTTTCTGTGATATCCGTATATCGAAATTTTCTTGTACATTACTTTAATCGTACAAAATAGTAACAAAATCCATAGACAAACTGTTACAGATTTAATTTTAAATTTTATAAATATTTTCATAAATAAAATGCCCGTCCAAAAAGACCTCCCCCCAAAATCAAAAAATGGGACCGTGATCTATCCCAAACGGGAAGCTGATGCATGAATATGAAATAACCAGTAAACTAGATAGCAGAAAAGCAATTTCTAGCAATTGGAAGGATCATAACCAACTGGGTCAAAGCTCTATCTTAAGGCAGCTTTCTTGGTTTACAAAATAACACTATAGATTATTTTTCTAATGGTGATTGCCATATTTCATTCTGACATAGAAGTAGCCTTCGCGAACTTCTGTGCTTTCAACGTTTCCCCTGCGTTATTGTTTCGATAATCTTGGGTAGGTGACTGACAAATGCAAATCAAGGAAATATCAGACAAGCTTACTATTTCTCCGCGCGCTATTCGCTTTTATGAAGAAAAGGGATTATTAACGCCAGCTAAAAATCAGGAGAACAACTATCGTGATTTTACAGAGAAAGACGTCTGGCGCCTGCAAACCATTATTGCCTTACGGGAAGTGGGGATGTCTATTCCCGATATTAAAACGGCTCTAAAGCAAATAGATGAGGGCAATCATGATGAGCTTCAATATTATTTGGAGCTGCAGCGGTATGTCATGTTTGCACAATGGCTGGAGCTGAAAGAAAACATTCGCACAACAGATCAAATGATAGAACGCTTGGGACAAAACAAGGAACTGTCGTTGGAGCAGATTTTTACTCTGGCAGAAGGCTCTAAACGTCTCAGAGACTTACGTAAAAACTGGCATGATAAGTGGAATTTTGATCATCAGGCTAGAACCCATGACGTGCATGTTTTACGTAACGAACAGAGCTTTCATGTCTACCAAAACTACATGGAAGCACTTGATATGACGCTTCAATGGGTCGATCCTATTCCTAAGGAAAAAGGATTGGACATGGGCACTGGTACGGGGAATTTGGCAGCACGCTTTATAGATAAAGGCATCCAGATGGCAGGTGTCGATCAATCAAAAGAAATGCTGAAGCAATGCAAACGCAAGCATCCACAGATGGAAACGAAACTGGGCAATTTCCTAGCTATTCCCTATCTGGACAATCAATTTGATTTTATTGTGACCAGCTTTGCATTCCACCATATTACGGATGCTCAAAAGCTGATGGCATTAGACGAAATGCGCCGAGTCTTACAGCCACGCGGCCGGATTTGTATAACCGATTTGATGTTTGAGAATGAACGACATAAAGAGCAGTACCTAGAAGGTTTACTGAAACAAGGGAAAAGAGATATCTATACAGCTATTCAGGATAAATATTATGCAAATAGTGAACAGCTTCTCGATTGGTTTACTCGCAATGGGTATATTGTAAAGCATCAGAAACTGCATGAGCTGCTCTATGTCATGTATGCCGTTCCTATCAGATAGAGATGTATCCTTTGGTATTGACCTTCTCGTAACGTCAAGCCTTATGCTAAAGTCCAACAACATATAAGGAGGGCTATGCATGGCACAACCAAATCATCCCGATATCTATCAGAATCAAGCAGAGAAATACGAACGTTTAATTTCAAAGCAACCAAGTCTCTATGCTGTAATCAACCAGATAAAACCGATTGAAAATACAGACATTATTGATCTGGGAGCCGGTACAGGCAGACTTACTACAGTGCTAGCTAAGCAGGCTAAATCAATCGTTGCTCTCGATGCATCCGAGGCCATGCTGCAAGTAACAGCACACAAATTAAAGCAAGCCGGTCTTCACAATTGGAGAACACAGGTAGCTGATCATCGCGCTCTTCCCGTAGCCAATGACTCTGCTGATCTATTAGTATCGGGCTGGAGCATTGGCTACCTATCCAACTCTACCGACCCTACTTGGAAGCATAATATCAAGCAGGTAATGGCGGAAATAAAGCGCGTCCTTCGCCCCGGCGGTACAGCTATTATTTTGGAAACAATGGGGACCGGACATGAAACTCCGCATCCCCCGATATTTCTACAGGATTATTACAGATCACTTGAACAAGACTATGGCTTTTCCTTTTCTTGGATTAGATTGGATTATCATTTTGAGAGTGTAGAAGAAGCTGCAGACCTGACAAGGTTTTTCTTTGGAGAGGAGGTAGCAGAAAAAGTGGTTAGCCAATCGCTTCTTCACGTACCAGAGTGTGCGGGAATCTGGACCTTACAGGTTTAACAAAAACAAAAGCCATTCTTCGTCATCGGTCGAGGAATGGTTTTTTTTATATGTTATACTACATATTATTAACAATCAGGTTATAAAGAGGAAGTGGTTATTTTGGATATTGGAAGAAACTCACTCTGCCCATGTGGGAGTGGCAAAAAATACAAAAAATGTTGTTTACATAAAGATGAGCAACGCGATTTCCTTCATTCATCGTCAACAGGAACCAATCAATTGTTGCATAAATATATTGATCTAGATTTAACATGGGATAACGAGGATTATATAACTGCAGCTCATAATATTGTGAGGAATATGCAGGCAGATTACAAGCCTGACATCATTGCTGCAGCCATCAATTTATGGCATAAATACGCTCATGCTACCCATCCCGTAATCCGAAAAGCTGGAATCATTGAAGCTTCGATTGAATATTCGATTGCGACGATTATGGATATTCCCGTTACTCAGGCCGCATTAGCAAGCAAGTATAATGTCTCTGCCACAACAATCTCCAAACGCGTACAAGACATTCTTGATAACGATTGGTTTGCAGATCAGACAACTTCATAACAACTACAACAAAACCTAGCCCGTCATTCAGGTACTGTTTTGTACCTATTGATCCGTGCTAGGTTTTTATTTCATGATTTTACACGGTACTCTTTTGAATTAACCAATTTTTTCCAAATTATTTTTCACGATCCTGTGGTGTGCATCTTTAAACCCCACAAATTTCTTGCTCTCCTCACTCCACAGACGGAAGCTGAGTGATCTCAGACTTGATAGCAATGTAATGCTTTTCACGTCCTGCAAGAAGGCATTATGCTTATAAGCCGAAGCCAAGTAATAGTTAGGTACACGCGGACTTAAATGGTGAATATGGTGAAAGCCAATATTGCCTGTAATCCAATGCAGGACCTTTGGCAATTTGTAAAAGGAGCTTCCCTGTAAGGCCGCTTTTACATAACTCCAGTTCTCTTCTTGTTCAAAATACGTATCCTCAAACTGATGCTGTACATAAAACAACCATACACCTGCTGCACCTGAGATAAGAAAGATCGGTCCCTGAATGAGCAAAAATGCATGCCAGCCTAGAGTCCAGCATAGTATACCTGATAGGGAAACAATGCCTAGATTGGTTATATACGTATTAAGACGTTCCTTTTGCCCTGCACCTTTGCGGTTAAATCGGTAATTAATCAAAAATACATAGATAGGGCCTAGACCAAACATGATGAATGGATTCCGATACAACCGATAAAATAACCGCTTACTAGGCGACAAGGCTACGTACTCATCTACTGTGAGTGTCCATACATCTCCTGTGCCTCGTTTATTTAAATTACTGCTTGTCGCATGATGAATAGAGTGAGATCTCTTCCATTGCTCATAGGGGCAACACGTTAGAATCCCCGTAATCAAACCAACAATCTCGTTTGTCTTCCGATTTTTAAAGAAAGAGTAGTGGCAACAATCATGAAAGATAATAAATATACGAATGAGAAAACCGCCAGCAGGGACAATCAATACTAGACTCAACCAGTAGGATACCGATAAACATAGATATGCACCATACCAAAGCAGACAAAATGGGATCAACGTATTGATTAGCTGTCGTACACTATACTTGATCTGGGATTTTTCATAGGGGGCCATTTGCTTTCTCCAGTTAACTTGTTCATCCAGCTTCACGCTAATAGTAATCTTCCTCTCTTTGAATCTGTACTTTTATAGTAACGCATGGATTCCGAATCAAAGGGGAAGATGATTCATGCCCATCTATAGTTCACTATAACAATTGAAGGTTTTAAGATCGTTTTTAACCCTCGCTTTGTTAGCGACATATAACGTTACGTCTAACTCGTAACTAATCGTGCTCTTCTTTTTTAACTGCCTTTCATCATTATATTCGAAAATCGTTCTCAATTGTCTTATAATTTTTTGCTTAAATTCACCAATTTTCAGAAAAAATTTGTTCTTGGTTCTGAGAATTTAGGTGTCACTTGGCCAACATTCTGCTACCAACCCGGTTGCATTCGTTATTCTCATGGAACATGAGAATGCCCTTATTAATGAAATAAAAAAGAGAAGAAGACATATTCATGCACCACTATCTTCTCCCAATCAAATTCATTTAACGATCAATTTTCATGATGTGCTTTGGATATCCAATCTCTCATCTCATTCATTATTCGGTGGCGAATAGAATACACCAGTTAATATCAGTGTTACAAATCAAATCAGCTTTTTTATCTACGATGTAAACAGCCATTTCATCGCCTGTGGGAAGTGCTTAATAAAGAAAAGCCCGTCATGCGTCCCGCCTTCTTCTACCACAAGCTTCAATTGCTCCTTTGGGAATCCATTTCCGATTAAAAACTCATAAGCCTTATACGTATACGGAACCATATTAGCCTGAATGTTTTTCTTATAGATGCCTTCTAAACTTCCTACATACATGTACATTCGTTGCTTACTAGAACCAATCTGGTTGTCACGGATAAATTCTAGCAGTCCCTCAAACCATAAGGAGGCAGATAGCAATCCTATACGTCCAAATACATCAGGATACAGGTAAGCCGCATATAATGAAATCATTCCGCCAAAAGAGCCGCCGATTATTCCCGTATGCTCCGCTTCAGATTTTGTCCGATAAACGGAATCTACATAAGGCTTTAACGTATGAACAACGTAAGAAAGGTACTCTGCGCCCTTACCACCAAAATCAGGGTAGCTGCGGAGCAGTGCTTTTGCAGGCCATGGCGTATATTCATCATTTCGATTGTGCGGTGGAATACACACGAAAATCAATTCGGATAGCTCCTTGGTAATGAAAAGATGCTCCAGCAGATTCATGCATGTATGGACTAAATAGCTGCCATCCTGTACGTATACCGCAGGAAAGCTCCCCCCGGCTTCATAAGTAGGGGGCAAGTAAATCATAATTTCTCTGTCTCCCACCGTCTCTGTAATAAAGACCTTTCGCATCCTTATCCCCTTTCTCACCGCGTATCCATGTCTTTATAAAATAGTAATTGAAATACGGATGCGACAGCCATGGATTAAATCCCGAATTACAATGGAGAAATTCAGCTTTTAAATACAAAAAGAAGACCAGTCCATATGAAGTGACTAGTCCTCTTTTTTATAGGCAGAGCTCTTTCGCCTTATCTCTTCTATTTTGTCTACCTAATCTATTTAGCTGGGACAGACGATATGCTCACCGGCTTAACTTTTGGCTGTAATAGCATATAGATTGGTGTATTGTCTATTGATTCAGCCTGTCCCTTTTCCACAAATATCGGTGTAACATCCTCCGCTTCACCAGCAACAGGTGTCGTTACTGTAGCAGGCAGGGTCGCCGGAATAGAAACCTGACTTTTAGAATAGAGCATTACTCCTCCAACTGAACCTACCGTAAGCATCACGAGCAACCCGATCGCAGCCATGCCCTTGTTTTGGCGAAAGAATCTCGATACGGCATTTGACGACTCGTTCTCTGCCTCATGCAATATTTCTCTAAATTCCGGGTTACGAATAGCGTACCAACGTTTTCGCCATTCTTTATCCCGTAGTCTTTTAGCGTGATCATGCAGTAGATATTGCTTCAAGACGTGACGATAAGATGAGACAAGCTTTCTATCTATCAGAAACATTCGTTGCTTTACTGACCACTGAATGAACAGATAGGCAGTCTCTTCTCCTCCATGCTGCTCTACAAAAGTAAGCATACTGTCAAAATCAAACGCGGTATGGGAATTCTGAGAATCGCCACGATAAAAAATAAGCGCTATCTTTTGGAAACTGCCTTCGACTAATGGGCTGCCTACCAGCTTTCGAATCAGCTTCTGCTGTATTTGGATGTCAGCCGCGTCCCAATTCCGATAAAATTCTTCGGGCAAAGGCGTTCCCGTCTCTGTTTCTAGAGAAAAAACGTTCATTAGTAGTTCCAGCTTATATTCACTCTGTGAATCTAGTGCTGTGAAAAAGCTTTGCGGTTTATGCTCAAACAAAGAGACAATCCTTTTAACATCCTCCTTGGATAAGACCTCCAAAGAAAGATGCTTCAGTAAACATTTGTCTAGCTCTTCTAACAATCTGCTCGCATAGCTGTGACCGACTCCCCACTTACCCAACGCTTGATGAACCGACAATGCCGCTTCTACCTTTCGTTTCTCTTCTTGAAATAAGCTAAGCAATTTTTGCTCCGTACTATTGATGAAAAAAGGATTCTGCAGAGCTTGGGAAGCATGAACAGCCCAAAAGCTCATTTCCTTGACTGCATCGTCTAGTTTGTGGCAGTTCGCTAAGCGTTGAGCTACATATTCCTCAAATAAAGGCTTCACTACCTTTTCATAGCTCAAAATGGTATTCATCATAAACGTAAACAATTCATGATTACCTGAGAGTTGCTTGTATACCTGCTCAACGTACTCTGTTTGCTGAGAGCTTTTCCCTTTCAGAAGAACATCCATCAGGTACATCGCGATCTCTTTGCGGTTATCTTGATTCTCAACAACGTTATACGCTTCACAGATCAAGGTAATCAGTTCGGCGGCAGGCAGGCTCTTGGATGTAACCGCCGTTTTTTCCGCTCCAAACAAAAGTCTAAACAACGCAAATAATCTCTTTTTGTTTATCAAGCGTTCATTACGAAGGTACTGTAGGAGTACCTGCCATACCGCCGCTTTATTTCGCTCATAGACGTTCAGTTTACCTGTTTCTATCAAAAACAGCGTGCACAATTCATAATACGTGGCAATGCTCAAGCCCTTAGCAGGATTCTCTCCTGAAAGAATTTCGTCAGCGAACTCGTAAAACGACTTGAGCACAACTGCTTCATTCAAATTCGTCCACGCAAAGCTAAGATACTCGTGCTCACCTTGAATATCAGCATGAAGTATCGATTTATTTGCGAAATCAAACAGAAAATCCTTATTCATATGTCCGTTACCAGACCTAATGCTACCCTTTTCAACAAAAATAACATGGAGATACTTTTTACTTTCTGGTTCATTTGTATAGGTAAGGAATCCAAATTGTCTACGCATCTCATAAGGCAAGCAGCCATACAGAAGCTCTAATAATTGAGCAGCAGCTTCAGAGGTCTCACTGATATCAACATCTAAGCTAATAAATACCTTTTTCTTCGTTGATAGAGAGCTCATGGTAGCGAATAGAAGCTGTTTAAAGGCTTGCTCATCAATCCCTAACCGAGCTAGAATCTGCTTTTTATCACCAGTGCTGCGACTCTGATATGGTAAATCCTCTAACTCAGGCAGCTCTTTCCCGTCTGTTTCCTCATGATGATTTACAAAGGAACTAATGCCGAAAATTTTTGCTGGCGTTTTGCAAAATTCATCTCGTTGCACATTTGGGATCACATAATTATGGGTAAAAAATGTGTTCCGCTGTCCTGTAAAGTCTGCTCCTACATAAACGCTTTTCCCAATGACCATCTCGCCTGATTCAGCGCGAAAACAGAAAAGTGCCTCTGGATACTTCTCTACCTGTGTTTCTCCCTTTTCCTGCAGCTCTTTAGGAGCGTTATAGACACAAAACGGATGAAGCGTCTTCTTGATAAATGAATTGTCCAGAGAAGCAGATTTAGAGACGGTGTCGTATCCTTCGTTTGAGCGGAAAATCCCTTGCCGCCCTCGCGTATAGTACTGCTGTTGAATATGCTGCCGTCCCACTATTGCTCCCTCCCATCAATATAATCCAATTGATGTAACAGCCAAATAAATGGTTCATCTACGCGAACAGGCGTCACTACGCCAGTCACCTTTTGGTTAACCGGGTTACTTCCGAGTGCAGATACAGCAAAATAAGCCGTATTTGTAAAATAAACCTCCAGTGCATCCTTAAAAGGTCGATCAACTTTTTCAATGAAGCGCCTTATCTCTCCATTGATATTTTCGAACTCACTTGTGTTCAGATACTGTTTATGAACGAAATTTCGAAATACATTGCTGTTTGATTTAATATACTCACTATCGTCTTCCTTCAGCATGTGTAGCATATCGCTTTTAGTCAGTACAACAGCAGTCGGTATATTGGTTTTGCTGTGCTCCTCATATCCGATGAAATTCTCAAATAGGGTAATGAGCACTTCGCGAGGCTCATCATATCTGGCAGTAAACTCCCCTGGCTCATCGCCTGCATTAAACATGATTTTGTCGCGTATCGTTCTAATTTGCAGCGGATCAACAAGGAATAGAATGCCTGAGGAATTTTTCACGTGGGATGCATATAGCTCCAAATATTCACGATCTACCATTCCCTCACCCGCAACATCAAAAAACACTAGAATGAGCGGGGCTTGTTCACTATCCTTAAAAATAAACTGAAAAATAAAGGGCTCCTGCCGCTTTTCCTTTTGAGTAGAGTCAAGCAGTTGGCCTCTCTCAAATAAAGGAGTCTCGTAATTTTCCCGGAACTTGCGACTAATCTGTGCGTTTAATGGCATGCAGGCAGCATTAAAATGATTTGCCGTTGTATTTTGCAGGGTGTGAATCAGCGATGTCATATAGACAGATTTACCTACTTGTGAAGCACCCACGATGGAAATAATATTACTTGGTGCTTTTCCGGCTGTAATCGGGAGTTCATTATGACATTTCGGGCAAAGTCTGCGTTTGGTAACCATACCGTATCGATCAGTCAGGCCTACTAAAACCTGATCAACATAAAGCTGATTTTCTTGCGGTATCGTAGCCGGGTCAATTACTGCTTCAAGCTCCTCGATCGCATCAAGCCCGAATTTATCTCTATACTGATTTAGAATCTCATCTTCCTGCAAAGCATAATCTTCGTCATCATCACGATGATGCGTGGCTCTAAATACTACCTGATCGGGGGAATACTTCGCAAAACAATAGGGACAAACAATATCATAAAAAGGAAGCCGTTCCTTGACTGGCTGTTTTTTCTCAAACATATTTTTCAAAAATGTAAACACGTTGGTTCCCTCCTATTCAGGAATCAGCTCATAGCTCTGCCCGTATTTTTTTCCGTCTGTCAAAAAGAGGCGAATGTAATCCTTTTTCTTGATCTCGATTTCAGGCATTACATTCTCTCCTGGCTCAAGATCACGGATAAAAGCATACTGCGTGCCATCATCCTTGTTCGCTGGAGGAGAGCCTTCTTTTTTCACATAGCATAAAGCTTCCTTGGGAATAAGAATCTCCGAAAAAATGCGAATCTGTAAGGTTTGATACTGACTAAACCATTTCTTCCCTCTTTTAAAGGAATAATAGATTTTAGCTTTGCCGGAACTAACATGAACGATGTGATCCTCACCCTCCGGAATTAGCATAACCGGTCTGCCATTCTGAAGCTGGCACGGAAAAATTCGATACGTATATCTTCCATACCCATCGATATATTCACGATATCCCTGATGCACTTTGTACTCCTCGCGTGTGTATAGCTTCATATCCTTCTCATTGATTTGGTCAGGATGAAACGGTGTCTCGAATCGGGATTTGTACACGTAGACGCAGGGAACGGATTCTGCCCAGTACCAATTTATCACGCATTCGTTACCCTGCATGTGGGAGGTAACATCCTTAATAAGTGCAATGGATAGTTTTTCCGTTCTGCTCATTTCACATCATACTCCTACTCTACCTATCAAACTTATTCGTACCGATCTGCTTAGCTTCCTTATTTTTTGCCGATAAATATCTGCCGCCGGTAAATCGACTTTTCTCAGAGGCTAGAGCCTGATTAGGCATTGGGATAAAAATCGTAAACAAAGGCATGACAGCAGCTAACAGCAAGTCGGCTACAAGGCGAATACCCATAGCTGGATACATTCCAGATGCCAATCCCTTCTCAAGAATTACTCCGGCAAGAAGTCCAGACACGATTCCTCCTAAAGTGAAGCCCTTGGCTATATATTTGTTATCAAAGAATAGTCCTACTGCCAACCCTAACAACGCTCCAATCACAAGCAAGCTCACGACACGAAGGGTTGCATAGAAAAAGCTATGCTCCGTTGCGCCTACTCTTTCCTTTACAAGCTCACGATCCTGACGACTCATATCATAAATTTTACCGAACACACCTGTGATTTGATCTGTGTGTTCAATATCGTAGTAATTGCCATTGGTTTCTTCCGCAATGCGCTTTAACAACTGTGTGCCATCTGCGCTAACAGTACTCATCCCAACTGTATGAACAATGATTTGGGATTGTTTGAATGGCTGAAGAGATTTATCTAAATCCACATCACTATAACCGTCTGACATGAGGATAACCGTGCTATTACCAGGGTTGTTTATCTCACTGTTTATATGGTTTAAAGCGGTTTGCAGTGCCTCTTCTATATCAGTGCCGCCAGAAGGACCCTCATGACTATTCAGCTTTTGTATAACATCATCTCTTACCTTTTGACTGTTCAATAGCACCAAGGGCTGCAGCACGCTCGCTTGTTGATTAAAGGTAATGACTGCTACTCTTGTATTAGCATCCATTCTACGAACCACATCGGCTGCTGATTTAAAAAGCTGATTATCCTTATCGGACTCCTGCATGCTGGAGGAAATATCCAGTAGCATAACAATGTTGTTTGAACCGGACGCCTTCTGAAAATTTGCCCCATAGAAAAATTGTAATAGCATAGCAACTACACCTAGCATGATAAAGGTACTCGGTACAAGCATCTTCCATGAGAACCCGACATAACGCTGTCTCCAGCCCTGCCCGTTTAATCGAGGTGAAATTAATTCAGCTATTAAACACATAAGTCCAACAAATAAAGCATACTGTCCAAAATAAAGTCCCATAACCACCCACTGAGGCAGTTCATTAGACAAAAGGTTTACAATCATTTCGCCTACTACAAAGCCGATTATTCCACCTATCAAGCTACAGAAAACCATGAGCAGACTGATTCTTTTTTGACTCATGACAATTGCCCCCCTCCTTGTCGGCGAAATAAAAAGCCGTTTTCCCGATAGGATTCATAATATTTCCTATTATTGCGGTAATACATGAGGTCTTCTATACCGAAACCACCCATGAGCTTAATTTTCTCAATCCCGCTTTTGTTTGCTTCATGAATGCACCCCTGCTTATAGGTCCGCATTCCCTGCTCGGTTCGAAATACATATTGAACAAAATCATTCGTATAATCAGCAAAAAAGTATTTTTCCTCATATCTATACTTTTGCATAAATTGAAAGACTTCTATATGGACAGATGATCTGCTTTCCAATTCCAAAGCCAAATCTCTGTATAGTTGCTCTCGGGTCAAAACAGTCCTGTTGTCGTAAGCCGCCGTCACATTCGCTCTTGCCAGGAGTTCATCCTCAAAGGAAAGGGAAAACGGCTCACTGGTCATAATCTCTTTACGGCACATGTCACATAGCCGCTGGATCACTTCGGTAACTCCTTTATCTAATAGGAAAGAAATGCTCCCCATGTATCTATCCTCAAAGTAAAAGCCAGTTCCTCGTTTGGCTTCTACTATTTCAATCGATTCCTGTACAACAGCTCCGTAGTATTCCTCTATGTTTTTGTCTAGATAATCTACAGCCTCTCGGATGCTTTTTCGCGACATCTCACTGACCTGTACCTTGATTTCTTCTAGCTGCATGACCTGTTGTTTGAACTTCTGATGAATATCCTCCAATTGTCTTTCATAATCGGTAAGAAGCTCTATTTCCATTTCCAATCCTAAAATCTCATACTTCTTTCCATAAATGACCGGGAAAAAATGCCGAATAAAATTCCGTACACGCTCTTTATCTCGTGTAAAAAGACCTCCCGTTTTTATCTCTTGTCGGTCAACCCTCTGACGATAAAGATCCTCTAGCTGATCCTTGCAATATTCCAGCTGTCGAATTGTATCTCTGATTCTGGAATGCAAGACATTAGCAAGGCTCTTCTTAGCATCATATCCCGAGGTTAATTGGTAGGCAGCATATAATCCGTATTTGGGGTTTTCCAGAATTTCTTCTCTAATAAGCCGAGTGAGCTTATGCTTTTGTTGAGAAGAATCCCGTTTGGAACGCGCGGCAAGCACAAAATTCGTTGCAAAAAAGGTCTGACTGCTATCCTCGAACAATGCTACCTCTGCCTCTTTAAGAGTCATGCTCGTAAGCTCTTTGTAGCTAACGCCCGAAGTCATCAAACCTGTCATCTCTTCTAATTTGCTCTCATCCGGTAAAACTGACTTTACTTTTTGGAGAATGTGTGAGTCTGTGATCTCCAGTCTCTCCAATATTTCTGAAACATCATAAGAGCAATTTTGCTTCAAACGTTCTAGAAAGTGATCATACACCTTTGCAAGTACAGTATGCGCAATAGCGTGAGTCGGTCGCTTTACTTTAGAGAGCCCGGCTGAAGCAAATGTAGGTCGTCCAGTAACCCCGGTAATATTGTGGATAAATTGTGTGCGATTATAGCTTTCACTGCCTTCGTATACTTCTGAATCGACTCGTTTATTGTTGAGCAGCACGATATCGCTAATCAACTCATAATTATCTTCCTTACCGTTATCAATGAACATTCCCTGCTCATTCTTATCACTTAGGATATACACAAGTGAATAAAGCGGAGAACAAGTATGCTCCACAGCCAGCTTCACTCGATCCTCTGTCATCTGAAGATCAGCACAGAATTGGTAATCAGGCTGTTGATATTCATGTAATTCATCCAGGAAGCTAACTCCTATTGACGTAGAAAATCCAAATTCCTGGCCATGGTTCTTTTCCTGTATCAAAACATACAAATCCAACGACACATTTTTAAACACTTCACTAAGATAGTTCTTTACAAGAAGCGTAAATTCCGGTAGCAGCACATTAGCAATATCATCTGCTCTTGTGACTACTGCAATATTCATTTGTTGGTGATAAGCAAACAGCTTCCCCATTTCTGCTACACGAACACTTACCATCTTCATCATTTTATTTAATTCGATCAGCAATGATTCATCTTGATAAAACATGTCATAGAGAGAAGCCCGCATCGTTTTTTTATCAGCAGAAGGCTGCGGCAAGCGGCAGTTATACACATTCGCAAGCTGCAGAGTTTCTTCCGAATAGGCGTGAACATAGAGCACTCCCTCGCTATTTTGCCATTTTTGTTCATTGATAGCATAAATCGCCTGAAGTGCCTCTACGCTCTTATCACCTAAAAAGAGAAAAAGCACAGGGTTCTGAATGCTACGCTGTCCGTTCTCACTATCCAGTTGTTTTTCTAAATCCGACACATAGTGAGTTGCGAACTGTTCAATCAAATCCCTCATGCTTTTCTCCCCTAATTCATTATTGTAATGTTTTGCGCATATCGTTTACTTTCGACCACACTTTTTTATAAAAACGATACATTTCTTCCCCGTTTACATAGTCATCCCGATCGTACTCAAGCTCGTTCTTTGTTTCTTGAAAAGCAGCAGTGATTTCCTCTAGCTTCGTTAACAATTCCTGCGTATCAACTGCTGATGTCATCTGGTCGCTTCGTTTACTCGCTTTGCGTTGAAGAGCAGTCATTTGTTTGCCGTCCAAATTGCGATATTGATTGTAGATAGCAAACTCTACATGCTTGTTCACCTTCATCAGATTGACGAAAGGCTCCCAAGCCTCTTCTTCCTCGTCCTTATCATACACATACAGTGCGCCCTTTTTACAAATAGTACCAGTGTACAGTGCTTCAATGAAACGATTTAGCAGCTCTTCCTCACCTTGAATGGATTGGATGATCTGTTCTAGCTCGCTGATTTTACTCTCGATGTCTTCGTATTTACGCACTTCCTGCTGAAGGAGACGAATAAGTTCCGGAGAGCGAATCAGATTTTCCTTGGCCATCTCTTCGTTGATGCTGCCAAACAAATCCTTTGCATACTCCTGCTCCAATCCCTGCTCCATAAAGCCCTTCAATTCAGTAAGACATCTCTTAATCTCCCCCGGGCTACCTTTCGATGGATCTTTGTCCAGCTTATATTTAGCCAAGAAGGCAGTGATTTCGAACGGCTTGGTAATGATACAGTCGTATCGGTTGCTTGTTTGATTTTCACTGTCTTTTTCGATGATGCATCCAAAACGAACAGCTCTGTCAAATAGCTCGCGAACCTTAGCATTGTACTCTTTTACACGTACATTCAGATACGTTTCTCCCCAAGATTTCTCTGGAATAGGAGATGGTAGGTACGTCCAGTTATTCTTTTCTGATTGTACTAAGTGACGACCGACACCCTCTTTTTCAAGAATGGTTCGTTCATAGCTTTCCTCATACACTTTAAGCGGTGTATAAGCAAACAAAGGAACACCATTTTTTGTATTCAACCAGAAAATGCGATTTTTAACTCCGCTCTCCTTAACTGTAAAGCGAGAGCCGCTGATTGACGTATTTTGATAGTTCTTGATCCCCTTCAAAATAGACGGAGCCTGAAGCGGCACCGAAACAAAGCCCCACGAAGGGAAATTCATATTACCCAGATTATTGCTGAGGTGGAAAACCGGAATAGCTTCTTCATCTAATTTACTAGCTATTTTTCGTTCTACAATACGATCTAGCGTTTCGTCCTGCCCGTATTTCATCAGCAAAAACTCTTCCATGGACATTGTAATCAGGTGGCTGAACTTATCGGATAAAAAGTCTGAAATAGCACCGACGATATCTACTTCCGTTTCCTTGATCCAATGATCGGAGCGCTTCAGCAATTCAGCAGTGAAATCACGTATTAAATCATCTGTATCCTTTTCATCAATGGTGTTTGCGATAACCTTCGCAATATCAGGCACGCTCACAATATTCCAGTAATACGTTTTATTTCCGGTGCGATCCATCTCCTCCCCACCGTTAATGAGGATGTCACCGTTCTTTTCAAAAATTTGATTGAGCGTATTTAAAATCTCCGTAAATACACTGTAAATCCGATTGTTTTCATCACTTAATCGGCGATATAGCTCCTCGTAGAACTCGATCATTTGCTCTAGCTTTTCATGATCAGCAAGAAGCTGGTATTCGGTGATTTTTGCTTCTAAATAGCTATTTTTCTTCTTTTCTTTTGAGATAAAGGCGCTGCGAGCATCACCCAGCTTCTCATTAGCTGTTTCGCGCGCTCCCTCAATTTCTCTTGGGAAGCTCTCTAGGTTTAATTTTAGGCTCTCGATATAAGAGAGTACCATTTTAAGCAAGGAAAAGCCCTTATCGGAATGAATCAAACGCGATGCAAAAAACGGACCTTGCTGTGCATGTAAAAATACTCTTGTAATCAGCTCGCTAAATGTAGTGGTCAGCTCGCCTGGAAGCTGTTTCTTACATTTGATATATTCCTCTCTCGCTTTGGCCAGATAGCCCTGCTCCAGCTCATGATCGATGCTTACAACCTGTTGGCTAATGACATTGCTATAGCTGAGACGCTCACTATTTTCGTAGCCTGGGATAGGTTCTGGAACGCGCTCCTCAAATCTCTTGGAAATCGAATCGATATCGATGCCTAATTTGCGGGCAAATTTTTCTACATCCTCTTGTGTAGGAGCAGCGATAAACATGTTCTCCATCTTTTTAAACAATCGGTATGCCAAATAAGTAGTCATCTCTTCAATCGGCAGTACCGCGGACGAAGCACCTATGACGTTATATTGGTAGTTAGCAGCATATGCTTTTGGCATCTGATTAATGTTGGTACGAATATTACTAATATAATCATGAATCGCAAACTCTTCGCCCGACCGTTTTTCTTCACTTGCCATGAAGTTGGTAATGTTTTCTGCCGTAACATTCATGCAGTAATCGTAGGCATTTTCTAATGCTTTCCCTTCTAGATTTGTTGCCGAAATAAGGTGGCACAAATTGAATGGAGGCATTGGAGAAGAGACGTTTAAGGCGTTGCCGTATTGTTGCTTAAAGCGATCCATACGTTCGTCTGCATTCATCCAATAATCCAGCTCTTTTAACGCAGCATAACCATTTTTCATGATGTAATCTCGCGTATGCGAGCTGAGGCTTTTATTCGACAAATTAACATCTGGTGTAAACAGATAGCCAAGCGAGTTAACCTTATCGACTCCCGCACTGCCAAATTCTCGTTCTAAAATACCGCGAACAATATAGGCAATATCCATGAAGCAGCCACTGCCGGTTCCGCCTGAGATACCCGTTAAGATAAATACGATCAGCTTCTTATTAGTGCCCTCGGTAAGCATCTTAATCTTTTTCTCAAGGGTTTGGACGACCTGTGTAATTTTGGTGAATAACAGCAAACGACCCGCCTGTCTAACTCCTGATGCTCCACTGATTCCATCTGTGATCGTCAGCTCAGGCGAAAGCCAATCCGTAATGTATGGTTCTAAAATGCTTCTGTTCTGCAATACTCCGCCAATCTCCGGATTAGAAAGCAACACAAATTCTGACATAGGATCAAGACCAATACCCTTGTAACGCTTATTGCGATCATGCTCATTTGTTTCAAAGGCGACAAACTCAATATTATCCGGTTTTTCCTTCCGTTTTTTCGATAAAGAATCCACCGGTAGCTTGAAACGTCTGTTTACCTGATATTTTAAACGGAGCAAAGCATCAATCCCCGTTCCACCTAAACCAATAACAAGCATCGGGTTATCAATCGTATCTACACGAATCTTCTCACTGACGATTCCCCCGCCTAAAGATACATCCAACTGCTGAATATGTTCTCTCACAACTGCTCTCATATAATCGATCCTCTCCTAGATGATGTAGTCAATAAAGACTGATTTGTTTACACCAGAAAGGGATACCTTGATTCGATCGTTCTTTTTTAATTCCCTTCCTTTACTTGCATCTAGTACTCTTCCAGCCTTTTCAATCTGACAATCAGATTTGTTTTGAATGATAAGCGTGTCATTTTTGCCTGGTAGAAAAATGATTTTGTCTGTCTCCTGAAACTCTGGGGCAAGCTGAAGCAATTGATGCAATTTCACCTTACCTTTAAAGACATTTAGTTTTTTATACTGTGGACTCGACTTTTCGCCTGTATCCTCATTGATAATTTCGATAGCCATTTGCCCCATAAATCCTTTGTTTGCCTTCTTCCAGATGGACAGTACGTATAAAGCAATCGCAATAAGTAAAATCAGACCAAGAGTACCACCAACCGTCATGACCCATGGAAAAGGCTTTTCTTCCCCTGTTGGGGCAGTTGCAGGTTGCTGTGCTCCCGTTGCCCCTGCATTTGCTGCATTCACAGTAACAGTCTGTGTTTCTCGATAAAAACTGTTATCCTCTGCTTTCACTTTAATCTCGTATTGATGGGAAGCCGGGATTGTAAAGGTCCCTGTAAATCCACTGCCTGTATTCGTTAATTCCATTTCACTTGTTTTGTGGTCTGTTACATCGTTAACGAGCAGCTTTGCCTTCATGCTTTTGTAAAGATCAGTGCTAGTTATTTTTTGTCCATTACTAACTAGTTCTGCTTTAATTTGGATATCATCGCCAGCTTTGTATGTCTTAGCAGGGATCGGCTCCATTGCGAGCTGCACGTCATAATTAAAGATCATGTTGATATCAATCTTATCCTTGGCTGCTCCTTTGACCTGTAGCTTCCAATCTCCCTGCCGGGGTTTTAGCATTTTAATCATGGAATATGCATTTGATTTCGAGAAATGAACCTGATTAGACGGAACTGACACCGGCTTGCCAGACGGATCAAACAGCTTTACCTGTACGGCATTCTTCGACATGATCGAAATATTTGCTTCCAATACATTGGTGTTAGGTATCGAGATTGTTACGTCCTGAAAGGCTCCATTTGAAGTCATGCTTTTCACAGGAACAACCTTCAGCTTTAGATGATTAGCAAAAATCTCGCTGAGAATTTGCGGTAACTTGTCAGCCGTACTTGTTTCAAAGAACTTGCCATTCGTTTCTGCCGCGATCTGTTGCAAAGTTGTTCTGTTTAATTGTCCATCAGCATTAAGTCCTATCGTATAGATAGGGTACCCTTTGCTTTTGGCCATTTGTACCGCATCCTGCAATTTTTGATCAGACATCTGCTGTGTGCGATTGGAATCCTTATTTAAAAAGTTATTTCCATCTGCTAACAGCACAACGATGGGAGAATGCGCCGGGTCATGTCCTGCATCTAAAATTTTTACTGCTTCATCGACCCCTACAGAAATATCGGTGTATGCGCCTTTTTGCAAGCTGTCAATAAAGGCTTTGATTTGCTGCTTATCTTGATCGGATTTAACCTCAATCAGTGCCTTTTCGCGCTCAATTTTATCCGTATATGCGATGACCCCGATCTTATTCCCCTGAATAGAGGTCATATCGACAAACATTTTCATTGCTTCGTTACTTACTTTGTTTTTATCACTTTGGGTCATGGAATTGCTGACGTCTACAACCAACACAGCGTCCATTTTATCTCCACCAGTCTGTGCAAAACCAAACGTGGCACCTGCGGTTAGAGAAGTCAACAGAAGTCCCACGCACAATATATGCTGAAAAAACTTCTTACATTGAAGCATGTTATTGAACCTCCGCTACTTAATTTTTTGTAAAAAATATCCAATATTTTTGAACGACTATTGCAAAGAATATGACTATATGACAAGATTACCACTATATTTTACAATTAAAAAGAGAAAAGCCATGTTAGATCCATATAACGTTATACGGACGTATGTACTATTATGTTACATATTTCGACATTGATATTTGGAGAATGATAGATGATAACTTATATCTTTTTAGCTATTGCTTTGGTACTACTGGGCTATCGCTTTACTCAACTATGGCTATTTAAACGAAAATGTAAAACAGAAGCTGAGATGGATCAGTATCTTCATGCGATGTTAAATAATGAAGGTGAGCAAAAATGAAGACAAAAACTGGTGTTCAATTCAGAAAGACTGTTAAAACAACTCATGCCTTTGAACGTTTAAAATATTGTCCAAAATGTCATTCCTATTCTGTTCTGCGGGATACGGAATGCCCCTTTTGCGAAAAAAACGTAACACTTCTGCCTATCCGTGCTGTCTCAGCAGCCACTACCAGACGACACGTGCAAATTAGCTTTCTTTGGATTGGTCTGTTTGTCTGTCTCGCCGCTATTTTTGCTGATACGACAATGAATTTGGTACTTGCGTGCAGTGGAGGCGTTCTTCTCTTTTTGCTCTTTTGGCTCATGCAGAAGCGGTATGGCTCCTACGAACAAAAGGTTCATTTTGAACAGTTCATCAAAACGGAGCAGGAGAATATTAAAAATGCTCTCTATCGACAGCTAGAGGAAATTGATGCTGATGTAAAGGCAAAAAAATATAAGGATGCCTATGAAAAAATCAGAGAAGTTGGCTACTTTATCGACTCCGATTTGGTAAAAATTCTCAAGGTTAAATATCTCAATCACTTTGTACTACGTAAGGACATGGAATTGGAGTTAGATACGCTGATCCCATCTGATTACAATTATCATTTTATTGCCTATCTGCATGAGGTACTAAAAGTCCAACCGTGGTTAGTAAAACAAGCTGTTGTAGATTATGTTATTTCAAATAAATCGTATATTCTTCAGGAAAGTAATGGGGCGCAAATCCTAGGTCAGGTTGCAGGGGCATCTTTACGAGTACGAGCTCATATAGATCAATATCAGGATTTTATTATTGAGTTCATAGAATATTTACCTAAGGAGCGTTTGATTCGTTTAGCTAAAATGGTGAGTGCCCGTCAAAATAGTCAGTGGGCCAAATTATATGAAGCTACCAAGAGACACGTGGATCAGCACTACTCGTTCGATCCCGAACTGAAAGGATTGCTATGAAGAAATTTATTAGCAAACTACTCCCTGTCTATCAACGTTCACTCTGGATTCGGAACATCCTGCTAATTCTATTCCTGTTAGCTTTAATTGCCATGGGTGTAAAGATTAGATATAGCCTGAAAAAAATCAATTTATACGAAGAAGCAAA
Organism: Brevibacillus laterosporus; assembly: GCF_030489605.1. Taxonomy (GTDB): domain Bacteria; phylum Bacillota; class Bacilli; order Brevibacillales; family Brevibacillaceae; genus Brevibacillus_B; species Brevibacillus_B laterosporus_E. Next base: position 323,804 of record NZ_JAUKFY010000003.1, read on the forward strand.
AAAGCACTATCAGGAAAGAAATCTGCTTGCGGCCCAAGAAAGCTTCGCTAAAGCACAAGCCATTACTACTATCAGCTATGGCGATGAAGCATGGGATAGACCATTATCCACACTGCGTTCAATTCGCCAACAGCTAGAATCCATCTCTTGGCAGATTCATGCTGCCGCAGGAAATAATCAGGCAGGAGATATGCTAGAGCTGTATACGACCTACCACACCTTTAAACAGCACGCCCTGCAGGAAGAACAGCTATTCGTAGATTTTTTCACACAAGTTTCTGAAGGGCATGCAATCGAAGCGACTTTAAAAAATTACTTTCTTGCTATGAAAAAGACCTATGCGACATCTATGCAGGAAAACTTGAATCAGCAAAATTATCGTGATGAACGCTTTGTTCATTCTTTGGTCGCTATTCCTGATGAATTTTTTGGCGGGGAAAAACAGAAGAAACAGGAGCTCATTTCCCTTTTTCGTTCCTATGATCAAAAAAAATATAGGGATGTAACAAACAGAAGTACCTTTGACCAGGTAATCCAATCAGCCTCCAGAAGCTTACGTGCTTATAAGCAAGTAGATATACAAGGTGATTGGTTACTTGCTTTACTAGAAAAGTATGCTAGCTCCAAGATCAAGCACTCGATTCGCAATAAGGACCTAGACACCTTTATCATGCAGGTAAAGGCTTACCGTCAAATTAGTGACGTGCTACCTGCTGATTCGGAGTCCATCAGCCTGCTTGATCAACATCTCGCCTCTCAGCTAAAGCAAGCGGAACGTTACATAAAAGCAAACCAGTTTGAAAAGGCACGTAACCTGTATCAAAAGCTAAGCGAGCTTCAGGATACATCCCAGCTCGTAACAGAATTAGAAGAACGCTGGACCAAGCATGATCCAATTCGCCTATTGAAAGAGAAATATCCAGATAAAGCGTTTGGAATCACCCTAACAGGAGAGAAACGCTGGGGGTCTGTCGTTTATTCAGCCGGTATTTCAGAGGAAGATCAACATCTTCATTTGGCAGCAAAAATGCCGGATGATCATTCTGTTCTGTACCTAGAGAAGTCTTTTCATACAGACACAAAGCTAAAAAATCTCAGTATTTCAGATGCATTAATCAGTAAAGAGACCCCTGTCCTCATTGTGGAAACAACAGGTAAAAACCGTCTCTCTACATACTATGGATTTGTTCCCGATTTATCCAAAAAAGATTGGGTGAAGCTATTTGAGGTAGAAGCAGATGGATTTACAGCGGAAGGCACAGGCTTCGTAATTCTAGAAAATGCCGAGGGCAAAGGGGAAAAGGAAATAGCATCCTTTAAGCTAGAGGATAATGGACTTGTCTATGAGAAAAAGATAAGGGATTATCTATCGCCGTCCCCCGAAACTGAGCCTGAGGCAGATTCAGACACGGAAACAGATGAGAAAGCCGAATCAGGAACACAAGAAACCTCCCCGCCGGATAATGCCCCAGCCTCTCCTGCCAAAACAGACGGGATGGAAAATGGATCCGCCGAGGATTCCATCAAGGTTTATGCGGGCCCAGGTGAAGAATACGGCGTAATTGGCCAGATCAAAAAGGGTAGTTCCATTGAGGGCATAGCTGATGAAAACGGTTGGTGTCAAATCTCATTTAACGGAAATTCCGGCTGGGTACGCCCTGACCTATCACCGTAAGCGAGTACGTATAGATAAAAAAGCAATTTGAAGCCTAATAAAAACAAGCTGGCAGAGCTAAGATTTCGCCAGCTTGTTTTTGTTTCTATCTTTTTTGCTCCTGCCTTTAGAGAAAAGGTTATCAGTTACTGAATTTTAAATTGAGCCAATAGCTTCTCAAGTTCCTTAACTGTCTCATTCATTTTCATAGAATGATTAGCCATTTCATTTGTAGAAGCCGATTGATCCTGAATAGATTGTACAGTTTCATTTGTAGAACCAGCTACTTGGGTAGCAGTAGAAGATATTTCTGCTAACGACGCATTTATTTCTTCGGTTCCTGCTGACATTTCTTCTGTTGTTGCAGATACCTCTTGAATTTGATACGTAATTTCATTTATTTCTTCCACAATAGCATTGAAGGCTTTGCCTGCCTCATTGGCTGTAATAATTCCTTGTTTTGCCTCTTGCTGTCCTTTCTCCATGACATGAACAGCATCTTTCGAATCCTGCTGGATATAGGTAATCAAATGATTGATTTCACTGGCCGATTGCTTGGATTCCTCCGCCAGCTTTCTCACCTCGTCTGCAACTACAGAGAAGCCTCTTCCAAATTCACCCGCACGAGCCGCCTCAATCGCCGCATTTAGCGCCAATAGATTTGTCTGTTCAGCAATATCGGTAATGGACAACAAGGCTTTATCAATCTGCTGTGTATTTGCCAGCAAACGGCTGATAACAGCTGATGTTTCCTCTACAGAATTATGAATCGTATCCATTTGTGTAATGAATTGCTCCACTACCTGACTGCCTTCTCTCGCCTGTTCCACTGTAGTGATTGCTAATTCAGCAACTGTCGAAGAAGATTCGGCCACTCGCTGTACTCCGGTTGACATTTCATCCATGGCCTTAGCACTTTCCTGAATACTTAGCATTTGTCCTTGCACTTGTCGGTTCATTTCATCAATGGTAACTACAGCGTTACTAGAGATAGCAGAAACATTTTGTGTTTCGTGTAGCATATTGTCTGTTGAAACCATTACGGTGTTTGTTGCTACTTGAACTTTTCCCATCAACTGCTGAAGATTTTCTAGCATTTCATTGAAAGAGGAGACGATGCTTCCCATCTCGTCTTTTGATTCATAGGAGGTGCGAATGGTTAAATCTCCTTGAGCTACTTGTTTCATATCTGCTTCTAGTAGATCAATAGGATGCTTAATCGATTTGCTGACAATATAGCCTATAATACTAATAAAGATAACAACTAGTAAGGCTACAATACCAAACATAAGTATCGTAAAATTGGCCTCCTGATAATTTTCAGTTTGGATTTTATCTGCTTTTTCTTGTAAGTAAGTTAATAATTTGTTAAGAGAAACAATGGCATCTGTTCGAGAAGGCTGAAGCTCGGCTAGGTAATACGTATATGCTTCTGCATTTTTATTTTGACTAGCCAATGAAATTGTTTTGTTTGTAAGATCACGCAGCTTGCCATAGCTAGTGCTAAATCCTTCGTATAATTCTTTTTCCTCCACTGGGATACGGGTGCTTTCCAATTTTTTGATTAAATCATCATTCTCTGCGCGTAACTCCTTGATGATTTTATCAAGCTGGTTGTTCCTTGTATCATCAGTGGTAATCATATATTCCAAAACATTCATATGAACCCTAAAGAAATTCGATTCTAAATCTCCTAACCACTGAATGGGAAGCAAGCAATCCTCGTACATGCCTAAGGCAGCTTCGTCCCCTTTTTTTAATCCGCTGTACCCTAATGACGATAACGCTACAAAAGATAAGATGGACGTTAAAATGATGAGTAATAATTTCGTTCTTATTTTTAAGTTTTGAAATATCCGCATGGGGGTCTCCTTACTTGTAGAAATTTCTAATTTAATTATATAATGCTCCAAACTGAAAACGATACTTCTTTTGAAAAAATTGTTTAATTTTGTCGAAAAACATTAATTAATGTCGATAAATATATTTTTTATCGAAATATTAAGAGTAGCATTATAAAAAAGACACCTCTGATCCTTATTAAAATTGGAATAATGCCCAACCCTTCTCTTTTTATTATCGAACTTTTTATACGAAACATTTATTCTATCCGACAGTTACTTACTGTTTACGGCTTATAAATAGGCATAATGCATGTAACCCTAATAGTTTTTCTGCTATTAGGGTTACACGTTACATTCTTATCTAATTGTCTGTCTTGGTATCATTTAATCAGAGAGCGCTTGGTCAGTATTTATCCATTTGTGGGTATGTAACGGATAATTTCATGTATGCTTACGGTTTATCTTGTAATCTTTAAGTAGTAAAAAATACCAGTAACCAATCTCAACTACTGCAGCTGCACCGAATATTGCCCAAATTTCCCCTGAACAAAGCTTTCGAAAGAAAAATTCAATTTCATTGCCATATCCCCTTGTCAATGCATGTAAAAAGAAAACAATTGGTGCTAGAATAGAAAAAATTAACGTAATAGCTGAAAAAAGTGTATGCTTTTTCTTAATTATGCAAACAATCGCCAGAATGATAGTTATTAAAATGAATAGATAGTAAAGAACCCAAAACCAAAGTGGCATTGTTGCCATAAGCTTTGCTCCCTTCTTAATTATTCACAATCCACGGTATGTTAAACCATTCAGTAAAATGACTCATGTTAAAAGCGTAACGGTTTTCGCGATAATATAGCCTATTTCATAATTATAAAATCTTGAACCTTGATGTCTTCCTTAGGGAGATTAAATAATTGTTCAATTTTTACTGTCGTTATATCAATAATACAGAATTTTCCTATCTTTTAATAGCCAATTTTGACGCAACAGGTATTATGTTTTCTCGATAAGGTTCACACAAAAAATGGACAGGCAATTTTTCCTGTCCATTTTCTTGTTATACACAGCTCAATATTATTTTTCTTGCCTCCATTACTTTTCGCGCAACCATTATTTCTCATTTATCTTCTTTTGGCATTGGCAATGGTACTCTCCAATCCAGCTCATATCTCTTTTCTGCCAGTTCGGAAGTAAGGCTGATCTTTTGCGGAAGTTCTTTCATTTCATAACTTTGCAATTTTATTCGGATATGGTTTCTGCCTTGTTCGTCCTTTCCTAACATTTTAAAATCTCCGCCTGTTACATTGTATATTTTGCCCTTCTCATCTTTTATCGTCCAACCAAAGCGGTGAATAATTTTACGTGTATCATCATCCAGAAAAATCGTATCACCTATATTAATATAGGATACATCCTTTACATAAACATCTAGTGTAACAGTAGCATGCTTCTCATCCTTGGGAGATGCTTCATTTTGAGGTTTGTCAAAGGTTACTGACTTGATCTCAATCGTTTTGCCATCCTCGTCTACTCTTACAGGTTTATCGGCAAGCTGCTTCGGCTCAAATGATATGTCCAGCTTATACGGTTCTGTTTTTACTAAAGAATCTAATACTAGTGTATATTGATGATCTGGAGCCAGAGGAGCAAATCCATACTTCCGGATAGAATGACCATATTTATCTAGATACTTGCGAGGAGTAGCAATCTCCGTACTTAGGTCCTTTACTTTCTCTCCCTTTTCATTTTCAACATGAAAATTCAGCTTATAATCATCATAGCGAACATAAGGGGGAGCTGAAGCTATTTTTCCTTTCACTTGTTTGCTTTCCTGCACTAATCTTTTCTTTGCCTCTTCCGTCCATTTTGTTTCATATTCGACACGCGCAGCAGTCGGTGAATACATCACGCTGTTCAAATTGATTTGAAGTCCCTGCGGTGTTGTATACGTCCCATTCATTGGCAGCACCTTTGAAGCCGTAATTGATTTTTCTAAATCAAAAGGAACCTGTAAGGACCAATCCCCTTTAACAGAGTCAATCTCACTTCCCTTGACTTTCAGTAAAAGCTTCTGTTGTTTTTCTCCCACTGGATTTTTCAGAGTGAGATAGCCGTATTTATCATCGTAATATCCTAATGAATATAATTCGCTAGATACTCTCTTAAATGGATTCCCTTTTAAATCTGTTACTTCTGTATCCCATATACGTATCTTATCAGGATGAATAAAGTTATTCTGCTGATCCTTGACCGAATATACGGCCACAATTCTCATTGGGTCAGCCAATATTTCCTTTATTTCAAAAGTATAGCCCTGATCCGTAACAGAGGCGTTTACCTTCTGCGAAAAGCCCTCCTCTGCTGCATTTTGCAGCTCTTTATTAGAACTGCCTTCAAATAACGACTTTACATAAGCTGCAAATGTGGGTGATACATATGAACCCACCGATACCGTTAACAGCAGAGCGCAGCTGATTGAGACCGGCAATACCAAAGTACCTAGCAGACGCGACCTTTTTCTTTTATAGGCCACGGCCCGGTCAGGCATTACAAAAGCAGGCTGATCCAATTTTTCAGCTACCTTTTTTAGAGTTTGTTCAATCTGTTTGTCTAGATTAGTCATGCATGATCACTCCCATCTCGGTAATTACCTGTGGTTCTTTTTCAGCTTGCATTTTCTCAGCGATGAGTTTTCTGGCCTTATGCAGCCTTGATTTTACCGTACCCTCAAACACACCAAGGATTTTTGCAATTTCAGCTACTCTAAACTGTTCATAATAGTAAAGAATCACTGCGGAACGATGCTTCGGCGTCATTGACTGGATTGCTCGCCAAATCTGTTGTTCTTGTTCCTTTTGCAGAATGCTCTCCAATGGGTTTTGGTCCGGATCAATGGATTCTGCGTATTCTTCCGTGTTTTTCCTTCTACGCACCTGATTAAGTGCCCGATGTGTCACAATTTTCATAAACCAAGCTCGAAACGATGTCCCTTTTCGTTCATCATAGCGATAAAGTGATTGATATGCCTCCCATAGTGCTTCTTGAACAGCATCCTGAGCCAAATGGTAATCATGGACGATTAAAAAAGCGACTCGAAATGCCGCAGTTAAGTGAGGCTGAACAAGTGCTTCAAAACCAACTGAACCTCCTTCTCTAGCTATTGGAAAATGATGATTTTCCTCCATGTAAAAAACCTCCTCGTTTTCCCTGTCACTCCTTATTCACCAGTTCCCGTATTTTGGTTCATTTTAAGGAGAGAAAAATTCCCCCCACTTGCACTGGGGTAAACCGTAATGGGACAATCGATGCAATCTATGTATTCTTTTCTTAATGAAATAATTGATCATTCAGACACTTAGGTGAATCATCAAGATTCGAAAATTGCCGTCCCAAACAACTGTTGCTTCGGCAGGAGACAAGGCTTTCCTTACATAAATCTTTGTTTGCTATTGCTTTCCTGTCAACACTGTACTAAAAAATACGCTTTGTCAAAAACGTTACCAACAAAAAGAAGCGTCAAAGGAACAAAAATGTCCACTGACGCTTCTTTCATATAAGTACAGGAAAGAAATCATTAGTACGATTTCTAAGCTTGTGGCATTTTATTTAAAATAAAGGTCTCAACAACCTTTGCCACACCATGATTCATATTTGTATCTGTTACATAGTCTGCTATTTCCTTAATGTCATCTGGTGCATTGCCCATTGCGACACCAAGCCCTGCAAAATTAATCATGGCAAGATCATTGTAGCTGTCACCGATCGCAATAACCTCTGCTTGTTCAATTCCTAATTTATGAATGAGCTGATGTAAGCTGGTTCCTTTATCCACACCTGCTTCTGTAAACTCCAAGAAAAACGGCTTAGACCGCATTACACTCAATTGACCCTCTAGCTGTTTTTGCAGTTTCTTTTCTACAATTGCTAGTTTGGCAGGCTCGTCCACCATTAGAACTTTTACTACTGGTCGTGTGATTGCTTGCTTAAAGCTTTCTACCTCTTTAATGTTCATTCCCGTAATCTCAGACTCTTTTTGGGTGTACGCAGTCACTGTTTCAGCTACGATATCATCCCCATCATAGGAGAGAATCCCAACCTGCTCGCTTTTACTGATATCATATAGCTCATGTACCGTTTCTACTGGCAGTGTGCTACTAAATAACTCTTCTTTTGTTTTCCAGTTTATAATTTTTGCACCGTTGAAGGACAAAATAAAGCTACCGTACTTTGCCAGCTCTAATTCTTCAGCAATATGCGTCATAGCGTACGTGGGACGACCTGATGCTAGAACTACTTTTACTCCAGCCTCTTGAGCCTTCATTAGTGCAATTTTTGTACGTGTTGAAATGGTGTGATCATCTTGAAGCAATGTATCGTCTAAATCGAGGACAATCATTCTATAATTTTGCATGACAAAACCATCCAATCTAATCTAGTTGTATAAATCACTATAATCATATCATTGATATTGTAATTTATGTGTAAAAAAAGTTAGATGGATGAGTTTGGTTTCATAGACCCAATAGGTTTCCATAAAAAAGAACGCTCCTAAGAGCGTCCTAAGGAGAGATACAATTAAAATCCTGGATCATATACATACTGAATAACATGAGGTTTACTAGCTTCTGCGACATGAGAGAAAGAATCAATAGAACCAATAGAAGTTACCAATGCTAAAGTCATGAAAATCGTTATAATTGCCTTTTTCATCTCAATCCCTCCTACGCTAATTAATTTCTTTATTCTGTATAATCCTATTATATACATCTTGAAGCTTCTGTACCATTTGTAAATCTATAGATTTTTCCATAGAGAAATAAAAGGAGAGAATGCTCTTCATACAGTCATTAATTTCTTGATAAGCATTTATTTTTCCATAGATCTCCATGCTGGCAAGATAACTATCCAATCCTTCTTGATAGGATTTTATCAAGATTTGATAGTTTGCTTTATATTGATAATATAATCCGATTGAATAATATTTATAAGGTGTTTTCGATTCAACCTTCAAAAAGTTATCTTCCTGGGCCACTAACTCTGCAATGGCATCGAACTTTTTCATTTGCAGATACAGCTCGATTAACTCATTTACTGCATGTATTCTTGAATCCTCACTCGTATTTTGTAAGCAATCTAGCAATAATGGAATGGCTGCTTCATAGTCTTTCTTTTTTGCCTTTACGATTGCACCAGTTAATGCTGCGGATTCATGCACAAAATGGAATGTAAATGTTTTATAGGTAGAAAGATGTTTTTCGACTTCTTCATATTTGCCTGATAATAAGAGAGCATTAATCATAGCCAGATAGGCTCTAACCTTTAATTCATTTATGGTGTGATCTCGCAAAAGCCCCATTTTTGTAAGTTCAATACATTGCTGATATTTTTTAATGGCAAATGCGTGCAGACCCATTCTAAAATAAAAAGTGATTTTTTCTTCCTCGGATAAAAAATCTGCATAATGAATAATTTCTTCCCCGATTTTAAAAGACTCCTCTAAGTTTTTGAAATCCTGTCTCTCTATTAGGTATTTTTGCAGGGACGGTTTGGCTATATAGTTTGGGATTCCATGTACTCTCGCATACTTAATGATAGCGCTATAGAGAATAAGTTTAATCTCGTCGCTAGTGATGCTATTGCATAGGTCATAAAGACGTTCTAAAGCCGTATATGTATCTTCTTGGGGATTTTCAAGAATTTTTTGTGCAACCTTACTAATTAGCGTTGTATTAGCTAGTTCAATCATTTCTAAAAGAAGCTCATATAAAATTTCTACACGCTGTTGTATTTCGATATAATTCGCTATTATCTCTTCATATGGCAATACTAGTACAGTAGTGATTGCCTTAATGGTTCGAAGCTCTGGCCTCTTGGTTTCACATGATTCAATTTTAGAGAGTACACCCTTACTAACACCTGACAGCCTTCCCAATTCTGATAAACTCAAATTTGCTTGTTGTCTTTTATTTTTTATTAATTCACCTAGAGAGGAGTAAAGTACTGCTCCTTTTCCTTCCATCATATTCCCACCTTAGGACATAATTTCTCAGGACAATATTCGACAACGGTATTCTGTTCCATTCATTACTCCTCTATAATTCTAGTTTAATTGTATATTATTGTAAATATAAATAAAGATTAGTGGGGAAATTATTGTTAATTAAGTAATTTATTAATGAAAATTAAAGGAAAATTACCCTTTATTTAGTTACTCGCCTCATCTGGTCTTTGCTAATGCTTGTTTTAATCGAGAGTAATGGATTTGGAAAGGTTTACGCTGCCCTTCTTTCCGAATAATACCTTCTGCTGTGAAATCCTGTAATAATCCCGTCACAGTCTCACGAATACTGCCCATCATTGTTGCTAATTCTTGATGCGTAACAGCTATATCAAGCTGAATCCAGCCTTCTTCTTGATGCAAGCTCTCTCCCATAGATATTTTAACTCCGAATTTATCCGATAGTTTATTTAATAAAAATAGAAGCCGTTTTCGAACACTTCCATATGCCATGTATTCAAGCAGCTCCTCTACCTCCTGTATGCGTTTGGACAAAATTTCAATAAACTTTAACGCAATATCAGGCTTTTTTTGCAAAAAATTCTCAAACTCAGTTTTATCGATCATACAGATCAAGGAGTCCTCCCATGTTTGGGCATACAGATTTTCAGACCCTGTTGTAAACGTACCGACTTCCCCAAATATATGTCCAACACCTAATACATCAAGAGTTAGCTCACTGCCTTCGGATGTTATCTGATATAAGCGAACCTTTCCCGATTTGATCAGATACAGAAATTTTTGAGATTGATGAGGGGTTGTAATCAGTGTTCCTTTTTTCATAATTGTAATCGGGGCAACGGGTTCGAGTTTTTCTAATTCCTCTATCTCAAGCTCACTAAATAACTGTATTCTTGATAAATATTTTATTTTCTCCATACAATACCCCCAGAATTTGTAAGTGTAGTCTAGACTACATCTTTTTCAGCAAAACCTGAGTATACTCTCCTCCAAAGACATCCTATCTTACTTATCTTATCAGAGGAGGGCACCATCATGCATTTCACTATTTTACTTTTCCAAATTGTATGTATTGGTTTGTTTTCCATTTCGATTTTCAACAAATTTACAAGTTCAAAAACAATGGTTCAGCATTGGAATGATTATGGCTATCCAATGTGGCTCATGTACGTCACAGCCACTTGCGAATTAATCGGTTTTATTGGAGTAATCGCTTCCTTTTGGATACCGGCGGCCTTGAAGTTTTCGGCTTCTATTTTTATTGTAATTATGATTGCCGCCCTGTACGCCCATATCATTAGAGCGAAGCATAAGCCAATCACTTCACTTCGAGCTGTTATTGTACTTATCTTATGTATCATAGTGGTTTCCGGGTAAAAATTGGCTGTATCTAGCGTATTGCAACGAAAAATTGAAGATTGCACACGTTTTTCGTAACATTGGTTTTTCATAAACCTGCTAATCCTGCTATAATCTCTATTAATAAACAATAAAGCGAAAGTCAGAAGGTTCCGACTTTCGCTTTATTACTTATGGAGGTTACTATGAGATTGCATAGGGGTGAAACTCTATTTCGCCAAGGAGAAACGGGCCCGCTGTACCATCTGAAAAGCGGCCTATTAAAAGTTATTCGGATTCATGAGGATGGAACGACAACTTTGGTAAATATCATTGTGCCTAATGAAATCATCCCACACCATTCTCTTATTAGTCCAAATCCTTATTTCGGTACGGCTATCGCACTTGTCACTTGTGAGATCGAGGTTCTTAATGCGCGGGAGTGGTATCAAAAGCTACAGAATAACCCAGACAGATGCCGAACCATTGCCTTACAGCTTCAGGAAAAGCTCCGCATGATGCAGCATCGGATCGATCAATTAACAGAAGTATCGGCCGCAGATAAATTGCGAAAGCTCCAAGCTTGGTTTGAATTCTATATTGCTCCCACCACTTTGACCGAAGTGCTTACACAGGATGAAATCGGGCAATTTATCGGACTGCGCCGTGAGACTGTAAATAGATTATTGCGTGCTCAATCTGCCTCGAAACCTGATTCGTAGTCCTACAGGCTATCAGCAGGGCCAAAAAACTCAAAATGAATGTCTGCTTCCGCAATTCCGTATTCCTTCAGGGTATGGTACAACACCTTCATGAAGGGAGTCGGGCCACAGAAATAGAAGCTGGCATCTTTAGATGGAACCATTTGCTCTAATGTAGAGATATCTACATAGCCTTCTTTATGAAAAGCGTTTGTTGCTCTGTCGCGGTCAGTTGGTTTGTCATAACACCAATGAACTGATAGTTGTGAGTGCTGGCGAGCTAGCTCTTCTACATGCTCTCTCATCGCGTGCACCCGCCCATTTTGAGCCGCATGAATGAAGGTTACCTGGCGGTTCGGATTCGTCTCTACAAGTGTGTTAAGCATACTAACTAAAGGCGTTAATCCAACCCCTCCGCTGATCAGGACGACAGGACGAGCATCTTTTTGGTCCAAGACAAAATCCCCTGCTGGTGCCGAAAGAAATAAAATATCTCCTTGTTCGACCTGTTCATGCAGATAAACAGATACCTTACCGGCAGGCTGATCCTGCTTGCCATCCTCTCTTTTAACAGAGATGCGATAGTAAGCCTTGCCTGGAGCGTCAGATAAGCTATATTGACGGATATGGGTATTCTTTTCACCAGGAATGTCCACTTTCACACTAACGTATTGGCCTGGTTCAAATCCAGCGATAGCTTTTCCATCCTGTGGAACAAGATAAAAGGAGGTAATAACATCACTCTCTTTTACCTTTCTGTCCACCTTAAATGCTCTAAATCCTTCCCAGCCTCCCTGCTGTTGTTCAGCTTGCTTATAAAACTCAGCTTCCACACCAATAAAGGCATCTGCTATTACACCATACGCCTCTGCCCATGCCTGCAAAATCTCGTCTGTCGCCAGATCGCCAAGTACATCCTTAATCGCAGCAAGCAGATTTTCTCCAACAATCGGGTAGTGCTCTGCCTTAACCCCAAGACTACGATGCTTGTGACCAATCTGCTTTACAACAGGAATAATCGTTTCTAATTTGTCTATATATTGGGCGGCAGCATACACTGCATTGGCTAATGCTGTTTGTTGTCTCCCTTGCTTCTGATTAGCATGATTAAAAATATTTAATAGTTCTGGATGTTTGGTAAACAATAATTGATAAAAGCGTTTTGTAATATCAATTCCGTGTTTTTCCAATACGGGTACCGTAGATTTAATGATTTGAATTGTCTTTTCACTTAGCATCTTGATTACCTCACTTTCGTTTTGCGTGGTATGATCTCAGTATATAGAGTGAGAAATGTCACCCTGTGTGATCGAGATCACTGTAAAAGGCACAGATTTGCGAAGATAATTTCTGCTAGCAAGCTCCTGTATGTACATATTGAATGAATGATGCGTTAATAGCCTCCCATCGTAGCTACTGTCTCTATCATTTACCCGATTATTCAGCTATTTTTGCAGGGAGTGTGAACGGCATGTAGCAGCCAGTTCCTTACTCATGCTTTACTTAATTTATGTGCAATTATAATTGCTTCCCCTTCCTGTTGCCTCTTTTCAATATGACTTCCTCCCCAGTCACACATAAAATCCAGAACTTTGGTAAGTGTTTTCCCATAATCACTTAGGGAATACTCAACCTTTGGCGGGATTTGATTGTATACGGTTCGAATAATAATGCCATCTCTCTCAAGCTCACGTAACTGCTGTGTGAGCATTTTCTGTGTAATATCAGGTATTGCTCGTTTAAGTTCGCTGTTTTTTTTTTTGCCTTTGGCAAAGACGTTCTTTCTAATTTATTCCATATATTACATACTAGCATTAGCAATCAAGCTACGGAATGGCGATTCCTGTATGAATACCTTTTTTGAGGAGAGAAAAAACGGATGAAAACGCTTGTGATTGCCGCACATCCCAATATGGAAATTTCTTGTATAAGAAAGTTCACCGCCGTTACTGAAAAAATGGCTTGACGATGTTTTTACCCATGGATGGGCATATGGTTCTAAAAGGGATAAGCTCAAAGCAAGGAATTAGGTCTGGCTATCTCAGCTGGTGTCCTTCAAGATGATTATCAGGCTGGTGGAGCCAATCAGTTCACTTTGAGTGAATTGACCAAACCTTTTCAGGCAACCTGCTTTTATACAGGCATGACATTTATACCTGCATTTATCATTTACGGTGCTGAGCATCATCTTACAGATGGAGAGGTAGAACAAAGTGCTAGAGATTATGTACGGCATATTCTAAAATCTTAATTCTTCCTTTTCCTATTTCTTTTCTTGCTGTCATCTGACACAATAACAGCCTATTCACCTTTTTGAAGAGTAAATAGGCTGTTTTACTGGTTCTCCATTTGCAAACTATTGAATCTGAGCAAAGCGCACAGCAATATTTTGGGTAATTGTTTTAGAATATGCCGTGCCCGTGATAAGTAAACTGCCTGCTATCAGTTCTGCTAACAGGTTTCTTTGCTTGCGATGCACCTGATGCTGCTCTACTCTATTTCATGAGGAAACAACGGGAGCTCTTGTAAAAATAAAATATCGCTCCGCTCGGCTGCCTCGCCCTCAGCAAGAATTGCCGCTCTAGCTGCCACAATGCCACCGGCTTGAATCACCAAATCCTCAATAGCCTGCAACGACTTACCGGTACTAATTACATCATCAATGATGGCAACACGTTTTCCTGCGATTTCATTGGCGTCCGCTCGGTCTAAACAAAGAACTTGCTTTTTCTGAGTAGTGATTGATTCTACTTCATGAATTAATGGAGTTTGCATATAAGGCTTTGTGCTTTTTCGAGCAACATAATACTTCTTCATTTGAAGCACGCGCGATATCTCATGAATGAGAGGGATACCCTTAGCTTCTGCTGTAATAACCACATCTACTTTAGGAAGCTTTGCCGCAAGAAGCGGGGCTGCTGCTGTTACCAGCTCTGTATCCCCAAGAATGACAAAGCTGGCAATGCTGAGTTTTTCTGTTATCGGAATAATTGGTAAATGCCGAGTAATCCCTGCTACCTCTAGCGTATAAGTCTTTTCCATGAAACTCCCTCCTACATCCCAAATAAGCTGATTAATGCTCTCATCAATAAGCCTGCCAGCATCCCAAAGAACGGATCAGAAATTGAAGTAACCACCATCGTTACACCACCGATCAGGCTAGAGGAAGCCTCGCCACCAGTCAATGCAGATATAGCGTTGGTGGGCACAGTTACAATTGCACCTAACACAAACAGAAATCCAGAGATAGATTCACTAGGAATATAACGACCGATTTTAGGCAACAAGCCAGCTAGAAGAATTGCCGCCATCACTACCATCATCAGGACACCCGAGGCAACAGGATGCGGAGCGCCTGCTGTAGCAGAAATGATCGCTTCAACCGGAGCCCCACCAAATAGAGCCGACACCATATCCGCTACACTGCTGATTACGCTAAGCGTGTCAAGGTTCACATCCGCCTTGGCAATCTCGCCATTAATTTGGCCAAAAGCAATATTTGCGCCAATATTGAGACAAACCATCGCCATAGCGCCTCGCAAAATACCTGCTGAAAATGTTAGTTTTTGAAAAGCAAAACGGTCATTTTCTAGCGGTTTGATAGTATTGCCTTGTTTAAGAAGCAGCGAAATGAGACTAGAAATAAGTACGGAAATCGTAACGGTATAGACCAGATCTCTTGTTACAAAATAGGTGAGTAACCCTGTACTCATCGAAACGATTCCAACAGGCATATTATTGCGAGCCATATCCCAAGAAACACGTGCCAGCATGATACCAACGCCAGCCATCATTCCACTTGTAATGACAGGCCCGATGAAGCTTACGATTTTCTCTAACAAGCCGAATAGACCGATCGTGGCCATAATTGCTCCGCCAGCAAAAATCATAGACAGTCTGTCCCTCATCGTTTTTCCCAGAGTTCCAGCTAATGCAATCGTCTCGACCTGATAAGATACAACGGCTACAGAGCCAGTAATGGCG
Organism: Brevibacillus laterosporus; assembly: GCF_030489605.1. GTDB lineage: Bacteria > Bacillota > Bacilli > Brevibacillales > Brevibacillaceae > Brevibacillus_B > Brevibacillus_B laterosporus_E. The sequence goes on from NZ_JAUKFY010000003.1 coordinate 339,347, forward strand.
TTACCAGTGGCACCAATTAAGAACGCTAAAGCTGTAGGTACGGAAGCAAAACCCAGAGATAGTGCTAGTAGACCCTGCGGCAATCCGTTGAGTACGACGCTAAGTGCCGCGATAATATCTTTCCATTCCATTTCTGAAATTCTCCTTCTGTTATATGAAATGAGTTTCACACCTGTAAAATATCATAAAACACGATCAATTTCAAATTAAATATTTAAATAGTTCGTGTTTTAATGTATTTTATATAAAAAATAACTTTTATTATTCGTATTTTAAAGGTAAAACTAGAATTTATTGGGTTGATTATGTATTGACATAGGTAAAATTTTTTTAGCTTTAGGGCATTCAGTCATTCTTGGTAAAAAAATAGCCAGATGAATAACTGGCTATTTCGTGCATATATTACGATTTGCTAGTAGTAACGACTAATAGCTCAGCTAGCCTCATTTTTGCAGAAAAAAGCCCATGATCCCTATCTATTCTAGAGATCACAGGCTTTGCATTTGGTTAGATCCATGAATACCTACTAGATTGTGATACGGTGTTTACCTCAACTCTGTTCGTCAAGGTAAACACCCTGCTCATCCCGAATCAATCAGTAGTTTAAAACGTGAGACGTTACTTAACACATGATTCTCATTTGGAAGTGCACAGATCCCTATCAAATTTTACACCCAAAACTACGTTGTGCTTGTGCCCTTACATACTACCACCATTTGCAAGGATGATGCGGTTTTCTAACATGTTTTTTTCTTTTTTTCTTAAACCAGCATTTACAAACCAACTCTACCTTCTTCTTCTTAGGATGATGATGGCATTTACTCATGTGTCTCACCTCCATCGTCTGACTTACTACATACTATGTTGTCGTTCACAACTTGTACTAGTCAAAAGACATTTCTTTGCTAAATTGGATAGATGTGAAGGTAAAGTAATTTAGAGATTCTGCACACGAAGCGCTCGAAAGCAAAATAAAGACCGCTGAATCGCAATCAAGATTAATAAAAAAGTCTACGAGGAATCACTCGTAGACTTTTTGCCTTGTTTATTTTTAAATATATTACATTTCCTTATCCTTTTTATTTAAAATGTTATCCTCCAACACAGCGAACTTATCTCCGTATTCCTTGATAAGATGCTTCTCTCCCCATACACATAAGGAATCTAATATCGGCTTTAAGCTCCACCCGTACTCGCTTAGTTCATACTCCACCTTTGGAGGAACCTGATTATAACTAATTCGATTTATAATGCCATCCTGCTCTAATTCTCTAAGCTGTTGGGTTAACATTTTTTGTGTAATGCCAGGCATAATCCGTTTTAATTCGCTTGTGCGTTTTTTCCCATGTGTTAAATGGCAAAGAATTACACATTTCCACTTTCCACCAATAACCTCTAAGGTAGCTTCGACAGTGATATTATATTTTTTCTTAATCACAGCTATCCCTCCTAAATATGTCCATAGGAACTTTTTAGTGCCTATGTTACTTTTTAGTGAGTATGTTACTTTATTGTTCGTATATTACTTTATAGTGCGTACTGTTCATTTTCATTATCTTAAATCATAATAGCATGTACCGGCCGGTTATACCATACTGTAGGAGTGAAGTGAATGTTCTTAGATCAAAAAAGAAGCACGCTGGCGCTCCTTGCGTTAGCGATTAGTGCATTTGCAATTGGAACAACGGAATTCATCAGCGTGGGACTACTTCCGCTTATCGCTGACGATTTAAATATATCCGTCTCAACATCTGCGTTAACCGTTACTTTATATGCGTTAGGGGTTACCTTTGGAGCTCCGATTTTAACCTCCCTAACCTCTGGCATCCCACGAAAAACCTTATTATTGTGGATCATGCTAGTGTTTATTATAGGAAATACTCTTGCCGCCACTGCGAATGGGATTGTCGTATTGTTGCTAGCAAGAATCATCTCCGCGTTGTCCCATGGTGTATTTATGTCAATCGGCTCCACTATCGCTGCTGATCTGGTACCAGAAAATCGCAGGGCTAGTGCAATCGCCTTTATGTTTTCAGGACTTACAGTAGCGACCGTCACCGGAGTTCCCTTAGGCACATTTATCGGACAGCAATTAGGTTGGCGTGCCGCTTTTATCGGAATTGTCGCAGTTGGCATCTTAGCTTTCGTAGCCAATACCATTTTAATTCCTTCCGATTTGCGTAAAGGGACCAAAACACCGCTGCGAGAACAGCTTACACTGGTTACTAACGGGAGATTGCTTCTTGCCTTTCTCATTACTGCTATTGGGTATGGTGGCACATTTGTTGTCTTTACGTATTTATCACCATTACTTCATGATATAACTGGCTTTAAGGAAACGACTGTTGCCGTTATTCTTTTTGGCTATGGAATTGCTATTGCGATTGGAAACATCATTGGTGGAAAAGCAGCTAACCGCAAACCTATTTCCGCCTTATTCTATATGTTTGCTATGCAATCTATCGTACTCTTCATCCTAACGTTCACCGCACCGTTTAAAGCTGTCGGATTGGCAACAATTCTCCTCATGGGCTTGTTAGCTTTTATGAACGTGCCCGGATTGCAGGTCTATGTCGTCATGCTGGCTGAACGTTATGCACCGAAAGCAGTAGATGTAGCTTCGGCTATGAATATCGCCGCCTTCAACGCAGGTATCGCAATCGGAGCATATCTGGGCGGAATCGTTACTGACAAGCTTGGACTGATTCATACCCCCTGGGTAGGAGCATTGATGGTTTTAGGAGCCGTACTTTTAACAGGTTTGGCTCGCAGCCTGGAAAGAAAAGATAAGACTGCCAACAAGAATGAGCTAGCTCGCCTGTAAACGTCCCATGTTTTGAAGATCGCTTTTGATTAAAAGGCAAGGGCTCTCTTGATGATATGTTTGTTAATGATCATTTTGTACAGCGTTTTTCCAACACATCATTATGTAAAAAATTACGTAGGAGGCTATTCAGATGGCAAAAAATTTACAAGATACAACAACACTGCACAACGGTACTAAAATGCCTTGGTTTGGAATTGGCGTATTTAAAGTAGAAGAAGGCTCTGAGCTGGTAGCAGCAGTTAAATCAGCTATTAAGCATGGTTACCGCAGTATCGATACGGCTGCTATATATGGAAATGAAACAAGTGTGGGCCAGGCGATTCGCGAAGGCATTCAAGAAGCAAACATCTCCAGAGAAGACCTCTTTGTGACCTCAAAGGTTTGGAATGCCGATCTGGGATACGAAGCCACACTAGCTGCCTTCGAAACAAGTCTAAATAAACTCGGCTTAGAATACCTAGATTTGTATCTCATTCATTGGCCTGTGAAAGGTAAATATAAGGATGCTTGGCGAGCGCTAGAGAAACTATATAAGGATGGACGTGTAAAAGCAATCGGGGTCAGTAATTTTCAAATCCATCATCTTGAAGACCTGATGGGGAAAGCTGAAATCAAGCCTATGATAAACCAAGTGGAATTTCATCCATATCTGACGCAAAAGGAATTGATTACTTTCTGCCGGACGCATGATATTCAAATGGAAGCATGGTCTCCATTAATGCAGGGCCAGTTGTTAGATAACCCGGTGTTACAAGAAATTGCTGATAAACACGGTAAAACAGTTGCACAGGTCATCCTGCGCTGGGACCTCCAGCATGGTGTTGTCACAATTCCGAAGTCTACTAAGGAGCATCGAATTGTTGAAAATGCATCCGTGTTTGATTTCGAGTTAACACAAGAAGAGATGGATCGCATTGATGCTTTGAATCAAAATCATCGAGTCGGTCCAGATCCGGACAACTTTGATTTTTAGGGCATGGCCTTACTAAGCCGTCATTTCTTTTTTAAGAGAAATGACGGCATTATTATTTTTACATGACCAATATACGTAAGCATCTTTTTCATGTTCAGCCCTGAGAACTGTGGAAATACAAGCAACAGAATTGCACCTACGCCTGCTCCGCTGGTAACCCCCACAATTTGCGGATCAGCCAAAGGATTTCGAACAGCGCTTTGCCTTTTATCAAACAACAAAGACAGTCCAAAACTTTTTAAAGTAAGTTTCGAACTGTCTTTACAGTTATAGAAAAAGCTTTTTATTGAGTCATCCCCATCATCTGTTTCATGTCCTCCTGCGCATGTCCGATCAGTTTAACATTAAACAAATCCTGCAAAACGGTTAGCACGCCTGGTTGAATAAATTCAGGCAGCTTTGGACCAATTCGAATATCCTTGATTCCCAAGCTGAACAACCCGAGCAGGATAGCCACTGCCTTCTGTTCAAACCAGGAAAGCACAATGCTAACCGGCAAATCGTTGACCTCACAGCCAAATGCGTCTGCCAAAGCAGCTGCAATCTTAATTGTAGATACAGAGTTGTTGCACTGCCCTAAATCAATGTAGCGGGGAATATCGGTTCCTGGCACTGTTCCGAAGTCCACATCATTAAAACGGAACTTTCCACAGGACGTGGTAAGAATAACCGTTTCCTTTGGCAAAGAAGTGGCCAATTCCCGGTAGTACTCGCCGCCTTTCCCCGGTGCGTCACACCCTGCGATTACGAAGAAGCGTTTGATCTTGCCTGCTTTCACAGCATCAATAATCTCTGGTGCAAGCCCTAATACCGTCTCATGATGGTATCCGGTAGTTAAAGTGTGATCTGATTCGATATTTGCTTCTGGCAGGGAGAGTGCTTTTTCGATCAGTGGAGCAAAATCGTCGTTTTCAATCTTAGTCACTCCCTCCAATCCAGCGACATCGTAGAAGTAAAACCGGTCAGCGTAACTGCCTTTTATCGGCATAACGCAGTTTGTAGTCGCAAGAATCGCTCCTGGAAACTCCTCAAACAGCCGTCGTTGGTCGTACCACGCTTTGCCGATGTTTCCTTTTAAATGCGGGTACTTTTTCAAGGCAGGATATCCGTGAGCAGGCAGCATCTCGGAATGAGTGAAGATGTTTATGCCCTTTCCCTCTGTCTGTTTCAGCAATTCCTCCAGCGCAAATAAATTATGTCCGGTAACCACAATGCATTTGCCTTCGATTTTATTTTGCGATACGGTCACGGGCTGCGGAATGCCGAAGTGCTCGGTATGCGCTTTGTCCAATAGCTCCATCACCTTGATTGCGGCCTGACCTACCTTCATCGCCATTTTTAGATGCTCATCCAAATTAAAGTTAACGTTAGTCAAAGTGAAATATAGCGCTTCCTGAGTGATTCCATCCACTTCAGAGTCGATATAACCCAGTTGCCGAGCATGAGTTGCATACGCTGCAATCCCTTTTAACGCAAAAACGATCGTGTCTTGAATGCTAGCCAATTCCTCTGTTTTCCCACAGACACCGATCACCTTACACCCACCGCTTGGGGTTTGTTCGCATTGGTAACAGAACATCACGATCTCTCCTTTTCTCTTCTACTCTTTATGAGTTGATTATAAAAATCAGCCGTTCTATTCGATGTGATACGGCTCACAAAAAGGGTGGAGAAACGGTGACAAGCGAATGGGAAAAATTTATTAAGCTCTCCGCAGCCTCTAACTGCAAGGGATGAAAAAAGAACCTTCGATCTAAGATAGATCAAAGGTTCTTTTTTTTCTTGCCAATAATACTATTATTTACGTAGCTTTTTATTTTCTCCCTGTTTTTCCAATAATCGCTGTTCAGTCTCTTTATCATAGAAGCAATTATCCAGTAATAAAAAATGTTGCTTACACTTTTTCATTACATACCTTTGTTTCTATATCCAAAGAATTAGCTATAGGCCGGTTCTTTTTCACTTAGACCAAGCGTCTGAGCTGTTGAAGCAAGAATCTCATGGAAAAGATCTGGGTTTTCCACTAGTGACACGCCATAAGAAGGAATCATTTCTTTAATTTTCGATTCCCAATCTTTCATATGTTGCGGGAAGCATTTTTCTAATACCTCCAGCATAACGTGAACGCAAGTAGAAGCACCCGGAGAAGCGCCTAGCAATGCAGCTATCGAGCCGTCAGCGGCACTAACCACTTCCGTACCAAATTGAAGCGTTCCTTTACCGCCAGCTTCAGTATCTTTGATAACTTGCACACGTTGACCCGCTACCACGATATACCAATCCTCGCTTTTGGCGTTCGGGATAAACTCGCGCAATTCTTCCATGCGCTTTTCATTCGATAACATAACCTGCTGGATCAGGTATTTTGTCAGTGCCATCTCTTTTACGCCTGCCGCCAACATAGTGAGGACATTATTCGGTTTTACGGAACCTATCAAATCAAAATTGGAACCCGTTTTTAGGAATTTTGGTGAGAAGCCGGCAAACGGTCCAAACAGCAATGTTTTTTTGTTGTCGATATATCTTGTATCAAGATGCGGTACAGACATTGGAGGAGCTCCAACCTTAGCTTTACCGTATACTTTAGCGTGGTGCTTCTCTACAACTTCCGGATTGTTACATACCATAAATAGTCCGCTTACCGGGAATCCTCCAATATGTTTTGACTCAGGTATACCGGTTTTTTGAAGTAAAGGCAGACTTCCGCCGCCACCGCCGATAAAGACGAATTTTGCCGTATGGTGTTGGATTTTACCGGTATTGATATCATGCACTTTTACTTCCCACAAGCCGTCGCTAGTACGCTTGATATCCTTAACGGTATGCTTGTAGTTAATTTCGACATTTTTACTTTGTAAGTGATCAAACAGCATACGTGTTAAGGCACCAAAATTGACATCTGTTCCAGAGTCGATTTTGGTTGCCGCTATCGGTTCATCTGATGTACGGCCTTCCATGATAAGCGGAATCCATTCCTTCAGTTTTTCAGGATCATCGGAAAATTCCATCCCTTGGAACAGCGGATTGTTTGAAAGCGCTTCAAAACGTTTTTTCAAAAATGTTACATTTGTTTCCCCTTGAACCAAGCTCATATGAGGAATAGGCATGATAAAGTCCTGTGGATTACGAATCAGATTGCTTTCTACAAGGTAGGACCAAAACTGTCTGGAAAGCTGAAACTGTTCATTAATTTTTATCGCTTTTTTAATATCTATAGATCCGTCAGATTTTTCGGATGTATAGTTAAGCTCGCACAGTGCGGAATGGCCTGTACCTGCATTATTCCATTCGTTAGAGCTTTCTTCCCCTGCGTTTGCGAGTTTTTCAAACACTTTGATTTCCCATTCGGGTGCTAACTCCTTGAGCAATGATCCCAAAGTCGCGCTCATGATTCCCGCACCAATTAAAATAACGTCTGTTTTTTGCTGCATGTTGCTCATTGTTATCTCTCCATCCCCTATATTGGCAAAAAAGAGTAGGCGCTTCAGCTTAGTTGTCACAAAGCAAGGCGCCGCCTAGGAATACACCTTTTCTGTCTCAATTATAACCATACCATAGTCTATTATAATTATTTATAGCCCAAAATATCTACTATTATGATAATTATAAACCATTTAAGGCTGGTAAAAAAGTGAGAAGTCCGTCACAAAACTCAGGGAACGCATAAAAACCAAGGCCGCACCTCAGCTTTTGCAAGGGTTAAGGCTTTGGTTTGCTGTTATTAGTGATCAGACATTCTTTCATTTTTGTTATGATTTTGTAGTACGGTTCTTCGCTTGTTTTTTACTGGTAAACAATTATTTTCATCGGTTTAAAAGGATACTTGTTCCAGCTTCTTTCTGTATTTCGACATCTGTATTACTTTAATTGCAGGCCGGATCAGTATCTTTTTTTCTAATTGTCCGACCATATTTTAACAGCCTCAGCTTCTGACCCGTTTGCAAGGAATCTGCACGGTTTCTTTAAAGTTCAGTCCGCATTTCGAAAACCATTCGATTTGTTTCATGCGATTTAAGGTCTGTTCGTCGAGCTGCATGGTGTCAATCCTCCCTATATGCTTCTTGGTTCTTTATAGGCGAAGTTGTTTAGTGAAGATCTGACGCTGTTACTAAAAAAGTTCTTGTATCAGCTCTGGATAAGAACTTTTTGATGACGGTTTGATGATGGGTTTTCAAGCTATGTGCGATACTGATTATTGCGATATTCTTTGGGTGTATGAAAGTCCTTTTGGCGTCTAACTAGAATACAGAGAACAATAGGTATGTGCAAAGTTCCCCGCCAGCAGATCTTCCTTCCGAATATAAAATTGCAGTTCTCCGGCATCCCACCAGCAAAAACCGACCTCCTGATCCGAATCTAGCGCCAGCAGCAAAAGCGTATCGCGGACTTCCTGCTCTGCCTTGTCAGAATCGCCGTTCAAATGTACCGTTATCCGTTCCATGGCCGCCTTTACGGAATAGTTATATTCCTTACCGGTCAACAGCCGAAGTGCCGCTTCGTATTCGCAATCTCCATGCTGGGTTGCCGGATAACCGAACAAGACTCCAAGGTCGCTTGAGTTCCCTCCGGTCAACTCATAGCATAACTCTTCGTATTGCTCGTAATCATGCTCATCATCCTCCACCTGCTCGTACTCGACATAGCCGTAATTGGGCGGCTCAATCGTGGCTCTGGGAGTCACCCGGTAACCGACGAATTCCTCCTCGAGCGCCGTCACTTCGGGCGAAGATTGACGCTGGGCTTCCTGCAGCTCCTCCTCTTGTAGATACAGCACCTTGTGTTCAATATGATAAGAAGGTTCATCCACCCCAACGAAAAAATAAAGCATGCCTGCCTCTGGAAGCAGGGAAGACTCATCATGAGACGCCAATTCACGCAGACGTAGCTGGGCTAAGAACGTCATGGGCGTCCCGTTAGAATCAAGCGGCCATTCCGCGTTAGGCGGCAGATCCGGATCGCCCCCAATGCGGGATGAGCATATATCCTTGTAATTCTCCAGCTCTTTCTTGGACAAGCGAATGCCTTGGCGCACAGACTTTTCCAAATAATCCATCGCATGCTCGAAATGATTTTCCTGAACAATTCGCTCAAGCTTTTTCTTATTGTTCTCTCTTAACATTGCCTTCACCATCCTTGTTATTTAAGTTGTACTATTTGAAAGAATATTCTGAATTAATGTATGCATAGGCAATTAAATTGTAACATAAGGAAAGGAAAAGTAACTCTCCTCGTTGTTAGTTTATAGAAATAAGTGAGTTGAGAAAAAGATTTTCAGTATGCTTCCAGTATGATTCATTTCCCCGAGATTGTTCTTTTATTCATGTGCACAGCCATTATTGACGTTACTATTTATAATAGGGGGAAGATACCAAGCGCTATACAAACTGCGGCTTTTGGGTCGAAGCCTGCTCGAATTTGCTAGCGATTTCACCAATTTAGTTATCCGCAGAGAGCTCTAATAGAGAGATATTGAAATCCTATTATTCAAACTACTGGAGGAACGTATGATATTTATGCTTTTGATGGCTGGAGCCGCCGTGAATGTCGCCTTATGTGTCATCGCGGGGGGCGTGGTTTTTGTAGGTGGTGTGTTCTTCCTGATTGGGTTACCTGCATCCAAGTCCTCGAAAAAATGGTTATCGCCCGACCTGATAAAATTTGCACTCACGGTCTTTTTGACTTTGCTAACTTTGATTATATATATGGTGATTACTTTCTGGAGCGCGCGAACTGGGGGAACATTGGCGTTCTCTCGTTCTGTTCCAACCAACGCCTATATGGATCAGGCCAAGAATCTGATACTTTTGGGAGGAGTACAAGGTGCCTTCTCACTCCTTGCTTTTAAATGGCTGCTGCCGGGTTTAATTGGGGAACTTGGATTAAGTAAAAAGCATATATGGGGAATTTCAGCCGGAGGAATAGTAACGATCGCGGGCGGCAGTGTCGCGTGGCTGGCGTCGATGTAACCCTTAGTTATTCCCCTCACTCTCGATATTTTAATAGTCCCAACTTAAAAAGAAAGGTGGATATGTATGATATACCTCTGCGCTTGTCCAGAACCAGGGATGGGGAACTGGTATTTTGAAACCGATCAAAAAGGTATCGCCTACAGGCAAATCATTATTCAAGAAGACGGAAGTTGGATTACTTCTCATCGGAAGCATGAGCAATTTCATTACATGTTGGCCGAACATCCCCTTGATCTCGATGATACTTACTATGAGAAAATTCCTAAAGCAAAATTCGAGGAACTATGGTCTCGCTTCCTACAATCCACAATGGATGATTGGAATCAAATAAAGCGAAGTCTTCCCATCGGAACCAAGGTAGAGGGTGAAATTGAGGCTTTTTTTCCACAAGGGACGTTGGTTAACTTGGTAGAAGAACAGGCGACAGGATTGGCTGATACCGAATCTTTAAGAAAAGGAACCCCTCCGGAATGGATGTATCCCGGACATAGGATGATTGCCATTGTAAATGGTTACGATGAAATGAATCAATGGGTGGTACTGGATCAGGCACGAATTTTTGAGGACAAAAGCCGCTAAGTTTTTATGAAAAATAATAGTTGTGGAGGCTGAAGGGGAGAAAACGCTTAGAGTCGGTTCCTACCCATATCTCTCCTTCAGTCCTGCGGCAAGTTTTTTCCAGCGTATCCCCTCTGCGGTTTTCTGGAGCTTCGGATCGTTTTGCTCCAGCCAGTAATCGCCATCCAGCAGCTCGTACATATCCAGGTGTTCTGAAATATTAATTTAGAGTTTGTTATATTAAAGTGTGTGTTTGATCCCTAAATAGTTCAAACTACAATTCCATTTGAATAAGAACTTTTCAAAATTTCATAATAAAAGACTATCCATCAGTAGATAACTACCTTAGGATAGCCTTCAAATCCGTTGCCTTTACTTGTGGTAAGGTTCACCTTAACGGATCTATCGGCGAAAAGTAAGAAGGAGCTGCCACAGAACATCTCATTCCAGCAAAAGTAGTTTTACTGTGTGTCTATGAATAGCGTTTTCGCATTGGCTGCTGTTCATTCGGACTCAGTACCGCCAGTGTTTATTACGCCTCTAGGCTCCACCAACATGATATGGCATTCCTTTTCGGCGAAAGGCTTATGATCGGCTCCCCCCGGGACAATAAACATCTCACCCTTGGAAATTTTCACTTGGCCATCACGAAAAGCAATGAACATCTCTCCTTCGAGCACAATAAATACCTTATCCGTCCCTTGATGCTCGTGCCACATAAAATCCCCAGCAATCTTAATGAGCTTAAATTGATAGTCATTTATTTCAGCAATGACTTTCGGAGACCAGAGATCGTTGAATGTAGATAGCTTCTCATTCAGATTAATAGCTTGGTAATGCATATATGAATCCCTCCTCATTTTTCTCGCTTTTTTAGAGCTTACGCAAGGCACTTGTTATATTTTGTAAAGCGTATTCGATAGCTAATGGGCCACCAGTAATAGCGGACACATCCATTAAATGAACATTTCTTTTCTTAACGGCATTGAGATTATTCCATACATTGCTTTGTTTTAAGTCATTCATTAATTTTTCCTTTTTGGTAATGTCACCGATAAGGAAAATATGGTCTGCTTCAACAGTTGATATTCCTTCAAACGTAGTAAATTTATTAGTCGTACCTTTAAATATATGGTCTGGTGTAAGTCCCAGTCCCTTCTCTTTATCAAACGCAAGTATATAGACCGGATTTCCTTCACCTAGGACATTAAACGTTTTTCCATCCCACGACAATATAAGGGCTACTGACTCTCCTTCAATCGATTTTAATGCTTCGCGCCCAGTTGTGATTTCTTTCATCATTTTATCAATGACTTTTTCCGCTTCATCTTCTTTTCCAATAATCTCGGCTACTGTACGGAGTCCATATTGCCAATCGTCATAGATGTCCTTGGATTTTAACGTAATGACTGGCGCAATCTTTCCTAGTGAATCATACATTTTTTCATGATTCTCAGTTGCTAAAATAATGTCAGGCTCTATCGATAGGATTTTTTCAATATTAGGTGATAATTTTTCTCCTAATTCATCAGCAGAATCCAGCTTTCCTTTTAAATAGGTTAAAGAAGATAGATACTCTTTTTCAGTAGAAGCAGCAGGCGGCTCACCTAATGCAATTAGTATTTCAGGATAAAAATACCATAATGAAGCAATATTCTCTGGTTGTTTCTCAATAACAATTTCTTTACCTAAGGCATCCTTAAATGTTCTTGGCCATTCAGTTGTATCTACCTTACCTGCTGTTGTAGATGCGCCTTCTGTCGTTGATCCTTTATTTTCAGCAGGTGTTTCATTACAACCTCCCAGTATGCCTGCTACTAATAACATGGAGATTAGCAGGCCTTTCATCTTTTGCATACGAAAATTCCTCCAACATCATGTTATCTTTCGTTTGCCATTAGTATAGAAAAAGAATTTTTAGATGAGAATGGATGCTTGTTGAAATTAGCATGGATTATTGATGAACTTCTCTCGATATTCAGTAGGAGAGATACCAAGTTGTTTCTTGAACACTCTACTAAAATAAAACGGGTCAGCAATTCCAACCGTTTGCGCAATTTGTTGTACAGACGCTCCACTTGTAAATAGCATTTCTTGCGCCATGTTTATACGATGTTTTAATATGTATTCCGCTGGTCCCATACCTGCATGTCTTTTAAATACATAAGACAGTCGATTTCGATTCACGTTATGTTGTTCTGCAAGCGATGCTATTGTAAGGCTTTGATCATAGTATTCATGAATATAATGAGATACCCGTTCGAACAAAGTTTGTGATTCACAGCTATTCTGCCTATTCACAACACATAATAAGGTTTCATTCAGTACATCACGAAACAGCATTTCGGTCTGAAACATCGAAATGCCACCAGGCTGATTATACACATGCCAAAGGCGCATAATTAATTCAATCAGACGAGGAGATTGACCCGTTGATAATTCAAAATGCTGATGGGAAAAGCTTGTCTCTTCTAGTTCTGAGTTATATATCCGGTATAAAACAAGGATATATTCCCAGTTTGTGTTACCGAACATTTTTTGAGCTAGTTTCATTCTTGCACCGCCATGCACAACTTTTCCTGGTGAGAAGATATAAGGCGTTCCATTAAATTGAAATTGTACCTTCCCTGTAAGTGGAAACACAAACCCAGGAAAAGAATCTGTATGTTCAGCGTAAGGTACACCTTGATTTTTCGCATATCGATATACTCCTTCTACTTGAAAAGGAATGTGTGCCAAATGCTCCGCTAACTGATTAACATCGATTTTCAAGTTGCATACCTCATTTCAATAGTCGTTTGCCGGTAATACGTAAGATCGATCGTTGTACATCCTGTGCAGCTTCTTGATCAGAAGCAGATGAGGACTCTTGTTTATTTTACCATTATTGATAACGATTATCATTGTTAAGCTGTGCGGACAATAAAAATGCCGCACCCGCTAATGTTCAAGCAGCGGGTAACGGCAAGTGTAAAGATAACTTTTCTGCTCACGGAACTTTGGACCAAAAAAAGACATCCTATTGGACGCTTTGGCTAGTTTTTTTCCTCCGACAAATATTGTTCAAGCTGATCAAAGGTCCCCCCGAAGCCCTGCTTCATGGAATCGAACATCCCCTCAAAGAAGTTGCGCTCTTCTTCAGTAGCATTGATCGGTCGGCTGCAAAGGGTTATTTGGGTTGTACCATTATTATCGCTCATCGTTACCTTATTTCGGATTTCGAGCGGGATCAAATCACTGAATGGAGACCTGACAATGTTTCCTGCCTCATCCGAAAAGCAGTTGATCCAGACAATCTTCTCGGGAGCCTTGATCTCCTGGTACACAAATTTACCCCACATTCGATTGCCACCAGGAGCTTGCATACTGTAGTGGAAAAATCCGCCCTCACGAAAATCGAGATGCTTTACACTTATTTCAAACCCTTTCGGCCCCCACCAGTGCTTCAGGTGCTCTGCTTCAGTCCATACTTGGAATACAAGTTCGCGTGGCGCATGAATCTCACGCGTTATTACTAACTCTTTGCTTTCCGAGTTGGGCGTCATATCGATTCCTCCATCAATCAGTATTCACTTTTAATTTATTATAAGTGCTTGGACGAGATGCCGTGCCCAACCGCGATTACTGACACCGCCAATATTATTAAACAAAGTTAATGCCTTTAAACATACCCACCCAGTTAAATATATAAATCTAATCATTACGAACTTTATTTCAAGGCAACTACTTTGTTAATGCTTGTAAATACTTGCCGTTACTTATGATAAGGCTCCCCCCGACTAATCCGAAACGCCCGATAAATCTGCTCCACCAGCACCAACCGCATCAATTGATGGGGAAATGTCATCTTAGAAAACGACAGCTTCGCATCCGCTCGCTTCAACACCTCATCTGCCAGCCCCAGCGATCCGCCAATCACAAACGCCACCTGACTTCGTCCGTGCAGCGCTAGCTTGTCCATTTCGCTAGATAGCTTCTCAGACGACCACATCTGCCCCTCGATAGCCAGCGCGATCACGTAATGGTCCTGCTTGATATGCGCTAATATCCGCTCGCCTTCCTTGCGCTTGACCTGCTCCATTTCCGTAGCACTTAACTCTTCCGGGGCTTTCTCATCGTTTACCTCGATGACATTTAGCTTGCAATAGGCCGACAGGCGCTTGACATACTCGGCAATGCCTTCCTTTAGATACTTCTCTTTTAGCTTCCCGACCGTAATAATCGTAATCTGCACTTCTCCTACATTCCCTTCACATGCAATAGCACGATTTTGCCTGGTTGTTTACATTCCATGCAGGTGGCTGGGATTTCTCCTAATTCTACTTCATCTATGGAAAACGTATCTGGTGCCACATCGTGATAATTCACATAATCGTCCAGCTCCGTTTCAATATGCTCCATACAGCTCACACGGATTGGATGCTCCTCATGAAGTGGTGTTTCTTTTCCTTGAATCACGATTGTTTTAGCCATGATGTGATATACCCCCGCTTTATAGTAAGTCGTCTCTCATAATCAGCTATGAGATCGGTTTTAGATTCATGCTCAGATTGCTTGATTTTCTCACTCTCCTAGTCTACCCCAGATAAGCAATGAATCAAAGGTGGATGAGCATAAAAAGACAGCTCTTTCATAAGCCGTCCCAAAAGCAAGATAAAATTGAGTCTTTTTTAATCGATTATTTTCAATTTAAACAACTGCTAGCCAAACACAAATTTACTGCCTTACTGACAGCCAGACACAAAAAGAGCCGGTTTTCACCATGTAAGGATGCAACCAGCTTTCTGTCTAGCTCAAAATCTCCATCGTCTTTCATATCTATGATCATTCTAATTATTGTTCTTCCTCTTCATCTAAAGCCTCAGGGTAGTATCTTTTAATAATGTCATTGGTAGTTTCTTTACTAGTTGCGTGTATAAATCTTGAGTAAACCTCTACCCCGGTTGTTAACTCTGAATCGTTAAGCTCAAATGCGCGGAGTGTTTACAAATTGATCCTTAACTTGTTCACCGTAGTAATTTAGATATTCATGTTCAGCCTTTTTTGCATATTCTTCTGCCAATTTGCAAGCCTGTTCAGTATCTGTAGCTTTCACTATTATGATGCTTTCCTCCAAAAGTTTATTATCCTTGCTTACGTAATAATCGGCATTTATTTTATCGGGAAGTGGAGAGCCTGAATGGATAGATTCAAATAGAACCTTTACTGAATACCATTTCATTCTGCATTCATTCGATATAGCATTTTCCATACAAATCTCTCCTTTCATCAATTACGACTTTTAGGTATGTTAACGAAAAGCTACCCCTGAAGTGGGTTCAAGTAAGCCCATTATTACTTATCGAATTGATCACCTGATGTAACCGTTTTTTGAGTTTGGAATAGATCATCATTTCATTTGTCTTGCGTTAATGTTAGAATATTGATGTAATTATCTCACTTTTATAGGTAAGGAGGAAATACCCGATGAAAAAGAGATCGATTAAATATTTATCTTTTGGTATTGGGTATTCTACCGCTGTTTTTTTCTAGAATTGATTATTGACGGGATAAGTCTGTCTAAAATCAAGAAAGACTAAAAAACAGTGAAAATATATGACATATCCATAAGTTATATTTTTTCTATTTAAAAGGAGACTTTTACAATGAATAATCAAGTAATTAAAAGATATAACCCAGAAAATATAGCGAAACCTGTCGGGAACTATAGTCATGTAACAAAGATAAGCAGAAATGCTGAAATGTATGTATTTTCTGGTCAAATTGGTATAGATCAAAACAATACTATACCCACAGATTTTAATCAACAAGTAACAAATACAATGAATAATATCGTTAAAATCCTTTCTTCTCAAAATTTGACTCCTGATCATGTCATTAAGGTTAATATTTGGGCCACGGAAGAAATTGATTGGGAGCATTTCGATGAGGTTTGGAATAAAGTATTCGGTGCCACGCCTCCTTCAATGACGATTGCTTACGTTAAAGGATTAGGTTTACCTGAATTAAAAATTGAACTAGATGTTTGGGCAGCAGGTTGATTTTAGTAACTCTAAAAAAGGCTGTCTTCATAGCCATCAAGTTAAGACCTTAATATAAAAAGATAAAAAATGACCATCCTTATTCAGTGTAAATCTGAAAATGAAGGATGGTCTTTGCTTTGTTGTCCTAATTCTCTCCTCAAAAAATCGATTGGAGAAAAAGCATAGTATCTTTCTCGTATAAAATTTAATACGCCCGTGTATTAAATGCCAAGCCCGAGTAATTATCCATCATCGATGCTTGTATTGGAATGAGCGAGAAATTACCTGATGGGGCTTTTTTGTACATGCTAAAATTTATGCTGGCAAGTAAAAATGCACTGGTTTTCTCATTCCCAGCTTTTCCTTTTCACCAGCTTGATGACGAGGGAGACCGCCAGCAAACATGACTTGCTGACGGTCTCCCTTGTTACCCTATTATTTACGGAAATATCGGTTGCAGCTGTTCCTGACCCTGCTGCGGTTTTTCCCCGAGTGTTACTTTAACCACTTTTTTAAATCCATCCCGATACAGAGTGATCGATACGGTTTCACCTGCTTTTTTGTTCAGGGTGAAGTATTTCAATAGCTGTGCACTGCTATTAATCGGAGTATCGTCTAATTGGGTGATGACATCGTATTGTTTCAAGCCGCCCTTAGATGCTGGAGAGAAGCTTCCTACGTCCATAGCAACTACACCTGTTTTCACTTCGTTT
The DNA here is from genome assembly GCF_030489605.1 of Brevibacillus laterosporus. Taxonomy (GTDB): domain Bacteria; phylum Bacillota; class Bacilli; order Brevibacillales; family Brevibacillaceae; genus Brevibacillus_B; species Brevibacillus_B laterosporus_E. The sequence goes on from NZ_JAUKFY010000003.1 coordinate 356,410, forward strand.
GGTAAATTTAATACTTCCTTCCACGCATATTTTGGTACGTCTGTTAGGTCGCGCGGTGTTACGCCAAGGTAGGCACGTTTCAGATAGCCGTCCTGCATTAAGCGTGGAATGATGTTTTTCACATCGTTAATAGGGATCGCAAATCCAAGACCTTCTACGCCTTCACGAGAGATTTTCAAGGTATTAATCCCGATTACTTGGCCATAGATGTTGACCAGAGCCCCGCCGCTGTTTCCTGGGTTAATGGCTGCGTCTGTTTGGATAACGTCCAGCTCCCAATCTACAACGCCGTCATCATTTACGTCTGTCGGCATGGAGCGGCTTTTCGAACTGATAATTCCTTGTGTAACAGTACGAGAGAAGTCTAGACCTAACGGGTTACCGATCGCAATGGTTGGTTCCCCTACTTTTAACGTGCTGGAATCACCTAGCTCGGCAACCTTCGTTACCTTTGATCCATCTATTTCTAACACGGCCAAATCGTTGTATGCGTCAGCTCCAAGGACTTTAGCGGTCACTTTGTCTCCGCTTGCCAGACTGACTTCAATGCTTTGCGCGCCTTGTACAACGTGATTGTTCGTGATGATATGCGCTTTTCCATCTTTCTTTTCGAAAATAACACCAGAGCCTACACCGGCTGCGACGTTACCTGTTTGTCTGGTCCAGAGGTTAGCTACACGTTTGATATTGGTGATTCCGACCACAGCATCCTCTGTTTTTTCCACTGCGCTTGTGATCGCTGTTTCCACGTTCACACTTACAGGCTGGTTGGTTTTCGCAGAGATCGTCGATGCTGTCACGGCTGCTTGATTAGCATCTGCTCCATTTTTCAAAGGCAGATTCAGATAACCTGTCTTGGAAATGGCTGGCGTAAGCATAAGTACGACCAAACCTCCAATGACGGCTGATGCGACAGAGGTCACGATATATTTGCCCATGCCGGAACGGCTGGCTTTTTTCTTTGGCTCCATTTCAAAAAAATCATTATCGTAATAACCCATAACAATTACTCCTTTCGTTCTAGCAGGAATAAAAGATATTTTTGTAATAAAGAGCTCACATATTCTTGCTGTAGTAACAGTATACGCAGGCATTGAGGCAAATTAACGTTAGAAATATGGAAAGGTTGTGGAATGAAACTCGTCCATTCGCATAAGATGAACAGGAAGCGTCAAGAATGGTGTTATGAATTCATATACAAGGCTTCCCTACCGGCACTAAACTGATAAAAAGAAAGGACGTGCTTCACATGAAACAGCCCTTTTCTCCCTTAAACCAGCTAGACATTTTGGCCAAGCTTAGCGATCTGCGAAACGTCGATTACCATAATACGTTGGTGCTTCATGCCATTATTGAGTTATTGACCGAAAAAGGACTTCTTAATCATGAAGAGGTAACTGCTAAAGTCCAGCAATTAGACAGTCACATGAATACACAGATCATGGAAAAAACCTGTCCAAAAGGATTGGAAACCATGCAAAAAAGTCATGTCCATGCAGCCGTTAATTTTCAAGCTGCCCCAAAAGCTCCTAACGGAAGCTATGTGCCGACCAAACCACAATAAATCCAGGAGACTAACGATATTTCTACAGCACTTCCATCCTCGTCGGACGATGCGGATAGGTTTCCCGCAAGTGCACATCATTTCCTACATGCAGGCCTTTTTCTTCCAAAATATTTTTTACCGTAAGCTTTGCCAGGTCCATCATATTGTTTTCTTTGCTTAAATGCGCCAGGAATACACGCTCTGCCCGCCCGCCAAGAATATCTGTCAAAGCTTCGCCTGCCATTTCATTGGAAAGATGACCAACATCGCTTAAAATTCTGCGCTTAATGCTCCAAGGATATTGCGACATGCGTAGCATATCCACATCGTGATTTGCTTCAAAAATGTAGGCATCTGCTCCGCGAATAACTTCCTTGATTCGGTCACTTACATAGCCTAGGTCGGTAGCGATACTCAGCTTTTTATTATCTGCATGCATACAAAAGCCCATTGGCTCGACAGCATCGTGGGAGATTCCAAATGATTCAACCGTGATATCACCGAATTCCATCGTTTGGCCCACCTCAAAGAGTTGCTTCTGTCCCTCAGGGATCGTTCCTATAAGCTTGTCCAGCTCACCCCAGGTTTTTTGTGTAGTATAAATCGGGATGCCATAGCGCCTCGCCATGACACCCACACCTTTGATATGGTCGGAATGCTCGTGTGTTACTAGAATTGCCTGTAAATCACTTGGCTTTACGCCAACCTCCTCTAAACACGCCTCCGCTTGTTTCCCCGTAAGACCGACGTCGATCAATAAAGAAGTACGCTCTGTTCCTACATAAATCGAATTCCCTGTACTTCCACTGGCTAAAACACTAAATTGCAACAGATATCCCTCTTTCCTCTATTCGGCCATTCCCTTTTTATCTAGTGGCCGCTCCATCGTCCCAGTAAATCCATTCATATATTCAACCTTATTGCCATGCTGAAAACGCCACACAGGCGCTAATACCTGTATCTCAGCGTCATATTTAAACCCATAATAGCCGAGCGAGATGCTATCAATGCTTTCTCCGCTCTTAATCACTTCCTTTTCGATCAGAGAGCGCAGAGCTGTGTAAGCCGTAATGATTTTCCGACCTGAGCCTTGATTTTTCACCAGTAAGTAAGTCTGCTTATACCCTCTGATAAATCCATCAGCAATGTGCAGCTCTAGCGGTGCGACGAACATCGGCAGCCCATCATGCATCTGCCAATAAATTGGTGCAGATAAAGTCCAGTTGACATCCTCTTTATACTGATCTGCGAATTTAATCGTGTTGTACAGTTGATGCAAGACATCCTTTGGGCTTTTAAAATCTCGCAGGGGGATTGGCTTTTCAAGGCGTGATTCTAGCACAGTATTGTCTACCGCTACCTGCTGGTCTGCCATCTCCTCCTGTTCAAAGGTAGCAGAGGTCACATACTCCACATACAGATAGTTTAATAGAGGTGTTTCCTGTGGAATATCCATCTTAATCGCGATATTTTGCTCTGATAAATAGTTTTCAATCTCCCATTGCGTGCTTTGGGCAGATTCTGACTCTACGCCATGCTGCAATTTTGATAGGTACACTTGATAGCCAAGAAACAAATTAAGCGTCAGGAAGGCAAGAATCAGAATGGTTTTCGTCCTACTCCAGTCCACTCACTTTCCCTCCTTTTGGCACGGCACTGCGAACATCAATGATTTTATTATACACGCCCTCCAACTGCACCACCCAAGCTGGGGTTAATTGCATGTAGCCCTTTTGTTCTATCAATTGATAGGCCAAATATATGTTACTGATTTTTTCCGTATCGATTTTATTCTCTTGTAAATAGGTAATCAGATCAGCACCAGAAGCAACATTCACTTCCTTATAGCCAAAGAACGTATCTAAATCGATCAACGATCTTCTCATGGATTGAACCTGTCCTTTGTCCATATTAAGTTGGATATTATCAATTAATTTAGAGTCCTGGCTGATGATCGGGAAAGCGCCCAGATATTGACGGAAAACGATTTGAGCGCTGCCCTCTGTGCGTTGCTCCATTGACCGCAAGCGAAATTCATCAATCCATCCCATGTGCTGATTTATAAAAGAAACGCTCTCCTGAAGCTGTTCATAGGCAGTCATTTGCGTATCGCCAGCTTGCCAAACAGGTGTGGTGAGTGTCATTAAATGTTGCCCATTACGCACCTGAACAGATCGAGTACCATCCGTATAAATATTCGTACCATCTCTCTCTACAATTTGTCTGACCAAGCCCGGATCCAGAAAATAGCTCTCCAGCAGTTGCTTGCGTGAAATTGGCAGGTAGTTGTAATTATACATGCTCATAACACTCGGCTTTTTTGGTAAATAATAAACGCTCCAGAAGGATTGCTTATTTTGAACAATATACGGCGATCTTTGCGGGTCCTTATATGTTTTTAGAATCTGCTCCGGTAAATTTTTACCAAACAACAGATAAGAATTGCGTAAGTCTTTCGGGCTTACGGCTGTTTTAGCACGAAAGCTCTGGTGATCCTTCGTTGACAAAAATAGAGCATACACCGTATCATCCGCTTCCTCATAATACAGCCAGACTCTGTCTATTTCTGTTAAACGCTGATCAACGTCACGCAATGTCAGCACCTGCTCCATAACGGAAATGGGGATGAGCGAGTTATATTGCAGCTCTAATCCCAGCTTTTTGCGAGTCAAGCTATCCCACTTTTCTTCCGTCATAGGGTAATAGCTAAATTCATTAAAGTACCAATTCTGCACCTGTCCCATCAGGATTCGATACACATCATCACTGGAGTTTGCTTTGGTATGACGATCTTCGCCATAATGAAAAAGAATAGCATCGGGGACCACAAAATCCTTAGCCTGCTTAGATGCCCCCTGTTTGTCGGCAGGGACGAATGTGGCAGGTGATATAAATTCTAGCTGAGGCTGATTGTTGAGAAGAAGAGAAGTCAAAATCAGACTGAGCAGTACCAATACCACAAGCACGACAGACTTTATATTCTCCATCCGCTCTCTGCTCAAGCTTCCTCTCCTCCTTTTGCTAACGGAATCCAGAATGTAACGATGGTCCCTTCATTCCACTCACTCGAAATTTGTATCTCTCCACCATGCGCTTCTACCAAGTCCTTCGCGATGGCTAGTCCTAAGCCTGTGCCTCCCTGACTGCGGGACCTTGCTTTATCTACGCGATAAAAGCGTTCAAAAATAAACCGTAAATCCCGCTTGGGAATCCCGATTCCTGTATCCTTTACAGAAATATATGCACGTTGTTGTTCGTTATCGACACGTGCCTCTACCGTTACTTCCCCGCCCTCTGGTGTATATTTGATCGCGTTAGACAACAGATTATCCAGAACCTGAGTAATTGCATCATCGTCCATATAGACATCATCCAGACCTTCTGTATGGGATAGCGTAAGCTGGATCCCATTTTGTTCACACTGCATCGCAAAACGCTGGGTTGCGTATTGTAAAAGCTCCGTCATGCTTATTTGCTTTCGATTTAATTGAACGCCCTGCGCATCAAATCTGGTAAGCTGCAATAAATCATTGACCAGCCGAATCATCCGATCCGTCTCATTCATCGTGACACGTAAGAATTGGTTTGATAGCTCTGGCACTTCTACTGCTCCATCCATGAGTGCTTCCGTGTAGCTTTTAATGGTAGTCAGCGGAGTACGTAGTTCATGTGATACGTTAGCCACAAAATTACGGCGCTGTTGCTCTGTTCGTTCCTGCTCTGTAACATCCTGCAACACGGCAATAATTCCACCCTTTTTGCCGCTATCCTGTTGGAGCGGGGTAATTAAGACTCGCAGCATGATCACTTCACGATTGGATACCATCATCTCTAGAAGCAGAGGCTCCACCTCCTGAAACAAAGGCATTTCTTCCTCAGGCGGCAAGCGCAGCACATCATAGATGCTGCGTTTTTGCTCTAAAACATCTGCTTCCTTGACCTCAAGCATTTCTTCTGCTGATCGATTCATTAAAATGATCGTGCCATCCCGGTCAGTCGCAATAACACCGTCACTCATGTTTGCTAAGATTTGCGATAGTTTTTCCCGCTCTTCCTCCTCTAGTAAAACCGCTTCTTTTAAGCGGGCTGTCATATAATTAAAGGTACTGCCAAGCTGACCAATCTCATCATCGCTGTAAATGTGCACCGATCGGTTAAAATCCCCGTTAGCTACCGCCTTGGCCTGACGAGTCATTTCCTTGACTGGCTTGGTGATGGTTTGCGCTAATAAATATCCCAACACTGCCGTTACTACTAAAGCGATAAAGGTTCCTGTAGCAAAAATATTAGTGGTTTGACGAATGGTCGTATACAGGCTCTCAATCGAGGCAACCATGTAAACAGCTCCGTAAACCACATTCCCCTTTTTGATAGGGACGGCCAGCACTTTTACTCTACCTTCCGTAACAGGATCAATACGCATTGATTCATTGCGCGTCCCAAGAAGCGCGATCGTAATTTCTTTCTGGGCAGTACGTTGCCCGATGATCGCCGGATTATCCTCAGAGGTGCTAATCACCGTTCCGTTCGCATCGACTACCTGTACATGCGCCTCCTTAAAGGACATATTACGAATCAGATTATCTATATCGGTTTTGACATCCTGTCCGTTATGGTCATCAGGACTGCGCGGCTGGCTAAAATATTTCTCTAATAGAGTAGACAATAGGGTAGCCTGGCCGTTTAAGCCTTCTGAAAAGTTGTTGGTATAGTACTTTTCTACTTCACGGGTAAAATAGGCCCCAATGACCTGCATAGCCATTAATAGCAACAGCATATAGATGACGACTACCTTCCACTGAACTGTTTTGAACAGCTTCAGCTTACCCATGAAGTGATCCTCCCGAGGAAGTCTGTTTCATGATGTAGCCTAGTCCACGTCTCGTAATGATATAAGTGGGTTGACTCGGATCATCCTCAATCTTTTCTCTAAGGCGTCTAATGGTGACATCGACTGTTCGCACATCACCGAAATAATCATAGCCCCATACCGCCTGTAGCAAATGCTCTCGTACCATAACCTGCCCTTGATGCTTTGCCAAATAGACAAGCAATTCAAACTCCCGATGGGTTAATTCGAGAGCTTCGCCTTGTTTCTTTACGGTATAAGAATGCAAGTCTATCTCTAAATCTCCAATACGGAAAAAATGCTTGTTCTGCTCCCCATGCTTTGGTTTTTGCCTGCGTAAATGGGCTTTGACACGGGCTAATAGCTCACGTGTACCAAATGGTTTCGTTACATAATCATCGGCTCCTAATTCTAAGCCTAATACCTTATCCAATTCCGAATCCTTAGCCGTCAGCATGATGATCGGCATTTCGTATTCCTGACGAACAATCCGACACACATCCATACCATCTCGGCCAGGCAACATAATATCTAATAAAATCAAATCAGGCTTTTCTTGATGTACCAACCGAAGAGCTTCTTCACCATCGTATGCGCACACCACTTGATAGCCCTCTTTTTCTAAAGCAAATTTTAGTATATCAGCGATTGGTTTTTCATCATCCACTACGAGGAGTTTCGCCAATGGATTCACTCCTTTCGACCACTCGATCTATTCGTGTACTCTATCCATTCCACTTTAACGAATAATTCGCTTTCAAGCAATCTACAGAGCCTCACATAACTGGCAGAAAAAAGAAAACAGACCACCCTGACATCTCTGTCAGAATTGGTCTGTTGAATTGTCTATAGTTAGCGTAACACAGAAAGCGGGTTTACCAAACGCCCGTTTTTGTGCACTTCAAAATGAAGATGGACGCCTGTAGAGTCACCTGTAGATCCCATAATACCAATGGCTCCACCCTTGCTGACAACTTGTCCAACTTTTACCTTTGCACTGCGCAAATGTCCATAAAGGGTTTGCGTGCCATTTCCATGATTAATCGTTACGGAAATACCATAGTCTCCATTCCAGCCAGCTTGGACAACGCGACCGTTATCTGCTGCTTTCACTGTACCTGATCCCGCAATATCAATTCCTTTATGCATGCGTCCCCAGCGAGTTCCAAACCCGCTGCTAATATAGCCCCTAGCTGGCCATGCAATACGGCCGGTACCACGGTCTGCTATAACCTTCGTACCTTTTTCAATAATTTTTGAAACGGGTTGTTGAATCATATCTTCATTGATCATCTTTGTTGCTACAAGCTGACCATTTTCTTTTACATATTCGTACTGAACACGTTTTAAACCATTCTTACCTTCGCGAACTACTTTCGTTTCACCTTTAGGCATTTTGGCATTCGATTTTGTTTCAATTTGATAAAAAATATTTTCGTCCTTAGTCGCGTTTTCCACCACTTTAACCGTCACATAAGGGCGAATCTCTGTAACATTTAATTTTTGATCCAATTGAAGCAACGTATTCTCAGTAACACCAGGATTGTTTTTAAATATCTCTTTTTGGGTAATTCCATATTGTTTAGCAATTCCGCTAACTGTATCACCAGGCTTAACAGAATGTATTGCTTCTTGTGCCGTACCTTTAACTAATACTTCTTCTAGCTTGTTAGCCGGCATAATCTTATCGGCCGGTACAGTTTCTGTATCCAGAGAGACCTTTTCCTTGAATGAAACTGACTTAATCTGTTTGTCAGTTGATAGGGAAGCCGCCATAACTTCTGGTTTCTTCGTTTTATTCGTCGGAACGCCACTGAATCGTTCCTTGATATCAGCTAAAACTTTATCTGCTTGTTCTTGATTAGCCGCATACCCCACAAGCTTGCCGTCAACCATTACCTTGATGGCTTCAACCTGAAGATTTGCCTCTTTTTCAAGTGTTTGAAGTGTTTCTTGATTGTTTACCCGCCCTTTAAACACCTTTTCTTCTGTAAAGGTGATATTATCACTTAGCGTAAGCGGGGCATGATGTTTCTGTTCCTGTTCCTTTAAGCGTTCTTCCGTCCATTGCCTCACTATCTCAGGGTTGTCCACCACACCCATCTCTTTACCATTCAGCATGACATGATAAAGGGGAGTCATATTAGAAGTGTAGTAATAATTCGCATAGGTTACGCTGGTAGCACCCATTACAAGTGTCACAGCTACAGTAACAGATTGTTTCTTATGGCTAAGGATATATGCCCAAGCACGGTCTGCAATTCGTCTGGAACTTTGATTACATGTATCAAGCAATGGCTTGACACGCTGAACCAACCAGTCTTTCCATTCGGCCGGTCGCATCATTAATACCTCCTATAAGCCTTTCCAACATCAACATTACTCGCGCAAAAGTTGAAAAAACAAAATGTTCCAGCACATTGTGTCTGGAGTTAAATTATACCTGTCAAATTTCCTAATTAAGCCAACTTATTAAACTGTATCACATCACAGCAATCGACATCAAGTGTAAAATCCGGTCGAATAAATAGTTATGTGTCGAGTAATAATAAAGTCACAAGATTGTAAAAGAATAACAAGGTACTATTTACCTGTATATGAGCGATGATTTTCATAGGAAATAATACCCACCGATGTAAAAGAAAGAACAGTCGTCACGGATCAAAAAATAAGTCAGCTCGTTACATACTTCTCAACGACTGGAGGCAATTTCTATGAAAGAAATTAGTATTTTAGCAGGATTTTCATCCCTTCAGAGCGCTCAACAGGCGGCAAATGAATTACGGCAGCTAGGGTGCTCTACAGTTCAGATTGATGAGGTAAGCAGCTATCCGGGAAAAGGTGTAGACCGGATAATGAATCCCATTACTGGGAAAATACCCAATTTAGGAAGTATGACGTTAAGCGGAGATTTCCCTTCTGGCCGTGATGCTAGTGTGCTGGCAGCTTCTGACCCTTCTGCTAGCGGCATGGCTGATCGAGGTGCTGAGGCTAATATGCCAAACCTGCTGCTAACCTGCCTAGTTGATGATGCCATCAGTAGTAAAGCCAATCAAATTATTCAATCCAATGGCGGGCTGATTTAACCTATCTGGACCTCTTAGGAAAAGGAAAAGAGACTGTTTTGAAACGTCTACATGTAGTCATATAGACGTAGAAAACAGTCCTTTTCCTGTCACCCCTGTTTTTTTTTATGGTGCAGTTGAATCAAACGTATTCATGACTCCTAGCGCTTTTTTTAATCCATAGCCCCTGCTATTCAAAATGTACATGAATTCTGCATAACCTAGTTAATAGCTACCATTGAGGTAATGTCACGTATGGATAATCTGCGAATTTCTTTCTTTTTGTTTGTATCATTCTCTCTTTTGCCAAGTACGAAGCAAACATATCCCTTGCTTACATGAGTCATAGTCCCGCTGATGATTACACCATTGAACATTTTAACTTCCACATCTTTGCCAACCAATGTCATTGCTTTTTGATCGAATCCCATTATCAAGCACCCCGTTTTCATTTGGTATACGATACGATATGCCCAGATGGTGGGTACTGGTGACTGTCCCAAAACAACTTTTTTACGAAGAGGTAGAAAATCATTATTTCCGTTCATAAAAAAGCGGCTCCTATGCTAGTTATAAGCATAAGAACCGCTTTTGTTCATTTGGTAAAAGCCTATACGTAAATGCCTCTTACTACGTTTGTTTGTTCACGGTCAGGCCCAACGGAGAAGATAGACATAGGTACTCCTGTTAGCTGTGTGATACGCTCGATATAGTGACGAGCAGTAGCAGGAAGATCATTTAAATCACGCACGCCCGTAATATCTTCACTCCAACCCTCAAGCTCTTCATATACTGGCTCACATTCAGCCAATACCTTTAAGCTTGCCGGGAATTCGTTTAGAATTTCACCTTTGTACTTATAAGCCGTGCAAATTCGAAGTTTGTCGATGCCAGATAGTGTATCTAGCTTCGTAATTGCTAAACCAGTGATACCACTCACGCGACGGGCATGACGAACCACCACAGTATCAAACCAGCCGATACGGCGAGGTCTGCCTGTTGTAGTACCAAATTCAAAGCCCACCTCACGGATGTGATCTCCTGTTGCATCGTGTAATTCTGTAGGGAATGGACCGTCTCCTACACGTGTTGTGTATGCTTTCGCCACACCAATTACTTGATGAATTTTGGATGGTCCCACACCAGAACCGATGGTTACCCCACCAGCGATCGGGTTAGACGATGTTACATATGGATAAGTACCTTGGTCAATATCTAATAGTACCCCTTGAGCACCTTCAAATAGCACACGGTTTCCATTATCAATAACGTCATTTAACACAACGGATGTATCAGCTACGTATGGACGAATGATTTCAGCATACTTTAGATACTCTTCATAGATATCTTCCAGTTTAAAGCCTTCTTCGTTATAAAGCTTCTCAAGAACGCGGTTTTTCTCAACCAGGTTACGAGCTAATTTTTCTTTAAACTCTTCTTTGTCCATCAAATCAGCGATACGAATACCAATACGCGCTGCTTTATCCATGTAAGCAGGACCGATACCTTTACGAGTAGTACCGATTTTGTTTTGGCCTCTGCTCTCTTCTTCTACTCCATCCAGCTTAATATGGTATGGCAGAATAACATGAGCACGATCGCTAATTTTTAAATTATTCGTAGTGAATCCATGACCATGCAGATATTCTAGCTCTGCTACCAACGCCTTAGGATCAATAACCATTCCGTTTCCAATTACGCAGATTTTATCCTTATAAAAGATCCCGGATGGAATCAAATGGAGCTTATATTTATTCCCATCAAAAATAATTGTATGACCAGCATTGTTACCACCTTGGTAACGTGCTACTACCTCTGCTGTTTCTGCTAAGTAATCTGTAATTTTTCCTTTTCCTTCATCGCCCCATTGGGTTCCTACAACCACGACTGTTGACAATGAACACACCTCCTGATTAATAATCAGAAAAACAAACTCATTTTACTAAAGCAACGGCCAGATGTCAACCAAATCACGAACATTTTATAACCCTTATTACTATATGTTCGTAAATACATATTCATTCTATGCCAATAAGATGCAGGATTCCCTGTCCTTTTACCTATTTTTCTTAGTATATGTCAAAAAAAGAAAAACAGGCGAAAATAAGCTCTTGTTGCACCTAGTAAAAATAAGAAAATACATATTTTCTGCTTCTCATAACATAAAAAAGCCATCTTCTTGAAGTGGAAGATGGCTCGCGTCCGTTAGCCTACGTCCCGATAACGATGATCTAAGCTGACGAATTTATTAAATTCCTTTAAGAAAACAAGCTCAACGGTTCCCGTAGGACCATTACGTTGTTTGGCAATGATAATCTCAATAATATTTTTGGCCTCAGTTTCCTTATCGTAGTAGTCATCACGATACAGGAAGGCAACAATATCAGCATCCTGCTCAATGGAACCTGACTCACGGATATCTGACATCATTGGACGTTTATCTTGCCGCTGCTCAACTGAACGGCTTAACTGTGACAAAGCAATAATAGGTACATTTAACTCACGGGCAATCCCTTTTAGTGTACGTGAGATCTCAGATACTTCCTGCTGTCGGTTGTCACCTTTTCCTCGTCCCTGAATTAACTGTAAGTAGTCAATCAGAATGAGACCTAATCCTTTTTCCGTTTGAAGACGTCGGCATTTTGCACGAATATCCTGTACGGTTATACCTGGTGTATCATCAATATAAACGGGGGCCTTCGCTAAAGTGCCAATGGCCATCGTTAGCTTTTGCCAATCGTCTTCTTCCAATCCACCAGAACGCATACGGGAAGCATCCAAGTTCCCTTCCGCACAAATCATACGTTGTACGAGCTGAGACGCTGACATCTCAAGAGAAAAGATAGCTACTGTTTCATTCGCCCTCGCGGCAACGTTCTGCGCTACGTTCAAAGCAAACGCTGTTTTACCTACGGAAGGACGGGCCGCTAAAATAATCAGGTCAGATCGCTGAAAGCCTGCCGTCATTTTATCTAAATCAGGATAACCAGACGGAATACCTGTTATATCGCCTTTTCTTTGGCTTAAAAACTCAATACGCTCATAGGTTTCCATCAAAGCATCACGAATAGGAATAAATCCTCCGCTATTGCGGTTTTGTGCGATTTCTAGGATATATTTTTCCGCATCCGCAATGATTTCGCCTACTTCATCCTCACGTGAGTAGCCATCATTAGCAATTTTAGTTGCTGTACGAATTAATCGACGAAGTAATGATTTCTCTTCTACGATCTTGGCATAATACTCAATATTAGCCGCTGTAGGAACAGAGCTGGCGAGGGATGTTAAATAGACAACACCACCCGTTTCTTCCAAGACCTTTTGATCCTGTAAATCTGCTGTAACGGTTACAAGGTCAACCGGCTCTCCTCTTTCATACAGAGCAAGCATGGTATTGAAGATACGCTGGTGAGAAGTTTTATAGAAGTCTTCTGGGCGAAGGAGTTCCATCGCAGTAATAAGCGCTTCTTTGGATAAGAAAATCGCACCCAACACCGATTCTTCCGCCTCTATATTTTGCGGCGGCACCCGGTCCAAATATAAATCGCTCACTTCACACCCCTCAACTTCTGTTCAAATTTTACTCTTCTACTACATGTACTTTTAAAATCGCTACAACATCATGATGGAGCTTTGTTTTTACTTGTGTAACACCTAAAGAACGAATAGGCTCCATATCTAATTTGCGTTTATCCACTTTTACGTTAAATTGCTCTTCCAACGCTTCTACTACCTGCTTGCTGGAAATCGCACCAAAAAGACGTCCGCCCTCACCGGCTTTCCCTTTTATTTTAACGGTCATTTCATTCATTTTCTCAGCCAATTGTTGGGCTTCTAATTTTTCTTGCTCTTTTCTTTTATCTTCACTCTTTTTTTGTGCCTCTAAATTCTTAACATTTCCCTCTGTTGCTTCTTTTACTAAGCCTCTAGGAAGTAAGAAATTGCGTACGTAGCCCTCAGACAATTCCTTGATTTCACCTTTTTTTCCTTGTCCTTTAACATCCTTCAAAAAGATTACTTTCATTTGAAACGTCCTCCTTTACAATTCTGTGTCTATAACATCTTTTAACAATCGTACAGCGTCAGGAATGGCAATATCTTTCATCTGAGTAGCGGCTCCATTTAAATGACCGCCTCCACCCATTTTTTCCATGATGGACTGTACATTTATATCGCCTAAGGAACGGGCACTAATTAAAACTACTTCATCGGCTCGCATAGCAATGACAAACGAAGCCTGGACTCCTTCAAGTGTTAATAGAGCCTCTGCCGCTTGTGCTACCTGCACCTGAGTATAGGTTTCCTTAGGATCACCCACAGCGATTGCCATCTTGTCACGATACACCTCTGTATTCATAACTACGCGTGCCCGTTTGACAAACTGTTGGATATCCTCTTTTAAGAAACGCTGCACCATTGCAGTATCGGCGCCGTTCCTCCGCAAGAAGGAGGCTGCCTCAAAGGTACGTGAACCTGTACGGAATGCAAAGCTTTTGGTATCTACTACAATCCCTGCTAATAGCCCCGTAGCAGTCACGCTATCTAGGCTAACACGATCAGTTTGGTACTGCAGAAGCTCCGTAACTAGCTCTGCTGTAGAGGAAGCGTATGGCTCCAAATACAACAGAACTGGATCATTAATAAATTCCTCTGAACGGCGATGGTGATCAATAACCACAATGCGGCTGGTTTCTTGCAACAGACGGGATTCAACCACAAGTGACGGACGATGTGTATCTACAATTACTAATAAAGTTCTTGAAGATACAATCTGTAGGGCTTGATCTGGTGAAATGAATGCTTCCGCTAGCGGGGATTGATTCACTTCCTTCATAAGTCGTTCAATCGCTGGATTAACCTCGTCCAACACAATAAAGCCTGGTTTGTTGTGTATTTGTACGGTTTTTATCACACCAAGACAAGCACCGATAGAATCCATATCGGCATTTTTATGTCCCATGACAATAACTTGCTCAGCTTCGTGGATTAAATCACGTAGCGCATGAGCAATAACCCGCGCACGAACCCGCGTCCGTTTTTCAACGGCATTCGACTTGCCACCATAGAAGGTTAATTTATTTCCAACCTTCACTGCTGCTTGGTCACCGCCGCGTCCAAGAGCAATATCCAGACTGGACTGAGCATTTTTGCCCACTTCCACTAGGCTTGGCATTGCTGCACCTACCCCAATGGATAACGTAATAGGAATCTTGTTGTCAGCCGTCATTTCGCGCACGACATCCAAGATATCAAAACGTGTTTCCTCTAACCGATCCAAGGTAGCGCGATCCATAACCGCTAAAAACTTATCAGAACTCATGCGGCGAAGTAAAATCCCATGCTTCTGTGCCCATTCGAGTATCACACCAGATACACTGGTTGTAAGCAATGTCCGGCTTTGGTCATCCATTACCTGACTCAGTTCATCAAGGTTATCGAGGTGAATGATACCCACAATGGTTTTTTCTTGCTGATACCGAATAGCTAGCTCTTTATATTCGGTTACATCGGTAAAATACAACAAACGTTCCTCGGGGCGAATTAAAACCTCATAAATCCGCTCGCCAAAGGTGAAATCAAGCTTTGTCTGTTCTGGTTTCCATTCAAGCGAAGGAAATACTTCAGCTAGTTCTTTTCCGATCAAATTCTCCATATTGGTCATTTGTTGCATATAAGGATTCGTCCACTCAACTTCTCGATCCTCATTAAACAGCAGTATCCCAATCGGCATTTCCTGCAATACGCCTTCACTTGCCTTCTTAACTCGATGATTAATAGTGGCAATATACATTTTTAAGTCTTGCTGAAATCTCTTTTCGATTTGAAGCGTGGCTAATATGAGACCGATAATGCACACTATCCCTATCGCGCCATATATCCAGTGATATAACGTTAAGATGGCGACAAGCACTAAGCTAAAACTTAAAGCTAAAACCATATGTAAGCCATACCAACGTTTAAACAGGAACTTGGGCATTTACTCAGCTCCTCTTCACTTTCTACTCTCAAGTCTAGTACGTAATCGTATGCCCAAATCAAGCAATCCCACGAATCCTAATACGGTAGCCAACAATAATACTACCCCGCCTATATTCAGTATAGTAGCTAGGATGAGAAAAATAAATACTCCAGCAAAGACATATGGAAAACGCCATTTGCTCTTATATTTATCAACAACGAATGCGACAAACCCTAATCCCTGAATAAAAAACAGGAATTGCAGTGCATAAAACAAGTTAAATAACAAAGAACCACTCGTTGTTTGACCCATTGTATTCCTATTGAAGAGCATGAACAGCAACGTTACCACATAAAAAAACAGAAGTGACCTCGGTAATTGCCATTGTCGTATAGGTGGCAAAGCTGGAATTTGAATGGACAGTCTTTTACTGATCAGTCGTGCCATCCAATGAATGAACGTGGTAGATACAAAGCTACCAAACATAATGATAAACGGCATCAAAATGGTCAACATCTCAAATACGTCAATTAATAATTTTTTCCACGCCTCTACGGTGAACTCTGGAGGTCTTAACTCCAAAAGCTGCGGATTATTTAAAGCTAATTCTTTTCCTTGATGGAATTGCTGAACAATATCAATGCCCATCAGCTTCGATGATACATACACTAAAAATACATAAGACAGCGCTTTAACAATAGAACCTGCAAAAATACTTGGAAAAGCTCGACTGGTATTCTTATACGTAAAGCCCATCACCCAGCCCAGCAATACGGCAGATAGTCCAAAAATAACGCCTGCAATCGAGCTAATGACCAGCCCAAGTACAGCATATGCTATTGCTATGATAATCATTTGCTTGCCTGTACGTCTCATTGCTAAAATGATGAACGGAATAGGCAACAAGAAAGAGAATACGCCAGATAGAGGAGTTGCAAGGCTTACAAAGAGAAACACGCCTGCAATTCCCAGTAACAAAGCACTTTCTGCTAGTTGTTTTGTTCGATTAGGCAAACAGGAGCGACTCCCCTCTTATAAATATGGAAAAAGAGGGGCCACGCTCTGTGCCCCCCTTTGACTTTATTGATTCTATTCAGCCGTATATGGCAGCAACGCTACTTGACGAGCGCGTTTAATAGCGATTGTCAATCTACGTTGATATTTAGCAGAAGTACCAGTTACACGACGAGGTAAGATTTTACCACGTTCACTGATGAACTTCTTAAGAAGATCAGTATCTTTATAATCGATCTTTTTAATCTTATTAACAGTAAAGTAGCAAACTTTACGGCGTTTGTTAGGACGTCCTTTACGTGCCATGAGAGTCCCTCCTTTTCAAGTTATGATAGTTTACATACGATCTAGAACTTAACTAGAAAGGCAGATCATCATCTGAGATGTTAATCGGCTTTCCAGAATCGGCGAAGGGGTCATTAAATGAATCGTTATTACCTTTGGAAGCCGGACGTGTGCCACCATAGCTTGGACCAGGGTCATAGCCGGTGTTTCCTTCACTCGCTTCGCGTGAGCTTAGGAATTGCACGTTATCTGCGACAACTTCTGTTACGTATACTCTTTTACCTTCTTTATTATCATAGCTTCTGGTTTGTAAACGGCCTTCTACAGCAGCTTTTCTACCTTTACGAAGATAGTTTGCACATAGATCAGCCAATTGACGCCATGCTACAATATTGATAAAGTCCGTTTCTCTTTCGCCACCGGCTCCAGAATAAGGACGATTTATCGCTAAGGTAAAGGTCGTTACCGCAACACCATTGGGCGTATAACGCAACTCAGGGTCCTTTGTTAAGTTTCCAATTAGAATAACACGATTTAGCATAAGACTCCCTCCCCGCGACAACGATTACTGATCTTCTCTTACGAAAAGGAAACGAATAACGTCGTCGTTAATTTTCATCAAACGCTCAGTTTCAGAAACAACCTCAGCGTTAGCTTTAAAGTTCATCAAAACGTAGAAACCATCCTTGAACTTTTGGATTTCATAAGCAAGACGACGCTTACCCATTTCTTGAAGCTTGGTGATTTCTCCACCATTGTTAGTAACGACTTCGCTATAACGAGCTACATTCGCTTTCACTTTCTCTTCTTCAAGGTCTGGACGCAATACGTACATTACTTCATATTGACGCATACCTTCTTCACCTCCTTTTGGACTAGCGGCCCTTTAAAAAAAGGGCAAGGAGCGAGTGCTAATGAAACCTACTAGAGGCACCCATTTCCATACTCGCATTTAAGCATTATAACAAACCATTAGGGACAAATCAAGAGATTACACGTTGAAACGGAAATGAATAACGTCGCCATCTTTTACCACGTATTCTTTGCCTTCCAAACGGTATTTCCCTTTTTCACGAGCAGCATTCACATTGCCCGCTTCTACCAAATCATCATAGGCTACCACTTCGGCACGAATAAATCCACGCTCAAAGTCTGTATGAATAACACCAGCAGCCTGAGGAGCCTTGGTTTCTCGACGAATCGTCCATGCACGCACCTCTTGAACTCCAGCCGTGAAGTACGTAATCAAACCAAGCAAGGAATAAGCAGCGCGGATCAGGCGGTCAAGACCTGATTCTTGCAGTCCTAGCTCTTCTAGGAACATTGCCTTGTCTTCGCCTTCTAATTCAGCAATTTCAGATTCTACTTTTGCACTGATAATAACTACTTCTGCGCCTTCAGCTTCAGCATGCTTGCGAACTGCTTGTACATGCGGATTCTCATCAGCAGTGTGAATGCCGTCTTCCGCTACATTGCAAACATACAGCATTGGTTTAATGGTTAACAGGTGAAGGTCACGAATGATTTTAAGCTCATCTTCTGTTAGCTCGACACCGCGTGCTGCTTGCCCTTCTTCAAAAGCGGCCTTTAATTTTTCTAATACCTCAAGCTCTACCTTTGCCTCTTTATCACCAGATTTCGCTTTACGCCCCATACGATCAATACGGCGAGTAACGGAATCTAAATCAGCAAATACCAATTCCAGGTTAATGGTTTCAATATCGCTTAGAGGGTCAACTTTACCTGCAACGTGTACAATGTTCTGATCTTCAAAGCAACGTACCACCTGTGCAATCGCATCTACTTCACGAATATGGGCCAAAAATTGGTTCCCCAATCCTTCCCCTTTGCTCGCTCCTTTAACCAAACCAGCAATATCCACGAATTCAAAAGCGGTAGGTACAACTTTGTTTGGAACAACGATCTCTGTTAATTTGTTTAGACGCGGATCAGGTACTTCAACGATACCCACGTTAGGATCAATGGTACAGAAAGGATAGTTTGCGGATTCTGCTCCCGCTTGCGTAATTGCATTAAATAAAGTGGATTTTCCGACATTCGGAAGACCTACAATCCCACAAGACATTCCCATTTATATATACACTCCTTATTTTCCGAAATAGAACATGCTCTTTAGTATAAAGACTTACTGGTTATAATACAATCACACAGTTCCCAATCTTTATATAGAAATGGTTCCCACAGCTTGACCTAAAATTGTTTTTTCATATTTGTTTCATAACCTATAAAAAGTCGTCGTTTTTAAATTAAGTTCAGCCTTACTTTTACAGTCAGTTATAATACCTCTATTCCTTTGGGGATATAGAGTTTCAAATCTCATTCAAAATATAGCGCCTATCTTGTTAATAAACTCATTGTTGCATTTCTTAATGCCTATTGCAATTTTATATCTCTTCCCTGACTGTAAAGTTTTATTGTGTGCAGTACATTTTGTTGCATAACAATTATATTTATATCCTACAAGGTTTAAGCATTGAGTAAAGAAAAAGTTTCGTGAGTGATTACCATATTGTAGTTTTATAAAAAAGCGATGGGGGGTAATTGTAATTAATAAATATTTTGAAGAATGGCATACATAGACCGTCTTTTTATTTTTATCCCAAAATTGGATTATATCTATATTCTGTAAGTTATTGTTAGAAAAAAACCTTTATTATTAAGGATTTGCTTCGTTTTCTTTACGAGATGTTCCCTTTACAAGACATTTGTCAGTCCTACAATTCCAATGCTCGAATCTATGTATATATCTACTCCTTATCAAAGCAATAAAAAAGAAAACCCAGCTTATCTAGGTTTTTTTCTCAGCTTCCTTCAGCAATCCTTCCAATTGATCTAGTCTTTCTTTAAATACCTTCATCGCATCCTCTATTGGTGCAGCTGTGGTCATATCTACCCCTGCCTCCTTCAAAACAGTAAGCGGCGGCTTAGAGTTGCCCAACGAAAGTAACGTCTTGATAAAACGTTCAGCTTCCGGTTTCCCGCCCTCTTCCACTTGTTTAGCAAGAGCTGCGGATGCTGCAAAGCTTGTAGCATATTGGTAGACATAAAAGTTATAAAAAAAATGAGGGACGCGGGCCCATTCCATGGCGATCTCCTGATCCATAACTACCTGCTTGCCATAATATTTTTTATTGATATCCAGATACATTTTCTTAAGGGAGTCGGCTTGTATCGCTTCACCCCGTTGATCGGCTTCATACATGGCTTTCTCAAATTCGGCAAATTGAGTTTGACGAAATAAGGTCGTACGGAAATTCTCTAAGTTTTGTACGAGTAACGCTATTTTCTCTTTATTTGTCTTTGCCTTTTTATATTGGCTCGTAAATAGCAGATTTTCATTCATAGTGGAAGCAACCTCGGCCGTGAAAATCGGGTAACCCGAGGTTATATAAGGTTGTGCCTTGTTTGTGTAATACGATTGCATAGCATGTCCCAATTCATGGGCAATAGTTGAGACATCTCCCTTTAAGCCTTGATAATTTAACAAAACATAAGGGTGAGTATCGTAAGCCCCCCATTGGTAAGCCCCAGTTCTTTTATCAGGTGTAGAATATACATCTATCCAACGATTATCAAATGCCTTTTTAATGACAGATACATACTCCTCACCAAGCGGTGCAAGCCCGTTTATAACCAAGTTCTTTGCTTGTTCATAGGGGATATGATCATTTTTTTGATCCACAAGAGGTACATATAGGTCATACATGTGAAGCTCTGGTAATGAAAGCATCTCTTTACGTAGCTTAAGATAACGCTCCAAGAGCGGTATGTTCCTATTCACAGTGGAAATGAGTTGATCGTATACCTCTACAGGCACCTGATTTGGTGTAAGACTAGCTTCCAAAGCATTCTTATACTTTCTACTTGATGCATAAAGGTTATTTGCTTTAATTTGTCCTGCCATCGTCTGAGCCAAGGTATCCTGATATTTCTCTAGTGTCCGATACATGGCTTGATAGGCCGCTTTTCTTACTTGCCGATCCTTGCTTTCCAAATAAGTGGCATAGTTTGTTCTGGTCAACGGCACCCTCTTACCTGCTTCATCTTTTATCAGAGGCAGTGGGATGTCTTTGGAAATCATCTTATAAATATTTTCTGGCGTTTCCCCCAACGAAGAAAAGGAAGCCAACAATTGCTCCTGTTCTCTTGGGAGCATGTGCTGTTTTATACGTATTGTTTCTTGAATAAATGGTTTATAAGGAGCTAATTCTGGTGCCTGTAAAAACTGTTTCATCTTTAGATCGGGAATAGAAACAAGCTCTGGACCTACCCAAGAGGTTCGTTCCTTAACATATACTCGGATTTTTTCGGCTTGGTTGACAATTGCCTGAGCTCTTGGGTTTGCCGTTTGTGTATCAAAATTCAATGTGGCATACACATTCACCTTATCGAGTAAACGCATCAATTGACTATACGCTTCCATCCCTTGAGCAAGCGCCTTTGCTGATTTCCTCCATTTGCCCTGTTGAGTTGTAAAATCATCGGCTAATCGCTTTGTTTTCAGCCTATCTTTTTCCCATGCTGATACATTTGGATAAATATCTGATAAATTCCATGTAAAAATGGTTGGAATTTCTTTGCGATTTTGATATGATGTTCGTTGTGTCTCTTTGTTACCCACTTGTGGATAGGCAAAAGAAATAGACACAAAGCTGCTGTGGATAAAAAATGTGCATGCAACAACTGCACATACCAGATTTTTTCCTTTAAGAGAAATCATAGCAACTTGCTCCTTTCTAATAACGTAACACTTCCATCATCATTTCTAAACATGCTAGATTCGTTATTTTTTATGTAAGAAAATTAGATGGGATCGTATTCATCTCTTTTATTGTGATAAATTGCCACAAAATTATTCAATTCTATCCTGGATAAGCCTGTGGATATCTTTGTGGATAGTTTTTTCGAAAAAAGTCATACACAAGTGAAAGCCTTGCTATATATGGGTTTTCACTTTTTGGGTTATCCACATTTTTTTATTTATTTTTGTGGACAGTTTTCTCTATACAAAAAAAGATGCCCCTATAACCGAGGCATCTTTTTTGCATCCAGCATATCTACAGCTATTCTTCTGCGGACTCTTTTGGCGCTGCTGGCACCAATACTTTTTTCATCTTCTTTTCAAATTCCAATCTCGGAATCATCACACTGTGATCGCATCCGGTACATTTAATCCGAATATCCATCCCCATACGAATAATCTTCCATGCATTTGTGCCGCATGGATGCTGTTTTTTCATCTGGACAATATCCCCCAGATCAAATTGCTTTCTTTCCATGAATTCACCCACCTGGATTTATCACTTTATTATCTTTCCCCATCATAACAGTTTTAGGGTATGGGATTTCAATACCTCTACGAACAAATTCCTGTTTAATTCGTGCTCTCATCTTGCGCATAATGCCAAAATGCGTATTAGGCTTACACTCTGCTGTCACACGAATAATGACCTCTGACGGTCCCAACGCTTGAACACCTAATACCTGTGGTTGATTGACAATATCCTCTTCTTCTTTCCCCATTTTCTCTACGATTTCCTTTAAAACCTCTTCTACATGTGTCAAATCTTCCTCATAAGCGACAGACACATCAACAAAAGCCACTGAATTCTGAACCGAGAAATTAGTTACTTGATTAATTGTACCATTCGGAAAGATATGCACTTCTCCCGTCCAGCTTTTAATTTTGGTGATACGCAAACCAATAACCATGACGGTCCCTGTCACTCCATTGACCGTTACCATATCTCCTACAGCAAATTGATCTTCAAAAATAATGAAAAATCCTGTAATGACATCTTTTACTAAGCTCTGCGCTCCAAAACCTACAGCAAGACTCAATACACCCGCACTAACTAATACCGGCTGCAAATCTAGTCCTACCTGTCTTAGTACCACTAATAGAGTAATGAAATAGATTGTGTATCTAGCCACATTTTTAACCAGTATACGCATCGTATCTACTCGACGTCTGTCAAATTGAATCATACTTTTTTCTCGATTAATAAAAATGCGATCAACTGACTTTCCAATAATGGTTACTAATACCCGGGCTAACACAATAATAAGAATAATCCCAAGCAAAGCAAACCCTTTATCCACCCAAAAATCTGGATTTGATAGTACTCCGTATACCTGATTCCACATCTTTTGAAATGCAGTTAAATTAGCATTCAAGTCCTGTTGTATTTCCTCCAATTCTCTTTAACCCCTTTCTTTTTTACAAACCTATCTCTACGTAAGTTCCATTTTCATAATGAAAAAATCCGCGTATGACTACGTTCTGTGAAGTGATGATAGCCAGTGCGCGTTCAAATGACTCGCGGGGAAATTCAATAGATAGTGCACATCCAGCCGTAATTTCCTTAGGCGTCGGTCGGGTATCGATTTCGATATCCTCATATTCTAATAACATCTCTGCCCGCAGTGCTTGCTGTGTTGAATCAAAAGCAATCAAGACGGTATTTTCCATCTTTGTGCCCTCTCCTTTTCCTCCAGCCTCTATCACATTTTACTCACCAGCTTATTCGTAAAGCATTATCTATTTTACCCGGAGACGACTCTCTCTTCTACTTTCTCTTGCAGTTTTTAATCAATTTCTAATCTCAATCCCCCCTCAGGTATAAAACATCCTAAATCTCCATATACTAGGAATACTTTTATTTCGTGGAGGTATCTATGAAACGATTTGAAGAGAATCGGGATGTTTCTTATCCTCCCTTTAGGGTTGACCACACGCATGAGTCAGCTGCGAGAAAATTATCTGAGCATCTTTATGAACGTTTCCTTCAAAAGTCAGCAGATCAGGATCTAGTAGTCCTGTGCATCGGAACAGATCGCTCTACAGGTGATGCCTTAGGTCCCTTGGTTGGCTCTCGTCTGCACACATATTTTCTTGACGATATTTTTGTATATGGGACACTTGAATCACCTGTGCATGCTGTTAATCTTGCCGATCAGATCGCGCTGATAACAGAAAAGCATCCTAACGCTCTCATCGTAGCCATTGATGCTTGTTTAGGGCAATACCAGCATGTAGGATGTATTAACGTCGCTGATGGTCCAGTGAAACCAGGAGCGGGGGTAAAAAAAGAGTTACCGGCTGTCGGACACTTCCATATCACCGGAATTGTCAATGTAGGTGGCTTTATGGAGTATTTCGTCCTACAAAACACTCGGCTACATGTTGTAGTCAGTATGGCTGATATTATTGCCTCAGCTATTCACAAAGCAACAGCTCAATTGTATTCCCAGATTGATTACACATATCAGGATATACCGTATATACGAGACGGTAGTTGATTGTAAAAAAGGCGACCTCACACACTAGTAAGGTTGCCTTTTTCATCTTCATCCTCTTTTATCCGACATAAAATGCCTCGGAAATTTCCCTTATTGCCGAAATCAGTCGTCTCACGTCATTTTCGTCGTTAAATACCCCAAAGCTTGCTCTCACAGCGCCTCTTTTTTCAGTACCAACTGTCTCATGGCCAAGCGGAGTACAATGATAACCAGCCCTCACAGCGATTTGGTATTGTTGGTCTAAAATAAAGGCAATCTCAGAAGCATCTGCTCCTTTTATATTAAACGCAACCAGACCAACCCGTTCGATTGACAGATCAGGTCCATATACCTCCACCCCGTCTATCTTCATTAATTCCTCGAGGGTCATTTTTGCTAACGACCATTCTTGTTGATGAATTTTCTCAATCCCAGTTTCCAGGACGAACGATACACCAGCACCTAGACCCGCAATACCAACCGTATTAGCTGTTCCACTTTCATAGCGGTCCGGTCTGGTCGTTGGCTGCTCAATAGCCTCGGATTGGCTTCCTGTACCACCATGTAGTAATGGCTCCAGATTAATCTCATCTCTGACAAATAAGCATCCTGTTCCTTGTGGTCCGTATAACCCCTTGTGCCCAGGAAAAGCTAACATATCAATCTTCATATCGGCAACATCTATAGGAAAAACACCTGCTGTCTGAGAAGCATCCACCAAGAAAGTAAGCCGATGATGCTCACACAGTTGACCAAGCTCCTTAATGGGTAAGATAACACCTGTTAGATTAGAAGCGTGGCTAACCACAAGCAATTTGGTCTCTTTCCGAAATGCTTGAGCAAAATCCTCAGCATAAAATAACTGATCTTCACGCGGCCTGACATAGGTAATTTCAATACCAAGCTTCGCGCGCAAATATTCAAGTGGCCTGCGTACAGAATTGTGTTCAATCGATGACGTTACTACATGATCCCCCGGCTGTAGAAAGCCTTTTATCGCCTGATTGAGGGCTTGAGTTGCATTTTGGTAAAAAAAGAGGTTATTCGGGTTCTCAATCCCGAACAACCTAGCAAGCTGTATACGCGTCCGAAACAACGCCTTACTGGCCTTCATCGCCAGTGCATGTCCTCCACGGCCAGGATTGGCTGCGAAATCGTCTAATACTTCTATCATTGCTTCTTTTACCTGGGATGGCTTTGGCCAAGAAGATGCGGCATTATCCAAATAAGTCACTGACATAGGAAAATCCCCTTTACTCTTCTATTTGCAAAATATCAAGAATGCGTTGCAGATCGTCATCGGAGTAAAATTCTATTTCTATCTTTCCCTTTTTATTCGTTTTATTGATTTGAACACCCGTTCCAAAACGATTCTGTAGACGTTGCTCCCATTGAACGTATACCTTTTCCTTTGTAGCAAGCTTTTTCTTCTTGGTTTCACGTGAAACATGCAGTTGTTTCACCGTTTCCTCCAATTGGCGTACTGTCCACTCGTACTTAATCACTTCGCGAGCCAGTTTCCATTGTAAATCTGCATCTTCTACAGGAATCAACGCTCTCGCATGTCCCATGGATAAGGAAGACGTAGCGACTAGCTCTTTTATTTTATCGGGCAACTGCAACAATCGCATGATATTGGTTACGTGGGGACGACTTTTCCCTACTTTTTGCGCTA
This sequence comes from Brevibacillus laterosporus, assembly GCF_030489605.1. Classification (GTDB taxonomy): domain Bacteria; phylum Bacillota; class Bacilli; order Brevibacillales; family Brevibacillaceae; genus Brevibacillus_B; species Brevibacillus_B laterosporus_E. Next base: position 382,105 of record NZ_JAUKFY010000003.1, read on the forward strand.
ATTCCTCTTGGGTATAGGAACAATGCTCCATTAATTTAAAATATGCTTCGGCTTCTTCCATCGGATTTAAGTTTTCCCGCTGCAGATTTTCAATGAGAGCAAGCTCCATAATCTGTTGGTCTGTATAGCTTTTGATAACAACAGGGACTTTCTTTAAGCCTGCCAACTTAGCAGCACGCAGACGCCGTTCTCCCGCCACTAACTCATATCCTTTAATACTTTTTCGGACGATTAAAGGCTGAATGATGCCATGAATCTTGATAGATTCCCCTAGTTCTTGCAGAGCTTTTGGTTCAAATTCTTTACGAGGCTGGTATGGATTGGGACGGATCTCACTGATTTCGACGTCTGTAACTTGCTCACTCTCTTCAATCAAATTAGAGGTTATTAAGGCGCCTAACCCTTTTCCCAAGCGTTTACTCATATACCGACCACTTCCTTAGCCAATTCAGTATAAACTTCGGCTCCTCTCGAACGTGGATCATAGCTGATGATTGCTTGTCCATGCGATGGTGCTTCACTTAATCGCACATTGCGTGGAATAATTGTTTGATACACTTTATCTTGGAAATATTTCTTTACCTCATCAATTACTTGAATGCCTAAATTCGTACGCGCATCTAGCATCGTTAACAATACTCCTTCAATAGCTAGATTAGCATTTAAATGCTTTTGAACTAATCGAACTGTATTTAAAAGCTGACTAAGCCCCTCAAGCGCATAATATTCACATTGAATGGGAATGATGACCGAGTCGGAGGCTGTCAACGAATTGACTGTAAGAATCCCCAAAGACGGAGGGCAATCTATAATAACAAAATCATAGTTGTCTTTCACGACCTCCAGTGCTTTTTTTAAGCGAATTTCTCGTGAAATGGTAGGTACTAGCTCTATTTCTGCACCTGCTAATTGTATCGTAGCAGGGATAATAGATAATCCCTCAATCTCAGTAGGAAGAGTTGTCTCGATTGGACTGATATCATTAATTAATACATCGTATACGCAATAACGTACATCGGCTTTATTAATACCAACACCACTTGTAGCATTCCCTTGCGGATCGATATCCACTAATAAAACCTTTTTGCCTATACTAGCCAAGCAAGCGCTTAGATTCACAGCAGTGGTTGTTTTACCAACGCCGCCTTTCTGATTGGCTACTGCAATTACTTTCCCCAAAATCTCCACCTCATTTGTACATGTTACTTGTGAGAGCAGCTTGTCGTATTCCTGACGCTGTTCGCGCAAAATTAGCTGTTTGTAAGAACGATTTTGTTGATAAAGTACACATTTTACATAATATCCGTATTCCATATATACATAATCATACAGAAAAAGAAAGGCGGCTCATGCCGCTTTATGTCTGAGGTTTTTGATTTTTAGGGATACGAATCGTAAATTGATAATATTCATCGTAATCCTCTTCATCGGTTTCCACAGGCAACCCTGTTTGAATAACCATATCAATTGATTGACGCACAGTATTGATAGCAATGCGTGAATCACGTGAAAAAGCCTTAAATCTTCCCCGCTTTTCCTTCTCAGGCTTAGGATTCTCCATTATTTCCAATAATTGCTTCACTCTGGTTTCTGTTTGCTTCACATTAAGCTCCCGCAGAGAAATCTCTTCTAGCAGCTTAATTTGCAGCTCTGCATCCTTTAACGGTATCAAAGCACGTGCATGTCGCTCTGTAATTCGTCTTGCCATGAGTGCTTCCTGAATCTGTTGAGGCAAGTGTAAAAGCCTTAATTTATTAGCGATGGTCGATTGCCCTTTACCCAATCGTTGCGCTAAGCTCTCCTGCGTTAAATTATGAAGGTCAATAAGTTTTTGATAAGCATAGGCCTCTTCAATAGCAGTTAATCCTTCACGTTGTAAATTCTCGATTAAAGCAATAGAAGCTGTCTGTGTATCATTAAAATCTTTTACAATAGCGGGTATCCGTTCCATACCGATTTTCTTTGATGCACGCCATCTGCGCTCTCCCGCAATGATCTCAAACTGGTTATTACGAACACGAACTACAATCGGTTGAATAATACCATGTGTCTTAATGGTTTGGCACAATTCTTCAATTTTTTCATCGTCAAAAACAGTTCTAGGCTGATAAGGATTGGGGACAATCTCATCAACTGGGATTTGCTTAATCTCCTCGTTTTCCGCTTTATCCGAGAGACCAAACAAACGTGAAAATTGATTTTTTACTGTCATTCTGAAATCCCCCACTTCTTTACACACTGTTAGAAAAACTCTTGGTGGCCAATTCTTTATTGATGGCCAAAATTCAGCGATGATAGAGCCTTAGGTTTATCATTTTCCCCAACATTTATCGCTTTACAAGCAAAGAGAGAAGAATATGAACATCTCTTCTCTGGCTTAAGGCTTTTGTTACTATACATTTCGCACAGGACGATGTCGGATAGAACCGGCACCTCTATGCTTCAAAGTATTCTTCATCATAAGCTTAAATCCTGCCAACGAAACAGATAATCTTTGTGTTTCACGTGAAACATGGCGAGGTCTTATTTCTCTTCCTGCGCTTTACCTTTAATACAAATATTGTCCCTTCTTTTTCCACTTCATCTTCTTCCGTTCGATCTCTCCGCCCTCTCCTACAGATACAGGAATTTGGTTTGCATCAGAGAGTAACAAAATCTGGATGAAATATCTCTCTTTGTATAACGGCTAATTGGGCAGAAACTTTTCCTGTTTTCTTTTATTTTTATGTGGAAAATGGATTCCTATGGCTCAAATATAAAAAGAAGTTAGCCCCATTTGGGACCAACTTCTCCGTGATACACATGCTTTAACTAGCTACTATAGCAATGGTTTTTTAGCCGGAATGCCTGGACGACGCGGATATGTTTTGGGAGTTGTCTCTATTTTGTTGATAAGGATGATATTTCTCTCCCCCGCTTCGTCAGGCAGCTCAAAACTCTCTACCTTACGGGTTTTACCTCCAAGTAGCTTTATAGCCCGCTTCGCCTCATTTAGTTCAAGCGTAACATCCGGGCCCTTCATGGAAGCGAACAAGCCGTTTTGCTTAACCAAAGGTAGACAAAACTCTGCTAATAAATTCAATCGCGCCACTGCTCTGGCTGATACGATATCGAACTGTTCACGGTACTTTTTATCCTGTCCAATCTCTTCTGCTCTTCCATGCACAGGGTACAAATCCGTCAGACCTAGTTCTGTACCCACATGACTTAGGAAATTCATACGTTTTTGCAAGGAATCAATGATGGTCATCTGTAAATGAGGGAAGCAAATTTTCAGCGGAATGCTTGGAAAACCAGCACCCCCTCCTACATCCGCCATTTTTTTCATATCCTGCAACGGAACATAAAACGCTAAAGAAATGGAGTCGTAAAAGTGCTTATTATATACCTCATCCTCTTCGGTAATGCCCGTTAAATTCATTTTTTCGTTCCATTCGACCAACAATCGATAATATTGATCAAACTGGTCCAATTGTTCGGAAGTAAGCACAATCCCTTTTTCTTGTAGGCGTGCAGAAAAATTCTGTTTGCTCATTCCAGTCTCCCTCTATTCAGCGGCTTGGTTTAGCATGCGATGAAATTGCTCCATATAAATCATCAATACAGAGATATCAGCTGGCGTTACACCGGAAATACGTGATGCTTGACCAATGTTTAGTGGACGAATTTTTTGTAGCTTTTCACGCGCTTCCTTCGACATACCGGAAATAACTGTATAGTCGATACTTTTCGGAATGAGCTTTTCCTCCACTTTTTTCATTTTTTCTACTTGAGCTAATGATTTACGAATATATCCGTCGTATTTGACTTGAATTTCTACTTGCTCACGAACATCTATATTTAACTCTTCTGGAGCAGGAGAAATGCGGTGGATATGCTCATACGTTACCTCTGGACGACGTAATAATTGAGCTAGATCAATCACCTCTGTCAGTTCAGGAGTACCTGCTTCTCGAAGTACCTCCTGAGCCAATTTGTTTTCTGGACGAATTCGAGTTGAATGCAAACGTTCCTTTTCCTTTGCTACTAGCTCGCGTTTTTGTTGAAATTTTTTGTAGCGATCTTCACTGATTAAACCAATTTCGTAACCAATGTCAGTTAAACGCATATCTGCATTATCATGACGAAGCAAGAGACGGTATTCTGCGCGAGAGGTTAACAGACGATAAGGTTCATTCGTCCCCTTGGTAACTAGATCATCAATAAGAACACCCATATATGCTTCCTCGCGGCCTAAGATCACTGGAGGTTTTCCCTGTACCTTGCGGGCTGCATTTATCCCTGCCATTAGACCTTGTCCCGCTGCCTCTTCATAGCCTGATGTACCATTAATCTGTCCTGCTGTAAACAGACCTTCTATCAATTTTGTTTCCAATGAAGGCCACAATTGTGTAGGCACAATGGAATCATACTCAATGGCATAACCAGGACGCATCATTTTAGCATTTTCCATACCATCCATAGAACGAAGCATGCTTAATTGAACATCCTCAGGCAGACTGGTTGACAAACCTTGTACGTACATCTCCTCTGTATGACGCCCCTCTGGTTCTAGGAAGATTTGATGACGCGGTTTGTCATTGAAACGTACTACTTTATCTTCTATAGAAGGGCAATAACGTGGCCCGGTTCCTTCAATTGCACCAGAATACATCGGAGCACGATGCAGATTATCCTGGATCACTTCATGAGTTTCCAAATTCGTATATGTTAACCAGCATGGTAATTGATCAGGAATCGAAGCTGTTGTTTCATATGAAAATGCACGTGGCTCCTCATCACCCGGCTGAATTTCCATCTTGGAGAAATCAACGCTGCTTTTATGCACACGAGGAGGTGTCCCAGTTTTAAAACGAACAAGCTCAAAGCCCAATTCTTTTAAATGCTCAGCCAAACGCACGGAAGGACGCATGTTATTTGGTCCACTTTCATACTGAAGATCACCAATAATAATCTTTCCACGTAAGTATGTTCCTGTGGTAACAACGACTGCCTTCGCTTTATACTGTGCTCCAGTGTTCGTAATAACCCCTTCACACACGCCGTTATTGACAATTAGCTCCTCAACCATCGCTTGACGCAAAATGAGATTTGGCGTATTTTCAATCGTTTTCTTCATTTCATGCTGGTATGCAAACTTATCCGCTTGCGCACGCAACGCATGAACAGCCGGGCCTTTTCCTGTATTGAGCATCCGCATTTGAATATAGGTTTTATCTGTATTTTTACCCATCTCGCCGCCTAAAGCATCAATTTCACGAACTACGTGTCCTTTTGCAGGACCACCTACTGATGGGTTACAAGGCATATAGGCTACAGCATCTAGATTGATCGTGATAAGCAGGGTTTGACATCCCATGCGAGCAGCTGCCAACGCAGATTCACACCCTGCATGACCTGCTCCGATAACAATTACGTCAAACTCCCCGCCGTTGTATGTTGTGCTCATGTTTCTACCTCCTATTTACCGAGACAGAATTGGGAGAAAATCTGATCAATTAAGTCCTCGCCAACACTCTCTCCGATTACTTCTCCTAATAACTCCCACGCCTTTTTAATATCTATCTGCACCATATCTACCGGCATTTGTTGATGGACGCCGTCAATAGCGTCCGCCATTGCCTGTTCGGCCTGACGCAGCAAATTAATATGGCGGGCGTTACTGACATATGTCATATCTTCCTGTTGGACACGGCCTGTAAAGAATAGATGGGCGATAGCTTGCTCTAACTGATCAATTCCCTTCTCTTCCTTGATGGACGTTAAAATCAAAGGTGCATGAGGAAAAGCCTCTTTTACCTTATCTATATCCAGCTTTTGCGGTAAATCAGTTTTATTGACGATAATGATTACCTGCAAGCCTTTAGCAGCCTCAAAAATAGCTAGATCATCATCGTTTAAAAACTCATTATAGTTTACCATAAGCAACACTAAATCGACTTGTTGAAGAATTTGGCGAGACTTTTCTACACCGATTTTTTCAACAATGTCATCTGTCTCCCGAATTCCAGCTGTATCAATTAGACGAAGAGGAACCCCTCTTACATTTACATATTCCTCGATAACGTCGCGAGTCGTCCCAGCAATCTCTGTTACAATCGCTTTATCTTCCTGTACGAAGCTATTTAATAATGACGATTTTCCAACGTTCGGTCTTCCGATAATCGCAGTAGATAATCCCTCGCGCAGGATTTTACCTTGTTTAGCCGTTTGTAGTAAACGAGCCACTTGTTGTTTTACATCCTCACACTTACCTAAGAGGAAATTCTGGGTAAACTCTTCCACATCATGCTCAGGATAATCAAGCGTTACCTCAATATGAGCCATTGCTTCTATTAACTCCTGACGCAAGCCCTTAATAAGCTTGGACAGCTTTCCCTCTACTTGTGATAAGGCTACCTTTAAAGCTTTATCCGTTTTAGCCCGAATCAGGTCAATAACAGCTTCAGCTTGTGATAAATCAATACGGCCGTTTAAGAAGGCCCTTTTCGTAAATTCCCCCGGTTCTGCCAATCTTGCTCCATGCTCCAACACGAGATCGAGGACCTTCTCTACAGAAATCAAACCTCCATGGCAATTGATTTCCACTACATCCTCCCGTGTAAAAGTGCGTGGTGCCTTCATCACAGAAACCAGTACTTCCTCTACTTGCTCATTAGCAACTGGATCTACCAGCGCACCGTAATTTATCGTATGACTATCCACAGTGGATAACTTATTTTTGCCGCGATAGATTTTATCCACAATTGAAATTGCATCATCGCCACTCACGCGAATGACTGCAATCCCACCTTCCCCCATGGGCGTGGCCACACCTGCAATCGTATCCATATTCACTATATTTCACCTCAAAACTATGAAGTAGGCATTCTTTTCCTAACGCCTTAGCATATCACATTTTTTCCACAATGAATAGAGCGCCTGCCATTGCGACTTATCCACAGTATTGGCAAAATCAAATCAGGTAAAACGCACAAAAAAAAGAAGCCTAGCGCGAGGCTTCTTTTTCCTTTGTTTTTGGTGCAACCACAATATAACGATGCGGTTCTTCACCTTCACTGAAGGTAATGACATCAGTACGTGTTTGCAAAAAGGCGTGAATCACTTTACGTTCTGCCGCTGTCATTGGTTCCAAACGTACGTTTCGTTTGGTATGAATCGCTTTTTGAGCAAGACGATAAGCTAATTTCTCCAGTGCTTCTCTGCGCTTTGCTCGATAATTTTCTGCATCTAAAATAATGCGAACGTGCTTTTCTGCATGTTTATTGGCTACAACGTTAACCAAATATTGCAAGGAATCCAATGTCTGGCCACGTCGACCAATCACCATGCCCAGATCTTCACCAATCATGTGGAAAACGGTACCTTCTGATTGTTTTTGGGAATCGATTTTCACATTGAGGTTCATTTGCTTTAATACATCAGCTAAAAATGCGCGTCCCTCTTCAATCGGATCATACTGCACTTCCACTTCTACCTTTGCATCTCTCGTACCTATCAAACCAAGAAATCCTTTACTTGGCTCTTCTAGTACGCGAACATTTACTCTGTCTCTTGATACTCCAAGTTCTCGCAGTGCCTTTTCAACAGCTTCATCAATCGTTTTGGCTGAAGCTAGCGCTTTTTTCACTTGGAAGCTCCCCCCTTGGGACTTTTCTGAGTAGTACGGTTATCTTTGTATAAGAAATACGTTTGGATAATCATATAGATGTTACCGTATACCCAATACAAAGCAAGGGCAGAAGGTAACGTCATAGAAATTACCAAAATCATGATAGGCATCATGTACAACATCATTTGCATTTGAGGGTTGTTTTGCATCGCGGAACCCATCATTTTTTGTTGCAGGAATGTTGTCAGAGCAGCTAAAACAGGCAAGATAAAGAACGGGTCCTTTTCACCTAGCTGCATCCATAAAAACGACTGCTCTCTAATTTCGCTCGTGCGAATAATCGCATTATAAAAAGCAATAAGAATAGGCATTTGAACCAATAATGGTAAGCATCCTGCCAGTGGGTTAATGTTATTTTTTTGGAATAATAACATGGTCTCTTGCTGTACTCTTTGTGGATCATTCTTGTACTTATCTCGGATTTTCTGAAGTTCAGGTTGAATGACCTGCATTGCCTTGGAAGATTTAATTTGCTTCACGTTAAGTGGCAATGTCAACGTACGAATTAAAATCGTCGCAACCAAAATTCCAAGCCCGAAGCTACCGCCAAGTAAAAGTGCGGATTCCTTGATCAGCCAAGATAGCGGATAAACGAAGAATTTATCCCAGATTCCAGTTGATTCAGGACCAATTGGCGGAGGATGTGCAATATCAGTCCCACATCCTGCCAGAATTACCATAAGCAATCCAAGCAGAAGGACATAGCGAATACGACTACTCAAAGACATGTTCCTCCTTTAGTTAAGGAAAGTTATATTATTTATGTTTCTCTGGTACTGGATCAATTCCTCCTGGATGAAAGGGATGGCATTTGGCAATTCGCACAATAGCTAACCACCCACCCTTCCATACACCAAAACGGCGTATGGCTTCAATCGCATAAAAGGAACACGTAGGCGCAAATCGACAGGTTGGAGGCTTTAATGGTGAAATAAATTTCTGATAAAAGCGGATAAACCCAATCAAAAATTTCTTCATTAACATCTAACCTCTTTTTTCGTTATGTATGTCAACCGCCTTTATTGCTTTTGCTCTTTTTAAAGCATGCATTAAAGAGCCTTGTATGGAAGCAAGCGGCATCTCTTCTACCCCTGGTCTCACAATTACAATGATATCCAAATGAGGCTTGATTCGATCTTCAATCGCAGCAATCGCTTCTTTTAAGAGTCTCTTAACTTTATTGCGTGTGACAGCGTTGCCAATTTTTTTACTAGCAGAGATCCCGATTCGAAAAGTGGCTTGTCCCTGATTTTCTAATGTATAAATAACAAATTGTTTGTTAGCAGCCGATTTTCCCTTTTGAAAAACCTTCTGAAACTCTTCATTTTTTCGCAATCGATGCGAGCGATGCATTGGTGGACACCCCTACCATCAACATTATAGTGGAAAAAAAGGGCGCATTCCACTGCTTCTAGTATTACCAAGAAACAAAGGAAGAAGCCAGACAGGGCTGGCTCCTCACATATATTCTCTCACCTTTTTCTATAGAGGTACTCTTTAGTAGCATCTATAGAAAAAGGCCACTTTAAAATGTGGCCTAAGCGGAAAGCACCTTTCTACCTTTACGACGACGGGCAGCTAAAACCTTACGGCCATTTTTTGTGCTCATACGTTTGCGGAACCCGTGATCTTTCTTACGTTTACGGTTGTTAGGATTAAATGTAGGTCTCATATTGAAGTTACACCTCCGTCCTCCAAGCATTCTTTGGAATTATATAAAGAAATAATCAAAAAGTCAAGTTACTCGACTTCTAATCCCTTTTTCCAAATTAATCCCTCTACTTTTGCATTCTCTTCTTCCTACATCTGTCCTTTTTCTTTTCATCGTCTATTTTCTACTATAAATAACTATCCACAAAAGATTATTTCCCGCGCCTGTGTATATCTTTTTTATCCACAGAAAAGTTTTCTACAAATTTATCTACAGGTTGCACACAAAATATAGGGGTGTTGATAGAATAAGGCTACTATTTGTTGTGTTTGTGGATAACTATTAAAAAACCATTGATATCATGGCTTTTATTTGATATCATGTTTTTGTTTTGATCCGTTGATAAGTGAAATCAGATTTTTACTTTTCCACAGCATGTGGATAAGGTTGTGGACAGATATTCTGCATTGTGAATAAGATACTCACAGCTATGCGGATAATTGTCTTATTTTTTTCTCGAGAAGGTACGGGATTCCGTGATGACATATGATTTAGCATTTTTAATTATCCACAATGCCTGTGTAGTGCTGAAAGGAGGGATTTACTAGGTGGACGCAACGATTATTGAATTATGGCGGAAAGTTTTAGCTAAAATCGAGAAAACATTAAGCAAGCCTAGCTTCGACACCTGGTTGAAGGCGACAAAGGCAACTGCATTAGAGGAAGACTCTTTGATTGTAGTCGCTCCAAATGAATTTGCTCGTGATTGGCTCGAATCTCGCTATTCACCACTTATCATAGAAACGCTTTATGAAACGACAGGCATCCATATGAAGGTGAAGTTTGTCGTTCCCCAAAATCCCGACTTCGGTGTTACTGATGAGTTACCTATGGCGAAAGCAAAATTAGTATCTCAACCTCTAGCTGGCGATGATCAACCGCCTAGTATCTTAAATCCGAAGTATACATTCGACACATTTGTAATTGGTTCGGGGAACCGTTTTGCCCATGCAGCTTCACTAGCCGTAGCTGAAGCACCTGCGAAAGCTTACAATCCACTTTTTATTTATGGTGGTGTAGGACTTGGTAAAACGCACTTAATGCATGCGATTGGCCATTATGTCGTTCAGCATAATCCATCTGCGAAAGTGGTCTATTTATCATCTGAAAAATTTACGAATGAGTTTATTAACTCGATTCGCGATAATAAAGCGGTTGAATTCCGCAACAAATATCGTAGTGTAGATGTTTTGCTTATAGATGATATTCAATTCTTGGCTGGAAAAGAATCAACGCAGGAAGAATTTTTCCATACTTTTAACGCCCTGCATGAAGAAAGCAAACAAATCATCATTTCATCCGATCGACCGCCAAAAGAAATTCCTACTTTGGAGGATCGATTGCGTTCCCGTTTTGAATGGGGCTTGATCACAGATATTTCACCACCTGATCTGGAAACTCGAATTGCCATTCTGCGCAAGAAGGCCAAAGCCGAGAATCTGGACATTCCGAATGAGGTTATGATTTATATTGCCAATCAGATCGATAGCAACATTCGTGAGTTAGAAGGTGCTTTGATTCGCGTTGTTGCTTATTCTTCTCTGATTAATCGCGACATTGATACGCAATTGGCAGCAGAGGCCCTCAAGGATATCATTCCTTCCTCTAAGCCAAAAATCATTACAATTATTGATATTCAACGTGCAGTTGGTGAAGCTTACACGTTAAAGTTAGAGGATTTTAAAGCAAAAAAACGCACAAAATCCGTTGCTTTTCCAAGACAAATAGCCATGTATCTATCTCGTGAGCTTACTGATGCCTCACTCCCTAAAATCGGGGACGAATTTGGCGGCCGAGATCATACAACGGTTATCCATGCCCATGAAAAAATCTCGAAATCATTAGCAGTTGATCCTCAATTGCAGGCCACCATCCAAAACCTTATTGAAAAATTGAAGGCTGGCCATTAAACTATTATTCCTGTGTACATTTGTGAATAACCTAAAAAGCCTATACACAACTTATCCACATGTGTATAGGCTTTACTTTTCAGCGGTTTTTGAGGATATCCACAAATCCACAGCTCCTATTACTACTATTATTTTTTTAATATAAAAGATTACTTATTATAATATGCATGCAGCATACGGAATTATGCATAATTCTTTTGCAGAACAAATCCTTGTATACGGGGGTAAGGTATAATGAAAATTACAGTCCAACGTGACAAACTATCAACTGCTGTTTCACATGTGGCCAAAGCTGTATCAACTAGAACAACGATTCCCATTTTGACAGGTATAAAGCTAACCGCAAATGAAGAAGGCTTAACATTAACTGGCAGTGATTCAGATATTTCTATTGAGGTGCATGTTCCATTAGAAGAGGGAGAAAATTGGGGGGTTACTGTACACGAACCGGGCAGCATCGTGCTACCATCACGTATTTTTAGTGAAATTGTACGTAAATTGCCAGCCAATGAAATTGATATTAGCGTAGATGAACGTTTACTTACGTTGATTCGTTCCGGTCAAGCCGAGTTTACGATCAATGGTCTAAATGCTAATGAATATCCTCAATTACCTCAACTAGAAGAGGATAAAGTTTTTAGCATTCCAAGCGATTTATTAAAAACAATGATTCGCCAAACCTCCTTTGCGGTTGCCACTTCTGAAATGCGCCCCATCTTAACAGGGATTATGTGGACATTAGAAGAGGGAATACTAAAATTTGTAGCGACAGATAGCCACCGTTTTGCTTCTCGCAATGCGAAAGTAGAGTGTTCTGAATCCCTACGGTTCTATAATATTGTTGTACCGGGTAAAAGTTGTAATGAATTGGTAAAGATTATAGATGATGATCAAAACTTGGTTGATATCGTTGTAGCTGACAATCAAATTTTAGTAAAATCAAACCATATTTTATTCTATTCCCGACTGTTAGAGGGAACTTATCCAGATACAAATCGTATTATTCCACAGGGCTGTAAAACTGAGATTGTTTTATCAACCAAAGAATTTTTACAATCCATTGAGCGTGCTTCCCTATTAAGCCGTGAAGGAAAAACCAATGTGGTAAAATTGGTAACATTGCCGGATGGAAATGTAGAAATTTCGTCGAATGCACCAGAGATCGGAAAAGTAACGGAAACCATTCAGCCAAAACAATGCACTGGGGAGGAATTAAAAATCTCCTTCAACGCAAAGTTTATGATTGATGCACTTCGTTCCATTGACAGCTCTGAGATTGTCACTAGCTTTACTGGGGCAATGAGCCCATTTATTATTCGACCTACTGATCATGATTGGAGTCTACATCTAATCTTGCCAGTTCGTACGTATTAAGAGGTAGCCACCTTAAAGGAGTTTTCCCACATGGCAGATAAAGTTTACATTTCTACAGAATATATTACGCTTGGACAGTTTTTAAAACTAAGTTCAGTAATTGATACGGGTGGAATGGCTAAGCCTTTTTTAGCTGAGGTTCCCATTATGGTAAATGGAGAAAAAGAAAACCGCCGTGGTCGTAAGCTATATCCAGATGATCTAGTGGTTATTGAAGGGTACGGCTCTTATCAAGTGGCTGTACGCTGAGAGGAGTAAGCCCTTTGTTCTTACGTAATCTGTTTTTGACTAACTATCGAAATTACAGAGAGCTTTCACTGGATTTTACCGGACCGATTAATTTATTCGTGGGGAATAATGCGCAGGGCAAGACTAATGCATTAGAATCTATCTATGTACTTGCTCTGGCCAAATCCCACCGAACCTCCAAGGATAAAGAACTGATTAAGTGGAATGCAGATTATGCGGCGATCCGTAGTGAAGTCAATCGACGCTACGGATCTGTTCGTTTAGAGATGCAGTTGACCAATAAAGGTAAAAAGGCTAAAATCAATAGTTTAGAGCAGAAAAAATTGAGTAACTATATCGGTTCTTTAAATGTTGTGTTATTTGCGCCAGAGGATTTAGCAATCGTAAAGGGCGCTCCAGCCCAACGCAGACGCTTTCTGGACATGGAAATCGGTCAGGTTTCTCCAACATATATCTACCACTTGAGCAATTACAATAAAGTGTTGGCACAGAGAAACCAGCTGTTGAAGGACCTTGCCATGAAAAAGAGCAGTCAGACCGACCTTATGGCAATTTGGAATACACAATTAGCTGATTTAACTGTAAAATTACTAAGGAAGCGTTTTGAGTTTATTAGTAAATTAGAGCAATGGGCTCAAGAAATCCACGCTGGAATTACAGATGGTAAAGAGAAGCTGAGTTTGCATTATGTGAATAGTTCTCCTGTTACCAAAGAGATGAAAGAGGAAGAAGCTCTTCAAGCGCTGCTGGCTGCTTATGAAGAGATATTTGAACGGGAAAAGATGAGAGGTAGTACACTAATCGGACCTCATCGTGATGATTTCTCTCTTTTGGTAAACGAAATGGATGTACAATCATTTGGCTCACAAGGTCAGCAGCGAACAACGGCTTTATCTTTAAAATTAGCCGAAATTGAGCTGATTAAGCAAGAAGTTGGGGAATATCCGATTCTTTTGCTTGATGACGTCTTGTCAGAACTGGATGAGCATAGACAAACATTATTACTTGAAACGATACAAGATAAAATTCAAACGTTTGTAACGACAACAGGTGTGGAAGGATTAAAGCATCAGGTCTTACAGCAAGCAACTCGCTTTAATGTGCAAGAGGGGGCCATTTCCAAAGAAGGGTAAGGTGAAGTGTATGTTTCTGCACGTGGGAGGAGATACGGTTGTTAGTATGAAGGAGGTTATCTCTATCATTGATCATCAAACGGTTAAGCACTCGAAGATATCCCTCACATTTATGGGAGATCAGAAGAAAGAAAAACGCCTGATTGATCAGCAGTCGGAAGAGATTAAATCCTACGTAATTACGGATCGTGCTATTTACTGTTCGCCCATTTCTTCGCTTACCTTGAAAAAACGTGCGCAGTTTATACAGCACAGTGAGCTGTTTCCCCCTGTACAAACTGATAGTAAGGAGTTGACTGAGTAGTGGATGTAACAACTAAAGATCAAAACTATGATGCCAGTCAGATACAGGTACTGGAAGGTTTAGAAGCGGTACGTAAACGCCCAGGTATGTACATTGGCTCTACTAGCAGTCGAGGTCTACATCACTTGGTGTGGGAGATCGTAGACAACTCTATCGACGAATCACTGGCAGGTTATTGTACGGAAATTAACGTATTGATTCATAAAGATAATACGATCACCGTGATTGATAATGGGCGTGGCATTCCTACAGGGATTCATGAAAAAACGGGGAAATCCACAGTAGAAACGGTTCTAACCGTTCTACACGCCGGGGGTAAATTCGGCGGTGGCGGATATAAGGTTTCTGGGGGATTACACGGGGTAGGTAGCTCTGTTGTTAATGCTCTTTCAGAATGGATGACTGTTACTGTTAAACAAAACGGAAACATTTATTCCATGCGTTTTAATGTTGGTGCGCCGGAGGAAGAACTGAAAATCGTTGGTGAAACAGATACAACTGGTACCACCATTACCTTTAAACCAGATCCAACTATTTTTACGGAAACAACCGTATACGACTATGAATTGCTGCAAAAGCGGATACGTGAATTAGCTTTCCTAAATAAAGGCTTGCGGATTACGTTAGAGGATCAACGCGAGGGTCAAGAACGCCGTGATGATTTTTATTATGAGGGCGGAATTAAATCCTACGTGGAGTTTCTGAATAAAAACCGTGAAAGCCTGCATGATGAAGTGATCTACTGTGAAGGCGAAAAAGACGGATTGCAGGTAGAGGTAGCCATTCAATACAATGATAGCTATGTAAGCAATATCTATTCTTTCGCCAATAATATTAATACGCATGAGGGTGGAACACACGAGGCTGGTTTTAAAGCAGGCTTAACTCGCGTAATTAATGATTACAGCCGTAAATTTAATTTCCTGAAAGAAAAAGATCAAAACTTGTCTGGCGATGATGTACGTGAGGGAATTACAGCGATTATTTCCGTTAAGATTCCTGAACCGCAGTTTGAAGGACAAACCAAAACCAAGCTAGGGAACTCTGAAGCCCGCAGCATCACAGAATCGGTCTTTGTTGAGCGATTCCAGGAATTTATGGAACAGAACCCTGCTGTAGCCAAAAAGGTTGTAGAGAAGTCCCTGATGGCTGCTAGAGCGCGTGAAGCGGCTCGTAAGGCACGTGAGCTGACTCGCCGTAAAAATGCCTTGGAAGTAAGTGCCCTGCCGGGTAAGCTAGCGGATTGTTCCTCCAAAGATGCATCCGAGAGCGAATTGTTTATTGTAGAGGGTGACTCTGCGGGTGGTTCTGCGAAAATGGGACGCGATCGTCATTTCCAGGCGATCTTACCGTTGCGTGGTAAAGTATTGAACGTAGAGAAATCCCGACTAGATAAAATTTTAGGCAACAACGAGATTCGGACGATCATCACTGCACTTGGAACCGGTATTGGTGAGGATTTTGATATCAGCAAAGCGCGTTATCATAAAATCGTCATCATGACAGATGCCGACGTCGATGGCGCTCACATCCGTACGCTATTGTTAACCTTCTTCTATCGCTATATGCGTCAACTAATTGAAGCCGGATTTGTGTATATTGCACAGCCGCCGCTCTTTAGTATTAAGCAAGGAAAAACAATTCAATATGCCTTTAATGATCGTCAACGCGACCAAATCTTAAGCCAGCTAAAAGAGACTCCTAAGCCTAACGTTCAGCGTTACAAAGGGCTAGGGGAAATGAATGCAGAGCAATTGTGGGAAACAACAATGGACCCTTCAGTTCGTACTTTGCTACAGGTAGACCTAGAAGATGCTATTGATGCAGATATGGTCTTCCAAACTCTAATGGGTGATGAAGTAGAGCCGCGTCGTGACTTTATTGAAAGCTACTCTCGCAACGTACGCAATTTGGATATTTAAGGTGGGTCCCGTCCATATCGGAGTGAAGCACCAGAATTCAAATTCATTCAATAAGAGATAAAAAGCTTGTCCTTTACGGGGCAAGCTTTTTGTTTTGCAGGAAAAAGGAATTTGGCCCATCTCTATGTGCTTTTGTACGTATTGGTTAAGCTTCCCCTTTTCCCGATTATTTACCCCTGAAGCTAGTGCCGTCATTATTTGATACGATTTTAGAGCACCTCCTCCATCAGCTTCCTTAGCTTAGCTTCCGTCGTGGACTGCGGCACAGGAGTGTAAATACTACAGCGTAAGTCCCCGCTTCCCTGAACCTGCAAGGAGGTGAGATGGAATAACATCTTTCCCGCTTTAGCATGTCTAAATTCAATGTAAACCTCCGGCGCAGAGCTGACCTCGCTCTGTTCCCACAACCGCTGAAAATCAGGATGGACGGTTTTCATTTTCTCTACGAATTGACTATACCATTCATCCTCTACGTATTGCCCATAAGAGGCCCGGAAAATGGATAAAAAGCCACTAGCGAAATGCTCCCAATTAACAGCTAAACGCTGCAATTCCTTTCTAGTAAATATCAGGCCTAGTAAGTTACGCTCCTCGTAGGGAATCTGGTTAAAATCCAAAAATACATGGGAAGCCGCTGCATTCCAGCCCAAAATATGACTTCTGCTGTTCGAGACGATCGTGGGGCAAAAACGCAGCTCTTGTAAAATTTTTTGCAAAGAAGGCGGAATTTCCGTTATTTCCCCCGTATTTTTTGAGATAACAGGCCCAGCTCCAAGTGCTAATGAATGTAGGTATTTCTGCTCATCCACCGTTAGCTGCAAGGCAGTAGCGATAGCATCGACTACTGATTTGGAAACGGTGATGTCGCGTCCTTGCTCCAGCCAGGTGTAC
Source organism: Brevibacillus laterosporus (assembly GCF_030489605.1). Lineage (GTDB taxonomy): Bacteria > Bacillota > Bacilli > Brevibacillales > Brevibacillaceae > Brevibacillus_B > Brevibacillus_B laterosporus_E. The sequence continues at coordinate 399,271 of NZ_JAUKFY010000003.1, forward strand.
CAGGTGGTGCTGACACCAGCTAGCTGGGCGACTTCTTCTCTGCGTAATCCTGGCGTTCTTCTGCGGACACCTGCTACGAGGCCAACCGACTCGGGCGTAATCTTTGCTCTTTGATTTTTTAAAAAGGTAGAAAGTGCCTGAAGTCGGGCATTTTTATTCATTCTATGATTCCTCCTTACTGCTTATACTGGTACTAATTATACTAGGATAAATAACAACTTGTAATAGGATATAGGCTTTGCCAAGATAGAGATAAGAAGAAATTAAAACATTTCCAAATATCTAAGTAAAGGAGAATGCCTATGGAAAGGGTAGTAATTACTGGTATGGGTGTTGTATCACCAATGGGAAATGATGTAGAGAGCTTTTGGAGTAATTTGGTACAAGGTACATCCGGAATTTCATATATAGATACATTTGATACTAGCAAGTATAAAACCAAGTTTGCTGGGGTAGTTAAGGACTTTGATGCAGATGCCATTTTTGGACATAAAGAGGCACGCCGCATGGATCGTTTCAGTCAGTTTGCTTTGGCAGCTGCTGAGCAGGCTCTAATAGATTCTGGTCTTGTACTTGATGAAATTGATTTAGAGCGTTTAGGCGTCTATGTTGGCTCTGGCATTGGCGGCATTCAAACCATGATGGGACAAGAGCAAGTACGAAAGGAGAGAGGTCCAGATCGTGTGAGTCCATTGTTAGTTCCCATGATGATTGCTAATATGGCGTCTTCTATGATTAGCATTAAATATGGAGCGATGGGGCCAAGTATGTCTCCAGTAACAGCTTGTTCAATCGGAAATACAGCTATTGGCGAAGCGATGCGCCTGATCAAATATGGCGGTGCTGATGTAGTTTTTGCGGGAGGTACAGAAGCGGCTATTACAGAATTGGCTGTCGCTAGTTTTGGAAATGCAACAGCACTATCTACCCGAAATGATCAGCCAGAATTGGCAAGCAGACCATTTGATGCTGATCGTGATGGCTTTGTTATGGCTGAAGGGGCAGGTATCCTGATTCTTGAATCCTTAACGCATGCACAAAAAAGAAATGCTCGTATTTATGCTGAGGTGCTGGGCTACGGTGCTAGTTCGGACGCGTATCATATTGTAGCTACTCATCCAGAAGGAAAAGGTGCCTATCAGGCTATGAACCTAGCTTTACAAGAGGCTGGAGTACAACCGGAGCAGGTCGATGTGATTAGTGCCCATGCTACCAGTACCGAGGTTGGGGATCGATCAGAAACAGCTGCAATCAAACGGCTTTTTGGAGAAAAAGCATACCAAATTCCTGTGACAGCAAATAAATCCATGACCGGACACATGTTAGGGGCAGCCAGTGCTGTTGAGGCTATCGCATTGGTAAAGACTCTGCAAGAAGGAATTATTCCGCCTACCATTAATCAGGATAACCAAGACCCGATTTGTGACTTGGACTATGTTCCTAATAAAGCTCGGAAGGCAGAAATGAGAATAGGAATGTCCAATTCCTTTGGATTTGGTGGACATAATGCAGTTATTGTCCTTCAAGCTTGGGATTCTAACCAGTCCTAGACGACTATCTTGCCTTAATGGATTATTAGTATCTTTTTTATTGAAATGAGGCTAATTCTGTTAATCCAAGACGCAACTATCGGAAGAAAACCCTCTCATGCTATAATTTATGTAAAGAAAAACGAAAATAAAATCAGGATAAGATTTATTTCTGTTAAAAGTAGAGAGGTGGATACATTGAAACGTTTTTTTTCAGGGGTGCAACCATCTGGTAACCTAACAATAGGTAACTATTTAGGTGCAATTAAGCAATTTGTAGAATTACAGCATGAGCCAGATGCGGAAGCCTTTTATTGCGTAGTAGATATGCATGCGATTACAGTTGCTCAGGATCCAGAAGAGCTGCGCAGACGTACGCGTGAAATTGCTCAAATCTATCTAGCATGCGGCGTTGATCCTAAGAAAGCTACTGTATTTATTCAGTCACATGTAAAGGAACACGCTGAGCTTGGCTGGTTATTGCAATGTGCCAGCTACATGGGCGAACTAAATCGCATGACACAATTTAAGGATAAAGCAGAAGGAAAAGCGAACGTCAATGTTGGTCTGTTTACGTATCCAGTCTTAATGGCTGCTGACATCTTATTGTATGATACGACCCACGTGCCTGTAGGGAACGACCAAAAGCAACATATTGAGTTAACTCGCGATATTGCAGAACGATTTAATAATAAATATGGTGAGACTTTTGTCATTCCAGAGCCAAAAATCCAGGAATTTGGGGCACGCATCATGGCTCTCGACGAACCGACGAAAAAAATGTCCAAATCAGCAGAGAGTGAAGCGAGTCGCATTGCGATTTTGGAAACCCCAGAGGTATTTAAGAAAAAGATTATGCGAGCAGTAACTGATACCGAGAATTCCATTGCTTTTGATGAAACAAACAAGCCTGGTATCTCTAATTTGCTAACAATCTATAGTATGTTCGCTGATGAATCTATTGAATCGCTAGTAGAACGTTATCAGGGGCAAGGATACGGTACTTTGAAAAAAGACCTAGTAGAAGTTGTAACCGAGCAGCTTAGTAAGATTCAGCAACGTTTTAATGAGTATAACGACGTAGCAGAGCTGGACAAAATTCTGCGAGCCGGTTCTGAAAAAGCAAGTGTGATTGCAGAACAGACGTGCAATCGTGTAAAGGATGCAATGGGATTATTGCGTATATAAGCTGAAAATACAGGAGAAGAGCCATTACTCTTAATTGGGAATGGCTCTTTTTCATGTTTGTCGAAGCATGATATTTCGTGAAAGCTTGGAGGAGGCAAAGTAAGTTTCACGTGAAACAATTTAATTAAAACTAAACAAAAGCAATAAAAAGCGCAATTTATCCGAGTCCTCGACGACATTCGATTTTCCCTGTGTGAATAGGATTGATCCCTTACAAAAATGTAAGATTGATGAAAGCTAAACCGATGGGAATAAAACCTGGTGTTTTATAAAATAAACCTATGATCACGAAGCAATAATTTGCATTCACCTATGAGCTTATGAAAGGAAGCGAGGGTGAGACATGATGGGACAAGAACACAGAAAGAGAAGAATGGGTCTTATATCCATTATTTTTTTAGTTGTACTTGCTACAATCATTGGTTCAGGGGCCAGCTTTTATAAGTATCAGACTTTGAAATACAACGTGCCTTACGAAAAAGAGATATTAGCCTATTCCAAACAATACGGGACTGATCCAGCATTGCTAGCTGCTTTAATCTCTTACGAAACAAATTTTAAAAATAAAGAATACCGGCCAAACCAGTTAAATGGATTGATTCTTTTGAAAGATACTACGGCTCAGGTATTCGCTGAGATTATGGATTGGAAAGGATTCACACCAGATATGCTGGCCAACCCTGATCATGCGATCCATATGGGGGCTTTTATGATAAGCCATTGGGAGAAGGCAGGTAAAACACAGAAAGAGATTATTCGTGCTTTTTTATTACGAAACAAAGATGGTCAGTTTAAACAGGATAGAACATTTCAAACAGCATATGAAGCGATTCAGAAAAAGTATGAGCAATACCAACGACTATTCACATAATCAATTGGAAAGGGACGATACGACATGCAAAAAGTGTTGCAAGTAAAGAATGCTTCCAAAATATACGGAGGAAAGACAAATAGCTATACAGCATTAGACCATGTTAGTTTCGACGTACAGCAGGGTGAATTTGTTGGAATCATGGGACCGTCAGGCGCAGGTAAAACTACGTTGCTTAATATTATTTCGACGATTGATTCACCTACATCTGGGGAGATCCTGATTGATGGAAGTGACGTTGTCAAAATGAAGGAAGACAAATTGGCAATGTTCCGTCGTACGAAGCTAGGCTTTATTTTTCAAGACTACAATCTGCTAGACTCGTTAACAGTACGTGAGAATATAGCACTGCCATTAGCCCTGACAAAGGTGAAGGCAAAGGAAATTGATAAACGCGTAGAGGATATTGCTAAAAGATTTGGTATTGAACACATTTTAGAGCAGTATCCCTACCAGATTTCCGGGGGACAAAAACAGCGTTGTGCAGCTTCTAGGGCGATTGTCACTAATCCAAGTCTGATTTTTGGAGACGAACCTACCGGTGCTCTTGATTCCAAATCCTCGGCTGACCTGTTGCAATGCTTACAGACATTAAATCAAGAGGAACAAGCGACGATTTTAATGGTTACTCATGATGCAAATGCTGGAAGCTACTGTGAACGTATTTTGTTTATTACAGACGGAAAAATTTCAATGGAATTAAAAAAAGGTTCACAAACTCGAAAAGAGTTCTTCCAACGCATTATGGATGTGCTGGCTGAGCTTGGGGGTGATATGAGTGACGCTATTTAATCTCGTTTTACGCAATATGAGACGAAACATGAAAAGCTATCTGATCTATTTCGTCTCTATGATCTTTAGTATTGTTATTTACTATACGTTTATGTCCTTGCAATTTAATACGCAAATTGCTGAAGTAAGCGGCGGAGATCCATATGTAAAAAAAGCGTTTGAATTTTCTAGTGGTTTGCTCTTATTGTTTGTCGCTATATTTATGGTGTATTCAAACAGCTTTTTTACTCGCAAACGGAAAAAGGAAGTCGGTCTTTATTCATTACTAGGGGTTAGAAAAAGACAGGTTGGAATGATGCTCTTTTTTGAGAACCTTTTCCTAGGAATCGGAGCTTTAATCTTAGGAATTATTTTGGGTGGTTTTTTATCGAAAGCCTTCTTGTCCTTACTGGTTTATCTCATGAATATTGATATGCAGGTAAACTTCGAAATTCCGTTAGAGGCGATCAAGCAAACAGCTACCGTGTTTTTTGTCCTGATTCTCTTTACGTCGCTACAGGGATATATATTAATTTACCGTTTTAAATTAATAGAGCTATTCCGTGCTGAACAGGAAGGCGAAACAGTTCCAAAAGGTTCAGTAATTCTAGCACTCTTCTCTGTATTTCTGATTGGTTCTGCCTATTTTCTAGCGGCTAACTTCATGAATTACTTTGATGTTTTAGTAGCTTTTTATATCATTGGTGGTACTGTGCTAGGAACTTATATCTTGTTCCATTACTTCATGATCTTTTACTTTAAACGGGCACGTAAAAACAAGCGTTCCTTCTACAATGGATTAAACATGGTAAGTAAAGGTCAATTGTTATATCGGATTAAAGGAAATGCCACTGCGCTTGCTACGATTACTGTGGTAAGTACGATTACGATCTGTGCAGTTGGTACGGCAGCGACTTTCTACTTCAACGTCAATGATGTAACGGCACAGGGTAATCCGTATAGTTATTCCTATCATAAGGACGGTAAGGAGTGGAATAACGAAGTAGAAAAAACCTTCGCAAATGCTAAGGATAAGAACCCAATCCAATTGGAAACAGAAGTGCCTTATATCGTTGTAAAGACACAGGATGAGAAGAAAGCAGGCTTCCCCCTACAATATTTCACCTCCGAGGGAATGTATTTATTAAGTCAATCGAAATATAATGAATTGGCTAAAGCTATGAATCGGGAGTCTGTAGAGGTTAAACCCGGTGAAATGGTAATGTTGGACGGTTTTTATGACAAAATATTCCAAAGTGATATCCTTAACAAGCACGTGTCTTACAAGCTGGGAGATCAAGTAAAAACCTTGACATTAGTAGATGCTAAGAAAGTGGCAGTAAGCAATTTAAGGAAAACGACCTTTGTAGTATCTGACGCTGACTATCAAGCAGCTCAAGAGTTTGGAAAGCCTTACTTGATTAAAAACATAAATGTTGAAAATCAGTATAAAGCAAGCGAGTTGTCTGCAAAACTGCATAAAGTGATGCCGGAACGCGAGGAGCTAAAGGATTTTTATACCCAATATCAAGCTATGATGGAAACAACAGGGGTTATGGTTTTTATTGGTGGATTCATTGGGTTAGTCTTCATGCTCGCGACAGGCTCAATCATTTATTTCAAACAACTTACAGAAGCTCATAACGATAAGAAGTACTATACAATTCTACACAAGATTGGTGCTACGAAACGCGAGAGCAAAGAGGCCATTAGCAAACAGATAGCTTTTATTTTTGGAGGGCCGCTTCTGTTGGGAATCAGTCATAGCTTGTTTGCACTTAATACGATGTCGGCAATGTTTAGAATGAACATTTTGACGCCTGTATTGGTGAGCATGGGAGTGTATCTGGTTATCTATGTTGGATACTACTTTATGACTGTTCGTTCCTACAGTAATATTGTCTTGGATCACAATAATTCGTAACAATAAGCTGTATTTAATGTGAAAAGCAGAACTTCAGGAGGATGATCCTGAGGTTCTGCTTTTTTTACTAGTATGCTGGATATGACAATGCTGCGTATTACCTTTGAGCCGTGAATAAAAAAATTTCATAGGTAGCCGGTATCCCTTGGTCCTGCTGAAAGGTATCTTTGTAATAATTCATCATCGGTAATAGAAATCGTCTGTCTCCTAAGCCATGCGCAGGGGAAGAAACAGTGGCTCCTATTTCTTTAATAGAACGTAAAAAATCAAGAACGGTTGAGTAATAAAGAGTAATGGGATAAGCGCGGACCTTTATATTTTGAAAACCAGCGTTCTTTAAAAAGGAAGTCCATGTGGAACAACTTTCAAAACGAAGAATATGCCGGCGAGCTTTTTCTCCCAGATTAGCATACGTCGCATTATAGGAATCGCGTAGCTCATGAAAAGTAAGAGGACCAAAGGTTGAGAATAACAGATGGCCCTCAGGCTGCAAAATTCTGTGCAAGAAAGAGAGGGTTTTTTGCGGATAGTGGAGCCACTGAAAGCAAGCATTTGAGAGAATCAGGTCATGGCTTGATTCAGGTGCAGTCTTAGCCCACTCTTCAATATCAGCACAGATGAATCGAAGAGCTGCTGTTGGAATCATGAGTGGCTGGTTGTCTCGAACGGCTTGCTCTGTTTGCCTGAGCATTTTATCGGCCAGATCCAGAGCAGTATAGCTTTGTAATGAGCGGGGGCGAGTCAGTATTTTCTGAGTGAGATACCCTGTTCCACAACCAATCTCAAGTGCTCGACAGAAGGAAAATTCACTTTCCAACGATTGAAGGAGCTGATCGGCCATCTGCTTTTGCACAATTGCATGCTGATCATAGGAGCTGGCTTTTCGATTAAATCGTTGTTGGATGTGCAGTTTATTTGGCACGAATAAACCTCCTTATTTCGTTACTTAGATCAGAGGAATCTGCTGCAAATGGATAATGACCTTGGCAGTCAGGGGAAAGAGTTGTAGCGTTTGGTAAAGACTCTGCTATCTCCAGCCCCGCTGCATAGGGAATAACGGGGTCATACAAGGAATGGAAGAGTAGACAAGGACAATGTATGTCAGCTAGGATTGGACGGCAGTCTTCTGAGAGTAAAATTTCCAGCCCGGCTAACAAAGCTTCCTCTGTCCAATTACATTGCTGAAGCAAGATACGGCTTTTTTCATGGGCAAGCCCTTTCTCTGATGGGGGAAACATGCTTTGATAAAAGCGTTCTAGCACCTCGTGCCGATTCTTTCTAACCAATCGTTTCATACGAACAAGAGTGGTCGCTGGCCAGCCTAGCTGATTCTCTGTTTGATCACGGACAAAACGCGCTGTTGTATTTATGAGGACAAGTCTTTGGACAGGGAAGGCAGCAGCTAGATGCTGTGCTAACATTCCGCCCAATGACCAGCCAACAATTGAGACAGAAGAAGAGAGCTTTCGCTGATTTTCAAAATAGGCTTCTTCCACTGTTTGATAAAAAGAAGAGGGAGAGTCCGATTGAGAGAAATCGACGGAAACATGGTGATACTCGGGTAAGCTTTGTTGCCAGCTATCCCAGATGAAAGACGGCATTCCCCAACCTGGTACCCAAAGAATCGTTTCATTGGTTCTCATGTAATCACTCCAAGTTCTATTGCTGTCCGAATGATTTTGTGCGTTGCCCGAGCTAAATCTTCATCTGAATGCGTTGCCATTAGAGAAAAACGGATGCGTGCTGAATTTTCAGGAACAGTAGGAGGACGTATTGCTACAGCTAAAATTCCCTCTTGCTCTAAACGTTTGCTGTATTGAATGGCTGTCTGATTATCGCCAAGCAGCAGAGGCACAATGGGGGAATCTCCAGCAGGGACAAGCAACCCAGCCTGTTGCAGCTTCATGCGGAATTGTTTGCTCTTTCTGTAAAGCTCCTTTCTGCGCCAATCCTCTTGTTGAACAATGGCAACAGATTGGCCAATCGCTGAGATTAGAGCAGGTGGTAGCGAGGTTGAATAAATGAGCGGACGGCAGGTATGTACCAGGTAATCAATAACGACTTGATCAGCACATACATATGCCCCATATAAACCAAGGGCTTTGCTGCATGTTCCCATCAGGATATCTACCTCTTGATGAACACCGTATTGATGACATAAACCAGCACCTGATTTTCCATAAACTCCGCCTGCATGTGCTTCATCGACCATTAAAAATACACCGTGATCATGCTTGATTCTTACCAGCTCTTCTACATCAGCCTTATCGCCATCCATCGAAAAGACGGTATCAGTAACAATTAAATTTCGTCGGTGGTTTCCCTTATGTTTTCGCAGAAGATACTGCAGGTGCTCGTAATCGTTATGACGGTAACGATAATGGGCGGCCCGGCTTAAAAGAGTGCCATCTACTATGCTGGCATGGTTAAGACGATCGCTATAAACAGCTCCATGACGATCGAGCAGCGCAGTGATACAGCCCAAATTAGCCATGTAGCCATTTGCAAATAACAGGCTTGCCTCCCGTTCCTTCCAGCGGCTGATCATTTTCTCCGTTTGGTCATAACATGAAAAGTTGCCAACCACCAAACGGGATGAGGTGCCTCCTGCTCCAAAGGATTGTGATGTCATTTCCCATGAATGTAGCACCCGAGGATCGTATGATAATCCTAAGTAATTGTTAGAAGAGAGGTTCAGTAATTTTTGGCCGTTTGCTGCAATCCATGTCCCTTGGCTTTTTGCCACATATTCGGTTTGACGAAGACTGCGTGTAAGCCCCATACGATGCAATTCATCTAATTCATGCCGCAACTGAGGATATTTATCCATGTATGTGGTCATTAGCAAATGCATTTTCTTCAATTTCAAAGCCCATGTCTGCTATCATTTGATGGTCGGCATGTATCGATTGACCAGCAGTGGTTAAATAATCACCAACAAATACAGAATTAGCGGCGTATAATGCTAGAGGCTGCAGGTGGCCAAGGTTTAGCTCCCGCCCGCCCGCGATCCGAACTTCTTTGGCCGGACAAATAAAACGGAACAAGGCGATTACTTTCAGACAAAAACGTGGTGTATTTCGTTGCATATGAGCTAATGGAGTTCCCAGTATCGGATTTAAAAAGTTAATCGGAATAGAATCAGCATTGATGGCCCGCAGAGTATAAGCCATCTCTACAATTTCCTCCAGTGTTTCTCCCATCCCGATGATGACTCCAGAGCAAGGAGACATTCCGGCTGTTTTTGCATGTTTGATTGTTTCAGTCCGTTGATCGTAGGTATGAGTAGTAGTGATGGAGGCATAATTCTCTTTGCTTGTATTAATGTTGTGGTTGTAGCGATCTACCCCAGCGGCCGCTAAACGACTCGCTTGTTCTGATGTTAACAATCCTAAACAGGCACAAATTTTTAATGATGAGGTTTGTTTAATCTCGGTTACTGCATCGATTACTTGTTGTAATTCTCTCTCGGTTGGTCCACGACCAGAGGCTACGATACAATAGGTTCCCGCTTTTCGCGTGATCGCTTCCTGTGCCCCTTTTAACAGAGTTTCTTTGTCTAACATTGTGTACTTTTCAATAGGTGCTGACGAACGGCTTGATTGAGAGCAATACCCGCAATCCTCCCGACAATGACCGCTTTTCGCATTCATGATCATGTTTAACTTCACTCGTTTGGCAAAGAAACGATAGCGTACCTGGTAGGCGGCTTGCAGGATAGGTAATAATTCATCGTCGGTCGCTTGTAAAACTTTTAGAGCTTCTTCCTTGGTGAGAAGCTCGCCAGCTATAGATTTTTGAGCCAAAATAGACCAATCATATGCAGAGCGAATAGCTGATGTACTCATAGCACAAATCCCCCTTAAGAGTATTACTTCATCATTTTCATACACCAGGAACTAATCTTGAAATTCACGTAGAATGGGTGTTAGCCGAATATGCTTTTCTATCACGTCGATAAGTTGATTTTTGGTGATTGGCTTCGCAAGATAGGGAAACAGACCAAGAACGGGAACTTTACCAAAATCCTCAATATAGTCAGCATTTTTTCTGATTGCTGTCATAGAGAGTGCGGCTTCTGTTTGATTTAGAATAACGCCTAAGATAGGAATTTCTCTTGTCCGCAAGGCTTCTATGGAGAGAAGAGTATGATTAATCGTTCCTAAGCCACCCCGCGCAACCAGTAGAACAGAGAAACCAAGCTGTTTAATCAGATCAATCCCTAGCTTTGTGTCTGTCAAGGGAGCTAATAATCCACCAGCACCTTCTACCAGCAGATTTTTATGTCTAGCAAAAAGCAGCTCACCAGCCTGCATAATGCCGGGGAGTGTTAAGATAGTACCTTCCCGAATTGCTGCTAGGTGCGGTGTAACTGGTTCTACAAAGGACAGCGGAGCAATTTCATGTGGAGCCTCCTTTAAGCCGGCCAGAGCTTTTATTCGTGAGGCGTCGCTTTCTATGTCATCGGCATGCGCTCCTGATTGCACAGGCTTCCATACCCCAACGTCCAAATTTCTCTGAAGGAGTGTTGCGGCTAAACTAGCTGTAATAATGGTTTTGCCTATCTCTGTATCAGTTCCCGCAATAAAAATGCCGTTGGTATGTCTCATGCTTCTCTACCTTCTGTAACTTCGACAATCGCCTGATATAAAATTTGAATCATTTCAGCTAGTTCATCGTGTGTGCTTGAGAGAGGAGGCATAAATACAAGTACATTTCCGAGTGGACGTGTTAATAAGCCTAGTTCTCTGCAGCGTTGGCTTACTTTTACCCCAATTCTGTCATTCCAGTGATAAGGAGTTCGCTTCTGTTTATCTACCACCAGCTCTATACCAACCATCAGACCTTTCTGACGAATGTCTCCTACATGCTTTCTCTCTAAAAATGCAGGCCATTTTTGTTTGAGCCACTTTGCATCAGCAGCTACTTTATCTACCAGTCCTTTTGATTCAAATAGCTCTAAATTGGCAAGGGCAACAGCACAGCCCAGCGGATTCCCCGTATAGGAATGTCCATGGAAAAATGTCTTTTGTTCCTCGTAATTCGCATAAAAACCTTGATAGATTTCATCTGTTGTAAGAGTTGCCGCCAAGGGGAGATATCCGCCGGTAATCCCTTTAGCAATGACCATGATGTCAGGCGTAACCTCCTCGTGTTCACAAGCAAACATCTTACCAGTACGCCCAAAACCAGTAGCAACCTCGTCAGCAATAAAAAGAACCTGGTGTGCAGCAGCTAGCTCAGCGATCTTTTTTAGACAACCTTCTGGCATTACAATCATGCCGCTAGCACCCTGAACGATTGGCTCAACAATAATCGCAGCGATTTCACTCGATTTTTCTTCTAGCAGCTTCTCCAAAGATTGAAGGGTTTGCTCCAGTGCCGCTCCATCCTTTTCTTCCCTGTATGTATTTGGATAAGGAATGGTGTAGGGAGAGAATAACAATGGTTTGTACACCTGATGATAAAGAGGGATTGCTCCCACACTAACGGCCCCAATTGTATCCCCATGGTATGCCTGATTCATGGTAATAAAGCGAGTCTTTCCGCTAATCCCTTTATTTTGCCAATATTGAAAGGCCATTTTTAGAGCAATCTCTACACCTGTAGCTCCACAGTCCGAATAAAAGACCTTCGTAAGCCCCTCTGGGGTGATTTCCACTAATTTTTCCGCTAATTGAATCGCTGGTACATTGGCCATACCCAGTAAGGTTGAATGGGCGATGAGTTCTAATTGTTTGGTTATTGCTTGATCTAATTCAGGTACGCAGTGCCCGTGTACATTGAGCCAGATAGAGGAAAACCCATCGTAGTATTTTTTGTTGTTCACATCGATTAATGTTACGCCTTCTCCTCGCTCGATGATTAAAGGATCATTCTCACAGTAGTCTTTCATTTGAGTAAAGGGATGCCACAAGTATTTTTTATTTTTACGGGCTAGCTCAGCATAGCTGGGTGTTGAAATCATGTAGGATCTCCTTTCTTCTTTTTTTGTAAACTGTATTTATTGTTTGGTTTACAAATATAGTTAGAAATATAGCATAGCTTTTTTTTCCTGTAAATGAGTAAGGATGCACATTAAAATTTGACAAATATAACAGAATAGCTAGAAGATGAAAAATGAGAATGAATAAAGTAAGGATGGAATAGAGAAAATATTTCTATTGTGTAGTGGGAGGGACATGTATGTTAACACGTAAGGTTTCACGGGTGGCGCTGATTGGTTCTGGATTTGTTGGGTCCAGCTATGCTTATGCGCTATTGAACCAAGGTATTGTAAATGAGTTAGTTATTATTGACGTTAATAAGGACAAAGCAGAAGGCGATGCCATGGATTTAAGTCATGGTCTGCCGTTTACTTCTCCAATGAAAATCTGGGCAGGTGACTACTCTGATTGTAAGGATGCTGATCTTGTGGTCATTACAGCAGGGGCAAATCAATTGCCTGGCGAGACCCGTTTAGATTTGATTGAAAAGAATGTTAGGATTTTTAATAAGATCGTAACGAGCATCATGGAGAGTGGATTTCAGGGTATTTTTGTCGTAGCTAGTAACCCAGTAGATGTTCTGACCTATGCAACGTGGAAAATTTCGGGATTACCTCATGAAAAGGTAATCGGCTCGGGCACATTGCTTGATACAGCACGTTTTCGTTACTTGCTTAGCAGAGCCTTTGAGGTGGATTCCCGCAGTGTCCATGCTTATATCATGGGAGAGCATGGAGATACGGAATTGCCTGTTTGGAGCCAGGCCAGCATTGGAGGCAAATCGATTACAGAATGCTTAAAGCAAGGGGTAGGGCCTACCAAAGAGGAATTAGATCAGATTTTCATTAATGTCCGTGATGCGGCTTATCACATTATCGAGAAAAAGGGTGCGACATATTACGGAATTGGAATGAGCTTGGCTCGTTTAACCAAAGCGATTTTATATAATCAAAATTCGATTTTGACCATCTCCACTCTTTTACAGGGGGAATTTGGTTTGCATGATACATATTTAGGAGTTCCGGCTGTAGTAAATCGCAGCGGTGTACGCGAGGTTGTTGAGATCACGTTAAATGAGGAAGAAAAGGCTAAACTAAAGCATTCTGCGGACGTGTTGAAGAAGGCATTGTCTACGATCTCCTTTACTTAGCAATATAAGGGGGAAGCTTGCATAAGAAATTCATGATGCCAGGCTATCAAATGTAAGGGAAACGGGAAAGGCTGCTGGTTGGTGGAGTAGCACTTTCTGTTTCCCTGTTTTTTTGCTTATTTATGTTTCTTTCTGGGTTCTTTGATCACATCCCAGGTTTCCTGGTCTTGAATTTGGTTCATAATAAGCATATATTCGGAAATAGCTTCTTGAATGGCTCTAGCAATTTGTTTTTGCGTTTTTTCATTTACTAGAAAATGGCGGTCACGCGAGTTGCTCAGATAGCCCATCTCTACAATAACTGTCGGACAGATCGATTGCTTAAGTAGATAATAGGTCTTGCCAGGCAATGGCTCACCTTTGGTTTTATACAACTGATCCAAATGGTGCTGGATGATATCAGCCAGGATATAGCTTTGATTATTTTTTTGATAAAGGACTAGCGGGCCTCTGCTAGATTTACTATTTGACCAATTAACATGGAGGCTAACCAGCATTTGTGGATGAACTTCCTTAGCCAAATGCCGTCTCTGGGCTAAATCACGAATATGACGTGAGGAAGAACGCAGCCATTTATTTTCATCGCTAAGAGCATAATCACCTGTGCGATTTAACAAAACCTGATGGCCTTTTACCAGTAATTCTTTATACAATAGCTTGGCAATTTGCAAATTAATATCCTTTTCTAAAATTCCTTGATAAGAGGTTCCTCCATCTATGCCGCCGTGTCCCGCATCAATAATGATTTCTATTGGCATATGCTCGGAGCTAATCGCTCTGGCATCAGTAGGGAGAAGGACCATCAACAGCAAGCCTACCAAGGCTACCTTCAACCACTGCATACACTTCCCCTCCTTAGGTTATGGAACAAGATGTACGTATCGTGTTAGAAATTTTGATATATAAAAGTATCTCCCTACCTGCAAAAACTCATGAAGAACTTTCAGAGGAAAACAGAGGGATTTATATAATAAATCGCCTTTTCACTCTAGCCGTTTGGACGTAAATCGCACTTATATGTTATAATAAAGCGTTGTAATTTCGAGTTGGAGGGTAACCTAAAATGGCAGAACAAACATCTCGGTTTCCAAAAATTGACATTAGCCAAGAGATGCGTGACTCGTTCATTGATTACGCGATGAGTGTCATCGTTAGTCGCGCTTTACCTGATGTAAGGGACGGACTAAAGCCAGTTCATCGCCGTATCTTATATGCCATGCATGATATGGGGCTTACTCCTGATAAGGCTTTCCGTAAATCCGCAAACGTTGTCGGTCAAGTAATGGCTAAGTATCATCCTCATGGTGACACGGCAATTTATGAGACCATGGTTCGGTTGGCACAAGATTTCAATATGAGATATATGCTCGTTGAAGGCCAAGGGAACTTTGGTTCTGTGGACGGCGATCGGGCGGCAGCTATGCGTTATACTGAGTCCCGTTTTTCAAAAATTGCTTTAGAAATGCTTCGGGATATTGATAAAGATACAGTAGACTTTATACCAAACTACGATGGACACGAGGAAGAACCTACCGTTCTCCCTTCTCGTTTTCCGAATTTGTTAGTAAATGGTTCAGCAGGTATCGCGGTTGGGATGGCGACTAATATACCGCCGCATAATCTGAGGGAGGTCATTGATGGTGTTAGTGCCATGATTGATAATCCTGAGATTACCGTTGCAGAACTGATGCAAATCATTAAGGGACCGGATTTCCCAACAGCTGGTGAAATTTTGGGATACTCTGGTATTCGGCGTGCTTATGAAACAGGACGCGGTTCCATTATTATGCGTGCAAAAACCAATATTGAAGAGAATAATGGGAAAGCCCGCATTATTGTAACGGAAATTCCGTATCAGGTGAACAAAGCTAGACTTGTTGAAAAAATAGCAGAATTAGTACGCGAGAAAAAGATTGACGGCATAACTGATTTGCGTGATGAATCTGACCGCAAAGGAATGCGTATTGTCATTGAACTTCGTCGGGATATTGTTCCAAAAGTAGTGTTAAATAATTTGTTTAAGCATACCCAAATGCAATCAACCTTTGGAGTTAATATGCTGGCGCTTGTTGATTCACGTCCAAAAACATTGAATTTGCGCGAAATGATCTACCATTACTTGGAGCATCAGCGCGTCATTGTTCGTAGACGCACTGAATATGAATTGCGTCAGGCTGAAGCGCGTGCGCATATCTTAGAGGGATTACGCATTGCACTTGATCATATTGACGAGATTATCAGTCTCATTCGTTCGTCTCGCATGGCAGAAGAAGCGCGCAATGCTTTAATCGAGCGATTTGGATTGAGTCATGAACAGGCTCAAGCGATTTTGGACATGCGTCTCCAACGTCTTACTGGTCTGGAACGCGAAAAAATTGAAGCGGAATACCAAGAACTTTTAATGAAGATTGCTGAATTAAAATCTATTCTTGCTGATGATAATAAAATTTACTCGATCATTCGTGAAGAGATGAATGCCATCAAAGAGAAATTCGGAGATGACCGTCGCACGGCAATCACGATTGGCGAAGATATGATTGAGGATGCAGATCTGATTCCAGAAGAGGAAGTTGTTATTTCCTTAACTCATAGCGGTTACGTGAAACGTTTGCCTGTAACCACCTATCGTAGCCAGAAGCGCGGAGGCCGAGGCATTCAAGGAATTGGAACCAAAGACGACGATTTCGTCGAGCATCTTTGCATCACGAACTCCCACGATACGCTCTTGTTCTTTACAAGTAAGGGAAAAGTGTATCGCTTAAGAGGATTCGAAATTCCTGATCTGAGTCGTACAGCTAAAGGAACGCCAATTATCAATTTGATTCAAATTGAAAAGGGTGAGACAGTCAGCGCTGTAATTCCAGTGAAGGAATTTAGAGAAGATCAGTTTATCTTCTTTGCCACTAAACAGGGTATTGTTAAGAAGACGGACTTAAAATCGTTTGAGAATATTCGACGCGGCGGCCTCTTTGCCGTAAATCTACGCGAAGATGATGAGCTGATTAATGTTCGTTTGACAGATGGCAACCAACAAATCATCATAGGTACCAAACAAGGAATGTCCGTTCGTTTTAATGAAGGCGACGTGAGAACCATGGGACGTACTGCTACAGGCGTTAAGGGGATAACCCTGGATCCTAACGACGTAGTAATTGGTATGGATGTCATCCGTGATGATGCTGAGGTATTAATCGTAACTGCAAAAGGCTACGGTAAACGTACACCTGTTTCTGAATATCGCATTCAGACACGTGGAGGTAAAGGAATTAAAACCCATAATGTTACAGAGCGAAGCGGTCAGGTTGTTGGCTTAAAAGTTGTGCAGGCTGATGAAGACTTAATGATTGTCACAATAACTG
This sequence comes from Brevibacillus laterosporus, assembly GCF_030489605.1. Lineage (GTDB taxonomy): Bacteria > Bacillota > Bacilli > Brevibacillales > Brevibacillaceae > Brevibacillus_B > Brevibacillus_B laterosporus_E. The sequence continues at coordinate 416,050 of NZ_JAUKFY010000003.1, forward strand.
GCATCATTATTCGAATGGAGATAAAAGGGATTTCCGTTATGGGACGCTATACACAAGGTGTAAAATTAATTCGTTTAGATGATGAAGAGGAAGTTGTTTCAATTGCTACGGTAGAAGCTTCCGAGGAGGACTCTGAGAATAATCCTTCTACAGAAACTAAAGGGATTGAGACGGACAACGTTAACGAAGGTACAGAAGCAGATGCTACAGAAGCAGATGCCGATGTAGCTGATGATACATCTGAAGAATAAGTAATAAGTAAAAAGGTGATTCCATGATGGGATCACCTTTTTACATAAATTCCTTTGGGAATATAATCAAGTTTTCCCTATCCTTTTGTGTGCATCGCTTTTATAATAGAAGATAATTCTAAAGATATAGGTCTAATTTCTTAGTGATATATAGGGGGATCGATATGCCTGTTTGTCAGATTAAACACATACCGGTAGGATCTCGTTTAACGGAAGATGTTCATACACCGTTAGGAGGATTGCTTTTTACAAAAGGAACCGTTGTAGAGGATAGAGAATTAGAAATTTTGGATGCTTTTATGATTGAAGAGGTTTCTGTGGAAGCTGCAGTAGATGGAACTGCTATTACAGAAGGATTTGCCGATGGGAAAAAACAGGCATCCGTAGAAGGAAAAGAGACAAGTAAACCTATAAGAAACCGACAATCAGATTCAGGAATTGTGGAGCATCTGGAGAAGGCAGTCTCTTCTTTTAAAAACCTTTTCCAACATGTCCAAGGGGGGCAAAGCATTCCTGTATTAGAAGTTCGGAATGTTATGACTACACTTATTAAAGAAGTAGAGGAGCAATCTAATCTTTTATTCATCCTAAAAAAAGCAGATAATCCAAATAACTACTTGTATGAGCACTGTGTAGGTGTTGGTCTGCTTAGCTACATTATGGCAAAGTGGATGAAGCTTCCGGAAAAAGAATGGATGCAGGTAGCTTTAGCAGGGATGCTTATGGATATAGGAAAAACAAAAATTGACCCTAAAATTTTGTGGAAGCCAGACAAGTTAACATCTAGTGAATTTGAAGAGATGAAAAAACATACTGTTTATGGTTATGAGTTAATTAAATCAGCAAAGGGCCTCACACAGGGTGTTGGATTAGCAGCTCTACAGCATCATGAACGAGAAGATGGAAGTGGGTACCCATTTGGTATAAAAGGTGATAAAATACATACCTACAGTAAAATAATAGCTGTGGCTGATATGTATCATGCGATGTGCTCTGACCGTTTACATCAAAAGGGAACTTCTCCATTTCTAGTAGTAGAGCAGTTGTTGCAGGATAGTTTCGGTAAGTTAGATCCAAAGGTAGTTCGGGTTTTTGTTAATGGAATTACGCAGTTCTCTATAGGAAGTAAAGTAGAATTAAGTGATGGAACAGTTGGGAAAGTGGTATTTATAAATCAAAACTATCCAACCCGACCGATGGTAGAAATCAATCAAAACATCATTAACCTAGCTGACAAGAGAAATGTTTGGATTGTAAAAGCACTGATTTAAGATCCTTCTTTTATGAAGCCAAGATATTTATAACGATTAGGTTATAAGTATCTTTTTTATTTGAAACTGAAAAAAGTTTAATTTTATTTAAAAAACTATTGATTTTTATTATAACCGTGTGTTAGACTAAGTCCATAAGGTTGAAACAGCGGTTACTGAGTAAGGGAAACAGCTTCTTAAAGAAAGTATCTTTCAAAAAAAGTTGTTGACAAGAAAAGTTAAAGCTGATATGATTAAAAAGTTGCTTCTGAAAAACTTAACAAAAAACTCCTTGACAAAATAAAGGAGGATATGTTATAATGATGAAGCTGATTATGATCT
>NZ_JAUKFY010000030.1 GCF_030489605.1 Brevibacillus laterosporus
AAAGAGAAAGGAAATTCCTTTCTCTTTTTTTACTAAACCAAAACCGTCCCCTACTCGATACGAATAATTTTATCAAACATTGACTCCATCGCCTCAGTTGCCACTCGGAACGGTCCGTATTGTTTATGCTCTTGAGTAATCTGCCAAATTGCTTCATGAACATATTCAGGATAATCTGTAATTACCCCATCTACCCCCATTTTTAAGAAGGTGTAAATGGCATCATAGCTATTGGCAGTCCAGACATAAACAGCTTTATTTAACGATTTCGCTTCCTTCAATACAGACTTGTTCAGCATGTATTCTTCCATTACGAAAAAATCACCTGGCAAGTCTTTTAAGCCTGTTCGATTAGCAAATAATACAAAACCTACCTGTAAATTTGGATTTGCTTTCTTGACGTTGTGCACTACTGTATCATGCAGAGACTGGATAACGCATTCCGCTTCAAACCTATTTTCTTTTATGATACGCAGCAGGTCCGTGATAACCTCCTGTTCCTGCTCGTGCCCATGTAGTTTTACCTCAATATTTAATTTGATTTTGTTTTTCGCATATTTGATCACTTCATCTAATGTGCTAATCTTTCCAGTATATCTTCCTTGGTGCAATGTGATCTCTCTTAACTCCGCCAACGTCATGTCATAAACATGTTTCTCTACACCTGCAAGCCGAGATAAATTAATATCATGTATAACGACAAGCTGCTTGTCTTTCGTCTGTAGAATATCAATTTCGGCATAGTCAGCATGTGTATCAATGGCTCCTTGTATGGCTTCCAGAGTATTTTCTACCCCTTTTTCCGTCGCACCCCGATGTGCCATGGTTATTGGTTTATGCTCGAAAGCTGGAAACACATACAAAAAGTTAACGATAGCGATAATAATCACACTAATGATAGCCAGGTAGCTAATAAGTAATTTGTACTTATGTCTTTTTACAAATGTAGGATGTTTATCTGGGCAGACATGAGGATCATCCATTACGCGAATCTCTTCCTCACCAGCTTTACGAATATAAAACCAAGTCATAATAGACAGCATTAATGGTGTCAAAAAGATGGCAAAAATATAAATAAGATGTGTATACACTATCGCCCCTAAAGCAGCCAGATAACTGTTGCTTGTTGATGTAGAAAGTCGGTACAATAGTTCAGAAACCCCATCTACAGATAAAAACAATAAGAAAAGCCCTGCAATGGTAAAAAGAGCTACAATCACAATACGCCCTAGATTTCTTTTTACAATTTCCCCACTCTTTTTAGCCGCTCTCCAAAAGCTTTTTTCCTCAAGAACGATAATTGGTAAAGCAAACATCCAGCGAATGTTAATACAAAATACTATGAAAAGCACGCCGATGTACAAATAAACGCCATATTCCATTTTAAATAATTCGCCTGTAATAAAATTAGGGATAGCTAATGTCGGAAGTAAGGTGCTACTGACCCCCAGCTTCATTAGAGGACGCAGTAACAATAGATAGAGAGCAAAAACGGGCAACGAAAAAGTAAACAGGGCCTGTAATGGCGATAACGCTTTACGTAGCACAAAGCGTAAATGTACTTTCTGTTCCTTACCTGCGTAATAGATCAATAGGATTAACACGGCAAACTCGTAAAATATAATCAGAACAGAAAATATCATCAGTAACACACTGGCCAGAATTCCATACTCCGTGAGAAAAAAGTATAACAGATCCTCATTTGCTGCATAGGTATAGCCACTCTGTTGGATTAAGTTTTTCAAAACTACTGATAAGAATGGAATCACGATTATGATAGTAAATAGACGATACATAATTTCAAATAATAAGATATTCCAGAAAGAATACTTTAACGTTTTCCACGCATATTTAAATAAATTCATCCCGTTTTCTCCTTATAACTCACCATCTTTATCTTATATGATAAACCCTGTTGATTGGTCGATTCGTTACGAAATCACGTTTATAATTATAGGATAAAATTTATTTATAAGTAAAGTTTTACTAGAAATCACAACTGCTTTCATGAAAACTACGTGATTTTCTTACTGGGAAGGCTGTCTATTACACGTATAGAGCTAGTTTTCATAAATCCAGCGAGGTGCTTTTTTGAACAAAAAAGAGCGACCTGTTGTCGCTCCTTTATTAAAAATGGTCTTCTCGAAAGAACCTTCTACGTTCACGTTTTAATTTGCGTTCTAATTGCAATAAATGTGTAACGCTTTTTATTCGGTAGCCTGGCAGCTTATTATAGATACCTGTAATTTCACGCAAGGGATTATCTGGGTAACGGAGTAAATGATAAATCATTTGAATTTCATCATCAGATAAATGCTTAATCTTGTGATAAGATTCGATTACCTGATGATAAATACGTTTATCGTAATTATGCAAAAATAACATACGACTTGCTATCTGAACCAGGTCTACAATCTGCATATCAGGAGCTACAGTATCTAAATCAATTAAATAACAACTACCCGATTCCTTAATTAAAAAATTGTGACTAGCTACATCTCGATGAGCTAATGTCCCATAATAATGGGCCAGCTCCATTTGCTGATGAATTGGCATTTGATTAACTACCTGTAAGACTTCCTGCCCATCCCTCTTAATCTCTTTAGCCATGCTTTGAACCATGAACTCAAATCGATTTTGCGGACCGCGCGTAGCAATTCGTTTGGAGATTCGCTGAAATTGTTCCAGTCTTCTCTCCCATTTCTCTAAAAGAGGCGGCTTGCTAATTTCTATTTCTGACAAAAAAGGGAAAGTGGGAAAACCCTCTGCAGCTAGATGAAATCTTGCCAATGCAGTCACTGATTTTTTAATGTCCCCTACATTCGTATAAGTAGCATCTCTACCATTTATTTCCTTCATGACAGTGTAGAATCGGTCTCCAATCGGTTGCACTTTATGGCCATAGGAGTTCGCTACGTATTTCACGGTATTATAAAAACCTTGCTCTCGTAGTACGTCAGCTAAATGCGTAACCCATAAGGCCTTCTCTTCTTCCGCATACCCTTTGACAATCCATGCCCCTCGATCGGTGCGAACAGAAAAAACGCTTCGTTGCGGTTTCATCCCTACTATTTGACAGCTAAACGCTTTTTCTAACGCTGTTATAAAGTTGGCATCCATTTTTACTGTTTACCTTCAGCAAGACGTAAACGAGGATTCTTCATGGCCTTTATCCCATTTAGGCCACATCTCTGGACGAGGTACGTTAGGATTGGCAGGCATGTGTTGTGTATGATGTCCATACATATCTGAAGATGAATGTGGGTAGGGTTGAACATCCGGGCAATATTTAGACTGCGGATATGGCTGTGGCATTGGAGCTGCCGGGCAAACAGGTGGATAAGGATTGATCGGTTGATGGAACCCTGACTCTGAGTAAGGATAAGCTGTTTTATGTTTTGGAGTACAATCATCCTTCCCCCATTTATAGGTATTGGACGTACTACTTTCATGACATGAACTATCTGCTTCTCTTGGTCGATAATGTGGCTGTGCGCTCTGCTCCATCCAACTACTTGTGCTAGAAGGACTCGTACTTGTTGCGTGATCTGGAATATGTGGACTAGAAGTAGCGGAGGAATGTTCTGGATACCTTGGTCGATTATAAGGCGGGCAAGGTGCTACGGCTGGCGGATACATTGGAATGCATGTTGGCGGTGGACATATTGGCATCGGACACATAGGCGGATATGGCATGGGCTGTACAGGAAACGGTCTTTGCATTGGCGGCTGTAGAGGTGGAAATGGCTTTGGCCGCAATGGTGGACATGGTACTGGTACTGGTCTTGGTACTGGCCTTGGCGCTGGTTGCGGTACTGGTCTTGGCGCTGGTCTTGGTGCTGGCTGTGGTGCTGGTCTTGGTGCTGGCTGTGGTGCCGGCTGTGGTGCCGGCTGTGGTGCTGGTCTTGGTGCTGGCTGTGGTGCTGGCTGTGGTGCTGGCTGTGGTGCTGGTCTTGGTGCTGGCTGTGGTGCTGGTCTTGGTGCTGGCTGTGGTGCTGGTCTTGGTGCTGGCTGTGGTGCTGGCTGTGGTGCCGGCTGTGGTGCTGGTCTTGGTGCTGGCTGTGGTGCTGGCTGTGGTGCTGGCTGTGGTGCTGGTCTTGGTGTTGGCTGTGGTGCTGGTCTTGGTGCTGGCTGTGGTGCTGGTCTTGGTGTTGGCTGTGGTGCTGGCTGTGGTGCTGGTCTTGGTGCTGGTCTTGGCACCGGTATAGGTATTGGGATTGGAATATGTCGTTTGGGCATTTCTTTCAAAGGCGGAATCGCCCTTTTAGGCCTTTCCTTAGGCGGTGCCGGCATTACTGGCGGCTGTTCTTGTCTCGGTGGTGGAGATGGTACAGTCGGTGCAGGTGCAACGGGTGGTACAGGTGCAACGGGCGGTACAGGTGCAACGGGCGGTACAGGTGCAACGGGCGGTACAGGTGCAACGGGCGGTACAGGTGGCGGTATCATTTCTTCTGGCTGTGGTATAACTGGAGACTCCATCATCTCCGGTGATTCATATGCTGGAGGTATCGGCATCTCCTTGCTTGGCACCTGAGGCACAGGTCTTTCTTTCATCGGTCTTTCCATGTGCGGTCGCTGTTGCATTCCCGGTCTCCTGGACGTACCGGTTGGTATTTTCACCCTCATTCCAGGCATAATTTTATCCGGATTTTTTATTGTTGATTTGTTTAGATCCAATAGTTCCTGAAAGTCGACACCATATTTCTTGGCAATCTTCCACATGGTGTCCCCTTTTTGTACGATATGGATTTTCACTACTGCCTCTCCTCTCATACTTGAGTCCCTACCATGTTATGCGCCTCTAGGCGTTTTGCTCCTGTTCAATTTATCGCATAAAAAAACAGAGCCATAAATATTTACCGGCTCTGTTCTCTGTTATTTTTTATTCCTTTCCCTTATTCGTATACTTTTACACCATCTTCTTGGACATAACGGCGGAATTCTTCCAGCAATTGTTTTGTCACAGGACCTGGTTTTCCGTCACGAATTACTCGTGCATCCACTTCTGATACTGAGATTACCTCTGCTGCTGTCCCTGTCAGGAATACTTCATCAGCAATATAGACATCATGACGAGTAAAAGGCTCCTCTTTAACCACATAACCTAATTCTCTAGCGATATCCATAATTGCTTGACGTGTAATGCCATCCAACGCGCCTAAGTAAGTAGGAGGCGTATAAATGACACCTTTTTTAACAAGGAAAATATTATCGCCTGAGCCTTCAGTTACATAGCCTTCGCTATTTAGCATTAGCGCTTCGCTAACACCAGCCATGCTAGCTTCCATACGCACCATAACGTTGTTTAAATAGTTTAGAGATTTGATCTTTGGATTCAATGCATCTGGTTTGTTGCGACGTGTTGGAACTGTCACAATTTTTAATCCTGTCTCATATAATTCTTGCGGAAAGAGTCGAAGCTGTTCAACAATAATAACAATATTTGCCCGCTTACAGCTACGAGGATCAAGACCTAAATCCCCATCGCCACGCGAGATTACAAGTCGTATATAGGCATCACGCAGTTCATTTTTTCTAACGGTTTCGACTACTGCATCCATCATTTCTTCTATTTTCATCGGAATAACGAGCATGATGGATAGTGCGGATTCATATAAACGTTCGATATGCTCTTGCAGGCGGAATATATTACCATTATAAACACGAATTCCTTCAAAAATTCCATCGCCATACAAGAAGCCATGATCATAGACAGAAATTTTTGCATTTTCTTTTTCTACAAATTCACCGTTTAAGTAGATCAACTGCTGCGTCATGCTACTTCACCCTTTTTTCTAACGTTTTTGAATAGTATAAATCTATATGCAACATAGCGTCAATTCTTTTCACCTATACCCCTATAGGCGAACACTGGATAGCTACCCAGTACACGAACCTGACATCTCAATGCCTCTATCTCCGCAAAAGCGCCTGGCATCAACACTGTGTCCATGCCCTGTACGATATCCAGCACAAAATAATAGCTACCCAGACCTTTTTTCGTAGGTCGCGATTCGATGCGGGACAAATTCAATTTGCGCCAAGCGAACGCTGCCAATACCTGATACAGTGCACCTGAATAATCCTCGGGTAACGTGACCAAAATGGTTGTTTTATGATGATCAGATACCGGTAAATCCAACTGACTTTTTCCCACCAGCACAAATCTCGTAAAATTGTTAGCATAGTCCTGAATGCTTTCCTGAGCGAGAAAAAGCGGGTATATCTCTGTATTCAATCTCGTTCCAATAGCAGCCCATGGTCGGTCTGGTTGTTCACTTACAAGTTTTGCTGCTGATGCTGTACTGTTGGTATATTCAATCTCTACATGCGGTAAGTATTTTTGTAGGAACAAGCGACACTGGGCAATTGCATGCGAATGAGAGCAGACCTTTGTAATCTGCTGTAATAAAAGAGGCTTTGGCCTAGCTGCCAGTAATAGGTGCTGTGTGATTGGTAGAGCTAATTCTGCTAAAATAGGCAGTTTCTCCCCATGTATTAAGCCATCCATCGTTAAATTAACCGTTCCTTCAATTGAATTCTCAATGGGTACCACACCAAAATCGGCCTGATTCGTACTAACTGCTTCCAGCACATCGAGAATACTTACATATGGCTTAGTTGTAAGCTCCTCTTGAATAGGCAATTGACGTACTGCCTCCTCTGTAAATGTGCCAGAAGGTCCTAAAAAAGCTAGTGTTCTCCCCATTATACTTCATGCTCCCATCTGATGTTTTTCTATGCATTATGCTGTATATACAGGGCTTGTGTCAATAATTGCCCCATTATCATCAGGAAGGAGCACCATAGTAGAATAGCTTAATTGATTTTTCTGCATAACTTGTTCAATAAATTGTAACAATCTCTGCTCCGCTTGATCATTTTCGAAAAAGCAAAGAATAGTTGGCCCTGCTCCTGACAAGGCTGCCCCTAAGGCGCCGTAATCCTGCGCTTTTTCCACAATCTCGGATAGGCCTGGAACCAAAGCTGTACGATAAGGCTGATGCAGACGATCCTGCATCGCAGTAGCCAATAAATCTAACCGGTCTTGAGCAAATGCAGCAACCAATAAGCTTGCACGTGAAATATTATAAACCGCATCTTCACGGGAATATTGCTCAGGCAATGCTTTCCTCGCTTGATGAGTAGGCAATTCAAAATCAGGGATGACTACCAGTGTCTTCAATCGCTCAGGAACCGAAAATTTAGCATAAGGAACTTGCTCGGCTTCATTATCTGGTAATGCTGAAATAATTAGACCACCAAATTGTGATGCTCCTACATTATCTGGATGTCCCTCCCAACGGCTGGCAAACGTAAAGAGCTGTCCGTCTGTAAACGGCTTACCTGCAAGGATATTTGCTGCTAGTAGGGCACCTACAACTGCCGCCGCACTACTGCCAAGCCCTCGAGTCAAAGGGACTTTTGTCTCTACCTCAATCGATAATTCAGGTACAGGAAGCGAGGCCTTCTCAAATAAGAAGGCCGCCACTTCGTAAAGTAGATTAGTTTTATCTTGAGGCAAGCTAGCAAGCTCTGGTCCCATTAGTCGAATCTCAGTTTGCTCGGCGATGCTCATGGTTATGGTTGTATAAAGCTGGAAAGCAAGACCGATTGTATCAAAACCAGCACCCAGATTGGCTGTGCTAGCTGGTACTCTCACTGTTACTTTCTGTATAGACATGCTGACACCTACTTTACTTTTTGATCAGTCCCATGACATCTTCTCTTGTTGCAGGTACTTTCACGGGTTCGTTGGCAATGGTCTTAATTGCGATGCTCGGATCTTTTAAACCGTGACCAGTCAAAACGCATACGATGCGAGCTCCTTGTGCCAGCTGTCCCATCCGGCGTAATTTAATAATACCTGCAAAGGATGCTGCAGAGGCAGGCTCACAGAAGATGCCCTCTTTTTTAGCTAATAGCTGGTACGCTTCTAAAATCTCCTCGTCTGTGACACTTTCTATGCGACCATTTGATTCCTGCAATGCCTGTAATGCTCCATCTTTGCTGGCAGGATTCCCGATACGAATCGCTGTTGCAATTGTTTCAGGCTTATCTACTGGATGCCCTAAGACCAGCGGGGCTGCTCCTGCTGCTTGAAATCCATACATTTTTGGGAGGGAGGTAATCTTACCTGCACGTTTATATTCTGTAAAGCCCTTCCAATAAGCTGTGATATTACCTGCATTTCCAACTGGAATTGCTAAAATATCAGGAGCTTCTCCTATACGATCACATATCTCAAAGGATGCTGTTTTTTGCCCTTCAATTCTATATGGATTTACCGAATTAACTAAAGTAATGGGCTCTTCTTTTGTAATTTGTTGGACAATGCGCAATGCTTCATCAAAATTACCGTTGATTGAAATGACTTCTGCTCCGTAAGCAATTGCTTGGGCCAATTTACCCAAGGCAATGTTTCCGTCTGGAATTAATACGATACAATGCAGTCCTGCACGCGCTGCATAAGCGGCAGCGGCAGCAGATGTATTACCTGTTGAAGCACACATAATGGTATTGCTTCCCTCTTCTACTGCTTTGGCAACCGCCATCACCATGCCTCGGTCTTTAAAGGAGCCGGTCGGATTTAACCCCTCGTATTTAAAGTGGAGCTCTACTCCCCACTCTTCAGATAAGCGAGCTGCATGGACCAATGGGGTATTTCCCTCATGCAGGGTCAAAAGAGGCGTATTTTCTGATACGGGCAAAAATTCTTTATACTGTGCGATAATGCCTAGTCTATCCCTACTCATTATGAACAGCACCTGCTTCCTTATCTGTACCCTCCACCTGATAGTAGCTCTTAATTTCGCTAATGACATCCATGCCCTCTAGCGTTTTTAGTACGGATGCCACATTATATTTGGAGGAAGTATGTGTAACCATTACAATTTCGGATTGACCGCTATCCTGATACGGCTGTTGGATAACCTGATCCAAACTAACATCCTTCTCTGCTAAAAGATTTGTAATTTGAGCAAGTACGCCGCGCTTATCTGCAACGATCAGCCGAATGAAGTATTTCGAGAATTTTTTATCATCAGTTTTTAGTTTTTTCTCTTTGTATGGGGCCACTGTTCCACGTCCATTTACACCTAATTTCATATTTTTTACTACGCTAATCAAATCAGAAACCACTGCTGTAGCTGTTGGCATCTCACCAGCTCCAGGTCCATAAAACATCGTTTCTCCCACCGCTTCCCCATGAACATACACCGCATTAAACACGCCATTCACAGAAGCTAACGGGTGAGACTTATGAACCATTGTAGGCTGTACGCTTACTTCGATCTCATCGTCATCGCGGCGTGCAATCCCAAGCAGCTTTACTTCGTAGCCTAATTTTTTCCCGTAAGCAATATCCTCCTTGCTGACCTTGCTAATGCCTCTTACCTGCACATCTTCCAAATTCATCGGAACACGGAAGCCAAGTGTAGAGAGAATTGCCATCTTTCTAGCGGCATCGAAGCCTTCAACATCGGCAGTCGGATCAGACTCTGCATATCCAAGCGCTTGAGCTTCAGCCAGTACTTCCTGATACTCAGCCCCTTCCTTGCTCATTTTAGTCATAATATAGTTAGTCGTACCATTTACAATCCCCATCATTTTAGTGATTCTGTCCGAGGAAAAACCTTCTACCAAAGCGCGAAGTATCGGGATTCCCCCAGCAACACTCGCTTCATAAAAAACATCGCATTTTTTTTCTTGGGCTTTATGCAATAGCTCTGCACCATGCAACGCCATTAAATCCTTATTTGCCGTGACTACATTTTTCCCTTTCGCAAGAGCCTTCAGCAGATAATCTTTTGTAGGATGTATGCCGCCAATTACCTCGACAATGACATCGATATCCGGGTCTTCTAATAGATCATCCGCGTTAGTGGTGATTTTCTCCTGATCAATCACGATACTCCGGGCTTTTTCTTTGTCCTGTACCAGAATCTTGTGAATCTCAATGCTCAGACCCGTTTGGTTAAACAGGTCCTCCTGATGAGCATCCACAATTCGAACTACACCTGTTCCTACCGTTCCAAGTCCCATCAAACCTACTTTTACCTGCTTTTTCTCCATGCTTACGCCTCCTTGGTTGTCCTCGTTATTAGCCTCTGCCCACGATTACTGCCTTGCGTACCCCTTGTAGCTTTTCAAGCAAATCTAAAAACTCCGTCGTTGGCATATGCAGCTGTGCCATATCTACAGACATTGCTACATTGGCAATCCCTTGTAACGGAATGGTTTGATTGATTGTTAGGACATTCCCACCTTTTTCTGCTACAAATTGCAATACCCTTGATAAAATTCCCGAACGATGCTCCAATGTAAGACTCACGGTCATAATCTTTTCACTCATCATGGCGTTGAAAGGGAAAATCGCATCTTTATATTTATAGAAAGCACTGCGACTCAGCCCAACCCGCTCGACCGCTTCATTCACCGTGTCAATTTCGCCTGATTCTAACAATTTTTTTACTTCAATCGTCTTCGCGATCGATTCTGGGAGGATGTCCGCTCGAATTAAATAGAATTTTTCATCTCGTTTACTCATGTGTCCTCCTGAAAAGTACATGTGTTTTCTTATAAAGGACATTATACGCTGACTCTGATACTATGACAACCCCAAAAAGCGGATTACATGAAAGCAACTATCGACGTACACACTAGGCTGTGACAGTAAAACCGGAAAATACCCTGTACTGTCCATGTTTCTCCAATCAAAAAAAATGTACCATCTACTCTAATTAAGGAGGTGTAACGAATGGGTGGACGTGGAAAATCTGATAAATCACAAAGACGTAACCACAATGGTGTTGGAAAACCGGGATCGTTGGATCAATTCGGGAAAAAATTAGATGAGAAACGCATGGCTGTTTCTCCAAATTATCAGATAGACAACGAGCGCGGGGGCTGATTGGCGCTCACACAGCAAAATAAAAAGGCACCTCGTTATGGTAAAACGAGGTGCCTTTTATTAAGATTTAAGATAACATCGTCTTGTGGTAGGCGATTAGCTCAGCATGCTGAGCAGGATCGACATCTGTGATCGAGAGCGTAACAATTGTGATATTATTATCAAACCGTTTTTCAATTACTTTCGTCATGGCTACTACTTCCGTTTTCGTACGCGGAATGACAAACGAGAGATTAACAAAATCCCCCTTTGCCAAATAACCATCTGTCCCTACATGAAGCTCCGTTTCCGAAAAGCTAAGGAGCACTCCCTCTCCCAGCTCTTCATTCGGTTTAGCTCCCATTCGCTTGTAAGGAACATTAATAATAAAGTCAGGCTTCACTAATTGTTGAGCTTGATTTTCTCGATTACCAGACTGGTTATTCGTGAGAGCGGATGCATCTTGCTTGCTTCCCTTTAATTTTGCTAGGATAGCTTGGCGAGCAGCATCATGAGAGCTTACAACAGAGGAAGAGGTTTGTCCTTTCTGCTGCTTCGATCCCTCAGCTACTGATTCTGTGCGTACAGGGAGTAGCCCCATAATCACAACCGGCCATGCGATCTTCTCTGTATATACCTCGTAGGCTCGATACTCCTGACCTTCATTGAAACGCACATGAAGAATACAACCCAAAAAAGAAGGATTCGCCTGATCTAAAATGCAAGAGAGCAGTAAATAATCTCCCTTCTGATACTCTATCATAGCATCCTTTAGAGCAACGGATTCATTTTCACGTGATACATGTACAATGGTTCCGCGTACAAGCTGTTTGTCTTCCCCCATAGTCCCCATCTCACACTCACTTTTAACGAAAGTTTACTCTTGGAACTCAAATTCAAATTTACCAATCTGAACGGTATCTCCGTCTTTCGCACCACGCTCACGAAGGGCCTGATCAATTCCCATTGTGCGCATTAAACGTGCAAAACGTTGAATGGAGTCATAGCTGTTCAAGTTAGTCATCTTCGTTAATTTTTCAAGCTTCTCACCACTCACCACAAATACGTCATTCTCTCTTGTAATGACAAATGGCATTTCTTCTGGCTCTGCTTTAAACACAACTCTTTCTTCTACTTCTGCCACTTCCTCTACTTCGAAACGTTCCGGGATCGTCTCGAGTAAATCACTAATAGCATACATGAGTTCTTGTACACCCTGACGAGTGGCGCCAGAAATCGGATATATTTTCGCATCTGGACATTTTTCACGGAAAGCCTGTAAATGCGCTTCTGCATCTGGCAAATCCATTTTATTAGCCACAATAATTTGTGGTCTGTCTTCCATGCGGGCATTGTAATGTTTAAGTTCTTCGTTAATTTGAAGATAATCCTCGTATGGATCACGTCCCTCAGTCGCAGCCATATCGATCACATGTACAATCAGCCTTGTACGCTCAACATGACGTAAAAACTGATGACCAAGCCCAACGCCTTCATGAGCACCTTCAATAAGGCCTGGCAAATCAGCCATTACAAAGCTTTTTTCACCTACGTCTACTACACCTAGATTTGGAGCGATTGTTGTGAAATGATACGCAGCAATCTTAGGCTTTGCTGCTGTAACGGAAGCTAGAAGAGTTGATTTTCCTACACTTGGATAACCAACTAAGCCTACATCCGCAATCAGCTTTAATTCCATACGAATATAGCGTTCTTGACCTGGTTCACCGTTCTCCGCAATTTCGGGAGCCGGATTGGAAGCAGTGGCAAAACGAATATTACCTCGTCCACCGCGGCCACCTTTTGCAATAATTGCACGCTGACCATGTTCAATAAGATCAGCAATCACTTCTTGTGTATCATCATCGTACACGGTAGTACCTGGAGGAACACGAACGATCATATCTTCTGCTCCAGCACCGTGCATTCCTTTCGTTCTTCCGTGTTCACCGCGTTTTGCTTTAAAATGTCGTTGGTAACGGAAATCAATAAGCGTACGCAACCCTTCGTCCACGACGAAAACAACGTTCGCTCCCTTACCACCATCTCCACCCGCAGGACCTCCGAGTGCTACATACTTTTCACGACGGAATGAAACTGCTCCATTACCGCCGTCTCCACCTTTTACATAAACTTTTACTTGATCAACAAACACGAAATTGCCACCTCTCTACATTTTGCAAGGAAAGCTCATTTCAGCAATCCAGCCTGTATCGGTATGTATTTGTTCACTTACGAGCTTGGCCATACCCTTGTGATCATGAATAAGCTTTTCCACTTCCCCTGCAACTAATGCAGAGACCTGACCTTCCAAGTCAAAGTTGGCAAATACTTCATTATCCGAGTGAAACAACGTCACCGCTAAGTGAGGATGCTCCACTTGTTCTGTATGCAAGTGATGCTGTAATAGACCGATGCAAGTTGAAATCAAATAAAAAAAGCTATCGCTTTGCATCTCTAGCTTGGTCACATCTACCTGTGTTTTAACCTCTACTTCTACTATTATGTCTCGATTTAACGCATTAAACGTCAAAAAGAAAGCAGACAAACGCGAACAGTTTATGCGAGCAATCATACTTTCACGGTGAGCTTCCTCGGTCACTTTTTGCAGGTAAGCCTCCCCATCTTGGTAGCGTCCCAGCTTCAAATAAGCATGGATAACCTGAAGATGATTGAGCCAATCATGACGATCCTGGTTTAAAATTCTCAATAACGTGTCCGCATGATCCGTTATAAACTTTTGTTCGTCCTTCATGTTTTCCCACCTGTCACTATATGGATT
Source organism: Brevibacillus laterosporus (assembly GCF_030489605.1). Classification (GTDB taxonomy): domain Bacteria; phylum Bacillota; class Bacilli; order Brevibacillales; family Brevibacillaceae; genus Brevibacillus_B; species Brevibacillus_B laterosporus_E. The sequence continues at coordinate 13,674 of NZ_JAUKFY010000030.1, forward strand.
CCATCTTTTATTTTAACATAAGTACGAGTAGAGTAAAGGATCGTGAGTAAAAAGAAAAACCCAGCGATTGGCTGGGTTTTAGCTTCTTGTCGTTATTACGCTTCAGCAACAACTGGTTCGATCACAACTTGCTTGCGATCGCGTCCCAGACGTTTGAAACGAACGATTCCGTCAGCTTTCGCGAACAAAGTATCGTCGCCGCCGATGCCTACGTTAGCACCTGGATAAATTTTTGTTCCGCGTTGGCGAACAAGAATGTTACCAGCTTTTACGAATTGGCCGTCGCCACGCTTTGTACCAAGGCGCTTAGCGATGGAGTCACGACCGTTCTTTGTAGAACCTACCCCTTTTTTGGATGCGAAGAATTGCAGGTCCATAGTGAATAGCATGTTCATCATGAGTGAGCACCCCCTTGCCATTTTGAATCTTGTACAGAAATATATGTTCCGTAGTTTTGGGAAATAGCCAGTAGAGCAACCACTGTGCTTTCCGCTAGTAGTTGGTGCTTCTCTTCAAGTACCGGATCATCCAAAGATGAAAGCCGCCACTTTAAAAATCCGCCCTCTTCTGTGTTCATTTCCACATCCGGCTTCAAACCGAGCAAAAGATGTACCGCATTCAGGTTGCCTAATATAATAGCCGATACAGCCGAACAAACAATGTCCTCTCCGTATTTGCCAGCATTAGCATGACCTGTCATAGCAATCTCTGCAATGCCCGTCTGGGATCGAATTACCTCGACCTTAACCATTACGCGTTGATCTTTTCGATAACAACTTTAGAGAATGGTTGACGGTGACCTTGCTTACGACGGTAGTTTTTCTTTGCTTTGTACTTGTACACGATAACTTTCTCACCTTTACCGTGCTTTTCAACTTTCGCTGTTACAGTTGCACCAGCTACAGTTGGAGTACCCGCAGTTACTTTACCGTCTTTGCTTACGAACAATACTTGATCAAAAGTAACTGTTTCACCTTCGGAAGCAGCTAGCTTTTCGATGAAAAGAGTAGCACCCTCTTCAACTTTGTATTGTTTACCACCCGTTACGATAATTGCGTACATTCTATTGCACCTCCTATACTCAGACTCGCCTCATGCAGGTGTGGTTTTTTAAAACCATCTTGCTAAAACCTGATTCGCGCGGTTACAGTATGCTCAAGGTACAAGCATAGCTGCATAACAATCAGAGAATATCATACCTAGCAGAAAAGGTCAAGAAAAACGTTTAGAGTCAGCCTTTTTCCCAACATGCAAAATCTGATATTCACTTGGGTGCATGGTTTCACGTGAAATAAATTGAACCAAGACACCCCAATCCTTTGCAAATTGCTCACGTCTGCCCTCAGCTTGAACATACTCATACACATGAGGATGAAAAGCGGCTACAATAGCTTCTGCATCCTGTGCTCGGATCAATGCTTTAGCCTCTCGAATAAAACGTCCGGCTACCTCCTGCTCCGTTAAAATTCTCCCCTTACCACTGCAAGTGATGCATGGCTTCGTTAGAATAGATGCAAGGTTGTTTCTTACCTTTTTCCTTGTCATTTCCAAAAGGCCTAATTGTGTAAAGCCCATGACATAACTATTGGTCACATCTTTGTCTAATTCACTCTGCAAGGCTTCCTGTACAATCTGTTGGTTCTTGGCCTGCTTCATATCAATGAAATCAATAATGATAATACCGCCAATATCGCGGAGCTTTAGTTGTCTGGCAATCTCTTGGGCTGCCTCCACATTGGTTGCCGTCACGGTATCCTCTAGCTGCTGGCCGCTCTTCCCCGTAAATTTCCCTGTATTAACATCGATCACGGTCATAGCCTCTGTCTGATCAATCACCAAGAAGCCCCCATTTTTCAGCCACACTTGCCTATACAGAGCTTTTTCAATTTCTTTGTCGACACCATAGGAATCCAATACAGAGGTTTTTCCTTGATAAAATTGAATTTTATTAAACATGGCTGGATAAATAGCCTTCGCTTGTCCCCTAAGCTCATGATACAGCTCTGCGTCATCCACTACTATTTCTAGCATCTGATCTTCCGAGCGGTCTAATAAAATGCGGCTTACTGCATTATCTGCTGACAGTAGAAGGGACGGCGTTTTTTTCCTTCCCGTTTCCTGACAGGCCGCCTTCCATTTTGCACGCAGGAAATCAAGTTCTGTTTGCAACTGCTCCACGGAAGCTTCCTCTGCCATCGTTCTTACAATAATCCCTTCTCCTTCAGCTAAGCTATCTGTTGCCCACGCTCTTAGTCGTTCCCGTTTTTCTGCATCCACAATTTTACGTGACAACGAGATCAGCCCTGCAAATGGCAAATAAACCAGCATGCGTCCCGGCAGGCTGATTTCAGAGGTAAGTCTTGGAGATTTGCTCCCTATCGCTTCCTTGCTAATTTGGACAATTTTTTCCTCGCCTACTTGCACCAAAGTCCGAATATTAGGCTTGGCCGCCCCTCGGTTCTGTACTTTCCAGCCTGGGGGCAAAGCCTCGTCAATATATAAAAACGCTTCCTGCTCTTCTCCAATATCTATAAAGGCAGCTTGCATGGCTGGTAAGACTTTTTTTACTCGCCCTCTGTAAATATTGCCTACCGCCGCCATTGGTTTGTTCTGTTCCATTGTCAATTCTGCAAGTCTCCCTGCTTCCATGACAGCAATACGTGTTTCTTCTATGTCACGGCTCACGATAATTTGTTGGAGAGCACGTTGTTGTTTTTTGTTCAACTAATCTTCCTCCTGGAGGTCTGTCCTATCCTCTCATTGTAGCGCATTTCTACTCCATTTGAAAAATAACAGAATTAGCTTTCCAATGGTCAAAAAGCATAACACGCTACAGCAAGCTGCTGATCCAGTCTCGCTGGCGCCGCTCCACCAGACAAGCATAAAGCACATTCTCCTCAGGCAGTACCCCGCCTTGTTTCCCTGTAATATAAAACAAATGATATTTACCTTTTTGCAGTTTATGGGTAGCTTCCCAAACGGAGAGAGACGAAGGTACGCGAACAGGCTCTATCGGCTCTAATCTGGGCGCTCTCTGATATCTTTTATGTAAAAATCGAACAAACTGATAAGGAAAGCGTTTGTATGCTTGCCCATTGGCAAGAGCTAAATAAATCGCAACAGCAGTTAGATTAGCATGAAGCAGCCAAATTCCGACTCCTAGAAGTAAAATAGCTAATCCACAGCTGCTACTAAATGATAAAATCGCCGCTTTCCGATAAGAAATGAACGATGTTAAGACTGCTTGCACAATTCGACCACCATCTAAGGGCCACATCGGTAATAAATTAAATAAAGCAATCATCATATTGCTTTTCATAAAAAAATAGGCCCAATGCTCCGACCATATTCCTGCCCACCAAAATAAAAGAGAAAAAAAAATCATAACAATATTCATAAAAGGACCTGCTAATGCTACGACAATCTCGTCTATGGCATCAGATGTTGGAGATTCCTCCATAACCGCGACTCCACCGAAGGGTAACAATTGAATTTCTTTTACTTCCCAGCCGAGTTCACGGGCGGCCGCTATGTGACCAAGCTCATGGATCAGTACAATGATAAACAGCGCAATCGTTTCAACAAAATAACCAGCCATTACAGCTAGGCCGATGACCAGCCAAAATAAAAGGTGGATGCGGACACGAATACCGCCTGGCCAAAAGTCACTCAAATGAAATCACGTCCAATGGATTAGTAAATCTCCCGTTTTGTTTCATCGCCATAAAGAGGTAACGCGTTTTAACCATTTGATCGACAAAAGGCTTGGCATGGCCAACAGTGTCCTTTTTATTCACCCAGTCATTTACAGATACATTGACTTTTTCAAGGTTTCCATACCAAATCTCTCGATCATCGGTATACTGAATGACCACTGTGGTTCCATAACCAGGCTTTTCTCCAACAAAAGTTACCCATCCGGTATCCAAGTTGATGACCTCTCCTTTATCCCCTAAGTCAACAACTATTTTGGCACTTTTAGAATCATATTCCTTTGCTATTTTCCACTCCTTCGGGAAGCTCCACTTACTTAGCTGATACGCGTTAGCTGGCACACTCTCCTTTTCCTTTTTGTTAAAAAGAACCGGTAACACGCTTGGCGAATGACCTGTGACTTGTTCGTACCAAACCGCCACACCCTCAAAATTGAAATCGCGAGTCATCACTTCTCTGGATAAATCTCGCCATGTATTTGGAACACCAAACGGGCTTTTCAATAGGATAAACGCAACCCCAATAACCGCTAGGGAAAGATAGATTTGCCTTTTAAGCTGGAACCCCGCCGGTTTGCTCGGGGGAGTCTCGTTGGTGAAAACAGTGTTTTTTGCATATTGATCAGGAATAAGCACTCTTTCCATCGGATCATGCAGTTCATCAATGTGTGGCGGCATACTGTCGCGCGATTGTAAGAGAAGCTGTTCTTTTCTTTCCTGTCTTCTCTCCTTTACCCGTTCTCTTTCATGAAACATGCATCCCACCCCTTCTCAGGCCAAGCTTTACTTGGAGTATATGACTTGTCTAGGTGGGATATGACACTGTAAAACAGAGCTGTCATCACTGGCATAAATGCAAAAAAACAGCCCCTCAAAAGAGAGACTGCTTCTTTTTATACGTATTTGATCTTACAGACGAGTAACGTTAGCAGCTTGTGGTCCACGGCTACCTTGAACGATTTCAAACTCAACTTTTTGACCTTCTTCTAGAGTTTTGAAACCTTCAGATTGGATAGCGCTGTAGTGTACGAATACATCTTCTCCGCCTTCAACTTGAATGAAACCAAAACCTTTTTCTGCGTTAAACCATTTTACAGTACCTTGTTGCATGGAAAAAACCTCCTAGAAATGTTCGCCTTTTCAGACGATTAAAATATCTGTTAACCATCACTTAAAGCTTGTTTCAAGGAAAAAAGCCGTGCCCAACAGAGACTTGATCACATGGTGACGCTATCTCTGAAAAGCACGGCATATCATCCAATCCATCAAATCACTAGGTAAGTAAAATGGTTAACTTACCTTGAATATATCACACATTTATTGGTTTGTCACGATTTTTAACTTAATCGAAACTAAGTTTCTGCTTCCTCATCCCAATATTCAACACTACACCTATTGTTAAGAAATTGGTCAAAAGGGAACTTCCACCATAACTAATAAATGGCAAAGGCAAACCAGTAATTGGCATTAACTGAATGGTCATTCCAATATTTTCAAAGATTTGAAACGTAAGCATTCCAACTACACCTGATACTACATAGGCACCGAATGGATCATTACACTCCATAGCAATCCGAATCATTCGATACACTAACACGAAAAACAGGATCATCATAATTCCTGCTCCAATAAACCCTAAACGCTCTGCAATGACCGTAAAAATGAAATCACTCTCACCAACCGGAACCCATAACAAGCTAGCCTGCGTAGCTGTGTGTAAGCCTTTACCTGTTAACTGCCCCGATCCAATTGCAATAAGCGATTGTAACAGTTGAAATCCCTGTCCTACTGGATCAAGATAAGGATCTATCCAGGATTCAATTCGAGCCCATTGATAAGGTTTTATTAATTTAAAAAAGATATCATCTTTATGGTACATATAAATATAGGAAACTAGCCCTACTCCGACAGCAGCAATCCCGCTAAACGTAATCATATGACGTACGCGAATGCCACCGACAATCAACATGGTTGCTAATATGGAACAAAAGACTAAAGCTGTCCCCAAGTCTGGTTGTTTAAAAATCATAAGAAGCGGTACCCCAACGATCAGAAATACAGGCCACCATTCATAAAGATAATAAGGCTTACCTAATTTTTCTTCACGTTTGGACATATAGTGTGCAGCAGCTATTATCGTAAAAATTTTCATAGGTTCGGATGGTTGAAACAAAACGACACCTAGATTATACCAACTAGTAGCATTGTTAATCGCCTTTGTAAAAAATACGCCGAAAAGCAAAACTAATCCTATAGCGTAAACTACATATGATAGCTGACGGAACACCCGATAATCAACAATCAGTGTACAAAACAATACGCCAAAACCAATAGCATACCACATAAGCTGTCGGTTCGCCGTCGCCACTCCTGGGGCAGATCCGCTTATACCGAGATAACTAAACAAGCCAAGACCTAGAAGGATCAACAGAATCAACCAATCCAACTGCTTTATATATCGCTTTTCAAAATCCATCTTTTTCCCCCGTGCATGTTAAGGTCTAGTATCTGTAAGTCTTATATTATTCGGAAATGCAAAGAAAAACTTGAAAACCAAACCTTTGGCACTAAGAACCTTCGTTGCACTTTGTAAGACAAAAATTCTATAAGTTCGGATCAGTAAAAAAGAAACAGGAGTATACCCCTGTTCTCTTGTTTCTCGACTAGCATTCCTTATTTTAAGCCAAAAAACTTACGGAACTTATGAAAAACTCCTGGTTTATCCTGAAGCGGCAGTAAAGGCACTGATTCCCCTAACAAACGTCTTGCTACATTTCGATATGCTAAGGACGCACGAGATTCATGATTCATCACTGCCGGCTCGCCTGCATTTGCTGATTTGATGATATATTCATCATCAGGAATCACACCCAGTAAATCAATGGCAAGTAAATCCAGAATATCCTCTACATCTAACATGTCACCATTTTTGACCATGTGGGACCGCACTCGATTAATCACTAATTTAGGCATTCCTACATTTTCACGTTCAAGCAGGCCAATGATACGATCTGCGTCACGCACTGCCGCCTTTTCCGGAGTTGTCACAACAATAGCCTGATCAGCCCCTGCTACAGCATTGCGGAATCCTTGTTCAATACCTGCTGGACAATCAATAATGACGTAGTCAAAATCACGCTTCAATTGGGTGACGATATCTTCCATTTGATCTGTTGTAAGCGCTGATTTATCCTTGGTCTGCGCTGCTGGTAATAATGACAACGTCTCAAAACGCTTATCTTTAATTAATGCCTGTTGCAAACGGCAACTGCCTTCTGCTACGTCAATCAGGTCATAAATAATCCGATTTTCTAGTCCCATGACCACATCCAGATTGCGTAAGCCGATATCTGTATCTACCATACACACCTTCTGGCCATTGAGAGCCAATGCGGTTCCTATATTAGCAGATGAGGTTGTTTTCCCCACTCCGCCTTTCCCTGAAGTAACAACTATTGCAATACCCACGTATGCTCCCTCTCCTTCATTCCGTACCGTTATGCTTTCTTCTTACCCAAATCTGAGCGTAAGCGATGCAAAAAGTTCATTTTAGCGACTACCATCCGATCCTCTTCCAAGTAAGCAAACTCAGTAGTACCGCTATAGTCCGACCATTCATCTCCCGGACGGCTGATTACTTCCGCAATTCTCAGTTGGGTTGGATGTAAGCAAGCGGAGGCGATTACAGCATCTTTGTCGCCATTCGTTCCCGCTTGCGCTACACCACGAAGATTACCTAACACGAAGATACTCCCCGTACTTCTTATCGTACCACCAGGATTAACATCACCCAGCAGCAAAATATCTCCGTCGTATTCTAATACCTGACCGGAACGAACCGTGTTTGTTTGTACAATCAATCCGGGAGCTTTGGCTTCTTTATATGCTTCTTCTTTAAGAATCACATCCGAGTCGATCATATGAATAACCAGATTACCCTTCATGCGAATAATCTGCGTTAACTCTTCCTGTTGCTCTGGAGTGCAGTAACGTTTCCCAAGTTTTAATGTAATCCTGATGAGAGGACCACTAAAAAATTGTGGATGGCTGTGCTCAATTTTGTCACGCAAATCATCTAAAAGCTCCGAAAATGAACAGGTATCGTCCATAAAAAAGACAAGTCCATCTTTGGTTCCTTTAATGATTACTTTACTTTTGGCCGTATTCATGGAGATGTTTCACCTCGACCGTTACCATTCGCCATTTATACAACAAACTCCTGCCTCGCTATTAAAAAACTCAGCGAATTAATCTTAGAAAGCCTACTTTGTCGGCGTTACCGTGCTGTTAAGTGGATACAAGGCATGATAAGCCTCCAGCAATTCACGCGCGATTCTATCTGAACCATGTCCTCCAGAGTGAGGAACCACTACTACAAAGGAAATTTTAGGATTTTCATAAGGCGCATACCCAAGGATCAAAGAGTTATCAGAAGATGTTCCGCCTGTTTGAGCGGTACCTGTTTTAGCAGCTACACTAAACGGCAAGCCTGCCATCGCTGTCGCAGCAGTACCACCAGGCTGAGTAACACGGCGCATCCCCTCTTGAACTACCTTGAGGTAGCTTGGATTGATATTAATTTTATTTAATACTTGCGGTTCTATTGTTGTAATGACATCACCTGGCTTCTTAGGATCAATAGAGCCTTTTCGAATTTCTTTAACCATATGCGGTCGAATTCGATATCCGCCATTTGCGATTGTAGAAACGTATTGAGCCAATTGGATAGGAGTAAAGCTATCATACTGCCCAATAAGAGCATCGGCAATACGTCCCATTTCAAATGTTGGAGCTGGCCAGCCAGCCTTTTCACTTGGTAAATCAATACCAGTCTTAACTCCTAAACCAAATTGCTGATTGTAAAAATTAATGATCTTAAAGGATTCACGATAACTATTTCCTTTTGCTATCTCGCGCTCCTTTAATCTCCATCCCATTGTGTACATGTATGTGTTATTAGATACAGCTATTGCTCGTCTCGCATCAACTTGACCATGTCCACCTAATTTCCAGTTTCGTTTCTTTACATCCCCAAATTGGAAATAACCAGGGTCAAAAATTGACTCATAGGGTGTGGTTAACTTTTCTTGTAAAGCCATCATGACCGAAATAGGTTTCACTGTAGAAGCCGGCGGATAAACACCCCTAGTGACATTATTAAGCTGTGCTGGAGCAACTACCTTCTCATAATTCTCATTGAATAGCTTTCGATTATAGTGGAGGTTTAAATCGTAATCAGGGTAGTTAGCCATAGCCAAAACCTCACCTGTATTAGGATTCATCACGACCGCAGAGGCAGAATTTACTTTTCCTTTAGCAGAGCGTCTCATCTCATTGACATTTCGTTTAAGAATTTCCTCCAATTTACTTTGGAAGCGATAGTCCAAGGAAAGAACTAGATCATTACCAGGTATTGCTCCGCGAGTTCTTCCTTTCACTACTGTCTCTGCATCCTTGTTTACCTGCACGTCCATAATGCCATCTTTTCCACGTAAATCTTTCTCGTAATATCTTTCTAATCCCTCGACTCCAATACGATCTGTCTTGGAATATCCCATAGCAAGATACTCATTGACCTGACTTGCATTAATTGGACTGATGTAGCCAAGAATATGCGTGGCAAAAGCGCCATCCTCATCTTGTCTAATTTGCCGAACAGGCTCAACAATTACATTAATTCCAGGTAATTCACTTAAATTTTCATTGATTTTGGCTACTTCAATTTCAGTAGCGTTTTCCTTAATTCGACGAGGAATGAATTTTGGCATACTATAATCTCGCATGCTGTTTAAAATGCTAATACGGTGCCACTGATACTGACGTTGCTCCGGAGTTAATGGCAATGCAACATCCAAATCAAATCTAGCAGCATACTGAAGTAATTCTGCATCTGTTTTACTGCTTAGCTCACTAGCAGAAGGCATCTTGCTTAAAAGTAACTTTACTTCCTTTTGCAAAGATTCCTTTACTTTGTCTTCAAGAGCAATTGGATACGGTACATTAGCTGTTATGACGTATTTTAATAATTGACTGTCATAGGCTGTCTTCGTATCCACGTTCTTGCCGTCTACCTGAATCGTTGCTGGCAATTTTTTTTGTAAAGCTTCACGGTCATTTTCATCGAAAGGGGATCTTACTGAGAGTCCCAAGGCAAAGGCTGTTTTTACTAAATCATAGTCCTTTATCCCCTTTAATTGAGCCGAATTTGGAAGAGCATTAATTTTGGGAGTTAGCTGCTGGATTACCTTTTGAGATTGCTCTGGCTTTAAAGTGACAGGTAAAGTGGTCTGCAATTCAGTCGCTTTTTTTATCAGCTCTTTATCAGTCCCAATCTTTTCATCCATCTGCAGCAAGCTCGTCAGCTTTTCAGCTACTGCTTCCTCATTAATTTCCCGTTTTTGCTCGGATGTATAAGTAACCGTAAAAACTGGCTTATTCGAAACCAAAACATTGTGGTTCACGTCTAAGATACGACCACGCGGTGCAGGTATTGGCAATTGTCTAATACTATACTTTTCCAAATCGTGTTGATACTGTTCTCCCTCTACGATTTGTACATAGGCAAGTCGTAAAATAACTGCCGCAAAAAAAATAAACACGAAAAAAAACAAAACGTTTAATCTAGTGGCAATATGGGATTTAGGTTGTTGTTGGTTCTCTCCCATTCGAGCTACTCCTCCTTCTGTCAGATCCTACTCATGAGAGCGCTCTTTGTTTTCTTTTACTTGCAAGCAAAGCTTTTTCATCGGCAAATAAACAAAAGCCGCAAACAACATATTTAGAAGAACTGTCGGAAAAATTTCGTGAGTAAGTGTCCAACGAACATCTACAGGATTGGTCATAAATAAACGAAACAGCGTATAAGTAAGCCACTCATGCCCGAATAAAACTAGAAGAAGCGTAGTAAACACGACGGCAAAGCTACGGTGAAATAGCATCAAGACTAGTCCAGCAAAGTACCCTGCCACCATCATAGATAACGTGTACACGCCGATTATATGACCGAAAACAACATCTTGTAACAGCCCAAAGACCAATCCATATAGCAATCCTTCCCTTCTTCCGATAAACAAGGAAATCAGGATAGTTCCCACCAAAGCAAAGCGGGGAATCGTCTCGTAAGACATCCCCCATGCACTCGGCACAAAAACTTGTACTACCGATCCTTCCAATATAAACAGCAATAGCAAAAAGAGGGACAATTTCGTTCGAGATAACATACTATTTACCCCCTTTTCCCTTCGATTGCTGAGTGGTGCCTTTTTGACTGGAAGAACTCGAATCGCCAGTTGGAGTCCCCACAGACTTCCGATCAATAACCAAGACATCGGAAATTAATGTAAAATCAGCGTACGGTTTTATATAGGCTGTTTGGGTTAACCCATAGTCTCCTGGCTCTGTTTTGACCACTACACCAATAGGTAGTTTACTAGGAATCATACCGCCTAACCCAGACGTAATTACCGCATCATTTACACTGATCTTTTGATCTAAAGGAATTTTGCGCATAATCAATAATTTTTCAACCGAGTCGTAATCCTCTAAAATTCCACTTACATACTTCGTAGTAGTTGCTGGCTTCTGTTGGTTATTCGCCTGTGTGGTAGCTGCATTTGATTTATTGGAATTTGACGCATTTGCAGTATTGCTTGTGCCATTCGTCTGTTGACCATTACCAGTAGTTGAAGGCGGAGTTTGGATTGGCTGAGTTGCCAAAATGTATCCTGAAACATGGTTGCGGTTAGAGCTCTCTCTGCTTGTGAGCAATTCAACTGTCGCAGAAAAATTGGAAACATCCTTCACTCTCCCTATCAAACCTTTAGAGGTCATAACAGCCATGTCTTTCTTAACACCTTGTTTGCTACCGCTGCTGATAACCAACACATCGTTCCATTGACTCGAATTCCTTGCAGCTACTTCTGAATAAATGACATTGTAATCATTTAATTTTTGTTTTGTGCCAAGACTTTCTCTAAGTTGTCCATTCTCATACTTTACGGCTTTTAACTCAGCAGACATCTGCGCGTATTGATCCAAGCTTGCTTTTAGTACACGATTTTCTTCGTACACATGATAAGCATCTTGAACATTGTGAACAAACTGCGAAACAGCCTGGGCAGGGCGATAAAACAGACCCTGCACCACGCTGGTTGTATCTTTCATAAATTTTTCTGGCCATGTCAGATTCATTCTGTCCTTGGCGGTATAACCCATCACTACTAACAGAACAACTAAGCCAATTAATACAATTATAAGTTTTCGATTACCGAAGAATGACATAGACACGTCACCCGCTTATCGTCTTTTTGCACGTGAAGATGTTATTCCATGTTTAGATTTAAAGAGATGCAAATTCTCAAGTGCTCGCCCTGTTCCAATAGCTACACAGTCAAGTGCATTCTCCGCCACATGAACAGGCATACCTGTTTCACGTGTTAATAAACGGTCAATGTGACGTAGCAACGCCCCTCCTCCAGTGAGTACAATTCCACGGTCCATGATATCTGCAGCCAACTCCGGAGGACTTTTCTCCAATGTAATTTTCACAGCTTCAACAATTGACATAATCGTTTCAGCTAATGCTTCGGCAATTTCTGTGCTTGTAACAGAGATCGTTTTTGGCAAACCTGTCACAAGATCTCGACCACGAATTTCTACCGTTTCTTGTTCATCCGGGGCGATAGCGGAACCAATCTCCATTTTCAACGTCTCAGCAGTACGCTCACCAATCATCAGATTGTAACGACGTTTAATATACTGAATGATAGCCTCATCCATTTCATCACCAGCTACACGAATGGAACGACTAGTAACAATTCCACCCAGTGAGATGATCGCTACTTCCGTCGTACCGCCCCCAATGTCCACTACCATGCTACCTGTTGGCTCCCAAACAGGCAAATCAGCACCAATTGCAGCCGCAAAAGGCTCTTCAATTGTATATGCTTCTTTTGCTCCTGCTTGCTTCGTTGCATCCTCTACCGCACGTTTTTCAACCGCTGTAATCCCAGATGGCACACAAACCATTACACTAGGACGACGGCTAAAGAAGCCTTGATTTTTCTGAGCTTGACGAATGAAATAACGCATCATGGTTGCAGTGGTTTCAAAATCAGCAATAACTCCGTCTTTCATCGGACGAACAGCCACGATATTACCTGGTGTACGACCAATCATGTTTTTAGCTGCATTACCTACAGCCTCAATTGTATTTGTATCAGTGCGGATCGCTACAACAGAAGGCTCGCTCACCACAATTCCTTTTCCTTTAACGTATACGAGGGTATTAGCTGTTCCCAAGTCAATCCCCATATCGCGTGTGAAACTACCAAACATATTGAAAATCTCCTTCCATTTTGTCAAAACGGTCATTTTCCTAGGATGCTTCCGCTGACAGACAGGTATTATTTGTTTTGTGAAAGGGTACGTGTTACATATATCCCTGTTCTTTTAAACTAACGTAATGACCATCTCCAATAATAAGATGATCCAAAAGAGGGATTCCTACTAAATCTCCTGCTTGAAGCAGAATTTTAGTCACATTAATATCCTCTTTGCTTGGAGCAGGATCTCCGCTTGGATGATTATGCAAACAGATTATAGAGGCACAAGAACGCTTAATGGCTTCGCGGTAAATATCCCGTGGATGAACAATAGAAGAATCCAAGCTTCCCACAAAAACTGTTTTCTTCCCAATCACCTGGTTTTTCGTATTTAAAAACAGGCATACAAAATGTTCTTGCACGAGACCAGCCATTTCCGGCATCATAAAATCTGCTACATCTTTTGGCAAGCGGATGCTGATACGAATATCTCGAGCTTTAATGGCAGATCTTCGTCCTAACTCCAGCGCAGCTTGTATTTCCACAGCCTTAACGGGACCAATCCCGTTTATATCTGTCAGCTCTTCATGAGTCGCTGTTGCCAGTTGTTGCAAATCACCAAACACAGCTAATAAGCGCTGCGCTACCCTATGGACTGGATCTTTTTCTGTGCCAGTTCGAAGTAAAATCGCTAAGAGTTCGACATCCGATAAAGCACCAGACCCTTGCCTTAACAAACGTTCGCGCGGACGCTCATATGTAGGGACGTTTTTTAACTTAAAATTGTTACAGTTCATCTCTTATTTTGCCCCTTCCTTCATTCCTGCCAAGCGGCTTTTATCATGGAGAAGCAATCTAAGAGGAACACCTACTTGTTTAACAGGGAAATTCCAAATTGATTAAGCATCTGGGCCAAGCGATTGAGCGGTAGTCCCACTACCGTAAAATAATCGCCTTCAATTCGTTCTACAATCGTCGATCCAAGGCCCTGTATAGCATAGGAACCAGCTTTATCGATCGGTTCTTTACTGGCGATATATCCACGTATCTCCTGATCTGTCATTGTACGCATTTTAACCCTTGTTGATGAATAATCAAGTGCTGTCTTCCCGGTCGAAACATCAATAATAGCTAGGCCGCTGAATACTTCATGCTCGCGCCCTTGTAATGAAGTGAGCATCCGAAATGCATCCTCTTCATCTTCCGGCTTTCCCAATACCTGTCCGTCTAGCACAACAATTGTATCAGAGCCAATAACTAGACCAAATGACAAATTTTTGGCAACTGCATCCGCTTTTCTATGAGATAAGATTTTCACGATTTCTTCTGGTGCAATCTCTTCAGATATCGTCTCATCTACATTGCTCACCTGAACGCGAAAAGGCAAGCCCAAGCATGCCAGCAATTCCTGACGTCGCGGGGAAGAAGAAGCTAATACGATTGGCTGTTCGGGATTCATTATATCTCCCCCTATCGAATTTTTTTATATATCCAAAAAGCGAGAACAAGCCCTCCGATACTGGCTAGGTTTAGTTTTACCTCAAAATGAAGATTGTACTTCAAAATGTCCAAATCTGCCGCAGGACTCCATGTTAACATCTTACTCTCTCGAAGAAAAGGAATCCAAGGACCTAATATTTGCCCTAATAGACTACCAAACAGGAGACCTGATAACAGGACAATCAATAAAATTACAAATTCTTTCCCCGTCATTCCCTCTACCCTCGTTTTTCATCGTTGTTGTTTGGAAGAAAGTCGTTATAATCACACCTAAGTGTAGCAAAACTTGACATCAAGAGACAACTACCGAAGCAGTTGATTTTCAGATTTATTTTTTTGATCATAACGAAAGAAAGACCTTGTTTGCAAGAAACCTTTTGCAAACAAAGCCGTTTTTCTAATTCGTCTCCTTCATCCATGTAGCATAATAATGTAAATATTGCATAATTCCTTTTTGCACCTGCCAAGCATACGGCTCTGCATTGCCTGTTTTTAGTTGGGTCATCGTACTCATTGCCTGATTCATCCCCTGCACCATCCCCGCTATATAGACTTGCTCCTTTTGTGACAAGGCCTGCTGTGTTGCTCTACTATTATCTAAAAAAGCGACATGCATCCTTTTAAGCTTAGCTTCTTGCTCTGCTGTAAGCGGCTGTACTTTTTGCTTATCTGTATTAACCACTTGACTGGATAAAGTAGAAAGCTGTTGAATGATATCTATTCCCGATTTGATAAAAGCATTAACAACCCCTTTATCAGAGGAAGCACCTACTTCTAAAGGGGAGGTAGGGACAATCTGAACTTGTTTCTCTGCAGCTGGCAGCTTCACTTCTTTTACAAAGACTTCAATTTGCTTTTGTCTAAAATGATCTGCCAATCCCAGAATGGCATCGCGATTTGGCGATACTCCCGTAAATAAATGAAGCCTTCCTTCGATTGGATAAAGAAAATGGGGTAATCCCTTTTCGTCAAGAGAGGCAATAGCTGGCTCGGCTGCTTTTGGGTCAGTAAACACCCCCATTTGAACCATGTAATAGTTCTGTTCTGGAAATTGGACGGTTGCAAGAACGGCATCTGCTTTCTGACTAGTAGAGCCAATGGGCGATCTCGCCTGCTGTAACGCTCCTTCTTTAGACAGGCCCTCTTCTTGTGAATCTTTAGATCCATTAGGTTGACGCTCACCATTAACGGGAACAGCTTTTTCCTTGAATGCACTCGTCCCTCCAGAAGTAGCAGCCGAATTCTGTACAGCACCCGCTTGTGAGGGATGCACTAGCTGTTCTTGTACGAAGATATTTAAAACAATAAAGCCAAATAATACTCCAAGGATAATGGCACTTATTGTTGTAATAAACACTCTTAAAATAGGTCGCTTTGACATATGGCTTTGATTTCTAATTAGTTTTTCCCACCATGCCGGCTTCCTTGATTCTAGCGCCCAATCAGAGGGATAAAGCCCCTCGTAATATGGATTCTGACATCCCTCTTCACCCAGCCGGTCTTCTATAACCGCTCTATCCTGCTCTTCTTTTTCCAATAGGCGCTCGTCTTTAGACAATTCAGCCAGAAACTGTTCCTTACTCGTATGAGTCGGTGGGTTTTGTTCCTCCAGTTTACCCAATCTACTCATTGCCTCAGCTAATTCCAGCTCTGCCTCCTTCGCTTGCTGCTCATCATATCCTTGCCTTGTTTCTTTATTGTCATCACCTACTGGCCCCCGTATTCCTCCATGTACTGCCTCATTACCTGTGGCCTTTTCTGGCTGTGTTTTTTTGTAATTCTTCTGTTCTTTTACCTGCATATTTTGTACGGGTGTATTTGCTCCCATCTTACTTTTGGGAGGGTTGACAGGTGATAGTTTTATAGAAATTCGATTGGAAGGTTGTCCGCTCATAGTAGGTCCTCCTCGTTCTCTTAACTCTAGTACTACTAGTTTACGAACAGACCTGACGACTTATGACTGCTCAGGAAAGAAAAAATATAGCATAGACACGCAACACATCAATCCTGCCTACATACGTAAACAACCAGCCAATTGTCAAACAACAGGCAAATGGTATTCCTTCCTTTCTTATCCGCGGCTGTCGAGCTAATAGAACCGCAAGTGCAATTGCGCTAATCCCCGCTACAAGCAACAAGGAGATAATATAGGTCCTCCCAACAATTAACCCTAATAAGGCTGCTAACTTGATATCTCCTCCTCCCACTCCTCCTTTTGTAACAATCGCTGTTATATATAAGAGCACAAAGGCCAATACCATGGCGAACATATGGGTTGTAAATGTCTCTTTTTCTAATGGATGAATCACACGTACACATAAAAATGCAAAAATAGCGGGCAAAACAACAGGATTAGGGATCAGGCGCTTCCTTATATCCGAAAAGCAAATCACCCCTAGTAAAGCCCCGCAGATCCAGCAAATCAGTTGTTCGATTTCAGCTTCCTCCACTAATTTAATGGGCCAATCCCACTGTAGCATCATAAACCACCTCCCTCAGCTTGTTACTACGTTCAATGTGTATCCTAGCTCATTCGATAAAGACAAAAAAACTGCCAGACAAATCCGGCAGTTTCCTTTGTTACCACTATCTAGTTTAGTATGACAATAAATGCTTTTATTCTCAGCTTTCCTGTGTTTCTTTCACTTTTTGTTGCAATTGCTCGGCGAACCAATATGCGGATTTCCAAATATCCCCCGCTCCCATTGTTAAGACGAGATCTCCTGGCTGCAATTGCTTCACCAGTTGTTGCTGCACTTCTTCCTTGGTAGGAACGTACTGTGCACGCGGATGACTATTTACTTTAATTTTATCAACTAAAACCTGAGAGGATACCCCTTCGATTTTCTTTTCCCCTGCGGGAGAAAAAATATCCGTAATAATAACCTCGTCCGCTTCTGAAAAAGCTCGGCTAAATTCCTCCATCAAGAAAAACGTGCGGGTATAGCGCTGTGGCTGAAATATTGCAATCACCCGACGTCCACAAGCCTTCGCTCCATTTAATGTTGCCATGATTTCTGTTGGATGATGAGCATAATCATCAACCACTAAAATATCCTGTGCATCCCCAATAATTTGGAAACGGCGTTTTGCGCCACGGAACGTACTCAAGGCCTGAGAAATCCTTTCAAAGGGAACTCCTGCTTCTAGGGCTACTATCATCGCTGCTAAGGAATTGGCTACATTATGCTTGCCTGGGAAGTGAAGAATTACCTCGCCTAAATGAACATCCTTATGCCATGCCTGATAGGTCGTCGTTAGATCACCGCATACAATCTCCGTAGCATAATAGTCCGCTGATCCACTATAAACAGGGTCAATAGAATAGGTAATTACCTTTCGATTAACGGAGGGCATTAATTCACGTACATGATGATCATCCAGACACACAATAGCTGTACCATCTGGTTTGATGTTACCCAGAAAATGAACATAAGCCTTTTTTAGGTTGGCAAAGTCTCCATCAAAATGCTCTAAATGATCTGGTTCAATATTGGTTACAATGGCATATGCTGGATGGTATTCCTTAAAGGAGCCGTCACTTTCATCTGCCTCGGCCACTACATAATTGCTTTTACCGGCTTTTGCATTTGTACCAGCGTTGACTAGTTCACCACCAATAATAAAAGTGGGGTCCTCGCCGCATGATTCTAAAATGTGGGCTGTCATCGAAGTTGTAGTTGTTTTGCCATGAGCACCAGCTACAGCTACACCTGTTCTCTCATTTAGAATCTTTGCAAGCATCTGTGAACGATGCAGCAGCGGAATCCCCTTTTCCAGGGCCGCTGCAACTTCAGGATTTTCTTTCGATATACTGGTAGAATAAACGACGATATCTGCCCCATCAATATGAGAAGCATTATGACCGATAATCACTTGTGCTCCTTTTTCCTGTAGCTTTCGGGCAAGATCGTTCATCGCAACATCCGATCCTGTTACTTTATATCCTAAATCAACTAATACGCGTGCAATTCCACTCATACCATAACCGCCGATTCCGACGAAGTGGACATGTTGCAATGGTTCCACTTTATTCACCTACCTGTTCTACGGGGATTAAAAAGATTGAGCGTACCAAAGAGATGAAGTAAAGTGATCCGCAAATCAGCAACGTCTCATCGCTCTTCGTCTCGTCGCTCAGCCATTCACGCAACGTGATTTCCCAATCATCAACACGTTCCAGTTGTTCTTGATTAAAGCCACCCATCAAAAAAGCATCCTCCAAGGTATCTACAGAGGCGGCTCTTGGAAAATCAAAGCTCGTGAGATACACGTTGGCAAATTCGAGCGGCGCCTCTTTAAGAACCCGAGCCATTTGAGGCAAC
Source organism: Brevibacillus laterosporus (assembly GCF_030489605.1). Lineage (GTDB taxonomy): Bacteria > Bacillota > Bacilli > Brevibacillales > Brevibacillaceae > Brevibacillus_B > Brevibacillus_B laterosporus_E. Next base: position 32,535 of record NZ_JAUKFY010000030.1, read on the forward strand.
GGTTTATCCTCAAGAGCAGAGAACATTAAATGAATTCGCTTTGTATCGTTTGCTAGCTCAGCTAAACTGTCGACTAGCATCGTGATACCTTCCGTGTTATGTGCTCCATCTATCATACATAACGGTTTTCGTGAGACAATCTCCAAGCGCCCCGGCCATGTAGCTTGCGCCAAACCCTTCTTCCTATCTTCTTCCTCCACAAAAAAAGCATAGAATTCTCTCATGAGATCTAGAACCATCAAGGCAACGCCCGCGTTTTGCACCTGATGTTTGCCTAGTAACCCCAATTGATATGTGGAAGAGTTGGGACGAAACAAACTACCATATTCGATATGCTGGGCTCCTCTTGAAGCTTCTGTAAAGAGAGGCTTGGAATAAAATTCGTTACCTAGCCTATAAAGCCTGCTATTTTTTTGTTTGGCAATCCGAGAAATAACATCAAGCGCCTCTTCCTGCAGTTGTCCTACTACAACAGGCACTCCTGATTTGATAATACCGGCTTTTTCCAAAGCAATCTCACCAATCGTTGAGCCTAGAACATTGGTATGATCAAGACCAACATTGGTAATGACACTTATGATGGGATGGACAACGTTCGTTGAATCCAAACGTCCACCAAGCCCCGTTTCCCAAATCACAATCGCAGGTCTGACCACTCTGCCAAAATAACAGATCGCCAGTAAAGTAATAACCTCAAACTCAGTAGGACAGCCATACTCCGTTTCCTGTTCACAGCGCCCCACCAACGGCTTTATTTCATCCACAAGACGAACAAGGTCGTCCTGTGGAATGAGTTGGTTATTAAATCGAATACGTTCGCGAAAATCAGTGATGTATGGAGAAGTAAAGGTTCCAACACTTATTCCCGCTTCCAGCATTACGTGTGTCAAAAAAGTGCATGTAGAGCCTTTTCCATTGGTACCTGCCACATGAACAAATAATAAATTTCGTTCAGGATGCCCTAACTCCTCTAGCATCCAATTCATGCGCTCTAAACCAGGTTTAAGTCCAAAACGTAACAGGCTGTGAAGCCAATCCAATGCTTCATCATAAGTAAGGATATGATCTGCCTTCATTTACCGTATGACCCCAATCGTTTAGTTATGACAAAAACGAAGCAGACAGGCTTAGGATTCTAGATCAGCTAAACGCGCAATAACCTTTTCACGCTTGTTTGCGTAGTCTGCCATTTTAGCTTTCTCTTCCTCAATAACATTTGCGGGAGCTTTTGCCATAAAGCCTGGGTTGTTCAGCTTTTTCTCGATGCGTTCTACTTCTTTATTTAGTGTATCAATTTCCTTCTCCAAACGCTTGCGCTCCTGTTCCAAATCAAGTAACCCTGCAAGCGGTAAAAATAACTCTGCACCAGTAACAACAGCGGACATCGCTTTTTCCGGGGCTTCCAAATCAGTACCAATTACTAGTTTCTCAGGGTTGCAGAATCGTACCAAGAACTCTTCGCCACGTTGCAGACTTTGAAGAGATTGTTGATCGTTAGCCTTGATTACCAGTTCAATTTTTTTAGACATTGGCACGTTTACTTCTGCACGGATGTTACGCACGCTGCGGATAATATCCATAAGCAAGCTCATTTCTGCTTCAGCATCGTTAAAAGTTAACTCGCTTTTTGCCTGCGGCCAAGCAGCAATTGTTATGCTTTCACCCTGATGCGGTAGGGCTTGCCATATTTCTTCCGTGATGAAAGGCATGAATGGGTGCAGTAGACGCAACGTCTGGTCTAGCACATATACAAGCACAGATTGAGTTGCTTTTTTCGCTTGTTCATCTGTACCGTACAATGGCAATTTGGCCATTTCAATGTACCAGTCGCACAAATCATCCCAGATGAAATTGTATAACAGACGACCTGCTTCTCCAAAATCAAACGCATCCATCAATCGAGTAACATCAGCGATGGTTCCTTGAAGACGGGTTAAAATCCATTTATCGGGCGCAGATAATTCTTTGGTTAAATCGATATCTTCATACGTAAAGTCTTGTAGATTCATCAAAGCAAAACGTGAAGCATTCCAGGTCTTGTTTGCAAAATTGCGGTTCGCTTCTACTTTTTCCCAATAAAAACGTTGGTCATTGCCCGGGGAATTACCCGTTGCCAATGTAAAGCGCAAGGCATCCGCACCGTACCTCTCGATTACTTCCATCGGGTCAACCCCGTTACCAAGCGATTTAGACATCTTACGTCCTTCAGAATCGCGGATAATTCCATGGATTAACACGTGCTCAAATGGCTTCTCACCAGTGAATTCCAAACCACTGAAAATCATACGTGCTACCCAGAAAAAAATGATGTCGTAGCCTGTTACAAGTACGTTAGTTGGATAGAAGTATTTCATGTCTTCAGTTTCATCTGGCCAACCTAATGTGGAGAATGGCCACAACGCAGAGCTGAACCACGTATCTAAGACGTCATTATCCTGAGAAAGGTTGCTGGAGTGACATTTGCAGCATTCTGTGACATCAACTCGGGATACATGCAACTCGCCGCAATCCTGGCAATACCAAGCAGGGATGCGGTGACCCCACCATAATTGGCGTGAAATGCACCAATCACGAATATTTTCGATCCAGCGCAGGTACGTGTTTTTAAAACGCTCAGGAACAAATGTAACACTGTCTTCGGAAGCAGCATTTTTTAGTGCCTCGTCTGCAAGAGGCTGCATGTTAACAAACCATTGTGTCGATAGGTAAGGTTCTACTACCGCGTCACTTCGTTCACTATGTCCAACCTGATGAATATGCTCCTCGATTTTAAACATAACGCCTTGATCTTGTAAGTCTTTAATAATTTGCTTGCGACAAGCAAAACGATCAAGCCCTTTATAGGAGGCAGCATTTTCATTCATTACCCCTGATTCATCCATGACAATGATTTGTTCCAAATTATGGCGTTGACCCATCTCAAAGTCATTTGGATCGTGTGCAGGCGTGATTTTAACTGCACCAGAACCAAATTCAGGGTCTACATAATCGTCCGCTATAATCGGAATTTCGCGACCTGTAATCGGCAGAACAACCATTTTGCCAACTAAATCTTTATAACGTTCATCCTCTGGGTGAACGGCTACTGCGGTATCGCCTAGCATTGTTTCAGGACGAGTCGTAGCCACTTCAATAAAGCCGCTTCCATCAGCCAATGGATAACGCATGTGGTGCAGCGCGCCTTTTACTTCTTTATAAATAACCTCGATATCAGACAAGGCTGTACGAGCGGCTGGGTCCCAGTTAATGATGCGCTTGCCGCGGTAGATCAAACCTTTGTCATAGAGGCGAACAAACACTTCACGAACGGCACGTGATAAGCCCTCGTCCATCGTGAAACGCTCGCGTGAGTAATCTAGAGCAAGCCCAAGTTTTTCCCATTGTTCACGAATATGATTAGCATAGACATGCTTCCATTCCCATACTTTTTCTAGGAATTTTTCACGGCCCAAATCATGACGGCTTAAGCCCTCTTCGCGAAGATTTGCTTCTACCTTCGTTTGTGTTGCGATACCCGCATGATCCATTCCTGGTAGAAACAGCGCGCTGTATCCCTGCATACGCTTGGCACGTGTAATAATATCTTGTAGCGTTGTATCCAATGCATGGCCCAAATGTAGCTTACCTGTTACATTTGGAGGCGGAATTACAATCGTATAAGGAGCTTTCTTAGGATCGCGCTCCGCTTTAAAAAATTCTTGTTCCATCCAGTAGGGATACCATTTGGCCTCCGCTGCCTTTGGATCATAGTTTTTTGGTAGTTGTGAATCAAGAGATGCTTGTTCGTTTGCCATAATCCTATTCCTCCTTATAATTGCACATCATTACATGGGCAAATAAAAAAACTCCTCATCATCAAAGGACGAAAAGGAGTTTGTTTCGCGGTACCACCTTTGTTAACGCGCACCATCATCATTCAAATACATTTCCCACTATGTGAAAGTACGGAACTCACGCGTTCACTCTAACAAGATAACGGTTTGACGCCGATTCCAACTACTTTATGACTTCTCATTTCATTGGAATTGCTCATGGACGACTTTCCATATCCCTACGCCTTAGAGAATCTCGCAGCTAATGATTCTCCCTCTCTGATAAGGTGGGTATATGTACTCTTTCCAATCATAGCATTGCATATATAATCATATACAGCATATTATAGCGAACCCATAATGGTACGTCAAATAGAGAAAAATGTGAATGCTTGCAAACAGAAACGAAAGCTGTTTGATTTACCTTCCCTTCTAAATCAGACAGCCTTCGTTCCTTTTAATGAATTGCTTCTTTCTTAAAACGACCGCCTTTAACATCACGAATGTTTCCAATGGCTAAAAATGCAGACTGATCCCATTCTTCTACAATTGATTTTAATTTGGCCTCTTCCAATCGGGTGATGACGGTAAAGATAATTGTCTTATTATCTCTAGAATATCCGCCTTCCCCGTTCAAATAAGTAACACCACGCCCTAGCCTTGCTAGCAAAGCTTCACCAATTTCTCGATGCTTGTCACTAATAATCCAGACTGATCTGGATTCGTTAAAACCCTCAAGTGTTACTTCAATCATTTTGTAGGCGATGTAGTAAGCAAGCAAAGAATACATTGCTTGATTCCAGCCAAATACAAATCCTGCACTGCCTAAAATAAATATGTTGAAAACCATGATTATCTCTCCAACAGAAAAGGCTGTTTTCCTGTTAAACAAAATGGCTACAACCTCTGTCCCATCAAGCGACCCACCATAACGAATGACCAAGCCTACCCCTATCCCCAAAAATACGCCTCCATAAACCGCAGCGAGAAACGGTTCTCTCGTAACAGCGCTAACTGGGTGCAATAAACTTGCAGCAATTGACATGGTCGTAACTCCAAACAATGTAGATAGAGCAAAGGTTTTACCTATGTACTTATAACCAATAAGTAGGAAGGGTAGGTTTAACAAAAATAAGAAAAGACCAATTGGCCAGCCTGTCAAATGGCTAAAAATAATCGAAACACCCGTAATCCCTCCATCAATGACTTGATTGGGAATCAAAAATTCTTCTAGTCCAAATGTAAAAATCATGGACCCTAGAATGATAAAAAAGCTCTCTTGAATAGTTGAACTGTGTTAATTCTTCGATGTTCAACCAAAAGAACCACATCCTCTCTTCTTGATTTGTTTTCTATATTTTACTGCAATTTGTGGAAATAAACGATTCACAAATTGCCGCTTACTTCACCCTCTATCCGCATACTGCATACGCTGTGCAGTAGGGGGTGATAATTATGAATTGGCGACGCTTTAAATACAGTTCTTTTCTATACAATATAAAGGCTTCCTATAAACAGTTTCTATTGCCTTTTACAGCCTTTCAGTTTATTAGAACCTTACTGCTGCCCACCTCCCTCGATGTATTAATCCTAGGCTTCCTCGCCATTTCTTATGCTGCATTTTCGATGGATTGGCTGTAGTCACGTCATTATGTTTACGCACCCATCATGCAAAAAAACGCCTCCTTTTCCCAAGAAGGCGTCTAGATCAAAACGCTTGATTGGTCCATCTATTTAAGCTCACCAGCCGATCCAAATCCTTTTCCAATCGCTTAACTGCATACAGCTCCGTCCATTCGTACCGTCGATTATAATAGGACTCCAGATTACGCATGATCCTCTCGGGATATTGTAAAAAGTATTGTAGCAGCGAAATCTCTTCTGGCCGAAGGGGAAACACTTCGCTGTACTGTTCAAAAAGGTCAGTTGCTGTTTTACTTTCCCCCCCGAGCTGAAAATAATTACGTAGCATTACCGCTATATCTCGAACGGGGGTATCAAACACGGTTCGGTCAAAATTGAGCAAACGCACTTTGCCGCTCTCATTCATAACCGTATGACTTGGATGTGGATAACCATGGATGAGCGAGAGTCGAAATTGATTGCTTGTTTCGTGTCGTCTTCGCCAAATGCGTAAATTTTCCAGCGCTTGATTAGCAGTGTCAGCAATAAACGTATGATTAGCTAAAAATGCAACATCAAACGGAGACGCATAATCCCGTTCATTAGCGAGATCACGGAACATAGCCAATTGACGAATCCAGCTTTGCCATCTATTAATTAGGGCATCAACGAGCGGCTCCACCTGCTTTGGATCTTCAATTCGGTAATTTTGCGTTAGCTGATGGAACTCCGCCAATCGAACAACCGTCCCCGAAGCCCAGCTAGACAGATTCGCTTTGGAAATGGAAACACTATCCTCCCATTGGGTTAAATAATAAACCTCTCCCCCTTGCCTTACATATGGTTCATCAATTTTGGTATATAAAAGAGGTATAGCACCATCCCAGCCTCTTTGCTCCAAATGTCTCAATACGCCACCCACATAAAGCAGGCGAGTGGCCGGTGCGGCTGTTTTTTTGCAGGAATAACACCCGTTTGGAGTAATTCCTTTATATACATGCGGAGCTTTAACCATCTCAATTGATTGTACATACATATCATACTCGTTAAACAAGGGGAAGAGTTGATCGTACTGACTCATGACGATTGCCGCCCTCGCTCTGCTCGCTTCGCCAAGCGTTGCAGATGATAATCCAATTCTCGCTGTCGCATGACTGACTGTTTGACATCCTCCGTTGCTTGTTTATCCTCTTTTGTGTTAGCCTGAAGAACTTTTTCCAATGTTCTCCACAATTCCTGCGGATAGGCCATAAAGGAGAGCAATAAACGAAATTCTTCATAATTCAATGGTTTTACCTCTTCATAACCATCTAGAAAGGCGTCAACCAATGCCTGATCTCCACCATCCAACGCAATTTCGTGTAAAAAACTTGCTGTATCCTTATGCTGAACAGTGAGAGAGGTTTTATAAAAGCCTCGCAAAAACACTTGATCGTCAACCATTACCCAATTCTTCCGTGATAATTCCTTATGAGAAGCTGCCAGCACTTCATCTGGTAAGGATACGCTCTGGATTAAGGTAGCACTGCGCTCCATCCGTTCTAAGATAGACGGAAACAAGCTTCCCCATTTATTGCGCTTCTTCGCATTCTGATCCCGTTCCCACTGCTTTAAAAATTTTTTTGTCCGATCCAGTACTTGCTGTGCATGTAATTGTTCTCGTCTCAATAATTCTCCACCAATTTGGAGGGATTGGGCCTGTTGGGCTAAATGCATTTGCGCTGTAATACGACCACATTCCAGCATGTTATCAATGGTGTAGGCGATTGGTTCTGCTACGCGATGGTGATCCATCAAGCTATAACCCTTTTTATTTGATACTACATAAGGCTTAGAATCTTTGGTACGAATAAATCGTTCTACGTTTTTAACTCCCTGACGTGCCATTTGCTCACGCCATCCGTAAGACCAACGCATATATTCTATACGAGGCCATACCCTTATCTCTTTGGTTCCCCTGTTTGTTTCTATTAAATAGTAATCCACTTTTGGCGTTATTTTGGTCGTTTTCAGTTTATATCGTTTGCAGATGGGGGAAATATCTAATTGTTCCTTTGCCATGCCCTTCTCTCCCCTTATTGCGGAATGTAAAGAATTTGCCCCTCTTCTACTCGATCTGTTGACATTCGATTTGCTTCTTTAATTTTGGTCACGGACATTTCATACCGCTGTGCAATAGAATCTAAGGTATCATTTTTTTGGATAATGCACATTTTCAATTTACTGAATTTTTCTGTGCGATCTTGTACAAATGAAGTTAGGTTCCCTAATGCGTCTCTACGTGAACTGCTGGTATCACTTTTTGCCTTCGTTTGCTCTAAAACCTCCTCCTCTTGTTTACTCTCCTCACGCTGATTTTTCTTTTTCTCATTTCCATGTAAGTGTGAGAAAATATTGGAGAAGTTCATCATTTCATTTTGCTCTTTATGATTGTTTTTTGAACCAATGGCAACCTTCATTTCTGTTTCCTGTTCAACTGTTAAGGATGCTGTATTTTCCTCTGCTGATTTTGCTTCTTCCTTTTCCAATTGAGCCATAAGCACAGTTGCTTCTTCTGTGCTTAATTCCGTGCTGATAGCAGGCTCTTGCTGCTCCTGATCATATTCCGCTGTATGAGCTTTTACCTTATTTTCATCTAGTTCGACATGTACTTTGGCTGTTTCTGTTGCTCTTTCTGTTATCGCTTCTTTTTTTGCTGTTGTAGTTATGTCTACCTGCTCCTCTTCACTTCCCTCCCAATATTTTGCATATGGATCGGAATCAGCAACCAATTGCACTTTTGATTGAGAGTGATGATTCTCGATCCATTCTTCATGTTGTTTCGTAGCAATTTCTTTTGGTTCGGCAACTGTCTCTTGCG
>NZ_JAUKFY010000031.1 GCF_030489605.1 Brevibacillus laterosporus
GTTAACATGCAGTTGTTTTTCATACGCCAATATCATTCACCTGCCTTCCATTGCAGTTCAATCGGTATGCTCAAAGTTATTTCACGGTTAGGCTTCTCCATTTGCAAGTGACCTTCCCAAACTGCCTGTCCATTGACATCTTTCACAATACATTTCGTTACTATTCCTGTCATGGAAGCTGAGAGACGAATCAAAAAAATAACCTTATTAACACTTTGTCGTATTTTCAACAAACTAACGGGAACGATTTTATCATTTAGTTCTATCTCTGCCGAATTAAAAGCAGATTCTAGGACATTTGCTTGCACTTCAAATAGATGGTCAGTTAGCATAAATCATTCTCTCCTCCGCTGAAAAAAGCACCACAATCCCTTTTTTGTGTTTCATAGAACTTTGGCGGACCTGATGTAAAGATAATTCCTCCATGACTACTTGCAATAATTTTCTCTTTCAGAACGTGGACAGGTTGTATTTTTTCAAAATCAACTGCTAGCTGCATTAAATTTATTGATTGATAACTCGAGAATTCAAATATGATTTCCTTATTAGTGAAATCCTCTGTAACTTTCTTTAGATCTCCTGCCATTCTGCCTAATAAGTATAATGTATCTAATGTAAAACTGGCTTTTGCTACATTCTTTTTACGTATCTCTTCTCTTCTTTCTTCTATTGTACCGTTCCGTTTGCCTCCAAAATATATCCAATCCCATATATCTAATCCAAAGGTAGTAGCATAAGGCAAAAGATACTGATTTCCCAGCTCATTTATTTTCTTTGTTTGAAACAAAATCTCTTCTTCAGTTGACATCAAGTGGAGCCTAGCTACTTCGTTATCATACCAATAGGGCGGTAATTGCCGGCGATATCGAAAAGGGATCATAGTTCAACCACCAAATTAACACACGGAACAGCCTTTATAGGTTTACTCAGATTTTCTCTTCCGTCATTTAGGGTATAGTTTGAATAGTCCTTTACGCCGTCAACCCAAAATAGTGCACCTAGCAAATGATAAACAATGCAAGTGCTGCCCTTTATATATTCTTGAATTCGACTTGTAATAAGTGAAGCTGTCTCCGATTTCTTCGATTCATCAGCTAATTGGAGCTTTACCCTAACATTAAGGTTGAAAATTTCAGCAGGAAAACATTTCAGATCATGACCTGCAATACGCTTTGTCTCAAGCTGATTCTGTATGAAAGAAGCAAACTCTAATGTAACAGGCTGACCCTGCAAATCAGTCAGATATAAATCAATCGATACATCATGACGCTCGTGTTCAATGGCAACTGCGCCACCAACTCCCTCTATTTCTAAAGCCCATCTTATATAGTCCTCTGCGCGTCCACTTCCCTCCTCGGTTCTTTTTTTTTGGAGAATTCGTTGCCGATAAGCTTCTGTTTCCTCCCCCTCTTTACGGTCTACTCCTTCTGCATATCCATGTGCATCTAGAAACTCTCCATCACTCCAAACCACAAATGCCTGTAAAAGACTATATTGAGATAATTGTTGTTGTTCCGAAATTTCTTTTGCTAACGGATACCAAAAATCATAAAAAATCTCTCCTTCTTCCGTAGCAGGAGGAGATTGTCCATTTTCTCTTGCATAGTCAATTGCACGATTGGCTATTCGCTGATAAATATGATCTGGGCTTTCTTGAAGAATAGGCATTTTCGGTTTCTCTATCGTTTCCATATATCAACCACCACCTTAGTCTTTCCCCGTACCCCTTCAATTTCTAGTCTCAGACCTATTTGATTCTCCTGATATCGAATATCCATAACCTCTGCTCGCCCAACCTCTGAATGAGCCTCCAGCGCATCCTCCACATCCCGCTTAATCAAGGCTAAAGGTACATGCTTAGGGAGCTTTCCAATATGCTCAAAAAAATCTACCCCAATCCGATCACTGTAGATCGCATATTGAAATCGCTTGGTATGCAGGATTTTTTTCGCAATCTCTTCCAAATACTCAGCATAATTACTGGTCTTTACATGTCGGCCATCTGTTGCTTTGATAAATTGAAACGTAGTCCAGTCCAATTTATATGTCCAGGGTATCGGGGAAGGAGCATCTGTTAGCTCCCGATTACTTTCTAAAGCAGGAAACATTTATTTCACCTCACCCAGCACCAGATATTGTCCCGTAGAACACCTCATTAGAGCATAGGTCGCTCCTAGTTGAGGCTCTGTGAATTGCTCATTTTTAAAAAATACTAGATCTTCCTCCACCTCTTTTAGGGGCGCGGGGTCCTGATCTAGCTTAATGACCACTGGGGCATAATTTTGTAGCGTGCCAAATTCGATCTGCGTATCACTAATGCCACTTCTTGCTTGGGTAAACAATCTATTAATCGCTTGTTGCATCCTATCCTCTCCATTCCAATTGTAAGTCCATCACAAATTCCCTGTTTTTCCACCGTGTATTGCAGGAGGTCACGATCCAACTGCTCTGTTGACCGTTTATCTCCTGAATTTTCACCAGCCAGCCTGCCCGCAATCTAGCAATGAGTGAATTTGTGTGACGAACGGTTATGGAGCGTGTTCGCGGTATTTTAGCTAACGCAGCAAGCTGTTTGGACGCCAAAGAGGCGAGATTCTTCTCCTCGCCTGCATCAATGATTTTTTGCATCCGTCCGATCTTTTTCATTAAATCATGATGTTCCCTCGTGACTCTGCCTGCCGCCCGATCTCCCTCATAGCGTTCTACCGTTACAGCCGTATACACCTCCTCCAAGCTTTCACCGACAGAGCTAGCCTCCAGCATAGTAGCCTGAAACACAGGGACATAAGGATTGTTTCCCTCTGCTAGCACAATCAGCTTATCCCGTCGGTGCTGGATAAAATAGCGAAGTCCTGTCCGTTCAAAGGCTCTCTCTGCTATATCTGTAAACAACGAGGTATACGGTTGGGAAGGGAGCCGTTCCTTTACCGTAAATCCAAAGGCTGGGCATTGAAACGAAATGCCTGCCCCCTGGATGATCCTCTCCAGCTCCTTCCCTGCATCTCCTTTCAAATAGGGCCTTTCGCAATCATTTTTTTGTAAATACCATGACAGCTCGTAAGCAGTTCCGCTCAGCTCCTTCGTTTTTTCGTCCCGATTCCATTCCACTAAGGGACCGTGAAAAAGCTGCTCGCTTTCCTTGGGGTCATTGGGAAACATCATGAGATAGCCAGCAGCAGCTAATACAGGGGGATTACGTAGCTGAATCTGACACACCTGGGCAACCTGTCCTCTGGATGAGGACCAAGAAATATCCGTCACGGCAGGTGTTACATCAAGTCGGGTAGCATCTTTTCCATAAATCACACGCATAGCCGCTCCCTCCTAGGCTTTGCTTTTATATTCAGCATTTTTCTTTTGGATACGAGTAAGCTGTTTGCTACGCATCTCTCTATCCTGATGAATCATATTTTTGGCTGGTGTTAAAAGATATGGGGATGATTGCTGTTTCTTTGCGGTTTTTCCTGTCGTATTGGCACGAGCCTTTTGTTGCTTAGCCATGATCACAGGCGGCTGTAGAAGCTCCTTATTGCTAGACCACTCTACGAACTCATCTTTAATAAAAATCGGTAATTCAATCGACCCGTAATAATCTACATTCATTCCTTTAAACGTCCCATCCACAGGGCCGATTAAGACGTTCCATGCTAAATTTAACTCGTCAATTGTGAGCAGAACCTCTTTCCCTGAGATTCGATCCAGACCGGCTAACCATTCACGCGGTCCCTGATAGCCTTTCACCTCGATTAAAGGAGATTCTATATCGCCTGGAAGCCAAAATTCAAAGGAGATTGATTTCGCTCGATTAGCAGATAGTCTGTTTTTGGTAACAAGCGAAATACTGGTAGATGTTTCTGCATCATTTCCGTAGCCTTTTATTTGCACCTCTGCCGGGGTTACGGGAAACGTCAGCCGATATTTTCCCTGCATACGAATCATGCTTTTCCACCTCTAGTCTCTAATGCATTGACGAAAGCAGTCTCGATGATACGTTTTATTTCATTCGTAACAGTAGGGTCCTTCAATAATCGAATCATGCCTACCACATCCTGAAGCACACCATCTGCATGTAGCGTGATAGGCATGGAAGAGACCGTTACCGATAGATTTTGAGCTGTATCCTTCTTATTTGCGGCATTAGTAGCTGCCGGCGTTACTTGCGGTGCTGGTGTCGTCGTTAACGTATCTTGTGGCTTATTGCTCGCAGGCTTGATTTGACTAGGGCTACTAGCTGTAGTCGGTGGTTGTGCGGGTGGTACTGGTGCGGGTGGTGTCTCTGGCTTTTCTTTGCCCCATCCGAACCAATCAGGCAATTTTTCCATGAGGAAGTCTCCGCCAACCGAACCTAAAAATCCGCCAACTGCTCCGCCAACCGCTGTGCCTAATCCTGGCACAATCGAGCCAACTGTAGCACCAATCATAGTACCTGCAGCTTTCATCCCGGCACTTCCACCAAGCTTTAATAGCTCCATCGGTTTGTTGTCAGAGGTAACCAATGAGGCGAGGCCCATTGCTTCTCCTACAAAAGGAATTTTTTTCAAAAGGCCTTTTCCAATGGATTTAACTCCACCAAAGCCTTTGCCGCCCAGATTTTTTAATCCGTCCCACGCGGCTCCGCCAAAGCTTTTTATCCCTTCAAAAGCTTTACCGCCAATGTCCTTTAATTTGCCGAATCCGCTAGTGGGCTTGCCAGCTTTCTTGGGGACTGTAGTAGGAGGTTTAGATTTAGGAGTAAGTGGCTTGGCTGGTTTGGGTTTAGCTTTTGGTTTCGTAGTTTTTTTCTTATTACTTGGGCTACTTGGATTATTTTTGGTTGATTTGCCGGGTCCTCCCGTGTTTTTACCGCCGAATTTTGAAGGGCCTAACTTACTTTTCCCCTTTTTGCCTCCTCTTTTTTTCTTCGAGCCCTTACGCTTCTCTCTTTTTTCCCCACCTGTATCACTACCGTATGTGCAGCAGCATTTATCTTGTTTAGTAGTAGGTTGTTTCTTATTTTTTTGTTTTTTATCATCTTTCTTCTTGCCTCTTGCCATTTTCGCAAGAGCAATGATACCTATCGCCTCTATGGTATATCTAGCCAACTCTGGTAATTCATTAAAAGTTTTGATACAGAGGGTCAATGCACCAGCTAACATTTTTATGACCGGTGTTAAATCCTTGGCTACTGTAGCTGTTAAGTCCACCATGGCTGCCTTGGCTTCACTTTGGGCTTGCATATATTCAAACCAAGGATTTTGGTCAATTGCAGCCTTATAGGATTTATTTGCTTCGTTATTAGCCACTTTATTTTCCACTTCGCCAGCAGAAATTTTACCCGTTTTCTCCATCAGCGGCACTAGATGCTGCAATAGCTCCTTGCCAGAGCCTGAGCCTACTGCATTTAGCATCTCTTGACGTACATTATCATCTTTAATAGAAGCAAGATTCATAAAAATACGTCCCATCGCCTGCTGATTATCGCTTTTATTATCTGAATGCAAGAGCTGGGTTACTTGAATGGCCTCTATGTCAGCTAACCGTTTGGCTTCCTCAGGTCTTTTCCCGTCCGCCTCATAGCCTTTTTGTAATACTTTACTCAGCTCGCCCTGAGAAGACATTTTTAAGGCAATATCTTTTAACGCGCCTAGCGGCATGTCATTTGATGGAATACCCATGTTGCCAATTTCGCCGACCATCATCGCCATTTTCTCTGGTGTATCCATTACCATCCCTAGCTGGGAGGTATATTTGATCATAGAGGGTACAAAATCATCGCTAAAATCCTTCATATTGTTACTCATATATTGAAGAGAATTTGCCAGTCGCTCAGGATCAGTAACTCCTGTGCTGTCGCGTAATAGAGCCATCATTTTTAAGCTCTGGTCAGCAGAAAACCCTGTAGTCATACTTAATTTGGCAGCATATTCGGCAAATGCAGCCTTATCCTTTGCATTTACATCGTCACTTTTGTTATAGATGTTTATAGCTTCTGTCTTGCTTAGTTCCGGGTTGATTTGGATGATTTTCTCAACACTACGATCTAAATCTTGGACCTCGGCATCCGTTTTTCCTTTGGCAATAAATAATCCGCGTTCTTTTGCCGCAGCTTGAGATTCAGGGATTGAGTTATTGTGCCAGCTCATCGCCTGCCCTAAGGGATCAACAAAGGGGTTAGCAGAGCCGCCGTCACCTCCTCCGCCACTCACGACTACGGATTGACTTAACTGACTGCGCATCTGCGAAATTTTTTGAGTCGCCTGATCGTCTATTTCTACACGAAGCTTGGCTTGGACGGAGGTTCCCAGCAGCTGTAATTGAGAACGCACTTCTTTAATGCGCCGTTCCATCCTGTCAGCTTCTTGTAAAAATCCGCGTCCCAGTTGTCCCAGAGCTGCTTGCAATGAAGCCGAATCTCTTTTCCATTCCAGCATGCCCTGCCTTATCTTAAACATCTCTTTCTGGACAGAAAGCAGCTCAACAACCATATCGTTGCCCATTGCATTCACCTCCGTTCATGCTACATCTTTTTTTTGCAAAAAAACGGCGGAGGATATCATTTCTCCTCCGCCTCTAATTCAATGATCTGACATGCGATAATAAATAATTTTTGCTTATAGCGATCTACTTCATACTCTACGATTTCCGCCGGGAGGCCTCTGCCATGCAGATAAGCCTTCGCTACATGCCAAGCCTCCGCGTCGGTTTGAATTAGTTTTTTGCTTCTTCAATCGCTTCTTCTTCTGTCCGTCCTTGATTTGCTTTGCGCACGGTTTCTAAAAGGAGTGCATATGCGTCTGGGTTGCGATCAAATAATTTGCCGGGAAGCTCAAATTTGTCCCCTGCTTTGTAGGCTTTCTTTAGCTCTGGATCATTCCAATTAAAATCGTGCTCAGTCGCCTTCACAATGCGAGCATCATTGTAGCGATACCAGTCGAATTTTTCACCTTTATCAGCCTCACGCTCACAAATCCGACTTTCCATTAAGGTTAGCTGACGTACCTTCCATACCTCGCCATCAATGCTGACTTCTATCTCATGACGCGGTGTTGTTTCATTTGCTTGCGCTAAGAATTTTTCTAATTTCCCCATGAAAAGGCCTCCTATTCTTCTGTATATTCCGGCAATTTATCAAGATAATCAGGCTTCTTGTTACTGCGGCCTTTAATTTCGTAAGTCGCGTTATCGTTTCCATCTGCCTTTGCTTCCCATAATGTGATTTCTTCCGGGTTTAGATAGATATCGGTTAAGCGAACGCGTTCTGTATTGCCGTTTTCCTTATCGACCATTTCGCCCAAAAGCTGTGGAATTACAGGAGTTTTGCCCTCCGTAATTTGATCCACGCAAAAATATTTGAGCAGAGCGTTAACAGATGATACCTTTAAAGTAACCTCCACATGCCAAGAGTCAATCGTTTGCACCGAGCCCTTTTGCAGACGTTTTACATCGCCATACTCTGTTTTTAAGACAGCCTTTCCTTCCAATGTACCGTAGATTGGATCACCGTTTTCATCATATACCTGACAATTTTTTAATTTAATATCGCTTTGACGCATGCTTACAGCACCTCCCATTCAATATCGAAAAGCTCAATAGCATCAAGTGGCTTGGCGGCTAAGCGGAACCCGCGTTTGTCACCAATTCCATTTTTCTTATCTTCAAAAATCCAGCCTTTATCAATAGCGCCTTGCGCTTCACGCACTTCGAGATAGGTCTTAACCGCTCCAACGAACGTCGCACCGCCAATATCGTTATTGTCCAGTTTGCCTTTATACTTTTTGCCAACAGAGGTAATGTCATTAACAATTTGGTCAAGTGTCATAGAGACGCGAATTTTGCCAAAATCCTCACGTTCTGCTGCTTTTAATGTCGTTAAGGTGTTGACCGCACTTTCAATCAGGTACACGTCTCCGTCACGAACGGCAATCAATGTACCAGAGTTAAGGGCGTTTTGAATTTCAGTGTGTCCCCAATCCTTTGCCGCCTTTTTCATCGGAACTAGCTGTGCACTTAGAGAGATATGAGCTGGCGTAGCAGCGATCATGCCTGCTAGCCATGCCGCCCATTCTAAGCTTGAATAGGTCTTGCCGTTTACATGCTGGCCTGCAATAGCGCAGTTTACGACACGTCGAGAGTTGTGGGCGACAGAACGCTCCACATGTTCGTTCATGTTGCTATCTTTTTCTGGCAAACCTCCGATTACCAGCGTGCTACGTTTTTTGCTAAAAAGCTCGCGATCGACCATGAATTGTTTCGCTGCTGCTTGGATTCCCGCATCAGCCGACGGTAAATACACCGCGTCGAAATCAACACCTGAGATAGAGTTAAATAGAGTAGTAAAGTCAGTAGCTGATAAAGTAGCAATTCCGCTTGTCCCACCCGAGAGTGCCGTCATTGCTGTTTCTTCTACTGCTTTGTCACCCAGCTTTTTCACCTTGATATAGATGGATTGTTCTGCTTTCGTTACGAGCTCGTCTATGTTTGCAAACGAGAACTTTTCTGTTTTTACTGGACCTTTGACCTGTAATTCCTTTTTACCTATTTCTGCGGTGGAATCCTTGATCGAAATTTGTAGCTCATTACCCACTAAGCCTGGATAACGTGCTTGAATAGCAAGCGAACCTTCCTGTGAATAGCTGGCCGCAACACTCTTACCGTTCGTCATACGATAGCCAACTACAGTAGCGCCTCCTTCTGCGGCCAACTCCAAAATATCGATTTGGCCAAAGGTTTCTGCTACGCGCTCTTCATAACCCTTCATTGTAATGACCTGATCAGGGGCTCCCCATTCAGCTAGATACGGCACTAGTACCACACCGCTTTTCGGCAGGACTCGCTCCTGTGCTTTCGCCTTTAATTCTACGTTTACACCTGGTCGTTCACGTTGGATTGTCATACTATTTACCTCCTAGAAATGTAGATACGTATTGTCGTACTTGTTCTTCATTCATTACCTGCTGATCCGTAAATGCATGTAACGCTCCTGCTACTTCAAACCGTTCGGCTTGTAACAACGGTGCACTCTCAATCCATTCCAGACGAGTGCGCTTGTTCTTTTGAGCAGCAGTGTTGAGCGGCTGTGACTCTGCTCGCTCTTTGTTCTTTTTTAGCAGTGTTTTTTTTACTGTACCTTCATTGGTTTGGCCTGTTGATTTAGCCATGCCCATCCTCCTTCACATCAAAGATAGCAATTTTCTTAACCTGCTCTCTTTCTACAGGCATAAGGTACTCATAGCGAAATGTTATTTCGGCCCGTTCCTTTTTTTCGGTATTCACAGAAAAAGTACTCGGGTCGATATCAAGCAAGAGCTTATTTTTGCCTCGGTAGCTATAACGTTGCTTTCGTAACAAATCTCGCAAGACACCTGTCGAAAGCGGAACATGCTTTTCTTGCTTCAAGGGATAGTGAAGCATAACAGTTGCTTCACAAATCACTTTGTAGCTGGTCAGGCTATTTCCCTTTTCACTGATCGTTTGGGTCATGACAAAAGCGGATGGTAATGGAAACGTCCCCTCCATCCACTCTCCTAATTGGGAAATGATCGGTATTTGGGGATATGCCTCCTCTACCAAATCAATTAGCGTGGACAACTCCCTGTCCATCTCTATTTGCACCTCCTTTCAAGGCTTTTGCTCATTGCTTTGTGTGGATATGGGAGGTGATCTTCCCTCATATGTTGTTGCCTGCTTCCTAGTCTGATTGACCTTTTGTTCTGCTGATCGTTTTACAGGTGCTAGCTGCTTGTGTATAAATGTCTTTCTTTCATTAGCCAATTGTTCTTTGACAGCCCCTAGTAATCTTGGATGCAGGATCATTCTGGTGTCTACCTCCTTGCTCAACCGTTACCCCCTCGCTAAATGGTCCTTACACTTATAGGTGGCTTCTGCCCCACGCAAACAAACGTTCCTATTTAAGGGGTTTGACGCCTCCGACGATTAAAAAGAAAACAGCCATCGCAAGGACAGCTGTTACATTCTTGGCAAACTCAATTTTTTGTTGGGCACGGGCCAGCAAGGTAGATACATTTCCGCGAGATATGAAGAGCATTTCAGCAGCTTTCTCATGAGTAAAGCCGCTCCCATGTACCATCAGATAGCACTCTCTTTCTTTTTCAGTAACAAATTGAAGATAAAAATCTATTAGCTGCCGTTCTGCATCGCTCACATTGACACGGCATCCTCCTGTTCCCGGACTCACATAGCTTTGCATTTTAAAAGGATCTAATAAAATCTCTCGCTGTTCCTTTGATCGTCTCTGAATACCTCGTTGATTATCAGGTTGTCTGCCTGTTTCCAGCCATTTAATCGCATACTCCACGTCGCGAATGCTTGCGGCCAGACTACTGCGCAATGCTTCCCGATCTGTACCATGTCCAACGCCAGCACTAGCTTCTTGGTTGGGATTCTCTATTTCAGCTAACATGTTCTTCAACTGTTTTTTGGTTGCTTTATAGGAAGTAATTAGTTTTTTCATGCTTTTTGCCATGCTTGTATCCCCCTTGTTTTTACGTACTTTTTTACATGTGAAGCTTTTATTCCATTCCGGTGCAAAGTCGTCGTTGTCTGCTGTACGCTCATTGCCTTATCTGCTTGATTGGTGTAAAAAATCACCGTCTGCTTGCCGCTCTATCTTTCAGAAATTGAATGCTTGTGGTATCACCCATCAAGCGTCTCCATTCATACTCTGAGATTGCTCTGGTTTTTTTCTGTCTTATTGATGCTTTCGCCGCTTGATGTAGGTTTTTTTGTTTTTGATTGGGCTTGCTCATGTTCTCCCTCCTTTTTAATTGATTAGCTGCCGATACAGGTTTGATTGTTTTTCAAAATGAAAAAAGGACGCTAGAAACTCCCACTCATCGTGGAAATATCCAGCGCCCTCCCGCATCTCGGTATCAGGCTAATATGCAGTTGTTAAAATAATTCATTTTCTTGGAAGGCTATTTTGGCTATCTTTCCTTGGCTAGATTTGACTACAGTCTCACCGTGGTGAACCAGAGGCACTATTTTAATCTTCCCTTGAACAGGGTCGATGAGAACCATACTAGCTTCCCTGCCGACCGGAATTGTTACCTGTTTCATGTCCAGTGTTAGTTTCATCTCTGTAGACCGCATTCTCATCTTCCTCCTCTGGGAGTCTTCTGAAACAATTTGATTGAATACGCAAAACTTGAGCATTAATCAACTTTCAACTTTATATTAGTTGATCAAAACTCAAAAGTCAACCGAAACTTGCTATTACCTCAACTAAATAGATATAATAGAGGTAAACAAGCTAGGTATGGATCATAAGGTAGACAAGGCGGTGATAGAATGACACTTGGAGAACGGTTAAAGGAAAAACGCAAAGAATATAAATGGACCCAAAAAGAGATTGCAGACAAACTAGGCGTCGACAACACCACTGTCTCAAAATGGGAATCAAATACCTATGAGCCGGATGCTACTTCGCTTAAGGAATTAGCTGAAATATATCAAACCTCTACCGACTATTTACTCAACAAACAGACAAAAGAACAACCTCACTTGTCCTCGGATGAAACAGAAGATGCTACAGGACTTGCCTTTATCACAGGTGGAGACTCTTTAACAGCAGAAGAGGCTGAATACCTAAAGGAAAGCCTGGAGCTTTTTCGAAGAATGAAGGAAAAGCGGGCAAAGTCCAAATGATTTGACATACCACCCTAGCAGGCCATAAAGCTATTTTGACGATCTAGTTTTTTCATCATATAGGAAAAGGCATAAGGAATCTTACATCCCTATGCCTTATATTTTATATCCTCTATTATTTGATGAATGAAACTATGCTTTCTAATATGGCCCCCTGAATTTCCTTTTTTTAAACGATACCTCTGTGCAGCAATTTAAGATACCGCCAACGAATCAGCCAGAAATACAGAAACTGGGCAGCCACAAAGCAACCAAGAACAATAACAGAGCTTGCTACAACAGAATAGGGAAGCAATTGCTGCAGAGCGGTAAATGCAACCCCGCTGTGTACAATCGCTATTACGATAGGTAAAAAGAACATAATCAGCAACTGTCTTGTAACCGTTTTTCTTAATTCTTTCCCAGTTAAGCCTAGCTTTCCGATGAGCTGATACTGGGCATGCTCTCTGTCCAAGTCTGTATATAATCGGAAGTAAAGAAAGCTAGAAGCAAACGTGAAGAACACAATGCCAATCATAACGCTCGATATCAGTAATAATCCATTTTCTTGCTTTGCCTCTTTCCACTCCAGGCTTAAAGCTGAAAACATATACGGTGATTCATAGTTTAGAAACGTATCATTCAAATGATTTGCTACGTCTACCGTGTTTTCCCAGTTATCTACCGTAAAAACATTGATTCTCATCGGATGAGATTCGGTTTCAGCTTCAGAGGATTCTTGCATATTCCGGGCTTCGGCTTGCTCTAACGTACTAGATTGGTCGCTGTCTTTTTGCAACCCCTCTGTGGTCGAGTCTGCATTGGTTTCCAAGCGGCTAGCTAGGATTTTTTCGTAGGCCTGATCTGTTACTGCCACATAGTAGTCATCGGAGAAATTTTCCGGGATAACCATATGATCAACCACTTTTTTCATTGATAAATCCAGCTTTACATTTCCATGTGTAATCTGAAGTTGATTTTCTCTATTCTGCTTACTGCTTCCTCGCTCATGGGCATATTTCCCTGGTATCCATAGAAATTCTCCTTCATGTAAAGTCTCTGTCGGATAGCCAAGAGCCTGCGCTAAATGGTTATAGTGAGTAAGGGACATGATCATATTATTGTCAGTCCAGAATAATTCTGCATAAGCCTGCTGATAAGAGAAGCCCGCTTTTGTTAGCTCTTTCCCAATTAGCGAAACATGCTCCTTCTCCTGCGGGTTTTTTGCATAGGAAACATAGGTAAATGCATATGGATTTTTTATTTTAGCCAGCCCCTGATTTCCCATAGCGGCGCAGGTGCCGATTGCCACAAAGGCTACTGCTGAAACAACCGCTACCATAAAAAACATGTTTGCATTATCTCGCATGCGGTAGACCAGCTCAGACATCGTGAGGATATTGGTTCTTTTAAAAAATAACCTGTCTCTCTTCTGTAAAAAACGAATGGTATATACACTGCACTGGGTAAAGAAAAAGTAGGTTCCAACGACAACTAATGCCACCCCGCTAAATAATAGCGAAAACAAATAAATGCCCCGCGCAAAACAGAAAACGCAGAAATAGCCTGCTCCAATCAAAATAACTGCAAGGATGGATAGCCAAATAGAAGCCTTAGGCTCCGGCTTCGGTTTCTCACCCGCTTGCAATAGCTCAACCAGTTTGTTGACTCTCATGGTTTTGGAAGTAAAGAAAGAAATCGCTAAAAACAAGACGAAAAAGGCCAGTAAGGTAATTCCAATGGCTTTATACGGTAAATAAAAGGGTAGTCCTTTTGCAATAGCTAGCATATCTGCACTAATCAGCAGTACAAGCTTAGCAAATACCAGACCAACCAATATTCCTGACGCCATTGAAAGAACGCCAATCACCATATTCTCCATAAAAACAAGCTTGTTTAGCTGCTTGTTTGTCATCCCATGGATAAGCAAAATACCAAATTCTTTTTTCCGAGTTTGCAAAAAAGCACTGACAGAATACAGCACAAAGAAAAAAGAAAAGATGAAGATAAAATAGGGAGGCAATTGCATCGCCATTTTTCCAAGCGAATTCATTGTTGAGCTCCAGCCTGTCAATTCTCCTTGTAATTGGGGATGAAAGGCAATCAGGGCATAGGTGAAAAACATCATCACAGAGAAGGCACAGCTTAAAAAATGGGCGGCATAGGCTCGTTTATTGCGCATTACATTATTACGAGCGTATTGTTGAAAAGTCATGTGCTTCTCCCCCTAATAACGACAATACATTCATGATTTTCTGATAAAATGCCTGACGATTATCCCCACAGTATACTTCATTAAAGAGCTTTCCATCTTTAATGAATACAACTCGATTGCAATAGCTAGCTGCGAAAGCATCATGTGTAACTAACATCATGGTAGTCTGATCTACCGCGTTGTAGGATGATAACAATTGCATGACATCCCGTGCTGCCTTCGAGTCCAAATTGCCTGTTGGCTCATCGGCAAGCAGTAATTTCGGTTTATGAATCATTGCCCTTGCAATCGCTGCACGCTGGGCTTGTCCACCCGAAATCTCATACGTGCGTTTATTTAAAATAGGAGTAATGCCTAATCTGTCAGCAATAGCGGCTACTTTTTCATTCATGATCTCTAAGCTAGTGCCATCAAGGGTTAACGGCAATAGAATATTTTCTTTAACTGTCAGCGTGTGTAAAAGGTTAAATGATTGAAACACAAATCCCAATTCTTGTCTTCGAAATAGCGCCAATTGATCCGGTGACAGGAGATGCGGGTTTTGATTGTTAATCAGCACTTCCCCTGATGTAGGCGAATCAATGGTAGAAATCATGTTCAGCAGGGTAGTTTTACCACTTCCCGACGGACCCATGATTCCAACAAACTCCCCCTCTTTAATTGTCAAATCAATATTGGACAGAGCTTCATAAGAAATTTTTCCTTGATAAATTTTGCTAAGTGCACGAGCTTTTACAATATCCATTATATATACTCCCCTTTCCTTTCATTTCTGTTATCTTAGTGTAATCAACCGGGGAGAATGTTCATATAAAACACTCTTTCATTTTGCTTACAGATTTGTAAGATTTCATATAATCCATCCCCCTGCTAGAAGCGACGAGAAGCATAAGGAAAAATAATCTGTACGATCGTTCCTTTTCCCTCCTCAGACTGAATTTCGATCGAATGATTCAGCTTTTCTGCCACTTCCTTGACCAAATACAGACCCATTCCCGTAGATTCCTTGAATTCCCTTCCATTTTCTCCGGTAAAAAAGGCGCGAAACACGCGGGGAAGATCGGCTGTCGGTATGCCTACTCCTCTATCCTGTACTTCCAAAACAACTGACTCACCCTGCGTAAAAGCTGCAACCGTCACTTTTTCATGTGTACCGGCGGAATATTTAATTGCATTCGATAACAACTGATCCAGCATAAAGGCCAGCCATTTCGCATCCGTTTCTGCTGTTAATGTCGACTCTATTTTTACGTCAGGATAAACGTAATTTCGGATAAAAAACCTCTTATTGTCATGAACAACCTTATTTACAATCGGTAATAAACGGACATGATCCACGCTAAAATCCTGTTCAAATGTCTCCAGCCTTGAAATATATAACGCCATTTCCAAGCCTTTGCGCAACTTATCTGTCTCCTCCGCAATGCTTTCAAATCGCTCGTCATCCTCCTTCTGCGTAATTAATTCGATGACGGATAAAGGTGTTTTCATCTGATGCACCCACTGATTCATAAAGGTAATATGATCTTGATGCTGGCGTTCCCAGCTCTTTATTTGCTCCTGATATCTTTTATATTGGGCCTCCAATAAGGTTGCCAAAGCTTCTGGAAGCGGGGAGTGGTTAAATTCTGACATGAACTCATGCATAGTTTCAAGCGGCTGGGATAGGCGCACATAAAAAGCACGATGGCTCACATATCGGTACGTAAGATATATCAGTAAAAGAAAAGTCCCTAAAAAAATAGCATACAAGGCTGTCAGCACATGATCATAGCCATCGAACCAAAAAACAAGCAAGAAAAACAGCATTAAGATGTAGGAATATAAGATAAGCGGGACATGCTCACGTAAAAAGAGCCGTACATGCTTCTTGTTGCTGGATGAATTCATTTCAAAAAACTTATTTCTAGCTGATCGTGCCCTCGAATTCCCTTCAAAGGTACTCGTGTTGTGCTCTCTGTCCATTCACCTTGTACCTCCTGCATGATTCCACGTGATCTGTAATCGGTAGCCGGCTCCCCTGACCGTCTCAATTGCGTCTTCTATTCCTAACTCAGCAAGCTTCTTTCGCAAGCGAGTGATATTCACACTCAATGTATTGTCATCTACAAATGCCTGATCGTCCCACAGTTTGTCTAAGAGCTTAGCCCGACTTGACACACGCGGATAAGCAGTAAGCAAGGCCTCTAGTAAAATCGCTTCCTTTTTCGTCAATAAGCTGCTCTCTTCTTGCAATTTCACTTCTAATCTCTCTGGATAAAGACATAAGCCTTTTTGCTCGACCATGCGCTCCTCCATCTTGGGGGCGTAATCTCCATAGGCTCTTCGTAGCTGACTGCGAATTTTGGCTATTACTAGCTCGTAATGAAAGGGCTTGGTAATGAAATCATCTGCACCATACTCAAGTGCCATTACCTGATCCATCTCTGTACTGCGAGCTGATATAAACACGATGGGGCACGTGGAGATCGTACGAAGCTGACGACACCAGTAGTAGCCATCAAAGCTGGGCAAATTAATATCTAGCAAGACCAAGTCTGGCTTCCATTCTAAAAAGCTCTCCATAATGAGATCGAAATTTCGGATTACAATCCCTCGGTATTTATATCTCTCTATATGCTCTCGCAGCAATTCTGCAATTTTCGGGTCATCTTCAATAATCATGATTGTCGTCATAAGCTTTTCCCATCCTTTATTCTTGTAAAAGGAAAGCTTCCAGCTATTTTTCCTTTACACTCTTCTCATCGTTTGACGTAAAAGCAGACTTTTTTGTCACTTTCTCTTTGTTTTCCTTTTTTTGTCGCAATAGATGTATTTCACTACTTTTAATTGTTGTATACTTTAAATAAGCCAAAATAAGGAAGGATGATCACCTATATGATTGATAAAACAGCACTGGTTATTGTAGACACCCAGAGCATCATTACCTATCATTCTTATCATGGGGAAGAAATTGTTGGCAAAATTAGTTCATTACAAGCAAAAGCTCGTCAGCTCAACATCCCTGTTCTGTTTATTCAGCATATTGGTCCAGTAGGCTCTCCTTTTGAGGAAGGAGCGCATATGACTGAGATTCATCCTAACGTTGCACCTCTTGTGGGTGAAATAGTGATTAAAAAGACAGCATGCGACGCGTTCTATGAAACAGCACTGCATCAGGAACTTATAAATCGAGGTATCGAGCATCTCATTATTGTTGGCTTTCAAACCCAGTTTTGTATTGATACAGCTTGCCGAAGCGCAGTCTCACACGGCTATGAGGTAACCTTGGTTGGCGATTGCCATTCGACAGCCAATACCCCGACCCTGAACGCCATCTCTATTATTGACCACCACAACGAAACATTGAACGGGTTAGGCACCCCGCATCATAACATCACAGTCAAGGATTCAAGCGAGATTTTTGCCTCCGAGCTTGCACGTTAAGGGAAGATAAAAGATTTCGACTGTTAAAATACGGCTTTTCCAAGAGCAATTAGACTGAAACCTTTATTTCAGCATCTTCACCTAGTAACAGTGATCATGAATCAAACAAAAAACAGACTCCCTCGATCGGGGAGTCTGTTTCTTTCATTTCTGTGTTGGTATGAAAATAATGTTCTGACTTAAATCACGAGTATGACGCACTGTGAACATGTTCTCTAGCAATATCTTTTTTTGCTGAGAGTAGCTGTTCCTTTATTTCTTTACCCCAAGCGCTACGGTTTCCTTTCTAACAAATCCGTCGCCGGAGTATCTATGGCTAATTTTAGCCTGATAATGCTGTCCTTGGACAAGATGCTCCACAATCTCTTTCGCATCCTCAGGCTGAACATTTTGATACCAAACTCCATCTGGATACACAATCAAGACACAGGCATCCTCACAGCGTCCATTACATCTGGTTCGGGTTGTATGAATCTGTTCATCTGCTCGCAGCCTGGCTATTTCTTGACGAATCGCCACAGTGACTTCTTCGCCGCCTTTTCGCATGCAACTACCGCCATTACATAGCAGGATATGGTGCTTTGTTTTCGATAAATCCCATGTTGCCATAACCTTCCCCCTTCTGGTTTCCCCTTATTGTATCAGCATTTGATTGAAAATGATTCCTTATTGAAATGTTTTGGAGAGTTTGTGCACATCCTTACAGTTTCTTTTGGTACATGTATGTAGCATAACAGATTGATATGCCATCTCTTTGTAAGCAGAAATGGAGAATCGGATAGATCATGGATTATTGATTCTGTTTTCCTACATTACCTGGATTTGATCAGATGAATTGAATTGGTTTTATCTGAACTGTAAGGAGCTTTTACCATAATAAAAAACCGTCAGAAGGATCTGACGGCCTTACGTTTTATCTTTCACGAGACACTAGCATAAAATTATTAATAAACCCATTCTCCTGTAAAAAGACAGGTTCTATGTTTTTAGTAGCAAAATCGTAATAATAAATCCCGCGCCCCTTGTTAAAATCTTGTTTTGAAGTATTGCCCAGATAATAAATACCCTTAGCGTCATGGGAAAGATAGACATCACTTCTAGACGAAATGGGGAGATCCAACTTCCTTCTTTCACCAGTCTTACTATCCACCAGACTATATTCGATAGGTGGACGATTGATACTAGGAGAGGTAATAAGAAAAAGCTGATTCCCAGTACTTGACAAGGAAATGATTTGCTCCTTTTTCAGCGATATGATCGGGCGTTCTTGTTTCGTCTCGTTATTCAGTTCAACAATTGTATAGTCGGGGGGAACCATGGCTTTTTGTTGCTTATTAGAGATGTTTCTCTGCTTCTCTCTTTCATTCTCTGAAAAACGGGCAAGATAGGTTTTATTTGCTTCTGTATTGTATGAAACCGCCCACGTGTTGCTATCGAGATCTTTATCATCCATGAACTCTAACTTATGCTTCTGTTTATCATACAAGACCGTTTTTAGGACACGCTCGCCTTTCTTCACGGCGGCTAGAATAATAGGTCCTTCTTTTGTCGTAGGCACAATGTAGTTAATGGCAAATAATTCGTTTGATAGCTGTTCCGTCTTTTTAGACTGTAGATCATAGGAGAACAATTGATCTCCTTTATCTTGTACATCTGCTGAGTAGTAAATCTTATTATCCATCAGCGCCACAACAGATAATGGATATTGTGAAGTGTAAGGAATATCTGCAAGCTTTGTCATGAGCTTAGATTGTAAATCATAGCTCATAACCCGCATTACCATTCCATTAGTTGTATCTTTCCCATTCACATATTCGGTGTAAGTAATTGATAAATAGTCCCCAAGTTTATGCTTTTTTTCATTTTGGCTTGTCATTATTTCAGATTTTTGATTTACGGTTTTTTGCATACATCCCGAAAGAAGAAGAGTAAATATCGTAACTATCATTAAACAAACTCTCTTTCTACTCATGCCCACGTTCCTTTCTTTACATGTAAAGAGGATAGGGTAAAAACCCTATCCTGTACTTATTAGAACTCATAATAGTATCTACCTTTAAATGAAAGATTTTTGTCCCATTTCAGTCCAAAGTCTTCAACACCCGTTTTCCATATATCCAGCACAGCATCTGGTAATGCACCATTGTCCCTCTTAGTTACTGTGGCTGCTTTGTCATTTTCTGTATTGCGTGCATTGATTGTGGTATTATATTTTGGATTATCAATGTCACCTTTTGTAGCACAATCCCCTTTTACTAAATTATTATCATTTTCACCTGTTGTATCGGTAAAATTTGTAATTCTCCCTGTACCTAATACACTACCAGATGATGAGCCAGTAATTACAATGGTGTTATTATTAGCACCATACTTATATGTACCAGCTGCTTTACGCGTTCCCCTAGGCAAAGCTTTGTAAGCTAGTGCTTCTACCCCGTCATCCTCCTTAATTGAGGAGGGATAAACAATTTTTTTAATGAATCCCTCTCCATCGTAAATGACTCTCATTCCTGGCTGAGGTGCTGGATTTTGTATATGATAGACTGGAAGTTCTTTAGCTTCATCTAAAATTTTCTGAACTAAAGTTTCTTCTTCTGCCAATTTTATAAGTTCTGTTTTAGAGAGTTCCTGTTTTTGAACCGCTTGTACTCTCTCATTTGAGGTAAGTTTTTCTCCCTTTTCAATCACAACCATGTTGTAAAAATCGTCATACTCAATTATTGTCCCTGCTAACATCTGATCAGGAATCTTTCCAACACTCTTTTCTGCATGAGTACTTGGAGCTGAAACCATAACAAGTGAACCTAGAATCGCTGTAGTAAGCACAAGATGGGGAAGAATCTTTCTTTTCATAAAATAGCCTCCCTCATATTGAGTAAATATAACAAAAACATACAACTATTTCCAGCATATGTTATTATTCTCATATTTACAAATGTTTCTTTGTAGAAATGAGGATATTTAGTTTCCTTTCTTTACATGTAGGGTAAAAACCCTGCCTGACATGATTTCTATCAAGTAATAAGAGGTTTTCCAATCCGTAAAAAGTTGTATTAAAATCCTATATTCTCACTGCTATAAAAAGATGGAAAAGAACCCTAGCTCAAGACAGGCTACCACTCTGTTTCCCCGTATGCCCTATTACTTATTACCTGATGGAGAAGTCACTTTAGATCAAACATTTTCTTCTTTACATATTAATTTGACCTTCAATGGTCGCTGAGCCTTGCTTGGTAAACCTAAAGACGTACGCAATATCTGCATCGGGTTTGACTGAGTAACCCGTCAAGTCGATGCCAAGCATCTTTTCACTACGGGCTTAGCTGCATCTAGAGCATCCTTCGCAGAAACGTTTTTCAAAAAAATGATTGTTCAAGCTGTGCAATCTGAGGAGTCATTTCATATTCATTCCTGATTCCCCATAGTTTTCCTGTTTGTACTTCTAACGTAGCAGAGAGTATGCCTTCGGGCCCATCAATGCACTCGATAACCCATACATTTTCCTCTTCTGATTTAACGCGTGTCGCTTTTGTCGTCTTTAATGTCTTGCCTGTGAAAGCTTTGATCTCTTGTGCCGCTCTCTGGATTATTTTCGGATCAACCTGCCTTATTTCATACTCCAGTTGGACTGCGCCTAGTTTAGTATTTTAAAATGTACAGCTTCTCGGAAGTTCATGCTACCAAGTGCAGTCAAATATAAGGATGCCTGCAATATGATTTTTGTGACACGATTTTTGAAATGTGTTTGGCTTCAGGGGGAGTTCGGGCGTTCGCTTCCAAAGTGATTACGTTCTCGTCCTTCTCTTCATCAGGAGCTAGCAGCTTGATTCTAGCCGCATTACATCCCTCTATTTCCATGAAAAAAGCTGGCACAATAGAATGTGACAGCTTTTTTCGAGAGATGCTTTTGTCTATATCTGTTCAGTTATTCTTACTTTTGGATCGTTACCTTGCTTCCATCCTTCAACAGTGTCTGTCCTTTGACTACGACCTGTTGATCTGCCTTGATTCCTGTCAGGATTTCGATGGATTCGCTAGAGGCTTCTCCTGTGGTTACTGCGACTTGTTTTGCTATTTCGCCTTCTACGACGTAAACATACTGCTTCCCGTCGCGATCGAACACGGCCTTGCGAGGAACAACTACCTTTTCCTGTCCTTTTCCTTGTTGCCCTAATACATTCATGTTCACAACCATATCCGCTTTCAGCTCGTTGTTTGGATTAGGGATTGAGATTTCGATGGGATAGGCTTTGAGCTGTGGATCCATCACCGGGCTGACAGCCGTTACTTTAGCTGTCATTTCTTTTCCCAATACCGTGATATTCACTTTTACCTCATCGCCCACCTTCACCTGTGAAATATCTTGTTCAGAGAAATTCGCCTTCACAACAAGCGGGTTGGTATTAACTAAAGTGACAACAGGGCTTTGCGGAGAAGCCACCTGTCCAACCGATCCATTCACACTTGAAATGTACCCGCTGAAAGGAGCCTTTACCACTGCATTGCCCAGTTGTGTCCGAGCATTTTCCAAGCTTACGGCCGCTTGCTTAACAGAAGCTTCAGATACACCTACTGCTGACATTTGTGTGGCAGCTTTCAGCCCTTCCTGCGCATTTGCAACCGCTGTTCTTGCATTGGCAAGCTGTGTATTTGCTTGCTCATATTGTTGTAGAGAAATTGCACCTTGATTAAATAGCGTTTGCATCCGCTGTTGATTTCGTTCTGCATCCTGTAGGGCTGTTTGGGCTTGGCTCAACCCATTCTTTGCTTGTTCAAGACCTTGACTGGAGCTATTGCCTGCTTGGTTTAAATTCGCCTTCGCTACCTGATAAGCCGCTTCTGCTTGTTTGATCGAATTAATCACATCTTGTTCATCTATACTAAACAAAGTTTCACCCTGTTTTACAAATTGCCCTAACCGAACAGGTAAGGAGGTAATTTTCCCAGACAATTTTGGACTTAACTGCACATCCTGACTAGGCGCTAATTTAGCTGTAAAGCCTGCACTAGAGGAGACTGTCCCTAGCTTAGACATTTCAATCTGAACCGGTGTTACGCTCTCTGTCTGTTCTGTCGGAGTACTCTCTGCCGCTTGATTCGAACATCCCGCTACTAAGAACAGAGCAGATGCTGCTACTAGAATCATTTTTTTATTCATCGTTGTTTTTGCTTTCAATTTCATTTCCCCCTCCTCTATCTCTTCGCCTTTACGACTTCGCTACCGCAATAGCTGCTTGTTGTTTTTTTAGCCGTTTTTGTTCTTTCTTGTGTTTACGTTTAGAAGACCAATCATCGAACCAAGTATACACGACTGGAATCAACACAAGGGTAATGAGGGTAGCAAAGCTTAATCCGAAAATAACTGTGATCGCCATCGGAGCTTGAGATTCACTACCCGAGCCTGTAGCAAAAGCTAATGGGCCAATTGCTAGAATGGTAGTCAATGTCGTCATGAGAATGGGACGCAAGCGTACAGGTCCTGCTTCCAAAATCGCATCCTTCACACTCGTACCTTTGTCTCGTAATTGATTTGCATAATCAATTAATACGATGGCGTTATTGACGACCAAACCAATCAGCAGAATATATCCAATAAACACAGACACACTGATCGAGGTATTGGTAAACAACAGGCCAAGCATAACCCCTGCAAAGGTAGGCGGGATAGAGAACATGATAATAAACGGTGTATATAAGGATTCAAATTGAGCCGCCATTACCATATAAAGTAGAACGACTGACAAAATAACAGCCAATCCAAGACTACTAAAGGACTCCATCATATCTTTACTCTCTCCGCCGTACTCAATTTTATAGCCATCCGGCAGAGAGAGCTTGTCTAGCTTCGTTTGTACATCCGTAGTGACGGAGTTCAAATCACGTCCTGCTAAATCACCTGTAATTTTTACTTCACGAGTCTGATTCGAGCGATTAATCGTTAGCGGTGCTTCAACCTTCGTAACCTCTGCAACGGAAGACAGCGCTACCTGCGCGCCACCTGGTGCAGTCATGCGCAAGCTATTCAAGTAATTCGTATCTTCCTGATACTGTTCAGGCCATTTTAATTGCACATTGATCTCATCATCGCCTGTGCGGTATTTTGTCACCGTCTGTCCATTAAATGCTGTACCCACAGCCGTTAAAATCTGTCCAGAGCTCAGCCCGTACATACTTGCTTTCTCTGCATCGATTTTTACTTCAAATTCATGCTGCGTATCATCTAAGGTGGTCACCACATTGCTGGTTCCCGGGACGCTGATTACCTCTTGTTTAATAATCCCGCTCACATCTTTTAGAACCTCGATATCATCACCGCGTAAGGTAATCTGTAAAGGCGAGCCTGTGGACATACCAGCAGACTGTTCTTTCACCTTAATTTCAGCACCCGCGATCGATGCTACCTGCTTACGCAAATCTGCCATTATCTCCTGAGTGGAGCGCTTGCGATCCTTTACGTCGACCAGTTTTAGATCAACCGTTGCTTTGTTAGACGTAGAGGTGGCTACGGCCGCTGAACCACCGCTACCAATCGAGGTGCTCAGGATATCCAGCTCCGGTACCTGCGCCGCTATCTTTTCCACTTGTTGGGCTACCTTCTTGGTTTCTTCCAAAACAGTACCGTTAGGCATCTTAATATCAATCGTGACTTGTCCCTGATCCATCGATGGCATAAATTCTGCTCCAACCAACGGTGTCAGCGCTATAGAGCCTATCATCATCGCAACAGTAACAATCGCTACCGTTTTACGGTGATTCAGGGAAAAATCTAACAGCCTTTTATAGCCTTTTTCTACCTTGTGAAATCCAATATTGAACCAGATCACCGGGTTGATTCCGCGATATCCTTCCCGTTTGTTATGTTCCGGTACTTTTTTGAGTATCCGTGAGCTTAACATTGGCACTAGGATAATGGAAAAGACTAAAGCGGCAATGTGAGAATACACAACAGTTAGAGCTAGGGGTCTAAAAATTTCTGCTGCAATACCGTCAACCAGCGCAATTGGCAGGAATACACATATTTGCGCCAAAGCAGAAGCCATTACAGCAGTACCCACTTCCTTGGAACCATCTAACGCAGCTTCTACCATGCCTTTCCCTTTTTCCCTTTGACGGAAAATGTTCTCCAGCATTACGACCGCGAAGTCAACCAATGAACCTAGTCCGAGCGTCAACCCTGATAGGGAAATTAGATTGATCGTTTGACCTGTCGCATACATCAGCAAGAAGGTGGAGATGATCGAGATGGGTAGCACGATGATCGCAACAATCATCGATTGGAAGCTGCCTAAAAAGAAGAACAAAATAATAATCCCAAACAATCCACCGAACAAGGCATGCTCTGCTGTGGTGTAGATTGAATCTTTAATAAACGTGGACGAATCCAGCGTAGTTGTTAGTTTTAAATGGGAAGGTAAGGTCTCCTCAATCTCTTTCATTTCCTGACTGACAGCATCTGCTACCTGAATGGTATTTCCACCAGATGCTTTTGTAATGGTAATGCCTAAGCTTGGTTTACCATTAACGTAACTGAACTGATTGATTTTCGCTGTTGTATCATTGATGGTAGCAATATCTTGCAGGCGAAGGGAGCCATTCCCCATGCGGATAGGTGTTAATCCGATTTTAGCCACACTATCGTACTCACCCTGAACTCGAATATTGTATTTGCCATCTCCTTCGCGTACGGCACCACCTGAACCGGACAGGTTGTTGCTGGCAATCGCCTGCTGAATTTGGTCGATGGTCAATCCATACGACGACATTTTAGCAGGGTCGAGCACCACGTCCACCACGCGATCCTGACCACCGACCAGATTTACTCCAGCCACACCATCAATTCTTTCTAAGCGGTTTTGAATGGAGTCCTCTGCAACCTTCTTCAATTGGTTGACATCATCCTCGCCTGTTAAAGCAAATGTCATAATCGGCATGCTATTTGGATCAATCCGCAGAACCTGTGGAGATTTCGCTGAGGATGGGAGCAGCTGTCGCACTCGATCCACCTTCTCCCGCAATTCCAAAGTAGCTTGATCCAAATCGGTCCCCCAGTTAAAGCTGAGAATAACCTGTGATGCTCCTTGAATCGAAATAGATGATACTTCCTTTAAATTGGCAACCGTCCCCACTGCACTTTCTATCGGTTTTGTTACCAGCTTCTCCACCTCGCCAGGCGCCGCGCCATCTACAGAAGTAACAACAACTGCAACTGGAAAATTCAGCTCTGGATACAAATCAATAGCCAATTTTGGCAGAGAAACGATTCCAAAAATCATGACTGCAAGGGTCAACATGATAATGAGAACAGGTCTCTTGACCGACACTTCAGATATATTCACTCTTTTTCACCTCACCAATGTCTTAACTAGTTATTCGTTTTTTGGTTGTATACATTTCTTGCAAGACATGGAGGGATGAAATCATCTGAGTCGTCTGTTGCTCAAACGTCTCCATTTCTGCTTGGCGTCCTGCGAATTCATTCGCATGATCAAATCGCGGGGACATCGCAACCCAAACCAATCGTTTATCCTTTTTATCCTTGAGCCTTATGACGATGTTATCTCGTTCTAGGCGATCAATTAATCCAGATACCGTACTGTACGAAAGACTAACAGCCTTGCTGATTTCCCCAATTGTTTTCGGGTCGTGCACAATTTGCTCCAGAATCAGCACTTGCTGCCAGGTGATATCTTTGCTTTCTAATTCTTCACGTGTGATCCATGTAAAAAGGGCACTCGCTTCTTTGAGAAGTTTCGCCATGGTAATCAACTCTTCCATCCAAGCCACCTCCTGCCGTTGATCAATTGTTCGCGATACGAAATGTCACAGGTTTCATTGTAGCGGCAAGTTGAAATAGGTAAATCTATCGAGGGATGGAAAACCGTAGCACTGGCTCGTCTATCTAGAGATAGATGACACCCCGTGCTACAATAGAATGTGAACAAACGGATCGAAAAATTTGAAGAAGGGTGGGCTAATCCTTGATTGATAACATAACAAAGGCCCTTCGCAAACGACTCTTACTGGTCTGGTTCTTAGCCTTATCTCTTTTGACATGGCTACCAAACTCCTATAATCATGAATCACCTATACAATTTGTGTTTTCCGTCTTACTGTTTTGTGGGTATCTGATTTTATTTTGGACCTCCTCTATTCAACTTCCCTCCATTAAAATGACTGTCATTCTTTTACTAGTCGGGGGCGTTACCCTATTTAAAGGCATTTATCTGGGGCCAGAGGGGTTTGGCATGATCATCCTGCTCGGGATTATCATCGGTCTGCGCATTGATAAAAAATATTCGTTACCGTTAGCCACCTTTTTTGGAGTGGTTACCTGTGTATTACTCATCTGGAAAACTCATAGCTACACCACACATGTTGCTCCATTTTTACTTTCTTTTATTGGGTGCTATCTGGGTGCACGCGGGTATCGTTCCCATCATGAAGCGTATCAATTAAATCAACAGCATTTAAAGGAACTGCAAATCGCACATACAAAACTGCAGGATGCACATAATGAATTGCAGGAAATGACTGTAAATACATTGCAAGTAGCTGTGTTGGAGGAGCGAAATCGGATCGCGCGTGATATCCATGACTCGTTAGGTCACAGTCTTACCTCTCTTATCGTGCAGCTACATGCACTTACCTATATGTTAAAGTCCGGCCCAAATGATGCACAGATGGCGGTCAACAATATGCTGGATGTAGCAAAACAAAGCTTGGAGGATATCCGCGGCTCTGTTCATACCCTTGCAGTCGACAAGCGGACGTTTGGCTTAACGCCATTACAAGCTCTTTTGTCACAAACAGAGAAAAATACGGACCTGTCCTGTACCTTTGTAACGAATGAGGAAGAGATAGATTTAACAAACGAGGTAACGATTGTTTTTTATCGAATTCTCCAAGAAGCTATTACGAATACATTGCGTCATTCCAATGCCACCGCCATGTGGGTGGAAATTAGGAAGCTGGCTGATTCCATCGTTTTAGCTATTCACGACAACGGCCAGAATCGTTCTCAGGAAGGGGTTAAACCTGGTTTTGGTTTATCTGGCATGAGGGAACGCATCACGAATTTAAACGGAACGCTGAAATATCAGATGAGGGAACCGTTTGGCTTTGAAATTACTGCAACAATTCCTTACCATCATTCATCTTTAGAAGGGAACACATAGCTGCTATGGTAGATCATAAACATCAAAAGATTCGAGTCATGCTGGCAGACGATCAAAAGATGATCAGACAGGGTCTTGGGTATGTCATTAATGTTCAGGAGGATATGGAGGTTACCGGCGAAGCGGCGGATGGTGAAGAGATCATCAATCTAGCTTGCGAGCTGAGGCCTGATGTCATTCTCATGGATGTACAAATGCCCAAGTGTACAGGTATTGAAGCAACACGCGAAATTGTAAAACATGTACCTAAAGTGAAGGTTCTCATATTAACGACATTCGATAACCATGATTATGTTGTGGATGGCATTCTAGCAGGTGCGGTTGGTTATATGCTAAAGGATGCTGATTCTCAGGAGATGCTAGACTTAATTCGCCGCGCTTACAATGGAGAAGCTTCTTTTCACACAGCGACGGCTGCTAAGGCATTGGCAGAGGTATTAAAGAAACAAAAATCGGAAACGACCGACACACCTGATGCCGACAAGCCGCAGGAAGCTTATCCGCAAGAGCCTAATCTCGTGCTGCTGGATGAACTTACAGAACGCGAACAGGATGTGTTGCAGCAATTAGCGTTTGGCTTTCGCAACGATCAAATTGCTCAAAATCTCTTTATCTCGGAAGGCACGGTTAAATCACATGTCCATCGAATTTTACAAAAGCTAAATGTCGATGATCGGACACAGGCAGTAGTCCTAGCGCTACGGCATAAATTGGTAAAGTAAATTCTATCTGGAGATAGATGACAAGCCCTGTATGTTAGAAATGTGAAAAGGACAGGATCCGCAATGGTTCCCGTCCTTTTTTACCTGTGTAACGATTTATTTTATAACACGCCGATTTACTGAATGCGTAATGCTGCTGGAGACTGCTCGACATGAGAGAGCTTCATAAGCAACACGAAGGCAATCACGATAAATCCTCCAATCATGCCAACAACTCCGGTCCATCCAAATAATGACCAAAACAAACCACCAAACGTCCCACCTAAACTTGATCCAGCATAATAGAAGAATAGGTACAAGGAGGAAGCCTGTGCTTTATCATGAGTAGCTAATCTCCCTACCCAGCTGCTGGCGATCGAATGCCCGCCAAAAAAGCCAAATGTAAAGATTGCAATTCCCACAATTTTACTAAATAAATGGGGCTCCAATGTAAGTCCAATGCCCCCAAACATAATAGCTAAAGACATCCACAGCATTTTAGCCCGCCCAAGTCTGTCTGCCATCTTGCCCATCCAAGTAGAGCTAAACGTACCGACTAAATACACAATAAAAATCCAGCCAACGATTGTCTGCGACAAAGAATACGGCGGCTCAACCAACTGATAGCCGATGTAATTATATAACGTCACAAAGCTGCCCATTAGCAAAAAGCCAAGTCCATATAAATAAAGCAAGCGATGGTCCGTACAATGGCTCCAGAGTGATTTTGCCAATGTCTTTACCTCTAATTTGCGCGGTGAAAAATGTCTGGAGGGTGGAAGCATAATCCAGAACAAAATCGTGCACAAAAGGCTCAACACACCAATTCCAATCAGAGCCACATGCCAGTTAAACAAATCAGTTAGCGTCCCTGTGATGATTCGTCCGCCCATTCCGCCAATCGAATTTCCGCTTATATACAGCCCCATTGCTACGCCTAGGCTATTTTTGTCAATTTCTTCGCCCAGATAAGCCATCGCAATAGCCGGTAACCCAGCCAGAACCATCCCGACCAGTATGCGAATACCCAGTAATATTTGGAATTGATAGCTAAACGCTGTACACACTGCCAACAACGAAGCTCCAATCAAGGATACCATCATAATCGGTTTGCGTCCCCACGCCTCTGACAATGAACCGAGAAATAGCAAACTTATGGCTAAAGCCATCGTAGTTACAGATAAGGAAAGACTGGCCAGCGTTGGAGAAACCTGAAATTCCTTCGTAAATTCAGGCAACAAAGGCTGCGTGCAGTACAGGATGGCAAATGTATTCAATCCTCCTGCAAACAACGCTATGTTGGTTCTGCGAAATGCGCTTGACCCTTGCTTGATATAACTCATGGTGTAAATCCTCTCTCTTTATTATTCAGTTAGAAAACCATACAACTTAGCTATGGGTTCGGTTGATGTCTCAAACAGATTAGATATAGTGCTCCTTTACAAATGAGATGAACCTTCTTGCAACAGGAGACAAATAACGCTTTTCTTTCCATGCGAGTCCAATGGTTCGTTCACAGCCCGGATCCAGCACACGTAAGAGTGATACCTTCGATTTATCCAGCACGTTTACATCTGGAACAAGACTTACTCCCAATTTAACTGCCACCAGACCAGCTATTGTAGCAATCTCCTCTCCTTCGAAGGTGATAGTAGGAGTAAAGCCAGCTTGCTTGCAAAGCGTATCTGTCAAGGTTCGCAGACCATATCCCTGCTTGAAGGAAATAAAAGGTTCATTGGCAATCTCCTTTAGCTCGATCTGTGTCCGATTTGCCAAAGGGTGCGTCTTGGAGACAATGAGAAACAGCTCCTCTGTAATTAAAGGCTCCCAATGCACCTCGTCTATCGGCTCCAGCATGGAAAACAGGGCGATATCAATTAAACCCGTTTTGAGCTGTTCTACAATCTGATCCATGGATGCTTGATGTAAATGAAAGCTGACCTGTGGATATTGCAGACGAAACGAACGAATAAATTCGGGTACTACTTCAATCCCTAAGGAATGTAAAAAAGCGATCTGTATCTTGCCGTGATCTGGGTTAATCAGGTCCTGAATTTCTTGCTTCCCCTCTTCTATCTCCTGAATGGCTCGCTCCACTCGCTTTAAGAATAGCTCCCCGTATTGATTCAGCACGATATTTCGCCCTTTTCGCTCAAACAAAGGCGTATTTAACTCCTCCTCCAAACGAGCAATTGCTCTGCTTAAGGCGGGTTGGGACACATTTAACAGCTCTGCCGATCGTGTAATGTGCTGTGTCTGTGCTACCTTGCGAAAATATAAAATTTGTTGCCATTCCATCAGCTACGTCTCCGTTTTGTTTTCTTTTGTCTTTTGTGTATCATACTTCATGTTTGTCATGACTTCAATTTACGCATTTGCATGATATTCATGCGTTTGTGTTATGAATGAAAGGGAACATGCAAAAGTCACCGTTGTTGGTCCATGCGTTCGTGCACTTAAAATTACTGCAGAATCAAGGTTAACGCAATAGACACACGGTCTGTCATCGCCAGCAGTGATCTGGGCAAATTTTGTCGTAAAAGAGAATAAAAATAGACACGCTTTCTCTCATTAGAGATGAAAGGTGTCTCAATTAGCCAGTGCCCCCTCCCTTTACAAGAAAGAAGCAAGGATATTTACTCACTTGGCTTGTCCGCCACTACAATCAAATTATTTGTTTTACTTTTGGTTTTGAATGACCACTTCAGATACGACTAGGCGTTGTCTTGGCTTCACATTTGCCATAATAACATCAGCAACATCATCTGGTTCCATCAGGTGCTTCATGCGCTCTTCCGTGAAAATACCATCCCAGAATTCCGTTTTCATCCCCCCCATGTAGATGCCGACTACTTGAATAGGAGTCTCTTTTAGCTCAATGGCTAAACTCTCTGTAAACCCTCTCACACCAAATTTGCTGGCACAGTATACAGACTCATTTGCTTTTCCTACTTTGCCGGCCGTAGATACGATATTAATAATCGTTCCATAATTTTGCACTTTCATTTGCTTTACTACTGCTTGAGTACTAAAAATCGTTCCCTTTAGATTAATATCAATCATTTGGTGAACAGCTTCCTCCGGGAGGTTTTCAGCCAAATCAAAGCTTCCTGTTCCCGCATTGTTGATCAATACATCAATTCTATTATACGTATTGAGAATAGAGGTCATGATTTCCATAATGGCTGGTTTATTCGAAACATCGCCTTCATGGATGGAATAGCTGCCGGTCAATTGCTCAGCTATCTGCTCAAGCTTTGCCTTGGTTCGTCCAAGCAAGCAAACATGAAAGCCTTGCTCCGAGTAACGTTTCGCTAAAGAAGCACCTAACCCGCTTCCTGCCCCAGTAATCACAACAACCTGTTTGTCCATACTTTTTCACCATTCCCTCGTACAGTTTCTATTCTTGTTCAGCCCGATTCATCTTCAAGCCTTCATGTGAAATCGTGTATAATGGGCTCATGGATTATAGTGTATCATGCTTTTGATCCAGCTATAACAACTAGTTGCACTTACAAAATTGACATAACAAAAGGCATTTTCGTATCATCATTTATGCTAAGTTAAAAATAGGAGGATTGCCGACATGGATTTTAAAGGAAAAAAAGCGTTAATTACCGGAGCTGGAAAAGGAATTGGACGTGCGATTGCCGTCGCTTTGGCAAAGGAAGGAACCCATCTAGGTTTGGTCGCCCGCACAGAATCTGATCTACAGGGGTTGGCTGCTGAGCTTGCAAAAACCTACGGTGTTACGGTTAGTATTGCAACTGCTGACATCTCAAAACGCAGCGATGCAGAAGCCGCATATGCCAAAATTAAAGCAGAGCTTGGCTCTATAGACATCCTGATCAATAATGCTGGCACTGCTACTTTCGGTACAGTCGCAGACATGGACCCAGCGGAGTGGGAACGAATCGTTTCTGTGAATTTGTTTGGAACCTACTACATGACGCATGCGGCGTTGCCTGATATGATCGCTCAAAACAGCGGAAATATCATCAACGTAGCCTCTACTGCTGGAGAACGCGGTTTTGCGACAGGCTCTGCGTACTGCGCTTCCAAATTTGCCGTAATGGGCTTTACCGAATCCCTATTGCAAGAGGTGCGCAAACACAACATTCGCGTCACAGCGCTGACTCCAAGCACTGTCAACACCGAGCTAGCTGTTAATGCCGGTCTAAAAATCGGTTCAGAGGATCATATGATGCAGCCAGAGGATGTAGCAGAGCTAGCCTTAGCCACCCTGCGTTTGCCTGAGCGTGTTTTCATTAAAACATCTGGAATTTGGACCACGAATCCACAATAATCATAGAGATTTATTCATGAAAAGAAGCCCTCTTTGTCTGCTGAAAAGAGGACTTCTTTTTTTTGCACCTGTTAAAAACTCTTTTTGCTTGTTACAATGTTTTTCGGTAGAATTACCTGTATTACTTACTCAGGAGGTAAGCGAGTTGCTGCTCTCTTATAAAAAACGGCGCTTAAGCTCCGTACAAATTATTGTCATGTTTTATCTCAGCAGTGTTATCCTCGCTGCATTGCTTCTCTGGTTACCCATCTTTCACCAGCCTGGCGTATCTATATCTTTTGTAGATTCTTTATTTACGGCAGCCAGTGCGATTAGCGTAACGGGTCTAACCGTCATCAAAATTAGTGAAGTGTTTAATCAGAGCGGAATTATTTTACTCACCTTGTTCTTTCAAATTGGTGGAATCGGCATTATGACCTTAGGTACCTTTTTGTGGATGATGCTTGGGCAACGAATCGGCTTAGAACAAAGAAAATGGATTGCTACGGACCATAATCGCCCCACTCTCTCGGGATTGGTCAAATTAACGCGAAGTATTTTATTGCTAACCATCTTAATTGAGCTAATCGGTACGCTATTGCTAGGCAGTTATTTTTTTGGGACTGGCTATCAGACTGATTGGTATACCGCCTATTACTATGGCTACTTTGTTTCGATTAGCGCATTTACCAATGCTGGATTCGATATCTTTGGTAATTCCCTGCTCAGCTTCTCGGGGGATTATTTTGTCCAGAGCATGAATATGATCCTCATCATCTGTGGAGCGATCGGGTTTCCTGTGCTGATAGAACTGGTCAGCTACGCAACTCATCGAAAAGGTCAATATCGCTTTACGTTTTCCTTATTCACAAAGGTAACAACCTTGACTTTCTTTACATTAATCGTGGTTGGGACACTGCTCTTTTACTTTTTTGAAAGGAATGCCTTTTTACAGGATAAAACCTGGCATGAAGCGCTTTTTTACTCCCTGTTCCAATCTGTTTCTACACGAAGCGGCGGCTTAGCCACGATGGATATCGGCTTACTGTCCACCCCTACCCTTGTCATGCTATCCGGCATGATGTTTATCGGGGCTTCTCCCAGCAGTGTAGGGGGAGGGATTCGGACAACTACGTTTTTCGTTCTAATTGCGACCGTATATACTTATATGCGTGGACAAAAGGATGTAAAAGTATTTGGTCGTGAGCTGGTCCAGGAAGATGTCTTCAAATCGTTTATGGTGTTCTTTGTCGCGATCACCATGGTGTTCACGGCAGTTATTTTCATGGTGTGGTTCGAGGACCTGTCGATACAGGCCATTTTATTTGAAGTCTGTTCAGCCTTTGGTACAACTGGCTTGTCGATGGGAATTACTTCGGAATTAAGCACCCCTGGTAAGCTCATTCTCATCATCATGATGGTGATTGGACGGATTGGGATTATCAACCTGTTACTATTCTTAAAAAAGGATGCTCCGTCTGTTCGTTATCATTATCCAAAAGAGCGGATGATTATTGGTCAATAGGAAGAGAAAAAGGCGCTTGGAAGGAGCGCCTTTTTTGTCGTGTTATATCTTTGAAGCTAAACGTTTCATTGTTCTATTTCCCCACCTGTATCGGTACCTTCCACTCCACATTTCGATCCTCTTTTATTTTACGCTTATAGGTAATGGTCAGCTCTTTAGGCAGTTTTTCTAGCTGTTGAATTCTCAATTCCCCATTCATTACAGCATTGCCATTTGCATTTCTACCTACTCCTCTGTCAAATATAGCAATATACGTATTGCCTTTTTCGTCTTTTACCTCCCACTCATCCACATTGACAATATCCTTCGCCAAGATTCCCTCCATCACAATGCTAGCTTCTGTATATGCTTCTTTTGTACCCTGATTCTTGGCCTCGTACTTCACATCCTTAAAAATGAAGAGGCTTCCCTGATCTTCTATTTTAACTGGCTCGGCAGGTAATTGTTCAAGAGTAAGCTTTGTACTGACCTTGACAGGCTCAACCTTATAAATAGAGTGTAATGTAAACATCATTTTCTTATCCTTTGGTAGCGGATAGGAATTGGCTAAAAGCCTTAATTGCTGATCCTTTGTGGTCACATAAAAGCGATTAACTTGATTTTTAAAAATGTTAACGGGATTTTTCTCTGTTCCATCTAAAAACGGGTTATGACGAGCATCATTTCTTTTGAAAGAGCTCTGATTAAAATCACTCCATAAGAAAAGTCGTTGATCATAATCACTCCATCCAGCGAGAACCGTTCCCTGTTCATCAACCAATTGATAGCTGAACCTATCATGGCAAGCTCCTTTTGGTATATTGGTATCAATTATGAGTTGTGTGAAGCTAGGAGCAAAGCTAATCTCTCTAAGATGAAAGGAGATGCCTTGAGGACTCGTATATTGCTTATTAATAGCTACTGTTTTTGTTGCCGCTTTTGCTTTCGACAGGTCTAGTGGAATTTCTACCTTCCAGTTGCCTGTTGTATTGCCTATTTTTTTTGTGCTAATTTCAATCATTAACTCGTTCGGTATTTTTTGAGCTTCATAGAAAATGGGAGTAAGATCCCGACTTAACAATACCAAATTAGCATCAAGTCGCTGCATTCTCGGAAAACTGGATGCTTCCCCATCTGCTTCATAGATTCTCCCAGCTTTATCTTTTATCTGAAAATGAACATTCTTCATGAGAGCAAATCCTTCAGATGCCTCCCCCCTCTCTCCCTCAATCGAGGTGATTAATTCAATCTTTCT
Source organism: Brevibacillus laterosporus (assembly GCF_030489605.1). Taxonomy (GTDB): domain Bacteria; phylum Bacillota; class Bacilli; order Brevibacillales; family Brevibacillaceae; genus Brevibacillus_B; species Brevibacillus_B laterosporus_E. The sequence continues at coordinate 35,184 of NZ_JAUKFY010000031.1, forward strand.
TGTATCGGCAAACACTTCTTTTACTTCTAACGTAATTCCCTGATCCGTGGACTTTACATTTAGTTGTTTCATCCATTCCTTTTGATGATTATGTATTTCTTGATCGATACGATTATGATTCATCAACACAGTTGGGTCTTCGGAATGCAAGCTGGCATACAATCCGTTCACATAGATGGCAAGCGACGGAGATATCATTGAACCTACCAAAACGGTTATGGCTAGTCCAGCTAGGAGAAGAGAGGTTTTTTTCACGATGCCTATTCCCCTTTTTCCCCGGTGCATCTCTTCTTGGCGGTTAACACATTGCTTACGTTTTAATGCATGAATGGGATAAGGCGGAAGCTTTGCAACAAGCTCGTGAGCCACTATTTTTGTATCCATTGCTTGTTCAGCTCTATCGTTGTTTGTTTCCAATTGATTCACATACTCTTTTAATTGCTGCTGACAATGCTTACAGTTTAATAGATGTCCATCTACTTGATTGCTTTTGGCTAAAGAAAGTTTATTGCTTAGATAAGCATCTAGCTCTTCTGTGCTCAGACATTTCATTGGCGAGAGTCCCCCCTCTTCCCTATTTTTTCAATTGATTCCCGAAGCTTCATTTTTCCTCGTGACAGACGCATGCGGATGGTACTGATGGGAACCGATAGCTTTTTACTGATCTCCTCATAGCTTAGATATTGGAAGTAGCGCATGTCTAATACCTTTCTATACTTCTCCTCCAATGTCAGCATCCTCTGTCTTACGAACAATCGTTGTTCTTTTTCTAAATACTCATCCTCCGGTGTATGCCTATCAACCAACATGATTTCCGTTTGGACTACCGACGGTGTGCGCTTCTGCTTTCGTAGCTCGTCAAGACAATGATTGACAGCAATACGGTACAGCCATGCGGAAAAATCATAATTCGATCTATATTCGGATAAATGGTAGTAGGCTTTAATAAAAATCTCCTGAATGATATCCTGTTGATTTTGCGAGTGACCTAGCATTTTTTTCAAGATAAAAAATACCTTTGTTTGATATCTATCAATGAGCTCTGCGTATGCTTCTTTATTGCCTTGAAGAACCTGCTCAATGATTTTTTTGTCGTCCTGCATTCCGTACCTCCCATCTTCAAAGATGTTCTAGACAATCCTGATCTTTTGCTTATTCACCTATATTCGACGAACCATTCGAAAAAAAATCTCTTTTTATGCGTTTTATTTTTCATCCTGTATTACACTAGAGGCATATCAAAGATAAAGAAATGGCTGTTATCAGATTAAAGGAGGATTATTGACATGCAAGCACCTAACAAATGGGCTGAGGTTGATCAGTATTTCAACAGTATGCTACTTCCGTCTGATCCAATTCTGGAAGGAGTTCTCCAAGCAAATGCTAAAGCCGGCATGCCTGCCATTGATGTCGCACCAAATCAAGGGAAGCTCTTATACCTGCTCGCCAAAATCCGAGGCGCTAAGAAGATTTTAGAAATAGGGACACTTGGTGGATACAGCAGTATCTGGCTTGCTCGTGCCTTGCCGGAAGAGGGTCAGCTTATTTCCTTGGAGTATGAGCAAGCATTCGCTCAGGTCGCAAAAGAAAATATAAAAAAAGCGGGGCTTGCTGATAAAGTAACCATTCTTACAGGTCCTGCTCTAGAAACACTCCCTACCCTTCAAGAAAAAGGGATGACGGGCTTCGATATGATTTTTATTGATGCCGATAAACAAAACAACCCTCATTATTTACAATGGGCTTTAAAGCTTTGCAATCCAGGGGCAATTATTCTTGGAGATAATGTGGTGCGCGGTGGAGAAGTGATTCACTCTGCGAGTGAAGATGATCGTATTCAGGGCATTCGGCAATTCTTTGATCTGCTATCTGCTGAGCCCCGCATTGAAGCAACGGCTATCCAAACCGTGGGGAGCAAAGGCTATGACGGCTTCGCACTTGGTGTCGTAAAAGGATAGAGATAAATCAAGTAATAAACCAAAGAAAAGCACTCCTGATAAAAGGAGTGCT
>NZ_JAUKFY010000032.1 GCF_030489605.1 Brevibacillus laterosporus
AGATATTGATAAGATTACATTAGGGATAGTGCATCGGTTAGCAGAGGTTTGTTAATAAGACAGCGGCTAACAAACTACTTTCGATCATGGCGCGTAAAATTAACGAGCAAGTATAAACGAGGTGATGGCGCTGACAAACGGTATCCAATTTTGGCTTTCCTATAACAACGGGGCTGAACGCCTGCAACTTCCAGTTAATCCGGAGACTATCAATATGCCGAGTGATTTCGGCTATCAAGACGTTGAAGTCTCGCACTTAGGCGAACTAACCATTATCGGAGACCCCAAGTTGCGAGACTTTTCGTTTTCATCGTTTTTTCCTCGCGACTACCATCCGTCCTATTGCGAATATGAAGGTTTTCCCGATCCATGGTCAGCCGTAGAGATGCTAGAAAGGTGGCGCGACTCTCGAAAGCCGTGCCGCCTAACAATTACGGGAACGCCGATAAACTACGCGGTGACTATCCGCAATTTCAAGCTTTTGCCCGAAAAACATGGAGCGCCCGGCGACATCTATTACGATCTCGAGCTGAAAGAATACAAGTTCGTAAGCATCCGTCAAGTCGACATGGGTGCGGAGAAAGGCAACGGCACAGCAACAACAGCGAAAGTGAAAAAGGCGGCCGCAAGAGGCGGTAAGAAAGAGATTCCGAAGCCATATGTCGTAAAGAAAGGTGATTGCCTATCTGTGATCGCGGCTAGATACGGGCTTAAGTCACGGGATATCTACGCTAAGAACAAAGCTCTTATTGGTCCCGATCCAAACAAAATAAAGCCGGGTCAGAAGTTGGTGCTAGTATGACGTGGGAAGTACATTATGACGGCGCGCCTATGTTAGTCCAAAGCGCTACGTGGTCCGGCGATATTACGCAGCCAGCCCGTACTTTAGAGATATCTTTCGTCAATACGGTGGACGGCCGTAAGAAAGCTGTCCCCGTAGAACTCGGCAAGGAACTACGTCTCTACAGTAATGGTCGCGAACTATTCCGGGGCCTCACATTTAAGCACAATATCAATGATCGCGGGATCATGAGTGTTACGGCATACGATGACAATATCTATCTTGTAAAGAACCAGGACACGCAGATATTCCGTGGAATGAAGGCGAGTACTATTGCGCAGAAACTATGTAAACAGTTCGGAATTGCAGTCGGTAAGATTGACGATACAGGCTACGTAATACCAAAGCTTGTACTCCGTAATAAATCCATATGGGACATGATGATCACAGCGCTAACGGTTACACAAAAGCAGACCGGACGGCGCTTTTTTATTTGCTCGAAGGAAGGCAAGTTTAATCTATTGTCGCGAAAAGAACAGCCTGTTCGGTGGGTACTCGAAAACGGCGTTAATATACTTGACGCGTCATACTCGCAGTCGATCGAAGAGTTGCGAACACAGGTCAAGGTGACCGGCGGGGACGACAAGAAAAAGCCGTTGGTGGCTGTAGTCAAAAACGACGCACTCATAAAACGGTTCGGCATCATGCAACACCTCGAAAGTGCTGACTCGGATAAAACCCGATCTCAAGTCGAACAGTTGGCGAAACAGCTCTTAAAAGACCTCGGAACCATACACGATGAGGCGACCGTCAACGCGCTAGGGATTGACACAGTGTACGCGGGGGTAGGCGTCTACGTACAAGAGTCGATGACGGAAATCATCGGAGGCTATTACGTTTCGACCGATAACCACACGTTTGAGGGCGGCAAACATACGATGTCACTTACGTTGAGCGCGACGGACGATCTTCCGACGTTGAAATACGATCCACCACCGGAGGACAAGGCGAAAAAGAAAAGGAAACGAAAGGGGCGGAAATCTGTTGTCGACGAAATTCTCAAAAAGACTCCAAGAGCCTAGTCGACTGGAAGGCGGAGGTCCGAGCCAGTTTCGACAGCTCATTCAACAGATCGGATACAACAAAGACGTGGATATTGAGTTCGGCACTGTCGTTGCTCCTCCGCCAGCTATCCGAGTAACAGTCGATAACGATGAAAAACTCGAGTTGTTAGCAGAAGACTTGATCGTTGCGGAACATCTGACGCGGCATAAGCGGAAGGTTACGCTAACTAGTGAGACAGTGCGCGAGGTTATGACGAAGGCAGGCTATACGCCCCACGTGCACGATATCACGGAGTTGGTTATCGAGGGCGAGATCGAGTTTACCGACGAGTTGAAAGCGGGCGATCGCGTCATCATCCAGTCCATTGACGAGGGCCAAACGTACATCATACAGGATCGGGCGGTGATCTACGATGGCGCTTAGTCCGTTGCAACGACTAGAGGATCGGGTGATCCAATCGGAGCCAGAAGTCCAGCCAACGTTAACTTATTCGCTGGACTTCAATACCGGCGATATCGGGGGCATGGTTGACGGTGAAACGGCTATTCGGCAATTCATCCGAAAGGCTATTCTAACGGCACGATTTCGGTTTCCAATCTACGACGGCGAATACGGCTGTGAGCTCGTAGACTTAATCGGGGAAGATTTGCCGATGGAGCTTTTGCGATCGGAGATACCTCGCGTCATAACTGAGTCGCTGATTTACGATGATCGAATAGATGATGTATATGGCTTTGAGATAGAACGAGAGGCGGACAAATTGACCGTCTCTTTTTCTGTTGATACGACGGATGGGCTGACGTTAGAAATCATCAGGGAGGAGGTATGAGTTTGTCTTACGAGAATCAGACACGAGATGTAATCCTTCAACGAATGCTTGCTAATTCGCGGCCGGATGTAGACAAGAGACAGGGGGCGGTGACTTACGACCTGTCGGCTCCCGCGGCGATTGAAATAGAAGGCGCCTATCTTGAGTTAGATACTATGACAGATAAAGCTATGCTAGATACGTCATATGGCGATTACTTGACTGCCATTTGCGCTGGGTTTGGTATTGATCGAAAGCCTGCCATCAAAGCAACCGGACAAGTGACGTTTCAAGGTCATGAAGGCACGTTTATCCAAGCCGGCACGCAAGTATCAACAGACGGGACGCTCCCCGTCTTTTTTGTTGTACTCGAATCTGGCGTCATCACTGACGGAAAGCTTACGCTGGCAGCCGAAGCAAGAGACGGCGGGATTTCGGGGAATGTTGAGATAGGCGCGATAAAGTTGACACAAGGCGACCTTACGGGGATTACGGATGTGACGAACGATGTCGCGTTTCGGGGCGGAGTTGACGAAGAACCAGACGAAGAGCTACGCGAACGATGCTACGATCGGCTACGTAGGCCAGTTACTAGCGGTAACATTCATCATTATCGGCAGTGGGCGAAAGAAATCGCAGGTATCGGGGATGCAAAAGTATATCCGATATGGAACGGAAATGGCACGGTCAAGGTCGCATTAATAGATAGCAACAAGCGGTCGCCGGCTCGCTCTAAGATAACAGAGGTAGCGGCACATATTGAAAAGGTACGTCCTATCGGGGCAACGGTCACTGTAGTAGGGGCGACAGAATTACCAATTAACGTCGAATCTAAGTTGACGTTACAGGCCGGTGCTTCTCTATCGACTATCAAACCAGCGGTATCGAGAGCGTTAACCGAATATCTAAGAACAATCGCATTCAAGGAAGATATCATTCGGTATTCGCGGATAGCAAATATACTCTTGGACGCCGCAGGCGTCATTGACTACGCGGAATTGAAGGTGAACGGAGGAACCTCAAACGTGGTGATACCGGATAGTTCAGTCGGAGTTCCCGGGACGGTGACATTGACGTGATGGATCGAGATAGAAAGGGAAGTATGCTAGATTCATTGCCACCGTACTATACTGAATCTACTATAGTTGGCAATCTCCTCGAACAAGAAGCGGCTGAGTTAGATAGATTTAGTCACGCTGTAGACGACGCGACAGATCAACTTATTATAAATACGGCAACGTGGGGTCTTGACCGGTGGGAAGCAATCTTTGCTCTACCGAATAAAAAGTACGCGGACTTAACATGGGATATCGTCACCATGAACGGGCCTGTCTTTAACGCGTTAGACCAGTACACATGGGATGGGCTTTCAGAGGCCAACGTTGTTTTAGTCCCTTACGAAGATCGTCGTTCCGCCATCCGAGCAAGATTACGTGGAACCGGGACCGTTACGAAAGAGATGCTGAAGAACGTGGTGGAGTCGTTTACGAACGGTGAAGTCGAGGTCATAGAGGATAACGAACATTATGCGGTCACTATTAAGTTTGTAAGTAACGTTGGGATACCCGCAAACTATGAAGATGCAAAACGGGCTGTACTCGAAATCATCCCGGCACATATTGGCGTTGAGTTCACGAATGAATACTCGATGTGGCAAGACGTAGGGAAAACCACGTGGGGCAATCTCGCCTCGTATCCGTGGGTTGACGTAAAAGGAGGAATGTGGAATGCCTAATCTAACACCGCGTTTGAAGCTAAAAAAGCCTCTGCCGAATGAAGTAGCGGACATCGCTGTGCTAAACGAAAACTTTGATAAAATCGACCAGCAGATGTTAACGGTGGGCGAAAATAATCAAGCAGTTAATCCGATCACTGCGATTGAACTAAAGGTAGATACGCGAACCATGCATTTAACGTACACGAACGGAAGATTAACGAAAGTAGAGGAAAAGGACGGGGCTACCGTAGTCAAGACGACAACAATTGATTACACAATGGCAGGTAAAGCGAGCACAGTTCGTCAGATGGCGGGGAAAAGGACGGTTACTCAAACGTTGAACTACGGTACTAACGGGGCACTTTCTTCTGTCTCAAAGGCGGTGATCTAGGTGGACGCGGTAGGATACTCGCTTGCACAGAACTTTATTCCGTATAGATGGCGTGAAGAATCGTCCTTTCCAATCGAGGAGGATTACGTAAGAACCGTGTGCCACGGCTCGACGGTGTACTGCGTGAGTCGGACGCGCGTTCAGATATATGACTTGATTACGAAAACATGGAAGAACGGGGCGCCGCCGCCGAAGTCCTATTTTCCTGTGGACGAGGAGGTTCGCTTCGACATCGTTCTTTATAAAGATAAAATCTACTGGGTTGGTGGGACGATGGATAGTTATAAAGGATCATTCCATACGTACGACATTAAAGCAGACAAATGGGAACAAGGACAAAGTCCTTATATAATGGATGCGGTCGCCTGCGAAGTCGTGGGTGATAAGTTGTACGTAATTTCTTCGGAGGGTCGCTCTTTGTGGTACGGGAAATCCTTTCTAGTTTACGATTTTTTAACTAGTACATGGACTTCGACTGAAGACTTAATGAGTACCGCACTAGGTGAGTCAGCAACTTGTGCGATTGGGAGAAATATTTATATATGTGGTGGACGCAAGGAGGCAACGAACAGTAACTATCTATTCCGGTGGATTTATAAATTCGACACAGAACAAAATCGTGTAACCCTTGAAACGGATTTGGTTATTGAAAGGGTAGGAGGCGCGGCCGTTGAATTGAACGGTGAATTAGTCGTACTTGGGGGAGAAAATTTACCGGTAACACAGTCGGGGAATGGTTCGATTCTACAAGGTCCTAATTTTATATCTAAATACTATGACGCCGTTTCGTATCAGGACGTTGCCTATGTATTTAACGGCAAGAAAGTCTATAGTTACGCAAATAGAAGCGCTGACCACGAAGCGTTAATGGCTTGGTTAGCGATTACCGAGTAGGAGGCGTTTTGATGAGCTCACAAAGGACACCTAATTTAAGTTTAAACGTATGGTCGGGACAAGACATGTTTAGTCGTCAGGAATTTAACGACAATTTCAAAAGGATTGACGAACTAAAAGCACAAGACATCGCCCTAGAGAGCGGGTCATTCACGGAAAGAACGGTGAAAGATGCGCTAGAAGGTTTAAAGTTTGGTGCCAGTGATGTTAAACAAAAAGTCGCTAGTGCAATCACTGGTAAAGGAGTACTTGCGTTGCCTACCGATACAGGCGCACAACTAGCGGCGAAAATAACGCAAATACCTTCAGGTACAAATACCTCTGACGCGACTGCCACTGCATCCGATATCCTATCCGGAAAAACAGCGTATGTTAAAGGCGTTAAGGTTACGGGCAATATCGTGAATAGGGGTTCAGGAGAGACAATAACACCGGGTACCAGCGCAATCACGAAACAGGCGGGCTATTATAGCGGGAACATCACGGTAGCTGGCGACTCTAACTTGACCCCGAGTAATATTGCAAGAGGAAAGTCGATCTTTAATGTAGTAGGTACGTTAGATGTCGGTAAAAAGTGGGCAACGGGGAGGCAGCGGCCTAGCGAATCGCTGGGACCTAACGGCAGTACGTACTTTTTTCGAATCGAAGTTTCAAATTTAGAATTTACTCCAAGTTTGGTTATCGTGAGGATAATGCTAAGACTTCGGTGGTCCAACAATCAGGGGACTGTGGCAGAATATGAACTACCAGTCATTTACAGTAATGGTACTTTCGTAACGACTAGGTATGAGAGCGGGGGGTCCGTCAAGGTTAATACCTACGAGAACTCCTCTGAGATAACGCAAAAAGGGTTTATTGTTGTTGTAACTAGCTCACAGAACGCGACAGAAATCTTAGAGGCTACTTGGCATGCGTTTGAATAAGGAGGTCTAATATGAAGCAAATTCCACGTAAAATATACTATGACAAGAGAACCGGCACTGTCTTGCTAGATACGGGCGAGAGTGTCGGTTCTGTTTTTGAGGAAACGATAGAGCAAGGTCTCGAATCCTACTCCGTATTAATCGGACGCGCCCCCGAAACCGTCGGCTGCGTACGTCTTGAATACGGACAGTATTCCGAGTATTTTGCACAAGGCTATGCTTATCGGGTGAATCCGGAGACCGGTAACATTAAATGGGAAATCCCTCCGGTTGAGGAATCGGAAAATTAAAGGAGGGCGGGCATGGGAGAACACGATACCGTATCTATTTTACAAGACGTTCGGGAGCGCATGGTCCGCGTAGAGGAGAAGGTCGACCACTTATCGCGTGACCGTGAAAAGCTCGAACAAGTACACGACAAAGCACGGGAAGCACTAGCTTTGGCCCAAGAAAACGCGCGTGACATTGCGGAAATCAAGTCGGACTCGCGCCGAAGCTGGGGCGTAATCATCGGGATGGGCACGAGTTTTATCGGGTCCATCCTTATTTATTTTCTAACGAAATGAGGTCGAACACATGACGAAGCAAGAACGGCTAATCTCGTTAATAGCACCGCATGTAGTCGGACGCTATCCGTGCCCGTCCGGCGTTATCGCGCAACTCATACTAGAGGTCGGATGGGACTTGCGGACACCGCGCGATATGGTGACGGGGCGCGAGTCGTATAATCTCGGCAATATCAAAGGAACGGGGCCGGCCGGTAGTGTTACGATTTTGACCACGGAGTATTATTCGGCGGCGGACGTAGCGAAGGCTCGGGCCAGCGGTGATCTCGTAAAGATACTCGGCACTTCCGGTGCCAAGACGAAGGTACAAGTAAAGGCTCGGTTCCGAGCGTACAACAATTACGGCGAAGCCATCGACGATCACTTCGCTCTGCTGAAGAAACCGCGCTACGTGAATGCGGGCGTATGGAAGGCGAAGACCCCACGGGAGTTTGCGGAGGCGGTCAAACGGGGCGGGTACGCGACAGACCCGAATTACGTTACGTTAATTATGTCGATTGTAACCGGAAATAAGTTAACCCGTTTTGATAAGCCGGTAACTCCGGTACCTATAATGAAAATCGAGGAGGCGGTTGACTTGGCGTTAAAAAAATGGCAATTAGAACTCGCTGATAAGTCGATAGATAATCTCGCGGCACAGGAACTACTGTCGGATGCGGCCGAATGGAAGGAGCGTTTACGGAAGGAGCCGCAGAAGGTAATAGAGGACATGCCCTGGCTGGTCTTCGTACTAGCGGATCGGGTGGCGGCGAGAAAGGCGGGTGCCTAACGTGGAACTTACGTATGATATCGCGACGCTGGCCGCAATCGTGGCGGCTTTGACGGGAATTGCGAAAGGATTCGGGGTGCCGACGAAGTTTGCTCCGTTGGTAGCGATTGCGCTTTCGGGCGTGTTCGTGTTTCTGCCGGACGGGGCACTGAAGACGAATCTATTGACTACGGTTGTGGTCGGGCTGACGGCGGCGGGTGCATATTCGTATGTTAAGCCGGACAGTAGCGAGGGGAAAAAGTAGATAGCTCTAGTTCACCTTGAACCAGAACGAATCTAACCATATAATGAATGACTGCCCACTTATTGGCCTAATGGCTGGTAGGTGGGCGATTTTTTTTTTTGGTTGCATGTTCCCGTTCTGTTCGCATATAATAAGAACAAATGTTCTATTTAAACAGAGGGCGGCGGTCATTATGCTGGATTTGTTTGTTGAGACGATAAAACCAATCTCTCGCACTCAGTTAGAGGACGTACAGTATATCATCAACGATTCTATAAACAACAACAGACCACTATTGGTTATCTGGTCGGATCAATCGGGAGCCCATACGTCATGGGGCTGGATCGCGGCTAATGATAACGAACAAATCAAGCTATTGACGGACTGGAGCTCACATACGATCCGCGTCAATCAAATCGTTGACATCATCGTATCACCTAACCTAGACTTGATAGATTGGCTATGGACGGAGGATGAGTTTTACTATGCAAAAACGAACAAAGATTAACGACCTATTCGGCTCCATGCGCATGGTATTGCCGGAGCAGCGCGAATGGTACCTTAAACACCGAAGAGAGCTATCGTTACTACCGAAGCCTGACCTCGATCATGACGAAATCATGGCGATTAACTATAGGCTGACGGAAAGTAAACGTTATAACATCGAGCTAACCGTTAAGTATTGGCGGGAGGTCTCCGAGAATGGAGGCGAGTTCCTTACGGTGAGGGGCGTTGCCAAGTCGTTTGATTCGATTATGAAGCAGGTAAGGATCGAGGAGGAGAACGGGGAGTGGACGTGGGTTGATTTCGGGAACATTGCGAGCGTTTCATAAGATATGAGTTCGTAATGAGGGATACATTCATATAATATACTGTATACGGTTAGAGTCATTGGTACACAATTATAGAAAGTACTTAAAAAACCTTTACAGAGGTGTTATAATATGGATAAGGACGAGAAGGAAAACGTTGAGGAGCGTGATCGTATGGCTGGGTTCGCTGCGTACGTTCAAAAGAATAAGGATAAAATCCGAAGAGCAACAGAGATGAATACAACAAGAACCAAAGACGGACTTGTACTAATTTCTAAGAACGATACATGGAGAAAAGAAACCGAATGGGACGATTTATATAAGGAGATTACTAAGAAGTAATGGATTTAGTAGTAGGTGATGTGTGGTTTGCTAAGTTTCCACTTGAGGAAAATCCTTCTGAATCAATTAACCGTCCTGTAGTCGTACTTGACATTGATACCATGGAGGTATTATCTGTCAAAGTGACAAAAACCGCACCAAGAAATACTGATGAATTTGACCTTCCGATCGTTTACTGGGAAGAAGCAAACCTACGATTTAAGTCGACCGCACGTGTAGCAAAAACAGTAACACTTCCTAAATCCGCGTTTATTAATCGGATCGGGACGTTACACCCCGACGACTTAACTGACATACAAACTAAGTTTATGGAATATATCGATAGTTTAGACGATATTTAATAAGAGATTGATACGCCGCCTTACATTGAGTTGCTCTCTCGTGTCGGGCGGTTTTATTTTGCGGCAAGATAGATTTGAGAATGAGAATTATAACGGTCGTTACCGATTAGAAAAGAAGAGACCCGAGGTTTCCCGGGTCTTTTTTTATGAACTTACTTAAATATCCGTTTTCCTCTTTTTCTTTGACTGGATTGAGCTAGTAGGAATGTAACTGGGCTTGCCTTCTCATGGAAAGTAGTCAAATCTCCTTGAGCGTACTTAACGTATTTTTCAGTCATCGTGAGAGAGGTATGTCCTAATATCCGCATAAGGGCTATAGGTTCTCCTCCTTGTTTTAAAAATTTAACAGCAAAGTAGTGTCGAAAGGTATGGGGAGAGACTCTTACCCCTGTTACCCCTGCTTTTTTTCCGTAGCGTTTTAGCATTTTAGAAAAGGTATCAGCAAAGTAGCGTTCTCCAAATTGAGTTAGCCAAAGGTAGTCTGTGTCCTCTACATTCATAAAACTAATCAGTCTATCCAGTTCTTTAGCAGTAGTTGTTGAAATAGGTAACGACCTAGCTGCGTTAGTTTTTGAGATTTCTGGACGAATAAATATTTGTCGTGACTTTAAATCTACATCTGATATTTTTAAGTGGGTGAGTTCATTGATTCTGATTCCCGTATCAATTAAAACAAGCATCATAACATAGTCTCGAAGGCCGGTATACACTCGAGTATTAGGAGAGTCTAGTAATCGCAAGACATCTTCGTCTTTAAAAATTTCAAACGTATCTTTGGCCTGTGTTTGATAGCTTAGTCCTTCTGCTGGTGATACTTTGATTATTTTTTCTCGGACTAAGTAATTAAAGAAGACTCGCAAATTACGTATATTGTTGTTGACGGTTCTGGGAGTCAATCCAGCAGGTCCTTTTTTATTAGTTGGGTGATCGTCCCACTTCTCTTTTTCAAAGGAGAGGTAATAGATATACCCTCGCATAACACTATAGGTGATATCTCGATGCCCCTCCTTGTCAATCCATTTCTTAAATTGACATAATGTTTGTCCATATATTTCTATAGTTTTTTTAGACCGTCGCTCCAACCGTTTTGACGCGAGAAAGTCGGATATACATTTTTCAAGATTAAATTCTTTCACTGCTTCTGATCGTGAAATGAAATTAAATTTTGCACTCATTTATAGCACCTTACCTTTCCACTAATTAAAAACGAGGCTTTCCGACTAATCTAGCGATAATTTATTGGAATGAGCAAAATTACGTACCTGTTCAAGCCTAATTTAACGGGCTTTTTAGAAAAAGGCAAAACCCACAAATAGCGAGTTTATCGCGATGGTGGCGGATAAGCTGCGGATTGAGGCGAAGATTAGTTAAAGCCGATACCCACGCTGTTTTCACGTTAAGCTAAGCGTCTTGTTCCCATAAATATAAGCGGAAATTTGACGGAGATTCCGATAAACTTTTTGTTACGATATCAATAAAGATAACGTAATCACCTTTCGCGAAGGACCATAATTTATCGGACGTGTCATTGTTTCATAATGTAACCGAAATATATCGAAGGTAATAATACGCTGGCCTTTCGGGTCCGGCGTATTTTTTGTTAATAGGGTTAATAAAAGGGAATCTTGCTCAGACTAGAAAAATTGTGTTTTAATCAAAGTTACTTTCCTTTGATAATGTAAAGAAGAGCAAAATGAGTTCGCGGAATGTAAAGAATGATCGGGGGCAGTTTCTATTACGGCAAAAAGAAAGAATGCTAAATATAATAAATTCGGATATTTATAGTATACGAGCACAATTTAACAAAAAGAAAAAGCTATCGGGAATAGTCAAGTAGAATAAAGAACCTCAGCTATCCCTTTATAGGTTTCTGTGGGATGGATACCTTTAAATCGTAGGTTTAATGAGTGTGACAAAATTATGGTAATCAGTTAGAAGAGAAAGCCTTCAACTTTGAATGATACGAAATAATTAGTACAGCAGGCTTATGCGAGATAGGAATGACCAACCTAATTAGTAATTATATGGTATAATCTTACTGTCAAGTAAGGTTGATGCTTTTACTTTAGTGTCCTAAAACTAATTAAATTTTCAAGGGGAAGCGTATATGTCTATATTCAATAAATTATTCGGTCAAAAGAGGACAATACAAAGTCCGACATTTGTTAAGGATTTCTCAAAAGATAATCCTCAGCTTTCTGCCCTTAATGACCTTTTAAACAAGGTTGCTGATGGAGAAAAGAAGGATAACATTGAGAGGGATATTAAGTATCTTAAATATGGACTTGCTGGCGAGAATAACGTCTACTTTGAATTAAAAAATTCATTCCTGCCAATTTTGTGTTTGCATGATATAAGGGTAGAGTATGAGGGGTATGTTGCTCAGCTTGATTTCGTTGTCATTTCTAATAAGTTTATTTGTATTTTAGAAACTAAGAAGTTAAGTGGAAATATCTCTATTGACCAAGATGGTAACTTTGTAAGAACTATAAAGCTTAGATATGGAAAAGAAATTGAAGAGGGAATTTATAGCCCTATAACTCAAAATGCAAGACATATCGATATTATAAAACATGTCTTGTCAAAAGAATTGAAAATCAACAATATACCAATTTTATCTCTTGTAGTCATGGCTAATCCCAAAACCATTATTAATAAATATAGATGCCCTGCTGAGATAGAAAATTCAATAATCAAATACGATCAAATTAAAGCAACGCTGGAAAAATACCAGAATGATAAATCAAATACATATGATTTAGCTGAGAAGGATATGTATAAAATTTCAAATTTGCTAGTCAGGCTAAATACGCCAAAGGAAGTGCATTTCGTTGCAAAATATCGGTTTTCGAAAGATGATTTTCAAAAGAAGGATGAAACTTTACTTCGTGAAGAACTGAAATCGTACCGGCTTCAAACTTCAAGAGAAGAGAACATCAAGGCTTACTACATCTTCAATAACAATGAGATGGAAGATATGATAGAAAAATATCCAAGAACCAAAGAAGAACTGCTTACTGTTAAGGGCTTTGGACAAGTTAAAGTTGAAAAATACGGTGAGCGAATATTGAATATTTTTAATGGCTAATTGAATTATTATTACAATAATATAATATCAAATCCAGATCAGGCTAATTTTAAAAAAGAAGCATTACACTGTTTTTTGGATGGTTTACTGATTTTGAAGGCATAATTATGTAATAATATGTACACAAGAAACAGACCGATATTTGTTATATATTGGACTGACATATCGTTGTACTTCGTCTACTAAATTTGTGGACGCTTAACGCCATTTACGACGATGAAAAGAGGGCGGGAATTGCTTGACGACCGCCCTCTTCTTCATATTATTAGACAATAAAACTTGGATAGGTTATCTTCTGTGGCGGAAATCTAAACAATCTCGAAATTCCCTAAAGCACCTTCTGTTGCATCTGACGTTATCATGTCCCATTCTGTGGTGGCAGCGTCTTTCGCATCTTCGCCATTCTCTGATACACCTCTCACGTCGGTCAGGACGCCGTGGCACGAATGGGTCAAATTGGAAATACGGATCATCGTATGGATTCACATACCCGTCATAATGTACTTGTTGAATGATTGGCTTGCTACTTTTTCTTTTCATGTTTTTACCCCCTCAATTTGGAAGTAATACGTTCTTTATAATAAATGACGCTATGCCCTGTCCTGACTAAACGAATTAACGGGGTGCTTCACCCAAATACAGTAGTGATGACGTTCGTCGAGGCTCTGTGTGTGTTGATTTCGTTTAATATCACTCTCCTGCCATAGAACATGAACGTACTTATCACCATGTTGAGTCTGATTTTGTTCGGTCGAAAAGAGTAGGTGTTAATCAGTTGAGTTACTATGAATCCCAAAATGAACATCTAAGCATGTGAAAAGCACTCAGCTACTATTTGCTGAGTGCTTTTTATGGATGGAATGGTTTATCTTTTGATCTGATCTTTAGATGGTTTTATGCATATCTTGCAGACGGGCTTGAAAAGACAAGCACCAATGTCACCTGATCACGCACCTGTCCAAACATCCTTTACATATTGTTCATCCCGTTGAAGCTTATCGAGCCAAGCTCGGGCTTCTTCTTCGCTTACCGAATGGATTGTTTTATAGGATGAAATCAGCGTGGCTTCCACATCGGGAGCCATTCGACTCCCATCCCCACATACATAAAGTCGAGCTCCCTGATCTAGGAGACGAATTAACTCGTGTTGATTTTGTTTCATGAGATGCTGAACATAAGTTTTCGGCTGTCCCTCTACACGTGAAAAAGCGGTATGAATGGTCACGATACCTTCTTTTTCATATTGCTCAAATTCTTCCTGATACAAGTAATCCTGCTGCGGATGGCGGGCACCAAAGTAAAGATGGGCTTCACCAAGCCTTTTTCCTTGTTGCTGATAGTGCTTTCGTGCTTGAAGAAATCCCCGGAACGGTGCAACACCGGTACCCGGTCCGATCATGATAAGAGGTGTTTCCGTATTTGTAGGCAGCGTGAAGTGAGATTCTGGTGTGCGCACAAATATAACAACAGGATCATTTGGCTTTAGATCAGCTAGATAATTTGAGGCAACACCTCGATACTCTCCACGTCCGCTCCAGGCCGGGCCGCGTACTACGCCCACTGTTATGCTGGCTCGATCTGGCAAGAGACGAGGGGAGCTGGAAATGGAATAGTAACGAGCTTTTAAAGGTGGAAGAAGCTCTAAAAATCGTTCAAAAGGTAATTCGCAGGCAGGATATTGCTCCATAAGATTAAACATGGAAATTCGTTTGTTCATTATATTGGTTTTGTAGGCATCCTCTTCAAGTAAGGCTTCCAATTCCCGTTTATGAGGTGGGCAGGTTGTATAAGCAGCAAGTTCACGTAGTTGAGCACGGGTTGCTGCTTCCTGCAATTCTACGCTGTGACTTAGCAGATCATATACACTTACCGGACGATCCAGAGGAAGATGCGCTGCACTGCGTCCACTGCCACTAAGAATTAGATAATCGTTACCATTCAAACCAAAACGATGGACAATACGTTCCACTAGCTGAGGAGAGTTTTTAGGCAGAACACCTAAATGATCCCCCTCATGGTAATGGACTCCTGCTGGCATAGCGATCTCGATATGTCGAGTGCTACGTTCGCTGGTTTCTCCCTGAAGCTCTCTATTCTCTGTAACGTACGAACGAAGAGCATCATAGGACTCGGCGAGAGGAACCCCCGCAATTCCATTAACATATTGAACAGAAAGCGTGCTGCGTTCTCGTTCTCGATTTTCATTGATCTTGAGTCCTAGAGCGTTCATGACATCAGGCCACAGTTGATGACGCCAATCCTCAAGTTGTTTCTCAAAATCACCGCTGGCGTCACCCTCTCCCTGCTTCGTTAGCCGTTTCGCACCCTTTGCTTCGAGCTGCTTATCAATCAAGTGAGGAACCTTCTGGTATGTGCTGGCCCAATTATGGTCGCCACATCCGAATACAGCATAGTTGACTCCTGTAAATTCCCCAGGCTCTGCTTCTTCTAGCCATTGTACAAAATCTTTGGCATTACTCGGTGGTTTTCCGTTATAAGAGGAGGTGATAATAAATATGGCTCCTTCTTTGGGAAGCTTGCCTAAATAATCATTTAAAGGAGCAACCTCGCTCTTGAACCCTTGGAAACGTGCATCCTCTGCAAGTTCCCTTGCAATCCCCTCTGCAGTGCCAAGATTGGAACCATACAGCACTAGTAAGGGCGTATTATGTGTGTCAACGATGGTAGAGGCTGTATGCTGCGTTTGTGTTTTTTCGCGTTCCTTCTCTTTTCCGGTAATTTGAAAAGATAGTTCATTCGTGCGTAAACGGACACCCATGGTAAAGCCTTCAGGTTTTAAGGTTAGTGTTTCTTTAATTTTCAGCTGGTAAGAATTATGGTCAATGATGTCAAAGTACTTTAAAATCATACCAAGTACTAAGGTTGCCTCCTGAAGCGCGAATTGCTGTCCTATGCAGGCTCGCTGTCCGTTTCCAAATGGTTTGTACGCATCATAGGGGATTTGACCTGGGTCTTCAAAGCGCTCAGGGCGAAATTCCTCGACGTCATCTCCCCAGACGCTTGTATCCCGATGAAGAGTAGGAATGAGGACATTGACACTTTCGCCTTTTTTCAAAGAATATTTTCCATCCAGCAGTGTGTCTTCCTTCGCGTAAAGAGAGAAGGCAGGAGCTGTTGGCCACAGGCGAAGAGACTCATTTAAAATCATTGATATGTACGTAAGATTTCGCACTTCAGAATAAGTTGGAATGGAACCAGTTATTACACGGTCTACCTCTTCATATGCCTTTTGAAGCTTATCCGGGTTCTTTAATAGGAAATATAAAGCAAAGGATAATAGACCGCTTGTGGTTTCATGACCAGCAATTAAGAAAGTAATAATCTGATAGCGAATATTTTCGTCATCCAAGCCTTCGCCCGTTTGGGGGTCTTTCCCCTTTAACATATGGGAAAGTAAATCGTTTGTATCATGATTCTCGTGCTCTTTGCGTTCTGCTATTATTTTATCCACAAGAGTAAACATGGCCTGTATATCATGTTTAAATTGACGTTTTGTAATCACCATCAATTTATCTTTAATTTCTAGCCGCTGTAGCTGGCTCATTGCTTCATCCAGCGCACGAACCATGCTGGTAATAAAGGGATGCGGTTGTTCTCGATAAAAGCTATTAAACCGATAATTAAAGCCGCACAACCCAATGGTATCCAGAGTAAGTCTTGTCATATCCTCTGGTACGTCAATGCTTTCATCCGGGTTAAGGCGCGCCCATTTCTGGATAAGCTGTACAGCAATGTCTACCATCATGGAGTGGTAGCCTTGCATTGCTCTTTGGCTAAAGCTTGGGAGCAGGATATTATGAGCTTTTTGCCAATTGGGCTCATCGGTTGAGCTAGTAAAAAGACCATCGCCTGCAAATGTTCTTACTTTTTGCAAGGGAGGCCATACATTCTTATCAAAACGGGATTCATCACAAGCTTCTGCTACCAGCTTATGATTGGAAATATAGATGCTAATGCGGCCTCCAGGATATTCCAGTCGGAAGATGGGCCCAAGTTCATTGGCTAGCTTCATAATGGATTGAATTGGCATCTCTGGATTGATTAAAGGTAAATTTCCAAGGGGACCAAAGGTTTTTGGTTGCGGAATGTTTTGTAAGTGAGAAATCGTAATCAATCCTCTCTAATACGTATTTCTTGATGACTCTCGCATCCTCTTTAGAGATTTCTACCTTATTTTTACAAGGATTGTCTGGTTTTATTCGGTTTGTAAGGAAAGATTGACAAGTAATAAAATAGCCTCTATAAAATCAAGGAAACGAATGATCTGCAAGAAACGGGCTTTTTACTCGTCTGCGGAGAGTTAATACATATATAAAAGGGAGAAGATGTGAGCCATGACTGCTACAATAGGTTCAATTGTCGATATCAAAGGGATCAAGGTAGGTCATCAACAAGATGAGGAAGCACTCACAGGCTGTACTGTACTTATAATGGAGGAAGGTGCAGTATGCGGAGTTGACGTTCGCGGCTCAGCTCCAGGTACCCGTGAGACTGATTTGCTTTCCCCGATCAATAAGGTAGATCAAGTCCATGCGATATGCTTGTCTGGGGGGAGCGCGTTTGGCTTGGATGCAGCTAGTGGAGTAATGCGTTATTTAGAGGAGCAAGGAATTGGACTTGATGTGGGGGTTGCAAAAGTACCGATTGTACCAGCAGCAGTATTATTTGATCTTGCTATCGGAGATGCTTCGATCCGTCCTACCATGGTCATGGGCTATGAAGCGGCAAAGCAGGCGAGTGAACAAGCGTTTGCTGAGGGAAATATTGGAGCGGGCTGTGGAGCTACTGTTGGAAAGATGGGCGGTTTTGAACGCGCGATGAAAGGGGGGCTAGGCACAGCCTCCCGTGAGCTGAGCAACGGGCTGGTAATTGGAGCAATTGTTGCTGTCAATGCAGTTGGAGAGGTACGGTGTCCTGTAACTGGAGAAAGACTTGCAGGTGTGCGAGGGGAAAACGAGGAGTTACTAGATATTTATGATTGTATGGAAAAAACTGGCTTTCATTTCATACCAACGGGAGCGAATACCACGATTGGCGTAATAGCTTCTAATGCTGCCTTAACCAAATCAGAAGCGAATAAGGTTGCTCAAATGGCACATGATGGACTAGCAGGCACAATTTATCCCATTCACACCATGCATGACGGTGATACGCTATTTGCGATTGGAACAGGAGAAGTAAAGGCTTCTGTGGATTTAATCGGTGCAATAGCAGCAGAGGTAATGGCAGAAGCTGTTGTAAGAGCTATAAAGGCAGCCGAGCCAGCGGGTACGATTCCATCTTACCGGAGTCGACAACGTGAGAAAGCAGAAATGATATTTTGATGAAATGAAAATACTCATTAGGTAAAGGAACGGAAGGCTTATGTCTACCTATCCAAAAAAGGATGACCTGTCGTAACCTGTAACTGAAAAAGTATAGTGGAATTTTGTCATTTTTATGAAATATTATCAACTTTTCAGTTAGGAAAAGCTTCATAAACCAAGCACACTGACTTTGTCTTTGTGCTATTTGGCTTGCTTTACATCAAGTTAAATCGTTATGTAATAAGCCTTTTTGCCCTTTTCTTCATAGCTAGTCCTATATATTCTACCTGTGAAATTTTTTTGCAATGGCAAAAATGATACGTGTAAGTGAAAAAAGGCTTGATTTTTTTAACATATAGAAATTAAAGCTTTTATGATTCCATACCGATACTAGGGATAGCGCCCTATTTTACATATTTCTAGAAGCAGGGAAAAGAAAGAGAGGGGAAAGAGTTGTTTTCCAACATGAAAATATCTACTAGGAATTTATTGTTTACAGTTCTTAATACTATGTTGATTGGTGCTGTATTAATCTTAGCAAGTTTCGTCATTCAAGGACAAGTCCTTATTGAAATGCTAGAAAAAGATACGCGAGTCTTGCTACAGTCACAATCTGTACATGTTTCTGCAGATGACATAGATGAGGCTGTTAAAAATCCTGATCTGAATGCTTCCATCCAGAAAAAATTGACAGAGGAGCTTGACCGTATCAGTAAAGAGCATCCTCAGATTAAACAGGCGTATGTTTTTGGAGTGGAATTGAAAGAGGGAAATCAGACCTCTATTATTGCTCAGCCAACTCAAATTCTCGAGTTTATGAAATCAGAAGGAATGAAATTGGGAGATATGTTCCCTCAGCCAGACGTCATTGCGAAGGGAGTTCAGCATCTTATCACTGCCAAACAAGATACGATGACTTCTATTTATGATGATGAGTTAGGTACTTGGATTTCGGCTCTTCATCCAATCATGGACAACAGTGGAAACGTTGTTGCTTATTTTGGTATGGATGTTGATGCTAGTATGGTAACGCATGGACAGGATGCGCTATTGCTGAACTCTTCCATATTGCTGCTCTTTTTGTTGCTGATCAATTTAGTTTTCCAATATTGGATTGTAAATCGTACCTTTAAACCAATTCAAGAGCTTATGCGTGGCATTAATGAAATGAGCATAGGAAATTTAGATGTTCGTTTGCGAGAAGGAAAGGACGAGCTGGGTCAGGTTAATAACAAATTTAATCAAATGGCAGAAAATATGCGCACGATTATGATGACAATCCGCGAATCCTCGAACCAGCTAGTGAAGAACTCACAGCAGTTACATACGATTATGGAAGAAAATAATCAGCATGCCACAACCATTACAGATAACATCCAAGAAATGTTCCAGCACACCAATCTGCAAAATATAGCTACAACAGAATGTGTGAAATCGTTGGATGAGATGGTAGTTAGTGTTGAAAGCATCGCCAATAATTCAACAGAGGTTCATCACACATCTTTGAACATGAAAGATCAGGCTGAATCCGGTCAATACTCTGTCACCAAAGTGGCGGATCAAATGCAGCTCATTCAGCAGTCTGTAGAGGAATCTGAAAATATTATTAATGTGCTACAATCCCAGTCAGGTAAAATTGGTGAGATTGTCAAAATGATTTCCGAAATTGCAAACCAAACGAATTTGCTTGCTTTAAATGCAGCTATTGAAGCCCAACGAGCAGGTGAACACGGTCGAGGCTTCTCAGTGGTTGCAGATGAGGTACGAAAACTAGCTGAACAATCTAAGCAATCGGCAGAAGAAATCAGTCAGCTAATCGGAGAGATTCAGGAACGTACAAATACCGCAGTAATCTCTATTCGCCAGGGTTCAGAGCACGTTTTGGACGGTGTGAAAATCGTGCAGGAAACAGGTGAGATATTCCGTCATATGGTTCAGGCAAGTACAGAGGTATCCGACCGTATGCAAGAGGTATCTGCTTCCACGCAACAAATGGCAGCCGAAACGGAAGAGGTTACCTCTGTGGTAAAACAAGTATCGGAAAATGCACGTAAAAACACAAAATCAGCAGAAAACATCCAGGTCAAGTCAGATAATCAGCTAGCTTCTTACCAAGAAATTTTAGTTTCTGTTGACGGATTAAGTAAAATAGCGCAGGAGTTAGACAGCGCTCTTTCCCAACTTAAATTAGAAGAACACAAGTAGGATTTTATCTCTAAGAGAGTGTTGGGTCGTCAGCAGAATGCTAATAGTCAGTACAAATGAGGAGAGATCAGATGCTGGTCTCTCTTCTTTTTTCACCTTTTAACATACATATTACTAGGAGGCAGGAGTTTATCATGCACAATACATCAAGATACGAACCTATAACGTTCCCACTAGACAATAATCGCTTCGGTCATCTCACAGATACTGTGACTACAAGAAGCTCGTATGATTTGACTCCATACATGAAAAAGTTATGGGAAAAGGGACAGGAAGTTCATCTATTGGCTTTGTACAGCATGTGGCTGCACCGAGTCAGCGGAACCCAGCAGATTACATTAGGTACTCTTATTCAGGAGAAATGGGTACCGATAGCTATAAATGTTCAACAAGGAATGAACTATAATGATGTGCTAAATCAGGTTGAACATGCTTGGAAGCATAAGACAGAAGATGCTGATGCTTCTTATTCGTTCAATCAATTCCCAAGTACGTTTTGTCTGCAACAAGGCTCACTCATTCATATGCAAGCACATACGGCTGCTCCCCTACATGCCGGGATCATCGTAAACAATGCAAAAGCTAGCTGGGAAATGTGTTATGATTCCAACAGCTTCCGTCAGCAGACAATTGATCGATTTATGGAACAAATGGAATGTTTAGCAGAACAAGCTGTGCTGCATCCGCAAACAACTTTTACTGCCTATCCCATGCTATCTGAAATGGAACAGAAGCTGTATCAAGCCATGAATCAGACGACAGAAGCATTTCCAGCAGAAAAGACGATTCTGGATGTCTTTCAAGAGGTAGTAGAAGCGCATGGTGAGAGGCTTGCCTTACAGACTGATGAGGCTATGTATACGTATAAACAAGTGGATACGGCGTCTAATCGGGTAGCTACTATGCTACAACAGCATGGAATTGAGCCAGGGCAATATGTTTCTTTATTTATGGAGCGAAGTATCGAAGCTACCATAGCTGTACTTGGGATATTAAAAGCAGGGGCAGCTTATGTTCCATTGGACCCACATCATCCGCAAGAACGTAATGCCCATATTATTCAGGAAACCAATTCTCATGTAGTTCTTTCCAGTCTTGCCTATCGGGAGTTAGTGATACAAGCTATTCCGAAAGCACAGGTCCTCTGGATGGAAGACATTGAGATATATTCTGATGCAGCGATAAAACCAGCTATTACGCCGTTGCATCCAGCCTATGTCATTTTTACCTCGGGATCCACAGGAACACCCAAGGGAGTTATTTTGCATCACCAAGGAGTAGTGAATTACGGTCTTGCTGTCAGAAAAATGATGAATGTGACAGAGCAGGATATCTTCACACAATTCATCACGTTTAGCTTTGATGCTTCCGTTCATGAGTTATTTGGAGGCTTGTTAAACGGTGTTGCCTTACACTTTTTGAGGAAAGAAGAAAGAATGGATTCGATTTCGTTTGCAAAAGCAGTCAAGCGTGTAGGAGTTACGTGCATTCCCGGCATTCCAGCTGCTTTCTTTAACCAACTAGTTAAAACGTTGCCAAGCGCAGAAGCAGACTGCTTCGCCAAAGTAAAAAGCATAGGGGTAGGAGGAGAGCTTCTAGCGGGGGAGGTTGTCCGTTCCTTCCAGGCAAAATTTACGAGTGATACGATCATTTACAATTTGTACGGACCGACTGAATGCACCGTGACGTCGACGTATCATGCTGTGACTAAACCAGTGAAAGCCGATACGACCAGCATCCCGATTGGAAAGCCTCTTGCAAACTATGAAATATATCTGGTCAACGAATCATACCAACTGTGCCCGATTGGTGTTCCAGGAGAAATTCTGATTAGCAGCGTAGGAATCTCGCACGGCTATCTGCACATGCCTGAGAAAACGAAGGAAGCCTTTATTTCAGACCCCTTCACGCCAGGATCAGGAAAAATCTTTTATAAAACAGGTGATCTGGGACGCTTGCTGGAAGATGGAGAAGTGGAGTATTTAGAACGTAAAGATTTTCAAGTAAAAATTCGTGGGCATCGAATTGAAATAGGAGAAATTGAGGAGCGATTAGCTACGTATCCTGACATACAAAGCGTAACAGTTATTGTGAAAAAGGATCGTGACAATCAGAATAGATTGGTCGCTTTTTACACAACAAATACACAGCAGGAGATTGATCCGGGGCTTTTACAAGCTTTTTGCTCGCAGAAGCTGCCTCCTTACATGATTCCAGCACAATTTGGTTATCTATCGTCTATGCCTATTGCACCGACCGGTAAAATTGATCGGAAAAAGCTAGCAAGTATTGAGCTGAAACCGTTGACAGGAACGCAAATGTATATCGCGCCCAAAACGGAGGTTGAGCAGGAGATTGCCCGCGTATGGGAAACAGGATTAGGAATAGAGCGCGTGGGTGCAAGTGATAACTTTTTTGAAATAGGAGGGCATTCCCTTAAAATTATAGAGTTATTAGTTGAATTAAAGCCAAAATATCCACTGCTAAAGATTAATGACTTCTTCACACATCCAACTGTCCAAGCATTAGCGCATCGAATTGAGGAGCTGAATCAGGAAGAGCAGGACACAGAACGCAATGATTCTGGATTGATTAATAGTAATTTACCAACAGAGGAAGTCCTTACTGAATATCCAGAGCGTTTACAAACGGCTAAAAAAGTTATAAGACGCGATCAGCATACATTTTTGCTAACGGGGGCGACGGGCTATCTTGGTTCCCATTTGTTAAATGAATTGCTACAAACAGCAGCGGGCACGATTTACTGCTTGGTACGTGGGAAAGATGTTCAGAGTGCTACGAAACGTTTATATCAAAATTATTCCTTTTACTTTGGAGATAAGCTGAGTAGACAGCTACAATCACGTGTAAGAGTGATGATAGGCGATTTGCAGGAATTGCGCTTGGGATTAGGAAAAGAGGATTGGCATGAGCTTGTTGAAAATATTGATGCCATCATGCACTGTGGAGCGGATGTAGCTCACTTTGGTGATTCTCAGCATTTCTATCGGGTAAATGTACAAAGCACGGAGACGTTGCTTGATCTGGCCAGAGAAAAACAGGGTATTCATTTTCACTATGTTTCTACGATCGGTATTCCAGAAGAACTGTCTTATGCAGGGAAATGGCACGCATTGCGCAATGCAGATCAAGTGGACTATTCCATTGTGCTAGACAATCATTATATCAATAGCAAATGGGAGTCAGAGAAGCTGGTGATGAGAGCTTTTGAACAGGAAGGTATACCAGTGACAATCTATCGTGCTGGTAATTTGAGCAGCCATTCTTTATCTGGTACATTTCAACGAAACATGGAAACAAATGCGATGTATCGGATGTGTCGGGCGATGTTTTTGCTGGGAGTTGCCCCACATGCTGATTGGCTAGTAGATTTCACCCCTATTGATTTTGCAGGAAAGGCGATTACTAGGCTTGCATTACAGGAGGAAGCAGTCGGAGCTGTTTTCCATATTGTTAATCCAGAACAGATTCCCTATGTGGAGCTATTGGAGCATTTTCAGTCTTTTGGCTATCAACTGAGTCTGGTTTCCCAACAAGAATATGAGCAGTGGCTATTTGATGGAACGAAAAAAAATCGAGAAGGGATGGAGCTTGCTATTACTCAACTGGAGGGAGATGGCGCACGAGATTCGAATGTTCGATTTGCATGCCCTAAAACAACAGCCTTATTACAAAAGCTTCAGATTACATGCCCAAAACCGACGAAAGCATATTTCCAGGCGATGGTGAGGTATGCGATAGAAAATGAATATTTCCCAATGCCAACGCTGGCAGAGCCGATTTGCTAACAAGGATTTGCTCCGTAAATCATCCTCTACTTATCAGTTGGTTTAAGAATAGCTCATCAGGATTTATAATAAGCTACATGTAATAAAAGTCGTCAGACAAACCAGGTTAGAGGTGGAATAACATGGAATTAATTATTTTAGCAAAGTTGATGCTTTCTGCTTTCCTTGGAATCGTGATTGGAATTGAGCGTGAATTAAAGCAGAAGCCACTAGGATTAAAAACTAGCGTAATCATATCGGTTAGTAGCTGCTTACTGACGATTGTTTCGATTGAATCTGCCCAATTTTATGCGGAAACGTCTATAAACAATCGAACAGATCCTATGCGTTTGGCTGCACAGATCGTTAGTGGAATCGGTTTTTTGGGTGCAGGGGTCATTTTGCGCCGAAATAATGATGTTATTTCTGGTCTTACCACAGCCGCAATTATTTGGTCTAGTGCAGGGATTGGAATTGCGGTTGGTTCGGGCTTTTATTATGAGGCAGCATTAGGAGCTGCGATGATTTTGTTCTCTGTACAGTTGCTTCCTTATTTAGTAAGTATGATTGGGGTTCGAAAATTACAGGGAAAAGAGTTAAAAATTCGCCTGTTCTTAGAGGAGCATTCCCATATGACAGGGATCATCCAGAAATTCAAAGAAGAAGATATGAAGATTAAGAATGTCTGGTTAAAGGATGTTGATAAGCACAGGGTACAGATGGATCTGCGTCTGGTCGTGTACGATCATATTTATATTACCGACATCTATGAGATGGTCCATAATTTAAACGGAGTTGCACGTGTAGAGATTGACAGCTAGTGTGAGGTTGCGTATACTGATTGATAAGTTTCAGGAATGCTGTACATGATCATAATGATATAACACGCGCAATGATGAAGAGGAGTATGCAGGCAAGAATGCTTAAGAGAGCTGATGGTTGGTGAAAATCAGTGCGGGAAGCTTGCAGAATGGACTTTTGAGCGTCCAGACCGATAGTGTGTACGAAAAACACGGTAACACACAGGTAGGCTCTGGCGGAGCAGTCTCACCGATACAAGAGACAGGTATTCGAGCAAAGGTGATGCAGAGCTAGCACTTGCTCCGATACAGTTAAGCGCGCTGTGAATGCAGCGAATAAAGGTGGCACCACGGGTTTCTCGTCCTTATTTTATAAAGATAAGGATGGGAAGCCCTTTTTGCATTTCTGTAAACAAAATAGAGGGAATCGGACAAGGAGCGTGATGAGAATGGAAGATGGTTGGTGGTGGCTTTATCAACTGAATGAGATAAATAAACAGAGGGAGATCAATGCCTTTCATACCCCACGATCTCCGCTCTCAAAACGAAAGAGGCTGATTATCTATGAAGAAACAAAAACTGGTATCAGGTATCCGCTCTACAGGTGAATTGCATTTGGGTAACTATTATGGCGCAATGAAAGGCATTGAAAAGTTTGTAAACACATACGATGCTAATTTTTTTATAGCAGATTTGCATACCTTGACCACACATCCAAGTCGCGGGCATATGTCTAAACATGCTCTAGAAGCTGCCGCCAGCTATTTGGCTGCAGGCCTGAATCCTGAGCATTGTACGTTTTATACACAATCCTCTCTCTCAGCCGAGGTTGCGGAATTATCCTTATATTTAGGAATGGTCATGCCTTTAGGTGAGCTGATGAGATGTCCAACATTTAAAGAAAAGGCGAAGAAGCACCCTGATAATGTGAATTATGGTTTAGTGGGATACCCTGTGCTAATGTCAGCAGATATCCTGCTGCATAAAGGTGAAGTAGTACCTGTTGGTGAAGATCAATTGGTGCATTTGGAGATGGCACGGCAAATTGCTCGGCGTTTCAACAATATGTATGGTGAGGTTTTTGCATACCCGCAACCGTTGGCAGACAATGCTGTTCGTATTCCTGCACTACATGGTCAGGGTAAAATGAGTAAATCAGACGGAGCAGATACGTATATTAGTTTACAGGATGAGCAAAGCCAGATCGCTCAGAAAGTAAAAAAGGCATATTCTGATCCAACTCGGATTTATCTGCAGCAACCAGGTCATCCAAGTGTACAAGGCTGCAATGTTTATCATCTGCACACGTTTTTTACAGATGAGCGGGGACAACAGCAGCTTCGAGAGCAATGCTTAACGGCATCAATCGGGTGTGTAGCTTGTAAACAGCGACTGGCTGAAGAAATCGAACAAATGGTGGAGCCCTTCCGTACTCGCAAACAGCAACTTACAGAAGAACAAATACTCGATACCCTGCAACAGGGTGCTCAGAGGGCTCGGCAATCTGCACAAAAGGTGCTTCAGGAGGTACGGAATGCCATAGGAATTCTGATGGTGTAAATTTGCAATGAATGATTTTTTTGTTCTTTATATTTACAGTTATGGTATAATTAGCACATTGGTTCCGTCATGTAACTGGAGTGAAGAAAGACAGCTTCTTAAATACTAAAAATGTGCAGCTTGTATGAATATATGTATAAGAAAGATATATAATTTTTGTACTTTTAATACAAAGGAGCTGTTTAAGTGAAAACGATCCCTGCGCTCAAGCATGCAACTACGGCATTTGCTGTCTGTCTAAGCCTTTGTTCCTCTCTTTTTGGTATTTCTGAATCCGCACAAGCGGCTGGTAATCTAGAGCCGGATTATGAAGTGAAGCTGTTACTCGATTCGAATAAGGTGCTGTCTTCTGAGCATAAGCTGTTGCCGGAAGTGCTTAACGCGTTTAATCTGCCTAATTCCGCTATAAAAATGAATGTACAGTTTCTGGATACAGAAGATCAGGATTTGAATCATGCAGGCTGGATTAGTCGGATCCGCAAGTCGGACAGTAAGGAGCATCTGGAAATCACCTATAAAAAAAGATATCCCATTGAAAACAATGACATTGATGCTGCCTTAACAAAGGCTAATAAGGAAGGCTTTGATGCTACAGACACGAATTATGAAGCGCAGGTTGAATGGGGCTATAAGCAAAAAACATTAAGTATTTCCAGAAAGAAAAAAATGAAACAATCAGGTTTTCAAGGAATACAATTGCCTTCTCTCACAGACTCCATTAAACTACTAACGGCCAATATACCTGGAAAGATGGATAAATGGCTGTACCCTGGATGGGGGAGTGAAAAAGTAGGACAAGCAAGAATATACGGTCCTGTTCTGGCAGAACGATACACAGGAACATGGAATGGGCTGAAGATTGATGTGGAAATTTGGCCGATTAAATCTGCTTCCAAAGGCAACTTGGATTATATTGTAGAAGCTTCCTTTAAAACTGCCAAAAGCAGAGAAGCCTCAGAGGAGCAAAAAAAGCTAAAGGCTTTTTTAGAAGCAAAGGGATGGTTTTTGCCAAAAGACTCATTGAAAACAGCTTTGATTTTGGAAAGATATTAGTCCTATCCCTATCATATCCGGACAAAAAATCCTTGAAGATAATCTTCAAGGATTTTTGCTTATCATTTAATTACTTCATGAACATAAACTGAATGGATTGTTTAAGCTGATTTAGCATGTCCACGCTTTCTTTAAATTCCGGGCTTTCTGGTTTATCCAAATATGGTGCTTCACTCGGTGTTTGCAATGCATATACCTTACCGTCCTGCATTCCCAACATGGTAAAGAGTCCTGTATCTGCATATTCATCTTTATCCCATACGGTTTTATTGATGATAAGCACCCTGAAGAAAAATTCCGGTTTTACTGCCTTATTTTTCGGTACATATTGAAAAATAACTTCATTTGCTTTTTTTTCTACTTTGATCTTATCCTTCCATTCAGAAGGGAGACTGATCAAAGCCTTTTGATTCTCAATTACATATGCATCCTTGCCAGTTATTGCTCCATTTTGGCTAGATGCTTTGCTTTTTACGTTTACGATCTTGTTTTTTTGGTCCCACTGCACCTCTCCTCCGAGAGATTCTGCCAAACCTCGTGCAGGTACGAGTACCCGGCCATTAATGATTTGAGCTTGTCCGTCAATTTTCACTTCTTTCCCATCGACCACCACTTTGATGGCTGGAGCAGCGTAAGCCATGCCTGAAACGAGCAGTGCTGTAGCTACTACGCCGCAAAAGAACCCTTTTTTCCCTATCTTCTTCATGTTGTGTCTGTCTCCTTTAGTGTTAAATATCTGTTTATTGACAACATTTTAGATCTAAAGCATACAGAATATTCATGAGAAAAAGCAAACACCAAATCTGGCTGTATTTTCTTAATTTCCTGTATTTCGCGAAATCTGGTCTGATCAGCATGGCTACACAAATCGTTCCTCGAGCCAGCACGCTGTACAATCTTTTTAACCCCCATGTACTGTTTTTAATAGAATCCGGTAGTTCAGGAAGGAGCCTCTTTACTTTAAAAAGACGGAGGAGATAAAGGGAACGTTTCGTTTTTCTTATAAAATCCTGCAATGTTATCTCTTTACAATTTCAATATCGTGTGCAGCTACGCGCCTCACCTTGAAGTGGGCGAAAGCATACCTTACCGTAGGATTACTTACTCCAGAAAAAAGGAAGGTATTTACATGGCTATTTCTTATATGGACTATACTTCTCCATCGACTCAATTTACCTACGACTTGAACAATAACCCTATTTTTCAAAAGGATTCCCGAAACTACATTAATGAGCTGTCTATCATGCAGTTAAATACGCTGGGAAATGTCTCTTTACTTGACATTTTTCTTAGTATCAGCAATATTGTTGAACCACATTACCATCAGAATGCGTCAGAACTTGTATATTGTATTTCTGGCTCCGCTGTGGTGTCCTTAATAAATCCATTCACAAATGAACTTCTAAACTTTTCTATTACTCCAGGTCAAGTGGCTAACGTACCTATGGGATGGTGGCATTACGAAATAGCGTCTGAAGATAACACGCATTTATTAGCTATCTTTGATGCCCCCATTCCCGAAACAATTTTTGGCTCAGACATACTACGATTAACCCCATCAAACATACTTGCCTACACATATTGTTTAAACGAGGCTAAAGTTAAAGATACACTTGCACCAATTCAAAACACGGTAGTAATCGGCCCTCCTAAAAATTGTGATTTACGTCATGTCAAAGGGAAAATGCAACAACAATACCAAAATACGACCTACGCTTATCCACATCAGGATTATCCTGCAACCTATGGAGAAAAATCATATATCTCACAGCTTCCTTCTCAAGAAAGGTGATTGCAAGTAACGCAAAAGAAAAATGACCCGAGTTTCCTAAAGCCGTTCTCAAGTCATTTTTCTATTTTAGCGATCCTGAATCACTAATTCCTGCACGAATTCACGAAGCTTCTCATTGTCTCGCACACTCAGGACAGAGGCCCCTTTAACTGACGTTCCCTTAATCAACTCCATCGGCGGTACTTGCGCTAAGCCGGCTATGTGGCTTTCCACACCGAGTTTTGCCAACTTTAGCATATCCGGGATATCCAGATTCGTCTGGATGAAAGGTGCTACACTCTCTAAAATTTGCTTCATCCGAAATAGGTTCCAGTCGGATTTCAGCTTTTTAGCGATGACAAGCAACAGGTTACGTTGTCGCTCAGTCCGGGTGAAATCGCTCATTGCGTCATGGCGGAAACGCGCGTATTGTAGCGCTTTGTCTCCATCCAGCAATTGTTGTCCCTTCCGCAGGTGGATGTCGTATTGGTTACCGTCAGTTTTGTCGGTGTAGTCCATGTTTTTCTCGACATAAAAATCGATGCCGCCGATTACATCGATGAGTGATTTGAATCCTTCGAAATCGGTATATACATAATATTGAATATCGAGACCGAGCAAGTCGCCTATCGTTTTCATGGCAAGGGTAGGTCCCCCTAGCGCGAGTGCGGTGTTGATTCGTCCTTTGCCATGACCTTCGATTTCGACATAAGTATCCCGAAGCACAGACATAAGATGTGCTTTTTTCGTGGTGGGGTCAATAGTTACGACCAGCATGGAATCGGAACGCGCTTGATCGTTCTTCTTCAACCCCCGATTGTCGCCGCCCATAAGCAGAATGCTGACGCGTTCGGTACCTTCCCATATGGCAGGCTTCAACGCTTCATTCTCCTGCTCCTGGATTAGGATGGTATCCTTTGGTTTGTCCAGACTCTCAAGTACAATGTAGGTGTCAATGAGCTGATAGCCTAAAAAAATGATGATGCCCAAAAGCAACACTCTGAAGCTGATCAGCGCAAACCTCCATGTTTTCCTTTTATGATTTCGATTCTTTTGCTTTTCTTCCAAAATCCATGACATGTTGCTCCTCCAATAATTTCATCCATTTTTCGTTGGTGTTCACATTTTTAGTCGCGTCCGGGGATGCAACCAGTGTAGTCGGCGAATATATGGTAAATAAGATGGACTTGTAATGAAGTTGTAAAATGTCAAATTTCTATAAATTGCATGAATGCAGTGCTAGGTTCGCTCTGTTGCATCTCTTACTATATGAAAAAGGGGAGAATGAGCCGTTTTAGAAACAATCTAATTCCTATTTCATTCGTTGCATTTTTCACAAAGATAGATATTGTCCCTATAAAAATATTCTTTTTTCATGTAATATCAGTAACAAAACAATAGAAACCATTCATGAAATGTTAGGTGATTACGAAGATGCAAAAGAAGATATTAATTGTCGAGGACGATATTCATATAGCCAAAATTATTAAAATGAATCTTACAATCGTGAACTTTTTAACGACCGAGGTACATGACGGTCTTTCGGCACTGGAGGCGGTGAAGCGAGAGAAGTTTGATCTTATCCTGCTGGACGTTATGATTCCGAAGCTGGACGGGTTTTCGCTGATGGAAAAAATTAAATCCTATCACATACCAGTTATTTTCCTGAGCGCGAAAAACTCCGTGTATGATAAAGTCAACGGACTTAAACTAGGGGCGGATGATTACATTGTTAAGCCCTTCGAAGCGATTGAACTCTTGGCTCGAATCGAAACAGTGTTACGTAGATACGGCAAAGAAGACTCTATAATCAAGTTTCAAAACATTGAAGTGGCGCTGGACAAACGAGAGGTGACCATCCAGGGCCAACCGGTAGAGCTGACTCCAAAGGAATACGATTTGCTGGTCGTATTGCTGAAAAACAAGAACATAGCACTATCCAGAGAGCAGTTCCTTGACAAAGTATGGGGCTGCGACTACTGCGGTGAAACAAGAACTGTCGATATGCATATCAAATCGCTACGCAAAAAGCTTCAGCTACAGGACCATATCAGGACGATTTATAAAATTGGATACCGGCTGGAGGATTGATGGATGAAGTTTTGGCAGAAAATATACTTATTTTCCATTCTTGCATTCGTTCTCATCTTTAATATTTTTTCGATAATGGTCCTCGAGCGGAATCACACGAAAATGCTGGAACAGGAAATCAATAGCGCATTAAGTCAGTACATCAGCATTCATTCTAGCGTAAATGCAATCCTTCCAATCCTTCGTATCTATGATTCCGTCGATTACGAAAAAACAGTATTAACCAATATTGCTAACGAATTTGTCGAGAAAAACAGCGAGCAACGAATCTATTTGCAGATTTTAAATGACAGCAATCAGGGGATTTTCAGCAATACCGATTTCAAGATGCCGTTTGAGCGTAAGGAGCTGGACAAGCTCGATGCAGATGAAATCAAATATATCTTGCGAGATATTGATGAACGTACGATATTGTTTGCGACGAATATAACGTACATTAATCATAAAAGATACGTATTCACCTACATGAAGGATTTTACGCCGGTGTATCAGGAGCGCGCAGAACAGTACAGCTTTTTCTTCAAAGTGGATGTAGCTGCCTGCTTCCTTTACATGCTCATTATGTACTTTGTGAGCAAAGGCCTGACGAAGCCGATCGATCGTCTAAATCGAACGGCTCAGGTTATTGCACAGGGGGATTTTTCAGAACGAGTTCAGCTAACAACAAAGGATGAAATCGGCGTGCTGGCGCAGAATTTTAACGAAATGGCTTCGGTGGTTGAGGATAAAATCAATGACTTGGAGCTACACAATCAACAGAAGCAAAGGTTTATCAATAACTTTACTCACGAATTAAAAACACCGTTGACCTCGATTATTGGATTCGCCAATTTTCTGAGAACAACTAAATACAATGAGGAGATATTTTTAGATGCTCTTGATGTCATTTATTCAGAGGGAAAGCGGCTAGAATCCTTTTCGTTAAAGCTGATGGATTTGGTTTTCCTCGAGGAGCACCATTTTCAGATGGAGGAACATGATCTTAAAGCCACAATTGCCGAAATGGAACCTGTGCTGAAAATGAAAGCGAGAGAAAAGCAGATTACCATCGTTATCGATTGCGAAGAAGGGTCGCTGCTTATGGATAAGGATTTAATAAAAAGCTTAATTTTCAATCTTGTAGATAATGCGCTTAAAGCTTCCGCCAAACAGCAGAGCATTACACTTCGCACCTGCTGGAGCAATAACCATTGCATCCTCGAAATAATTGATCAGGGCATAGGGATTGCCAAAGAGCATCAGGATAAAATATTTGAACCGTTTTTCATGACGGATATAGCAAGAACGAGAAGCAATAATGGAGCGGGCTTAGGTCTCTCCATATGTCACAGTATTGCAGACATTCATAAAGCCAGTATCAAAGTGATTAGCGAAGTCAATCAAGGTACGACAATACAGGTTATTTTTAATGGGACGGGTCAAAAGGTTGGGGTGCAACAATGAAAAAATATCTATTTTCTATTGTAAGCGTGGCGTTTTTAGTAATGACGACAGGTTGCACTGGATTTTACAATGCGATCGAGAAGGACACTGTCATGGTTAAAAAAATAAATAATGAGCACAAGAGCAACGAGGTGGAATATGAAGGGGCTCTTTCTCAAGATGCCATGAGGATGCTTAGCGTAAATGCCGTTAACAAATATTTTAATGAGAAGCTCACTGTAGATGATGTCCAATTTGAGCTATCGGTGATTGATCAGAACAAGCTGAAGAATCTAGTCGAAAAAGTATTCAAGGGACTAAATCCTGAAGTAAGTGAACATGTCGAAAAGGAGCTAAACAAAATTCCCAGTGGGCTGTACTATATGACGCTAACTGTTTCGACCGGTACCAAAGATATTTACGATATTATCTTGAATGCCAGAGACGGAGATGTTCTTAAAATCTTGAAAGTAAACGGAGCGAACTTCTTTGGTGACACATCTCCCGGTCGTAATCTGTTTGAACTGGCTGATCAGTTTATCCAGGAAAAAGGAGGTTCTGAGCTGGCGTCCGATCTGACATTGGATCAGGATGCTGTGCGGGTTGGGATCAAGACGGAAGTTTATTATAAGAGCAAGACTAACAAAGCGTGGAAATATAACGTGATGATAAATCAAAGAACAATGAAAGTGATTGGCTTTAACAAGGATATCATGGCAATGCTCAATTATTATTCAGGATCGACCTCTTATCGATAATCCTAAGACTGGCCGCTAGTTGCGGCTGGTCTTTTTTTGTGCGGCATCGACCTTAAATCTCAACATTTTACAACTTGATTACAAGTCCATCTCACTTATCATATAATCCCGTACTACACTGATTGCATACTCCAAGTTATGGTGTGTTACAAATGTTAGAGGGAGGTCAAGTTTCAGTGGAAGCGATGTATCGATTGAATAAACCGCATGTAAATATAGAGGGGGGCAGTCGACGATATATGCCGGGATTGGACGGGATACGGGCACTAGCTGTTCTTGTCGTGGTGGCATATCATTTTGGGTGGAGCGGAGTCTCAGGTGGACTGCTGGGAGTTAATGTATTCTTCGTTCTGTCCGGGTATCTCATAATGGATCTATTGGTGGAAGAGTATCGGAGCAGAGGGCGGATCGATCTGAAACGATTCTGGTTCCGTCGCGCACGCAGGCTACTTCCAGCCCTGCTACTTATGTTACTTGTTGTTTCCGTAATTCTGGTTATATTGGATAGCAGTCGATTCGTCTCGATTCGGGGAGATATTTGGGCTGCGATCATGTACATGAGTAACTGGTACTTTATTTATCACGATGTGTCATACTTCGAGAGCTTTGGTCCAGCTTCTCCTTTCGGACATCTCTGGTCACTGGCAGTCGAGGAGCAATTCTATCTTCTGCTACCGTTGTTACTGTTTGGCATCATCAGATTCACAAAGCCTACGTGTGGAAAGCTTGCGCTGTATTTGTTGGTCGGTGCAGCAGTATCTTTTGGTACGATGGTGCTGCTATACGATCCTAATACGGACCCGAGCAGGGTGTATTATGGTACGGATACGCGAGCATTCGGATTTTTGATCGGAGCTGCACTCGCGCTTGCATGGCCAAGTCGTATTCTTGCCACGCCTTTGTCACGTAAGGGAGCTGTTGTACTCGATATTGTAGGTGCTATCGGCGGAGCTATTGTCGCTTCCATGATTGTCTTTACCGGAGAATATGACGAGTGGCTGTATAGGGGGGGCATGGTTGTCCTCTCAGTCGCGGCGGCATTGGTCATTGCTGCTGCTGTAAGCCCGTTCACTACTGTGAGCAAACTGCTTGCTTGGAAACCTCTCAGGTGGGTCGGTCAGCGATCATATGGCATTTATCTATTGCATTACCCGATTATCGTTTTAACAGCTCCTGCAAATCCTGATACGAAAGTCAGCTTTTTCCTTCAGCTTGTTTTACTAGTGGTGATTATATGGCTGGCAGCGCTGTCTTATAAATTCGTAGAGTCACCTTTTATAGAGTCATCTACTTTAATCGAAGGCTGGAAACAAAGTAAACTCAAATTGCGGAAAAACATAAACCAGACCTTCATTCGACGTCGAAGATTATCTGTATTACTGTCAATCAGCATGATTGTTCTCTTATGCGTCTCTTGTGCCCAGCGTGTGAGCGAGACTTCGGGAGCATCTTCCGAAGAAGTGAAGCAGGAAATGACTCAAGGCGATACTAAGGACGAGCTTAAGGAGGAACGCAAGGAAGAACCAGAGCTACATGAATTGCTGATACAGTCACAGAATGTCCAGACATCTGCTTTACAATCCGATGGGGTAACTGCTATTGGTGATTCAGTCTTGCTCGGTGTTGCTCCAGAACTAGAGAAGCTTGTACCAGGTATTATCATCGATGCGAAGGTCAGCCGGCAAATGAAAGATGCACAAGCTATTGTACAACAGCTTGAATCTGAAAAACGGCTTGGGAAGTGTGTCATCATCGAGCTTGGTACCAACGGCCCCTTTACATCGGATACGCTAACGAACCTGCTCGATACCCTTGGCGAAGAACGACAAATTATTCTCATTAATACGAGAGTTCCGCGTAACTGGCAGGATAAGGTGAACCAGGAGCTGAGCAGGGCAGGTGAGGAGCGTTCCAATGTTAAGGTAATCGATTGGCATTCCTATAGTGCGAACCAATCGGGCTGGCTCACTAATGACGGCATTCATTTACAACCTGAAGGAGCAAAAGCATACGCCTCGCTGGTTGCCGAAACGATCAGTAATTAACAGACAGACTGTATCTTTATCGGACAAGGTTATGCAAAATGCTGCTACTTGTTTGAAGCAGCGAAAGTACGGATAGCTAAATGAAAAAAACGGTAAAAAATGAACCTGAATGACGCCACATAGTACGATTGCAGACTGGTTTACTAATTAAGGGAGCTAGATTTCAAGTTCAAAGCAAGTTTCTTATCAAAAGCGGAACGTAAGTGGAGCAGTCTGCCGCAGCAATGCTCCACTTTTCGTTCAACTTACGCATAGGGAAACAATTCATCTAGAGAAAACTAGCTCTAAAACGTTGAATTGGCCGGTCAATATTACTACGTTATGTACAATGGATAAACCTTAATCTAATACTATATAAAGCCTATTTTTATGTTCCTTCGATACAGATGTCGACAGCAGAGTGTTATAATTATCTAACGTCAACGGGAAAGAGCAAGCCTTCTGACATCTGTTTCGTTTTAGCATTCCATCGAATTGATTCAATCCCAACGGCCTATAGTTTCCAATGCTTCGAATAATAAAGGTTCCTAATTATATAAAAACCAGTCCCTTTTTAACCGCACAGGCACCTAATCAGATGAATGTAAAAACAAGATGTAAGCATAAAACAGTCCTCAACTTACAAATTTGTAATATTAGTGTCACCTAATTAAATAGTAAACATTTCCCCTTTATCTTAGAATACAAGTTGTTCAAGTAAATGATGGAAAAATGAATGATGGAAAGAGGTGATGATTTCTGACATCATGAGTAAAATCTTCAGGCTATTTGTCGATGTATTGGTAAATCCTTTGTAAAGATATTTTG
>NZ_JAUKFY010000033.1 GCF_030489605.1 Brevibacillus laterosporus
GTTGTGCGAGTGAGAGAACTTTTTTTAAAGGCTGGTTTGACTAAAGCATTCATGGAGATCAACGAATTGACAGAGAAAAACGCCGCTATTAACAACAATTAGCAGTCTGCAATCTTCTACTGTTAATCGCATTTTACAGGATGATGCTATTGGAAAATCAATTATTCTCTCATACGTAAACAAAAATAATTCAGAAATATACAGTGAATTGACTATAAAATTTTTTTGCGATAACATTTGATTGATTGTTCGAAAAATTAATTATTCCATCAAAAATTCAAGGGAGAGCTTTTGTATGAACATCAGCAGTGAGGAAAAAACAAAGAAGCACAGCAACGTTAATGGGGAAGAGAAGCAATCGTTCATCGCTTACGCAGGACGTGATTTGAAGTAGGATCATTATACATGAAGCAGGTGAAAATAGATGACGGCATCTAAAATATCATTGAATGAACAAAAAACAGTTGTTGGATATACCAAAATGACTGGTATTTTTCTATACGGTGGATTCGGAATAGCAGGATTTACTCTTGGTTTTTTTCTTCCAAAAATAGCGGCATGGGCTATAACACTTCCTTGGGTCCCATTCCGAGGAATTTTAAAACTTATCAATTCCTTTCAAGGATTCTGGCCTACTGTCGTGCTGGCAGTGATTGGTTTACTTGCGGGTCTAGTGTTTGCTTACATCGTTGTTAAAGAATGTCTGATCATAACGATTACGAGTCAGGAGGTACAATTAGAGAAGGATGAGTATAAGCAGACAATTGCCTTAAAAGATATTGATACAGTTTTCTTGGATGAAAAACAGCTGGTCATCCTTGGGAAATCAGGATATGAGCTTGTACGAGAACAAAGCGATGAAACAGCTATCAAAATAAGCAATGCTTTTAAGAAGCATGGTTACCCTTGGGCTTCAGAAGGGGACCCGTTTAAAGACGAGTATCGGCGCTGGGTCCTTGATACCCCAGATATATCACCATCTGCCAATGCTCTAATGAAGGCGCGAGAAATTGCCTTGGAAAAGAAAGAAAAGGAAGATATCAGAGACCTTCGCAATGAACTTGCAAAACTTGGCTACATTGTACGTGACGAGAAAACAAGACAATACTGGCGAAAAGTACATAAGGATATACAGAATTAGTGAGGGTTTTTATCCAGTGAGGCTCGCGAAATGAAAAATGGGGTAATACCTTCATATGTTCAGGGAAGAAAAGGTATATGAAATCATCATCAAAACCCTTACGTCCTACTGAGTCGTAAGGGTTTTTCCTGCTTTTGGGTATAAATCAGATGTTTATAGATTTCTAATCCTTGCTCGCCTTTTTGTTTCGTCATATATATTTATTGAAGAGAGTAAATGAACATTAGCTATACTATGTATTGCTTGTGAGAAGGAATACAGCAAAGGTGTTTTGAGATATCTGAGCATATTTTCGCTGTAAATCATTGTCCAAACAGCTCTCTTTTGTCTATGGATGAAGAAACAGTACTGTTAGATAGCAAGGAATAAGACATTTCTTATGTTCTAATGAGGTTACGGATATGTTGTGTCGTGTATATTATTTGGATCCTTCACTGACCATGATCCTATAACTTCGCCATTCGTACGTTTTAGTACATAGATATCTTGCAGGCCGTATGACGCATAACGAAGCGGTATGTCATAGGGATTATGAATTTTCCGAGTAACTTTGATCTCTGTCATTTTTTCTGTTGTATGAGATAAGGTAGTAGATAATGCAGTTACTATATTCAATTTTAAGCCTGCAGTTAATCCCCCTATATTTAATCCTAAATCAGCACCAACATCTATATTAAGGGTTCTAGCCATACTTTCTTGGTCTGTAGTTTTCATACCAACGGTTAGTTCTTTCACTAGCTCCTCTGATTTAGGAATGGTATGCTCGGCTAATAAGGCCCAATTTCTCTGATGTTCTAATACATAATAGGGGCTCTCGGTTAGCTGCACCACTAAATCAAGGCTATTGTCCTGAACCATAATGAAGGGTAACATAATAGCTCCGACTGTTACTGGTTTGGTTTGGCCAACTAAATTTTGGGTAGCAGATGTGATTCGAGGGGCTGGTTCT
This sequence comes from Brevibacillus laterosporus, assembly GCF_030489605.1. Lineage (GTDB taxonomy): Bacteria > Bacillota > Bacilli > Brevibacillales > Brevibacillaceae > Brevibacillus_B > Brevibacillus_B laterosporus_E. The sequence goes on from NZ_JAUKFY010000033.1 coordinate 2,091, forward strand.
AATGTCCCTAAAACTGGCAGAATGGGTACAGGGAACTCCTCGTTCATTTTTTTAAAATACCATTGTTGATCATCTGCTGTATAGTTTTTTTGCCATTGAACCAGATAGCTACCTGAGGTTTCTGATCCATCAGATACCCCAATAACCTTTCCGCTATTGTTGTTTCGTATAAAATAATATTCATTGTTGATGAAATCAAAATACCATTGCTGATCCTTTGCATTGCTATACTTCCATTGAAGGATTTCAGCTCCATCCTGATTGGAACCATAAGATACTGCGATACTTCTTCCGCTATGTCGTGGGACAATTACATAACCGCTATCTAAAGAAAAAAACATGTAGTTCTGATCAGGAGCATTAATATCATCATAAATGACAAATCTGTCTCCATCTTCAGTTCCGCCATAACTTACCCCAATAACTTTATGGCTCTTTTTGTTTATGATTTTGTAAATACCATTTTTTTTAAAGTTCATAGGAACGCCTCCTTTTACAAGTACAATGTAAGTACACAGGAAAGATAGTACTAGTAATATTAGTGTATGACTTATTTTTGGTAATATTTAGTTTTCGGGAAATTATTTATGTCTTTCTTGCTTTACATAAGATCTGGGAACTTGAGGGAAAACAAAATAAGTTCAATAACGTAGTATATTCTTCTGAACATGTCACTCTGTTCTCAGACTATCTACATCAATTATTATTAGAAAGTCTCTGTTAGTTACACTGATTTAGCTCCGGCAGGTGATTTAAGAGGATGTGCTGCTCAAGCTCTATGCGACTTTATGCAGCAAGAAGCTGGAGCCTAATTCTTTTACTCCCTCTTACTGGTAATGCATTACGGTAATTTTATAGGAAGAAAAGTGAATGATATTTAAGTCAGAAGTTTTTAAATTAACTAAAAGTAAACGTTTCCTAATAAACAAGCTATAATGAGGGCGTATTATAATTCTTCATAATTTGAAAACTGGATTTTAGGCATTATTTCATACTAAACCTGATTAAAAGGAAGTTGATATCATGGAGATTCTTAAGGGAACGATATTGCTATTATTTGTACTAAGTCTGTTTTCACTTTTTAGTTTTAAAGCGCCAAACGGAATGAAGGCTATGGGGGCTTTAGCAAGTGCGGCCGTTGCTAGTTTTTTAGTTGAAGCTTTTCAGCTATACGTTGGTGGCGATTTAATCGGTATACCTTTTTTAAAGGAGGTTGGGCAATCTTCCGGCAGTCTAGGCGGGGTAGCTGGTGCAACTTTGGTTGCTTTAGCGATGGGGGTATCACCTGTTTATGCTATGCTTGTAGGGGCTTCTGTGTTAAGTTTTGGATTGCTGCCTGGGTTTATTGCCGGTTATCTAATATCATTTTTAGTAAAACAAATTGAGAAACGTGTACCGGAAGGATTAGATTTAATTGCTTGTATTGTAATTGCAGCACCATTAACAAGATTAATTGCAAAAGGAATGGACCCGATTGTAACAGTAACATTGAAGCAAATCGGTGGAGTTATTACGTCATCAACTGATGCTAATCCAATTATTATGGGAATTATTCTAGGTGGAATTATAACAGTTGTTGCAACTGCTCCGTTAAGCTCAATGGCATTAACAGCATTGCTTGGATTAACAGGGTTACCGATGGCAATTGGTGCATTGGCGGTAACAAGCTCTTCCTTTATGAATTACGTTTTCTTTAAACGAATGAAGCTTGGAGATAAGCGTACCGTAATTGCAGTTTCGATTGAACCGTTAACGCAAGCGGATCTCATTTCTGCAAACCCTATTCCGGTTTATGTAACGAACTTTATTGGTGGTGCAACAGCGGGAATTATTATTTCCATGTTTGATCTGATTAATAATGCAACCGGAACAGCAACGCCAATTGCAGGACTTATGGTTATGTACGGATTTAATGATCCGATGAAGGTGACATTATGCTTCTTATGTATTATGGTATCTGGCATTCTTTCAGGATATATTGGCTCACTGTTATTCAAAAATTACCCAATTCGTACAGCAGAGCAAATTCGTGGTACGGACAGAAAAGCAATAGATGCGGCGGCTTCGTAAATGAATGGGTTAAAAGCGGATCAAATTACTAATAGCGCTTCATGCAACGGCTAAAGATGAACTTGAAGCAGCTCGAACAGGTCGTGGTCTGCAAGAAGGAAATTTTACATGGGCACACACGAAAACAAGACCATTACATGTAAAATCAAATCGCTGAAACGATGTACCGTAAACCGATATCTTGTTCCCTCAAAGGATTTTTATGCGATAAGATGAGACTTACAATTTTTTTAGACTAAGTTACACTAGTAAATTCGTTGAAATTTACTCAATTAGGAGGTTGTCCCTATCACTTAAATCCTTCTTTTCATAGTATGTAGCATACTCTCGGAAGGAAGGTGAAAATATGGTAGAAGTTACTTGTATAGATGAAGTAAATGATCAATTCTTCTTAGTTGTCACAGTTGCCGGTGTGACAGTTCGAACACCTATTAATGAGGTATTAGCAAACTTTCTGCTAGCGTTAGGTATACCTCGCTGCACATAATTTTGGTTCAACTAGAATGCTGCTTAAAAAAAGACAGAGTGAAGGTATGACCGTTTGGGACAAGTCCTCCAGAGATAGAAGGAGGGGTTGTCCCTTTTTTTATCCGCAGCTTGTTATTGTGGAAAGTAGCTTGCAAGCCTTATCCATATGGCATATGTGAAAAGGATTTTACTATAAGCAATCATAAGGAAGCAGAAAACACCGGGTAAGAAATACGTGTAAAGAGGCGTGCTATTTCCTGGGACATAAGTATGGGTAAAAATTTGGGGGATAGATAAGAAAGGGAGGCTCTTTACGTGTACATAGATCGATTCGTCAGGGAGTTATCTTAGGTGTTATTCTTTATGCAGGCATGAAAGGAGGCTAACAAATTACTCAAAAAATCATTCTCGACATAAAAAGGAATACACCCCTTCAGCAGTCAATGGAAAACCTTATGGGTTACCGCTGAGCGTTAGGGGTGCATAGATTACGGAAAAACGGTTTGGAGTCTATTTAGTTGGTAATAGAATCTAATTTATTCTTCAAAGCAGTTACGTATTCAACGATTTCGTTGTCATGTAATTGTTGCATTGTTTCATAATGGTTATACATTGTTTTCACATCTTCTAGCCAGATTTGATATTCTTCATTTTGTTGGCTGCGGCTGCTTGTTATTAGTGAATCCAGGATAGCATCATCTTGTTTAGTAACATGACGGAGATTATCTACAATCGTATTAAAAAACTCTAGTACTTCTTCCTTATCCATTTTGTCTGATTTTTTTAATAAACGGTCAAGATCAGATAGAGACTCATCTAAATCAATTAATTTTTCTACAAGATCTTCTTTTTCTTCTTTTAGACCCTGTCTGTCTAATTCTCTTGCTGCTGTATTAACATTTTCTGCAAGGTGGCTCGGAAGTAACGTTGCTTCTACTAATAAATTTGTTTGTTTAACGCCAGACTTTTTCGTGTATTCGTAGGTGTCAATTTTATCAATTCTGTAAGAGGAGCCTTTATCAATGATGAGTTCGGATTCTCCCTGATAGGTAGCAAGATCTCCGAAAATATACGCAGCATGTGTTCCTTCTGGAATATTTATTTTAAATAAAACTGTCTTCGCATCAAACGATTCACTAAAGTGGTTCGCTACTGAGGTACTAAGGAAAGCTTTTTCTTCTCTAATGGAACCTTCCAGCTGATTTTTCAATTTCTGTACAACGTTTTCGTTTTTAAAATTAGTGGTTATGTCAATGCCTAGCGCATCTTTTCCTACTTTTCTATAAACAGTTCCCGCTTCTGTGAGAGGAGACTTGGCTAAAGCCTTTGACATGTCTCTTACTTCTTTTATCTTGTCTAGAGGCAAATCGTTCTCTCGTAATCCTTTATTGATCGTTTTATAGTTCTGAGTGGTATATAATTGGATGGCCGATTTTTGTTCAGGTTTGAGCTTTTGACTATAATCCTTATACATTTCTTTGTACCATGTATCAGCGGCTGTTACATCTTCCGCGAAGTCTTTTCGCTCTGGCTGTTTTTCTGATGCATCCAAGCTCTTATTTATTTCTTCAAATCCATTTTTATTCATTTTGTCCATGTACTTGAACATTTCTGGCGCATAAGCCTTTAATACAGGCTGATAGTTGGGTTCATAATAATACGAAAAGGCTTGTGCAAACACTTCGCGAAAGTCATCGATGTGTTCTTTTACATATTCAGAATCAAAATTCCCCTCATGATCAGGTAAATGGGATAGGAGTAATGCGCTGGCATCCTCATCTGCTTGTACACTATCTAAAGCATCTAAAAATGCCTCATTGACAAAAGTCTTTTCTTCTAACGTATCACGAGCGATTGCTTTTCCAAATTCATAATAAACCTCTTTGCTTTTTGTGTGGCTATCCGAAAACTCTTCCGTATGTATAATCAGAGCCGGATCCTTCCCGCCAATTGAAAAAACAACATGAGAATCTAAGGATACCTCATTTCCTTCGCTATCTTTTATGTTTTTGTCTTTTTCACTGATTTCTTCAACTAAAGGATTTTCTGCAATACTATTTTCGGTCAGATGAATTTTTCCTCCCACCTTTTCATACATTTCCAATACCTCTGGTGGTAGCTTTTTTAATAGTGCTTGGGTATCTTCTAAGCGTTGCTCATCTTCCTTGTTACCTTCTGCTTTTACAATTCCTTTTATGACTTCCTTCATTCTTTCTTCTCTGGCTTTTTTCTCTCGCTCTTTCTTGTCTTTCTCTTCTTTGTCTTTCTTTTCTTTATCCTCTTTCTTTTTATCTTCTACATCATGTATTCCATTTGCTGCATAAGTAATATGGGAAAACGCGGGAGAAGCGGCTGTTAAAGCTACCAGCATAGTAGTTGTACTCAAGACTTTCAACATTTTATTTCTGTGTGGCATCTAAATTCCTCCTTACAGGTAGTAAATCCTAGAAGATAGTAGTGTTTTGAATAAACAGCAAAAAAACAGATTATCGTCTATCCGTGCGCTTCCGACAATAGGAGAAAACAACCCTCTTTTTTAGTAAATCTATGTGATTACTATGAAAAAGAGGGTTATTTTGATATCTAAGGGATAGAGAGAGGGGGATGTATCAACTTTGTGTTCTATTCATCGTGCTATTTGGCCGACTGCTTAACTTTCTTTTACTTGTGCTAATTCCCATTTTTGATTCTCAGTGCCTTTGTAATCTTTTACCTGAATGTTAGACCCGTTTGAAGTGCCTGAACCATCTACATTTAACACTTTAGTCGGATCTTTCTTGTTTTTTAAGATATAGAATCCATTATCAATTCGTTCAGGGATCCAAAAATGCTCGGGTTTCCCTTCAAACGGTGTAGCAAATACATTTATGGAGTCCTGATAAGCATTCCACGCCATAATTTTATCGTTATTTTCTAAGCTTCGAATTACATAGGCTTGATGAGAATCATCATATTCTAGCTTCCATTTTTGATTACTTCCATCGTTTGTTTCCCACACAGTGATATTATTATCGCTTCTATTCCAATCAACTAAACTTGTATTTTTTAATGCTGTTTTTATTTGATAGGTTCCGTCCTCAATTACTCTGCTGGGTACTAATGCACCATTTTCATTAAAATAATATTTTTTCCCATCTATCGTTTGCCAACCCGTTTGCATCACGCCAAATCGATAGTAATACTCTTCTCCATCTAATGTTTCCCAACCAGATACCTCAACCTCATCAGTAGGTTCATCATTCTTTGGCTTGATTAGTATATTCATTCGAGCATGCAGTTGGACGTCATAGATATTTTCTGATTCCATATCTGCTAATTGTTTTTCTATATTTTCAGCAGTTTCTTCATCAAATACCAATTTAAACTCATCTATACTTTTATTGTTGTAATATAAGGTTCCTTCCTTGTCTTCAAAACCAAAAGCTAATTGGAGCGCTTCTCCTAATGTAACATCCGGCTTCGTTTGCTCGATGTAGTCGTCAGGATCAACAGCAGCTACTCGTCTTTCTGTCTCTGAATCATCTGTTTTTAAGATTAATCGAGCAGTAGTTTCCTCAATTTGAGGGATGATATGACTCCATTGCTTGTCTTTATCGACTGATACTAATTTTGTTTTAGGATCAATTACACCCACATAACCGGAAACTTGGTCTGTTTCCAAGCGCATTTGCTGTGTTTGTTCTAGTCTATCAAGCTGATCTTTATTGATTGTGATAGGGCTGGAACCGAAATCGTCTTTGGTTTGTAGAGAAATAGCTGCTTGATCTTTACTCGGATAAAAACGGTCCGGTAACACTACATTTGCTAGTTGGTTTTCTTTTGCTTTAATTGTTGCAATCGTGTCGTTATCTCCTAGCACGAGTGAGGTAGTAGGTGCTGCTTCATAAATAGGTGCCGTACCATTATTAACATAGCGAATGTTTGCATTAAAATAGGCAGCCTCTCCTGCATTTAGGCCTAAGGACTTGGACCAGTTTCTTCCCAAACTCTCAGAGCTTGAACGATCAATGGTTACTGTCTGTGAATTGCTGGCGCTCAAATTAGTAGATACACTTCCACCAAAATTAAAGAGGGAAGCATGGACTTCTGCACCAACAGAAACTTCTGTTGAATGAGTATTGCTTGTGGATGTACTTCCACTGATCGAACTAGTTGTGTTCCCGCCATTTTCCAGCGTTTCATTTCTATTTTTCGAGATAATAAACTTTTCCATATGAACCTGTAAATTAGGATATGCAGCAAGCAATGGATTTCTCACTTGTACCTTTTTATCAATCATTCCTGATACTTTGGCAAAATCGCTATACGGATCAGAAGCGGTGCTCCATTTCATAGGTGAGGATGTATATTTCGTTAATGGTTCTCCAGATTTCGTGCGTTTTTTTCCATGGACTTTTTCAATCCAAGGCATCAGGATTAGTTTTTTATTCTTGACATCCAAGGTATATCCCTCAACTTCTAGGGAATCAGGGATGCCGTCACCGTCACTGTCTTCAACTTCGTTATCAGAAGCTGAAATACTTCTTTTTTTTCTGCCAGATTCATTCTCTGGTTGATTTTTTATGTCAGGAAGCAGCAGATTTCCCTCTGGAATAATTTCTTCCGTTCCGTTTGGAGTAATCCATGTAAGCTGTAAGCCAAATTCGTCAGCAGAAGAGGATTCAGGCTGATAAGTCATTTTTACTTTATAAAGCTTCCCTTTTTCTAGTTCGATTTTTTGCGTAGCGGAGGAGTGATCGATGATTTGTTGATCATCAATCCATAGCACGGTGTGGTCATTATCAGACGTGGAGAACGTATATTCACCTGATTTTTCTACTTTAATAAATCCTTTCCACATGGCAGATTGAAACTGTTGCAATTCCTCAGGCAACATTTCATCTAGTTGATCGCTGTCGATGGATAAATCGCCTGTCTCTGAATTCGAGATCATAGCAGTCTGTTTTAATTCTTTATCATTGAAGTAGTAACCTATTAAGCCTTTAAAATTAGCATCTTGTGTAGTTACTACTTCCTTTTCGCTTGAAGCCGCATGTGATAGTTCTGGATAGGTCGCAAATTGACCAAGAAGGGCGGTTGCCATCAAACATTTATACATTTTAGGTAATTTCATGGTATCCTCTCTTTTCTATGGAGTATTTGAGTATTACGTTGCTAATCCAAGTATATTTTCTAAAGGTCGTAAAACTTTTGAAATTATACCCAGCAATAAGGCAAAGCGTGCTTAATGAAGAAAAACCTCCCTTTTATTAATAACAAATTTCACATTGAAATAATTTGTTTTTATTTTTAATGAAAATATTTTATCATTTGGTTTTCAGTGAATTGAATAGCGAAAAATATATTTGACAAAGTTACTTTTAGCCGTTCATTTGGAATAAAAAAATCACGATAAGCATAGAAATCCGAACGTGTTTTGCCGAATGCAGGATCATTTAGAAAAGCTTAGCAAAGCCGATGTTCACGTGCATGGCATACTCTAATGGGGAAAGTCGGGGGAGAAATAAGACCCGTTTTTTAAAAGACGATTCAGGTAAGCAGGATTGATAGTGTCGTTATGTTTTTTCTTTCAACAATAGAAGAAAACATGAACAAATAACTAACGGATAGATGCGAGATGGCGGGGAATGAGAGAGCTTTCTTGAAGAGGAGCCTTTTTGGCGGAGAAGGTTCTTGATACAGTAAAAAGAGTTATCAAGTTTTAGTTTGACAGGGTGAGCTAGGCAGCAACGTGTCGTAATTAAAAGCTGGTATGAAGGCTAATAGACAAGCACGAAAACGTAAATAGAGTGCCAGTAGATTACTGGCACTTTTCTTTTTGCTAAAAAATATGTATACATATACTGAAAAAAGGCGGGAGTCATTGTTCCTATAATTTATAGCTATTTATAGCTGATGGCTAAATGGAGTATAACCTGTTCATCTCGCACGTTTGTGTAAACATGCTTTTCGCTCGCTGTAAACTGAATGGAGTCGAATTTGTTAAGTGTATAAGTGGCTTCACCGATCGTTACTTGAACTTCTCCCTCCATTACGGTAGCAATCTCAATCGTACCAGGATGATGGGCTTCAGGCTCATACCTACAATGGGGTTGCAGGAAGCCGCGATACATCTCAATACCTCCTCTTGTATCATTAAACAATGGTTCGAGCACCCATGCTTGACCCCCTTCTGAAAATTGTGGCCCTTGTCCAGCACGTAAAATATTAATTTCATTTTCCGGTTTTAAGAGTGTCATTAACGGTACAGAAAGACCGTTTGAAATTTTCCACAGCATCCCTAGCGTTGGATTTGTTTCACCTCGTTCAATATTTCCAAGCGTAAGCTTACTGACTCCTGTCTTTGCGGCTAATTCCTCTAAACTTAAATTCTGTTCCTTTCTAAGCTCTCGAAGTGTAGTACCTACAAATTGAATCAGTTTTTTTGTTTCATCTTTAGTAGAACCCATGTATTAATACACCCTTTTCAATGTTTAGCTTACTTTTTTCTTGTTTTTATATAATATACTATATCAAATGAAGAGAGGATTACTATTTATAAGTACTTTCCATTACATTTTTTATTCGATTTCATAATATATTATACTTTACATTATGATAAAGTATGTATATTATAGTATACCATGACAGATAAAAAGAGGTGAATATATATGAGAGCAGTACTAGTTGGGATATTATCATCATTGTTTTTTTCAGCGACCTTTATCATAAACCGAGCCATGAATCTTGGGGGAACTAGCTGGGCTTGGACGGCATCTTTACGGTTTATTTTAGCCCTTCCATTTCTTTTTCTTATCGTATTGTTTAGAAAAAATCTAAAAGATTTATTTCGGGAAATGGCCAAGCATCCATTTCAATGGTTATTATGGGGGACAGCAGGTGGTGTAGGCTTTTATTCATTATTAAGTTTTGCGGCAGTTTATGGTCCATCCTGGTTAACATCGGGGACGTGGCAAGTTACGATATTAGCGGGAGCATTGCTTTCGCCGTTATTTTTTGTAACGGTACCAGCATTAAAAGGTCATACGAGAGTATGGCAAGCGATTCCTTTTAAAAGCTTGCGTTTTTCTGTCATTATTCTGCTTGGTGTGATCCTCATGCAGGTAAATCAAGCAGGCCATATAAGTGCTCAGGCATTTTTGCTAGGATTTATACCCGTTATAATCGGTGCCTTTTTATATCCATTGGGGAACCGTAAAATGATGGAGCTGTGTGAGGGGAGAATCGATACCTTCCAGCGTACATTAGGAATGGCAATTAGCAGTTTGCCAATTGCCATTATTTTAGGAATTTATGGAACGGTTACGGTGGGGTTACCGACTGGAACTCAATTTGTTCAAGCCGTATTGCTGGCTCTATTCTCTGGAGTGATTGCAAGCATTCTTTTCTTCTTAGCAACAGATTTGGCCAAAAACAATATGGGATTGCTTGCAGCAGTCGAATCCACGCAATCTGGAACGATGATCTTTACCGTTCTTGGTGAAGTTATTTTATTACATGGATCATTTCCCAGAGGATTATCTTTACTTGGAATGATTGTCGTGATAATAGGGATGATTTTGACCAGCCTAGCAAATGGCCAACAAAAAAGTCTAGCAAAGAAAAACGTTACGTAGACAGTGGGAGTTGTACAAATAGAGGAGAGGGAGAAAAGCTAGGCAGAGAAGGCAGTTACAAATCTAGATAGCAAATTCGCTGGAGCATCTGCAGTCGTTGAAGGATCAACCGTAAAAGAAAGTAGCATTTCTCTATTAGCTGCCCAGCAACCGTATTTTGCATGATTCCGAATATGTTATTTTGAAGCCCTCTGTTCTATTTTCATGACAGAGGGTTTTAGATTTATAAGATGCGGTTAAAAGACTCTGAATGCATGTTTCAGCAGGTTGATCATTTTTAATCAGGATGAAAGTTTCCCCTGAGACAAAAAGTTGCGTAAGGTTAAAAAATATTTACAAATGAAACGATGTGGACGTATTATATAAATGTATACACGAGATCGGTGTACTTTTTTTTACATATATTTTTTCCCTAAGGAAACATAATTTCCTTTACGCAATTTTAGTAGGAGGAAGAAACATGAATGCTCGAGTCGAAGAAGCAAAAGACAATAGCGGTTGGTTACAGAGAAGTTCCAATGTAAGCCTAGAAGAAGTGAATAATTCCGTGCGAATTCCCAATAAGGCGGGGTTCTGGCGCAAATTTTTAGCTTTTGCCGGTCCTGGTTCGTTAGTTGCTGTTGGTTATGTTGATCCGGGAAACTGGGCAACGTCAATTGCAGGCGGGGCGCGGTTTGGTTATACCTTGCTGTCTGTGATACTCATTTCTAACTTAATCGCCATCCTGCTTCAATCTTTGGCAGCTAAGCTGGGGATTGTTACCGGTCGGGATTTGGCGCAAGCTACACGTGATTCGGTAGGTAAAAAAACAGCTTTTGTTCTCTGGATATTAACTGAGCTTGCTATTATCGCCACCGATTTAGCAGAGGTGATCGGTTCTGCAATTGCCCTAAATTTATTGTTTGGTATCCCGCTTTTAGCGGGTATTGTCATTACCACTCTTGACGTTTTGCTATTATTAATGCTCCAGAAAAAGGGATTTAGAATTATTGAATCAATCATTATCGTGCTAATGACAACAATCTTTGGTGTATTTGCTTTTGAATTGATCATCTCAAAGCCAGAGGTATCAGCGTTATTATCCGGTTATATTCCTAAGGTTGAAATTGTTACAAATCCAGAAATGCTGTTTGTTTCTCTTGGAATTTTAGGGGCAACCGTGATGCCACATAATTTGTATTTGCATTCGTCCATCGTTCAAACCCGTCAATATAAACGCAACCGGGAAGGGCGCAAGGAGGCACTTACATTTTCAGTGCTTGATTCAACCGTTTCCCTTTCTGTTGCTTTCTTGATTAATTCAGCCATTCTGATTCTCGGAGCAGCAGCTTTTCACGGGACTGGCTTGGACGTATCCGAAATCGAAGGGGCATATGAGCTTTTGAGTCCGACTGTTGGCGTTGGTATTGCAAGTACCTTATTTGCCGTTGCATTGCTCGCCTCCGGTCAAAATTCCACAATAACTGGAACCCTAACAGGACAAATTGTCATGGAAGGCTTTATTCAATTGCGTATTTCACCTTGGCTTCGCCGGATCATTACACGTTTAATTGCTGTCGTACCAGCGTTTATTGTAACCTGGATAGCTGGCTCGAGAGGAACAGGAGATTTGCTTTTATGGAGTCAGGTGGTACTTAGCCTGCAGCTTCCATTTGCAGTTATTCCGCTCGTATTATTTACAAGCGATAAAAGGAAAATGGGCGAATTTGTAAATCGCACCTGGGTCAAATGGCTAGCTTGGCTGTCCACTGGCGTTATTTTAGCATTAAACGTATTTTTGGTCGGATATATTATCATTACTGGTCACGACCTGGGCTGACAATCAAAATAGCGATGGTTTCAATTGGGAATTGCTATCTGCATCTAAATTAAGTGATATCCAAAGTGAGAGATCTTCATTTTTGGAAGGTCTCTTTTTTTCACGTATTTTTGCCAATGCAAAGCTCAATCATAAATGTGACTATGCTGTGAAGACAAAGCATCAATTCATGGATATAGTAAAAAAGCGGAAAGGTACCCCAACAGATGCCTTTTTCTATTGGAATCGGATTGTAAAAGATATGCTATTGCAAACACGGTTCGAGCACCGTCATGCAGCGCCGCAACGTACGCCGGGGGAGGTGCACGTCTAGAAATTTCAAAGATACATCGTGTATAAAGGGCCCCTTGGATTGATTAGCCTCGATTAGTGGTGGATGGATAAAATAACGATTGAGTGGATGGTTACACCAAATTTAGTAAATGATAGCATTTTTGTTGCAAGAACGATTCAAACCTATTGGAAGGAAATAAACAAAAACAAGAGGAGGAATTATGATGAAGAAATATCCGAAATTTTGTGCAGCAGCAGTTCAAGCAGCTCCCGTATATCTAGATTTAGATGCAACAGTCGAGAAATCTTGCAAATTAATTGATGAAGCTGCGTCTAATGGTGCAAAGCTAGTCGCATTTCCAGAAGCATTTCTTCCAGGTTACCCTTGGTTTGCGTTTATTGGACACCCAGAATATACAAGAAAATTCTATCACGAGCTATATAAAAATGCAGTTGAAATCCCCAGCTTAGCCATTCAAAAGCTAAGTGAAGCAGCTAGAAGGAATCAAACGTATGTATGCATTTCTTGCAGCGAAAAGGATGGGGGTTCTTTATATCTAGCACAATTATGGTTTAATCCGAACGGAGATTTAATTGGAAAGCATAGAAAGATGAGAGCATCGGTTGCAGAAAGATTGATCTGGGGTGATGGAAGTGGAAGCTTAATGCCTGTATTTGAAACAGAAATAGGAAATCTGGGCGGTCTTATGTGCTGGGAGCATCAAGTGCCATTAGATCTTCTTGCCATGAATTCACAAAATGAACAAGTTCACGTCGCTTCTTGGCCTGGATACTTTGATGATGAAATCTCCAGCAGATATTATGCGATCTCCACCCAGACCTTTGTCATAATGACTTCATCTATTTATTCGGAAGAGATGAAAGACATGATTTGCTTAACGCCAGAACAAAGAGAGTATTTCAATACATTTAAGAGTGGGCATACTTGCATTTATGGACCTGATGGAGAGCCGATTAGTGAAATGGTACCCGCAGAAACAGAAGGAATTGCTTATGCAGAGATCGATATCGAAAAAATCATTGATTTTAAATACTATATCGATCCCGCAGGACACTACTCCAACCAAAGCTTAAGCATGAATTTTAATCAAAATCCCACCCCTGCTGTGAGAAAATTTGGAGAGAGAAAAAACGAGACGATTTCTTATGAAGAAATCAATTTATTGGTAGGTAGTGAGAGATAACGTCATAAAATCGCTAGTTTAGGCGAGTGAAGTAGAGTGGACAATCATCCATATCTTTTATCATATTTTTTGAGACTAGGCTCAAATATGAATAGAGACTATATTCATAGAACCCTCATGTTATTATGCGTGAGGGTTTTTCATATTTTTCGTAAATAATAGATTTTTTTCTAAAAATAACATATTTTTATTTGTGAGATTATTTTTAAATAATGAAGCATAAAGCCCGGTAAATAGGGCTTTATTGAATGTTAATAAATTCTTGTTTATCTATAAATTAAAGTTTTTTGTAAAAAAAAGAAAAAAATTCTTGATAATAGTTCTCAATGTAACTATAATGATTACAGGAGGTGAACAAATTAGAAGAAAGTGGTTAAAAGCAATTTTAATAATTTTCATAGTTTTTACTTTTTAAAAATTATCTAAGGGAGGAATTATGATGTTTAAAAAAATTCTTTTAGCTGGTGTATTAGGAGTTGCAGGATTGACAGGAGCAAGCTTCACAGGTTTAGAAGCAACAAAAGCAAGTGCGGCAAGTGTTCAAGATCAAGATGTGTTTAAATATTATTCTTTAAGCTCTTATGAGGTTACTCCAAAAGAATCCTTCTATCTGAAACAAGGAGAAGAGCTTAGTGTTACCGTAACAAATTCAGGTTATCCGATCACATACACAGTCTATGATGCTGATAATAAGGTCATCGGTACATATGATACGTACGCTAAATATGGCCGTATCTTTAAAGCCACAAAAGATGGAAACATTTCTGTTCAATTTCAAGCAGGTGTAAATTCTTCTTTCACAAAGAAAATGAACTTTACGGCTAAATTTTCTATTTATAGATAAAACGAATAAATTATACGATTTGTAAAAATCGCGCTTATTCGAAAATGAACTGTAGAATAAAAGTCGCCGGAAATGGTAAACAGGTCCTTCCTCAATAGAAGGACCTGTTTATATTTAATCGAAAATATGGTGATTCACTTCACTTTATTGCGCAGGAATATTTTCCCCCTATTCCTAGAGGATTCAGCTATCTCGACTGCTTTTTGTACTTTCGAAAGATCGTAATGAGCATAAGGCATCATGAACCCCAATTTTTGTTCCATTACTAATGCTATTACATGAGAGAAGGTGTCTTGCCAGGTTTGTACAGATATCTGTTGATTCCAATGCCTTAAATGAAATAATCTAATGTTTACCTGCGTTCTACACGAAATTTCCCCCCAATGAACAGGTGTTCCCGATAAAAGCCCAATCGTTACCAAAGTACCATTTGGTCGAACACAAAAAGCTAGGTCTGAACCATCTGTCCCCCCTACAGAATCGACAGCAGCAGTTGCTCCACGGCCATTTGTCAATTCCATAACCGTTTGATGTAATGCGGTGTCAGAGGTGTTAATGACAGCAAAGGCGCCTAACTGAAGAAGTTCTTCGGTATAGAAATGATTCCTTGTGACAGCAATCAGCCGAAAACCAAGAATAGCAGATAACTGACAAAAAATACGTCCAATAGAAGAACCGCAAGCATTGACGAGAAGGATATCATCTTCTCTTAATTGTAGTACTTCTGTACACATAATCCATGCTGTTATTGGATTAATATAGAGCTGGGCAGCGATGTAATCTTCCATGGAAGGTGGTATCGTGATTGCTAAATCTGCCGGTGCTGTCACATAATCCTGCCAGGTCCCTTCTCCCCGCAAAGGAAGAACACGTTTGCCAAGAAGCTCATGAGAGACGGAAGATCCTACTTCCTCTACAATGCCGACCCCTTCATACCCAGGAACGGCAGGCAATGAAATACGATGAGAATACGCCCCTCTAATGGGAAGCAAGTCAGATGGATTGATAGGTCGAGCAATCATTCGAACAAGAATTTCTCCATTCATAGGAGGTTTCATTTGTTTTTTTTCAACCTGTAAAACCTCCTGCGGGCTCCCAAATTCATGATATCTAATACATGTAGCTATCAAAGTTGTATGTCTCCTTTATCTTTTATCTCTAGGTTATTTTATAATATAAGTGCTTGTCATGATTCTAGTTTATTTATCTTTAGTGTTCAAAGCTACAATCCGTGTAAGTATTGGGTAAGCAATGAAGCAGACTAACAGGAATTCTACTATTTATTTAGAGTTTTTTGTTATAAAGCAGAAGTTTGCTTGCAATGTCTTCAAGATTATGAATAATAGTATATAACTCAAAAGGATTCGTCTATCCTAATTCCTTCATATTTTTTGCATTGCAGCTACAAAGGCCAGTTTGATTTTTCCTTTAGCAGTAAGAAGAGCGGTTTCAGTCCTATGAACCGTTTTATTTTTAGTTTACTTATAGTAGTTAGAGAAATAACCTCTATAAATAGAATGGAGTAAAAATTATGAATATAAGGGCTTTTGTTCAAATGTTCATCTCGATGACGATTTTTGGATCAGTAGGATTTTTTTCTGTGTTAACGGGTCTTTCTGCTTTAGAATTGGTTTTTATTAGGTGCGTTTGTGCAACATTTTTTCTTGGTTCGATCTGGTTTATTACAGGGACATATGCAAAAGAGCCATGGAGCAAAAAAGAACTGATAAGAGTCAGCTTCTGTGGTATAGCAAACTTATTAAATTGGATTTTCTTGTTTAAATCCTTCGAGCTGGTTTCGATTACAGTCGCCATCTCGCTCTATCATCTTGCTCCGATGATTGTCTTACTTGTCGGTAGCTTTCTTTTCAGAGAAAAGTTAACGATCCTCTCAATTCTGGCTATCTCTGTATGCTTTGTAGGAACGATTTTTATCGTTGGAGTAGATGGTGATCTCTCAAATGCTTCGTTTCAAATGACAGGATTTTTGTACGCTATTCTAGCGGCTCTTTTTTATGCATTAACGATGATTTTAGGGAAGAGCTTACAACAAACAAGTGTCTATGCCACAACGTTTATTCAAACTGCTATTGGCGCTATTTGCTTGCTTCCCTTTATCCATTATCATGCATTTTTAGACCTAACTCCGCAGAATTGGGCATACGCAATCATTACTGGCATTATCCACACTGGTGTTGTTTATCTTCTGTTTTTCGATAGTGTACGAAAGCTATCGACCAGAACAATTTCAGGAATGGTATTTTTGGATCCAGCCGTTGCTATTTTATTAGATGTGATCATTATTGGATTTCGACCAAATATGTTTCAAACAGTAGGAATTTTATTTATATTTATTGGGATGCTTTATACGTTAAAAAAACCAAAACAACAAAATACAGCGAATATTACGTAAAAAAGATCGCCGGCACTCTTGATTAATCAGTGGAACACAGCTAAAATAGGGAAAATATTTACGGATGGAGAGGGATCGATGAATTCTTATGAGCTGCAAATAAAAGATTACCTGCATGAAAAAGCTGCTGATGCCCAGCACTTTATACTGAATCAATCTTGTCATACGGTCGAAGAGGCGGCTAAAGCTGTGAATGCTTCTATTGATGAGCTGGTTAAAAATATTTGTATGATTGATGAGGATGGGCGGCTAATTGTAGCCATTGTAAAAGGAGAGGATCGAGCTAGTACATCACGGGTAAGTAAGGGACTCAATATAAAAAGACCTCGTTTGGCAGATGAAAAGGAAGTATTAGAAGGAACGGGTTATCCAGCCGGTGGAGTCCCTTCTTTTGGATTTGAGGCAATTTTTTTGGTTGATCCTAAAATAACAGAATTAGAGTATGTTTATACGGGAGGAGGCTCTCCACATTCATTAGTGAAAATAAAGGTAGAAGATTTAGTAAGATTAAATAAAGGAAAATTGATGCGTGTAAGAAAATAGGCGGTGCGATGAAGCTATCATTAAGGTATTTTTTTGCATACCACAGCTCATTCTGTATAAAGTAAGGAGTATAGAAATGAAAATAGAGCTTGTGAAGGCATCTTTGCAGCAAAAGATGATATTAAGGCATCTAATCGAGCTTTATCAATATGATTTTAGTGAATTTGATCATGCAGATGTTAATGAGCATGGTTTATATGATTATATGTTTCTGGACCATTATTGGACAGAACCAGATCGAATACCCTTTTTTGTCAAAGTTGATGAGAAATATGCTGGATTTGTGTTACTGCGAAAGATACGGAACCAAGAGATAGAATACTATTCCATTGCAGAGTTTTTTATCATGAGAAAATATCGTAAGCATGGAATTGGCAGAAAAGTAGCATTTCGCCTATTCCATCGATTTCAGGGAGAATGGGAAATCTCCGAAATCGAACAAAATATTGGGGCACAAAAATTCTGGCGTACATTAATTTCGGAATACACAAATCATAATTATCAAGAATTCAGGCGCGAGGATTGGGATGGTCCTATTCAAAAATTCTCGACGATAGGGATACATACAGAGGAGGAGAATGAGAGATAATCTAGCACCTGAATAAAGGTGCTTATTTTATTAGATCTCATCATTCTCCTGCACCAGTCTTAAGGAATGCAAAGGCGGTGGAAGATGATAACTGATCAGTGAAGGTGTTGCGTGATAACGTGATAAAAAGACTAGTGAATCGTCACGTTGCCTGAAATAGTAACAGGTTTTATGCTGGAATTTTGCAGAATAACAATCCAATGTGAATTTCGGGGAACGGTTACAGTAGAGTCTTTTGGATAGATTTTTTCAGCTCCGTAGGTATTTGCATTCAGTAAATACCAGCCCAGTGCATCTACTTTCTTATCGAACGTAACCGTTACGTTACCACCTTTCGCGAGGAAAAAAGGGCCCGTGACACCAGTTTCCCCATAACCTCTATCCCATTCCTTTACCGTTAGTGCAAATGGAATAGAATATTGGCTGTAAGCATTACTACTAATAGTTACTTTTGTTGTGCTATGCTTATCTAGAGCAGCATAGCTGGTCGAGGACAGTAAGAAAACAATTGGTACTGCCAATAAAGAACAAACGATTTTGCGCATCTGGTAACCTTCCTTTCCGAATTTGGATATACAGACTTGGAGCGGAGACAATTTCGCGTATAGAATTAATTTCCCTAAATGCAACATTTTACCTTCTGTCCTTATAGCTTTTTCTTGCTGTTCTTTTGTCTGTATGCAAGTGGAAAAAGGGAGCTGGTAAGGGCGGTACAGGCAAACAGGTCAATTTTTGCAGATAAGAGATCATAAAAAAGAGCAGAATCATGTATATGTAGGAAAAGACACTTTAGCAAAAAAGCAAAGCAAACTCGTAAGTAAAAATGAAACGAAGGAGTGCACTGAAACGTACTTATAGAAAACGGGTCAGATGCAACAAAGAGGGGGGTTACACATGGATGTTTTATTATGGTTGATCGTTATACTTCTATTCGGTCTAAGTATCGCTGGTATTTTCTTCCCAGTGTTACCTGATACGATCATGTTATGGGGCGGATTCTTACTATATCAATTCGCGATTGCAGAACCTGGAGCAGGATTGCCGGTTTCCTTCTGGTGGGGAATGGGAATTTTAAGTGTGGTGTTATATGGTGCTGACTTATTAACTAATATGTACTTTGTTAAAAAATACGGTGGCTCAAAAGCATCAGCAATCGGGTCAATATTAGGTGTTATCATTGGTGTACTTACGTTTCCGCCATTCGGAATGATTATTCTCCCGTTT
The DNA here is from genome assembly GCF_030489605.1 of Brevibacillus laterosporus. GTDB lineage: Bacteria > Bacillota > Bacilli > Brevibacillales > Brevibacillaceae > Brevibacillus_B > Brevibacillus_B laterosporus_E. Next base: position 21,155 of record NZ_JAUKFY010000033.1, read on the forward strand.
ATATTTGTATTATTAATAGAAATGCTGATGCAAAAACAACCGGCAGAACGAGCTTTTAAGATAGCAATCGGAAGTCTCATAGGTTTCTTTAGCAGTGTCATTATGAAAATCTCTATCCAACTCATCATGATCATCTGGTTCTTTATTGTTGCTTGGTAAAACTTATTGTGGATCGTTACTTCGGATTTTGAGTGTTGATCCAGTCAGCAAACCGAGATTGTCAAACTCCCTATCATTTACTGTAGGGATAGAGGCAATCTCGGTTTTTTGTGTTTGCACATCATATTGATCAGAAAGGCATGTTTGAATACTTGCTTAAAAAGAAACACTGATTTAAGGAATTTATGTAATTAATTTTCACGTACATATAAGCGAATGGAAGAAGAAACATGAAAGGTATCAAGGAGCTAGGCAGAGTGGAGTATAAAATAAGCCGTTACAAGCAATAAATTTAAGCAGTAAAAAACTCTTGGCGAGTATGATTTTTCACCAAGAGTTAGTACGTGTAAGCACGTGAGAAGGTAAATTTCAATGCACTAGTGGAAAAGGCGGTAAACGCCAATTACTTTACCTAAAATCGACACATTATCTAAGATGATTGGTTCTAACTGTGAGTTTTCCGGTTGTAGACGGAAGTGGGTTTTCTCTTTAAAGAAACGCTTTACAGTTGCTTCATCCTCTTCGGTCATAGCAACCACGATATCTCCGTTATTGGCTACATTTTGCTGACGGACAATTACATAATCGCCATCTAAAATGCCTGCTTCGATCATGCTCTCTCCCATAACGCGCAACATGAACACATTGTCAGAGGTAACGATGTTTTCTGGCAATGGAAAATATTCTTCCACTTGTTCAATAGCTGTAATAGGTTGACCTGCCGTTACCTTACCAACCACTGGTACTCGAACGATGGAGCTTTCATAATCGTCCTGTAGACGAGTTTCGTCCAATAATTCAATAGCACGCGGCTTAGTAGGATCGCGGCGGATTAAGCCTTTCTTTTCAAGTCGCGCAAGATGACCGTGAACAGTGGAACTGGAAGCCAGTCCTACGGCTTCACCGATTTCTCGAACAGACGGGGGATAACCTTTATCTTTTACTTCCTTACGAATAAAATCAATGATCGCTTGTTGGCGATTGGAGAGTTTGGACATTTCGAACACCTCATTCTCTCGATCCAGATATTTTCTACATTATACCATGAGAATTTGCGTTCGACAAACATTAGTTCGATTCTTCCACTTGACAGGAATGTTTGTTCGCATTATGATGTTGTTATCAAAATGAGAACAAACGTTTGCGAGGGTGATGATAATGATGGTACAATCTAGCAATTGTCAGAATCAGAATCTATATAAAAATAAAACAAAAACAATGACGAGTAAGAATACATTGGTACATCATAGAAAAGGGATAACAAGAGGGCAAGCAATCGTAACGTTATTGCTGATCATAGTATCCTTTGCAGCAGGCAGCATGATTTTTGGGAAAGAGAAAGTAGCTATTGCGGCTCCTCATACACAGCAGGCAGCCATCGTCATTACAATTCAGCCAGGTGATACGTTGTGGAGCATTGCACAAGCTTATCAACAGGAATCTGGGCTATCAGCCGGAGAGCTAATGGATGAGATCATGAAGCAAAATCAGTTAGATAACCCCATGATTTATGCAGGTAATAATCTCGCAATTCCAGTATACCGATAAGCGGGACCATAATTTATCTCTCCTCTCCTTTGGTCTTGTGTTATAATAAAGGGAAGTTAGTTGAGGAGGTATCACCATTGGTTACTGATGCAGAAATAAAACGTATTAATGAATTAGCCAAGAAATCGAAGGGTGTTGGCTTAACTCCAGAAGAAAAAGCGGAGCAACAAGTTCTTCGTCAAAAATACATTGATGCTATGAAGGCTTCCTTGAAATCTAGTTTAGATTCGATCCGTTATGTAGAGGATGAGGAACCTAAGCATAAGCACTAGTCTATGTGATTTTAACAAATGATTCGTAGGAATAGTGCCGTGGAACAGGTTTTTATAAGTAAATAAGAGGCGATGGAGTTCGCCCTAAGCGCCAATAGGCTAATGACTCCTACCAGTACTAGTGCTGGTAGGAGTTTGTTTGTATATATGTGAAAAATAGCTGATAAAGGAGAGAATGCATGTCTTTTTTTATTGTTGGACTATCAGGAATGCTGGGGGCTGTATCTCGATATTTAGTAGGAGCATGGACAGCGGGCTGGTGGGAGCTCTCATTTCCTTTAGGTACGCTAGTAGTTAATTTCATAGGCTGTATGGGATTGGGAGTTCTCAATCAATATCTCTTAACCCGAAATCAACTGCCTGCTTGGTTTACCTTAGGAGCAGGAACAGGGTTTATTGGTTCTTTCACGACCTTTTCGACTTTTAGTGTAGAGACCCTTGCCCTTTGGCATCAGCATCAATATGTACTTGCCATTTGCTATGTGCTGGCCAGTCTATGGGGTGGTTTAATGATGGCATGGTTTGGTTCTTTGATAGGTGCCCGATTAACGCAGAGAGGGAGCGATACTGATGCTGTTGAATAGTATAGGAGTAGCATTGGGCGGTTGTCTTGGAGCAATGGCTCGTTACGGAATCAGTTCTCTGATCAATCAGCGTTATAAAGGAATGTTCCCATTAGCGACCTGCTGTATCAATATTTTGGGTTGTTTTTTATTAGGGGTACTAACAAGCTCTTCATTAGCTCCATTGTTTATCGTAACGGCAGGCACAGGTTTTATGGGGGCTTTCACGACCTTTTCTACATGTAAGTGGGAGAGCTATTCATTATTTACAATAAAGCGTTACCGGATAGGATTGATATACTTGCTGATTAGTTATTCTGTGGGGATTTTATCTGCTGCACTGGGGATGCTGCTCGGGGGACACTTGTGATTTTTAAGATTGTCCTTGGAATTACTTTTTCATTTTGATAAGATAAATATTCGTTTGATGAAAAGGAGGTTAGTCATGTGACCATTCATCATCCTGCATATAAGGAAGAGCAAGATCGGCTGGATAAAACAGTACATACGATTGAAAAGGAGATTGGACAGCTCCGAGAGGATTTGCGTGAGGCAACGGACGATTATGTCAAACAAGTAGTCAATTCCTCGAAAGCCAGAGATCTCTTTCATCTGGAAAACTCTGTGAAAAAGCCTTACTTTGGTCGAGTGGATTTCATGAAAGACGAAACCTATGAAATGGATTCCGTATATATTGGAAAGCGTGGGATTGTAGAACGCGACACAATGGATAGTGTTGTAGTAGATTGGCGTGCACCTATCGCTAGCCTTTATTACAGCGGGGAGAGCAAGGATGCTTTTTACCGAACATTGCAGGGAATTGTACGTGGAGAAGTAAAGCTAAAGCGTAATTTTGCTATAGAAGACGGTCGGATTACAGGAATATATGATGGTGCGTTAAAAGAGACGATCAATCGTGAAATCGGGACGCCAGAGGATTTTCTGGAAGAAGGCTATATTGACGAATTCTTAGCTTCTAGTCTGAATCAAAATAACGATAGTCGATTAAAGGATATCGTTGCTACCATTCAAACGGAACAGAATGATATCATACGCGCAGAAAAAGATCGTGCTATTGTGGTCCAAGGGGTGGCTGGAAGCGGTAAGACTACGATTGCATTACACCGTCTGTCTTATTTGATTTATAATTACCAGCATTTAATTGCTTCTAAGAAATTTATGGTATTTGCTCCGAATAAGCTGTTTTTAACATATATTTCGGATGTATTACCCGAATTAGGTGTGGAGGATGTACAGCAAGCGACTTTCGCAGAGTGGGCTGCCAAACAGGTAAAGGTACTTTTGCCTAAGGGATGGCGAATTGTTGATCCGAGCAAACCATTGTTGCTTTTCTTTGAAGACGATGCTAGTAAGCAGGTACAGAAGCGTCAAGCGTGGAATCGGATGTCATTTAAGGGTTCTGTTCATTGTCGCAATATGTTAGATGAGTATATGAATTACTTGTTTCATGAGCTGATTACCTATAAGGATTTGCGATTTATTTATAACAAGACAAAGCATGTGTTTGAAATGAAGAAGGCTGATATTCGCCAGTTGTTTATTAATGAATTTTCTCATTTGCCCTATCACCGGAGAATAGAAGCCTTAGCTAAGCATGTTAAACAACAAATGACCCAGCAATTGTTTACACATTTACGAGAAGCAAAAATTGATTTGGATAAGCCAAGCTTATTGCGGTTCGAGAAGAAAATAGATGAATTGCTCGCTTTGTATTTAGGAAAGTGGCCAAATATAGATGCTTTTGCTGTGTATACCCAGCTTCTGCAGGATTGGGAGCTTTTGCGAAAGCTTACTAGTGAAGATATTTCAGATGAATTGTTGCAGGATGTCGTGGAAACTTCAAAAGCAATTATTGAGGAAGAACGTATAGAAGCAGAAGACCTTGCTCCCATTTTATATCTTCGTCATCTGCTGGAAGGAAGCGGGAAGGAAGCCCCGTTTGATCATACGGTGATCGATGAGGCGCAAGATTTGAGCTATGTAGAGATTTTAGTGCTTTCTTTACATACGAAAAATGAATCAATGACAATCGTAGGGGATTTGGCACAAGGGATTCATGCCTACCGTGGATTAGACAGCTGGCAACCAGTTTTACGAAATATCTTTAAAAAGAAAACAGACTTTTATACATTAGAGCAGAGCTATCGTTCGACAATTGAAATTATGAATTGGTCCAATGAGGTTTTACAAGGCACTCAATTGCCCGAAATTACGGAGGCAAAGCCGGTGTTGCGTCATGGTGAGGAACCGTTATTTTTACGGGCGAAGAGTCAGGGAAACATGCTGGAGGATATTAAAAAGCGGGTTGAAAAGGCATTAGCGATTGGTCATCAAACGGTGGCGATTGTCACTAAAACCATACATGAGAGTAAAAAAATCGCTAAGGCATTAAAAGAAAAGGGTCTTGAGCTCCATCACCTAGGTGTGAAAGATAAGGAATTTCCAGGCGGAGTAACCGTCCTTCCTGCTTATCTGACAAAAGGGCTGCAATTTGATGTAGTAATCGTCCTACATGTAGACGATGAACATTACAAGGAGAATGTGATGGATGCTAAGTTACTTTATGTCACCATGTCACGTCCTGTCCATCAACTTCTGCTGTATATTCAAGGGGATGCTAAGGTGACTCCATGGCTAGAGACAAAAGCAACTGCGATACAAGAGATATGATATGAAAAATCATTCAGAAGATTAGATGTACACTTGATATAACCAAATCCCCAAATAGGGGGTGGCATACTCAGAAAAGCTGATAAAAATCCATAGTCAGCAACGTTTCCAAAAGTAAGAAAAACAAATGAAAACCATGATGCTTTGCCAGATTGAACAAGTAAGATTTGATCAATTTCGATAATGCAATCATGGTTTTTTCTTTAGTGAAGCAAGGAAAAAGGAGGGAAAGAGTATGTCCGTCAAACTTCAGAAAGCTTTACACACTTTCATTGATAAGATAATAAATATGGAAGATATGAACCTTTCGGATAAAGTAGTAACTGCACTTAAAGAAGAAATTATCGGAGAAGCTGCAGATCATTTTCCGTTTCAAAAAAAATGAACTAACAGCAGTTGAAAATAACATGCCGATGGCATTAAACAGGGATTGAATGTGTGGAACGAATTTATAAATAACTCCATCCTAGCAGTATGTAGAGCAATAGTGGTTATTTTTTTAATTGTGATGGCTTACATGAGAAGAACGATAACCACTTCCTCGTCCTTGGTCTTTAATATAGTTTCATTAGCAGATCATTAAGCAGCTTATTGATACAGACCATATTACAATGTAACAAATTCGTGAGAAATGTAATCATCTTTCGACTTCTAGATTAAATCAAACCATATATCAAATGATATATACTGGCGAACTAAATTCTAATATTCATGAGTTACCATTAGGGCCGTTCACTGAGGTGTGGAAAGATGTATATAAACTATTAGAGAATATTACAGTTGATCAATTATTTCTCAACACAGATAACTGGCCAACAGTATTAATTGATTATTTAAACGATAAAGATCGTGAAAAATATCTAAACCGAAAACAAGCAGTTGATTTGTATATGAAATCAGAATGTACAATTCAGGAAATTGTATACAAAACAGGAATTCACAAAAATTACTTAGAAAAATTTGTTAAAAGTTGCTTATCTTCAGAAATAATGGGGGAATATGGGGTTACCGTGCTCTTATTCCTAGAAAAAGAACTAAAATATACACACGTCAAAAACCGATCACACAAGGCACAAAATTAGCAGGTTCATTCAAAATGTTGCTTTCCAAATATCCTCAAATTAAGTATGTCATATATGATACATTTCTTAATTCTACTCAACCAAAAGCTAAAGAACCAAAAATAAAAATTAAATACATACATTGAAAATTTATTGATGCTTGCAGAGCATCTGGCTTAACAATATCAGAGTATCCTTTCAACACAAAAGACCTTGCTAAACGTTCTCTTTATCGTTATATAAAAACGCTAGGAGACCAATTACCTGTTTATGCTGCTGCTCGATATGGAAAAGAAGTCGCAAGACATCTTAAAAATACTGGAATAGGCGATAAAAACCTAGAACCTGTAATGCCATTTCAACGTGTAGAGTTCGATGGGCATTGCATTGATCTTATTCTCACTTTAACTTTCCAAAATCAATACGGGGATGATTGTACCGATACAATAGAGAGGATTTGGCTATTAGTCATTTTAGACGTTGCAACCAGAGTTGTATTAGGATACCACATCTCCATTGCGTCTCAATATTCTTCTAGTGACGTTCTTTCTTGTATTCGTAATGCTATTGAACCAGGTCACTTGAAAAATCTTACAATTCCAGGTTTAAAATTTCCCATTAACGGGGGATTTCATTGGCAAGTTATACCACAGACTCAATGGGCGTTATGGAACGAATTTAGTTATGACAACGGAAAAGCAAACCTTGCAAAAATTGTAACCGATAGGCTCTCAAAAATTGTTGGATGCGCAACTAATTCTGGTCCAGTGTATATGCCAGAGAGAAGGCCTTTTGTTGAACGATTTTTTGGCATACTTGAAGAATGTGGTTATCATCGGTTATTAAATACAACCGGAAGTAATTCTAGCGATCCTAGAAGAAATAACCCTGAAAAAATGGCTCTTAAATATTCAATGAACGTTGAAGAATTGGAACAAGTAACTGCAGTATTAATTGCAAATTACAATCGAACACCACATAGTGGCTTAGGAAACTTAACCCCATTAGAAGTCATGGAACAAAGGGTGATGAAGGGTATGGAACCACGTATATTACCAGATGAGAGCAGAAATGAAGTTGGCTTTTTTGAGATGTCTATATCTAGAACAATAAGAGGAAGCCTAAAGAATGGAAAAAGACCTTATATTTCCTTTGAAGGAGTAGAATATCGAAATGATTTAGTATCTTCTAGCTTTGATTTAATAGGTCAGCAAATTTTTCTATTAGTTAATACTCAGGATTTAAGATTTCTAAGTTTAGCAATGGTAGATGATCTAAGAGGGCTTGCTTCCCAAGCTCTATATCACTTTATGCGGCGATAAATTAACTGCAGAAGGGTGTTATCGATACGGTATACCTGAATTAGCCGAAAGAATTGGTTTATCAGCTGAGTCGCCATTAAAAAAACATAAGCAAACACTGAAGAAAGCCTTTGAGTAGCTAAATTCCGCTGAAATCCTACAAAAATTATATTTTTATCAAAGATAATGATACAGTTAGACTTTATCCAACAGATTGGTTTAAGTCGGTAGTAGTTTCTTTTGGTACAGCACTTTCTGATGGTTGCAGTAGTGAACTATCAACACTTTTAGAGCAAGTTATTAAAGATCAATCGCTTTTACCTCTTTAAATAATCTTTGTTGTAATGAAAGGTATTCTTTTAATAGACCTCACCTTATCCAGTGGGATTTTAATGTAAGCTCCATGAAAAAAGTGCCGGTATCCTGTTACGCTTAGGGTTACCGGCTTCAATTTTTTGGGGGGACCACCCATAAAACCGTACGCTTAGGTTTTCATTTCACACCCTTAACAATATTTTTGCACCTCGTTTACTTCCTCCCGTTTTAAACTACTGCTTTGAAACCGAGACCGATAAAATTCACAATCGAACGTTCCACAAGATCCGCATTTATTTGAAGGAACGATTGAAGAGAATATTAGATTTGGGAGGCCTAATGCAGAAGAAGAAGAGGAACTTATTGACAGCCAAAGCTGCGGATGCTCACGAATTTATTCTGGGGTTGCCTGATGGATACAAGCCTTCATCGGAGGGGATAAGGTACGTTTATCAGGAGGACAACGGCAAAGAATCGCCATTGCACGTGTTTATTATCAAAAGCTCCTATCGTTTTATTTGATGAGTCTACGTCTGCTCTAGATTCACATTCCGAATCATGTGTTCGTGACGCGATCCGCTCATTAAAGGATCAACGTACCGTCATGATCGTAACGCATCAAATGCAAACAGCAGAGCTAGCAGGTGTCATTTTCGTGATGGAGCAGGGTTCTATCGTGGATCATGGGACACCTGATGAGATGAAAGTGAAAGAGGGATCATACCTGCAGGGGAAACCACTTCTGACCAAGCAATCTCTATTCATTAGTACAGTACGGTCAATAGCATCTTGGACTTTTTCAGCATGAAATTACAGAAATACATATAGAAGTTCATAAATTTTACAAATACTTCAATGGAAGAATAATGTTAATATGTTATAGTGAGTCGCAAATGTTTAATTTTTCATAAAATATATTTTTGTGGAAAATAAGATTTAGCTTTTACAGTGAGGTCAAAGGTTTTTTGCTGCAACAATATGTCACTCACATCGAAAAGGAGGCCTAGTATGATCGCATAGAACCGCTTCAATATCCTTGAGTAAAGGAGATGATGGCAAAATATTTGATAGATTCATGTACAAAAAATCTTTTCTCACATCATGCTGATTCCTTTGCATAAAGTACCGTCTTTTCTCAAGCGACTCCCTACATCTCTAGACATAACTCTCATAAATCTTAGATTAACGTCATCTATCCTAACATACAGTCAAACCTTGCAACATCCCGATAGCATCTACATAGTAAGCAATCATTTTTTTTATAATGAACGATAATTTTTAACAAGAGGTGCAGCAATATGAATAAGGATTTGTTTCAATTATTTTCGTTGACTCAGCCTCAACAAAGGATTTGGTACTCCGAATTACTTTATCCAAATACGGGTGTATCGTCGATTTCATTGACAATTAAAATGAAAGGTAATATAAGGCTAGGTGCCTTGCAACAAGCTCTAAATATGATTATTTTCCGGCACGATGCCTTTCGGATTAAATTGACAGCTCAAAATGGCTATCCTCAGCAATATGTGGAGGAATATAGTGAAAAACCATTCGAATGTTTGGATTTTTCGGGTGTTGATGGAGAAGCTCAGGCATTAAGGTGGTTGGACCAGCACAGTCGTACACCATTTAAACTTCTACATTCAGAATTGTATCAATTTATCATTTGCAAGATTAGCGACCAAGAATATTGGTACAATGTCAAAATTCATCATATTGTCTGCGATGGAATCTCTGCAAGAATGTTCATCAATCAAGCGAACGAATACTATTCTCAGATCGCAAATGATGAGCTTCCAGAAATAACAGAGAATCATACTTATTTCGACTTTATACAAACGGAGCTGGACTATGAAAAATCGGATCGCTATCAAAAGGATAAATCGTATTGGCTAGATAAATTTAGCACCTTACCCGAAGTGATAGGGTTTAAATCATATAATCCGCTTACCTTAAGTACTGCTGGAAAAAGAAAAAATATTATCTTAGAAGACCGTTTGTATTATAACCTGTATGATTTTTGCAAACAAACAAACAGCAGTATGTTAACAGTCTTTATGACTGCGTTGTACATCTACTTGCATAAAAAGACAACACAGAACGATGTTTCAATTGGTACATTCTATGCGAACAGAACAACCAAAAAGGAAAAAGAAATGCTAGGAATGTTCGTTAGTACAGTGCCAACACGGGTATTCGTTGATCCTGAGATGGATTTGCTTTCATTATTGCAAGTCGTATCAAAAGAGCAGGTTTCGGTCCTGCGCCATCAAAGATTTCCGTACAATCAAATGATGGAAGATTTACGAGAAGAACATCACCATAAGGACCTTCAACGTCTCTTTGGTGTTTCTGTACAGTACCGTGCTATGAATTATTCGCAGTATGAAAATGTTGAAATTGAAGTTGATGAGAATTTTTGTGGAGACGTCATTAATGATTTTGAAATGAATGTGATTGAATTAGATAATCAAAAAATTCTGTTTCAACTAAATTATCGAGCGCAGTTGTTTACAGAAATGGAGATTGAACAACTAATTCAACAGTTCTTTACCATTATTGAAACAATCATTCATCATCCTACTTCAAAAATAGCGGACATATCCCTGCTTCGAGAAGAAGAGAAAAATATCATTATATCTGAATTTAATAATACGGTAATGGAATATCCTCGGGAAAAGCTGATTCATCAGCTATTTGAAGAACAAGTAGCACGTATACCAGATCAGATAGCTGTCATTTGCGGGGGGGAACAACTTTCTTACCGGGAACTGAATGAAAAGGCGAATCAGTTAGCCCGAAAGCTACGTTCTGAAGGAGTAGTAGCTGATCAATTAGTTGGAATCATGGCAGAACGTTCATTAGAGATGATGATTGGAATTTTTGGAATTTTAAAAGCTGGCGGTGCATATATGCCGATTGACCCGGAATTTCCAGAGGAAAGAATCCGCTATATGCTAGAAGATTCAAAAGCAAAACTACTCTTGGTCCAGCGCCATTTGTTGGAGCGAGTGACTTTTGCCGGGAAGATAGTAGATATAAATGACGCTCAAAGCTATCACCAAGATGGTTCGAATTTGGAAGCGATAAATGGCCCGAATCACTTAGCCTATGTTATTTATACATCAGGATCTACAGGGAAGCCTAAAGGAGTTATGATTGAACATCATTCAGTTATTAATCGATTAATGTGGATGCATGCAAAATACCCTATTTTATCCATAGACACCATTATGCAAAAAACAGCAATTACGTTTGACGTATCAGTATGGGAGCTATTCTGGTGGTCGTTGGTGGGCTCCAAAATGTGCCTTTTACCTGTAGGAGGAGAAAAGAACCCTGAGCAAATCTTAGAGACAATAGCTGAACATCGCATTACAACAATGCATTTTGTTCCTGCGATGCTGCACGCTTTTCTGGATTATGTTGAACAACAGCCAAGTAAGTTGGTAGAGGAAAAACTCCAGTCTTTACGGCAGGTATTTGCAAGTGGTGAAGCATTGCCACCACAGTATGTTGATAGATTCCGTCGAGCAGTTTCCTCAGTGTGTGAAGCTAGATTAATCAATTTATACGGACCAACGGAAGCTACTGTCGATGTTACGTATTTTGATTGTGATACAGATGAGGAATTAGCTGCAATTCCGATTGGTAAACCTATATATAATACTCAACTATACATCGTCCAGACTGATTCTGAGAACCTTCAACCAATTGGGATAGCAGGTGAGTTATGCATTGCTGGTGTTGGTCTAGCAAGAGGGTACTTGAATCGCCCGGAGCTTACGGAAGAGAAATTTGTGAAAAATCCGTTTGTCGCGGGAGAACGAATGTATAGAACAGGGGACTTAGCAAGGTGGCTACCAGATGGAAATATTGAATATTTGGGCCGAATTGATCATCAAGTAAAAATCCGTGGGGTTAGGATCGAACTTGGTGAGATTGAGTCACAAATGCGTAAGCTTGATGGTCTAAGAGAAGTAGTCGTTGTAGCGAAGGAAGATCAAGCGAAGGAAAAATTCCTCTGCGCGTATATGGTTACGGATAGAGAGGTAAGCACAGCAGAAATACGTGCCCATTTAACAACTCAGCTACCGATCGCGATGATTCCTACTGCGTTTATTTCACTTGAGGCGATGCCATTAACCGCAAATGGAAAAATTGACAAGCGATCGTTACCAGATCCAGACAATTCTTTGCTTGCTAACACAGAATATGTGGCTCCTCGAACACAATTGGAAGTACAACTTGCTACTGTCTGGCAACAAGTTTTAGGTATTGATCGAGTTGGAAGTAAGGACGATTTCTTCGCATTAGGCGGTCATTCCTTACGTGCTATGATGGTTATATCTCACATGCACAAAGAGTATCAAATGAATATTCCTTTACGTGTCCTATTTGAAAAACCAACGATCAAAGAAATAGCCCAATACTTGGAGAGCGAGCGCACGAAGCAGATTATTTCTATCCGACCTGCTACAAAACAAGATTACTATCCGGTTTCAGCAGCACAACGAAGAATGTTTATTCTTAACCAGTTTGATGGGGTAGATATCAGCTATAACATGCCTTCTATCATGCAACTGGAAGGAAAGCTTGATCTGGTAAAACTAGAAATCGCTTTTAAAGGTTTAATCAACCGTCATGAGAGCTTGCGTACATCCTTCGAGTTAGTAAATGGTTCCCCTGTACAGAAAATCCATTCAGTAGTTGATTTTGCAGTCGATTATCAGGTAGCTGTTGAAGAAGAGCTGGAAGAAATCATTGATGAGTTTATTAAACCATTCCAGTTAGATATGGCACCATTGCTTCGCGTCAAGCTTGTTCAAACCCGATTGGATCGTTATTTGTTACTAGTAGATACCCATCATATTATTTCTGATGGAGTATCATCTGGGATCATAATCAATGAATTGGTGAAATTGTATCAAGGGAATACGTTACCAGAGCTTACGATTCAATATAAGGATTTTTCTGTATGGCAACATGAACAGTCTCAGACGGATCTGTATAAAAAACAGGAAGACCACTGGGTTCAAACATTTGCAGATGAAATTCCTGTGTTAAATCTACCGACAGATTTTCCGAGACCAAATACACAAAGCTTTGACGGAGATGTAATCACAAGAGGAACTGGCAAAGAGCTTATGGAAGGCTTGTACAAGATAGCTGCAGACACAGGAACCACACTTTATATGGTCTTGTTAGCCGCATATAATGTACTTCTTTCCAAATATACTGGTCAAGAAGATCTGATTGTGGGTACACCGGTTAAAGGTCGATCGCATGTTGATTTGGAGAGCACTGTTGGGATGTTTGTCAATACATTGGCCATGCGAAACAAACCAGCTAGATCAAAATCATTTAGAGAGTTTTTAATAGAAGTAAAACAAAATGCATTACAAGCATATGAGAATCAGGATTATCCATTTGAAGAGCTAGTGGAGAAACTGGAGCTACAAAGCGATGTAAGCAGAAATCCAATGTTTGATACCATGTTTACTCTCCAAAACAGAGGGGAAGATTCTATTGAATTAGATGAGCTACGGTTTATTGCCTATAAAGGGGAAAATAAATCGAAACACTCTAAATTCGATATCACCTTTATCGCTACAGAAGAACGAGATCAAATCATGATTAGTGTGGAATACTGCACCAAATTGTACCGTCAGGAAACAATAGAACGCTTGACGACAAATTTCCTTCAGATTATAAAAGCGATCGTAGATAATCCTGAAGTGAAGCTAGCTACTATCGAAATACTGACGAATGCAGAAAAAAATCAGCTTTTACAAGAGTTTAATAACACAGAAAGAAACTATCAGCAGGATACAACGATTCATCAGCTTTTTGAAGAACAGGTAAGAAAAACTCCGGATCAAGCAGCACTTATCTGGAACAAGAAGGAGTTGACTTATCAAGAGCTAAATGAAAGAGCCAACCAATTAGCTCGTACGTTACGTAATAAAGGAATCGTTCCCAATCAACTAGTAGCTATTATGGTAGATCGTTCCGTAGAAATGATTGTTGGTATCATGGGTATTTTGAAAGCTGGAGCAGCCTATGTCCCTATCGATCCAGCTTATCCTACTGAACGCATTGAATATGTATTAGAAGATAGCGGTGCTGTTCTTTTACTGACCCAGTCGCATTTGTTCAATGGATTAGCAGTTAATATGGTGAGGCTAGATTTAGATGAGGAGCAAAATTATATCGTTGATGGAACCAATCTCACAGTTGTGAACCAATCAACTGACTTGGCATATGTAATCTATACTTCAGGTACAACTGGTAAACCAAAAGGTGTCATGATTGAACATCGTTCCATCGTGAACTGCCTGCAATGGAGAAGAGACGAGTATGCCTTTACTCCAAAGGATAAAGCTC
>NZ_JAUKFY010000034.1 GCF_030489605.1 Brevibacillus laterosporus
AGAACAACAACTTTTTTATCTTATCAAAACCTTCTTAATTTGTCAACCACTTTTTAACGGCGACTCAATCATTATAACACGCTCAGTTTTGAAAAGCAACACTTTTTTCATCCTCATCACTTGGTTTTACTCACTCGGTGAGGACATAAATTAATATAGCATATCTCTTTCACATAAATCAATACTTTTTTTAAATTTATTTTAAAAAGTTTAGTTTAAATAAAAATAGATCCTATCTCTAATAGTATTTACAGCTTTATTAGTCTATCACACCTTACCATTAATGCAACAATAAACAACAATTTAATAGAACGAAAAAGCAACTAAGGGAATTACTTAGCCTTAGTTGCTTTTTTATTCACCAAAAATCAAATTAGAGCTCGCTTATCTTAAGCTTTACCCTTATCTCTCATATGAGGGAATAAGAGCACATCACGAATAGACGGTGCATTTGTCAAAAGCATAACTAGACGGTCGATACCAATCCCTAGTCCACCAGTTGGCGGCATGCCGTACTCAAGCGCTTCGATGAAATCGTCATCCATTTCATGAGCTTCATCATTACCAGCAGCTTTTTCTAGCAGTTGTGCTTCAAAACGCTGACGCTGGTCAATTGGGTCATTAAGCTCCGTAAATGCATTCGCGTGCTCACGAGCGACAATAAACAGCTCGAAACGATCTGTAAAGCGTGGATCTTCCTCGTTTTTCTTAGCCAACGGAGAAATTTCTACAGGATGTCCATATACAAATGTAGGTTGAATTAATGTTTCTTCGATTTTTTGTTCAAAGAATTCATTAACAACATGTCCAAAGGTATGATGAGCTTCTACAGTAATTCCATGCTCTTTAGCCAAAGCGCGTGCTTCCTCATCGCTCATGTGCTTCCAGAAATCTACTCCTGTATGTTCTTTTACCAAATCAACCATGTGTACTCGTCTCCATTGCGGAGTCAAATCTACCTCATGGCCTTGGTACTGGATCTTCGTGGTACCCAGCACGGTTTGTGCAATATGAGCAATCATTTCTTCTGTTAACTTCATAATATCCTTGTAATCAGCATAAGCTTCATACAGTTCAATCATTGTAAATTCAGGATTGTGTCGTGTAGAGATACCTTCATTACGATATACACGACCGATCTCATACACTTTTTCCATACCGCCAACAATCAGACGTTTTAAATGTAACTCAATCGCAATACGCATAAACAATTGCATGTCTAATGCATTGTGATGAGTGATAAAAGGACGAGCAGATGCTCCCCCAGCAATGGAGTGCAAAGTAGGTGTTTCTACTTCCAAATATCCTAGGTTGTCCAAATAACGTCTCATTTCAGTTAGAATACGGCTACGTGCGATAAATGTTTTGCGTACTTCTGGATTAACAATTAAATCCACGTAACGCTTCCGATAGCGTGTCTCGATATCTTTTAGGCCATGGAATTTCTCCGGTAATGGACGAAGAGATTTGCTTAGGAAAACTAAGCTTTTCGCTTTAACACTTAGCTCGCCTGTTTTTGTTTTAAATAAAGTACCAGTAAGACCGATAATGTCCCCGATATCACTTAAATCAAAAACGTTATATAGGTCGTCGCCGACTGTATCTTTTCGCACATAAATCTGAATTTGACCAGAGCGATCCAATAGTTGCGCAAAGCTCGCCTTTCCCATCTTGCGCTTTGCCATTAAACGACCGGCGATAGTAACTTCGTGATTCGCTTCTTCAAGCTCTTCTTTCGTTTTGTCCGTAAAGCTAGCTGTGATATCCGAAGCATAATCCTTCTGTTCAAATTTCTTTCCAAACGGATCAATGCCCCATTCACGTAATTGATCCATTTTGTCATGGCGAACTTGTAGCAATTCGTGTAGGTCTTGCTCAGTTCCTTGCTCTTGTTGTAGGTCTTCTTCTCTTGCCATTCCTTCTTCACTCCTAACAGAACGCTCTGTTAAAGCCCGTTGAATAGGACTAGGGCGTACCATCAAAAGATTGGTACGCCATTTAACGTGAGCTTATCGATTAATTTCAAGTACTTCGTATTGAATAACGCCCGCTGGAACATTTACATCTACTGTAGAGCCTTTTGCTTTTCCAAGCAAAGCTTGACCCACAGGAGATTCGTTTGAGATTTTATTGTTTAATGGATCAGATTCAGCAGAACCAACGATAGTGTAGTCTACTATGTCTCCAAATTCAAGATCTTTTAGACGAACAGTTGAACCAACACTTACCACATTGGTATCAACATCTTCGTTAGTAATAATGCGAGCATTGCGCAACATTTTTTCTAAAGTGAGAATGCGGCCTTCAATGAACGCTTGCTCATTTTTAGCTTCTTCATACTCAGAGTTCTCACTAATATCTCCATAGCTAATGGCCTCTTTAATACGTGCAGCGACTTCTTTGCGCTTAACGGTTTTTAAATCTTCTAATTCTTGCTCAAGCTTGGCAAGGCCTTCAGGTGTAAGAATAACTTCTTTTTCAGACATCTTCGTATTCCCCCGTTTATTAATTTTTAATCCCGTTATCAAAAAGTACACAGGATTATATGTAGATCACCCACTTAATATACTAGGGGTAATCGTTTTCTTTTTGTAATACAGTGGGTCATAGGGAAAGCTGCCAGATCACGATCTGGCAGCTTCAAGTACATAATACGATGAATTATAGGATATGAGAAATACGTTGTCAATGTTTGATTTCCATTATAAGGCAGAGATTTTAACAGACCCTTCTTTTTCCATCTCTGTATCATCAAACGCTCCGCTTTCTACCCAATCTACGTAATCATGCAATAAGCGAGACAATTCTTCTTCTGTTTCAACGGAATTTATCAGTTTTTTCGTTTGAGTGGCACCTTTTAAGCCTTTTAGGTACCATGCAGCGTGTTTGCGCATCTCAAGTATGCCAACTCTTGGTCCTTTTAATGCAACTAAACGTTTAGCGTGCAGCAAACAGATATTTACCTTATCACGAACAGTAGGTTCACCCAGTAATTCACCTGTGGTTAGGTATTGAATCGTGCGATAAAGCATCCAAGGATTCCCCAGAGCCGCACGGCCGATCATAACCCCGTCGCAGCCTGTTGTATCTAGCATACGTTTGGCATCCTCTGGTGATGCTACGTCACCATTACCGATAACCGGAATATTAACTACTTCTTTAACTCGGCGAATCCATTCCCAATCAGCTTGACCCTTGTACATCTGAACACGAGTACGAGCATGCACAGAAACTGCCTTACCACCAGCACGCTCCACCGCCTGTGCATTATCTAAAACATATAGATGATCCTCGTCCCAGCCCAAGCGCATTTTGACTGTTACCGGTTTGTCTACAGCATCCACTACTGCTGACACCACTTCATAAATTTTTTCCGGGTCTAGTAACAAACGAGCCCCTGCATCACAGCTAACTATCTTAGGGACAGGACACCCCATGTTAATGTCGATAATATCGGCATTGGTGTTTTGGTCAACGTATCGAGCCGCTCCCACCAACGTCTCCTTATCACCGCCGAAAATTTGCAGACTCAACGGTTTTTCACGTTCATCTACGTATAACATATCTAACGTTTTTTTGTTGCCATGCATAATCGCCTTGTCACTGACCATCTCAGCACAGACTAAACCTGTGCCAAATTCTTTAGCAATCAAGCGAAAAGCAGGATTACATACTCCTGCCATTGGCGCTAGGACAACATTGTTTTTTAATTCGATGTTTCCGATTTTCATATATAAAACCTCCTTAAGCGAAGGAACGCTGCCTACTTTTCATTCCCTTTATTTATAGCACATAATTCCTCATATTCAACTTGTAAAGTGTTGGCTATCTTCCGTAACACCAGTTCAGTCGGTGGTTTTGTTCCTCGCTCCAAGGTGCCCACAAACGATAATGATACACCCATCTCACTGGCTAGTTGCTGTTGTGTAAAGCCTTTTAATTTGCGGAACGCTCTGATTCGGCTCCCCAATCTAATGTCCCCCATACCTGTACCCCCTGTGTTTCTATACATTGATGGATTGCTTCTTCTATGGATAAATTTGTTCCCGGTATAACTCCATGCCATACTTCTTGAAGAGGAATTAGGACAAAAGCACGATGAATCATTTCTGGGTGAGGAATGACCAAATTCGGCAACGCCACTTCCTCCTCTCCAAAAAGCAATAGATCAATATCAATATTGCGCGGCCCCCATCGCTCAAGGCGAACTCTCCCTAATTTTTGCTCAATCGATAAGGCTGTCTGCAATAACTCGAGGGGCGTTAAGCTTGTCTCAATTTCAATCACCATATTTAAAAAGGCAGGCTGATTTATATAGCCCACTGGATCAGTCTCATAAACAGAAGAAAGGCGAGACACTTGAATGAAATCATGTGCATGTAACTCGGCGATGGCACCTTTAAGCATAGCTTCTCGCTCTCCCTGATTAGATCCAAGGGCAATATAAGCTTTTGTAAGGTTGCCCATGCTAGTTACTTCCTTTCTTCCTAATCATCTCAATTGCGACTGATTGGTAATGCCCTGCAATAGGAGGATCTGGTTTTGTTACTTTTACTTTGACCTCATCTAAAGGAAAATCGCTCAACAAACCATCGCAAATCTTCGCCGTCAATTTTTCCACTAACTGATAACGCTCTCCTTCAACGATAGCCTTCACCCTTTCGTAAATATCCGCATAATTAACGGTATATTCTAGCTGATCCGTATCAGCAGCCTTTTGCAAGTCAAGCGAGAGCTCCAAATCAACATAGAACCTTTGACCTAGCCTAGCCTCTTCTTGAAAAACACCATGATAACCATAAAAAGCCATACCATTAAAGTAGATTTTATCCATTGTAGAGTACCCCTTTTTTTATAGCGTCCATCATCATTGCTGTTCGTTTTATGGCCTTAACATCGTGCACGCGCATGATATGACAACCTTTCTCAATGCCTAGCGCTACCGTCGCAATTGTACCCTCTAGACGTTCATCCACAGGTAAATCAAGAACCTTACCAATCATAGATTTTCGTGAAGTTCCCAGTAAGACGGGGTAGCCAAGGGCCACTAAATCATCCAGCCGACGCATTGCTTCTAAATTTTGCTGCAATGTTTTGGCAAAACCAATACCTGGGTCAAGCACGATCATCTCTTCTGACACACCTGCTGCCAAAGCTAGCTGAATAGATTCCTGTAAATCCTTTATGTAGTCAGGGAAGAAATCCTGGTATTCCATCTGCTCTCGATTGTGCATTAGAATAATCGGCACATTCCATCTAGCAGCTACAGCGGCCATTTCGGAGTCTTTTTTTGCACCCCACACATCATTAATAATATGGGCTCCTGCCCGCAATGCTTCATCAGCAACTCGAGCTTTATAGGTATCAACAGAGATCGGTACATCTATATCGCGGGAGAGGCGCTCGATAATCGGAATAATTCGCTCTAATTCTTGTTCCGCACTAACAAGCTGAGAACCTGGCCGTGTCGACTCTCCCCCTACATCGATGATATCCGCTCCATCCTTTACAAGCCTTTCAGCATGCCGCATAGCGTCATCTAGCTGGTTGTAACGTCCTCCATCCGAAAAAGAGTCAGGAGTAACGTTAAGGATTCCCATGATTAATGTTCTTTCGTGCAACGGCAGATTATATGTACCACATGATAGTGATGTAAATTTAGTCTGAGAGCGCTCATGATCATGTTTCATCTTCTTCGAACTCCTTTTTATATTGTGGAAAGCATAACACAATCAGTTGGACAATTCTACCAATCTCCTGTAGGCTTCATGCAACTTTTGGGTCAGTTTTCCATAGACATATGGAACTTCTACATTCTCGACAGTCGATATCGGAACGATCTCCTGAATCGAGTTGGTTACGAACACCTCATCAGCTTTAAATAATTCCTCAAGAGGGTACAGACCTTCCTCCACATTAAGACCACCTGTATGTGCAATGGTTAGGACAGCATTTCGGGTAATTCCTGCTAACAGATCAGTGTCAACGGAAGGTGTATAGACCATATTGTCCTTGACCCAGAAGACGTTGCTTACAACCCCTTCACAGATATAACCTTCTTTTGTCAAAAATAGACCTTCTATATCCGGTTCCCCTCCTATTTCTTGTTTGCCTAGGGCACAGTTTACATAATTATGAGACTTAAAACGTCGGTTTCCTTCCTGAGTCTGCCTTGGAAAGGAGATTACTTTCAATCTTTTAGGAAGAGGAGGCTGTGCAATCGGCGTTACAGATTTGACAAAAATATAAAGCGATGGCTGCTCATATACACCACTATGCAAGCCGACACCTTCCGCTCCTCCAGTAACACTAATTCGTACATAAGCATCCTCTAGCTGATTTTTCTCCAGAGTAGCCTGCACAGCACGATATATCTCGTTATGCTCCCACTTGTGACGAATCCGTAAATCAGTCATGCCATTTTCCAAACGCAGCATATGCTCATTCCAAAAGCATGGTTTTCCTCGATATATTCGAATGGTCTCAAATAGACCGATACCATATAAAAAGCCATGATCCATGGCTGAAACTACCGCTTGTTCCTCAGGTACAATTTTATCATTAACAAACACCCACATTTGCTTAGTCTCCTACTATAAGACGTTTTTCTCTCTTTTGTAACCCACAAAATCAGAGTATCATAACTAAAACTTTCCTCGAACCACTCTTACTGTGATTTTGGTTTATTACTTTCCTGAAAAAACCACCTGCAATCATTTTTGCAAGTGGCTTTGAAGTAATGGTTCATTATTTGATAGGTTGTGTCTCTTTTGCATAAGCCGTCAAAAAGTTTTTCAACATTTGCTTTCCATATTGGGTAATAATTGATTCAGGATGAAATTGAACACCTTCGATAGGCAGCTCTCTATGACGAATCGCCATTATCTCCCCTTCAGGTGTACGAGCTGTAATTTCTAATTCTTCCGAAATTGACTCTTCCTGAATCACCAGCGAATGATAACGTGCAGCTTGGAAGGGGGAAGGTATGGATGCAAAAATGGTCTTTCCATCATGCAATACCTCCGAGGTTTTTCCGTGCATCAGCCGATCTGCTCGCACTATTTTCCCGCCAAATACTTGCCCAATTGATTGATGGCCAAGGCATACGCCAAAAATCGGAATCTTACCTGCAAAATGGCGGACAACATCCATACTAATCCCAGCTTCATTCGGTGTGCAAGGACCAGGCGAAATCATCAGGTAGTCTGGATCCAAATTTTCGATTTCCTCTAGCGTGATTTTGTCGTTACGAAATACCCGTAACTCCTCACCCAGCTCCCCAATAAATTGTACTAGGTTGTACGTAAAGGAATCATAGTTATCAATCATAATAATCATACTCGGCTCTCCTCTCGGCTCTTCAGCCTCTCATTCTCAAATTCTTCACTCAGCTCAACTACTTTCCATAAGACCTCTGCTCTCTTTCCACGACTCATAGCACTCTTTCCGCTTAATTATGAAATCATGGCTGATACCTATAACAGCTCGGGTACGACCTGCTTTAAGCTTTACTAATTCTCGTATGGACAGAAGTGTTTCTTTCTCAAGTTAATTAGTTAAAAGCAATAGGTCTTGATATATCATAACATACAGACTTGGTAGCTGTAAGTCATCATTTGGAAGCTTTTGTAAGATTATTTCCAAATTCACTCATTTCATAACAACGGTTCATGGCCCTTCAAAAGATAGCAGCTCCTGAACCAGATGCTCTATAACGACAAAAAGAAGTGGCCCCTAACGCGTGCGAACCACTTCCATTACATTATTCCTACTTTAAAAAGCCTGAAGCAATATTAATCCTCAAAATGATAAAGCGGCGTAGACAAATAGCGTTCACCATTGCTAGGAATAATAACTACAACTTTTTTTCCTTTTCCTAAACGACTCGCTACATCGAGAGCAGCTGAAATAGCCGCACCTGAAGAAATTCCACCTAAAATTCCTTCTTCCCGAGCCACACGACGAGCTGTTTCAAAAGCAGCTTCGTTTTCAATAGGAAGGATTTCATCATAGATAGACGTATCCAAAATCTCCGGCACGAATCCAGCACCAATTCCTTGAATCTTATGAGGACCTGGTTTGCCTCCAGACAAAACTGGGGAGGCCTGAGGTTCTACCCCATAGATTTTTACCTCTGGGTATTCCTCTTTCAGCACTTGACCCACGCCTGTAATGGTACCACCTGTACCGATACCAGCAATAAAAGCGTCAATACCACCGATCTCTTTTCCCTGTTCAAGCAACTCTTTTGCTGTAGTTTCTCGATGCACCTTAGGATTGGCTTTATTATTAAATTGCTGCGGGATAAAATAGTCGGAGTTCTCGCGGGCAAGTTCTTCTGCTTTACGAATCGCTCCTCCCATTCCTTCCGCTCCTGGGGTCAAGATTAATTCCGCTCCATACGCACGTAGCAAATTACGTCTTTCCATACTCATGGTATCCGGCATAACCAAGATAGCGCGATATCCCTTGGCTGCAGCCACCATCGCTAATCCGATCCCCGTGTTACCGCTAGTTGGTTCAATTATAGTATCGCCAAGCTTCAATTTACCTTCCGCTTCGGCTGTTTCAATCATAGAAAGTGCGATACGATCTTTCACACTGCTACCGGGGTTAAAAAACTCCAGCTTTAAATAGATATCAGCCATGTCTTCCGTTACGACACGATTGAGTTTGACTAATGGCGTATTTCCAATCAGTTCTGTAATAGATTGTGCAACCCGCATGTTTTTGTCCCCCTCAAGTAATCACCGAGTAATTTGCTAGGATTTGTAGGTATTATAACAAATCATATTCATTAGCGTCAACGATAGGTTACATCCTTCACTTCTACTTTGGTCGTTTTACGTAAACGATTTAAAATTTCATCAAACGACTCCGCTTTAGCAATCGCCATGTCCTCAAAAACCTTTTCCTTCGACTGTTCAAAGGTTGGAATTACTTCTTCCTTCCGTTCTGTTATATGCAATAATGCATAACCATCTTCAACAGGAATAGGAGCAGATACTTCCTTGACTTTCATATCCTGAAGAGCGAACTGTTCATTTTCCGTTAAAGAGTCGTCCTTTAAAACAACGATCCCCATATCTCCACCATTGGGAGCTGTGTGGGGGTCTATGGAGCGCTCTTTAGCCAACGTCATAAAATCTGCTCCCTTTGATAGCTCTTGAAATAAATTTTGAGCTTCGGCTTCCGTTTTTACTAACAAGCGATAGAGATGTACGGTGGTCGGTTGAATATAATCGGATTGGTGTTGCTGGAAATAAGCTCGTAGCTCATCATCACTGATTGTTACATTCTTAGTAGCAAGCTTTTTCAACAATAATTGATAGCGAACCTCCTGCTCCATTTGGGCCGGAGTCTGTCCCAATCGATCCTGCACCTCACTTGGGATATCACCCTCATGCGGGAAATGACTTCTTATCCTTTGAATCTCTTCCTGAACTCGCTGATCAGAAACAGTAATTTGCAGACGATTTGCTTCTTGGAAGACGAGCTGGTGATCGATCATACGATCCAGCATCTGTTTTCCATAGCGCTCTTTTAATTGTAAGATTAGCGCTTGCTCTGTAACGTTTTCATCTCCTACCTTAGCTACCGCCGCCAGACCTGCTCCTTTATACCAAGCACCCGATACAACAGCTAACAACAAGATAAGCGCACCAATCAAGCTCCACAAAAACCGAACGTTACGCATCCATTTCTCTCCATTTCATTAAAATTCTATAATATTAGGGCAAGAAAAAAACGGTAGTTGACGTGTCGTTAGCAATCGCACATGTCTCATGCTCTAGTCTCCACCGTTTTGTCTCTTATTCTTTATTTATCCAAATCATTAATGATTTCCTGCAAATCATCATAGTCAAACTGGTAAAGTTCATTGCAAAAATGGCAGTGGACCTCAGCTCCGCCTTCTTCTCTTTGCATACTCATTAATTCCGCTTTACCTAAGCTAGCTAGTGTATTGCCCACTTTTTCAGCAGAGCATCCGCAATTAAAGGTAAGATCCAGCTTACTATGAATAGTAGGGTTGTCCAATACCTTAGCAATTAATTCTTCCGGTGTAATACCTTCTGCAATTAAGCGTGATACCTGCGGCAATTTACTAATTTTCTCTTCAATTTTCACGATATCCTCTTCAGGAGTACCTGGAAGTAATTGCAGAATGAATCCACCTGATCCAAAAATAGAATGATCCTCAGGGTTAACCAGCACACCCACAGCTACAGCCGAGGGAGTCTGCTCTGATACCACAAAATAATAACTAAAATCCTCACCAATCTCACCGGAAACAATCGGCACACTACCTTGATACGGTTCTCGAAGACCTAAATCCTTCGTTACGTATAAAAACCCATCTGTACCTACTGCACGTCGAACGTCTAGCTTACCTAGTTCATTTAGCTCAAAGTGAACCTTTGGATTTGTTGCATACGCCCGCAATTCACCATGGGCATTGGCCTCCGCAAAAATACTGCCGATCGGACCGCCGCCATTAATCTTGACTGAAATACGTTCGTCCCCTTTAAGCATAGCACCCATCATAGCTGTTACTGTAAGCGTTCGCCCTAAAGCTGCACTAGCAGTATTCAGCATACCGTGCCTTTTTCTAATATCTTCTACAATTCCTGTCGTGCGGGCAGCAAATGCTCGAACATTCCCATTGAAACCCGTTGCTCTTACTAAATAGTCACTCATACGCGTCCTCCTTGCATATTCTCTATTTCTCTTAGTTCAGTGTGCCTCGTTCGCTCATTACGCATTCGCTAGCCTTAGCACCCTCTGGTTGCCGTCGTCTGACTGTAGGTAATTGATTGCACCAAAGTATTTCTCTTGTTTTTTGTAACTTTGATCCAATCAATTAGCTATTCATGAACAACAAAACTCCCGCGTATGAGGCAGGAGTCCTCCATCCAGTCCTATTTAGAATGTACCCATGATTCGGCCCAAGTTTGCACGGCATCCATGACGGTTTTTAGCCCTCTGCCTTTATCTGTCAACTCGTATTCAATACGCACAGGGGTTTCAGGATAAACATTCCGCGTTAAAACACCAGCTAGTTCTAACTCCTTAAATCTTTCCGCCAACATCCGATCACTCATACCGGGTATGACTTCAGATATATCTTTAAAGCGCTTAGGCCCTGTCATCAACACACAAATAATTAATCCCGTCCAGCGTTTTCCCAACAATTCAAAAGCAGTCTCAAGCTTTGGACATAATTGGTGGTCACTCATCTTTATCACTCCCTTATAGTTATTTTACCATAGCTACTTAATAAAAATAAGTTTTCAGAAGTGGAGATACCTTTCAAAGTGTAGTTTTCCCGCTTTCTAATGAAAAAATGGGCTACTTGCCTACTCACTTATTTACTTTCTTCATATAAATAGTATAATGCCTTCTGCCTATAAGACAAACCTTTGAGGGTTAATCCTTTTTAATAACGGAATTTTCAGTTTATTTTATTTAAAAGAACTTACACAGACACAAGAAAAATAGACAATAAAAAGGAGCATGATCATGCTTCTTAGCATGTAGCTCCTTTGACCTCCAATTATGGGGACAATGAATGAATTAACTTCTTTTGACATACCTTAGGAAAGGTACTCCATCAAGTTGCGTGAACATTTCTGTTTGCGCAATCGCTCAATCGTAGTTGCTTCAATTTGACGTATACGTTCGCGGGTAAGACCAAACATCTTGCCTACTTCCTCTAACGTATAAACCTGATCGTCATACAGTCCAAAGCGCATCGCAATGATTTCTTGCGAACGTGGACTTAATACGGATAAAGCATCAAAGACCTGGTCTCTTAGATCAACTCGTTCAATCCAGTCTTCTAATGAGCTCTCTTTGTCATCAACAATTTCAGCGTAGCTTAGCAATTCTTCGTCATCTTCCATGTGGAGCACGACAGGTTGCTCATCGATTGATTCCATTTTAATGCGAAGAGCATACTCGATGGTATCCATTTTTTCCAAGGGAATATTTAAATAGGTTGCAATCTCATGTCGTTCAGGATTGCGGTTTAGCAAATGAGCCAATTGCATAACTTTCTTTTGATAGAGACGTATTTGCTCATGCATGTGTACAGGTATGCGAATAAGACGGCCTTTGTCACTGATAGCACGTGTGATGGCTTGTGAAATCCACCAATGCGAATAGTGATATAAACGGACGCCTCTTGTAATATCAAATTTTTCTATTGCGGTAAATAACCCAATTGTTCCTTCTTGAATCAGATCAAGGAACGGCATTCCCTTTTTCAAATGACGAAGTGCAGTGTTTACGACATAACGAAGATAAGCACGTACTAGAATCTCGCGAGCTTCTAAATCACCATCACGCTGATACTGAATCAAATATTGCATTTCTTCATCTTTATCCAACATAGGTGTTGCTGCTACGCCCTCCAAAAACAATAACGCGGAAGTATCTGATCGTAAAGATTTAGGAACAACAATTGATAATTCGTTCTCGACTTCACGCCAACGCCGGGCACAATCTTGGAAAGAGGTGTGACTCATAGTGGTCATGTGCAACCCTCACTTCATCGGAAATAGAAATATTCAGTTATCTCCTGTTGACACATTAAAACATATTGTATAATCCTTATGTTAACAGAATATCAGGAAAAAGGTGAACAAAATTTTTGAAAGAACTAGAACTTTTTACATCTAGTTATTAATTGCTTAATTATGCTATACCTTTCATGATATACATACGCACTGAATGTAAGTTTATCGTACGTAGGAGATAACATTCACATTACTTTACCGGAAAATATTTTGTAGCGAACCATTAGTACAGCGGCATTGTACTAGTGTATTTTTTTATGCCAACTGATCCTCTGCTAATCAGTGTACACCAGTTTTAGCTTGTACCAACCCTCTAAGTTAAAAACTTTTTGAATTAACTCGCTACTAATATTGACTCCTCAACCCCCAAAAAAGTTGCATTTTTTCCTATATGTAATATCTGGATGCCCATTTGTTGCCTACTTTTAAGAAAATAAATGATATGATGCGAAAAAAGTGTAAGCAAGCTATTATCGTCTCGTCTATTTACATACCCAGTATTTTTAAGGGCTAAGGTAAAGCAAATAAGGTTGGGGCTTGGCTTTTTGTTTTTTTGTTTTTTGGTTTGTTATGTTGAACATTCAACTGATTTTACATCAGGACGATCTGAGGGTAATTCTTTTAAAAGAGGTGTCACACAAATTGACTAGGCGCGAACACATTGAGGAGTGGTTTGTTCGTTATAGTGACGATATATATAAGTTTTTAGTTTACTATACGCGTAACCGCGATGTAGAAGATTTGGTGCAGGAAGTTTTCATGAAAGCTATTAGAGGATATGAAAAATATGAAGGAAGAGCCCAACCGAAAACCTGGCTTTTTTCAATTGCACGCAATACAGCAATTGATCATGAACGAAAGAAACGCTACTTGAGTTGGCTACCAGATACCTGGTTAAAACAAATCAAGTCATCTGATGGAACACCTGAAGAGATTGTAGGTAAACAGGAAGAAAATCAATTGCTCTTCGCCGCTGTACAGCGATTAAAGCCTTCTTATCGGGAGGTTGTGATTTTACGCGGAATAAAGGGGTTATCCCCCAGTGAAACCGCAGAAATTCTACAATGGAGCGAAAGCAAAGTAAATACAACCTTGCATCGTGCTTTAAAAACATTGCAGAGAAGCCTAGGCAAGGAAACTGATGTAGATGGGGTGATCAATCGTGTCATCTAATAAATTTTCAAACCTAGATGAGCAATCGAATCAAACTTTACAGCATCTGCAAACACTCCCAGATCATAAGCTGGATGCTACAAGCAAACAAAACATGCTGGCTCATTTACTAAGAGAAGAGAAAAAAGAGGGACACAGAACTGATCTGTCTATTTATTTTACTTGGATCAGTAAAGGAATTGTGTGCAGCTCATTAGTTCTAGCTACCTTCTGGTTAGGAAATGCATGGGTGCAAAAGGATCAGCCAATCGATTCAAATAAAAGTCTAGTATCCGCAACTATAAGTGATTATAAGGAGTCACGCAATACTGATCCACTCAACTCTTTGCATGATAGCAAGATAAGTGTGGAAAAAAATACCCAAACAGTGACTTCGGCTCAAAGCAAGCTCTTAGTAAATGTAATGGACCGAGCCAGAAGCGGTAAGGTGATAAATGCAGATATTGCTGTAAAAACATCTCTAGCCGATGACATAAAAAAAGTATGGGGTGAATCAAAAGGGCCGGATCAGGTACGATTTGGTCTACCTACTGCTAATTATCCTGAGAAGTCATTAGCATTTGCCTACAATAAGGGCGAACAGCTAGTAGAAATCATGTCAACAGACACTCGATTAAAGGCTGTAAATAAAGAACAAGTGGAACAGATTCTAGGGAAGCCCCAATTTGTCCAACAGTTCACAGATCAACTGAAATACAGCTATCCTGCTGGAGGAGACTATCAATTAGTATTTTATTTTAATCCAATCAGCATCAACAATGGTTCGAACACAACTGAACCATCTGCTAGTAATCATGATGTATCTCTGCAAATCGAACATGTAAGTGTCGTCTATCCAGACGGTCGGAAAAACCTCATGATGGGAGATAATATTGATTTCTTACAAAGAATAAATGAATCCGCTTCTAAAGGATTACTACTAGAAGACTTTGTAGTGGGACGAACCACTAAGGAGCAAATAGAGCAACGCTGGGGTAAAGCTGACAAAATGGATACCCCCTATAAAACTACCTATGCAATCTATCGCAAGCATGGTACTGTTGTCGGATATGATTCTAAAGGTCTACTGATCGAAATCCGAAGCTTTGATCTTCGCTTACAAGACATACATCTATCAGAGGTCAAAACAGCCTTGGGTGAAAAATTAAAAGGATACTTTAATAGAAACAAAGAACAGGTCTTCACATACCCCTTAAATAGTGAGTACCAGCTTCAAGTGGTCATATCTCCTGTAACAAATAAGAATGTTGACCCATTAGTAGATCATGTAAATGTCATACACAAGCAATCCGAGAGCTGGGAAACATAAACTTTTGAATAAATCTTGGTAGATAGGTATTTTAACTGGAACAATATTTGGTTTGTTTTGACTTTGCCTGAAATAGGAATCAGGCAAAGTCATTTTTGCTTTCTTGATAGCTTTTCATAAGCTTTTATTTTATTAGCTCAGGTATCTTTCCTTTTATCTTCAGTTTAGAGGATTACACCACCTTACTTTTACCCAATTTAAAGCTTCTAAACTGCTGGTGGGGAACGCTTGGAATTATTTAAAAAGAAGGATAGAGAGTAGATAACATCTGAATTTCTATTTTTTGTTTCCTTTTTATTGATTAATTCTTAGACAAAGTAGCTCTCCTTTTTGAGGTTTACTACCTGATTAGATAGTCTATTCTTGGTGGGTGTTTTGTGAGAAAAAATCATTTACCTCCAGGTCCAACACCATGTAATAATTAAGAAGGTTTAGGGGGATGTTCACATAAAGTGGCTTTAGTTCGATACCCAAATCAAAATATGCGTAATAAAACTATAGCCTGGTGAAGGATATCAACTAATAATAACTATTACTTCTAATGTTACTTCAATTGCTTTTACCAAGAGTATGTATTAATTTCTGTTTCATGTAGAAGCCATGGCTTTGATTCTAGGCAACGTAGTGCAATTTTCTGCTCTAACTCTCTAAATATTTTGAGAAATTGTTGGGTTTTCATCTAGTTTGACTTGATAATTTATTTTCTAATCGATCATTCTCCTTCTGTCACACTGATTTTTCCGATCTTTAGCTTTTATATAATTAAGGAATTTCGATACCATCTCATTAATCTCTAAGTGATTGCGGTAGTAATAAAAAATCTTACGAATACGCTCTCTTTCTTTCCTATTTAGAGCTGGCTTCATTTGTTTAATTTGATCGATGAGCCTACTTAATTGAACGTTATTGGGCCTGCCCCGTCTAATTGGTCTTTGATAATAAGCTTGTTGATATTCATCAAAGGCTTGAGGATTTTCAATAAGCCATGAATCCACTAATGCTTCAATATCATTAACATTACGGATTCCTATTTTATTCAAATAATGGAAATACATCACTTTAGTTCTCTTCCCTTTCGAACGCCATTGCTTCATATAGCCGTTAGAATTGGTAAGCACATGGGTTACATACTTGATTAATTCCTGTCTGTTTCTTACCTTATACGTCCCTATCGTTCCGCGAACAATAGAAAATAAAATGGAGTGAAAGCCCGTACTTCTGTTGTTACCTAATCTTTTTTTCTCATACCAGGCATCTACAGCTTGATCAAAGTCTTTTCGGCAACGAACTAACTGTAACTTTTGCAAATGCTGATAGAAAAAATCTGCATCATGCTCGGCTACCACCTCTTCCTGATAATCAACAAATACATAATCAATAAATTTATTTTTTAACTCCTCCTTCCCCAGTAAGCTACAGACTTGCTCATAACAACGTTCCACTAGCTCCATAGAATCACTGGCTAACATAGTAATCAACCCTCCTATAATAATTAAAATATTTCGGCTATATTTTGTGTGATTATAAGAGACACGTCATAAAAACTAAGAATTTGCTACCGCCTCTTCATATACCAGTAAGAGGCGGTAGTAGGACAATCACTGAATCATAAGATACAGCTCTTCCCCCGTCGGCAATAGAAATGCGATTCTTCTATTGCGGATTATGACGGTTGGAGCACTCTCCATCATGATTAACCCGTCATTGATGACCATACGCTTTCCAAACTGGTGTACTGACTCAATCGGAAAGGTACCTTTTGGCATTCCCTCTACTGAAAGAAATGCTCCTGGTCTGTGTTTCTGATAGCGAACCTGAAGACCAATTATCGCTTCCAATGTCAAAGCTTGCGTCGTGTGAGCAATTCCCGTTGCCATAGCAACCCTCCTTCTCACCAACAGATTAACGGCCGTTTCATACGCTTATAAGCTTATGAAACTATCTTTACGGTATAAAAAGACAGAGGGTAATCGCAAATATTTCTTGCCTATGCTCTAATTTATTGAAAATACCCCTCCTCTCCCCATAATTCTGGATCAGCTAACTCAGGATATATCTCAGTGATTAGATCAAAAGGAGAAAAATATAAAGTATCCACTAAAATTTTTAGCTTATATGTACGTAAAATCTGATAGGCTTGTTCAGTTTTTCCAAAAATCTTCGGAAGTTCAAGGATATTGGTAACCTTTAAAAGCTTTTCGCACATATAGATAAAACAAATTTTAGCTCGTTCTTCTCCTAATACGCTTTGAAAGTAATGCATTGGGAAATGCCTGCGGCTACCATTAAGAACTTCTTGGTACACCCAAAGCACCTTTTCTTTTTCTGATAATTTAGGCAAGTGAGGATAAGCATAGTCGATAATATAGTACACATCTGTCATTTTCGCTTCGATTGGAGGTTGAATGAATTCAGTAATTAAGTGTAGCTTTAACTTTTTAATATCTTGTAAAGAAAGCTGAGTCTTAGCTTGCTCAGGTGTCCACTTCATTACTTGCTCAACCGCATACTGAATAATGAGCTGAATTTTTTTCTTTCGAAACTGGTTATCTTCAAACTCATAGGGTGAAAAACGTTTTTGTGTTCCCGCTAATATCTTCTTATATTTCGTGATAATTAATGAGGGCATGCCGATACACTCCTTACTTCCAGTCGGTTTCCCTAAAATTAGCACGTTAAATTAGGACAAAAATATCAAAATTATCCTATTTTTATCAAATTATTCTATTTTGCTATTTTTCTTATTCCAGCCTGAGATGTTCTCCGAAAAAGGAATTCGCGTTCCTCAAATAGCATATAAATCTTCTTTTTCAGTTCAATAGTTAAATGATATATTCCCTGGGTATATAATGAGGCTTTCTCACCTTTTTGATGATTGATGCTAATATCTCCAGCTATTTGATCCAACCCTGGTTTATTTAATCGATACAGAATGTCCGCTTCTTCTCTAGCCCCTCGAATAATACTCGCCTTTTTTCTCCTAGCTTCCTCCGTTGTGGCGATTAACAAAGCTCGTTCCTCTTTTGTTTCCGCATCCGCTTCGATCCATTGCCCTGCTGTTCTTGCTCCTTTAACGATAATATCCGCCGTGTGTTGCATTCGCATTTGTGTTACATCTACTTGTTGCATAAACAACACCATCGATAACAATAAGCAAAGACAGATAAGAAAAAAGAGCGAGGTAGGTAAAATACTTCCTCGCTCTTCCTCTATGATTCTTCTTAAAGACATATTAGTCATATACATCAGCCTCGATCTCTTCCATTTTCAATCATCATTGAATAGGATTCTTCTACAGTATAGGACTTTGCTGATCCTAAAAGGGGAAATGTAATGCTTACTCTTGCCTCTACATGATTTCCTTGTGACCATCCACCCTTGACTATCAATTCAATCTGCTTATGTTCAAAATAAAGAGCCTGTTCTAACTCCTTTTCAGCAAACTTCTTCGCCATATAGACGGCTAAACCATAGTTAGGTTGTACACATGCAAATCTCCCCGCCTCGTATGATGCAGCTAAAGCCTTCTGTTTTTGATACATAATGCTAAATTGATCACACCCATAAATAAATAAAAACCAGAGAAGAGGAAATACAAAAACATACTCGATAATTTGACTCCCTCGCTGATTTCTTACATATCCAAACCTTCTATATCTATTCCACATAAGACTTCACATAATAAATCATGTATGCTATGAAAAGACTTAACGCATATGGGAGAGCTAAAGCTGATTTTCTTACCTCAGGTAACCAAATCCTCCGATGAGCAAGCCACATCCCGGCGCTGCTCTTCAAATGATAATGAATTAAACCAAGACGTGAAGGAAAAAACAAAAGCATGCAAATACTCACTACTAACGAACAACAAAAAATCCAATAGATAGCAACTGGAGTTGTATAACTGCCTACCAGCATGAGCAATTTTTGATCACCTATTCCCATCCCCTTTACCAGTACAGGTAACAATGTTAGCAAAAACCCCGTTCCTACTCCTAGTATCATTCCCCACATTTCGCCAATCGCTCCTCTTTGTAGACACGCTATACATAAGGTCATACCGACAAGCCAATTAGGGACCTTCCGGTATCGTACATCGTAATAGGCAGCTATAGCCAACACTAAAATCAGTACAAAACTCACTTACTTATTTTTTCCTGAAGTTCTTTTAGTTTCTGATCTTCGGCTGTACGCAGCTCAACCAATGTGGGGATTAGAAAAATTAATATTACTGCTACAATAATGACCAGCTCTACGATTGTCACAGCATCTTCCTCTTTCCAAAATCGTTTAGCATAATGCGTAATATAGTTCATATTTTCCAGCCTCCCTTCTTATAATCTTACTTTCACAAAAGATAGAGACCTGTCGCAAATAAAATTTTTACTATTAAAGCTGATTTTTTATCCCAATAAGAGACGGCCCAAGCACTAAAAACATCAGAGGAACCCCCATAAACAAAACTACTAGGGGTAACAGCCTTACACTCATTCGATTTACCTCATCTGTCATTTGGTCTTCTTCCTTTCGTAATTGCTCCTCAATATGCATTCGCAATAAATGAGAAACATTAGTTCCTTTAGTCAATGCCTCTTGTATATCAGTTACAATTGATAACAAAGAGGCCAGCTCCCAACACAGAGCCAGCTCCTCTAAAGCTTTTCGCCAATTACCATACCTCTTTTGCTCTACTTCTAAACGAGCTATTTCTTGTCCAAGTCGTTTAGGATATCTACTTGCAGCCCTACTCATTGCCAAATGAACAGGCATACCCGCTTCTACAAGTGCCAACACAATGCTAAAAAAGATAGGGATCTGAATCTCTATCTCCCTTTGAGCACGTTTGTCAGACCAATCGATAATAAGATTAGGAGAAAAATATAACAGAAGGGAGAGGATTAGCCCGATTTTATGAAAAATGTCTATCTCCCCATCTCGTAAGTACTGGTAGCCTAGAAGAATCACTGCACACCCTAAAAATACTGCTCCTAGGGCTTTTAATATGAACCAATCCTCTACTTTTGTTTTCCAACGCAAACGCAGAAGTTGTTTTTTTACGCGAAACAAATCAAATCCTAATCTTCTGGACAAAGCATCTAAGCGTTTAGGCTCTGTCATCCACAATATGATACGTTGGCCTCTTGAGAACAGCCTTTTCTCTCGTTTTTCTTCATGTACTTCTGAAAAAAATCTTGTAAATAAACTTAGTTTCTCTCCATTATGAACTACATGAAAAAAAGGAACGGCTATCATCATTATCAAAATTACAATCCATACACTTGCTAAAAGAGCCATTGCCTTACCTCCCTATCCATTTTGTCTGCCAACTGACAGGGCTAAATAACGAATAATCTCTCCCCCAGCTATAATTAATAAAAAACTCACCAACATGGCATAACGACCACTCAAGCTCTCCGTTAATGGAGCAAAATGATTAGGATTGTTCACATATAAGATACCTACAAAAAAGAAAGGCATCGCACTGAGCAAATTAACCTGCGATAAAATTTGGGACAAAGCAGATACCTGTCTTCGTCTTACTTGCTTCCTCCGAATCAGAGAAGAAACAGCAATATCTAACGTTTGAGCCATATCACCGCCTAGTTCCCGCTGAACCTGTATAATTGTTGCTAGATATTGAATATCTGATGATCCGGTTTTTACATACAACCATTTCATTGCATCCTCTAGTAACAGTTGACCACGTAATTTCTCAACAACCGTTCCATACTCCTCTGCAATACTTTTATCAATAAATTTGCTAGTAGCCACTTGTTCAAAAGCATGAATATAAGAAGGATTCGAACGAATAGAGCTGGAAATAATCCGAAGTGCCTTCTGGTTCTCCTCTTCAAAGCGCTCTCTTTTCTTATTTCGCCAAACCGCCAGAAAACGATGAACAACTAAAATTCCAATAAACCAAAAGGGTAAGGAAAGCCACCAAGAATCTAAAACATATAAAGTGAGAGCATAAAAAAATAAACCCGTAACAAAACAGAAGAAGACATATCTTTTAATTCCGATATCTAAACGTGCCTGTTTGAGCTTATTCTCAATTCGTATGTTCCAGCTTTTCCGATTTCGATGCATTTCTGAGATTATCATATGCGTGGAGCTATTTTCGGCTTTTAGATTCAAAAAATCAGCGGGGATCAAAATACTCAGGATAAGTCCTCCTGAAAGTACAGAAAGACAAAGGGCGGTCCACTCAACTAGCATTAACTCACCCTCCCTTGTTACAGCTTAAGAGGCTCCCTAAAAAACATCGTGTCTATTTCCTCTTCACTTATTCCCTTTGCTTTCCAGCACTTTATCAGGCCTTCTGGTCTATATCCCGTCCACCTATATTGACCAACAACCTTGCCTTTTTTTACACCTAATGGTTCATAGACGTAAATATCTTGAAGGTATACTCGATTGGGAATTACCTGCTTAACGGACAGCATCCTTCTAATCTTGTCCTCGTCTGACTCGCCAGTACCTATCACCTCTGTAATGGAGACAACCTTCCGGCTTCCATCCTCTTCAAAACGTTTAACCTGCACAATCAAATTAAGAGCTGAACCAATCATCAGGTTTCTCTCTAAGGAACTGTAGGATTCTTCTGCCTTTCCAAACAAAATCGGCAAAGTGGAATCAACCAAAGCACGTGGGGAATTGGCATGAGCGGTGCTCCAGCTACCTGGATGGTCTGTATTCATAGCCCAAATAATGTCGACAATTTCTCCTCCACGAGTCTCTCCTACAATGATGACATCCGGGCGCTTCCGTAGAGAAAGCCTGACACAATCACGTATGGAAAATCCGCCTCTCCCCTCATGATTAGCTGGCTTCGTTAAGAATCTACGAACAAACGGATGCTGTAGCTTTAATTCCAAGACATCTTCAATCGTAATAACACTAATTTGTGGAGAGATAAATTGAGAGATAAGATTTAATAGGTGGGTCTTGCCTGAACCTGTACCTCCACTCACAATTCCAGAGGCTCTCGCTACCCCCACGGCATACTTCAAAAATGACAACATTGGTTTACAGATGGAACCATACCGCAAGTAATCCTTTTGAGTTAGAAGGTCACGGTGCTTTCGAATTGTGAGCATATGCCCATCTGGTGAAATAGATCGATGCGTAGCGGTAACCCTTGATCCATCGGGAAGCTGAGTATGCAAATCTGCTTTGGATTCGTTAAACTCTCGTCCCATAGTTGCTGCAATCTGCTCTATCAAATGCAACAACTGCTCCTCATCAAAGAAATACTTCTCAGTCAGACGTTCCAGCCTGCCGGTACTTTTTCGTTCCACTACTACATCACTAAATTTTTGTACAATGATTTCTGTAATATCTTGGTCTTCGAGCAATTCATCCAGATGCCCCCAGCCAATTAATTCGTGTAAAATTCGATGTACCTCAAGTTCCAATTGATGGGTTGGCAGCGGGGCTTGCCGTTCTACCAATCGTCGCAGTTGCTCCTTTACTTCCTCTATCAAGGCAGGTGAGCTTTTTTCTTCCCATAATCGTTTTCCAAAGGCTTCAACAATTTTTCCCTTTACATGTGCCTCCTCTTCCCGGGATAAAAACCATTCCCTTTCTACATACTTACTGGCACTCTCCTGAACAACATGACCCACTTTCCTGCGGAGGTTTGAAAAATCATGAGCCTGCCTCTTTAATTCAGATATATCTAGCCGCTTCTGCCTTTCTGTTCCTAATAACTTTTGGCGTGAAAAACTCATCGTCCCCATCCCCCTTTACTAAACCATTTAAAAAAACTTGCCTTCTTCGTGTTATTTGTAGAATCACAATAGATTTGTCCTTCCTTTTCAGTATGAGGAATGAGTACCTGCCCCAATTTTTCGATAGCCAGCTTGGCTTGAGACCTAGATGTGGTGAGCATCAGTGGGATTCCTGTATTAATTGATCTTTTCACTTCGTCATCATCAGGAATTGTTAGTAAGGTCTGACTGGGGTGTAGCTGGAAGTAAGCTTTCATCTCTTCTAAAGTAAACATCTCTCTCTTTTGCAGCCGATTCATGCAGATTTGAATTTTTTGTTCGGGATACTCGGCTTCACGCAATAGCTTTAAGACTCTGTGAATATTTTCAATCGCATCAACCACAGGACTCCCCACCATTACCACTCGCTCAGCGAAAAATAATGCCTGAATGGTTGCATCCGTAGTATCTGGTGCCGTATCAATTAAAACAATATTGTATACACTTCGTTTAATGGTTTCGAGAATGATGTATAAATGGTAATCCTTAATATGAAAGCTTTGTCGTATGTCTCTTGGGGAAGTAAGAACATGCAGCCCTGATTCAGGATGTATCGCAATATAACGCTCAATCTCTTCTGGACAAAGAGCCATCGAAGCTGCATACTCCTGCCATTCCTCATGACTAATAAAATCAGGATCTCGTCCGTCTCTCTGAACTACTTGAATTAATCTGTCTTGTATTTCTTGAACCCATGTGTACAGATTCGGAGTACGCGGTAAATTTAATGACGTAGCAAACGTACCCAAATCTAAATTAAAATCAATGGCAAGCACTCTATTGTTTTCTCCTTCTAAGGAGTGACGCGAGTAATAGATTGCCAATTCCCGAGATATAAATGTTTTACCTACTCCTCCTTTTGGTCCATAAACAGTGATCAAATGTTGTTGATGTCCTGCAGACTGACCGTGACTCGATAGATTGCGAGATGATATTACAGGAGTTTGGTCAAATTGGGGGTTGATAGTATCCAACGACGGTAGAGCCCCAGGGGGTAATATTCCTTGTGTGGTATCTTGACTTACAACCATTTCAATCATTGAGGGGGAAATTGGTTTTTGTAATACAAACACACCTAGATTCCTTATCAAGGCTTCCCACTGCGTCGTTTGTAAATCGCAAGCAGCTATACAAGTAATAGTTGGAAAGTAAAAACGAACTTGATGACATAACAGACTTAAATCTGTTTCATGAAAAAAACCAACCAGTACTATATCTGGTTGCATTGCTTGTAAGGTGTGAAAAATCTCTTTATAGTCACTTACAACTCCGCATACCTTCACATACTGACTCTCTTTTAGTTGTTCTACTAAATCACTTGTGCATTTCTCATCCTCATCGACAAGCAACAACTTCTTCGGACAATCCTGCATTCTAGCTTCCTCCTTCTCCTTCCGTATCTGTCCATCTTTTATTACTTTTCATCAATGCTTTAGCAAAATGAGTGTCTCCAATGCCTGATTTTAGGTCTTTTCCATAACCTGCTTTTCCTAGATGTAGCTTGCCATAGTGGAGGGCATGGGTGAGTAACCCCCCTTCGTGAAGCGTTAAGGAAATCGTCACTGCTTTTAGAATTGCACCCTCCCCGTCTAAGCCACGTTGTACCCCGACTACCGGCATTGCCTTCAATAAAAGTCCAGTATGTGCCCCCTCCTCATCCTTAAAAGAAGCATATATATGAACACGATCTCTCTCCTGTAGCTGTGCTGATACACCACTGATGTTATCAACTGGTATTGTCATCGCCGTGTGATTGGGATGGTTACCTTGTAGCTGACCTTCTTCCGTGCTTGTTGGAATATCTCCCTTTAGTAACGGGTCCCCGGCCTTTACATGTCGAATCACTGGTACTCCAATTAAATGACTGACCTCTTCCCAAGGAATAAAACCAGGTACCTCAACCGAGCTACTAAAAAAACGATTGCCCATTTCTAATACTCCCTTTTCAACATGATCAAGGGACAGAGGGGTCCCTATTTCTAATTCGCTTTGCTCCTTTACCTTGATGTAATAAAACAGCTCAGGGCGTACTGCCTGATAGGTTAGAAAACCACATGCAATGGCCAACAGCGTAATAACTAGCAAACGAACATAGCTAAGCCGATAGCTTCTCATTAAATCCCCTCCCCCTTTTTCCATATGTATCCCGTAAAAGAAGTGTACTAACGCTTTATGGGACAAAAAAACCATGAAGAACTCCCCATGGTTTTAACATTCTTTCTTTCATTCCTACCTTTTCTATGTCTAACATAGGAAGTTCATATGTTTTTTTCTAAAGAAATATAGAGTACTTAAGGAGACTATAAGAACAATCTTTGATGTTGCACAGGAGCGAGATTTCCTCACAAATAAGCCTTCCTTTAAAAGATAAGGAAAGACAGATGAAAAATCTCTTGGAATTATCTAATTCAGGTGGGCCTAGTAACCTGTATCCAAAGCGATAGGATGAACTCTATATCAGTATTGGAAATGATAATTCAAGCAAGCCTTATCAAAAGGTGAAGGGCTTGCTTATATTTAATGGATTGTGAGTTATCTTATTATTTACCCAGCCTTCTAGATGCAAACTTGATTGAAAAATTGGGACCTGGAGTTACTATCAAATCAATCAAAAACAGCTTCTTTCAGAAACGCTTCAAAACATATATTGTCGAGTCATAATTAAGATTTAACTATACGTAAATACTTTGACTAAAACAAAGATGAAAGTAGTCGGGCGAAGGCTTCTCTTACCTTTTGGAGCCATGGTCGATTTTTAATTTCCGACAGAATAATCTCCTCACTATCACTTTTATCACGATAAAAATCCTGAACCAGGCGGTCAACCACCTTTTCATCAAAAAAAACAGCATTTATTTCGAATTGGTCGTAAAAGCTGCGCATATCCATATTTGCTGTGCCAGAGCACGCCAAGTCATCAGTAATCATTACTTTGGCATGGATAAATCCTTTCTTATAGCAATGAAACCGAACCCCTGCCTCCATCAATTCGTAGGCATAGGACAAAGTAGCGCAGTAAACAAGATTACTCTCAGGCATCGTCGGTATAATGACCTGAACGTCAACTCCTCTGCTAACTGCTGTTTTTAAAGCCAGTAAGATACCGGGATCAGGAATAAAGTAAGGGGATTCAATATAAATCCGCTTCTTCGCCGAATTGATTAAGAAAAAAATAAGCTGAAGGATTGTTTCGTCTGGACTGCTCTTTACAATTTGTATGAGTTCCCTCCCCTCACTTTCCTGTAAGGGAAAATAAACGGAGTCAGTTAATAGTTGTCCTTTGACAAAATACCAATCAGTCAAAAAGGAATATTGAATCCACAATACCGCATCGCCTTTTAAACAGAAATGTGTATCCCGCCAGTAGCCGATTTTTGGTTTCTTCCCTACGTATTCATCTCCAATATTTAAGCCGCCAAAATACCCAATTTTACCGTCTACCACCAATATTTTACGGTGATTCCGGTAATTGATCCGTTTACCGATGAAAGCGGATAAAATTGGGGAAAAACATCCAATCTCAACACCCGCTTCCTGTAATTGTTTTAAATAAGTCTTCCCTAACCGACGGCTGCCGACCCTGTCATATAAAAATCGTACTTTTACTCTTTCCTGTGCTTTCCGAATCAATAGTTGCTGGAATTTAGTTCCCAGTTGGTCATCGCGAATAATGTAAAATTGAATATGAATATGGTGCTTGGCTCTAGCAATCGATTCTAACATCGCTTCAAAGGCTTGTTCACCTTCGCTATAAACAATCGTTTCATTACCAACGTTAATGGGAAGGGACACAATCTTTTTGAGCGTTGCATGCAATGTGTCATTCTGCAGAAGGGTTTGGTCAAGCAGTTCTTCCGACATTGGCCGATTGCACCAATCTATCAGTTTTTCCTTTATTCTAGCCAACTTCGTCTTTTCTTTTGGGTGTGCGTGAAGGATACATGAATATTCTTTCCCGATAAAATAATATTGCAGGTAACCGATAAACGGAAAAATCAACGAAATGATAATCCAAGTAACTGCTTTTTGGGGACTGCGATATTCCCTAAATAAGATGATTCCAATTTGAATGAGAAACAGCAAGAGGGCAAAGATGATCCATATCAATGAATTCGTTTCACCTCCTTTTTATGGTGTTCCTATTTTTAATAAATTCATAGAAACAATTGAGAAAAAGGCTGTTCAAGAGGTTTAGAAGAAATAACAGCCATGCTCATAGAAAATATGGCTGTGACTCAGTATCTACAATTATTATTGCGGCTCCTCGTTTTCCAATTCTTGCTCCAGACTATCAACTTGTAAACGACTTCTTTAATTTATGGCGCTTCATTCGTAAAAAAATTTCCCTGAGATTTATCGTTCATGGGTATCATCACCCCTTCATCAAAAGAAGGGTTGGGGAAAAGATTATCATTTTGTGTATTTATTAGTTTAGGAGCAGCTGTAAAAAAGATTTCGTTATAAAGAAGTAGCTTTTGAAACTTTTTGAGTACTGTACATTCATATCTTTGATTGTTGAATAACTGAAGATAATCATCCTCATTTCGGATAAACTCACCGTCATCATATCGGGTCATAAACCAGTTATTAAATTTCTTCTTAGGGGATAAATAGGGCTCAATGATGATAATTTTTCCATCAGGCTTCAAAACTCTGTGAAATTCGGACAAATACTCTGAGATTTGCTCATTTGAAATATGGTGCAGAACCGCAACAATTAATAATAAATCAACAGTCTGATTGTCCATTGGTATTCGTTTACCGTCAAAGACCGTAAAGGTATGATTCGGATATAAGCGTTTAGCAAATTGCACTCTGTTCACATCAGGATCGATACCATAATAATGTTCGGTGCCAAACATACAGCAGTTCGCCCCTGTTCCACAACCAAAATCTAATACGATTTTATTTTCTACTGTGAATTGGCTTTTAATATGATCGTGGATATATGTTTTAGTGAACCATCGCGGACGGATGATTCGGTGATATAAACCCGGAGACAAATACATGATCTTGGACTCACCTACCATTCAGCATTATGAACATAATTATGTCTCATTAATCCTAAAAAAATACGA
Source organism: Brevibacillus laterosporus (assembly GCF_030489605.1). Taxonomy (GTDB): domain Bacteria; phylum Bacillota; class Bacilli; order Brevibacillales; family Brevibacillaceae; genus Brevibacillus_B; species Brevibacillus_B laterosporus_E. The sequence goes on from NZ_JAUKFY010000034.1 coordinate 27,911, forward strand.
GGAATAATTGCGGCTCTTAAAAGAGGCGAAGGGACGGCTTGGAAAAATCGAAGTATGAAAGTGTATTACGAGCAGCGTTATCACCAGAAGAAATAGAAGAATACAATTACGAGCAAAATTCATTGAAGAAAGTGAGAAAGTCGAATAAGCTATATTGAAAAATATGAGGACATGATAGAATACTTGCAGGTTGAAAATCGTTGGACTGCCTGAGGGGAGAATATAAGATTTTTCTAGAAATTTTGAGTGATTTACGTGATGAAAATGATGAAAAGTCAATGATAAAATTTGTTGATTTGATAGTTTGACGAACGAGACTTTATGTAACGGATCTTTTAGAAAAGGGCAGCAATCAAGAAGTAAGGTGGTATATATGGAATTAAAAAAATTTATGGAAGAGAATTATAATAATTTAAAGTTAATGCCTGATTTTTATCATCTTTGGGGACTAGGAATCCATGTTGAATTAGGCGATCATATATACCAACTTGATCGCAATGGTCAACTTAATATGGATAGGTTTTATAGGGCGTATGAGCAAGTTTCTGAGATTACTTCTTTGTTATTTCAACAGAAGGATGACGTCATTGTTGTTGTGAACTCATACCCGAATGAAACAAAAGAAACAGTATATCCAAACTTTTTTAAACGTTATGTAAAAAATCAAAAGCTAAAATATTCATTACGTCTTCATGAATCTTATTGGCAGGTTGATGGAGAGAATGAGTTTGTGCAGCAGATGGAATTGTTCTGTAAAGTATCTGACTTAAAATTAGGATGGTTATTAAAAACATTGATTCATAAAGATTTTTATGAATTACAGCCTCGTTTAAGAAAAAAAGGTAGTTTTTATGAGCCTGATGTATTCTTAGTAAACATTAATACAAATTGTATTTTCCATCTTTATGACGATAGAGGTTGCGAAATCATGAATACAAATAGGGCATTTCATCAAGAACTAATGAATTACTTCAAAGAATGGGAAACCCAATCGAAGTCTTAATTTTTCAATTAACGGGCGGTTTTTCTATGCATCAACTATGCTATCCTACCTTTTGCAGCAATTTCTCTAGGTAATGGAGGCGCCGTGCATGCACAAAAAAGCCACAGGACCAAGTCCCATGGCTTTCGAGAGTAATCTTACACATTTCGTTCATAAATCAAACGCAAGCCCTTCAACGTCAAATGCTGATCGACCACATCAATACAATCAGTTTCTTTCGCAATGAGCGGGGCAAGTCCGCCTGTTGCAACCACCGTTGGCTTGCTGTTACACTCTTGCTTCATTCTGCTCACAATACCCTCAACTTGACCAATAAAACCATAAAAAATACCGGACTGCATGGAAGCAATCGTATTTCTGCCAATTACATTCGCAGGTTGGGCAATCTCAATACGCGGCAGCTTTGCGGCACGAGTAAAGAGCGCCTCAGTCGAAATCCCGATACCTGGCGCGATTGCCCCCCCCAAGTATTGGTTCTTTTCATCTACATAGCAAAAGGTCGTAGCTGTACCGAAGTCAACAATCAATAAAGGAGCGCCATATTCATGAATCGCTGCAACCGCGTTGACAATTCGATCTGCTCCCACCTCTCTTGGATATTCTGCTTTTATATTTAGCCCAGTTTTGATCCCTGGACCAATCAATAGCGGCTTCTTGGAAAAGTACTTTTCGCACATACTCTCTACCGCTTTATTTAAAGGCGGGACGACCGAAGAAATAATAATTCCCGTTACAGCTTCGAGCGTAAGCTTTTCGTTTTGAAATAAATTGAGCACGAGCATGCCGTACTCGTCCTCGGTCTTATTGCGGTCACTGGCAATACGCCAATGGTATACTAATCTATCTCCCTGATACATCCCTAGCACAATATTGGTATTGCCTATATCCATTACGAGTAGCATGGGTAGTTCCTCTTTTCTCTATCTTGTCGGCTAACACTGACTATCTTTTCCGTTGATTTAAATCTAAGCTGATATCCAAGGCAGCAACGGAATGCGTAAGTCCACCCACTGAAATCACATCGACACCAGTCTCAGCAATAGCTCTTACCGTCTCCAGCGTAACTCCGCCAGATGCTTCAATGATTGCCTTTCCAGAAATGATTTGGACCGCTTCTCTCATCATATCGCAGGACATATTATCCAGCATAATAATATCTGCTCCTGCTTCCAAGGCTTCCTGCACCTGCATGAGTGATTCAGCTTCTACTTCTATTTTCATTGTGTGGGGAATGGCTTCACGTGCTTTCTTAACTGCTTCCTTTATGCCGCCTGCATCTTTTGTATGATTGTCCTTGATCATCACTGCATCGTAAAGAGCAAACCGATGATTATGTCCGCCGCCTACACGCACTGCGTATTTTTCTAATAATCGCAAACCCGGAGTTGTTTTACGTGTATCTACTATTCTCGCCTGTGTATGCGAAATCTCCTTCACAAATAATTGGGTACGTGTCGCAATCCCTGAAAGACGCTGCAATAAATTAAGAGCTAAGCGTTCACCGATTAAAATAGCCTGTACCGATCCTGTAACTTCAGCTATTACGTCCCCTTTTTGCACCTGACTGCCTTCTGTTACGAAGCGTTGAAAGCTAAGCTCATGATCCACGGTATGAAAGACCTGCTCAGCAATATCTAAGCCCGCGATCAGACCTGATTCTTTCGCATACAAGATTCCCGTTCCTTTTTCATCTGCTGGAATCGTGGTCATTGTTGTAATATCTCCATGACCAACATCTTCGAATAGCCATTCCTCTATTTTTCGTTGTAATTCGCGTTTATTCCATAGCATAACGGATTTCACTCTCCTCTTGTAGCCCTGAATGGATGCCTTGCGTAATATGCTTGAGCCATCTCTCTTCATTTTGCTCAGGATAATCAACGCGATAATGGCCACCGCGGCTTTCTGTTCGAGCTAGGGCTGCTCTGGTGGTAAGGATGGCTGTTGTCAGCAGATTTTTCAGTTCCAAGGCCTCACGTTTGACAGTATGAGTCGATAGGATTGTTTGCATGCTCTCGAGTTCCTGCAACGCTGCTCGCAGACCCTGCTCTTCACGCTTTACCCCTACTTTACGCAGCATAATCTTTTGTAGCTGTAGGCGCATTTTTTTCCAGTTGCCTGCTTTGCCAGTAGTACGTAGAAATGATTCACTAAGCGAAATGGCTGACATCACAGGCGGCAACGTTTGTAAACGTTCTACGATCCGATGCCCAAACACAATTGCTTCGGATAATGAATTACTAGCTAAGCGGTTAGCGCCATGTACTCCCGTGCAAGAGACTTCTCCACACGCAAATAATCTCGGTACATTCGTTTCCCCATATAAATCAGTCTTTACGCCGCCCATCATATAATGGCAAGCAGGTGCTACCGGTATCCAGTCAGCTACCATATTCAGCCCATAGCTCAGACAGAAATCATAGATTGTCGGAAAGCGATGTTTAATCAGCTCTTCAGACTCATGTGTAATATCAAGATACACAAAGGTAGATTTCGTTGTTTCCATTTCTGATACAATGGCTCGTGCCACAATGTCTCTCGGGGCTAATTCCTGCTGAGGATGATACTTGTGCATAAAGCGTTCACCCAGCACATTGCGCAAATAAGCCCCTTCTCCGCGAACAGCCTCGGAAATTAAAAAACGCGGGGCATCTGGATAGCAAAGAGCCGTAGGATGAAATTGAATGAATTCCATATCTTTTACCTCTGCACCAGCCCGATAAGCCATCGCTATGCCGTCTGCTGTCGCAATGTCAGGGTTGGTGGTGTAGCGATACAGCTGTCCAGCACCGCCCGTTGCCAGAATAGTAGCATGCGATCGTATGGCAAACAGCTCTCCGCATGGTTTAAGAGCTAGCACTCCCACACATTCTTCTTGATGTGTAAGAATGTCAACAGCGAAATGCTCCTCTAGTAAGGTAATGTTCGTTGTTTCTGCCGCCTTTTTCGCTAAAGCTCGGACGATCTCGGCACCAGTAGCATCTCCTTGTGCATGCAGAATACGCCGCTGGCTGTGAGCGCCTTCGCGTGTTAATTCATATTCACCATTACTATCTTTATCAAATTGAGTCCCGTAGGTTATGAGCTCCTGTAATCGCTTGGGCCCTTCATGCACCAATACATCTACTGCTTCATAGGTACAAATTCCGGCGCCTGCCAGCATGGTATCTTGACGATGTAATGCAGGAGAATCATTTTGGTCGGTAACCGCTGCAATGCCCCCTTGAGCCCAGCGAGTATTGCTATCCTGCAAACCCTTTTTACTGATTAATACTACCTTTGCTTTTTTGCTTGCTTCTAACGCTGTATACAAGCCTGCAATTCCACAACCAACTACAATCACATCGGTATACATGTTTGGTAAATGATCAGTCTGGTAGTTCAGTACATGTCTCGGGAACATCACACATCACCATCTCCTGTGATTCTCTACTTTTTTCCTCATCATTATAGCAAATGCCTCTTATGAGCAGAAGCCGATAATCATTGGAGAAAAATCTTTGCGTTTATACAGGTGAGAGCATACGTAAAAACGGCAAAAGCCCAAAGGCTCCTGCCGCTTCTTTTGTCCAGTCTATTTACTTTTGAACACCAAAACTCATCATCAGCTTTACTTACAAGGGGGGCTCTTCGTTACAGTTTATACCAGTACTATCTTTACAATAGATGTTATTTATTTAATTCTAGTGCTTCATTTGTAAGTTCAAGCTTGCCATTTTTAAATGTCCATGTTGTTTTTGCTACACCTAAATGGTCAGCATGGTATGCTCCGGAGATATTTTGTACAGCTTGAAGCTCTAGTACACCATTTTTGTCCACATCAACCGGGGTCAACACAGACAGCCCGTCAGCCCAACCAGTTGTCTCCTGCAAAAGTTTTCCGTTATTGTCATAAACCTTTGTTTCTACATACTCTTTTTTGTTCTTACTTACGTCAATGGTTTCCTTTTTACCAGTAGCTTTGCTAGAAACCTCTACTTTAAAGCCATCTTTAAATACGACATCGTATTCTACACCTTTATTTAATAGCTCCTGATCAGCTAGTGGAACAATTTTGTTATCAGAGAAAGTCAGTAAGCTAAAGGTAGATAGGCCACCGCTGCCGCCTGTTGGGGCACTTACCAAGATATCCTTTTGTTTATCGGATTTAAATGCACCAATATATAGCGTAGCTTCAAAGCCAGCGTTTTCTTTTCCTACTGTACCCATAGTGAATTTTTTGGTTTTACCGTCTTTTACAGCCACTGTTAGCTCTTTAGCGAAGAGATCCTTTTCCCCTTCTTCCTTATGCCCGATCAAAATCACTTCGTCACGCACGCCGTCACCATTTACATCAGCATATTTAGAGTCAATGACATAGTTATTTTCTTTTGTAGAAAGAGCTGCTTCTGTAAATTTGTCGCCTGGTGCATAGTTAGGAGCAATGGAGAAATTATCATGGTCAAATGCTGTTACTTCCGTTTTTTCCAGCTTCAATTGGCCGTTTTCAATTTTCCATGTGCTTGTTGCAATAGCGATACTGTCAGCGTGGTAGCTGCCCCAAATATGTTGTGTTCCAATCAATGCAAGTCCACCGTCTGCTTGTTCCGCTACTTCTAAGGAGCCAAATCCGTCTTGAGCGCCCTTAACTGCTTTCAACAGTTTTCCTTTTGCATCATAAATTCCGTTTTTGATATATACGTCTTTATTTTCACTGATATCTACTGTTGTTTTTTCTTTTGTAGCTTTGTTTGTAATATCCGCTTTGAAGCCTTCTGTGAACTGAATGTCGAAGTCAACGCCTGCGTTCAGCTTTTCTTGGTCAACCATTGCGGCACCTTTTCCATCTTTAAAGGATACCAAGCTATATGTAGAAGTTCCGCCGCTTCCGCCATCTCCCATTTCTACTAATACGTCCTGCGCACCATCTTTATTAAAATCGCCCACTGTTAGCTTTGGCTCATAACCGCTATTTTGTTTTCCAACTGGTACCTGCGTAAATTTCATTGTTTTTCCATCTTGCATAACAACCATGATATTACTTACGAAAATATCATCTTTCTTTTCTTTTGTACCGATCAAGGTTACTCCGTCCGCTACACCATCACCAGTAAGATCAGCTTGTGTGTAATCAAGCACATAACTGTTTGGCTTTACTTGCAAATCCTTCAGTGAGAAAGGAGCTCCTGCTTCAAAGGCTTGAAGTGCCTTTTGGGTATCCAATGCAAACACTGGTACATTAGCTACTGCTCCAACTCCTGCAAATACTCCACCGCAAAGCGCTACGCTTGTTACTACTTTTACTAATGTTTTCATATATCATTACCTCCATCAATTGAATGAATAAATGTGATTTCATTTGTTTTTTGAGTTGTTGTTTTCTTGTTGTTTTAATCATACACCCCAAAAAATGCTAAGTAGTTACAAAAGGTTTACATTTTATTTTCCTCAAATAGAACAGGTCTTCCGTTACGTATCGAGCCATGGGCGTTTCTTTATAATTTAAACTCATGAATGGGCTCTTGAATCTCTGCTTTAGGCAAATAAGCAAAATAAAAAAGCACCTTACCAGGTGCC
>NZ_JAUKFY010000035.1 GCF_030489605.1 Brevibacillus laterosporus
TCAAAAAATAAAACAAACTCTTCTTATATCAGTAGCATAAGAAGAGTTTGTCCACAGTCTGGAAGAACATTTTAAATGTTCTTTTTATTTTTTAGTAACATATTTAATTCTTTAGCATCTTTTTTTGTGTTTAAAAATGATATTAGCCAAGAAAACACATATATCAAAACTATACTTTCAATAAAATCAGCCGTTGGGAATATTTCTATCCAATGGTTATATAAAGATATAATAAAGACAACTAGAATCATCATGAAAAAATGTATTACTAAAGCGAATAAATAGCTAAATCTTTCAATATCAAAAATGAATGTAAAAATACCTGCACAAGCTGAGATTATAAGAACACTTATAATCTCAGCTTGTGTAATAGATATATTATTGTTTTTCGATAGTAAAACTATCATATATATAAATGATCCAGTCCCTAAACCTGTAAATAGTCGATTTTTTAATTTCAATAAAGTCTTTCCCTTCATATTTTTTATGATTTTGAGATAAGATTATTTAATGTTGATTTTATATAAAATGTATAGAAGATTCCTCCAAAAAATAACCCTACAGATAGTCCACTTACGGCAGAATACATTATATTAAATAAAATATTATCATAAAATGATGAGGAAATTCCTAAAGTCACATTTAAGAGATATTTTACAAAGAAATTAATCAAGATAATTATTAATGGAAGATAGCATTTCTTTCTGAAAATAACTGTCTCTTGTTTGAAAAAAGTTTGATATTTTTTATATAACAAATACCCAATTAAAATACCTGGAAGAATGAAAATCGTGTAGCTTATTAAACAATATCCTAAGTGAGAAAATTTAGTGATAATTTTATCAAAACCCCATATCATAAAAATCATGGGAACAAGAAACATCTTAGACAAATTGATTGGTCGTTCTTGAGAAATAGCAATACCCCTTTTTATTAAAATGAATAATAATATCCATACCCAAAATGGAGTTCTGAGAAATACTTCTTTGATCATCGTATACATTGTATATCCTCCTTTGTTTTTATTAATATTTACATCAAAGGAGATATAGAGAAATACTTTTAAACATAAGTGGTTAAAATCAATACATAAGCGGTCGATTGGAATATTTTGTTAATATATTTTTTAAAGAAGAAACATATTTTCTGGACACAATTACTTTTTCTCCGTTTGACAGTAGTGCTTCTAGATTTCCATTTGCTTTAACGGAGAATTTGTTTAAAAAATGAATATTGATAATTATAGCTTTTGAAATTCTAATGAAGTTATCTGGAAGTTCATGTTGTAATTTGTATAAAGGACTTTTTATCTCGAATATATTTTCTTTGGTATAAATAAATATTTTTCTTTCAAGGTATTCCAAATAATAAATAGTTGAACAAGAAATTTTTTCTTGTTCATTTTTGTGCGTAGAATTTACTATTAAATAGTTCTCAGAACTATTCTCTAGTGTTGATACCATATCTAAAATAAAAGATGTTACTTTGTGGATGTAAAAGGTACAAAATTCTTCTTTACGTTTTTCAATAATTTTAATGTTTACTTTCATTTGTTCCCATATGTTCCTTTCTTTAAAATAGATTCTAATGTTGGTTTGAAATAAATCTTGATCCAAAATATCTCTTGACTCTATTTTAAAATAAAACATAAAAAATACATTTTAGGATTTACTATGTAATTTTTATACAAAGTGTAATCAAAGTCAGAACAGTATTTTATATGAATATTATTAAAAAGTCTATCAACCAATAGAATGTAATTCTCCTTTTCAAAATTGCCTGATAAAGCCGTTGCGATTGAAAAAGATATTTTATACCAAGTTTCGTTCTTGTCTCACAAACTCTAAATAAAAACTTTGCTAATGTAAATCCCTGATTCTCTCCTCTCTATCCATTGATTTTATCAGTATCGGTTCAATTCATCTTCTCCCCGACCAGCCTTAGTAGTTGCCCCTCTCCTTTATCAAATAACGACATCTCACATTCCCGTCTGCAATGCATTCCGTACGCTGCACATCGGCGTCAAGCAACGCTTCGAACAGAGCAACCTCACATTGGCATGCTTGGCGATTGCGGATTGCAACTTCTACAACAGGACAATTTACTTCATCAAATAAATATGTACCATCTTGTTTTTTTTCCAATTTAACCATGTATCCCTCTTGATCCTGGATTTTCGCCAATGTTGCTACTCTTTTTTCAAAGTTTTGTCCTGACATTGCCTCACGGTGCTTTTTCTCTATCTTGGCCATTCTCCGTTCAAATAAGCTATTCACTAACGATTCCCCGAACATGTCATTGATCCCCTGAATCAATTCCATGGCCAGATTATCGTATTCATTCGGAAATAGTTCTTCGGATAAAACCGTAAGTCGATAGGAATAGGTTGGTCTTCCAACATGCTGACGCAGAATGCTGGATTGGATATAACTGTCCTTTTCTAAAGCATATAAATGCTTGCGAACTGACATCCTGGTTACTCCCAAATGCTCCGACATTTCCTGGACACTTACTGAACCGCGCTTCTTTAGCAACAGCAATATTTCTTTTCTTGTTGATTGTTCTTGTAATCGAATCGCGTGTTTGTTCATGAATACTCTTCCTCCCTGAGCAAGATAAGAGATTTATAGCAAAAAACTTTGCAGAAGCATACCTGTCTCTTCTGCAAAGTTTAGAAAATTCAAGATTAACGAATCGCTTCGTTATAACGACGATTCACTTCCTCCCAGTTAACAACATTCCACCAGGAGGAGACAAAGTCCGGTCTTTTATTCTGATACTGCAAATAATAAGCATGCTCCCAAACATCGACGACCAGAATCGGCGTTTTATTTTCCATTAAAGGAGTATCCTGATTGGGCGTACTGGTTACTTCCAACTTGTCCCCATTGACAACCAACCATCCCCACCCCGCTCCAAATCGGCTTACAGCAGCTTTTGTCAGCTCATCCTTCATCTGTGCAAAGCTGCCAAAATGCTTTTCAATTCCCTTCGCTATATCACCATCAGGATTCCCGCCCCCAGTCGGGCTCATGATGGACCAGTACAGGCTGTGACTATAATGTCCACCTCCATGATTTCGGACCGCTGTACGAATTTCTTCCGGTACATCGTCCAAATTGCTGATCAATTCCTCTACACTAGCATTCTTGAACTGGGGATAGTTCTCGATTGCCTTGTTCAAATTAGTCACATAAGTTGCATGGTGCTTGCCATGATGGATTTCCATGGTTCTGGCATCGAGATAAGGTTCCAACTCGTCATAATTATACTGCAGCTTCGGTAAAGAAAAGAGCTCCATTCCATTATTTCCTCCTATCTTGATTGCTTACATCCTTAGTTTACACGATATAAAATATTTTGTACACAACCAAATATTTTTACCCAACGCAACTTATTTGGTATATATTTCATGAAGAATATTCCCGCAAACATTTAAACAACTTGCATCCCCCAAAATCTTGACAGCTTTCCTTCTTAAATAGAACGTAGACAGCATCGTTTCCCTCCCTCTGAAAGATCGGTGTTTGATTTCAAAAATGCTGTACAATCCTAACAAAAAAAGAACGCTATTTGAATAATAGCGTTCCCTTTAAAAAAAGCTAATTAAAAAATAGCCGACCATTAAGGCCGTCTATTCAAACTATTCTAACTTATCCTAGCAAAGGAATTTGAATGTAGTCTTTTGAAAACATCACAAAAGGAACAAGAATCAATTATATATGTACCGCTGAACAAAAAAATGCCCGAGACCAGATGTCTGTAGACAATCAGTCACCCGATAAAAAAAGAGACTCAAAAATAAATCTCTTATTTGAAATCCCATACTAGCCTTAAGTATTTACGATATACGTCATCAAGCTGGGCAGTTGGATCGTTCACTTCACGACTATACCTAGGGGAAATGTCGGTAAGATGTGCAAACCCCTCTTCAATAAAATCATTTAACACATCAATACGCTTTTCAAGAGCAATTTCTTTTCCAGCCATTTTGCTTGCAAGCAACTTCTCAATTGCACTTTTTACCTCTAAATCAGCTACTAATTTATTTACCAATTCTTGAAACAGTATGGGCGGATTCACATTGTATCTCTCAATCCACATGCAAGCTAGCAAAGGCCGCAGAACATAGAAGTATTTTTTAATTTTTACCTGTTCTCCCTGAAGATAATCTCTGTAATTCCCTTTCGCCATGCCAAGATAGTGATGAATAGAAATTTTTGGAGAAAAAACACGCTCTCTCAACTTTATCATCTCATCCTTAAATCCATAAGCATCGTGATAAACGATTTCCGAACTCAGCCATTCCATCAAGGAAGGATTTGACTTTCTAAACAGCTTGAGCGCCTTTTTAATATCCCATCCGTTTATGTCAAGCAAATTAGTAATTGGCACTTCAATTACATCGCTTTTTTCATCGATTGAAAGATACCATTCGGGACGTCTGATATAAACAAAGCGCACATCATAATCACTATCTTGTGATGGGAAGCCCCATGCCCGGCTTCCTGATTCTACGGCAAATAAAATTCTGATATTGTGTTCTTGTTCCAATTTTTTGATTTCACATTGTATAGCTTCTTTCATCTTTTTCTCCCACTATGAAGTTTATCTATAAATTTTGATCATATCTTATTTTATCATAAGTTGTAAGATAACCTGCTAGTTTGGAAGAAATGTTAGCTTGAGTAATCATAATAATCTCCTGCTCGGTAAAAATTCCCATGTGAATCTCTGTTGGGAAATCCATCTTTATGTGCTGATTTTATTGGCATTTTACTTCCACAGGCATGACACCAGGTCTCAGTCGAATTTTTGTAAATATAGTGAACGCCCTTATTCATGCAAATGGGACATTCATATCTTAATTTGTAGCGTTTTGTTCCGTTTGCATCTTCTTTAATTCCTGTTGTTAGATAATCTGCAACATGAACAACATTTTCTTGACTATCATTTGGTTTCTTATCCTCCTGTAAATCAGCACTTAATTGTTCTTGATTCTCATCATTATTGTGTAGAGGCTGTTCTAGCTTCTGCTCCTCTTCTTGCTTCATATTATCAAAGAAATTACTATAGGCCTTCCCTATCTTTTCGAACTCGTTGACTGTTTTAAGAATATCCTTGTCCACACCAAAAAGATTAAATACGTTCTGAATAATCACTAATTTAGCTAAATAGTCGTTTTCCTGTAACTCGATTCCCGCTTCTTTGCCCTTATCATCTTTAATGGAAATTTTAACTATTAATGACATTTTAGACCACCTCGAAAATGATTATAAGCAATAAATCGACATAAAGCAATGTAGGATAGCGTATTATAAGCACTCATTACGTAAATAATTGGAAATTTATTTTCATTTTATCACTAGTTACAATGCGAAATATGTAACAAACACATCCCTAAAGCTCCGATCTACTAAAACAGTGAAGCGCCCTCTCACATCGACTATAGAAAAGCTCTAGGCTATCCAACATGTAGACGGGACACTTCACTGCACAATTCGCTTTGTTTATTCAAATTCCATCTTTATAAATAAATGATTCTATACACATTTAGCGCTGACCTGCCAGCCAATCGGCTATTTCCTCTGTTTGCGACAATACTGCGATTGGATCAAAGTACCAGGATCGCTCTTCTTTCCATATGTATACACGATTGTTTTTGACTGCATCAAGAGAAGCCCAAATCGGATCGGCTTTCAAGTCCTCTAAGGTGCGGTCGTTAGATGTCAGAATAATATAATCACCTGCATATTGTTGTAGTAATTCATTAGACAGCTCAACCCACTGTTTTTTAATAATTTCGGCTGCTGTCGGTGCTGGGGGCTTGAATCCCAATGCTTGATATACAGCTTGACCACCTCGTCCAAAATTATCTCCGTAAGCATAGGTCGCCTTGGGTGTTAGCTCAAATATGGAAAAGGTAGCATCGGAAGGCACTGCTTTCCTTGCCTTTTCTCTTGCTACAGAAATTCGGCGATCGTACTCCGCAAGCCATTTTTCAGCATCTTTTTCCTTACCTAGCAGCTTGCCAAAGTAAGTCAGCTCTTCATGGGCATTCTTTAATTCGCCATAAGGAATTGAGATTGTCGGGGCAATCTTGGATAATTGCTGATATCTGCTGTGAGTTTCTGCCGACCCTGTTACGATCAGGTCTTGTTGTAAGTCAATCACCTTTTCCAATGAACCCTCCACATCACCAATATCCTCCACATCCTTGAGTGCTTCGGCAAAATACGGATTTTGCCGGTGCAGTCCGGGAGTTCCAATGGGAGTAATACCAAGCGCAATAAAACTGCCCAGATACTGGTCAGCTATAATCCTTTGGGGGTTAACTGGAATGCGTATGTCACCGGCAGCCGTCGATACTGTTTTGCTTGGCGCGCTTTCAGAACCCTGAACGGAATGCGCTTGAGTAGAGCTGTGCGATACTGAGACCTCAGCAGATGACGATTGATTCCCGGAAGTTGCTGTATTCGTGTTTGAAGTGCCAACAGAGCACGCACTGAGAAGCAACGCGAAGCAAAGGAATAATGTTGCCGTAGTTGCTGACCTGGATTGTTTGTACATCGGTGTAAGTCCCTCTCTCTTATATTGATCATAAATATCACCCTCAATATAACGCGGCCCCTTTTGCACTTCAATGGAGGATCGAATGAGGTTAGAAGGACTTTCTTCTGTTTTATGCTGCTCTAGCTCTCTAACTCTATACCGGGCAGGCGAAACACCCTTGTACTTTTTGAATAGACGCCCAAAATAATACGGGTCCTCATATCCTACACTTACAGCTATTTCACGTAATGTTGCATCCGTTTCTACCAGTAGACTTGCTGCCATTTCCATTCTTATCCGAATCAGATAATGAATCAGACTGTGCCCCGTCTCCTTTTTGAACAAAGCTGATAAGTGGGGAACACTGTAGTTCAAAGTCTCTGCAAGGGATTCCAGAGTGATCGATTCCGAATAATGCTTTTGCATGTACAAAATCACTTGCGTAACAATCCCCGGCTCTTTCACATAAATCTCTTGACCTTGGAACTGCCGCAAAATACTGTAGACAAATTGATAAAACTCTGATTTAACATAAAAACGTTCTATTGACCTTGGTTGTTTCCATTCTTGATTCATATCTTTCACTTTATGGAATAGTGAGATTGGGTCATTTGGTGAAAAGCTGTACTGTATTTGAAAGGGATTGCTATTTTCCAACATTTCCAGAATGGCCTGGCTACATGGACGTGGAAGAATAGCCTTATAAAGAATCAAATAGTATTCAAACTCGTCTTCTATTTCTGTAATCTCTATGCATGCCCCCTTCCCGCTATGGAGCACATGGAACCTCTCCGATCGATGAACTTCCCCGTCAAGCAGTATTTGGGCAATACCACGGGTTGCATACAAAAAACCGCTTGTGGGGAACCGATATGAGTCAAGCTCTTCTCCTACCCTCAGAATTGCATGGCGGATATCCAGCACCTGAACGGAAGCATGATTCCACAACACGAAATAGTCGTTCATTTGCATAACTGTCATTCATCTCCTTAAAGCACGCTAATATCACGACTACCTGAACCAACAATGAGCGCCCCTTGCCATCAAGCAAAAATCATGAAATCGAGTTACTTGATGCTGTGTTCCATCAAGCTGTAAGGAGCACTGCCGGACACCGCATACAACCCCTACCGGCTGGTTATGAAGGGTTGTGGCTTTCGTCCATTAAGTTTCATGTTTAAATAACGAATATCAATAGCTTTCATGAAAGCCTAATTCCATGAAATTAGCTGTTCACTTATCCGCACTGTGTCTATTCAACTCCTCAGCAGTCATCCTGACTTGTATCATTATGCATCCCTTATTATACATGATAATAGTTATCATTATCAATGGATGCACTGTACTACGAGTTATATCTGTTATTCATATAAAGCTACCCCGAACTGACAATGCTTCTTGCTTCCCATGTAGATAATCACGTTATGGATCAAGTCATTTGTCAGCAGTAGCTATCTATGATAATGATTCAATTGATATAGTGGAATATTTGTGAAATGAAGGCAATGAGTCTTTCACATACTCATTCATTTGCTTAAAATGGAAAGATATGATAGGAAAAAATCTAGGAGGCCTCTTCAATGAAAATCATCGTACACTCTCTACAAATCATCGCAAAAATAGCACTCACAATCCTAATGGGCTTCCTCATCTCATTTCTCTTCCAAGCTCTATTGCCTGACTCATTCAAATATTTGTCTCAAATAGGAATGTTAATTGGAGTATGGATTGCCTATCGGCTATTTGAGAGAAAACGTCTTTGGCCTGTAGGTTTTGGAGGAGAGGGAAGCTGGAAACAGCTCGTATTGGGTATTGGAATAGGAGCCTGTACAATTTTCCTTTCCTGTGCATTTATTTGGTTATTAGGTGGGGTACAGCTTACAAGCGTACAAATAGATGTCTATCTTCTGGCGGCTATTCTGTCTACCATTCCCAAGTGGATAGTGGTTGCAATCGTTGAAGAAGGACTGATGAGAGGGTATATTCAGGGACTTGTAAAGGAGTCATTTGGCGTTAAAGCTTCCATCCTGCTTTCATCTCTTTTGTTTGCATTTATTCATTTGTTTAACACAGGTTCTACCGAGTCACTTCTCCCAATGCTCTTCCTCTTTCTCGATGGCCTGTTTTTTGGACTAATTAAAGAGATGACTGGCAAGCTATGGTTTCCTATTGGTGCTCATTTTATATGGAATTTCTTACAATCTGCTTTGGGATTTGCAGTATCGGGTGGCGAGTCAGGGGCGCCTTCTCTTGTAAAGGTTCAGCCGATCGGGGATGCCATGCTTTCTGGAGGAGCTTTTGGTGCTGAAGGGAGCTATCTAACTGCCTGTATATTACTGATTACTCTGTTTATTACGTGGAAAATATATCGTAAACAAAATGTCAAAGCCATTAGTAGCCTGTAAAGTACTCGTTTTATGATGCTTTCACTGCTTGTACTAGCATAATCCTAGTATTTGCCCTACTATCTAAAAGCAACTGAAAACCAAGCACCTCATTAAAACCCCCAGAAGCCTTCTGGGGGTCATCAGATTCATGTCACCTTTAAAAACAGTTCATCAAAGTAGCGTCGATTCAACTATGAGTAATCCCACTGCTAACAGGTGTAATCATAGTAATCCCCAGCTCGATAAAAATTCCCGTGCGAATCTCTATTCGGGAATCCATCCTTGTGTGCCGGTTTGATAGGCATCTTACTTCCACAGGCATGACACCACGTCTCAGTCGAATTTTTGTAAATATAATGAACGCCCTTATTCATGCAGATTGGGCATTCATATCTTAATTTATAGCGTTTTTTGCCATTTGAATCTTCCTTGATACCTGTAGTTAAGTAATCTGATTCGTCAACCGGCTTTGCTTCAGCCTTTTCAGCCTCTTTCGTCTCTTCAATCTCCTGAAAACTTTTGATCATTTGTTCCCTAATTTGTTCATTATTAACAATCCGTTTTTCTCTTAAATTCTTCTCTTCCAACTGCTCTTCTTCTTGTTTCATATTGTCAAAAAAATGACTGTAAGCCTTACCAATCTTTTCAAATTCGTTCACTGTTTCCAGTATATCTTTATCAACACCAAATAAGTTGAATACATTTTGAACAATAACTAATTTAGATAGATTATCAGTTTCTTGTAGCTCTATTTCAGCTTCTTTTCCTTTGTCGTCCTTTATGGTAATTTTAACTGTTAATGACATATATTAACCACCTCGCTGATGATTATAAGCAATAAAAGGACGCAACGCAATGTAGAATTGCATATTTATACAACTACTCCATTACATGAACCTTTTTTGACTCCCCTTTCTTTGTTTATAGAGATAATTCTCCTTTACCAGTTCAATCAAATTTCTGTAAAAAACCGCTTCCTTACAGCATTTTGAAGCCTACTGCCAAATGATCTACCTAAAAGTATACTTATCCTTCAAGTCCAAAAAAACTTGAATAACAGTTTCCTGCCACTTTCTGTTTATTCCAGTATCGAAATATACTGCCTATCTATTTTGTCAGCCAGCCAGACCATTTCGTTCCCATGATAAAAGGTAACCTTATTCGCCCATGCTTTTTTTGCCTCTATCTTTAAAATAACTGGATGCTTATCCCTTCTTTTTCCCACTTGTTTTGCAGTCTCAATTTCTTCTGATAGGTGAACATATTGTCTTCCTTTAGGCAATAGCCCTTGTTCCATTATCAATGAAACAAATCGTTTTGGTGTGCCCTGATAGAGAAACTCTGGCGGTTAATTTTCCTCTTTTAGAACTTTTTTCGCTGTAGAGTGGCCATAGAGAGCTCTAATTTTTCCATTTTCAATTTCAAATCGTTTCTTCTCAGATTGTGAAATCATAATATGCAGGTCATTTTCACTCACATCGCGCCATACTGGTTGCTCATGTAGGGAATGCAATAATTGCCCAATTTGAACCCATCCATATTCATCTAAATCTAATTCGTATTCATGTGGTGCATGACGCAGAGCATATGAAATTTCTTTACTTAATTTTTGATAATTCATATTCTACACTTCCTGTTTGAATGTTTGCCATCGTATTATGTAAAGCCAGCTTCCGGTTCCTACCTATTTTCAATATCCAGTTTCTTCTATAATGTCACAGTCAAAAATGTGAAGTAAAAATCGAAGAGCATCAGCGCTTCCATAAGGAAATGCCCATGGGTCGTATTCAAATTTTCCTCTATTTTTATCTATACGTTCACAGCTTACAAGAGTATATTCAGCACTGGCGATCGCATCTAACCATGATTCAAAATCCCACGGTACTTTTAATCTAGGATCTGTAATTCTCTCGTCAACTGGCAAAGAATTGTACAGGCTCCAAAACTCATCCAATTCCTGCTGAGACGGGTTCCAAAACTTTGCCAATTGTTCTCTCTTAAAAAATGACTTCCAAAGTGCATAGTCACCGTCATGCAGTTCACCTGCTTCTTTTGCAGTTTTTAGTTTATTAAACAAGCTTTTTAATTCGTTAAATGAATCATCACTATTTATTTTACAGGTGAAAGAAAGGAATTCTGGTTTCATGTTATCTCCCTAATAGGCTTTAACTTGTCAGTGATGTGCTGGGATCACTTTTTCATGCTACAGTAAGCATATTATATCAGTTTGTGAAGTTATTCAGATAGTGATTATTTAGAAAAATCTCTATTCTGGTGCTAGAAATGGTACAAGTAATTTATTAATTTTTGCTGATGTTTTCCTCTTCGTAACCGCCTAAAATTAATTGTTTGTTCGATTTATGTTCTGTATGTACGGATAGCAAAAAATGTATATAATTCAAACATAACCCTTTCTATAGCAGTGTACATATTCAAAAAAACATCTTATTGTTTCTCATTGTGGGTGTCTATATATGAAGGAGTGGTAATGATGAAGAAAGTAAAATTTCTTGCTACCTCACTAATGGCAGTTTCTTTGATGTTTGGAGCACAAGCTGCTAGTGCACACTCTCCTCTTGAACGATCCCCTGACCCAGCTCATGCAATTCAACCAAGCATTGTATATCCTGGTTACAGCATCATTACGAAAAACCTTGTAGTTGACAATCATCTTTATATTCCAAATACAGGCTTTTTTGTAGAAGGAGCACCAGGTACTATTCGCCTTGAACCTGATATTCGAAATAATCAAACAAAAGTTATAGCTCTTAATCCTACCCCATTTG
This sequence comes from Brevibacillus laterosporus, assembly GCF_030489605.1. Classification (GTDB taxonomy): domain Bacteria; phylum Bacillota; class Bacilli; order Brevibacillales; family Brevibacillaceae; genus Brevibacillus_B; species Brevibacillus_B laterosporus_E. Next base: position 11,726 of record NZ_JAUKFY010000035.1, read on the forward strand.
AGCCTGCTTTAATTCATGATCATAAAAGTAAAACGACTTACAGGATCTATATAACTTGGTTCTAATTCACAAACAGACCGTGGGTTACCCCTCCCACGGTCTGCCTTTTCTTAAAATGAACCATATATGATCATACTTGGAATAGTCCGAAATACCGCAAATTTTATCCGTCTTAACAAGGTAAGGATCATGGGACGAACGGGTTAAACTGTAAGATATTACCACCCCCCGATTAGGTCTTGGTGCTATGCATGGAGAATCAATATTCTTTGAGCTTAGTAAGCCTTCTCTTTTTGTACAGCCTCCTACATATTAAGAAATGTTTCTCCATTCGAATTTCTCAGACTGAACTATTTCTCATAGATTACGTTTCATCATCCGTCCGCATCCTGTTATTTAAATAGATTTATTGTTGTAATAATGATCGGCATACCAAACACATCAATGAGAAAGGCTCCGACAACAGGAACAACCAGGTAGGCTTTTCGCGATGGACCAAAACGCTCAGTCACTGCAGCCATATTCGCCATAGCATTTGGTGTAGCGCCAAGGCCATGACCTGTAAAACCTGCGACCATTACTGCGGCATCATAGTTTTTACCAAGCAACCGGAACAAAATGAAAATACCAAACAGGACAATAAATACAACTTGTACAAACACGATCAATAGCATTGGAAGTGCAAGATCAGCTACTTCCCATAATTTTATGCTCATGAGTGCCATAGACAGGAAGATTCCAAGCGTCACATCACTAATCAGGTTGATGCTCTTCATGTCAATTGCATTCGGATTACATTTATCTACAAGATTTCGTGCGATAACTGCCACGAACATGGCCCCTACATAACTAGGCAGAACAAAGCCGGTTGCTGATGTGAACAGCTCTCCTAAATACGTACCAACTGCCATGCAGAATGTAATGAGCAGGACCTGGGTGAAGAAGGTATTTGTCGTAATAGGCTCTGCTTTTTCTTCAACTGTCTCTACCTGATCTTCTATTTCTGCCGGTTTTAGATCGTATTTTGAAATTAAATATTTAACAGTCGGTCCGCCAACTAAGCCCCCTGCCACAAGACCAAAGGTGGCCGCCGCGATCCCAATGGCCAACGCTGATTGAATTCCCATATCTTCAAGAGTTTGTCCAAATGCACCTGCCGCTCCATGTCCACCTTCCATAGAAACTGAGCCTGCCATCATTCCAATTAGTGGATGAATGCCGAACAATGAAGCCAAGGAAACCCCAATCACGTTTTGTGCTAAAGCCAAGAATCCGCATGCAATCCAGTAAATGATCAGAAGCTTGCCGCCTAACTTGATAAGTTTAAAGCTTGCTCCCAATCCTACAGTTGTAAAGAATGTGAGCATGAACAAGCTTTGAAGTGAGGTATCCAATGTAATTTCCAAAAGTCCCATCGCTTTTAAGGCCGTTGCAATGATTGCAAACAATAGCCCTCCAACAACTGGTGCCGGAATATAAAATTTTTGCAGAAATCCTGCTTTTTTTACTAGGTATGATCCTAGTACTAGCAATGCAACCGCGAGAAAAATCGTATTTACTTGATTAAGTGCTAAAGTCATAGTTGTCTCCTCCTAGAAATCTCATGATAGCTTCATTCGTCAAATAAGCACCTAACTTTACGGTTCTTCCGTTTTCATCTAAGACAGGATTCACTTCACAAATATCAAAAGAAAGCGCTTTCCCATGAGCTGTCACTTTGCGAATCAAGGCACGAACAACCATTGGTGTTAATCCAAATGGAGATGGCGCACTAACTCCCGGGGCAAATGCCGCATTTAAAACATCCGTACAAAGCGTAAGCATGACATAATCCTGCTTTTCGATGAATTCGTCTAATGCAGTAATGATGTCATCCATCCGTTCTTCAGTCATATCTTCTTCATAAATATACTGGGCACCGAGTTCGTCCGCTTTATCAAATAATTCCTGTGTATTACCGAAACGTTGGATTCCAAGCACAAAATATTGGCTGTTTTTGTCATTTTCTAATATTTGCCTAAACATCGTCCCAGATGAAGGCTGATTTTCATACGAGCGTAAATCGAAATGAGCATCAATATTGATGATACCAAGCGAAGCATCGTTGCCTATATGCTTTCGGACACCTAAATAATGTCCATACAGCGTTTCGTGTCCCCCTCCTAAAATAATGGGAGTCACCGATTTTGAAAAAATTTTCGAGACTGCCAGACCTAATTCTTCCTGAGCCTCCTCGAGTTTTTCGTTTTGGCACTTAATATTCCCCACATCGATAATACGTTTACCTTCCTCCAGTTTCCAAGGAAGACTCGCAAGCGCTTGCCTAATAGCATTTGGAGCTTTGGCTGCTCCTAATCGGCCTTGATTGCGTCTAACTCCTTCTTCACATTCAAAGCCAATAATTGCACATGTGCTATCCTTGAAGGATTGCAATTTCTCCAAGTCTGCCAATTCCACAATTTGATGATAGCGAAAGCTGCTTCTTCTTTCCGTATGATCAGTTCGCCCGGTCCATAAATCAGCTAGAACATTCATTGCCAATTTATTCACCCTTTCTGAAATTTCTGAAGTAGATTTGTTTTTTGATTATATAATGACAAACTTATTATTTCTAATATATAATTTAAATAATTTAATAGTTTGAAGCTATAAATAAGGAGGGGGATTCTATTGGACATCAAACAATTGCATTATTTTGTGACGGTTTCCAATCACTTGAGCTACTCCAAAGCCGCACAAAAACTGCATATTTCACAGCCTTCGTTAAGCAACGCTATTAAAAATTTGGAACAAGAGATTGGCTCCCCACTCCTTGAGCGAAATACAAGAAAAGTAGAGCTGACTGACGCTGGTAAAATTTTGTACAAAAAATCACTTCTCCTCCTTTCCCAAATGAACATGTTGAAAAAAGAGATGGAGGAAGTAAAACTGACCGGCAGTGGTGATTTAATTATCGGCATCATTGAGTCAGTGAAGCATTGGATTCCAAAAGTGATCCGTAAGTATCAGGATCGCTATCCTACTATAAACATTAAGCTGATCGAAGTGCTGAGTGGAAAAGCTGTGAAGGAATCATTGAGAAAGTATGATACACATCTGCTTATTACAAATCAGTATATAAATGAACCAGATATTGAATCATTCCCTTTATACGATGAAAGATTAGTGCTTGTGCTACACAAAGATCACCCTCTGGCACAGCAGCAGGGATCAATTCGTTTAGAAGAGTTAGTAAGAGAGCCTTTTATCATTAGTACGGAAGGATTTCAGACAAGAGAAGATATTTTAACAGCCTTTACATTGGAACAAAGAACGCCGAAAATCAAATTTGAAATTGAACGCTTTGAAACAGCCTTAACACTGGTCAGAGAAAATCTGGGAATTACGATTATCCCCGAAAATTATTTATCTGAACCAATGGATGAATGCATCGCATCAAAAACGATTGATTCATCGGCATTGGAGAGAACCGTTTATTTAACGTTTATGAAAAATCGTTATTTGCCTCCCGCGGTTCAAGCCTTTTTGGAAGATATTCGACGGTGCTTTGCTTGACAAGTGAACGTCAACATAAAAAAGCGCTATTGATATTATACTCTTTACGAAAAAGAATTCGGCTGTAGCTATCAGAACCATCAAAACCTGATTCAGTAACGGGAACCTGTCGATTTATTGCGTAAACTAAAGTGAGGTTCCCTCTTTTGGGATTGAACTCTGATAAGAGCGAATAGTACAGCAAATCCTCCCTCCTTAGCTGAAAGGAAGGCTTTACAATTTGTGCTTTTTTATTCCTTTTTACTCCTTTTTGCCTTTGCCTGCATTATTTACTTGCTTGGGTAACGATACACTGAACTATCAACTCCCCCCTTCTATCTTCCCTCCTGCCTATACAAATCCAACAAAAAATCCTTGCATGAACAAGGATGTACAGGTTAGTGCTTATGTTATTGACAGATCGTTTACCACCTCGAACAGAATCTGCTTATTTAATCAGTTAGCAATCTATCTTTGCTCATTTTCACTTGTTCAATCATATGTCCAATATTACCTTCACCTGCAAATAGGGTCATGTCAAAAAAATCCTGATTCAAATCAGACCAATATAATTCATTTTCATCCCCTGAAACCTCGACATCACATCTCAATTTGCCAACATAAACTTCAACATAGCATTGATGCAGATAGTACGTGAAATCCATTACATGATGCAAAGTAATATTTTCTTTTGTAATGCTTGTTTCCTCAAATAGTTCTCTGTAAGCAGCTTCAATCCCCGTTTCTCCACTCTCGATTTTTCCGCCAACCAGATTACGCAATCCTTTATAAGGATTCTTTAATCGTTTGCACATTAGCAGCCGATCCATCTCTTTATTATATATCATAAGAACATTATATCCTTGCATGCCCCTTATCTCCTTCTGTGATAAATTTTAGCTAAACGATATTCGACAATGTTACGAAATGATCCTGCCCGTTGAGTTCAAGGTCGAAATTGCAACGAACTTAACGAAAAGAGCTTACAGAAAAACCCCCGCCTTAATCAGCAGGGGCTAAAAGTAGGAAAGGGGATTCAATCCTACATAAATGAAAGCCTATAGACTAATTCTACCTTTAGCTGCCTATTCCTGTCATAGAAATCAAACATAATTCTAAAAGATGGTAAAATTCTGCTCACAATAAGCCTCTTTAGTTATCTCAGGCCTTCTTCTTGTGCATGATTGAACATAATTTCCTCTCGGCTTTTATTGCTCTACTTAGCCTCTTGTATTTTTTTAACAAAGCCCTCCTGATCATCGTCACCAGCAGCCTTTTCAGCCGATCCTTCATGTAGAATTAGCCTTTTCCCGGTACAGATAAGACGTCTTATTCCTTACTATTTTATTTGCATTTCCCCGATAGCATATACAACTGCTGTGCCGCTGATTTTTACTCCGTCTCCTAGAAATTTACAATATAGTGTTCCACCGCGTTTGGAGAGCTGTCTCGCTACCATTTCATCCTTGCCTAAGCGTTTTGCCCAATAGGGGACAAAACTGCAATGCCCTGAACCGCACACGGGATCTTCATTTACTTGCAGCTTTGGAAAAAAGCATCTTGAAACAAAATCATACTTTTCACTTTTCGCTGTAATCAAAACACCCAAACCATCTGACAATTGTTCCAGCTTCGAAAAATCAGGGGATGCATTTCGAACATTCTCTTCCGTGTCTAATACAAACATTAAATCTCTTCCTAAATAGGTTTCAATAGGTCTTATGCCAAGAGCGTCGATCATTTCCTCGGTCAGCGTATGCTTTGCAGGCATTCTGCTTGGGAAATCCATTTCATAAAGTTTATCTTTTTTTACAACAACAAGCTCCCCACTCATTGTCTGAAACTTAATTTTGTCTACATTATTCTCGTAATAGTTGGCTATTATGAACGCTGTTGCCAACGTAGCATGACCACAAAGATCCATTTCTCCCCCAGGAGTAAACCTAAATGCTTATTTTTTTGTTCCACTAATTTTGAAGCATTTGAATTATGTTCATCTATTTCAGCTTGTGAGTAATTGGAGATGAAGTGCGATAGACCATCGATAACTTGCTACATAACAGATATGTCTTCGATTTTAAAATGTTCACTGAACTGAGTTTCCCTTGCCAAAAATAATCCTCCAGATTTTTTATCTGGAAGTATAGAAACATTCAATTCATAGTCCTCTAATAGTTTTTCATATAAACTACGGTTCTCTAAATGAAAATTGACTAAAAACTCGAGTAATTTATGAAGATCAATAATTTCATCTTTCTGAAATAACACATTTCGTTCTATCAATTCTCGAATAATGGTGTTTATTTCATAGTCTAGGTCTAGAAATTAAAGGAAAAGATCAAACTGTATTCAAAACGTTGGCTTTTTATATGCAGTGAGAGTTATTTCCAATCAAACTTTATAAATTCACTTATTACTAATGCGGGAACAAGATCACTTGGAGCGTTACAATGCGGATTGGAAAAAGATTTAATTCACTACCGATTTTGTTCATCACGTAATAAATATCATGGAACGTGCATATAGAACTTATTTCCCTTAGGAATAGGGATGTACAACCCTGCAACTCAAAATCAAAACCCACGTAGGAAATACCGTTTTCCTACGTGGGTTTTGATTTTGAGTTGCAGGGTTATTTTTATTTCCGACACAAATAACACTAATTTTTGTGGCAAACAAAATCGACATTCCTAACAGTCATTCATTATTCAATGACATAAACCGGGAGTTAAAGACTACTCCTTTTAAATCATATAATTATAGGTAAATAATGCCCTTACATCTTGAATGAAAAGGATATAAAGTTTATTTCAGGACATACTAGTACCTGACTACTATTCATAGGGTGAAAGGGTGCAAATAATGTATGAACGGTGAAAATAAACATTTAGATATTGTGAATTGGGAACCCAAAATTAGTGTAAGGCAAGTATCCAACTCTATTAATGATGTTGTTGAAACAGGTAAACAAATTATTAAAAATACTGAGGAAGATTTAGATTATATTTTCGAAAATGTAAAAGAGTGTGTTCAAAGATGTGGAGTGTCAATCGATAACATTAGACTTCGATTAACACATAGATTTATTCAATATTCATCACTAGTGCTAGGAGCATTGTGTTCGAATGGTTTAATCCCTGCTGACATTATTAAAGAAAACTACGAGAAAATAAGTGACCAGTTAAGACGTAACCCTAATGCCAAAATATTGCACTTAAAAAATCCTAAAGAATCTGTTTGGCCAAATGAACAAGGAGAAACAGCGGATCCTGTTTTTGATGATATTGAACCTGATAGTTTTGTTTTTGAGGAAAATAGAGAGGCATGGGTTTTTATTCATGGAATGTCATACAAAGCGTTGAAAAAAGATGGTTCTGATTTTTCAAGTAGTAGACAAATTGATGCCTTTGATTACTTTGCTAACTTTGAAAAAGAAGCAAGAGTTTTTAATCCTGATCCAAACGCGCCTCTTCCTCCAGATACCTCAAAGATTGATATTTATTTAATAACTTATGATTCAGAAATGAGTGACGAGGAAGAAGAAAAAATAAAGGTTCTTTTACAATCAGTTGTAATAGGTGGAGGTAATTATAACTTACTCATAGCTGCAGTTTTTTGGAAAGAAATGAAACGTAGAGCAGAAAAAACAGCTGCATACATAAAGCCTTTTCTTGAAAAACTCGATAGAAATACTGGTCGGGCTATTACTCACTCTTTGGGATGTTATGTTCTTGCTTATGTGGCTGAACAAATAATTTCTCAAAACAATGATCTTCAAGCTTTTAATTCTTGGTGGTGTATGTCGCCAGCTATACCCTCAGATTCATTTTCTAACACTGGCTCTCTTCAACATGCACCATTAATTGCAGGTAGCTTCGATGGACTTCTCTATGGAACCTCAGTTTGGTATTCTTTAGGTGATTTAGTATTGATGTTACTTTATCCACTGGCAGCATGTACTACAGCTTTAGGACTAACTGGGTTGGGGGTTAATGACAATCATTGGGCAGAAGACTATAACATTACGAACATCACAGATGTTCATCATGGACCAGATGGTGAATACATTCAAAGATTAGGTTCCCGAATTCGGGAAGCACTTCGAACTACTGTTTAAAATTATTGCTAAGAGAACTAGAGTATAAGAGGGGTCCAAATATTTGCTCCCCTCTTAATCTACCCATATGAATTTCTAACTGATTTATCTAGCCATCAGAACTAAAGATATACTTTCATTATATTGAGGATTAAAATTCAATAAAGATTCGCGCCCCCAATAACTAGATATTTAAGCAGAATCTAATTACTCTAGTCACAGTTGACAGAAGGGTAGACTGACTGCAGATCTTTTCTAATCAACTGCATTCCTAGTCCACTTATTATCGACAATTGTAGAACCACTCAAATATTCATAAGGAAGACTACTACTTTTCATTTTTAATGGTAGATATCCACTAAAAATCGAACACGAAGATAAATTTAATGAATCCGTTACAAAGTGTTGAGATAACCATCAAATTACAGAGGCAACTGGTATCAGTAAAATTTAGCAAAAACTCTGTTTCCATATTAAATTTTAGTTCATGAAATAGCATTTTTAAGTAATAATAAAAAATGGGATAATTTTTTACTTCTTGCTGTCGCGTGACACAAACAGTCCTGTAGCCCATTTTCTTATAGAGTGATTGTCCAAGTTCGTTAATTGGTAAGGTAAACAATACAAACTTATTGTATTAAAGTTTTAAACCTTCCCCCTCCAATTTTTTAAGTAAAACTGTTCCTATACCTTTTCCACGATCATCTCTCTACTATTAAGTTGGATACATTTCCTGTATAGCTTATTTTCTCACTAGTGATCTTAGTTACCATAATGAATGAATACTTGGGAAACTTCTTCGTCATCGGTTTCCAAATAAGCGATGCTACATGATTATGGTAAAGCACGTGCTTATTCAGCCAATCGATTATGTCCTGTGCATCCTGTATGGTATCCCCGCGGAATCCAAAGAACTCTCGTATTTGTGTCCGATGATACGTAATCGACCGACCGAACCAATCATATTGGGCATCCGATTCTGGTAGGACATTGACTTGCTTGGCGATAAAAGTGATGACTGCCTTGGGAACCTCGAATTTTTGGCTAGGAAATCTGGCTTCACACTGAAAAAATTTAAACAGAACAGCAAAACCAAGTCTCGCTTCACCCGATTTATTACCGACTTGTTTGATCTCGTTCGGAAGAAACGTGAAATTTTCGACCAGCTCGTCTAACTCCCAATTTCACTTCAAAGTATCCCCTCCGCGTAAAGTTCCTATAAGGCTAAGTATCGGAACAATATGGTTGAAAATTTATTGATTCTCTCTAATTTTGCTTAATGATCTAAAAAACCCCCAACACTTACCCTTTTAAAAGGATGAGCATTGGGGGTTTCCCGTTACTGTTATATATTATTACATCTATTTTATCTCAAAAGATCCTAGTACAGGAATACATGTGTTCCTTACAATTCTTTATCACCCCTTTATCTTTACAATTTGCATAAATAAATTAATGTTGAATTACGGTGCTACCCCATCCCCGAAATATTTAATTCATCTGCAAACTAAGGTAAAAAAGTAGGGCTTATTTTAGCTGCAGATTATGAGAAACGACAGCTTAGACACAGCACGAAAACCGGCCTATTTTAGATCAAACGGGGCTTAGCATACAAAATTCAGGGATCTAACATATACTATGCTTATCCAGCCCTTATGCCTCCATTTTCCTCAGACGTGTTGCCAGTACAACATACATCGATGGCAAGACAATTAAGGTAAGCATTGTTGAAAACAACAAGCCGAAAATAATCGTAATTGCCATAGGCTTGAACAAAGGACTGCCGATCGTTGCCATAGGGATCAAACCTCCAACTGCTACGAAAGTAGTTAGCAAAATTGGTCGCAGACGCGCTTTCCCAGCAGCAATGACCGCTTCTTTTATCGGTAATCCCGCATGTCTGGCTTCTTCGATAAACTCGATTAAAACAATCCCGTTTCGTACAACCAATCCTGAAAGTGAAATGATACCCAAAATGGCCATGAAACCGAGCGGCTTTTGGGTAAGAAAGAGACCAATCATACTACCCGATACTGCAAGATATAACGTACTCATGATTAAAATTGGCGTTGACAGAGAGTTAAACTGCATAGTTATTAGAATAAGGATCAGACATACGATGATTATTCCTAAATATCCCAAATCACTAAAAATTTCAGCCTGCTCCTCAACTTCCCCGGTCACTTCCCAAAAGTATCCGTCATTGAAGGGGATATTTTCCATTTTTTTCTTCAATTCATTCATCACATCTGTTGCTGTCCGATCTTTAATCTCACTAGTGATCATGACTACACGAGCCAAATTGTGATGGGGTATTGTTTGCAATGAAAAACTTGGCTTTATTTCTGCAATCTGAGAAATAGGAATAAGCTGCCCTTTTGCATCAGGCACAGTGAGCTGCTTCAAGATTTGTTCCGTGGATGATCCCATTTTATCCGCATACAGTGTGATATCAATCAGATCTTTCCCATTATCAAAATGCCCAACTGGGATCCCCTTGCTAACTAGACGTAAGGTTCTCGACAAGTCTGATTCGGTAATATGTTTATCGTCAAGTAGATTTTGAGATACCTGAAATTGCAAGGAGTATTGCTCATTGCCAAGGGAATCTTTTACATCATAAGTTCCTCTGGTATCAGAAACTATTTTTTTTATTTGCTCCGAGATGGGATATAGTTTTTGCAGATCTTCACCGTATACCCGAATCGCCACCGGACTACCTGTAGGTGGACCTAGTTTTAAAACATGTGGACTAAGGCTTGCCTTCGGGTATAGTTTCTTTAACTCAGTCATCCATGGGTCAACAACGTTCTCCGCCTGCATCTTTTTACTGTCATAGTTGATAACGAGCTGCCCTACATTTTCGGACGTGCCTAAGTCAGGCAAACCCGAAAACATTCTAGGTGCTTCTCCTCCAGCAAAGGTGAACACTTGATTAATAAGCTGCTGTTTTGAAATCCAATTTGCAATTCCCCTGCTAACAAGAGCGGTTTCTTCAATACTACTACCCGATGGGAGTTTCACATCTACAACCATATAGGGACGATCATCGTACGGAAATAGTTGAACAGGCGTCAGCGGAATAAGCCCAAAGAAGAAGGTCCCGATGATAATCCCTATAAGCCCTGCTTTCAGAGGCTTATTCAAGATTTTTGGCATTAACTTTTCTCCATACCAATTGATCAAAAGCTCAATCTGTTTCCCAAACAAACCAGCTGACTTCCGGTAATCCGTTTTTTTCCCGTTTTGCTTTTTCTTTTCATGCCAATGACGAAAGATCGGTACAATCGTAAGTGACATCGCCATTGAAGCAAGCATAGTAACCGTAGTTAGTACGGGGAGAGGTACAATATACTGCCCTATGATACCTGGAAGAAAAATTAAAGGAAAAAAGGCAGAGATCGTTGCCAAGGTTGCTGTGAGAATGGAAATGGATACTTCTTTAGTGCCTTGTACCGAAGCTGTATATGGCTCCTCACCAAGCAATGAAAGTCTTCGCTCGATATTGTCGTTGACTACAACAGCATCATCTACCAGTATCCCGAGTACAATAGTTAATGCACTTATCGTGATTTGATTCAGTGTAATCCCAAAGACGGGCAAAAAGAGCATTCCTATTGCCATTGAGATCGGAATCGCCATAGCAATCATGATAGAGGTTGTCATGTTCAGACCAAGTGTACATATAATCAGCACTGCCGCTATAGCGGATATCAGTTCATGGCTAAGCCCATTGAAGGTACTATCTATTTGATCAACCTGTGCAAAAATTATCTCCTTCTTTGCCCAGGTAGGGAGTTTTTTTTCAAGATCCTTTATCTTCGCTTCCACTTCTGCATGAATCTTAGGAATGTCACTTCCCACTTCTGCATTAATACTCATAACTGCCGCTGGCTTATCTTTGTGGAACACTAAATACTCACTATCTTTAAAACCAAGAGAAATGCTCCCAATATCCTTAAGATATACGGGAACTCCTTCTTGGGTATGAGTTACGACCACCCTGCTAAATTGATCTACATCATGGTTCATAGGAAGAGAAAGCTGGTATTTTTTCCTGTCAATGTTTACATCCCCAAGTGGAGACGTTTCATTTTTGGTTCGCACAGCATCCATTACCTGAGCCCAAACAATACCATATTGCTGCAGCTTTTGTGGGTTAACAAACACCTTCACTTCCTGATCAGGTAACCCTTTGACTTCTACGTTGGAGACGCCAGGGATCACCCTTAATTGTTCCTTCCAATAGTCCAGCGTATCCCTTAGCTGTAGCAGTTCTTCGAAAGAACCAGTCGTAATCTGAAAAGATTGAATAAATGTACGATTTAAGTCGTCATTGATTACTGGCTGCTGTGCATCTTCAGGAAGGTCTGTTTCTACATCTTTTACTTTCTTCCTCAATTCGTCAAAAACTTTTTTTTGATCTGCATTACTCTTTACTTTAATCGTAATAATGGATACGCCGGCTTTTGATTCGGAACTGATTTCTTTTATGCCTTGGATTTCATTGATCTTCTCTTCAAGCTTTTTCGTAACAGTTTGTTCCACTTTTTCTGGCATTGCCCCAGGGTAAATAGTGGTAACGATAGCCTTATCAATCAAAATATCAGGTTGGTCTTGTTTCGGTAAAGAAGTAAAACTAAATGCTCCTAACATGATTAGCATAGTAAAGATTACAAGCGTAATCTTTCGTTTTTTTATCAGATACTCAATCATGCTTACTCTCCTCCTTGGACAGTAACGGTATCACCGTCAAGCAGTCGATCGGCCCCATTGACAATCACCCTATCTCCAGCTTTTAGGCCGGTAGTTATCTCAAAGTGACTGTTGATGAATCTACCTAAAATAACAGGTGTTTTCACTGCTTTACCTTCTATTACCAGAAATACAAATGGCTCTGAGCCGCGGCTCATGACCGCATCGGTAGGAATGAAAATTCCTTCCGTTTGTGTCAAAATTCGCTTCGCACTAACTACCTGCCCTGCAAACCAGTTATGTTTCTGATTATCGATAATGACTTCGACTCCTATGGTTCCACTCTGTTGATTTGTCGCAGGATATATTTTACTTACCTTTCCTGTACGCTTCTGTCCATATAGACTAATCTCAACTGTATCCCCTACTGCCCAAGAGCCAATTTCTTTGTCAGGAACAGGAAGAACCGTTTTTAAGAAATTTATATTGCCTACTCGATAGACGGCAGTCCCTGCATCGGCTAGTTGTCCTTCTTCAACCATCTTTGAAATAATTGTTCCTGTAATAGGGGACTTCAGTTGAGTCTTTTCTAAAAGGCTGGCTGCTTGACTTCGAGCGACAACCGCAGTCTGGTAATTGGCTTGAGTGGCGGCTATATCTTCTATACGTGTTCCTTCAATGACTAAGGAATATTTTTCTTTAGCAGAATCATAGTCTTTCTGTGCCAAATCCAGTACCTTTTTAGCATTTTCATACTCTGCTTGTGTGACAGCTCCACTTTTAAATAATTGGTCCATCCGGTTATAATCTTTTCGTGCATGATCCAGATCAATACTCTTAGCCTCTAATGCTGTTTTTACCTGAGCTTTTTCCTGAGCACGAGCCCCATTTTTAACTTTTGCTAAAGTGGCTTCAGCACTCGATACATCCGTATTGGCTAAGGAAAGTTTCAAGGCGTAATCTGTCGTATCCAACCGAGCTAACAATTGACCAGACAATACGTTGTCACCCTCGCGAACTATTAATTCTTGAATCTTGCCAGCTACCTCAAAGGAAAGAATAGTTTCCTGAAAGGGTTCTAAGGTTCCTGAAAGCTCACTGATTGTAGCCATTTTTTGCGTCTTTATTTGCATAATACCGACTGGCTTTTTCTCTGCCTGCCCTACTACAGTTGAGGTGCCAAAAGAAACTCCGCTACATCCTGTCAAACCTGATATGGATAATATTAAAAGTCCGGTAACGGTCAATTTTTTCAGAAGTCTGCGTCTCATTTTCTCTCACTCCTATACCTATTTATTAAGTTGACGTGTCAGATATATCAACAACAAAAAAACGAATATTCATTTCTTGGAGTTTATTAATACAAGCATAATTAATAAATTTTTGATTATATCCCAGCAAGCTTCCACAACTTCTAGATCCGACATGTTTTTGCTATTACTCCCATAAAAACCATTGCAAGCAATGGAACGGTATGTATTAAACCAAAACACTCTTCTCTTTTCATCAATCTATGAAATTTCCTATAATGAACAAAAATTGTTGTAAGGATCCGAGACTGATGTCATTTAATTATCTAGCATTAGCACTGGCAAAAATAAGAGGAAGCATGTCTGAGTTTTCCTTCGAAAGCTTCCATTGAGGTAAAAAGTGGTGAAATTGCTCGTTTTATTAGCAATATTCTTCTTACTTTCAAAACATCGATCGGCAATATTAATTTCTATCAAATTTTCACAATGTCTTCTGAAATATAATCTTCCAAGTTTTTTGGAAATAACCAATAAACCACTCAATATATTTCACGCAAAAGACCCAAAAACAGTTCACTTCTTTTTCCAGCGGAAATGTATTCATTTTTATTTCGATAAAGAGGTTTTATCCCATCTAATTTAATTAAAATACCAAAAAGACCAAAAAACTAACCGAAGGACTGCTTGCAATTATGCAAGAGCCTCTTTTACAAAATCAGACAGCAATGCCTGCTCCCCATTGGATAAATTGCAGATCAACTCCACATACTCGCTAATCCAATTCGCTATTTCACTGCTGAATTCATCACTCATCGTTTCAATGACTGTCCCCATCACGGTTCCTACAAACATTAGCAAACTTGCGTGGTGGCTAGAGGTTTTGTTAATGAACAATTGAATCACGGATTCTGTCCTGCCTCCAACCTTTTTCAGATATACTATCAGGATACCTAGAATATACCCGCAAAATTCCAGATTGGTTCGTCTTTGTGGTATTTCATCCAGCATCTTCCTCAACAAATCCTGTAAGTTGGTTTGCTTCAGGCTATTTAACAGATTTTGTATCGATTGCAAGCTCTCTTCCCAGTTCTCGTCGATTGTTCCCTCATTGGAACGCTGCTTTTTAATCAGTTCTGTCGCTTTTTCCGTTGGCGTAAAGACCACTTGTGATCGGCCCGTTTCGTTCGGATTTACTTCATAGCTGCGTATGACGTAGCCGGATTTTTCAATCTCTTTTAACATATCGTAAGCCGTCCACTTGCTGACCCCAACGGCCTTAGCCAATGCTTCATAATGAACCGGTAAGCTTTGCTTTTGATATATCCCCACAAGTTGATCCAGAAATTGAATTCTTCGTTTAGACATCGTCATATCCATTCTCCTCCCTCTTTCGAAGTAATCATCTAAACAATCCCCCGCACGATCTAATTGTGTTTTTTGGTTTTTTGGGTTTTTTGTGTTTTAATATTATCATCTTCAATCCCCTCAGTCAACATAGGGTAGGGGTTGTTTTGGGTCTTTTGCAGGTAATATTTTTCGTGCTTGGAGGGACTCTTACGGAGGATATTTAAATTTTTTAAGCCAACAATCAACAATCCCATCTCTATAATTGGGATTTTCCCAATAATCGGAGATGCAGTGCCGCTAATAAGCAGACCGAGCATAACATAAAACCAATAATATTATACTGAATGAAAGACGATTAATAAGTCGATCCAGTTTGACCAGCAACTCACCCAATTAGGGCAAATCAGCTTCAACACGAAACTTGCCCTGCCGCATCACTCTGGCAAGCTGTTTAAAACTTGAAGGCATTTCCTGAATCAGATCGATAAAACCCGGGATTTCCTCCAACACCTGCTTTCCAAGATCGAATGGATTTAACCGCTCCAAAAGCAGGGCTCGTGGCATCAATCACGCTTATATGAGGATCAAGGGCAATATTACAAACCAAAAAAAAACGATTTTTTTATCTTAAAGTAGAACAACCGGCTTTTCGTTAATCTTGCTATCGATCCCCGTCGTGCACCTTCGGTTTTAATTTTCGAAGGTAAAAACTTCTTTTTCATGATTGGTCGTGAATTAATGTTTAACTCTGTGCCTACGTTCCAAAAATCATAAAAATTAATGTGAAATTAGAACTTACCCGATTTAAATATAGAATATAACAACCAGAGAAACATCATTATGGCCACTCCAAATCCGATTTCAATGACCGGTAGATTCCAAAGAAGAGTAGAACTCAATGCCGAACCAATGATAAGGCCAACCATGATGATACTAAAGGAGAGTAAGACGATACTAAATGACAATCGATTACTGATACGATCTAATTTGGTTAAAAACAGATCCAGTTCTGGAATCGTTATGGCCATACGCATTCTCCCCTTTTTCATAACGGAGGCTAACTCTTTAAGATGTTTTGGTAGTTTAATCAGGCTTTCTCCATTTTCAACCACGTAGTTTAAAACATTCTCTGCAACTTTCTTGGGATGATAACGTTCCTTTAACAACTGACGACCAAAAGGTTCAGCTACTTTGATGATGCTAAGTTCGGGATCTAATTTTTCCACCAGCCCTTCAATAGTAAGAAGGGTTTTCCCCAATAAGGTTAGATTCGGTGGAATCTGAATGTAGTGTTTATGTGCAATAGTAAACAACTCATTGACAGCCTTACCAAAACTAACCTGACTTAAAGGGACATCATAATAATTTTTCTTTAAATGATCTACATCCGATGTCAATTGTTTCATATTTACATCATCAGGTACTAATCCCATTTGGGTAATAACTTTGATGACGTCTTCTGTACTTTGACGCATCATGGAAATGATTAACGAAGCAAAATGGTATTTCAATTCTGGACTAAGGCTTCCAACCATGCCAAAATCCATAAAAACGATCACTTCTCCCGGTAACGAAAGAATATTACCAGGGTGAGGGTCACCATGAAAAAAGCCTTCGATTAGAATTTGATGAAAGATAGCTTGAACTACCCGTTCAGCCAACACCTTACGGTTAAAGTGTTGATCATCAAGTTTTTTTAATTCATTTAGTTTTGTGCCTTCCACGTATTCCATAGTCAACACTTTTTGAGTCGAATAACACCAATACACTTTAGGGACACGGATTTTTGGATTGTGTTTAAATTGCCTAGCCACCTTCTCCGCATTTCGCCCCTCGATCGTATAGTTCAATTCAGCTTGAAGAAACCTGGAAAACTCTTCAATAATATCTCGTATCTGATATCTAGCGACCCATTCCAACCGAAGTTCAGCCAGAGTCGCTAACTGCTGAAGAATTTCTAAATCAGTCTCAATGATATTTTCAATATTAGGACGTTGAATTTTGACCGCTACTTGTTCACCAGATTTCAAAACCGCATAATGGACTTGTCCGATAGAAGCTGCAGCAAGGGGAACTTCATGAAACTCCTCAAATATATCATTTATGGTGCGACCTAATTCCTCTCCGATAATTTGTTTTACATCTTGAAAGGAGAAAGGCGGTACCTTATCTTGAAGTTTCTCCAACTCACGAATGATGTCAGCCGGAATTAAATCAGGCCGTGTACTGGCAATCTGCCCCATTTTTATAAAGGTGGGCCCCATTTCCTCCAAGAACAATCGAATCCGTTCAGCTTTCGTTTTGGTGTGGCTCTCCCGATGATCTTCGATAAAGAATCGTTTAGGGAATGAAAGTAGGTCTAGAAGCCCCAATTCTTTGACAATCAAGCCGAATCCATTGCGGGAAAAGGCCATTACGATATCCCGATACCGTTGAATGTGTCGTATTCTTGTTTTCAAGAATAGCAAATCCTCCTTAATACCCGTGTCATTTTCCTTTCACGTTGAACACCAATAAAATAATCAGCAACAAGAATGACATTTCTCAAAAATTTCACTTTCCAAAAGTCACGGGTAATTTTTTAAACCCATAGATCACTGGATTTCTATATAGACTAAGTTCTGAATCTTTTATTGAGAAAAAGGGCACTCTTTCTAAAAGTAAGCTCATCGCAATGATAGCTTCTAAACGAGCTAATGGTGCTCCGAGACAAAAATGAGGCCCGTTTCCAAACGCAAGGTGTGGATTCGGAGAACGATGCATTATAAATTGGTCTGGCAGCTTAAATTTATTTTCATCTCGGTTTGCCGAACCAAGCCAAAGCAGAACGGGTTGGTTTGCTTTAATCGTTTGCCCAGACAATTCTGTGTCATGAACACAAATCCGATTTATAGATTGAATCGGTGAATGATAACGAAGAACCTCTTCTATTGCATTTGGTAAGAGAGAGGGCTCAGATCGAAGTTGTCTCTGAAGGTGCTCATCCTCTGTCAAGTAACTCACTGCATTTCCGATAAGATTCGTTGTCGTCTCATTTCCAGCCACTAGTAACAGTAAACAAAATTGAAGTAGTTCTGGTAAAGTAAGTGATTTGTCTTCAACTTGTGCTTCTAACAAAGCCGTAATTAAATCCTGGCTTGGGTTAATTCTTTTATCCGCAACTACTTTTTCAAAGTAGTTAAATAATTCTATTTTATTCCTTTCTCTACGTTTCATATATTCTTCTGGCGTCTCTCCCTGATCACTATCGATGCTTCTTAAAAGCTCATCAGACCAGTGCTTAAACATTTCACGATCTTCCTTGGGAACACCTAGTAGTTCGGCAATGACAACGACCGGTAATGGATAAGCAAAATCCGTAATAATGTCCATTTCACCCTTATCAACGACATAATCCAGCAATTGATTCGTAATTTCATGGATTCGTGGTGTTAAACCTTCTACAGACTTTGGTGTAAAAGCTTTACTTATAATCGAGCGGTATAGTCGATGCTTAGGAGGATCTAGGGAAATGATACTTTCTGCGATTCCCGTTTGGGCATATAACTTTGAACTGAACGACTCATAATCAGACAGAACCTTTTTAACATCATCATAAAGGAATACGTCCCAACAATTTCGTTCCGGGTCAAACCAAACCGGATTGTTCTCTCTCATTTCTTTATACCAATCAAATGGTGTTGGTGCATCGGATAATCCTTTAGGAGAATTGACAATAGCAGGGATCTCGATTGCTTTTCCTTTTTTAAAATTTTCATTTGTAATCACGGTATCCCTCCTTTGATCTGAATATATTTATACATCACGATAAAACTGAATAAACTTACTCTGTTTCATTTTGTTGGTTCTCTAATTGTACGATTCGTTGTTCCAATCGTTGAATATCTTCTTTGGTAGCTAAATTTAATTCTCTCAATAATTCCTTCATTTTTTGGTTTATCATCTGATTCAATTCTTTTTGGGTTTCTTTTCCTTTTAGGTACACCTCTTCAACAAATTCTTTGGATTCCTCTCGGCTTAATTCACCTTTTTTCACCAACTCATCTACCATTTTTTCAGCCTGTTCCTTCGTGGTGACTACTAGCCCTAATCCTAATGCCAATCCTTTTTTTATCATGTTTGTCATTGAAGCCATCTCCTCATTATTTATTTCACTTTCACAATTTAACAGCCTCATTTTCGTTACCTGTAAGGTGTGTATCTTTTGAAAACTTATTTTTACCAAGTCTCCCAACTATCCCATAGGTCAAAACAAGAATACCTAGCATAGAACACTAAATAATGTTATTACCCACGTTCTCTCGAAAAAATAGATAATCTTTAGTATCCACATCCTGTAGTTGAACTTTAATTGGTTGAGCAGGTGAGTTCTATGTTAATGCTAAAAGAGATACGTAAGTCATTGCGGAATCCTACTGTCCTGAAGTTGTAATAAGATGACTCTACAAAACTAAGTGTTATGAAACTAAATAGTAAAAGGAATACGAGAACAAGCGATAATAATTTACGCATTCAATTAAACCAAGGGACCCGAAAGGAATGTAATTTCATATGGTGTTGTTTTTAAACAACGGATTGAATGGAGCTTGTTGATTTCAATTTTTTTACTTGTTCTTCACTTTCTTCCTCAATAAGAACAATTACCGTCTCTATTGGTCTCTACTAATTTAAATAGCCGATCTACATTTTGGTGTAGAGCATACCTGTCGAAAAAAATTGGTCGTATATTTGGCTTTATCCTTTACATTATTTTCCGCCTCAATTCTAGGAATCTTATTGATTTCACATCTCCACTTTACTATTTCTACTAACAGTTTCTCATTGCTATTTTTACTTTAAATGATTCGGATTATACACTAATGGAGTAAAAGCTCATGAGCGACATCTATACTTTTCCCTATATTTTACAGACAAATCACTCATCTGTTTTCGTAAAAATTGTACAACCGAAGGAGCCGTGTATCGAAAAGAAGGGAGTACTATGCTTATATTGGAGAATGGCGATCAGAATAGGAATGCTAAGTGGCGGTGGTTAGAGAATGATTTGAGTTAAAATGTCCTAGCACTAACCATTCTGCCTCGTTCCGAAATCTTGGTAGTCTCTCTCATTAGCAAAGCCTCCCAACTTTGACTTACATTAGCGGTCATGAGAAATTAGGAGGCTCATTCTACCATGGTAGTTTAAAGGTGATCTGCACAACTTAATTTAACGGCTTATATGGGGTTGCGTCAGGAAAAATGCGGAAAACATACGTTAAGCGAATAATAAATAACAAAGCGTCAGAAAAACCTACTCTAAGGAATTCAAGTAGGTTTGGGTAGTACCAGTGTAGCTATTATCACCCACAAACGTATGGAAAAATCTAGTTATTATTAATCATTGCTTACGAAGTACAATTTTTCGATACATCCCGCCAAATAGGACTGATGAATTTTCCTCCACCACCATGCATTTCGAATAGGGCATGACGATGGATTCCAACCGACACCCAATGTCCGTACCCATCATCCGAACGATGGGGCGCATTATTTTTTTGATCAGGGACAGTTTCTGAGCAGGGGGAACAAATTTATAAAAGATCATGATTCACCCTCCCGTGCGCGTCACTAGCATTATTTCTCGAAAACACCGATCCGGATGAGGGACAACCGACAAGATCAGATTCGCAATAACCATATCAAACGATTCCGGCGGAAAAGTCAGGCTCTGGGCATCCATTTTGATGAGCCTGACACGCGGCGAATCATACTTCTTCCTAGCCTTGTGAAGCATGTCGGAGAACAAATCAATTCCGGTAATTTCGATATCTTTGTGCATCATGAATGGCAGGTCTACTCCGGTACCTGAGTCAGCATATTGTTGAATGACTTCATTTTTATTGTTCTCTACTTCTACTTTTGGGGCTATTGGACTGACTGTAATTAACTTTTGGTCGTTTCGAATACGGTATTCCATATGAGTAGCTGGATCGGTCGTTGTTAAGTGAACACGATGTCCTTTCTTGGCTAGTCCTTGGCGATGGCGGAAGCTGTAGCTTTAGAATAAAGATTGATTAAAAATTCTCTTCAATCTTTATTTAACAACAAATAGAAAAACTCCATTTTGAAAAAAGGTTGATCAAAATGGAGTTTCTTTTATAACTAGGTATGAGTTTTTTATAATAAAGTTTGATTATTTTATTACTTCTTATTACACTAACGCACCTGATAGTTTAAGTGTAATATTTCACAAATATACGCACCAACGAACAAGTTCAATAAGAATTTTATCTAATTTTACATTTCTAAATTCGTAAATGCGTATGGTAATAATTCCTTTAGGGTTAATTCTAGTATATCTTTCTTCTCATTAGTTAAATAAACTGGCATTTCAGGTGAACAAAATTCTGCTAAAACTTATCTGCAAATACTACAAGGCGGAAGAAAATCTACCGTATCACCTGCAACAGCTATAGCTTGAAAATCACCTTTTTTATAACCATTTGATATTGCGGTGAAAATAGCTGTTCTCTCAGCACAATTAGTTGCACCTAGTGAAACATTTTCTACATTTACTCCATTAATTACAGTACCATCTTTTAGTAATAAAGCTACTCCAACTGGAAATTTGGAATAAGGTACGTATGCTTTTTCTTTCATATTACGTGCACTTTCCATTAAAATCTCTTTATTCATATTATCCACTCTTTTCTCTAAGAATGAACTTTTCAAAGTCCCCTATACGTCAACATTTTGTTGACAGGACTTCTAATTGTATATATGAACAAGATAGTTGTCAACGTAGTAGATGTAACAAGCATACTATATAAACAACTATAAGATTTGCCAAAAGATTTTCTTCATTGAATATGATTGATCTTTTTCTATATACCTACATTGATTTGCTTCAATTTTTACTGTTTGTAGCTCTTCTACTTTTGTTGTGTGAAATGGACACACCAATTCCGATACATTCTTTGAAAATTTTTGGACCGTCAAAAAGAGAATACCAGTTAGGGGCGTAGGATATATTCAACTTCTTCTTAGTTCTTTTCCATTCTTTAATAATATTTTGGTATTCAGGTAAGTTTAAAATTCGGGTTGTAAACGGTTCAAGCTTCTACAAATGTAGCGCGGATTCTATATAGCGAGTATTCACTTTATAGGAACAGGTTCCTAATGTCCGCTAATGCTTGTTGAGTGATTTTGTTCCATTGCTACACACACCCCATATTTATTACAAAGAGCCTTATAGTTTTTAGAACAAAACTATACGGCTCTTACAGCGTGTAGACAAAATACCGAAAGGTATAGAGGTCTGCACGCTTTTT
>NZ_JAUKFY010000036.1 GCF_030489605.1 Brevibacillus laterosporus
TAGAGTGGGGGTCGCTGGTTGAACTCAGTCCGGTCGACAGTAAATAAACGTTAATTTTCACGAGAAATCAAGAATTTTTCTTAGGTTTTCTATTACCAGTTTCATAAGTAGAACAGAACGGTACGCCAGTTGTTACAAAGATACAAAAAAATAGAGGATTTGAAAAAAGGAAAGAGCTTCGTTAATGTTGGAGAGGGTTCGACAACTGACAGCCAAATTGGTACTGACGTTAAATTCTTTTCTTGTGAACACTGATGGAATGTATTGATAAAATCGTTGAACCTATACTGATAAAGCTCCCACAGTCTCACCCACAATTCACCCACAAAATGATGAAAAGATATGATAGTCTTTGAAGGTGTGAGAAGTAAAATGTTGATTTAATGCGGATTTATTGAGTGGATTACAACGATTGAAAACAAAAAATATGTTCCGCAGCGCGTGTTCACGAGTGGGAGCGTAACCAATACATGTCACTGTAAGAAGTGGCAAACCCCTTGCGCCAGTAGGTGTGAGGGGTTTTCTTGTTTGTGGGCAAAAATCGTTTATTTCAAGTTTTATAATTCTTGCCCACAATTTTCCCCCATTTTTTGACTAATCATAAATCCCCTTCATGTAGCGGCTAAAATTGGAGAGATGGAAGAATCATTACCTTGCGAATTTATAGAAGTCCATCAGGTAGTTCCTCTTGATAATAATGAGTTTACCGTAATACTAAACTGTTCTTATAAAGAAACGGTTCATTAAGTTATTATCATCTAGGGGTAGCGTCAGGAAATTGAGATTATCTTAACTCCAATGTGACAATCACTGCTAAATCAATGGTTGTCACATTGTTTAAATGTATTCAAAGTAGTTTTAAATTTATTTTGTTCACTGATAATAAAATATTAGAGCTGACCTCAAAAACAAACATAGCGACAGCCATGGACCATAAAAATAAAGTCCTAGACTGCAACTATTTTATTAAGTAACGTTTACCGTTTGTTTAATAAAAGTCAGCAAACCAAAAGAATCAATTTCGAAAAAAATTGAACAAAATTGATTCTACAATATTGGATGGAAATGTACCACTCCCGGCACACGTTGCGGCGCTACATGTTGGTGGTCGAACTACATACGGCCCGCCCTACCATTAGGATGGGTTTTGTTGAACTACATTTGTGGTGCTTCCATTCCAAATTTTGCCCATTCCTCTTTTGAAGGACCATAAATTCCCGGAACAGTTAATCCCGCCTGTCGCATAAGAACCGTCATTTGTCCTCGATGATGGCTTTGATGCTGAATCAAAAACATTAACAGTGAACCATTTGGCATCTGTTGACCTATAAATTCGATACGTTCTTGTAGTGTATGGTCAGTCCATTCTTTTTTTAATGCCTGTACAAATGCATTACTAGCTTGTTGATAACTGTCTGCTATAAACTGAGCTGTAGTAGGAACGGGATAATCTTCGGCTGGAGCATCAAACGTTAAGTTTGTATTTGAAGTAATAATGCGAATGGCAGCAACGGTATGCCAAGCAATACGTCCTAAAGTCCAACTTTGTGAAGTTATTTCCTGTTTAAGTGATTCATCAGTTAGATTACTCAGTAGTTTCTGTGTAGCAGCAGCTTCGAACTCCCAAGATTTTAAAAAATGGTCTAAGGTTTGGAACATAGAAAAATCCCCCTAAAAATGTTTGTTTAATTCTTTTATTTTTAATACGTTACAAGATAGATTTGAATTTTTAACAGATTAATTGAAATGTTCTATAAGGTCTGCACTAAATCCTTCTTACGCTAATCTCTCCGATCCGTTAGCGTGATACCCTATCTATAGCTATTTGATGAAGAGATGCTAATAAGCGTCTTTTTTATTTTGCCCATCGTTGGGCTTCTTCTGAAGCTCGGTAGGAAACTACCGCAGCACGACGGGATTCGGAACCCGAATGATGGGGGAAAGTGGGGCGTGATGAGGGATATAACAAACAGGTTTAAATGTAGGTTATGACACGGAGACTGGCAAAAGGTTGATCAGGCAAGAGATATGGCTAGGAAATATTTCCTTTGGCTTTTGGTGCGAGTGAAAGGGAGTGAATCCATCATGGCTATTGCGACTATATACGTCTATTTGATATTAGACGGCGATAAAACTTATCCTCAGGTACCGGCTAAGATACACCTGAAATTAAGCAGCAACTAACTGTACTGGGATATGAAGATTTTACCAAGTAATGCCTTCTCGATCAGAGCTACGTTTTTTCATGGGGAGCCGTTAATGCGGCTCTCTTTATTTATGAATAGTTTTTTTGCTCTTTTTCTTTCCAAGTTAATAAAAGGAGGATTTTTATGAATTTTTCCCTTGAAATAAATGCTATTGCTAAACTGGCCACTATTGTTATTGGTGGTATTGGATCATTAGTTTTACCGTGGACAGATTTCTTATTTGATCCAGGGCGCCACCATTTATTAATTGCCCTCTCTTACAGATTGGGTTACTGGAATATCTGTCTATTAAGAATGGCACCAAGCAAGTCTTGAATCAGCTTGGGGGAGAAAGTGGACTAACCAAGAAAGGAACCAACAGTGAAACCAGAGGTAGCGAACGAAATTATTAGACATTTACAAGGGCAATGGGCTTTTTACAATCAGATGGGAACGAAGGGATAAGGCTGTGAGAATCGGGTAGTTGGCGGATGCGCTGAGGGTTGCTAGTGGGCAGGAGTTGCAGAATAAGTAATTTACCCTTTATGAACGGGATAGGTGGCTAATAAACAACAAAATTTCACAATATAAGGAAGTTGTATAAATTGGTCTATTCCATAAGTGATGACCATAATATGAACATTGATGGATGTAATTTGAGTTGAAAGAATATTTTGGTAAAATTATCTTTAATGGTATAATAAGCAGGTGATGTTGTAGTGTAAGAAGGAGAGTAGGGTTTGAAAAAAATATTTTTGTCTGTAATAATCTTAGTGATCTCATTTTTAGTTATTTATAATTTTGAATGGCTTATTGGCGGTTACTCATACAAGAAAGAAGAAATGAAAAGTCAAATAGAAGCCTACCTTATAAATGAAAAAAAGTACAAACAAAGTGATATTACAGAAATTAGGGTTGATTATCTAAGGAAGTTCGATGCGTATCTTGCTAGAGTCATTTTTAGTGACGAGAAGGACAAAACATATGGCTATAGCATAATTGATGGAGAGGTCATGCAAACAGGTATTAGAGCTTCTAAGTATAAAAAAGATGATTTAAGTGATGAAACAAAAGATAAGGAACCAAAACATAAGGAACCATAAAAAAGTTACCTGTCAAATGGCAGGTAACTTTTTGTACTCTTTTTTTTTAGAAATTGTCTTGGGTAAGTACAGTGGTCACGTCTGAACTGTCTTCCAGATCGTAAGGAGCAGCGATTTCTAGTTCAATTGAGATGTGCCCCCTGGCCCTGGTATTTCAACAACATTTTCGTATCTACAACAATCGCAGCGTGACCAGTTAGTCCTTTTGAACTGGTATTGTTTGTTATAAGAATATCCCCTGGCTTAATCTCAACTCTTGAATTCGGATAAGTTGCTTCGACTGGAACATCCTCTGGCTAATTGATTTTCTGTCTTTCTATTTCAGAAGCTGACACACCTAAAGCCCCAGTAAATATTAGTGAGACTGACATCAACGACATAAGTAATCTTTTTTTAAACATATTTAAGCCTCCGAATATTTGTTATTCCTTCTCCTAACTTATAAACAAAATCTTGATAAGAGTCATTCAATATCTTCTATCTGTCTTCAAAGAATAGCTGAAACACGGCTTTATAATTATTCCCCCTACTGGGCTTGTAAAGTTTCCCGTACAGCTTAATTTATATCGACAAACTAGCGTTTAAGCTCCTGTAAGATAACGACGTACTCATCTAGTTATTGGCTCAGTTGTAGTACGGCTGGGTGTAGAAACGAAGCCTTTTTTGAAGTATAACTGTTCTAGTTCAACGGAGGATTTCTATTGAAAGGTCGTGGTATTCCTGGTTGTTTTCAGGACCGATATCCTCTTGCACTCAACCGTTTGCAAAAAAAATAAGAAGAGACCCGAACCTTTTTCCGATAGAGAGACAATATAGTGTGTAAGCTGCTTACTCAGGAGGGCCCTCTGAATGGAAAATGAAGATATGTACCAATTACTCATAAAAATGAAAGAGGGTGATCAACAGGCGTTTCATACGATGTATGATGCCACCTATCAGGACGTCTACCGGACAGTCTCCTTTCTGGTGGATCATCAGCAGGATCGGGAAGATGTCATGAATGAGATCTATATGCAAATGTGGACCTCACTTGCTAACTACGATACGAACCGTCCTTTCCACTTCTGGTTACACGGCTTAGTAATCCGTCAAGTGCAGAGATTTCGGGTCAAGAGCTGGAGGAGATTCCGAATTTTTGAACGCATCCGTGCCTTCTCTCGGGAAGAGTCTTATTGGGATCAACATACTGTGTTGATGGATGGGATAAACCAAGAGATATCGCAGTCAATACGAAAACTGACCGGCAAACAGCGGACAGTGATTATCTTCCGCTTTTTTCACGACTATACTTTTGAGGAAATTGCGACTTTGCTCGATATTCCGCTAGGCACAGTCAAGTCCAGATATCATGCTGGCCTCCAGGCGCTTCGAAAAAACTTATGGAATCTCCCCACGGAAAGGATGGAAAAGATCAATGACTATTGAACGCAAAATCCGTGAACATCTGCACAAAGAGGCAGAAACGATGGAGTGCCCTCCGGCCATTTCCAAACGAATAGAACTATCCTATTCTCAATATTTGCAACAAAAAAGGAGCGAAGTAACCATGAAAAAACGATTAATTGGTGGAGTAGTTGCTGCTTCGATTTTGATTCCAACCGCAGCAGCATTTGCTGCCCCTATCCTGATTGACATGCTTACTAGAACACCAATGACTGCTGAACAAGTCAAGGTGGATAAGGTTGGCAAAGCAACACTTGAGAAGCTGTATAGCGCATTTCCCGAAACGAGATCGTTTGAGATTATCAATGCAAGCTACCTTGGAGACCCTACTAATTCAACTGATATGAAAACGATCCAACAAAGCATCGTACTGCAGGAAAAAGGAGGGACCGGCAAAAAGTTTACCCTTCATACAAACGGCATTACGGGTGAGATTGAAGACCTGACTCAAGAGAATTGGGAGCCTAAGGAGAAGCCACTCATTACTTTAACCAATCAGGAAATCAAGGCGAAGGTAGATCATCTCATTGATAAAATGTATGGCAACGTCAAAGAGTACGAGGTTGACATGGAGAAAATGGAGAACCCAAATCAAAAAACATTTATCTTGAATTACACCAAAAAGGGATCAGAAGGAGAGGGTTACCAGGTATTTGTTCACGGTAATACAATTAATCTTTCTCCGACAGCTCCTACACCTTCCAATAATGAAGCAGAAGGTTATTTCTCTAGAAATGGTAAGCCTGATTATACTGCTGATTACTTCTTAAACGATGAAAAACTATTTTCTTTACTAAAAATTACCTCGAAAGAATTAAAACAAGAATTAGCAAAAGGTAAATCTGTTGTGGAGATTGCAGCATCTAAAAATGTCTCTAAACAACAAGTGATTGATGTGATTGCAAAAACACAGGTTGAAAGCCAACTTCAAGCTGAACAAAATGGAGCAACGATAAGCAATCGTTTAATGGAACAATTGTTAAAAGAAATTGAACCAAAAGTATTAAAAATCATTGAACACAAAACTGAAACTGAATGGTAGAAATAACAAGTCAGGTCGGATGAGGTTGAAATATATCGGTTGAGAAGCTGTATAGCGCACTTCTCGAAACAAAATCGTATGAGATTATCGATGCAAGCAACGTTCAAAGTGATGTATCCGTTGATTTATCAGAAATAGCTAGGATGTACGCGTCTATATCGAAATTGGTACAAAGGAATATGAGGCCGGTATCCTTGACGTACAGGAAACCGGCCATTTTTAGATTCAGGGCTTAGCTTTCAAAATCCGCAGTTTATTGGCGATGTGGCGATACCCCATTTAGAGGATTCTTGTTCAGTATAGAGAGGAGGAGATAAGGAGGAAAGGGGATTGTCTATGTGGGAGTTTATCCTAGACTTTCTTAAATTTGTGGACGGGATCATGATATTTTTATCGGCTTTGATGCTCCTTAACGCGATTAGGGGGAGGGTTTAAATATTTAACATCAAAAGATAAAAGCTTATTAGAAGGCGCAATTGCCTATGTAATCTCGGTTCTAGTGCAAGGTATTACGTTTTGGTTGCTATCATCTTTATATCTCTAGGAGCAGATGCCACATGTAAGAGGGCATCTTTTTTATTTGATTTTCGATAGAAAGGAGGTATTCACATGGTTAAGCCTAGAGTAACGGCCATACTAGGCACTCAAAACAAAATGTCTCCGGAATTATAACACGTTGCAAAATCAACTAGGAAAGCACGTGCGGAGATTACACGGTTACACGGAGAAACGGATAAGACAGCAAAAGAATGTAAGCGCATGGGTGGGGCCTCTTCAAAGGCACAGCGGGAATTATCCCGCAATGTGCAACACATGTGTCAAGATGTAAGGCAGCTTCGATCGCGCCTCCAATCGCTGAGTATGGTTCGCTCCACTCCAAAAGCGTGCGCAGATAATCAAGCAGAAAAAGGGCTGACAGGTCTGCGTAAGCGATTAAAAGAGTTAGACGGACAAAAAGTTGAGGTTGGTTTTGCAGGGTTTACGGGCGGTATGTTGGTGATGCGTTATTAGCTAACGAAAGTAACAACAAACACGCAAGCAGAAGCACGACGATCGATGAACGCAGGCGATCAAGCCATGGCTGCATTTCGTTAAGCAAGCAACCGATTTTACTACGATCAATAAAAATGTAGATTGTGCTGTAATCGTTGATTTCATAACGTCAGCTGAAAGATATGCAAAAAGCCAAGACCACTCTCTCCAACATTCTCGAAGGAGGAAAATAGGAATTTTTTTAAATAGATAGCGTCTTATTAAATAAACGATCACAACAATGGGAGTTTTTTTTCTTGAAAGCAATTCGATTCCTATCTACTTTAGTCTTAACTCTGTTCCTTGGGATATCTGGATTTGGGTTTAGTACGTCTTCAACCTATGCGCAAAGTAGCGTTTCAGA
This sequence comes from Brevibacillus laterosporus, assembly GCF_030489605.1. Lineage (GTDB taxonomy): Bacteria > Bacillota > Bacilli > Brevibacillales > Brevibacillaceae > Brevibacillus_B > Brevibacillus_B laterosporus_E. The sequence continues at coordinate 7,171 of NZ_JAUKFY010000036.1, forward strand.
TTCAACAGCTACACAAACGAAGCCAGCCCTTGAACATATGAAGATTTTTAGGTAACCTTTCAAACTTCGAAAACTCCGGATTCCTTTACGGAATTTGAAAAATGGTATGATCCTATGAATGGATACGAAAGAGTAGATGAATACCAATATTTTCAATCAAACAAATATCAAAAGGAGAGTATAACAACTAAAAAAATATAACTGAGGCAAAAGAAAAACCAGACAAAACTTTATTTGAAACCATTATAGAGGGGTATCAAGTTAACAAAGTTTATTGGAAACCAATAGAGGAGGTTGAGTTTAATGGGAAAAAGTTAAAAAATATCAATCTCTCCCGGATACTAAAAACGCTTCATACGAAATAGCATATGTTTATGTTTCTACTGGTCTTCCGGTGAAAGTAGAAGGATACGACTTTTATAAAAAACTGTATCAACCCAACCTATATTTTTTTGACCGTATAAACGATCCAACAGGTGAAATCTTCAAGGAGTCAAAAAAAGAATCAAAGTGAAAAATAATGTGTGCTTGTGGAAACAGGGATACAGATTAACCCGACCTTAGAAAGGCGGGATTCTTACTATTTAAACAACTTACTAATCACCTTGCATATATCAAACGCAGTCCTGTTGTAAGATTTATTATAAGCATACTTCTTGGGATTTCTGAGCCATCCCCAGCCTCTCGGCATCTTCAATCCAGCCCGATGTACTAACTGTCTTTTTAGGCTTGTCCTAGCTGCTACACGCTTTTTGAAACTTGGCTTACGCATCCCAAACTTCATAGCAAACACCCTTTATTTTGATTTAGGGAGTCGAAGATAATGTGAAAACCCTCTGACGGAATTTAAACCGTTAGAGGGTTTTTTGGATTATTAGGTTGTGGGGTTGTCATTTATTATTTTTTCGCAAAAGAGCTACTAATAAAGCAATGGTGAATGATTGGGAGATTGCAAGTAATATAACCATAAGCTCAATAAAAGTACCTTTGATATTTCCGATAACTATTAACACTAAAAACATTATTGCCATCGTGAGTAACCAGTATAGTATAACTCGTAATATCACAGAAGCTCCTCCTTCAGATCAATAGTTTATAGTGTCTAACATTAGCGGAAAAATTCGAAATAAGATAGGTAAATCAAAGCTAAAGCTCTGGATATTTAAATTCTATACCAAAATCTGCTACTTGAGTAGTGTGGTCAGGTTCAATGGATAACCCCACGGGCTTATAAGAAACGGATACGGAACCACGTATAATCGCGTGCCTATATTGGAATTTAATATTAATCGTTCCTCTTTCACTTTTATCAGCGTAAACATATTGGGAAATGTAATCGGAGTGTAATTGTCTATTCCCCATTTTTAAGTCATATTCTGCTGCCATACCAATACCAGGGTCCCAATCAGATGCTTTTGAAGAATATTCGCATTCCCATTTCTTTTTAAAAGCTGGTTTAGTACAATAGCGATTTTCATGATCATCTGGTTTACCTTTTGAGGTCATAGGCATAAAGAATTTGGATGTTACGGGGTATCCGATTGACATTTTATCAGTAATGGCCTCATCTAGTATTCCTGTTTTTGCTCTGGATGAATCTAATCAAATTGTTGAAGCAGCAACCATTGAAGACAGTTAAGGAAATAAATATAAGATTGAGATTTTAGAGGATAATGATAGCCTAAGAGTAGTTAGAGTAGAAAGTGAAAATGGAATTACTGAGGCTACGTATGATAAAATGAATCATACTATAGAGTTCGATGATGGCATCAAAACACAGGTCTCTATAGAAGACCCTGAGGAACAGGTACAGAAAGAAAAAGACAGACAAAAACGGTCGACGAAAAATATAGTACGGGAAGCACAGGATATGTATTTTGGTTATTATTATGTAATCGATAAGAGCGGTGGAAAAAAGTACTGGGATGTTGGGAATGGTAAAAGAGGAACCTACGTAAAGCAAACCTCAAGGAATAAAGCCGATTTGTTTCATTATGAGGATAAAGTTGATGAATTATTAAAAGCTGAGACTCTGTTTGCGGTGAACACAACTGTTTCAGCCTCTTCATTCATAGCAAGTGTAAAAGGCATTAAATCAAGTTGGGGGGCTGATAGAATGGTTGCCTTTTTAACAGGTGCTGGTTTTGGCATGGCAGCGGCCGTTAACGGTGCGGATGTGATTTTAGCTGAAAGAAAAGCAGCACGTGCATTTGATGTCATTATGGATGGAGAATAGTAGTGAGTGAAATAATAGCAAGTATTTTTTTAAACAGGTGGATTTTACTGCTTTTACCCCTTTTTTTAATTGCTAACATAGTAATCCAGCCGTTTCTTTTTGGGGGTAAATTTGAAAAATTGCGAAAGGTGCTCTATATTGTAAATGTTGCAGTAGCGGCATACTCGTCTATCATGCTTATCTATTTCATATACAATCTAAAATTTATTTAATTAAAGTCTTTTCACGCGCTCGTTATAAGGTACCGGGCAAACTATAATACTGGTAATCACACTGGTAATCGCGGTTATAGCGTTGGTACAAGCCGTGAATAAACGCAATTAGACGTCGAACAGCCGGCGGCTTTTTCTATTTGGAAGGAAATCTTACAGCCATAGAATGCACTGCCTGTGGGGCAGTGATACAGATGACCTCGCCAGTAAGATGATGGCGAGGTCTTTTTTTTCGTCAAAATCTCCATTGACCCGTAAAAGGATTCGACACCATCGGCCGGACAGATAGCGATGACAGTTTAGCAGATGGGTAGACAATGCTCATTTTGTTAAGTCAGCTTTCGAAAGACGTGCCATAATTTCCCCCCATGGAGCTTTACCAAGAACTTGAAATCCTAGTTTTTCATATAGAGTGGCAGCGGCTTGGTTGTCAGGGTGATAGGCTACCATAATATCTGTTGTATCTGGTTTTGCTTTTATTTTGTCAATAACCTGTTTCATAGTTTCAAGTCCGTACCCTTTTCCTTGGTGACCAGAAGCGATCATAAGTCTATAAATCCAGTATTGCGAATCGTCGGGATCTACCCCAAACATCACAAATCCAACCATTATTTGATCATTGTACACGGCAAGGGTTTCAAAATTCGGTAAAAACTTTGACTGTGCCAAGGAATACAAATTTGAGGCGATAAAGTGTTTTTGATCTTCATGGGGTTGTAACTCAATACATTCTTCCCAGTTTTCAGAAGTTACTTCTTTTAGGATAAGTTCCACAATGAGATCTCCTTTAGTTTTATTTAGGGAAATTATACCATACGGGTGACTGCTATCAATGGAAATTTGACTTAGTGTGAAGGGAGGAAGACTGTGGAAAATTGAGAAAGATTAAATTTTGGGCTTGGGATAAAGAAGTTGCAAATATAATTGATTGGGAATTGAGTATTCATTAATGCAGTTTTTTGAAATAGATCGGTTTGACATTATGCTAATACACTGGACTCTACGGCAAGAATGGCAAAGAGATATGCGAAGAGGACATAGTAACGGACGATTCTGTTAGTGGGTCATGCTAAGGGAATATGGAATTGCTCTACAAAAATTCATCCCCTGTAGAGATTGTGAAAGAATGCTTTGTTGTGAAATGTAATTCTGAGTGTGCAAGCGACCATATTTTTGATAATTATCATCTTCTTTATGAGATGGGACCAGTGGAAGTAATCGGTACTATTCCTAACATGAAACACCCTTCTTCGGTTATTCGCTGATGGGTGTTTGTTATTCTGGTTTGTCGTTGTGCCACTAACGGGAGGTTAGTTTAACAAAAGATCAGAGCTTACTCAGGCTACTCATTACCTTTGACTTAACAACAGGAATTTAACAGAAAGAAAATTTCAGATAACCATCACAAAGCATAACGTCTATAATGGAATGGTATAAAATGAAGGATACTAAAATATAGAGGAAGTGTTCTTTAAATGGATGACTACTTAATGTCTGATTGCGAAAATTGTTTTGGCTTGTGTTGCGTCGCTTTACCTTATGCAAGATCAGCCGACTTTGCATTCAATAAAGACGGTGGGGAGCCTTGCCGGAATCTATGTACTGATAATCGCTGCCGTATACATAACCAATTAAGAGATCAGGGCTTTCGTGGATGTGTCTCCTATGAATGTTTTGGAGCTGGACAACATGTTTCACAGAGTATATATAAAGGAAATGATTGGCGAAATAACATACAAAAATCAAGTGAGATGTTTGTGGTATTCCCTATTGTTCAACAGTTACATGAAATGCTCTGTTATCTCAGCCAAGCTTTAGGGCTAACAGAAACGAAGCCATTTCAATCAGAATTAAAAAAGGTTTATGATAAAACTGTACAAATGACAAACAGGACACCTGAAGAAATTTTAAGCATAGACATACCTTCTCATCGACATACTGTTAACGATTTATTAGTCAGGACAAGCGATTTAGTTCGGAAAGAATTTGTGCAAACAAATAAAAAAAGAAAGTTTACTAAAGGGTTGGACTATTTAGGAGCAAATTTAAAAGGTGCTGATCTAAAAGGTGCAAATTTAAGAGGAGCACTTTTAATTGCAGCTAACTTAAGTAATTCTGATTTAAGAAAAGTTGATTTTATTGGTGCAGACTTAAGGGATGCAGATCTAAGCAATGCGAATCTGACCGATTGTATATTCTTGACACAATCTCAAGTTAATTCAGCTAAAGGGAATCAATATACTAAACTACCTAATTATATAAATATCCCTGACCATTGGCTAAGATAAAGAGGGTATGAAGTTTTTCAACCAAAAGAGCTTTCATAAGACACTAACAGAGAGCGCCAATTCCTTGTGAAATGAAATCCGGTTTTTTCATTTCATTCTTTTTCCTGACAATATCTCTGCAACCATTTCGCTTATTTTCTTGAAAAAATGCAACAAAACATTAACTTTCCAATAAGCTTATAAAGTGAGAACCCCTTCCACATGTAGGAAGGGGGAATCTTATTATCTACTGGAATATTAAAATTCAGGGGAGGGGATACCTTCTGCTTCAAAGGAGAATCTTGACCTGCGAAAGTAACTTTGTCCTCCTTGATCATTTATAACAGTCAAATAAATTTGTGACATACCCTCACCTCCTGCATGGGCATTGTAGTATCTTCCTACAGTAAGTTTAGGCTCATCACCTCCAGCACCATTCCACCATACCCCGTCAAAAACAAATTTATCATCCACCATCCCGTTAAATCTCACCTTGTTATGTTGTTCTGGAGTTTCAACCGCTTTAGAAATTTCTCCATAAGCCATTCGCCATGCTTTTAAGGCAATAAGCTTGTCTTCGAGTGTTTCATCAGTATTTACACTGATTGTTTGGGTTTGCTCATCCCAATGTACTGTCGCTCCAACTTTAGAAAACTGAGCAATTGGTACATATACAGCTGGTCGAGCACCAACAGGGTGGTAATTCAATGCTTTATACGGCAGTTTATTTATGTTTTCACCTTTAACATAAATAGGAATATCTATTGGATAGGCTTGAACTTGATTAGGCTGCCTTAAGTAATCGTTGTTATTCAGTTGCATGTGGGAATAATGATTAGGTTGAAAAAAGTACATGTTACAAACTCTCCTTTATAGAAAACTTCATAATATGTGTATTCACCTAAGTAAATTACGTTCCGGTATAAAAAAATACAAAAGCTTAATGGGAAATTCAAATACTTATAAAAAAATCACCATGACGGAACATTCAGAAATATTACGTCAGCTTCATGAGGATAAGAAAATAATTGAGCGATCATTGAAGAGGATGAGCTAGTCGAGTTTTTTTACAGGATGTCTGATTCACGTCAGTATGACTATGCCCCCTCAGCAGCCAACATATGCCCTTTCGGGGACCAATGCAACTTATTCAGATATCTTTCCATGATTAGCAAGCTTTGCAGAATGATTTTTTTCCCTGTCTGTAAATCCAAAATGTACTCTTCTTTTTCCTTTATTACGTATTTATACTTCATATCATTGGAGTAGGAAGGAAATGTAGTCTGTTTATGAGTATATTTCAAGCCGGTTGGCAAATCCAACTCTTTAATGGACCCGTTAGCTTGGTAAATTTTCCATCAACAGACACCTTAGATGATGGTTTGCTCCTGCTGCGGCAGAGCGGCGGCTTGGGACGATTGGGGTTGCAAAGTGTATATCATCAAAAAGAAAACTATCAATCTGGTAAAGAGTCGTTTCATTCTTCATCTCCCTATCTTTATGCATCGATTTCAATAGTGATAAACGTTAATGCTATTCTGTTGATCTGTAGTTATACGGTGCATTGGTAATCTAGGTAGCAGAATCTATACCGTCTCCTAACGACAAACAACTAAGTGAAGCAGAAAAAGTAGCAGAACAGTATGTAAAGGAAACCGAAAAAGTGGACGTAAAAATTACCTTTACCGGCTTCATAGCAGAGATGTATGATCGTACAATTGTTATCGAAGGATATTCTGAAGATAATCCACAACATGTGCCATGTGAAATTTGATCAAGTGAAGAATAAAGATGAAATAGTTACTGATAAATCAATATTTAGAGTTTGTACATCGAATGACAAAGGACTAAATTTTACATGTAAGGATGTTGTTAATGCTTAACAGTAGGAGTTTTGAAGGAGAGGATTCATAAGAGGCGGCAAACGTGGCGGGTTTTGGCGGGATTTTACTGTAAAATGGCGTTCTAATTGAAGAATAAGGTAAAATGCTGATAGCAGGTACATAAAAGCAAGAACAGCTACTCAAATCAAGCTGGTAGCTTTTTCGTAATACTTTTATAGTTTAAGATGTAAAGGTTAGTCGCTTTCGAGGGTTATTTTTATAGTGCTTTGTAACGTTACAATAATCTTGCTTCATTCTGATGTCTTGCACACGCATAACTCCGTCCTAAAATCAGAACGGAGTTAAATCTTCTTGAGTAGTCCAAACAACAGAAAAATTGTCAACATTGTAATGACCATGAAGTATTTCATTGTGATGGACGTATTATCTTTTCGGCAGATAGGGTTGAAGAATCTGTCGTCGAATGACCCTCCCCAACTAATAATTTTTCTACATGTTCTCCAAATCTTTCTTCTTTTTAACGTTCATTTTATGGCCCCCTGAATCTTTTGAACTTATTTCGTTATAGAACCATATAATCCTCTATTTCACTTCTACAGTAAAATCCTTCAGCGGTTGCATTGACCAACCTTGGCTCAGAGAAACGATAAATCTGTAGCTTGCTTTCGGAGCATTTTTGCTGGCTTTGACTTTGATTTGGACTGTGGTCGTTTCACCGGGCATGAGTTCCAAGTTTTTTTCAGGATCGGTAATAACTTTTACCATATTGGGACTGTTGAAGGCAAAGTGATAGTTGACATAAATTTTGTATTTAGCTGTATGGACTCTGCTGTCATTGGTCACTTGAACATTTTCAATTACAATTTCTTCACCCGGGGATAACAAGTATCCACCATTGGCGTTCATCTGTTTTTTCTTAGAAGTGTTAGTATTTTGTGGCGTTGGTGCCGGTGTTTGGACAACTTGAGGTTGTTCGGTTGATGGTGCAGTAACACCCTGATTCTGCGGGTATTGTTTTGACAAATAAACTACAACCTCATCGGTTTCAGGATAATGGTCCACTTTTACCATTGTATTACGGGTAGGAGACTCATAGAAATTCACGTCGCCTGAATCTAATGTTTTCGTAAGGCTAGACAACCATTGTTTATTCAATAGCTCCTTCGTTCCCTCGTATGTCATGTAGCTCATAGATTGGTCTTCATCATCGAAGAAAATTGATAAAGAACCGTATCTGTAACATAGACTTCTGGTTCCATTATCCACATAGGACTCAGACTTAGGGTTCCCCAACAATGTTTTCACTTCTTCTTTTGTTAAATCCAAAGAAAGTACCTTTTCCGTGCCATCCTGATTGTAAACAGCTACATATTCGTCCATCTGAAGAGAAGCATAGAAGGGCTCAAAAGCTGCTTCAGAGGGATTGTTTACCTTTTCAAGAACAGGAGATGGTGGTTGAGATTCACTGCTTTCTGCTAGCTTAGGTACTCCTTCTGAACCCGCATTCTTCGCTGCTTCTGGATGAGCCGTCGTCACTACGGCGGTGGCATTTTTGGAATCAAATACAAAATGATTCAACCCAAAAATGGAGCCTGCACCTATTCCTAGAACGCTTCCGAACACTACGATGATTTTACCAAGCTCGCTTTTTTTGTCATTATTTTTTGCCAAGATGAGTCCTCCTACATCAATTACGGTCCATTGATCACTGCTCTGTTTACCAACGTACGTATGTCTTCTGTTACTTATTACCTAATATCGGAGTTTCGTTAAACGTTCTTTAGACCTGTGCTTTCGCAATGTTAGCTCTACTGGTTTCTCTCTGTCGTTCCTTTCAGTAAATCAGATAGTAATGCGCTCTATGACCTCAAGGGGAACAATTGGATTCCGCAAGAAATTGCTCATTGCCCGTATTTTTAAAAATTGATTATTAAGCTAAAAATAAATTTTTGGATGTAAAAAAGCCCTGATAAACAAGGCTTTTAAGGTTTCTGCTAAAATATAGCAACTGTATTCAAATCCAAGTATTTCACATGTAAATACTCCTACTTCTTTGCTTAGGCGGACATTTGAACAATAGAATAAATCTCTCCGTTACCAGTAACACCAATCATCAATTCCTCTGATTTACCTGGCCCAGAAAATACAACCACGCTACTTGTTTGTTTTTCCGAACCCACCCATGAAAAGGTTGAACTATTTATATTTTGAAACTTATACATTTTGGCCTGTTCACCATACAACTTTTGAAGAAATTCAAGTGCTTTCTGCTTTGCAACTTCAGGTGTAAGGGCCTTGTTGGAAGGGCGATAATAAGTTAGAGAGGTTAGTTTACCCGAATACTTATCTATTTTAAAAGTAGCTGCGCCCATATCTCCAAACTGTTGATCTGTTTTCTGTCTAAAATTGACTAGAAATGCTCTCTCTTCATAATCATAAGTAACATCAATAATTGGAGTTTTTACTAAACTAGGATAAATAGCTTTTAAGTTATCAAATGTAATTTGAGCTGGTTTTGATAGGATATCCCACTATTTCTCGCGTTTATCTATATCAGCCGCATACCATTTGTCAAAAAAAGTGGGTTTTGATTACAGTCTCATAGCTATTAATCTCGTCTGATTCCGTAAAATAAATAGAAGCATATGTAGCCATGCTCTTATTTTCTTTTAACGAGGATTTCAAATTGACGATAGGTGGGCGCAGTTTACCTTGTATGTTTCGATCAGACTCTCTCCAAACGGAGACAACCTGATAGTTACTTGCCTCAGATCCATACAAAGTCTTCAGTAATTGGATAGCCTGCTCTTTATCCTGATCGTCTAGAATTGTTTTAGTTGTTCCTGTCAAGGTTTTTGATACTGATAGTCTCCCTCTTTATCGCTTCCAGACAGCTCGTAGAACGTAAAACCATGCAATTTTCCCGTTTCCTTATCGAACTCCACACGCAATTTGGAAGTCGCCTGACCATTTTGACTCATCGAAACATAGGCTAAACCGCTTGCTTCCCGATTTTCTAGCTCTATTTTTTTATAATCCTTCACTTTTGGAAAGATAGGCATCAATTTTTCCTTCAGTTGATTTGCCTGTTTGGTATAATAATCCACCACCGTCTTCTGTGTCTCGACTCTTGTCTTTGCTTCTATCGTCCACACCGGTGTTAATGCAAAAACACTAACAATTGCTACAGTTGCTGTCCACCTATTAAGCTGTTTGGCGCTTTCATACATTTCTCCCCCTAACATAGGAATTCATAATTTACTTGTCCCACATTAGTCTGAGTAAAAAAAAGGTTACGCTTTTTTAAAGAATTTATAAATAAAAAGGTAATTTGCTTTCCGATCCATCGATGAAGGAGTGAAAAACAAAAAACAAAAAACAAATCTGTAAATGTAGCAACGATGCTGAACTGGGCTAATAAGCTAATTGGATGATTGAGAGCCGATTGAAAAAATATTTGCAGCTGTAAAAAATTTGGTCAAAATAACAGCCTCCACAAAAACGTCAGGTAAGCATAACTGAAAAAAATCAATGAGGTAAAATGTCGCTTACTGGAAAAGTATGGATATGGGCCAAATTCAGCAAATGAACTCCTGGGTCGGTTGCAGGAGATGTTGTTTTCAGGGGGAGAGTTACCCAACCATCACACAAAAGATGAACTAAAATTACCATAGAAGATATTTAATTTTATTGATGTCATCGTCGGAATGCATCAGCTAGGCATACTGATGTCAAATTTATATCATAAGATAAAGGCTAGTCACCTATGGGGAGATTGTATGAATTTAGGTAGTATTTTTCGTGTTGAATTTATCAGATACATAATCTGTCGGTAGTTTAGCAGTTTGCAGCATCAGTTCGAATGATCAATCACTATATAAAAAGATCAGCGTGTGCAGAAAACCTTCTCTAGAGAAATATAGTGTTCATGTATTCGGCTAAAATTTTCGGCCAAGCGTCATTTAAGGTGTTTTTATAGTCGAAGTGTCTAATAACATAATCTCGTCCAGATTTTGCTATTTGAATCCGTTGCTCTTCATGGACTAAATAGTACTTAATTTTTTCAACTGTTTCTTTAGCAGAATTAGAAATTACACAATTTATGCCGGGAATAAGCTTGATACGAACTGCTGGTGTATCAGAAGTGAGTAAGAATCCCCCTGAAGACATGATATCAAGAGTTCGATTGCTCAGTTGATCGTTGCAGGTTTGTAAACTAATTGATATTTTTGCTGAATTATATACTTTTGGTGTTTCGGTATAAGCGATAGAACCATGCAGCATTTCAGATGGAATATTTATATCACTAAAGTGATGCTGCACTTCTTCCCAGCCTTTCCCGAAAATTTTAATTTTGAATGGTTGATTAAATAAGGAGAAGACAAGTTCGAAAATACTTTTGTGACGAATTTCTCCAAAGCCAAAGTGCCCATTAGCAACTACAGCAACGTCACATTGATATTTTGGATCAATTGGCACGGGTTTGTGAATATCGGGATTGCAGCCTACATCAAAGAACATAGAAGGTATCCCCATATTTTGATATTTTTCTACACAGATAGTACTTCTTGTTAATACATAGTTAGGTTGAATTGCTTCAACATATGGCTTAGACCATCTGTCATGATGTAGCCAGTCTTCTTCAGCAAAATATATATGAAAGATATTGTATTTTTTTAGAAGCTCTTTAATTAACGGGAATTTTCCTGTTTTAAAGAAAGATACATGCCATACCTCCCATCCCATACTAAATGCGATCTCTGGTTTAAATGTATTGATTGTTAGTTCCAAAAGATTTTCATCGAAGTTATCTAAATAAATGACTTCATGACCTAGCTTCTCAAGAGATTTTCCAATGGAAAAACGAAAAATTTCAAAAGACAGTAAGGCTAAAATTTTCATTTATTAAACTTCCTCTCATATTATAAAAAAGCCAATGGTGTCGAGAATCCTTTGGTATGAAAGTCCATTATTTCAGAGGATAACGCTAATTTTCAAAAGAGCCCATTAATACAGGATATGTTTTTTAAACAAAGCTGAGAACTGATTAATAATAAAGGGAAGATTGAATCTTAATAATCGTTTTGTCTTTTTAAAAAGAATGACTTTATTGATGGTTACGTTAATTGCTCCATTTAGCAATCTAACGTGGTAAAAATACTGTTTAGTATTTGAAATACCAGTGATTATACTTTTAAGAGAAACCATTAGATAGTGTGTCTGATGTGGTGTTTTTTCTTATGTACTTAATGTTTACATCATGTTCCAATACCTTTGTTTAAACAGTAGTTTCTGCAACAGTAACTCTAGTTTTTTGCTGCATAATGTATGCAATAAGTACACAAAAGTAAAGAAATAAATATATAGGTCATTTAATAGGTATTTTTTCTATGAAACAAGGGAGATGAAACAATGCCTAGCAAACCATTGGAGTCCTGGTTACATTCCAGGTGACCAACATTAACAAGAGAAGCTTATTACCCTTTGCCACAAAAGTAACAAGTCAAGCAGTATGATCGAGAACGTGGATCATTTACGGATCATGGTATGACGCCCAAGTGGAGAAAAGCGAGAGAAGGATACTTAAGAAAGCATCCGCTTTGCAGACATTGCTATGCCAAAGGATTGCTAACAGGAGCTACAGTAGTTGACCATATCGTTTTACACAAGGGAGATAGGAGTTGTTTTGGAAGCGGAACAACTGGCAGCCACTATGTGAGATGTCTCATAACCGGGAAGACTACAAGAGAGGATAAGAGCGTTTGGAGATGATCTATTTATCCGAGGCATGATACATATGGCAGAAGGTTTCTAGTAAAGTAAAAATAAATGTAAAAGTAGTAGTCAGAAAGAAATATGTTCCGGACTACCACTTTTTATGAAACGACAGATTTCTGTTATTAGAACAGTATTCGTACAAGATTTACGGGATAACTCATTATTTTTACAACTTTTGAAGCGAAATTCATAACGTTAATTCTAAGCATGTCTGTTAGCAATATCCGCATCTAAAGCAGCAATTTAAAGAAGGTATTCCGAGTCTTCTGCATTCCCTAACGCAATCATCGTCAGGAAGAATAGAATAATAGTGATAAGGGAGAGGTGGAAGAGGTTGAGGGTTAAGAGCATAGGGATATGGATACGGATATGGTTGTGGACTGTAAGGTGCTGGTTGACTCATGCTGTAAGGTGTTGAAGGCGCGTATGGCATAGATGGCATAGATTCTGTACATATTGTATACCAAGGTCTTGTTTTATACTGTCTACATACAGGCTCGCATTCTTCAACTGTACCTGGATTTTCTCCAGATGTGCAGTCCTGCATACATTGCTCATAGGTATAAGGGACATTATAACAAACCAATACAATCACTCCTTAGCGTCATCTTATTTTTTAGATATTATATTTAACTGTATACCTTGTGGGTGATTATCCATGCATAATTGGGTGAATACCTACCATGCATAGCGAGATCTACGAACGGACATTCGCAGAGCCGCAGATAGTGGATTAGATCAGTTTTTAAATGTGAACGAAGATTAGGGGATATCAAAAATTTGCACAGTGCCAACGTTAGAACGGGTGGAAGTCTTCAGAAAAAATTCTCTAAAGGGATTTTCAGAAATAAGAGGGGGAAGGGGATGGCTAGGGATATACCAAGGCAACCAGTTAGCTTGCCACTTGGAAAGGCTTATTGTTTGGCCCGTGATGTATTGGATGGTAGAGTAAACCTATAAAATGAGGCTATTGGAAAGGAGGACCGTCACGCCCTAGTAGTAGTTTAAAATTAATGGCTTCGCTCTTTCTTATCAAGGGTCGAAGCCATTAATTGTTTTAAGGGAGCTTGGTTCATTGAAAATATTTTTTTAGACTCGTAAAAAAGTGTTAGACTGTGAACATATTGTTCTAGACTAAGTCCGTTAATCCGTTATCATGACCGAAGAAGTAGCTGTGCGCACAAAAATGATAGCATCAAAAGCTTTTGCTGGAATCATCTGTAAAGTATACATCCTTTCAATTTTTCCATACAATCCGCTAAAGACTGCACCTATTGCACTGATGGGCTGAACTCTATTCAGATATTCAGTGAAATTTCCATCATGTCTTACCTTTGCAAAGTCAAGGAATCCATCTTTCATGTCTGTATCTGCAAACAGAACAGCTAGCCGATCGTTTCCACTATTTTTTACATAAAACTCTTTTCGTTCATTGGTAGTAGCGTCAGTAGCAATGAAGGAGCTTTCGTAGAATTCACTTCCTATTGCGTAATATTGATCCCCTAAGGTTTTAGCGAGATGCGCTCCCATGCAGGCTGTCATTCCCGTGGAAGTGGAGGTTTTTTCAATGTGACCATTATGTCCCGTGATGAATATGTTTTCGCGACCGTAATATTTCTTTTCAAATGATAAAATCCATATCACTTTATCCGCCATATATTGGTCACGGGTATTGTTATAATTCACATTTGTTCCGTGCAGTGTAGCATTTTGCTTGATAGCCTCGGCAAAGGCTAGAGCCAACTCATATTCTTTCGCAGAGCTTTTTGCGGTATAAACCGATTTGTTTTCTTTCATCCGCTCCATTAAGGTTTTAATATGGGAGAGCCCCTCCTGTACTTTGGCTTGCTTTTGATCATACACCGTTTTATCATTCAGATTCGTAAGTGCAATCTCATACTTGGAGGCAAGTGTCGGATCAACCTTTTTTAAATAGGAGAATAGCCCGTTTTTGTTATGGTCATAGCGTTGCATATCAAAACCATAAAAATGAATCTTATCTTTTGCATCCCGATGCTCATTATAGGAGCGCATCCAAGATAGAAGGGCTGCCAGTTCTTGTGTATTGTAAATCGTAAATCCGATTGCCCTTGCAGCATCTTGTGCAGTACCGCTGCCTCCTAAAATGTATTCATTGACCTTTTGGCCTCCGCCGAAATCGCCTTCTATAGCAAATGCGCGATATCCTTGTTTTTCCACCAGATGCTTAAAAATATCTGACTTGAGCGTAGTAAATTGCTTGTTACCATGCGTAGCTTCTCCAAACCCGATGATGGTTTTCGAAGGAAGTTCCATTTTTGAAACAGGAACGAGATTAGATTTTAATGACTGTTGTAACGTGTTGGTTGGTTCAGAATGGAAACCCGTGAATAGACTCATCATGATGAACAAGCTTATTACAATCAGGAATTTTTTTTTCATATCAGTCTCTCTTTCTTGATTGGATCATTGTTTTTAATTGGATGAAAGGTGACAATACAAGATTCATGTTGTGGCTTTTCTTACTATTTACACTATTATACTCCCTTCTGATATCGTTTAACTAGATTAAATTAATTGATACGCAATCCCCGCCCTTTACATCTGAAGTGCCGGACTGAAATATGATTGGTAGGGGAATTTCATCAGATCGAGTCACGCTCTTTACAACAGGAGCGCAAGGCATCATGAATAAGCCCGACAATAAAATAGGGAAAGTCTTATTTGTTCTGGCCAACTGAAAAATTCACATATTATTAATTCCAATGCGCAGCTCTGAGTACAGGGATGGCAGCGCTCTCTGTTCGGATAGTCTTGAAGGAATATTAAAAAACTTTCATTAATGTGCAGATATTAAAATAAAACAAGTCATACGGGCGTGCAGTACGCGTGACGGACGCGGGTTTAAAAGGCTTAGCTGACGAGTTTGGGCTGAGACTTTAACAAGCAAATCACCTCAATAACGCGTTGCATTCATCATTCGATGAAGGGCGAATGTTTTTTTGGCTATAATGCTCGTTGAGATGATCATAATGAATAAACAAATGAAAATTGCAAGTCTGGTCATTCAGCCAAAAATACTGTACTTCGGACTCCAGTCGTATTGCTCTCAACATTGAATGAGGATGGGACGACAAACCTCACACCCATGTCATCTTCTTGGGCATTGGGGATTCGGATCGTTCTTGGGCTTGTCTGACGCAGGAAGGGGTTAGCAAATTTACACCGTTGCCGAGAATGCGTCGTCAACCTGCCAGATGGGGCGCTCTGGGGGCGTGTGGAAAAATTGGCCAAATTGACCGGGGCCAATCCGGTGCCAGACTACAAACGGGAACTGTACCGATTTGAGCACGACAAATTTTCAGCTGGTGGTTTCACACTGCTTTCTTCAGATGTCGTGCAACCCGATCGAGTGGAAGAGTGCCCTATACAAATCGAGGCAAAAGTTGTCAACCTCCACGAGTCAGAGGCCCAAAAAGTCCATGCCCATGAAGCAATTGTGATGAGTGAGCAACATGTCAATCCAGCCGCGTAGAACCCGCTGATTTACAGCTTTCGTCACTACTTTGGCTTGGATCAGGAGCTGGGTAAGAGCTTTAAGTCAGAGACATGATATGGATTGAAAGGAGAAGTAATCATAGGTAAGCCATTCCCCTACAGGCAAGCTGGAACGGACTTTTGCTAGGATGGATGAGCAGAAGCAAGCATCAAAACCGGAAGTAATAAATGAGATTTAGGGGAACGAATTACTATTTATAGAATGAAATAGGTATTGATGTAGAAAGTGATAAAAATAAACCTAAAGAAAAATTAAGTATCATCGAATAGTACCCATTTGAAACACTGGTGAAGGAATTGGTGAATACATGCCGAGCTATTGATTCCAAACGTCAGCCCATTGCAATAATGATAATGACCCTGATCAAAAACTATTTTTGCTGAAACTAAGCCAGTACAGAGTTATTAAACAGGAAGTAATATTCTTAAGGAACTTTTACTACATTCTTCAATTTTATAACAGTGAAAGTTACGCTATTTTCATCTCCCTAAAAAGCCCTTTACCTTTCGGTAGAGGGC
>NZ_JAUKFY010000037.1 GCF_030489605.1 Brevibacillus laterosporus
CAACAAATACTTTCGATTTTTATGTTTGTACCTTAAGTTTAAATAACAATAAATCTTTGTGTCCAAATTGTTAACTTACCAAATTTTGGAAGGTAATTCCTTTTCACCAACGAATAATTCATGTTGTAACAAAAAATAATTTTTTAGGGAGTTGAGGCAAATGTTTAAAAAATTTGTTGTTGGTGCCCTATCCTTAGGACTTGTGAGTGGATTTGGCGGTAGTTTTGCGTCTGCGGCTACTTTAGATTCTGCTCAAGAGCAACAGATTGTCAAAGCACAAATAAGAACTGGAAATCTTTTTGTAGTTCCAGGTGGACCACCAGTACCTTTGTATTCCATGCGTAATATTTCATATGTCGTGATATCAGGCAACTCACATTTAGAGGTATATAAAAATCCCTATAATCAAACGTGGTACATTAGAGCTGATTCCCAGTTTAACGGTGGTTATGTTAAACTGCTTCTCGACGGAGAAGATGAAATAGTGTATAAAGTTTATAGAAGATAAAGTCTTACAAAGCTCTCCTTTTAAATGAAGGAGAGCTTTGTAAATCATTCTCGTAAATACCCGATGAACCGCCTCGCCTACTGATCCGCTTGAAAACAATAGCCCTTTCAAAAAGAACGTTTGTAAAATGAAAAAGATCGCTTTGGTATCGCGATCTTAATTTACAATATTACGATGTGTGATAGATATATTTTACTACCGAAAAAATGCAGCGATTTATATATTTAATTATCGTGTTATATCGAGTCAGGCATTTAAATCTGTCATAGCTGGTACATGAATTTCTTTGACGCAAGAAACCTTTGACAAGTTCACAACACATTTGACTAAAGAGACAATATCCTGGACTGGAATTCGTGTGCCGTTATATTCAGTAATGGCTTTTTCAGCACCAGCCTCATATGGGATTTCCGCTGCTAGTTCACCTGGATTGATGCAAGTAACAGCAATTCCATCTTTCCTGACATGTTCTCTTAAAGCATTGGTTATGCCTCGTAACCCGAATTTAGAACTCACAAAAGATACCTGAGAATTATTTGTATGATCTAAACCGGCAGTCGATCCAATTAGGATTATCTTCCCACACTCTGACCTTCTTAGATTTGGCAATAAGGCTTGAATATAAGTGATTGTGGATGTTATGTTTATATTAATGATAGTAGCAATATCTTCTGGATCATCCTGTTCGAAGTCATAATGATCTTCAAACCCCTCTTTTTCCCAAACCCCTACATTGTATATCAGGACATCTGTTCTTTCATGTTGAAGAGTATCCGTAATCATTTTTATTTTATGTCGCTGCGATAAATCAGCTTCCAGCCATATTCGCTGAACTCCGTCATTTAAGTCTAAGCTTCTGGGTCTGCTTCTGGAAACAATCCATACCTGATCTCCAGAACTGGGTAAGCCTTTGACAAAAGCGTCTCCCAAACCTTTGCTAGCTCCAAATATAATATATTTTTTCACCAAACTCCCCCCTCTTCCTTATAATTATTCAAAACATTACTATTTTTCTTTATTTAAGTCAATTTAAGTAGCTGTAAGACTGTACCCCTTTAAATTAATGATAGCGATTAAATCCTCTCTAGGTACTACATCCGCATTTTTAATAAGTGCAGCTAGTTACTCCAATTTCTCTGAGCTTTTTCGTGTTGATTATGAATTATATCCTGTTCTTTTCTTCTAATAATCGGGTTACATCTTTATCGATTGTTATTGCCCACTTTCTCTCGAAAAAATAGATAATCTTTAAGAAATACGAGAACAAGCGATAATAAATTACGCATTCAATTAAACCAAAGGGACCGAAAGGAATGTAATTTCATATGATGTTGTTTTTAAACAACCGTTAGCACGGATTGGATGGAGCTTGTTGATTTCAATTTTTTTACTTGTTCTTCACTTTCTTCATAGATGAATACAATTACCGTATCTATTTGTGTCTCTACTAATTTAAATAGCGATCTGCATTTGGTGGAGAGCATACCTGTCGAGAAAAAATCGGCCGTTTATTTGGCTTTCTCCGTTACATTATTTTCCGCCTCAATTCGAGGAACGCTTTTTCTTATTGATTTCATCTCATCCCCACTTTACTATTTCTGCTAACAGTTTCTTATTGCTATTTTCCGGAAATGCTAAGCTGTGGGACGTTGAAATCAGTGAAATGAAACATTGGGGGGAGTGAAGAAAGCACGTAACAAGGATGTCAAAAGTTTACAGCCTTGTTTAATTTCTTAATGGGTACCGCTACATCGCTATCAACTTAAAATAACCCATGCCCATCAATGTAAGAGTTTGAAAGTACTCCCAAACGAAAAATTTACTTCTTCACAGTTAGTTATTTATGCGGATTCAGCTCATTTTTTACATCTGGCGGGTTATTCTTTGATCGTTGTCGTACTTCTGTTTGAATAAAAATAAAGTAAGTTCCATTCATCCAAAAACACCCCTGATTTCCTATACATAATGGAAATCAGGGGTGTTTATCCGTATATAAAACTTCAACATTATTAATAAGTCTTCTTTTAAAATATAAATGGTTAAACAGATGAAAAAACTTCGATTGTTATATCATCCCTTATTTCTTAAATCAAGGTGCTATTTTCAATGCGATTTGTCCAAATTCCATCTGTATAATCGTCAGGAAGGCGTTTTATATCCAGATGAGCCAAATCCACTTGAAAATCCAAACCCATTTCCTCCTACAACGATAACTCGAATATCTGCTTTATCCATTTGATTAAAAAAACGATTTGGCCATCCCCAAAGCCAAGGAGCTACTTTGTCTGGTATATGTAACTCTCCATGCTTCAGGCTTGAAGGCATGTAGCCAGTCCACCCTAACGCAATATAAGTAAGAAGATCCTTTTTCATGTGCTTTTAACATTGTTCGTAAACTAGGGATACGCTCTTTTATCGCAGCAATTGGTTTATCGCCACCATATACAGTTAGTTGATTCCTCATTATATATACAGACAATCATAATGTTCATTTAGATAATTTTTCGAAATAAAAATGGATAATGAAGTAATATCATACCTATAAACGAGCAAACTAAATAAAAAACAGCCTCGTATTTGACTACTAGAGAGGTTTTAATATCAGGTTTTATTTCACCTCTTTTATGTACCATTACAAATAAAGCACTATATATTAAATACCCAATAATCGCTCCTAGGGTGTTCATAAGTAAATCATCAATATCTGTAATCCTATGATTTAGCAATTGACTTAGCTCAATAGCCAATGAAAAAAATAATCCAGTATATGCAACATTTTTAATTGATCTAAACTGCGGCCAAATAGTTGGTAATAAAAAACTTAACGGCATAAATAAAATAATGTTCATAATGTACGTAGTACTGCCTTCAGACGCAAAAGGGAATAACCGATAACGGATGTAATGGGCGTTTTAATATCGTGCGCCAAGTACATAACAACGTCATTTTTTCTTTGTTCTGCCAGCTTTGCATCCTGCTCTTGCATTTCCAGAGTCCGTTTTAATGTGTTGAGCTTCTGTTCCATGAACTCCATTTCCGCAGAAAGCTCAATTTGTTTATCTTCGTTCTGAATAAGTATATCAATGCCGGTATTTATCTCATCAAAGTATTTTGCAAATTTTGAAAGCATGACGCGGCATAGAATAAGAATACTAATGGCAATCGCCACAATTTCATTGAAAAATTACAGTTGATCATAAAACCAATATCCGATATATTGGTTTTATGAAAAAAGATATTATTAAACCCATTAAACGTATGTCGTTTAGAGATGAAGTATATTTAACTTTGAAAAAAGCAATCGTTACATTAGAGATGCAACCGGAGCAACGCTTAAATGACCAAGAGTTAGCAGAAAAATTCGGAATTAGCCGTACTCCGGTTAGAGAAGCTTTAAAACGTCTTGAAGATGAAGGACTTGTTGAATCTATTCCTGGTTCAGTGACTCGTGTTGCACCATTAAATCTTGAGGAGGCGAAACACGCATTTACTGTGGTAGCAGCTTTACATTCATTAGCTGCTCGTTTAGCAGTACCATTACTCAAAGAGGCAGATATTCAAGAATTAGAGTTCAGTAATAAAGCCTTACTACTATCCATTGAGAAAAAAGATATTATAAAAGCAATTGAAGCTGATGAGTTATTCCACAATGTTTTTCTAGATGTGGCGGGAAATCCTGAAATCATTCGTGCGTTAGAACGAAGTATATTTAAGATTCAACGCCTCGAAATTGCTCAGTTCACTTCTATAAATGGTTTAAAATCAGTAGAACAACATCAGCAAATTATAGAAGCGTGCAAAAATAAAGATAAAGAAACAACAGCACATCTTGTAGAACAAAACTGGTTAAGTCTGGGGAAATTGCTGACTTATGAGACAGATTGAGGTGAGAAATTTGCGCCCTATTTTTTTAGGTATATGTGCTGCTCTCTTTTTTGCTTTCACATTTATATTGAATCGAGCAATGGAATTATCAGGTGGTAGCTGGATATGGAGTGCCTCATTAAGGTTTATTTTCATGCTTCCGTTCCTTTTACTTCTTGTTATGAGTAGGAAAAAATTAAAAGTATTATTACAAGTTATGAGAGAGGATTTAAGAGCATGGTTTTTATGGAGTTTCGTAGGTTTTGGTCTATTTTATGCTCCATTATGCTTTGCCGCTGCACATGCACCAGGATGGATAATTGCTGGGACATGGCAAATTACTATTATATCAGGATCTTTGTTAGCTCCTCTTTTTATTCAAGCCATTCAAACACCAGATGGAATTCTTAAGAAAAGAGGAAAAATCCCAATGAAGGGTATGGGAATGTCATTGATTATTCTTCTTGGTATTTTCCTTATGCAAATGGAACAAGCAAAATCACTTGACGTAAAAAATATTTTGTTAGGTATTATCCCTGTTATTGTGGCTTCTTTTGCTTACCCGCTCGGTAATCGTAAGATGATGGAGGTTTGTGGAGATCGTTTGGATGCTTATCAACGTGTACTTGGAATGACATTAGCTAGCTTACCATTCTGGTTTTTACTATCCTTGTATGGTCTTTTTACAACAGGAGTACCTAGTAAAGAACAAGCTATGCAATCTATCTTAGTTGCCATTTGTTCAGGTGTAATTGCAACTATTTTATTTTTTAAAGCAACTGATATAGTTAAAGGAGATATGCAAAAATTAGCTACTGTGGAAGCGACACAATCCATGGAGGTACTGTTTGCTGTTATCGGAGAATTAGTTTTATTACATTCTTCATTTCCTTCTATTTTATCTTGGTGCGGTATGTTTGTAATAATGTTAGGAATGATAGCACATAGTTATGTTTCCCATAAGGGTGAAGTGGCACATAACCAAAATATTAGTGCCTAAATAATTCTTTAAAATGTATATATGAAACCATTTAGTATAGGTAATTTTATTACTTTTTGAAAAATGTAGTACTATAAGTTTCATGTCAAAAATTGATTGATTAAGTAAAAGAATATAAACAACAGACGATGCCCTTGAAGTGCCCAAAAGTTAGACACGTTATTTCATTAGGCAGCTTTCTTGGGCATGGGCCCGGTATTGTACCGGGCTCATGCCTTTTAGTTTGCCTTAATTCTTTTAAGATTATAGTACTAGCGGGTAAACTAGGTATGACCGTGCGACTCCGATTACCAGACAAGTCGCAGCAACCATGATTCAAAACTTGAAGCAAATTCAACCTGACTAAGCCAATCAAGTAAAATTGCTTGATGCAGCGGATGCCTGGGCGGTCCAATCTATTCAAGCACTTACCTCACAAGGAATCGTAGACCGGTGTACCGCCATCATCTCCTAACGGTTCCTTTACCTTCCGTCCAAAGAATTTATTGCAACGCCAAGAAGCGAATGCCTTGCTCGATTTGGCTTTTGGCTATCATTCTTTAAACAGAAGTAACATTCGTCCAAACATGAATCATGACAAACATTTAGCGATAGTGTCCCATCAGTAAAGCAAAATCCGACCCATGTCACTCATATCACGAAACTTACGGCTAACAAATAAAGATTCATTTTCTAAAATAACGATTTAAACTTGTAATTCCCTTGTTATGTATTACTAATTACGTCCCATGCGTGATAGAGAGCTAAAGCTTTTTCTCTACTATCAGTTTGATAACTTTTTAATATATTTGATATAAAAAAACGTATGTTTATTATTTGAACCCTGTTTTTTTCTAAATACCGATAATTACCAACAGATATATTGCTTTGAAATCATCTCCCTCTTGTAAGCTACTCAATAAAAAAGCACTAATCTAACTCAATGATGACGTATGTGAGATAGGCCTGTCCATCTTTTTTAACAAATCAAGTTGTTTCATACTACGCTCGGCTAAAATAATGCGCAGACGACACTGTAGCCTCAAGAATTATCACCTCACAAAGAATAATTCGTCATTTTTCTTTGTCGATTCCTTTGAAGATTAATTAGGCTTTGACGAAAAAAGCTCCCCTTACAAGGAGCCCTACAAACTTAGCATTTATTAATTTCCTTCCGATGGTCTCATATGTTCTAAAGTTCGATTTCCTTCTACTGGTTCTAAAGAACCTGTGCCTATACCATGGTTGTCCAGACGTTTCATGACACTCCTCCTTTTTATGTAATGCCAATCGTAATTACCATATTCTACATAAAACAGAAAAGTACAACCCTTTTTCGGTAATCCGTTAAAGGGCTGTTCTGCATCCCTGTTCCCACAGGCAATACATTAACAACGGAAAAATACTTGATATTGGTACACCAAATGGAACTAATCAATAAACTTGCACCTGATCATATTGAAATTCAGTATAGCACACTAAATTCCTCAATTACTCAGAAAGTAGATGAATATGTTTCTAATTCAAAACAATATCGAATTTGAATTTAGTGGCTTAAACAAGCTACTTTAAATGATGTTTATCTGTCAAACTTAAAAGAAAAAGCGAAAGAAATGTGTTGACTCTTACCTTAGAGGATATTTTAGTATAAAGAACATTGAAAGGAGGAAAAGAAATGTACACCGTTCATGAAGTTGCAAAGCTAGCTTATACAACAGTAAAGACGTTACATCATTATCACAAAATAGGTCTTTTGATTCCAGAGCAAACTACAGAAGCTGGCTATCGTTTATACGGGAAAAAAGATTTAGAACGATTACAGCAAATTCTTTTTTACAAAGAATTGGATTTTTCGCTCAAGGAAATTAAACAATTATTAGATGGCGAAATTGACAGGGAGAATACGTTGATTCAGCAAAAGTATTTATTGGAGCAAAAAGTCGATCGATTTAAAGGACTGATCAAGACGATCAATTCCTCCATTAAAAGTGCGAAGGAAAAAGTCGATTTAGATACGGAAATAATGTTTAAAGGTTTTGAAACTGAAGAAGAATGGAAAGATGCCTTAAAAACCCAAAATAAACATTTGAAAAAAGAATATGATTTTGACTTGTCGAATCAAAAAATTGATGTAGAATCAATGAACGATTCTGCCATGAAAGCACAGTTATTTAATGAAGATATGATTCGGTTCTTACAAGAAGGTTTCTCTGCAAATGACCCAAAAGTCTTGGATCGTGTAAAAGTACATTTATCAGTCTTGGATCGTGTAAAAGTACATTTATCCATTTTAGAAAAAAAAGGTCATCCATCAACACCGCAAGACTTTCTAAATCAGACAGAGTTTTTCATCGTTGACGATTTTCATAGAAATATGCTTGAACAATGGCAAGTGGGTTACACTTACTTTCTAAACAAAGTAGCAGCTAATTATTTGGCAAATATTAAATAGAACACAATATCAAATAATACAAATAAAGATGGTATCCTTTTTTAAAAAAAGTTTGGATACCGAGTTTGATTCCCTTGCATTTGATTCGACAAAAGTTATGATATTTACGAAATCCAAGGGAATCATACTCACTTTCTTTCATATCAAGAATCTTTACGTTGGTAAGTTAATCATATTGTTAACATTTATACTCTCCTTTCAGGGGGATTTATTTTCACTTATATGATAGAAATAAATTCAAAAAAAGCTGTTGATGGCTTGACTTTTAGCCAGCTAATGAAGCTTTCCTATGGCTCTGACATACGATTGCACATGATTTTGACGTCTCATTGAACGTGCTGTTATACAAATGTACGGGCCATACTGACATCATCGTGGTCACTCCAGTCTTAAAGCAGGAAACAGAAGCTGATTTTATCAATACGATCCTTATTCTTCGCAACCAATTAAGAAATGATATGACATATAAGGAGCTACTTTTACAGACTAGAGAAATGCTGACCGTTAGCTCTCCCGACAGCTTCATCTGCCAATAATCTCTTTCCTTTGACTTCTGGTTTGCAACGATCATTTGATCTTCTGAAACGTTTATCCTATCCATTGACTGCATTTGCATCTCTCCTAATAAGAAGTTCTTCTTATCCTGCTTTGCATGCCACATTTGTGATGTCCATGAAGTTGAAGATTACGTTCACGATTTGGGCAGTCTCCATACCCAAATCGTTCTGATCATCGTGCAATACAATCACTATTTTAATAACCGCTGCCTTTATTCATCTTCAGTTAAAAACAACTTTTTGGTCAGAATCTCCCATTCTTTTCGTCCGTGCAAATTTTTCAAATCATTTTCAAATTTCACATCGCTCGTATCTCTCCAGCCCTTGTCAATAGCTTGTTCTAAATAGGAAAGAGCAGTAGTCGTGTCTTTACTCACAGCAAAGCCACAAGCGATGAGAAAGCAATGCCAGTCCTTCAGCTCCCCCAATCCTTTTGCTCTTCTAACATAGTCATTGGCTGTTACAACATCGCCAAACTCTTTAAGATGATAATAAGCACTGCTTACAAGATTGTCTTGTTCACGGTAGAAGAAATAGTACGCCATATAATCCCGCCGGTTTTCAAAGCCTAACTTATTTGCCAGCCTGATGGACGCATAGCGGAAATGCTCTGTCTTCCAGTGTGGATTAATCCCTCGTTGAAGACATTCATCCAGTACAGCGCGAGCAGCCAATGTTGCCAATCCCTTATTACGATGTTTCATATCATAGGTGTTAATGCCGATTTCAATATTTCCTTCACTAGCATAAACAGAAAGGCAACTGCTCACTGCCTTATCCCCTTGCATGGTGCAATAGCCGATCCCCTTCTCGAAAAAAACCTCAGGAGAGACCCAGAAATTCTCCAGCTCTTCTCGAATAACACCTGCTTTGTCCCGATCGATTAATGCAGGAGTAATTTTTTCTACAGAGTAGCCAAAGGGAATCTGATCATGCCATTTTCCAAGCTCTCGATACTTCGCTTCATTAAAAGTGAAAGCACAACGTCCATAAGCTTTTGGCAGATAGCTTTTCAGGCTATCAATCACTGTTCCTTCACCCGTATTCGCCACTGCGAACTCTAACTGAAAAGCAATGTCACCAATCTGCAAGCTGTCTGGTGCAATCCTCTCCCGAATGAACGATTCGAGGCTTTTGTTAAATGATTCGTTCTCTTTGTCTCCACCAAGTATAAATATTTCAAATTTTGCCCATATCAATGCTGTTTTTGGTTTTTTAGTATCATCTACATATACTTTTCCTTGATTATTTCCATTAATGATTCCCCAAATAATAGGGTGATTGATTTGTTCGCGAAAAATATCCTTAATCCGATCGTATTGTGGAACAGGAAGCTCATAAATCATGCCTGATGTTTCCTTTCTTTTGTGGGTTTTCTATCTCGTATTCATACTCTCTAGGTCATGCTTTCTTTCCGAACAGGAGACGATTATATTCTTCAAGCAACTGCATCGCAAAGCATCTTTCGGCCTGTGAAACCTCCATGATTTTTCTAGAGAGCTTCTCCAATGTACTATCATTACATCTTTTTGTGAGATGCATTTTGATAACAATCCCTCGAATGACATTCCAATTATTCCCTATCATTTTCATTTCTTCTACAAAGGGATCTAAACTTGCATAATTACGTGAAGCAACAAACGCTAAAAGATGTGCATATTTAAGCGCCCATTTGCCGCATCCGCCAGATTGTTTATTAGTGGAATGTCATCAAAGTTTTTGTCATATCCTTCTGTCTCTTTCTGCAAATCAAAGGTTTTTAATAAAATATCTGCAAACTCTTGCATGTCAGAAAACGCCTTTCCGACCTGCAATTCGAAGGAAAGTCTGTCAGCCAACTCTCAGATGACTTGTTTAGGATCAACCTGTTCATCCTGCACATCAGAAAATGTCGTTACATGTTGATAGCCCTTGATAAAATTTGTGCGGGGCAGCTTCACCTCCTTTTTCATAAAATAAGGATCTGTACAATAAAGATCGCGCGTTTCAGAGTTAATTCCTACAATCATAAATGAAAGAACAGTGTGTTCCTTCTGATAGTTTTTATCCCAAGGAACCCAAAAGGAATTCATGGTGGCCACCACGGGAAAGCCAGAAGTCAGCTCAGTTTGAATTAATTCATACACCTCATCTTCAATCTGTTTATGACTGACTGTTCCTCGTATGCCATGATACTGTTCGAGAAGCCCTAAGAAGTTATTTGCGGGAATGATTAGTTGGTCTCCTATTCTTTTTGTTTGCTTCCTAATTAGATTCAAAAGACAAATTCCATGTTTGTGCAACATACACTCGTGATTACGATTAAGCCAACGCACAAGGGAAGCAATTACATCTTCAATGCAATTATTTTCAATATGCTTTATTGATTCTATATTTACAAGCACATAGGGATTATCCATTGATGATTTCAACATTACCAATTTCCCTCCTATAATGTAACACGGGTTTTTCATTGGTTATCATATTTTAATTTATGGATACTTTTTTTTCTTTAGCTGAGGCATAATATATTGTCCAATATGCTCGATTTCGTTGTCATGCAACAAACTTGTCAAGAGAAAGAATTTGTGCACCAGCATCATGATATTTTTTTAGTGTTTCAACAACCTCCTCATAACTGCCTACAATCGATATTGAATTTGATGGGTTTATTTGGCTGAGTCCGCCCCACAGATTTTCTCCTACCATGTAGTTATTTTCGGCAGTCAGGTCTTTGTACCGTCCAAGTCCTACAGAATCAGAGGTTTTTAGAAATGCACGTGTTATTCGCTTCGTGATTGTGATGTATTTTCCAATAGTTCATTTGCCGCATTCCACGCTTCTTCGCTTGTTTGTCTTGCGATAGTATCAACAAGAACTCCGCAGGAAATGTCCTTCCCTTTTCTGACGCCATCTGTTTGACTTTGTTGGTAGTGTTTTGCAATCAAATCGAACACGCACGCATACAGGATATATGCATCGCCAAAATGTGCCGCTATCGTCATCGCTTCCTCAGAGCTACCAGCGAAATGAAATAGCGCCCTCTCTTCTCTACGTTTTCCTTTGGATAAATGTCACAGTTACTAATGTAAAAAACTCCCCTTTGTAACTAGCAGTTCCTTTTCGAAGTAACTGAATGATCTCCATAAACTCTTTCGTATGTTGATATCTGATGGATGTGGATCAGCTTGGGCTTCACGGGAAAGAGCAATGCTGGAACTGCCCGTAATCACATTAACATCAGCACGATGGTTAATCATCTGATTGAGAGTATTCAATGCTTTAGCAGTATAGGTCGGCAAACAATGGTTGGTATTTTGGGCAAGCAGTATGCGAATACTGGTGGTTTCCAATCCAATCTTCGTGGATGCAATAAAGGGATCAACTGAGGTTGGAGTACTCGAAACAAGTACACCGTCAAAATTATTTTTCTCAGCGGTAAAGCTTGATCCGTATACGCGCGGTATAGTTCATGGTATTGATCTGTGTCGGCACAACCGGTAATGCCCAACAAAATTCCATAATCAATTCCCTCCTGCTTCCGATCTTCCCTGATTGGACATAGCCGGATGGAAAATCGAAATCACCTTGATCAATTTGCAGCACGAGTTCCTTATAATCATGTGAAATCGAGAGATCCTGCAGCCTTACTTGGACATCCGACGTAACTTGCTCAATAAGCTCGAGATAGCGTTGGACAAACCTCTCTATCGTCACCCGTCTAAACAGATCAGTAGAGTATTCGATAGTCATCTCCAGCTTATCCTGAGCCTCGACTATACGAAGAAGCAGGTCAACTTGAGCTCTTTGGTGCCCAAATTCAAACGGCGATACGTGAAGACCATTAAACTCTAGTTTATCGGTATCCATGTTTTGTAGAACAAACATAACATCAAACAACGGATTTCGAGAAAGATTACCCTGTGATCCGAACTCTCTGCTTGAGCAATGACATCGCGCATCTGATATTCGTCCGCAACATCGGCACTGATAACGAGCACTTCTGCTCCATACTCCTCCATCTGTTGAATGTAACGTATTTTTATGCTAATGTCGTCCTGCCCTTCATTATTTGCAAGCCATGCTTCCCATTCTGCACGCGGCGGCAATTGGGTACGTCCCACGAACACCAGTTTTGCTTGGACTATTTTCCAATGTACTTGCCAGTTTGGTCCCAATGCCACCAAGCCCTCCTGTAATCAAATAGACTCCTTTTTTTCGCAATTGTGGTGCCGTAGCCTCGTTGCTTAAAGAAAGCATGGCTTCTAATTGCTCTACAGGCACCCGGCTAAAGGTACGAACATAGCGCTCTCGATTTCGATAGGCAATAACTTTGTCTACTATCTTGCTGGTCAGTTCTGTATACAATGGTTCGGTAACATCTTCCCCACTCAAACTCTGCTCATCTGTCCCGGCTATATCAATGCTACGGCACCTGATATTTTGAAACTCTTGGGGTATTACTTTGACGGGAGCAAGCAGCATTGCCTTTTCAGGCTGAACATAATCTGTATCAGTCACTTTTTGCATCTGGTTTGTTATTACGGAGATTTGGAGCGGCTCGATCATATTTTGTTCAGAAATTGACTTTACCAGGTGGATAAGCGAGTAATAACCAAACTCCAAAGATGTAATGCCTATCTCTTCCATATTAACATTCCACATATGGATGATTTCATCGGGGAGGGTGTCTTATAGCGCAGGTACTGGAACAACTGTTTATAATCGTGTTCCTCACTTGCTTGGATGACATATTCCCTTTCTGATTTTTGGCTGTAAGCTGCTCCTCTTCTATTGACACATGATGACCCGTTTTTCTCAAGCGGTTGGCTAGCTCGCTTCCTACATTCTCCTCGTCAATAAAAATCAGATATTTTTTAATTTCTTTCTTATCTTGCTTCATAGTGAAAGGTACTGATTCCCATGTGGGTAGGTAAAACCACTCTGCAATGTTTTCGTTTTTTTTGAACCTTCTGGGTTTTTGGCATGACTGTTTGGGGAATAACAGGATCAGGCCAGTAACGTTGTTTTTCAGTGCCAAACGATTGCAACAACTGATAAGCCTCGCTGTTGCCTTCCTCCTGATTCATAACAGTCACGATTCGTTTTGCATTTTCATCGAGACATTTTGCTAAGCAGGTGTATTGTGTATCCGAAGCAAATAATTGCAGAAATAACGCATCGGCAATTTCAACTGATTACAATTTACCTTCCGCCCTATACAAGTAAAAAAAGCGAGTTTTCTCCACATGAAGATGGTAAGACCCGCTTTTCTTATCATTCATTATCTTCATTGTCTTTTCCATTACATAATTTTTCTTCTCTTTTACACTTTACTTCAAACTCTTCTATAGTAGAGAGTCCTCCGCAGATTACATTAATTTCGAGAACTAGTTCACTGTCTAGCTCTATTCAAGCCTTCCCTACGGAACATATACTTATATCTTTTTTCGCTTAATGCGCTCCTAGCTGTTTTTGCTCGAAAGGATACGTTTTGTTCCTTATTTTTTCGGCCTGAGAGCTAAAAGAGTGTAATGCATGTTGACTGTGTGCATACTGTGTATTATTATAATATACAGTTAGAATAACAAGGAGTACACTCATGAAAATTATTATTCAAAATAATTCTGGTCAACCATTATATCAGCAAATAAAGGATCAAATTAAATCGGCTATTCTTCGTGAAGAATTAAAGGCAGGAGAACAGCTTCCTTCCATTCGTTCTTTAGCTAATGATCTTCAGGTTAGTGTACTTACAACCAAAAGAGTCTATGAGGAGTTAGAAAAAGAAGGGTTTGTTGTAACACAAGCAGGTAGAGGCTCATTCGTGGCATCAGAAAATGTAGACATATTAATGGAAACAAAAAAACACCTAGTAGAAAAAAAATTATCAGAGGTATGGCATACGGCAAAAAATCTAGGGATTCAGAAAGAAGAACTATATGCCATGATGGATATACTTTTTGAAGAGGATGAAGAACAATGAAGAATGTTTTAGAAGTGAATCATTTATCCAAGAAATTAGGCAGCTTTAGTTTGGATCATATCAATTTTTCTTTACAGGAAAATTGTATTACTGGATTTATTGGCACGAATGGATCAGGGAAAACTAGTACGATAAAAACAATACTCGGACTCTATAAAAAGGATTCAGGAGATATACGCTTTAAAGGACAAGAGATGGAAAAACATGAACAACAAATAAAAAATCGGATTGGTATAGTCCTGGACGAGGGTTATTTCTATGAGGAAATGACATTAAAAGAGATGAAAAGTATAATAGCCCCTGCTTATAGTAATTGGGATGAATCAGTATTTTCCGAGTATATCAATCGATTTCAATTAAAATTAGATCAAAAAATTTCTCATTTATCAAAAGGAATGCGCATGAAGTTTGCCATTACCTTGGCTCTTTCTCATCATGCTGATTTATTAATCATGGACGAACCAACAAGTGGCCTAGATCCTCTCGTTCGAAGTGAGCTAATGGATATCCTGTTAGAATTTATGAAAGAGGAAGGAAAAAGCGTGTTTTTTTCTACTCATATTACCTCTGACTTAGAGAAGATTGCTGACGTTCTTATCCTCATTGATAATGGTCGAATCATATTTAATGAGAGTAAGGATGAACTATTAGACCGCCATGCCTTAATCAAGGGCGACAATCATTTGATTAATCCGAATACGGAAAAATTATTCTTAAAGCTGCGCCAAACAGCATACGGATTTGAAGGGATTACAAATAAGCCGGAAGCGATTCTAGAACAGATGAATGGTGTCATCGTAGAGAGACCATCTATCGAAAATTTAATGCTAGCTTATATAGGAGGACATAAAAATGGTTTTGAATCTTGTTAAAAAGGATCTAATTCTTGCCAAAAAATATATCATTCCCATGCTTATTTTTGCAGTTATCGGCCCCATCTATATCTATTCGAAGCTAGAACTTAGTGGAGGCAGTTTTATAAGCTTTCTAATTACTGTGATCTTCGCAGAATTTATTCTATTTAATATGGTTTCCATGTCAGAAGAGAAATATAAGGGCGCTGTTCTGCTATGCACTACCCCTTATACACGAAATGGCATCATTAAGGGAAAATACCTATTGGTTCTTTTGATTTTTATGAGCTGCTTCTTACTGTATAACCTGGCAACAGTACTTGGAGCATCTATCGGTTTGGAACTGCTTACTCCTTTGACTTTCGGAATAGCCTTATTGGTTGTTTCTATTTTCTTTGGAATATTAATACCTATTCAAATTAAGTTAGGGTATGAGAAAACAAGATATATCTCATTCTTCACAATATTTTTAACACCCTTTGTACTTCCTACTATTTTAAAATGGATGAAATCTTCAAACCTATCCTGGCATTTTTCTTTTACCGAATTAATCCCTGGCATAATCCTAGATTGGCTTCCATTAGGCATAGCCTTATTCATTGGGTTCCTATCTATGTACATTTCTTTAGAAATTTATGCACAAAAAAATCTATAGGAATATATATTTTCAAAAGCAGATTACAACACAGGCCACGTTTGTAATCTGCTTATTTTTTCACAGCTTATAGATTATTCAGTATTTCTTGTACAATTTCATCTAAAGGAAGCTGACCATCAATAATATAATCTGCATCGGGTTTCACCTTAGTCTCCATCATCTTGTATGCCTTTCTTCCCACATCCAAGTATAGTTCATACTCTTCTATGACATCATTTATCGAATCCATCGGCTCACGAAGGAATCTTCTTGCCATCGCTATATCTAATGGTGTATCGATATAAAAGGAGTAATTTATCAATTCCTTCATCTGCTTATTAAGATAGGAAAAAGGATAGTCTACAATAATATATTTTATATTTGATTCATGTAATAACAATTTGATGTCTTTTACGATTGGCTCAACATTCCAATCATCATAACTTGCACTTTCTTCTACCCATATACCAATATCGCTTGGTCCTTCAATGTCATAATCATCGAAATGAATGGTTCTAGCATCATTAAGTTTACTGGCTACATTTTTTGCAACGGTTGTCTTACCTCCACCCGACACAGCCGCAATGGTTATTACGATTGGTTTCTGTTTCATCTTGTCCTCCTTAGGATGGCTCGTTTTGTTTACAGACCTAATAGTTATCCTTTCATTAACATCAGATATTCCTTTAATCTTCTGCTAAACCTTCCCTTACTCTTTACTAGCATAAAAAAGAGCAATCCAAATAATAAGGAAGCGTCCCCTATAACGATAGGATAAAAAAGATGGCCGAGATCTACGATTAGCTTAGTCTATCCAGAAGCGATAAATCTAAAAGTTACAAATCTTATAAATCTTGCGATAGACGTACCATATCCATGCACTGTATGCCATTTTCAAAGATCGGTTCGTCATAATGTCTGATAAAAAAGTCCTTATCAATATGAGTCATTCTAAATCCACATTTTTGATAAAGTGCTAATTGAACAACACTGGAATTACCCGTTCCAATTTCAATCGTTTTATAATGATTCAACCTTGCCCTTTCAATGGCATGTAGAACTAGTTGTTTTCCATATCCTTTCCCATGCAGTTCTTCATCAACCGCTACATTGACAAGCTCTACTGTTTCTGGACGAGTTGGGATAAGCACATACGTGCCTATAATTCGTCCATCCTGTTCCATAATATAGCACTGTCCTCTCGCCACATATTCCTTCACAAGCCTCTCAGAGGGGTCTGCTAACAACAGTAATTCCATCGGTAAATCCTCAGATTCGTGTATCATTCTAATCTTCATTTCATCACTCCTTGCAGAATAATCTGCTATGTATCAATCATTCTTTCAGAAATATTTTACATCAATTCGTTACAAATAGGTATTCTAGGTTGAATTCCCTTATTAATACCTCAAAAGGCCCTATAGGAATTCCGCTATTGAGATGAACGCCACCTATCTCCATGATTTTCTGTTTAAATGGTTGCTCTGTAATGCCTAATATGGTCATCATTACAATGAATTCCATACCGAGCTTGAAAGGAGTCTTCTTTTTGGAAAGTAGACGACTTTAAAAAATAAGTACACCTAATTGGTTTTAGCCCAAACACTGTGCTAATGACCCACATAAGTTATAATAAATATCTCTATAAAAAGGTGTGATTAGCAGTTGAATAACAGTAATCCAACCAACCAAGTACCTAATTATTTCCAGATAAAACTCTGTGTTTACATGAATGATACCCGTTTTTTTTATCAAATCGTTCCTGAAAATGCTTCCTGTCCTCAATCCCCCATGCATAAATTCATCTGTTCTACATTAATTCCAGTTCAAAATATACGTAACTATAAAGTATGTATCTATAGAGGTTTGATGTTAGGAGATTATATTTGTCAAGTAGTCCCTTTAAACCAAGAATGTCCCTTTATATTTGAATATGATGTAATTGCAGAGATCCCACTTCAACATGTTCAGTCAGATTTTATCATGCTTGACACTGAAAAAAGCGATTCCGATTTATTTCGTACAGCATTGGATATCGCTTTTACTGATTCAAAATTTTTATCAGTAATCAAAAGAAAGATGGCAAACAAATATATTTTCAAGAGATATTCCTTTACAAAGGATAACACTAATAAAAATTTAGGTGAAATTCATTTTGATGTTGATTGTGAATATGGTGCACAGTGTTTAATTGATCCAAATTTCGACGTAGTAGTTGATTTCCTTTCCAGAAATGTTGTGGAAATACGTGGTGGAGATACTTGATTCAAATGAAAGCTTTTTTTAAAAATAGGTAAGAATGTTTGTATTCTATCACTTCCTACTTTCCCTATCACACCCCCGGAGTTTTAGACAGAAGAGAGATGAAATACATTAAGGGAACGCCTTGGGAAAATCATCGCAACTCCATCAATGTATACTCTCCTATCACGAAAAAAGTTGAATCAGATAACATGAGTATGTCCCTTTCAGAGGAGAGGGGCTTTCTTTATCACCTTATTATCTTTTCTATCCTTGTTGCCAACTCACGATCATTCGTCAGGCTGACAATTAACGATAAGTTTTTAAGTTTTAGAATTTTACATCGGTTTGATTTTGATCAGGATGAACAGGCATTTTCGGTGTAAAACCATCTTTGATTTTACATTCAAACATTAGACCTAAAGAATGTGTCTATCCGTATTTATTAGAGTTTAGATGAGGGGCATATTCATAAGCAAAAGCTAGTGACCCCACTTCTACATCAATTGATGCTTCTTCTTTTACTTCCCTCTGCACGGCTTCTATAATGGTTTCATTAGGTTCCGCTCTTCCTGCAGGTAAATTATAATGAAGTCCATTTTCGTCATGAAATTCAACTAACAGGATTGAATCATTTTCTATAATAACTGCTCCCGCTCTTACTCTAATATGATAAGCGACAGTATCTCCCACCTTTTAAAAAATGATAGTCTCTCATTTTGCATGATCTTATCGTCCTTTGTCTTATAAAGAACCTTTCAAAAAGAAGTCAGAAAAAAGATCGATTCCTAGTGTACAGGAAATTGACCTTTTTTCGTTTTGACTACCTAAAGCACCTGTTCATTCAATAAAGTGTTTCGTTTCTAAATGTACAAAGAAAACGTTCTACACCTGGATACTTTTCACCCAAGCTCGTTACCTCGAAACCGTAATTTCGATAAAAATCCACTGCATCATGGTCCGTCTCAGCATAAATCACTGAATATGTATCAGAGACATAGTTAATCATCTTGCTGCCAATACCCTTACCTCGTTGTCCTGAAGAGACTGCAATATGTTTAATTTCACATTCTTTATCACTGATCATTTCAATGCCAATACAACCAACAATTTCCCCTTCAAGCTCAAAACTATATAATTTTCGGTTTAGCAATTCTAAATATTTCTGGTATTCTTGCCCAACCTTAAACTCTGATGTGGCAAAGGACAAAAGCTTCCTTACAGATGGATGAATCGTTTCTGAACGAACTTCTTTCATAAATATCACCTTTACTATTCCTCTTTACTAGAGCATTCTCTACTTGTGTACCATTTCCTTTTACCAAACCCTATTTTCGTTTCAATTAAATACATTTTTCCTTGTCATCCAATTTCTATCTTAATATAAATATTCATTTCAAAACAGTGCACACGAGCGTTTTTGGCAGGGTGCCAATATCGTTTTTTACGGATTTTGAATTTTTCAATCATTTTGAATTACTAAGGAAGATTCTACTTTATCCCGATTGGAATCTGATTCCTTTTTTATTGCTGACAAATTTTGTATTTACTCTAACCCTTAGTCTTTTAATGAATTCAATTATATTCGTAATTCGGGGTCGTTTTTTTATATTGATAAAATTATCCTTAATGTAATAAGTAGTGTAATAGGATTTGTATTTGTGAAAGGCTGGTTTTCGCTTATAGCAATTTTGTTTAGACCTATGGAATTTAAAACAAGCCGACTGCAACACTAAGCAATCGGCTTGTTCTTCATTTATAAGGTTTTTTGATTCGAGAGATCATTTATTTTTTCTGTTTTTCCGGTAATAACTCAGCTTCTATATTGACAACTATCTTACCATTTAAAACTATACCTTTCACATTTATAATTTTATAAGAAGAATCTCTTTTTAATAATAACTCTAACCAGCTATTATCCATGTAAATTGCAGGAGTCCCTTTTGGGAGTTTCATTTGTATAAGGATGGATTCCTGATTTCCACCTAAAGGAACACTATTAAGAGCTAGTGAGGTGCTAATAAACCCTCTATCCGTTTTTATTTTACCTTCTAATTTCTTTAATTTATTAATTGCATCGTGATTAACATTTCCGTCCTTGGTGAATAAAGAGCCCGCTGGAAGAGCAAATTCCCTCTCATCAGTTCTTCGATATACAATAAGATCATTGGGAAGCTTTGCTTCTTCTTTTTTGAAGAGACTGTCGATCCCATGAATGAACAGATCAATATCAGAAATTCCCGGATGTTTGTCGACTCCTCTTAAAATCCTATTTAACATTGGACCATATGCTACATAACCATCCATAAATTTTTTGTCTTCTTTTGTCACTACAGCATCCGACAGTTTTATTTTAGCTCCAAATTCCTTTGCAGCATCTATATCACTTTGAAAATCTACTGCAGTTGTTTGTTTTCCTATTAATTGGGTAGTCGTTTCATTCAATCCTTTTTTGCTCATGTCATTCATATATCTGAACATTTCCGGTGCATAAGCTTTTAAAACAGGTTGATAACTAGATTCATAATAATACGCAAAGGCCTGTGCAAACACTTCTCGAAAGTCATTGATGTGTTCTTTCACATATGCGGTATCATACTCACCTTCATGAGAAGGTAAATGTGAAAGAAGCAAAGCACTTGCATCTTCGTCTGCTTTTGCTTGATGTACAGCGTTTAAAAAGCTTTCATTTACAAAGGCACTTTCTTCTAATGTGTCACGAGCGATTGCTTTTCCTATCTCATAATATACCTCTTTGCTTTTGGTGTGGCTTTCCGAATACTCTTCGGTATGTATAATCACAGTTGGATTTTTACCACCTATTGAAAATACAAAGCGAGAATCTACAGAAACTTCATTTCCTTCGCTATCTTTTATGTTTTTGTCTTTCTCATTGAGTTCTTTGATTATAGGATTTTCAGCAATACTATTTTCGGTCAGATGAATTTTTCCTCCCACTTTTTCATACATTTCCAATACTTCAGGAGAAAGCTTGTTTAAAAGTGCTTGGGTATCTTCTAACCGTTGTTCATCCTCACTGTTACCCTTTTTTGTTACAATTCCCTTTATGACCTCCTTCATTCTTTCTTCTCTAGCTTTTTTCTCTCGCTCTTTTTTTTCTTTCTCTTCTTTGTCTCTTTTTTCTTTATCCTCTTTCTTTTTATCTTCTACATCGTGGGATCCATTTGCCGCATGAACAATATAGGATAACGCTGGAGAAGTGGCTGTTAAGGCAAATAACATAGCAGTGGTGCTCAGAACTTTTCGTATTTTATATCTGTGTATCATCTAAATTCCTCCTTACAGTAGTGGAACCCCGAGTGTAGTAGAGTCTTTTGCAGAGTTCTTTTGCAGAGTTCTTTTGTAGATTCATTGAAGAATTGAAGGCTCGTTTATCAGAACCATCGACAAAGGAAGAAATCAGCCCTCTTTTTGAGTAAATCTATACAAATGATTACTATGTAAAAGAGGGCTATTTTTGACATCTATGGGATACGGGGGATCCAGACACTACCTTCTTGTTTATTTCATTGTCCATACGCGGATTGGCCCTAATTTGCCTCCAATTGTTCTAATTTCCATTTTTGATTATCGGTTCCTTTGTAATCACGCACCTGAATGTTGGACCCGTTTGAAGTTCCTGAACCATCTACATCTAACACCTTAGTCGGATCTTTCTTGTTTTTTAAGATATAGAAACCATGATCAGTTAATTCAGGGATCCAAAAATGTTCGGGTTTCCCTTCAAACGGTGTAGCAAATACATTAGTGGAATCCT
The DNA here is from genome assembly GCF_030489605.1 of Brevibacillus laterosporus. Lineage (GTDB taxonomy): Bacteria > Bacillota > Bacilli > Brevibacillales > Brevibacillaceae > Brevibacillus_B > Brevibacillus_B laterosporus_E. The sequence continues at coordinate 21,836 of NZ_JAUKFY010000037.1, forward strand.
GATAAGCATTCCACGCCATAATTTTATCGTTATTTTCTAGGCTTCGAATTACATAGGCTTGTTGAGAGTCATCATATTTCAATTTCCATTTTTGATTACTTCCATCGTTTGTTTCCCACACAGTAATATTATTATCGCTTCTATTCCAATCAACTAGACTTGTATTCTTTAATGCTGTTTTTATTTGATAGGTTCCATCCTCAATTACTCTGTTGGGTACTAAAGTGCCATTTTCATTAAAATAATGCTTTTTCCCATTTATCGTTTGCCAGCCAGTTTGCAGCACATCATATTTATAGAAATTGTCTTCCTCGTCTATTTCCCAGCTAGATAACTCATTAACACCAGATTCATCCTTCTTCGGTGAAATTAGTATATTCATTCGTGCATATAATTGGACGTTATAGATATTTTTTGTTTGCATGTCTGCTAATTGTTTTTCTATATTTTCAGCAGTTTCTTCATCAAATACCAATTTAAACTCATCTATACTTTTATTGTTGTAATATAATTTTCCGTCCTTGTCCTCAAACCCAAAAGCTAATTGGAGCGCTTCTCCTAATGGAACATCCGGCTTCGTTTGCTCGATGATGTCGTCAGGATCAACAGCAGCTACTCGTCTTTCCAGCTCTGAATTGTCTTGTGTTTTTAAGATTAGTCGGGCAGTAGTTTCCTCAATTTGAGGGATGATATGACTCCACTGCTTATCTTTATCTATCTCAACTAATTTTGTTTTAGGATCAATTACACCTACATAACCGGAAACTTGGTCTGTTTCCAATCGCATTTGTCGTGTCTGCTCCAGAATATCAAGCTGATCCTTATTGATTGTGATAGGGCTGGAACCGAAATCGTCTTTGGTTTGTAGAGAAATAGCTGCTTGATCTTTACTCGGATAAAAACGGTCTGGCAACACTACGTTTGCTAGGTGGTTCTCTTTTGCTTTTATTGTTGCAATGGTATCGTTTTTACCTAGTACTAGTGAAGTAGTAGGTGCTGCTTCGTAAATAGGTGCCGTACCATTATTAACATAGCGGATATTCGCATTAAAATAGGCAGCCTCTCCTGCATTTAAGCCTAAGCTCTTGGACCAGTTTCTTCCCAAACTCTCAGAGCTTGAACGATCGATGGTTACTGTCTGTGAATTGCTATCGCTAAAATTAGTGGATACACTTCCGCCAAAGTTAAATAAGGAAGCATGGACTTGCGCCCCAACAGAAGCTTCTGTTGAATGAGTATTGCTTGTGGAAGTACTTCCACTGATCGAACTACTTGAATTCCCGCCATTTTCCAGCGTTTCATTTCTATTTTTTGAAATAATGAATTTGTCCATATGAACCTGTAAATTAGGATACGCAGCAATCAGCGGATGCTTCACTTTTACCTTTTTATCAATCATTCCTGATACTTTGGCGAAATCGCTATACGGATCAGAAGCGGTGCTCCATTTCATAGGTGAGGATGTATATTTTGTTAACGGTTGTCCAGATTTCGTGCGTTTTTTTCCATGGACTTTTTCAATCCAAGGCATTAGAGTGAGTTTTTTATTCTTGATATCCAAGGTGTAGCCTTCGATTTCTAGGGAATCAGGGATGCCGTCACCGTCACTGTCTTCAACTCCGTCAG
>NZ_JAUKFY010000038.1 GCF_030489605.1 Brevibacillus laterosporus
GGTGAAGGCGCAGGAGAGTTTTTTTATGATCTTATTCCATTATCCTTTTTAATTGGCCCGTGTTTTCTGTGATGGGTGTTTTCCGTAGGGAGACGTTTTATACTGGATGCCCGAGAAAGAACCTGCCGGAACACAGCTTAAGGGTTTGTTTTGCTGTAGATGTTGGGTGAGCATGCTTCTTACGCGGTCTTTGACTTGCAAAAGTATCTCCTCCAAGCGAATATAGGCTTCTATTTGTAAAAGTAGCATAAGGAGATGGGATCGCACAGGCAGAAGAGGAACCTTCTTACAATATGATCGGAAAGTATACTTCTCTAAAATTTATTCTGTTATGTTGAGGGCATCAGGTTTACAATATAAGAAGAATAGCAATCTTATTAGCAGGTATAAAGCAGGAATAGTACAAGGGGGATTTTAAGCACATGACTATGCATAAAGCTCTGACTATCGCGGGTTCAGATTCAAGCGGTGGAGCAGGAATTCAGGCAGACTTAAAAACATTTCAGGAACGCAATGTTTATGGAATGACTTCTATTACAGCATTGGTAGCTATGGATGAAAACTGGGCCCATATCGTTTATCCGCAACCTCTTGAAGCGATTGAGGCACAATTGGAAACAACTATGCATTATGTGGGAGTAGATGCCCTGAAGACAGGGATGCTGGCAACAAAAGAAGTCATTGAGCTGGCTGCCCGCAAAATTGCTGAATATAATGTAACGAAGGTTGTTGTTGACCCGGTAATGATTTGCAAAGGGGAAGACACCGTTCTCTTAGATGAGCAAGCTATTAAAGCGATGCGAGAAGAGTTAATCCCAAGAGCAATGGTTGTAACACCTAACCTGCCCGAAGCTGCATTTCTTAGTGGTTTAAAGATTAATACGGTTGAAGATATGAAAGTGGCGGCGAAGAAAATCCATGAGATGGGAGCCAAATATGTCTTGATCAAAGGCGGCGGTCGTTTGGAGGATAGCCAAGCGGTAGATCTTTTGTTTGACGGGGAGTCATTCGAAATCTTAGAAACAGAAAAATTCGATACCACATTTACACATGGGGCAGGCTGCACGTATTCTGCTGCGATCACTGCTGAATTGGCAAAAGGAGCCGAAGTGAAGGAGGCTGTTAAAACAGCGAAAGCTTTCATTACAGAAGCGATTCGCCAAGCATTCCCGTTAAACCAACATGTAGGACCAACATGCCATTCTGCTTACCGTGCTGTAGAAGGTAAATAAAACAATTCTGATCAAATAAGCTCTGTCTAAAGGAATGAGACAGGCTTATTTTTTTGCGAGTTTCCTTACTTTTCAGTAAATATTGTCCAAATTATTAAATCTTTGCAATAGGAAGCACATTTGATATACCCCCCTAGCCCTTTCGAGTCATGCTGTGATATAGCGACATATTTATCATAATAATGGCGTGATTGGATGACTGCGCTTACCATACCCCAAAAAGGAGGGGACTTATGCGGCGACATACAGCTTTCAGGATAGGTAGTTATGTTTGCTTGGTTCTGATGCTGGCCTGTTTGGTAGCTAGTGGTTTCATCATACGACCGGCGCAAGCTGAGGAGATGAAAAATGAGTTACAACAACTGATTGATCAGGCTAAGACGGATACGATTCTCAAAGTGCCAGCAGGAGAATACAGTGGTCCTGTCCTGATCACTAAGCCGATTCATGTAGAGGCAGAGGGTACTGTAACTGTACGTAGCCAAGGGGATGCTCCCGTAGTCACTTTGAAAAGTAGCCAAGCAAGTATTCGCGGTCTTACTTTATTAGATGAGCGTCAAGGTGCAGAGACTGCTACGCTAGTAGTGGAAGGCAGCCGAAATGTAGTAAAAGAGCTCACGATTGAAACAAAGGGAACAGGTCTTCAGCTGCGCAACGGTGAGCATAACCAAATCATTGGTAACAAGATCAAAGGATTGTTGGCAGGAAAAGCCATTCCTACTGGTTTAAATGAAACACGCAGTCCAGGAAAAAAGGGAAATGGTATCGACTTGAAAGAGGCCAACAACAATACCATTATGGGGAATTTGGTCGAAAATATGTTTGACGGTATCTATGTAGAGACCAGTCACAACAACCGTGTGGAGAAAAACATGGTCTACGATTCCCGTTATGGCTACCATCTCATGTTTAGTAATGATGTTACCTTGATACACAATCAGGGCGATCGGAATGTAACTGGCGGTATGGTCATGGGCTCGGACAATGCAATCGTTACAGATAACCGATTCACCAAGCAAAATGAGAGCGTTAACTCGCAAGGCATTCTGCTGTTTGATGTGCAAAAGGCAAGAGTGGAACGTAATTACGTGGAAGGAAACCGCGTGGGGCTTTATGTAGAAGCGGCAGAAAAGAATGAAATTTCCCGTAATCAAATATTGCAAAATTACATCGGTTTGCAATTGAAAGAATCGAAAGACAATTTATTTACAGGCAATCATTTTATTGGAAACGTAACTCAGGCAGAGGCCCAAGGCAGTACAGATAACCTTTTGCAGATAAATTATTGGGACAGTGCTCAAAGCGTAGATTTACAAGGGGATGGTAAGAGCGATTTGTCCTACCGTATTAATCCATTTTTCTTTGCTTTAACAGATCAAGTAGAAGCATTCCAGATTTTCTTTCAATCACCGGGACTATTATTTTTAGAGAGCATGTTTGATGATCATTCTGGCGCATTTCTGCATGATCCACAGCCTTTGATGGCGCCAATCGAGCAACAAAACCAAGCACCTGCAACTCATTCGCCGATAATCCTTGTGGTTAGTGCGGTTATGTTTTTAGGAAGCATTTATTTTATCTATTTAATGGGGGTTCGTACAAAATGAGAAAAACACATATGATTTGGGCAAGCATTGCATTGGTTTCGGCTTTAATGACAGGCTGCGGAGGGCAGTCAGCACAGCCGGTGGCGATTAATGAAAGCGTTGATAAATGCGATGTCTGCAACATGCAAATCGCTGATGATCATAATGCAACTGAAATCATTTTAAAAGATGGAAAAGCACTTAAATTTGATGATATCGGTGATCTGTTTGCTTGGATTAAAAAGAACGGAACTGAAAAAATTGAGGTTAAATTCGTGCGTGATTATCACACGAAAGAGTGGATGAATCTAAACGATGCTACTTTTGCTTACGACAAAGATTTTAAAACACCAATGGCTTACGGAGTGTACTCTTTTAAAGATAAGCAATCTGCAGAAGCGTTCGTCAAAGAACAAGGTAAAGGCCAAATCCTGACAGCGGAGCAGCTTAACAGCCATAATTGGGAAATGAATATGGACCAAATGGAGCATCACGGTGATATGAAGCATAAAGAGGGAGACAAGGCCGGCGATCATTCACAGCAGCATGATGCAAGCAAAGCAGGAGATCATTCAACGCAGCAGCATGATGCAGGTAAAGCTGAGGGACATTCAACACAACAGCATGACGCAGGTAAAAGCGCAGGCGAACACAATGGTTCTGCTCCATCCACTGAAACACCGGCTAGTGGAGCTGGGCACTAGGACGTTTTATTAAAGCACACTTGCCCGAGGGACTACAGATAGAGGAAGTGTTGATATGCAAGCTATCCATATCGCCAAGCGGGAAATACAGATTGGATTTCGCAATCCGTGGGCCTATTCATTCTTGGCCCTCTTCTCGCTATTTAGTCTAGCTTTGTTGTTGATTCAAGCCCAAGCCTACATGGAGGGGTATACCCATACGACAGGAGCTATGCTTAATTTAATCTTATATTTATTACCACTGATGACGTTGCTGCTTGGTTCCTTTTCTATTACTTCGGAAAAGGAAGAAGGAAGCTGGCAGTTACTTTCTACGTATCCGCTCTCTACATCCGCGTTTCTAGGCGGGAAATATCTGGGGCTAGCTGCTGTTTTAATTGCGATTATCAGTTTTGGATATGGCCTGTCCGGATTGGTAGGAGCTTTGTTTGGCAAAGGTTTTACGCTTTCGCTGTTACTGTTTTTCTTCCTTTTTTCTATCTTGTTAATCTTGCTGTTTTTAGGGATTGCCGTATGGATCGGAACCTTCTGTCAGAATCGTTGGCAGGCTTTAACGGTTGGTGTAAGCATTTGGTTCTTGTTTATATTAGCTTGGCCTACCCTTTTGATCTCCGTTCTGGGCTGGATGCCTTATCAAGCAATTAAGCCTGCGGTGCAAATTTTAACCATATTAAATCCAGCCGAATTGGTTCGTATTTTTATGGTCATTAAAATGGGAGGCGGCTCTATTTTTGGTCCAGAGTACTACCAATGGGTAGACTGGTTAAAGACCAGCATGGGTACGACTTTGTTCGCTGTTTTTTGCCTGCTTTGGGTGGTATTGATGATGGCTGGATCTGTCTTGGCCTGGGAAAGAAGGCGATACCGTGGGTAGCAGATCTGAAGCAGTAAATAAAGTGGCAGATACGCATGATGCAAAATCTAGTGCATCGAAAAAGGAACGTTTACTTATGAAGGGTGTGAGTAAACGGATCAAACAGCAAACATTAGTTGAACCCTTTGAGCTTTCGATGGATGCTGGTGAGATCGTGGCATTATGCGGCGGTAATGGAGCGGGGAAGAGTACTATTTTACGTATGATCGTAGGCATCACCCAACCGTCTGAAGGTAAGATTACTGTAAATGGCATGAGCTGGAAGGAAAATCGCACTGAGTATTCTAACCAGATCGGCTATATGCCCGATCAGTTCAACTTCGGCAATGGATTGACAGCTCGGGAGACTTTACAATTTTATGCTTCCTTACGTAAAATTAATGTGACAAGAACCGAGGAAGTGCTCGAATTAGTCGGCCTTACGGATGTACAAGACAAACGTGTCAGCACATTCTCAAAAGGAATGCAGCAACGCTTGTTATTTGCGCAGGCTATATTGGCAAAGCCTGCCTTGGTGGTCCTAGACGAGCCTACCAACGGACTAGATCCTTACTGGATGGAAGAGTTTGTCCAGTTAGTTCAACAAATTAAGCGGGAGGGAAGTAGTGTTATTTTTTCTACGCATCAGCTTAATATTGCGGAACTGGCGTGTGATCGAGCTATCTTTTTACAAAAAGGACGCATTATACAGCAAGGAAGTGTAGAGCACTTTCAACAAAAATACGGAACTCTCGGCTTACAAGGAGCGTTCGCAGAAATCTTTCCATTTGGACAACGTGCAGGGCAGGATTTAAAGCTAAGTTAATCACACTTTGCCAGCGAAAGAGTACTGAAGGATGAAAGGGTTGAAAGTGATGGGAAATCCCCAAAACAGGAAAGGAAGCCTGCTTTCCCTCTTCATTCTCATCCTATGCGTATTAACGCTAGTTGGGTGTGAACCAAGAGGGCCTAAGCCAGATATAACAGCAGAATTTAGCAGTGAACCAGCACCTCCTAAAGTAGGAGAGCAAACGATTTTAACTGCCAAATTGGGTGGGCTGGAGAATTATGATGAGGTGTATGTCGATATCGAACTAAAATTGGAGGGGCAACGTACACGCGAGCTAGTGAAAGCCAAGCAGGGAGAGAAGGCGGTATATGCGGCCAAGCAAAAGTTCTCTAAACCTGGCACGTACGATGTTACGGTCCATGTGTATACACCGCAACTGCACGAAACAGTAATGAAGAAGATTACAGTGGAATAAGACGGACAGTGTTGGAAGGAAATCAAGAATAGAGATATAGGGAGAGGGGAAGGCGAGTGTTTGCCCTCCCTTTTTTATTGCTGAAAGATTGCAGGATTACAACTAATATGTTTTAACAGATGGGGCCTGATACGTTTCAAACTGATCCAGTAAAGCCTTCGCATCTGAATCTACGATGCTCATAAAGCGATATTTTGCATGTAAGAACTGCTCTGTTACCATGTGGTCAAATAAAGCAAGCAACGGATCATAGTAGTGATTAAGATTGAGAAGACCCAGAGGCTTTTGATGGATTCCAATTTGAGCCCAAGTAAATACCTCAAAAAATTCCTCTAACGTACCAGGACCCCCAGGTAACGCAATAAATCCATCTGCCAGTTCTGCCATTTTGGCTTTTCTCTCATGCATGGAATCCACAATGTAAAGCTTTGTTACATGCTGATGAGAGATTTCTCGATCTATGAGCAACTGGGGCATGACGCCGATCACCTCACCGCCTTCCTCTAATACTGTGTCAGCGACTGTGCCCATAATTCCAACGCTTGCCCCGCCGTAAACCAATGTAATACCTCGTTTGGCCAATTCTTTACCTAATTGGACAGCCCCTTCCCGATAAGCCGGTGATGCTCCATTACTTGAACCACAGAAAACAACTAGACGTTTCAATGCAAGTACCTCCATTCAGTTCGTACCAATTGTGTAGGGTTGTATTGTCATGTAACATTATATAGAATTTTTAGATAAACGTAAGCAATAGTTTGAGTAAGGAGGCTGCTAGATTGAACATCGTAGAATTTCAAAAATGGGTCAAGGATTATTATGAACAAAGAGGATGGTCGGAGTTAGATATTTTTATTCGCATCGGTTTTCTTGCAGAAGAAATGGGCGAGGTAGCAAGGGCAATCAGGGCTCTGGAAATTGGTAGAGATCGGCCGGATGAAAAGATAGGAACCATGATAGAAAAAAAACAAGAATTAACAGAAGAGCTTGGGGATGTGCTTGGGAATCTCATTGTCATTGCGAACAAGTATGATATTTCCCTTGAAGAGATTTTTCAATCTCATCGCGAGAAATTGCAAAAACGTTATGCACAGCATGACAAATCCTGAGCTTGTTTTCCTCTACATATTCTAGGCTTGCTAGCTTCTATAAGCTGGTAAAGCCTTTTTTTAATCTGCCTTCATGCTATCTTGGCCTACCTTTTATCTTTTATCTAAAAAGAACTCTCGGTTGTTAAGAAAGTAAATTCTGCTGCATGTAGTGATTTATTTCACATTAAATCTAATAGATGTCTACTATAATACAACTAGACTGATAATGATTATCGTTTCGGATTGAAATGAAAGCTCTATAGAAACACAGCTTTAAAGACGAGGTGATAGGTAATGGTACTAGCAGATGTTAAAGCGGGGATTTCCGCCCGAATTGTAGATATTACTCAAGTGAGCGATCTAGTGAGGCGGCGCTTAGTCGATTTGGACATTATGGAAGGAACGGTTGTCCGTATAAAAAAAACTCTGCCATTTGGCGGTCCATATACATTGGAAGCAGGAGGTCAAATTATCGGGATTAGACGAAATGAAGCCAAACAGATAAAGGTCGTGTGTGAATGATTACGATTGCTCTTGCAGGTAACCCCAATACGGGGAAGACCACATTATTTAATATTCTGACCGGCTCATATGAATACGTGGGAAACTGGCCCGGTGTAACTGTTGAGAAAAAGATAGGATTGCTCCGTAACAAACAAGGCCGGCTGATTGATTTACCGGGTATCTATTCATTGAATCCTCTGTCCAAGGACGAGGGCGTGGCCACTCAATATTTAGTGGATCACCATCCGGACTTGCTATTAAATATTGTGGATGCCTCGCAATTAGAACGGAATCTGTACTTAACCGTACAGCTATTGGAATATGGAACACCAATGGTTATTGGACTAAATATGACAGATGTTGCAAAAGCTAGAGGCTTTGCCATTGATGAGACAAAGCTGGCTGAGAAGCTCCAGTGCTCTGTCTTGCCGATTGTTGCCCGTACAGGAGCTGGATGCCAGCAGCTAGCTGATAGCTTTAGTCAAGCAGTACAAAAGCCAAACCGTCCGTTCTATGTAAATTATGGAGAAGTACTTGAGGAAACAATCACTACGCTTGAGGAATTATTGCCGGCAAGCCTAGAACAGCTACCTCCGAAGCGTTGGTTAGCTCTTCAATTTTTAGAAGGCAACCAATTAGTGTCTGACTTGATGGAGAAATATGTATCAAGAGCCCGATTAGAAGAGATCTACAAACAAGCAGAAGCGAACATCAAAAAAATAGAGAGTTACCAAAATCGTACACTCCAGCAATATATACGCAAAGTTCGCAGTACACTTATTCATGACATGATCTCAAGCTGCAGGGAGCAGGTTAGACAGGTTGAGAAAACCTGGACGGATCGCATTGACTTCTTTTTAACGCATAAATTTTTAGGCTTGCCTATCTTTTTATTGTTTATGTACCTCACCTTTAAATTAACCTTTGAATGGATTGGGGCTCCGATTTCTGATGCCTTCGATGAGTTCTTGGGCGGTCCGTTTACGGATTGGCTTCGAGCTACCTTGGAGGGGATCGGAGTTTCTGAATTCTTGCAAGCGGCTCTACTAGATGGTGTTGTTGCCGGAGTCGGAGGCGTGCTTGTTTTTGTTCCGCAGATTTTTGTATTATTTTTCCTCATCTCACTTATCGAGGACTCTGGCTATATGGCACGGGTTGCCATGGTCATGGATAAAATTATGGAGATGATCGGGTTAAATGGAAAAGCTTTTATTCCCATGATTATCGGTTTTGGTTGTAATGTACCGGGAGTCATGGCGGCACGTTCAATTGAACAGCCCAAGGAACGACTTTTAACCATTTTGTTAACACCTCTTATGTCGTGTTCGGCTCGTTTGCCAATCTATAGCTTATTTGTTGGAACGTTCTTTGCAGCTAATCAAGCCATTATTGTCTTGTCTATCTATGTATTAGGTATTGTTTTATCGCTCTTATTAGCAAAATTATTTTCTTCGACTGTATTAAGGCAGGAAGGCTCTATGTTTATTATTGAGCTGCCCCCCTATCGGATACCGCAGGGACGTACATTATTTCGTAGCACGTGGGAAAAAGGAAAGGGATTTATTCGGAAAGCGGGAACCTTCATTTTTGGAGGCTCGATTGTCATTTGGTTCTTGAGCTATGCTGGTCCAGCAGGGCTTGATGTAGAGCTTAACGATAGCTTCCTTGCCATGATCGGCGGGGGATTGGCGCCACTGCTGATACCGCTTGGCTTTGGAACGTGGCAAGCGGGGGCTGCCCTCATTACAGGCTTCTTAGCAAAAGAAGTAGTAGTGTCTACGATGAATATTATTTATGCAGCGCCAGATGATCATACACTACAGGCTGTCATTCAAACACATTACTCCTCTTTGGGCGCTTATAGCTTTATGGTCTTTGTTCTCTTGTATGTTCCATGCTTGGCAACAGTAGCTGTGATTAAAAAGGAAACAGGTTCTACGAAATGGACATGGTTCTCTGTGCTTTATGGACTTTGTATTGCCTACGCAGTATCGTTCATTGTCTATCAGGTAGGGACATTGCTCGGATTTTAGATAATCAAAGAAGCCGCAGAAGGGATGGACAGTGATGCTTAACATGATACTCAATATTGTTATTGGAACGTTCATTTTTGGTTATGCAGCGTGGACCTTGTGGCGATATGTTCAGAAGAGTAAAAGGGGGAAATGTGCTGGCTGCAGCCAGGAGAAAAAATGCTCATCAGCGTGCTGTCTGCCTGATTCAACCCAACAGAAGCATATTCCAAGATAAGATCATAAAAAATTTGATGATTTAATAGAAAAAAGCTGGAAGCTCATGAAAAGGAGCCCAGCTTTTTGTTGTTTTTATTATTCTACTTCTCAGAAAAATATTTCACTAGTTACTATATTTTGCCGATATTTGTAAAGAGGATACAAAAAAGGGGGGAAAGGGCGTTGGTTCAAGTACATATGGATCTTAGTTTAGAGGGGAGAGTGCTGGCGGAGGATATCTATAACGCATATGGTGTGCTTCTTTTATCAAAAGGCACCGTGCTAACCTCCAAAGAAATCGCTAAATTAAAAGGAAATGGCTTTCAAACAGTTAACGTAAAAGAGATACCTCACAATCAAGAGGATGATCGCTATCTACGTAAGCAATTTCAGCAGATTTCCGCTAATAAGCACTTGGTTGAAACCTATATGAATGCCACGCAAACCTTAAAGAGCTTATATACCTCTGTTACACACCAGTACATGCCGCCCATCCATGAATTTGAACAACTATATGAAACATTGCGTGATCAAGTTATAAGCCAAAGGGATTTGTTTCGCTCGTTGTATTTACTAGAAGGGTCAGAAAATTACACGTATCGGCATTCTATTAATGTTGGCATTTTATCGGCTATCATTGCTAATCTGGTCGGCATGCCCCGAGAAGAAGTACAGATGATGGGAGTTGCTGGTTTATTACATGATATCGGTAAAATGCTGGTTCCTTCAGAAATCGTAATGAAGCCAGATCGGCTGACGGAGGACGAATTTGAAATCATGAAGCTTCACACGGTGTACGGGCATGATTTGTTCCAGAAATCCGGGGAATTTCCTGAAGTTTTTGCTCAAATTGCTCTGTTGCATCATGAAAGAATGGATGGCAGTGGATATCCTGAGAAACGTAAAGGCGATGAAATACCTTTATCCTGTCAGATCGTAGCCATTGCTGATATGTTTGACGCAATTTGCTCTGATCGAATTTATAAAGAACGTACATCACCGTTTGAAGCAGCCCAATTGTTATGGAACGATGCATGCAGAGGAAAACTAAATCCCAAAATTGTCTCTACCTTTATGCAGTCGATCATCTCGATGTATATCGGAAGTCGTGCCCTGCTTAATAATGGTGACGAGGTAGAAATTGTCCTCATAAACGCAGACGAGCCCATGCGACCACTAGTGCGAAAAGGGACAGAATATTTCGATTTGAGAAACAGGCGAGATCTACATTTGCAAAAAATGATTTTGTAAGCGAAAATCTTCCCTCATCGAAAAATCCTAAACCTAACTAAGACCCGTCTGCTTTTTCAGGAGTCGGGTTTTTTGCTGGAGGTAACAGTGGCTGAGTCAGCATTCATCCATAAATACTCACGATAAAAAGATCGCAATAGGTTTCAAGCTGTTTGAATAATGCTGCCATCTAATATGACAACCACATAAGACATTCTCGAGCCTCTTCTGCATTTACCTGCTGGAATAGGTGATTATAGAAAAGTTATGCAAAAACAGCTTAAAGAAGAGGTTCTGTGGCCACTGCCCAAAATAATAGCAATATGACGATTGCTTTCATATATTTTACCAAGGGAAACACTGTTGTCGGCACCTAAAAAAACTGGTTTATTCCAAAAGGGAGTGTTCTCAATGTTAGAGGAGCGTTATGAAAGATTTGCCATTATTGTTTTAATGATCGTTTGCTGCTTTGTTGGACTGTAACTAGCAAAAAACGGCTGAATGATGATGTCAAAATCAGTCGTTTGTTACTAGTTTTTGATTAGATTTTTCAGCAAAATAATACGTTTTACCCAAGTTTTACAGCAATCGACTTATTTTTTCATACTGGATGAAACTATTTGTTAAAAAGAGAGTCTCATTTATATAGAAGTTTATTTATATATTTCGCAATTATTTCGTAGGAAGGAATTTATAAATTATGCGCAAAGGTATACTTTTTCTCACGTGTCTGATTATGCTGATGTTCGTCTCAGATCGAAATTCCTATGCGAATCCACCGAGTATCAGGCTAGGTGATGATGTCCTAATCACGAAATATCATCATCTTATTGATGGGAAAAGGATTGGGTTGGTTACCAACCAAACAGGAATGAATAGTCAGGGACAAAGCATCATAGATGTTCTGGGCAAATATCATAATGCCACCTTAGCGGCTTTATATGGTCCAGAGCATGGAATTGATGGGCAGGCTCAGGCTGGGGCCTATGTGGAATCTTATATACATAAAGATTGGAATATTCCCGTCTACAGTTTGTATGGTAAAACCAGAAAACCAACCGCCAATATGCTAAAAAATGTTGATGTTTTGGTATTTGATTTGCAAGACATCGGAGCGAGAAGCTACACGTATATATCCACTTTGCATGATGTGATGGAAGCGGCTCGCGTGCATAAAAAGCCGCTAATTGTTCTCGATCGTCCTAATCCGTTAGGTGGAAAAATTGTGGATGGTCCAGTCCTAACGCCTCCTTATCTAAGTTTCGTCGGTGTGGACGAGCTGCCATTGGCACATGGAATGACGATAGGGGAGCTAGCACAGTTTTTTAATAGAAAAATTGGTGTTCATCTTACCATCATCCCCATGGATTACTATGCAAGAGGTATGATTTTTCAAGATACAGGACTTACATGGGTGAAAAGCTCTCCGCAGGTTCCTAACCTGGCTTCAGTCTTTGGTTATCTGGCAACAGGGCTTGGAGAGGGAATCGGCTTACAGCACAGTGATAACTTTAAATGGGTAGGCGCAGAGGGGATTCAAGCTAACCAGCTTGCTAAGATGTTAAATGATGCAGATTTGCCAGGGGTTGTGTTTGTACCTGAGACGAAAGGGTTTGCTGGCGGTGTTCGTTTGCAAATTATCGATTACCATGCTTTTAATCCAGCACGCACAGGGATGTATGTCTTGGCATACGCTAACCAACTAACCTCATCTATTATGAAAAATCAAGATAAACGGTTCAATCCAGATCAGTTTGACAAAATAATGGGAAGCAGTGAACTTCGAAAAGCTTTAGCACGCAAGGCGTCGCCGGAAGAACTTGAAGCATTGTATGCTCCAATGGTTAATTCCTTTAAAATGGAACGCTTGCCTTATTTAATTTACGAGGATATTGGCAAGGAATATATGGGAGCAATTGTGGATTCCGGCAAAAAAGTAACAGTGGAACCAAAACCGGATACAACGAGTCCAGAACCAACACCAGAACCAAAGCCAAAACCAGAACCGAGCACACCGAAACCGGTGACAAAGCCGACCCCAAAACCTGATGTAACGACACCAGTACCAGGTACAGACACAAAACCAAATCCAACAACGTCAGGACAAAAACCGGACACGGCAACACCGAAACCGGTATCCTCTCAAAAGGTAGCACATCTTACCTTTGATGATGGTCCGTCTAATGTTACGGTCCAAATTCTGGATGTTTTGAAGCAACACAATATTAAGGCAACATTCTTTGTTTTAGGGCGCAATGTTAAAGGGAATGAAGCGATTTTGCGCAGAATGCTAGCAGAAGGGCATACGATTGGTAACCATACGTATTCCCATGATTACAATAAAATTTATAAAAATCCGCAAGCATTCTTTACTGATCTAAAACAATCCGAAGCAGAAATCCAAAAAATTACAGGCGAAAAACCAAACATGATTCGTTTCCCTGGCGGCAGTAATAATGGTGTTAGCAAGAAAGCACAAGATACCACGACCTATGGAGCCAACAAATGGGTCATGAATGATATTGTGAAAGAAGCGAAAAATCAAGGATATACCTACTTTGATTGGAATGTTAGCTCCGGTGATGCTAGATCGAATAGCTATACCCCTCAAGAAGTCATCAGAAATGTGAAGAATGGCAGTGCAAACAAACATGAGGTGGTTATCCTTATGCATGATACCAAGGCAAAAGAAAGCACATTGAAAGCTTTGCCTCAGGTCATTGCCGATTTAAAGAAGCAAGGATTTACATTCGAGGCTCTGCAACCAACAAGTAAGACTGTTCAATTTTTAAAATAAACCATTCGAAAAAACCCTAGGATCGATGTGGAAACATCTCTAGGGTTTTTCTATCTTTAAAAAGGAAAAAAACGGCTGAAACGTGAACACAAATTTATTTTATAGCGGAAAAATGTGGTTATCTAACAAGTTATACTCATACTTACCGGCTTGTTTACCGAAATAAGAAATAGGGATATTATTTTCGGGGAATAGGGAGTGTCTTGATGGATAAGTCTTCTGTAATAGGAATTATTCTTGGGTTTGTGGCTGTCTTTGTTGGGATGGTCTTAAAGGGAGCCAGTATTAGTGCTCTAGTTAACCCTGCTGCTTTTCTAATCATTATTGCTGGAACGGTTGCTACTATTTTTGTAGGCTTCCCTATGGTAGAAGTAAAAAGGATTCCCAAAATCATGAAAGTCCTTTTTACCAATCAACAGGAACCTGATAAGCGTGAACTGATAAGCCAATTCATGACGTGGGCAGGTATTGCCAGACGTGAAGGATTGCTAGCTTTGGAAAATACAGCTGATGAGATTCAGGACCCGTTTTTACGCAATGGCATGAAGATGATTATTGATGGTGGAGAGCCTGAATTTGTTCGCGATGTACTTGATGAAGAAATCAGTGCTATGGAAGAACGTCATCATAGCGGTGCGCTTATCTTTACCCAAGCAGGTACATATGCTCCAACGCTAGGGGTTCTAGGTGCGGTTATTGGTTTGATCGCGGCCTTGGGGAACCTTGCTGACGTAGAGGCCTTGGGGCACTCGATCGCAGCTGCCTTCGTAGCAACCTTGCTAGGTATTTTCACAGGTTACGTTTTATGGCATCCCTTTGCTAACAAATTAAAACGTAAATCACAACGAGAAGTTGAAGTAAGACGCATTATGATTGAAGGATTACTATCCATACAGGCGGGGGTTTCTCCGACTGCTATCGAGCAAAAACTACTGGTTTACATCCCAGTTGTTGAACGCCAAGCAGTGAAAGAGGGATCTAGCGAGGAGGGAGTCGGCGTTAATGGCTAAACGCAAAAAGAAGCATGAAGAGCATATTGATGAAACATGGCTCATTCCTTATTCGGATTTGCTAACCTTGCTATTAGCCCTCTTTATCGTATTGTTTGCGGCTAGTTCCGTAGATGCTAAGAAGTTTAGCCAATTAGCTCAATCGTTTAATGTAGCTCTGAATGGAGGGGTCAGTGTACTAGATTTCCCTTCACCGGTTGAGCCAATCAACTCAGAAGAGCAATCCCTTATGAAGCCTGGGGGAAATGAGCAGATTGTTGACAAGACCAAGTATGAACAACAAATGAAATATCTGCAGGAAACAGAGAAGCTTGACCAACTAAAAAAACAGTTGGATGGTTATTTGAAAGAGAATAATCTTACAGGCAAATTGCACACGAAGGTCACCGATGAAGGATTGCTAATTACAATTATGGATAATGCTCTTTTTGCATCAGGCAGTGCAAAGGTGAAACCGGAAGCAAGGAATTTGGCGTTTGAGATTTCTAAGCTGCTGGAACCAGATGGCAGACGAGTAACAGTATCTGGTCACACAGATAATGTACCGATCAGAAACAGTCGATTTGAATCTAACTGGCAGCTCAGTTCAGAGCGTGCTTTGAATTTTATGACCATCCTATTGGAAAACAAAAAGCTAGATCCAAGTAAGCTGAGCATACGTGCATTTGGTGAATTCCAGCCAGTCGCTTCCAATAAGACGGTTGATGGTCGCGCAACGAACCGTCGTGTAGAAGTGGCGATTCTGCGCAATTTTGAGAAAAGCAGTGAAACAACAAAATAAGCTCATACAGAAATGAAATATGAGTGTGTTAAAAAAGGCCGTTTCATGACGGCCTTTTTTGTTTGGTCATATGCGATGGAAAGCAGGGCAGGTTAAAAATTTGCATCCCTAAACCTTTTTGAATAAGCTTTTATTGAATTTTATGAATACGGATAGCAATCTTCTGCTATTCTATAAAACATAAAGAGTTTATCATTCCGCAAGTAGTGAATATGGTTCCACTGATAGGGGAGGAGTTATGAACAGTATTTGGTGGTTGCTACTCATTCTATTCATAATTGGCATGATTCGTCATCTCTATCAGATACGCCATGATAAGAAGAGTACATTTGCAAAAGAAGCCCTGTTTCTCTTTTATTTAATAAGCTCGTTGCAGCTATTCATCTTTCTTCTATTTGCTGTGCTGCACTAGCTAGAGAGCCCGGAGTAAATGAGATAGGCAGAGGCCAGCCAGATAAGGATAGCTGCCAGTTTATTAATAACAAGCATGATTCGACCAGTATTATCTACTTTTCCTAGCATCCTACCTGCCCACGCTAGACTTAAGAACCACATCCACGAAATAAGTATACATGCCACCGTAAAGGCCACTTTCTCATTACCAGTATAGGCTGTTGAACTGGTTCCAATTACACCAATCGTATCCATAATGGCATGCGGATTTAAAAGTGAGACAGATGCTGCGAACATGACCTGCTTTTGCCAAGTAAAGGAAGCATGGATAGTCACGTTCGCCGCGTTGGTCGTTGATCTCCAAGTCATATAACCCAAGTATAGCAAGAAGCAAGCTCCCACTACTACTAAAGCCGTTTTTAACCATACAATTTTCCACAATAGCATCGATACTCCCAATACCGCGAGTAAAGTCAGAATCGTATCGCAAATACTAGCTGTAATAATCGAAGGCAGGGCTCGGGTAAACTTCTTATGGGCGGCTCCTTGATTAAAAATAAAAATGTTTTGTACGCCTAAGGGTAAGATTAGTCCAAATGCTAGCACCATGCCATGTAACCAAGCGAGTACCATAATTTATCACCTCTTTTTCTTTATTTGTATCTTACCTGGAGGAATTTCTACTGTCTGCATCCAATTGGTTGGTTAATCACCCAACCAAGTTTAGATATCTGCTTGAACCCCAGGGAGGAAGCATGTGAAGAATAAAAAGAAGCCAAATATGTTAATAGGCTTGGGAGAATGGAGGCCGAAACGGGATGACCCGGTCCCTCTTTATCGCCAAATTGCATCGTATATACGCGAAAAAATTAGTTCTGGTGAATGGCCGGTAGGTTATAAAATTCCGCCGGAGCGTACGTTAGCTCTTACCTTTAAAGTGAATCGCAGTACAGTGGTTGCTGCGGTTCAGGAATTGACTGCGGAGGGCTTAATTCAGGGGAAAAGTGGAAGCGGCACGATCGTCGTGCAACAGCCAGACCCGTTTACTACCCTGCACTGGCCTAGCTATGTGAATGCCGGCATGTTTCACCCTAACCTTCCTACCATTCAAGAGATTAATCGGCTAGAATTTGTACCGAACATGATACGCTTAGGAACGGGAGAGCCATCTAGCGATCTGTATCCCCATGCCAAAATGAAACAGGTGCTGGCTCAGGTGGCCGAAAAAATCCCTTCCCTTGGCTATGAAGAACCCAAAGGGCTGTACAAGCTCCGTAGGGAGGTCAGCAGGCATTTAGGGAAAAAGGGTATAGATGTATCACCCTCATGTGTTTTGATCGTCTCAGGGGCTTTGCAGGGGCTACAATTAATTTCTTTAGGCTTGATGCACCCTGGAGCAACCATGTTGATGGAAAAGCCCTCATATTTATACTCATTAAATCTACTACCATCTGCGAGTATCCGAATGAAAGGAATTGAACTGGATGCACAAGGGATATCCCAGAGGGCTTTACTAGCAGGTATCCGGCAGCAGAGGGCGCACATGCTGTATACTATTCCTACTTTTCAAAATCCAACTGGTAAGGTATTAAGTGAGAGTGGCAGAAAGCAGTTGCTTACACTGTGCCAAAAAGAGCGGATCGCTTTAATAGAAGATGATGTGTATTCAGATTTGTGGTTGGACAAAGAGCCACCTTTGCCGATTAAAGCGCTAGACCAAAAAGGCATCGTCCTGTATTTAGGTAGTATGTCTAAAACGATCAGCCCCGGTTTGCGCATCGGATGGCTGGTGGCACCAGAAACAGTGATAGACCGTTTGGCTGACTTAAAGATGCAGACGGATTATGGAGCCAGCTCCCTCTCACAATGGACTGTGTATGAATGGCTGGCAAGCGGATTGTATGAACAGCATTTACTTTATGTGAGAGAGCAGCTTCGAGCCAGAAGAGATTTTATGCTAGCTTTACTCGAACGATATTTTAACGATCTTGCTACCTGGTCTATTCCAGCAGGAGGTTTTTATATCTGGCTTCGCTTTTTAAATGAGAAGATATCCATGAGCTCCTTGTTTAAAAAAGCCCAGCAGCAATCCATCCTATTAAATCCAGGTAATTTATATGATCCTCTGGACGATACCCATTTACGGCTCTCTTACTCGTATGCTAGCTACGAACAATTGGAATTCGGATTAAAGCAGTTGGCTCAAATCGTCAGGAACTTGGTGGAATGCCCATGAGGATGTTGCGACAATTGCAAAAAACAGCTATAGTGATTACTGATATACTGGGCTTTCGTCTGTAGAAAGGAACATGTAGAATGTCAAATGATCTACGCATCTGTGATGAGTGCAAAGGATACAACGCCGAAGAATTCGCGGAACGGTTAAAAGAGATGGTTCCGGATGCGAAGGTAGAAATCGGCTGTCAAAATATGTGCGGTCATTGCTTAAAGCGAGCTTTTATTTATGCAAATGGACGTTGGTTTATTGGGAATAATGAAGAAGAACTAGTTAAAAAAATGCAACCGCACATTAAAAGGAAACAATAGACCGATTGCTTTTCTCGGTCATTCCCCAAACAAAAAGACAAAATCTCTGCTTACAAGCAAGCGGTGATTTTGTCTTTTTTTCTACAAGCTATGCTGTTTTCATTACCTGTCTTAATTCTAATAACATTTGATCAGAATAGAAGTAAAAAGCGGCTAACAGTCCAGCTAGCGCTAGATAAGCAAGTAATACCTTCCAACGAGTAGCAGCGCTTGCCTCATAGTAACCAGCATGGTGTTCCAACTCTTTATTCATCTCAGCTAGCTTCAATTCAGTACTGGAAATTGTTTGTTGCAAAATTCCCTGCTCAGATTGGTACGAATCCTGCTCTGTTGTGGGAATGTGATTCTCAGCATTTGAAGTGTGTTCAGAAACGGACTGAGCCTCTGTAGCTGATGCAGTAGTGTCGGAATATTGGTTCCATGCATTCCGATATTGCTCTTGCTCGTGAGCGACCAATAGCTCCCAGCGCTTTATGATAAACTGGCGATCAAGCTGGAGCTTCTTGTAAGCCAATTTTTTCTCTTCCTGAAACAAAGGAAACGTAAAGGGTTTTTTGGGCTGAGCTTGTTGCGCTTGCAGGTATAAACGTTGTAGATCATATCTTTCCTGCGATGTAGGAGGCTCAACGATCCAACGCGAAAGCTCCTGATGAAGCTGCTCCCACTTAGCACGTTCATATTGAAGCTGTTTATGCCTGTAATCGCTGGTAAGATGCGACCACCAAGAAAACATGCCAAAGATGAAAATCAGCACGAGCATAGGACTTGGTGAAAAGAAGATAAAAGCTCCTAAAATAAGTAAACCCAAAAACCAAATATTGGGGGATAAAACTCCTACGATACGGCCTCCATCAAGTGGAGAAACCGGAAGTAAATTAAATAGGTTGAGAATCGCCCCCAAATGAATGACTAATGCCCATAATGGGTCTTCTGTATAGATATATAGTGGGATGGCGGGCAAAAACGAGAGTAATCCGGCGAGTGGTCCCCCATATGCGAGAAAAGCTTCTGTTTGTGCATCTCGCGGCATTTCTTTTAAATTAATGAAAGCTCCAACAAAAGGAATAAACATGGGCCAGCCTGTATTAATTCCTTTGATCCGCGCAGCAATTACGTGTCCTAATTCATGAATAAAAATCAAGTAGATAAGGGCGACTGCAAATTTCCACCCAAATGCAAGAGCATAAAAATAAAGAGCAAATCCCATGCTGATAATGGTTCCTGTAAATTTAAATCCTTTCAAAAAGAGAAAAATAAATTTAAACTTTGTCAGTAAAAACAGCCCAATCGCTACTAAAATTGAGCGATTTGCATTTTTAGATTTGGCGGACATGATTTGAATTCCTCCTGGAAATACGTGGTTTCTTTACTAATACGATTCAACATACAGAATGGTTTCCTAAGGCTGCAAACCCGGATTCGTAAACATAAAGCCGTATTCTCCTAGCTGCTCATCGTATGATAAGGTACCTCCATCAAAATACCAAAAATCACTGGGACGAATCACAAAGCGCAGACCAGCTACTTCATAGAGAGCATCATCGGATTGAAGCTGATCCTTTTCTACAGCATAAAACAACCCTCCAGTACCTGGTCCAGAGGTTCTAACATACAGACGGATGGTTTCACCAGGAACAAACCCGGCATATTTTTGATAGGCCTTTGAAAATTCAGGCGTTATTGTTAATTGAAGTTTCATTGATATCGTTTCCTTTCTGGTCATTCCAGTTGCTTTTGTTATTGTAGCATAAAAAACCAGCACCTTTCCTTGTTGGAGAAGATGCTGGTTTTTATCTAATCGGTGTGATAACTTACGTCTTTATCCAAATGGGTAAACATGTCCTTTTTCTTCCGAAGCTGTTGTTTTTCCAATAGCTCACGGTTTTCGCGAGTATTCCAGCCAATGTCATTAGTAGGGTGTACCCATTCTGGACCTGCCATGATAGCAGGGTCCACATCGCGAGACCAATTGTTTATCGGAGAATCGGCAGAATTATAGGCGCTATCCCCAATCGTAATTCCGTATTGGTTAACAAAGGGAGCCTGCATGCTAACGTGGGCCTGCTTAAAGTCAGGCGCATTGATTTGATGCGGCAGTGTTTGATCAACAGCAAGTGGATTCCTATCTCTTGGAGGCTTGCTTTTCATAAAAAAACCTCCTTTATGAAAACGTATTGTGCACTGCAACTCAGGATTAGCGGTTTTCTTTCATCCGTTCTTGGGGCTCAGCATTAATTGAACCATTAGAGCGCACAGCCTCGGATCGTGATTTTGGACCTTGTGTATCTGCGGTTTTTCCAAAGTCCTTTGATTTGTTTCGCACCATGTGAATCCCTCCAATGATTTTCTCGCTTGTAGTATGACCTAAAGTGGTACAATAAATGAGAGATAAAGTTGGAAAGGTTGGTAGTTACTATGGCAAAAAAACGTGGGAATCGTACACAAAATCAAACGAAACCAGCACAGGATGCTTTGGCTTCGGATAAATCAGGAAATAGCTTAAAGGATTTGTTAGGCGATAATGCTTTAAGTAAGTTAAAGCAAATGGAAAAGGAATTGAAGGAAGGAAAAGAAAGGCAGGCACGTGAAGAAGCGGAACAACGTCGCAAGGAATTAGAGGAGCGAGAGAAAAATAAAAGCTTCGGTGAGCTTTTAGCGGATTACGAAAAAAAAGGAGGCAGCAAGTACTCTTGAAACCAGAAGACCGACGACCAGACACCTCTAAAAATGGGATGATGAAAAAAAATACCCTGAAGGTGCGGGAAGAATCGATACGTGAGCGAGGACGCTCTATAGTAGACAGACTAAATGCTCGAAAAATGCGGGTAGAAGATAATAAAAAATAGAATCTGTTTTTAGTGAAGAAAAAAGGCCCGCCAATTTGCGGGCCTTTTCGTTTATATCGCATTAGCCAAAAATTATATGGCTTGGTTTTTGTATTGGTGCTTCTTGTGTCGTCTCTGGAAGTACATTTGGATAGAATTTTTTCATGTCTTCATTTCCAGATGCTGGAGCCGCTTCTTGTGTTGGCAACATAACTGGATAGAACTTTTGAATAGTATTGGCTGCTGGCTGATCGGTTTGAGTTGCTACAGGTAACATAGCAGGGAAAAACTTGCTGAAGTTTGAATCCGTTACGTTGCTTTGTTGTTGAGCAGTTGGCAGAATTGCTGGAAAATACTTTTCAATCGATTTGTCCGCTACTGGATCAGCTACGGTCTGAGTTGGGTTAGCAGGTAGTTTGAACAAATAATTTGCTTCTGCAGCAAATGCAGAGTTTACCATCAATAATGATCCTACGGCAGCTACTCCTAGAGTCAACATAGCTTTTTTCATGTTAGTCCCTCTTTTCATGTCTCTTTTTTAGTTTGACTGGTCAGTATAAATATCTATATATTTTTCATTTTAGTTAATTTATCCAATTTGTAAAGGGGTTTTATAAAAATTAAAATAATCTGTCAATTTAATGAAAAAACAGGCTGAAACCTGAAGGTATCCAGCCTGTTAAGTAGTTTAGTTTCGTAATTTCTCTTCTG
>NZ_JAUKFY010000039.1 GCF_030489605.1 Brevibacillus laterosporus
CAGGGTGGGGGTCGCTGGTTCGAACCCAGTCCGGATCACCATAACAGAAACGTTAAAAGCCTTGATAATCAAGGCTTTTTTTGATGTAACAGGGTTGTTTAATTTACTAGCACAGGCTCTTAAATGCTAACTTGGGGACCGATATATTTTGTAGGAGAGAATCAAAATGTTTGGCGGTTTCTTTATCAGCAGAAAGTAATACATGAGCATAGATATCATTAGTTGTAGAAGTTTTCGCATGTCCCAATCTTTGACTAACAATCTTAGTGTGTACACCTTGGTTGATAAGTAATGTAGCTGATGTGTGGCGTAAGTCGTGAAAACGAATATATCTTAATGAGTGTCTTTTTGTAAATCGTGACCACCATGTTTTTACGCTTGAGGGATATAGAGGCTTACCATGCCAAGAAGTAAATACAAAAAACCTTTCGCCACCTTCCCATAGTTCCTCTGCTTTAAGCCGATCTTTCATTGCTTGTTTTTTTAATTCTTTTAGGTCTGGTATTAGACTTAAAGGAATAGATACTTTTCTCTTGGAGTTTTTTGTCTTAGGCTCTTTGATTAGGTATCCAGACTCTTTGGAATAGGATAGTGAATGTTTAATATAGATATAACTTTCCTCGAAGTTCACATTATCCCATTCTAAGGCAAGTAATTCACCTCTTCTCAGACCACAAGTAAGGGCAAGTGTCACCATAGTTCTCCACATTAAGGATTTTTTCTCTAGTGCTATAAAGAGCAGTCGAATCTCTTCTTCTTCATAAACTGACATTTCTTCTTGTTCAACCTTAGGCTTTTTTAAGGATTCCATTGGATGTTTTTTATGACTTTCCATTCTACAGCACGATTGAAAATATTTTTAAGAACTTTATGGATGTATTCGATCATACTAGAAGAAAGCTTTCCTTCTCTGTTATCGTTTCTATTACCTTCGCCCTGAAGCTTATTAATGAAGGTGATTATATGGAGTGGCTTTATTTGATCTAATCTCATATGCCCGAATTCAGGAAGAATTCTATTATTGATTTGAATAAGATAATTCTCCAATGTTTTAGGAGCTAATTCCCTTTTAGCATATTTTTCGTTCCACTCGTCTACAAAAGTAGCTAATGTCATCTTCTCTGGAGCAATGTATTCTCCTGCCTCCACTTCAATGATAAATTTAGCTAATTCCTTTTCTGCTTCACGTTTACCTACACCTTTAATAGTCTTTGTACGCTTAATTCGTTTGCCATTTGCATCATAGCCAGCTTCCACTACTAAACGAAAAGAGTCTTTACCGCGTTTTTCAATGCTAGCCAATCTCTCCACCTCATTTTCAGATTTTATATGTAGTAATTCCTTACGTTTTGCAAAAAGTAATGGAATATGAAAGAACCTCAAAGTTATTACCAATTTTATAAGAACAAATAAGGAGTGTGATAAACAGCTACTTTAGCTAATAACGACTTCTCTTTCTGTTTCAAACTTCCTTTTAAGCGCCAGACGAAAAAGTGTTTTCGTTTCGTCTGACCAGTTTTCTGGATTGGACTTTCTATACCATTCCTGAAGATGTGCTGAAATAGTAAGTCGGTATTCTTCCTGTTGAATACGTGCTTTAATTTGTTTAAAGCGATGTGTGGCAAGTTCAATGGGAACTCTGAATATATGACTTATATATTGAGATATGTCTTTTTCATACAGAGGGAGATCGAGTTCTCTGACCATATAAAACGGTATTGAAGAGTACAATTGAAAATGAAAAGCTTGTGCCTCTTGTAAATCGCAGAATGCTCCACGTATAGCTATCTCATCTAAACGATTATTCAACACTATAAGAAATTCATTAGTTCCATCATCAATCCATCTGGCATGAGAATTTGTTGGTAGATAGATAACCTCTCCTCCAAAGAAAGATGAAATCTGTTCAATATCAAGATCATTAGGAGTGCAAATAGAGTTTCGGAGGTAAGTTGAGTTAATCCAATCTTCTAACGGCATTGTCTTATAAAGTGAAAAATCCATGATGTCTCCTCTTTCCTCAAACGTACGTTCGTATTTATGGTTGAAAATAATAGCCCATAGGGCTAAGAGGTTTTTATTATTTTTTTGATCGCTTTTCTTTTAGCTTTCTAAAGAGTATCAGACTCTCTTTCAGGTATTCCTCTTCTTCCTCAGTGAGTTCTTTTTCTCCTCCATCAGAAAAGGCTAAACCTATATTTGAATCATTATCGGCATTAAGCCCTGTATTTTTGGGGCTTGGATCATTTGTCCTGCCGAGCAAATAATCAGATGTTACATCAAAAATATCCGCAACTTTATTAAGCAAGTAATCTTCTACATCACGCTTCCCAGCTTCAATTCTTGATAACACACTGTTATTTATACCTAATCTTTCAGCAAGATAAATTTGAGACCATTCTCTTTTTTCGCGTAGCATTTTGATTATTGGTCCAGCGATAGACATCTCCAAACCTCCTTTCCGTTTCAGCAATACCATTCTATCAATTTTCTAAAATAGAAAAAAGTTATTTGCTAAAATAGAAAACAAAATGTTTACTTTGCTGTTTTGGCAATGTAATATAAAAATATAATCTTGCTGAAATAGCAAAGGTGGTGAGAGTTAAAATTGAAACAAATAAACTTAGAATATATCACTAATCGTAGAACTGAATTAGGTATAACATTGCAAGAGATGGCAGAAACACTAGGTTTTAAGAACGCATCAACTTATATGAAGTATGAAAGAGGTACTTATTGTTTTAAAGCAAACCATGTTCCTGCTCTTTCAAAGAAACTTAATTGTAAGATAGATAAGCTTTTTTTTGAAAATACCATTGCTAAAACAGCAAAAAATAAACAACCTGCATAGGAGTGATTAATATGACAAAAACCACAATGTCCGTTTCTGAACTAGCAACTTATTTAGGTGTTAGTACCGACACGATCTATAGAGTGGTTCAAAGAAAGCAAATACCAAATACAAGAGTTAGAGGGCGTATCTTTTTTCGAAAGGAAGTTATCGACGAATGGATGCGTAAATCCGAAGAAGAAAGTTACCAAGTCGGATAAAAAATTCCCCCAGGTGAGCAGCCCGAGGGAAAGCATGGAAGATGAACACAACTTAATTGTAAAACTATTTATCAAATTTGGCTGTTCTTATTTGGAACAAATTGGAACAAGTTTGAAGAAGGAGAGAGAAAAGTGAAGAAGTTCGGAGCGATACTGCACGCTTGCAGAGAAAGAGCAGGGTTAAGCCAAGAACAATTAGCCGAAAAGCTCAATCGTTCAAGAAGTTGCATAAGCAAGATGGAAACAGACAAAAAAGTGCCTGACTTTCCAACGGCACTCGCTTGGATAGAAGCCACAGGAGCTAAGGAGGTGGCTGTAGCGTTCTTCTGTGGAATGGATGGGACATCTATAATGCAAAACGTTCTATCAGTAATGGTGTAAAGGAGGTGAAAAGGTGAAAGAAATGCTGGATGGTTTGGACGAAGAGGAGCTATATCACATTGTAAATGGGATGCTCGATCAATCTGAGATAAGCCTCCAGAATGGCGATCCTATTGACGCTAAAAAGAAGCAAATCATAGCAGAAAAGGTTTTAAACATTAAGTTATCAAGACAAGCTGAACAAATTGAAAGAATCCTGAAAGGGAGGTGAAAAAGTGAGTATTGAGACTGCTGAAAGAAAGCTCTTGTTCTATCAAAGAATGATGGTCATAGCCAAAACAGATGGAGACAACATTGCATATGAAATTTATAGGCAGATCACTCGTGAGATCGAAAAAACGATAAGAGAGCATGAAAAAACCGCCTGCGACCAACAGACGGCATCGTAACACAATTTATCTACTTATAGGATAGCAAAATAGATATTTATAAACAAGGAGGAATATTCATGATCAGTTTAGATGATTTTGCAGAAGGGGCCGTAGCAGAAGCTTTTCGTATTGAGTTATCAAAAGTTCTTACTAATATCGCTGATCCTAATACTGATGCTAATAAGGTCAGAAAGCTTTCTATCACAGTAGCTATAAAAGCTGATGAAAAACGAGATATTGCTGCTGTACAGGTGCAAACCAAATCAACCCTGATTCCTGCAAAGCCAATAGAAACTAAGTTAATCATGGATTATGACAACAACGGACAAGTCATAGGGGCTGAATTGAAATCAGGCATGAAAGGTCAGACCTATATAACACCTGATGGTGAAATTGCTGATGATAAAGGGAATGTGATTACAGATAACGTGGTTAGTTTTAAATAAAAATGGATATAGAGGAGTGTTTTGAATGTTGAAAAGTGCACTGGAATATTTAATCGGTTTAGGGAACGTAGAAATTCGGGATATCGGTGGACAAGCCTTTTCTACCCAGAAGCTACACCATGTTTCGGCATCGGTTCCGAGTTCCATCTCAATAAATAGCTTATCAGGGCTAATCGAATACATTAAATCAAATTTTGATGGGGATAAAGAACTGATGATTCATGTTGTTTCACCAACAGAAGTACAATGCTTCACTACATTTAATCGAGATTATCAAAGAAACTTCATGATTTGTGCAGAGGCAATGATTCCTCAATTTAGATTTGATAATTGGTATGATCCAGAAAATTTTAACATCAAGTTACAATCTTGCTTTGTAGCTAATGAGGATCGGGACATTATGTTAAAGGTTGTTGGCAATATCAAAGAGGAAAGTGTAAACACCGTTGGTGATGATGGAGTTTCCCAAGCTGTGGTAGCTAAAACAGGTGTGGCAACGGTAGCAAATGTAAAAGTACCTAATCCAGTATTGCTTAAACCATACCGTACTTTTGTTGAAGTTGATCAACCAGAGAGTGAGTTTATCTTCCGTATGAAATCCGGGCCAAGTTGCGCCTTGTTTGAAGCTGATGGAGGAGCGTGGAAGCTAGAAGCTATGAGAAATATCAAAGAGTTTTTAGCAGAAAATCTACAAGAACAAGTGGAAACCCAAAAGGTAGTAATCATCGCTTAAACAATAAAAAATCCTCTGCTACCAACAGGGGACCCCGAAACAAAAATTTGTACCTCTACAATACCAAATAATCGGAGGTTGGACAAGCATGGAACGAAATTTTAGAACCGTTCAAATGGAGCTAAATGAACAAAATCGTGCTATCGAGCGCTTAAATACAGAAATTATATCAATGGATGAAGACATGCGAGCCTTAGAAGAAAAGTTAAACAAGATCGGCAGAGAGCTTGCTGAAATGGAATCAACAAGAAATGGTTTACGGGAAGAGTTATGGCGCCGCGAAGATTATGTAGCAGCTTTAGTACGGGAGGGAAAACAGTATGCCAGCATTGCATGATTTTCCACAACATGTAGAGCGTGTTGAACCTGATCAGCAAGGATATCTCCTGCATGGTATTAAAGCCTTTAATGAACCGGGGGATGAGTTACGGGAGAAGGTAGAAAGCATTAGTGAGGATCTAGAATACCTAACCTCATCTTGGGAGGAATTTTCAACAGAACAAAACCTTGAATACCTAGTGGATGTAAAAAAACACTTTGACAACGTGATGAAGCTCTACGGAGGTGTTGGACTATGAGGCTGTATGAACTAGCTGACGCTTACGCCGAGGTTGCGCAAATCATATTAGATGATGAGACACCAACAGAGGCTCTAGTTAACACTTCCAAGCTTTAGAGGATGCTATCGAAAATAAGGCTGATAACATTGCTAAAATGGTGCGGAATATCGCGGCTGAGGTTGATGCGATTAAGCTTGAAGAGGCTCGCCTAGATGAACGTAGGAGACGCCTAGAAAAGAAGCAGGAGGGCTTAAAACTCCATCTTAAAGAGAAGCTAGAGCTTGCTGGATTACAAAAGGTCCAAACGCCAATCTTCACTATTTCAGTTAGAAAAAGTCCGGGTTCAGTACAGGTGGTAAACGAAATTGAAATCCCTCAAATGTTCTGGGTAACGCCACCGCCAATTCTGGATAAAAAGTCGATGTCAGAACGTTTGAAATCAGGTGAGGAAATACCAGGTGTAACGCTAGTAAAAGGTACTTCCTTACAGATCAAATAGGAGTGAGAACATGAGTGTATACAAAAAAATTCTCGCTGTTATGAATGATGTTTCCTATCTCCAGAAAGATGACCAAGTGGAGTTTAAAACCACGAAATATAAGGCTATTTCAGAAGAGAAAGTAACGTCTGCTGTAGGAAAAGCAATGCGAGAACATGGGCTTGTGATAATCCCTATCCATCAAGAGCATTCCAAAGTGGACCAGCTTACCACAGTGAATGTTCGGTACCGGATTGTTGATGTAGATACAGGAGACAGCATAGAAGCTGTTTCAAGTGGAATAGGGGCAGATACACAAGATAAAGGTGTAGGTAAGGCTATGACATATGCCTATAAATATCTACTTCTAAGAACCTTTGCAATCCCTACAGGAGAAGACCCAGACAAAGTAAGTTCTGCTGAATTAGATGAAAATAAGCCAAAAGCTCAATCAAAGGCTCAACCGAACGTTAACGACAGTAAAGAAGCTGTATTAAAAGCTAAGTGGCAACTGGTGGGGTACTCGTTAGGTGACTTTGATGAATGGCACCAGAATCAGATAGAAAGAGGATATAACGAAAATCAAATGGAGGCTTACCTTACAAGGAAAATAAAAGAAAGGGAGGCAGCTAGAAGTGCTTAACCGAGTAATCCTGATTGGTCGCCTTACTAAAGATCCTGACATGAAATACACACCTAACGGCGTAGCAGTTACAACCTTCACGATTGCAGTTGATCGTAGATTCTCTGGTCAAAGTGGAGAGAAAGAAACTGACTTTATTGGAATAGTTGCATGGAGGCAATTGGCTGATCTTTGTACTAACTACCTTAGAAAAGGTAAGCAATGTGCTGTAGAAGGACGCTTACAAACGAGAAGCTATGACAACAAAGAAGGAAAGAAAGTATTTGTAACTGAGGTTGTAGCTGATAACGTGCAGTTCCTAGGTAGTAGAGATGGACAAGCTCAACAAAGCAATAGTCGATCATTTGATGACCCTTTCGCTAGTGACAAACCAATCAATATTTCAGATGATGACTTACCTTTCTAGGATGGTGAAAATTGATGTTTAAGTATCGAGGAGCATCGTAATAAGAGGGGAGCGCGAAGGATGGACACAACAGATAAATACGGGGCGGGCTTCGTGGTCATCCCCCGTATAACCTTTGAACATTTTATAGATGAGGTGCTTTATAACTACCTGATGAAGGGTGCGAATTACAAGGCATCTAGTGAGTGCCAGAGAGGACAAATGATTGTCTCGGTTAGGAAATTACCCGAAGTAATGGGATGGACTTACCAGCAGATCAGGACTTCACTAGACAGATTATCAAGCAACCATCTAATCAAAATGGAGCAGATAAAATACAAAGGCAACAAAGCTTCACTAATCACAATTGTAAATTATGACGGGTTTCAGCAGCTGGAAAACTACTCAAAAATTAACGCACCGAACAGCGCACCGAACAACGCTAATAGAACAGCAGTTAAACAACAAGATAAACAACAAGATAAACAACAAGTAAAACATATAAAAGAATCTTGTCGGAATCGACAAGACATTACCTCTTTTGTTGACTCGCAACAGCTCCTCAACCGGATTGAATTGCCTAATCGTTTGTTTGTTGAATACTTCGATCTGGTGAGACTTCAAAGAAAATCAGGAAAGATAGCAAACAGCGTTCTTGAAGGGCTATGGGGCAGGCTAGCTAAACATGCTATTGATTCTAAGCAAACAGCAGAAGCAAATCAGGCCATCGTCACCTATGCGCTATCTACATACATTGTGGACTACGGTCATAAGCCTGCTGAGTATGCATTCGGTATCATTCGCAACACAAGCGAGCCAGAAGCAAGACAGGGGCTTATCAGATTGCAGAACATGAAAGAAGACAAATCCTCTAGAGGTGATAAATATGATCCAAGCAGGGGCGGGGCTAGAAGAAAAGTTCCGGGAGTTGCAAAGAAAAATGGCGATCAATTCGCCCACCTCAACATCAATTCAGTACCAGTGCTTAAAGTGCAAGGATTTAGGTGGGAAGATGTCCAGTGATGAATATGATTGCAAGGGCAAGAAAATTAAGTATGAGATTTGGCAAGAATGCGAGTGCAGAGAACTCAAAAGGATTGAACGTATGTTTCAGTCCAGTCATATCACAGAGGGATTCCGAAAAATGGGATTCAAAAGTTTTATTTGCGACAACAGACCACCAGTCATTCAGCAAGCTTTTGATATTGCGGCCGCATACTTCAAAAATTTTGAACAGATACGAAAAGAGGAACGAAATAGTATAGCTCTTCTAGGGAGACCAGGTTCAGGGAAAACCCACCTACTCATGGCAATATCAAACAACTTAATTAAAAGAGGTGTACCAGTTTTTTACTTCCCGTGGGTTGAGGGTCTTAACGAGTTGAAGGATGATTTTGACCAGTTGAATGCAAAAGTTAGAAGGTTACAAACGGTTGAAGTATTATTTCTGGATGATCTGTTCAAAGAAGAGCAAACCCTACTGATTTTCAACTAGAGCAGCTATTCGCCATCGTTAATTACCGGTATTTAAATAATCTACCAATCTTGGTTTCGTCAGAAAGAACATTCGAGGAAATGTGCATCATTGATGAGGGGACAGGGTCTCGGCTATACAAAATGACAAAAGATTATCGAGTTACATTCGAAGGCGAAGGATTGAACTACAGATTAAAAGATGTGGAGGGATATACACATGTTTAAAAGACTTACCCAAGATGAGCTTAGCCATATGCGTACAGATATCTTTCGTGGGCGTCCAGATAGAGTGACAACCTACGACTTACAACGATTGATGAACGAGCGTGATGCATTTGAATTCATGATGAAACAACAAGAGGCAGGGCAACAACGAATTAATGAGTTTCTAACAGTCCTAGAGATTCAAAGTCAGTTGGAAGAACAGATTAAGGAGCTTAAACAACGGTTGGAAAAATATGAGCCTTCACTAAATCAGGCTGTTTAGGAGGAATCAGGCATGAATCAATTACAAGTAATCGAACACCAAGGTAAACGTGTACTTACTACAAACCAGTTAGCAGAAGTTTATGGAGCAGATGTAAAACATATCCACGACAACTTTCAAAATAATGAAAGTCGATACAAAGTTGGCAAACATTACTTTGTACTACAAGGTGAGGAATTAAGACAGTTTAAAGCTTCTACGCAAATATCGGGGAACCTTAAATTTGCTCCAATCCTATACCTTTGGACGGAAAAAGGCGCGTGGCTTCAAGCGAAATCTCTTAACTCAGACGAGGCGTGGGAAGCCTACGAAATGCTAGTAGATGATTACTATCGGGTGGTAGGACAAGTTTCAAATCTTGGATTAAGCCCTGAGGTTCAAGCGATTTTCTTTCTCGACAAGAAAACTCAGGAGATTGAAAACCGCGTACTCCATTTAGAGCAAACCAAGACAGTAGATTATGGACAACAACAAGTATTGAACACTTTATGCAAACGTCGTGTAGTAGAAATTCTAGGTGGGAAAAGTAGCGCTGCTTATAAGCAATTAAACAACAAACTATTTAGCGCAGCAGGAAAAGCTACCACGGTTATTTCAAGATCAACTCCTATCGTAATACACCAGCAAAAGAATTTGATAAGGCGAAAGAATATCTACAACAGTGGTCTCCACAGGGTGAACTTTTACGTGAAATTGAGGATGCGAACAGTCAATTGAGTTTCTTGTATGACATCAAAGGAGCATAAAAATGAACAACGAGAAAGCAGTATTAGCTTTACAAATTACTTACTTTAAAAATTACATCCATGAGTTAGAAGAAGATATCAAAAACATGCAGTATGACTACTCCAGAAGAATCCTAGAGGGCAGTCTTACAGATTATCAGAAGGGCTTGGCAGAGGTTCAAGCTAGATGGGAGGCGCTAGAATGCGAGAGATAAAGTTTCGTGCATGGGATAAAGAAGATAAATACATGCTTGATTGGGAAATGATCAAGCTTGATGTGGAGTGAAAATTTATCCAAATCATGCGGTAGTCATCGGCAATATCTACGAGCGTCCACATCTGTTAAATCAAGAGTGAGCAAACGGAGGGAGAGCATGAGAATGAACACAAGCTATGCAAATAGAGGAATGGCATTTGAGCAAATGCTAGAGCTAGCAAATAAGCAATACGAACGAAAAGATATCGCAGTAATTAAAAAACTCCCCACTCCTATAAAAGTGTTGAAAACAGAAGGAACAAACATCAAGAAAGCTGTTTATGGTTCAAAATCTACAGTCGATTATTACGGAGTATACAAAGGCAGAGCCATCTTTTTCGAGGCAAAGTCAACTAAGAGTCATACAAGCTTTTCACTAGCAAACATCGGTGATCACCAGTTAGAACATTTGGCAAAGACAGAATTAAATGGCGCCCTGTGCTTCTTTCTAATCGAGTTTGCAAGTAAGAGGGAGGTTTACTTTGTCCCATACTCATTAATTCAAATGTACGTGCTTAACGCCCGTCTAGGAGGCCGTAAAAGCATACCTTATGATGAGTTCGAAATTTACGCTTATCTAGTTCAGAAATCTCAAAGAGCCTCATTGGATTACCTGGTATATGTAGATCGGATGATGGGAGTGGCGTGAATGGGGTACATCTCAGCGAAAAAAGCTAACAAATTAGCTGGTGAAGGTAAATTCAAAGGCCGTCCATTATACATTGCTTGCGAAGAGTACGACTTCATCTGGTTGGAAAGTGAAATAGATACGGTACGGCAGTTATGGAGAAAAGGGATATCTATTGTCGATATTGCTAAAACGGTAAAAAGACATGTTAACGAGGTAGCAATACTCATTATGGATCAAAACGAGCATGGAGAGATTGGAAACCGTAAAGGTGGCGTGTTCGGACATGTTAGTTAACCAATAAATCAAGAGGAGTGAGCCTCAATGGATACACAGGACAATCAAATAGTTAAATTAATGTTGAACAAAGAACAACTAGATTGGCAGAAACAAGTCATTCGTGAGGAGATGGAAACCGAATGAACTACGGCTTTACATGGATAGAGATTGACGATGCTCAGGCGTTGCGAGAGTGGGCGGAGAGCAAGAATTACTCTCCAGACCATGGATAAGCCTCACCAGCTCTTCCAAATACCAAATGCACGACATGATACTGCCGCACAGGTAGATCAGGAAAAACAAAACGAACGTTATCGCTGTTTGGGATAGGTTCAACTTCAAAAGGATGCTGTGTAGTCGAAACTTTCGAATTAGCCTAGCAGATCGGCTACACGGCACGATATGAAAAAACGATTTTTGCATGATATCAACTCCTTTTGATAGAGCATATCTCTATCATTTGTGACAAAAATAGGAGGGCGCTAGAAAAATGAATTTAATAAAAATCAGAGGCATCAAAAAAGAAGAAGTAGAGGTGGAAGTTTCGTTAAAAGACTTAGGTTATCAGGTAATACGTGAGGCTTACATGAGTTGTGGTAAACCAGATGACGCGGGATGTGATTGGATGACCGATGGTAAAGGAAATACCTATATTGGCGGTTGCGAGGAGTGGAAAGTAAGCAGTGATCCGTTTGTTGCAAAATTGGTGGACATAGGAAACTTCTTTATCTATGGTAAGGAGCTGAAAATGGAGGAAGCACAATGACCGAACAACTGATTACTCAAACAGTGTAAGGGGCATCGTCATCCCCTTACACCTCAAAAAACTAATTTCTTCGAATGACCAAATATATTAACAAACCAATGATAGGAAAAGCCAATACAACTATTAATGCAATGAGTGAGAATTCCTTACTATTACCTCTACTTCTTGAATCGCGATAGGCCCAGATACTAAAGAAAATATTTAAGAAAATAGGCAGCAATGCAAAAAAACTATGTATAATTTCGCCCATGTCAATCAAGGAAATCACCTGCTTTTTAAGTTTGTGAGACATTTCGATTATATAAAAAAATAGGAAATTGTGTAATTACTTTTTCACTAGGTTAATTTACACAACACGGAATTTTGCAAATGGGAGGTACAGGAATGGTCAACCTAATCAAAATCGAGAAACTAGAGGAAATGACGAAATATGAAGATCCAAGAACCTCTGAAATTCATCATGGGTGTAAAAAATGGACAAGAGGCGTACCTATCATATTAGTAGAAGAATATAAGCAAATAACGGTTACAAATCATTGGGTTTACATTAACAAAAACGATGAACTTGTTTACAACAAAGCAAAAAATTTATGGTGCCAAGGCTCGGAGTTTTACGACATAGGAAAATCACGCATCAAAGAAATTTATATTGTTCAAGCGATTTAACATAACCATTGCTGAAAGGGAGAAGAGCAATGACTTATCTTGAGCAAATAACTAAAATCATGGGACAACTACCACTAGAGGTATTACTAGATATCAATCAACGTATAGGCGATTGGCTTGCAAGTGGAGGAAAAGAGGACGATTTGTATATTCAACAGCAACTAAGATATGCAGAGCGTTTTTTAGAATCGAATAGCAAGACTGAATGAAAGGGAGGAGTTCTATATGAATACATGCACTTGCGGAGGCACACCGTTTACTGATTCTAAATGCAAACCTTGCTTAGAGGCGATTATTCAGAAAGGAAAGGCGCGGATTGTCGAGTTGCAGGAAAGAATCAGTGATATCGAATGCACTTTGGACGATTCTGAATACTATCTTGAACTTTGGAACAAAGGAAAGCACCCAGAGCAGATGGATGTGTAGACAAAACCATTACTTGTGATAAGGGAGGATGCGGAATGATCCAACAGATAGGAAATACGTTGAAAAGACTACGCCTTATATACGGATATACGGCTATTGAGATGAGCAAGGAACTAGGGATTTCTACTAGTTATCTGTCAGAGATTGAAAATAATAAAAAGCAGCCATCGCTTGAATTACTAGAATGTTATGCCAGTGTTCTAGGGTTAAAGAAATCTTCCATATTGCTGTTAGCTGAGCAATTACATGAGGCAGAACAGAATAATAAGGGACATGAGTTTATCAGAAGTTTAATGGTTGGCCTGATTAATTCTATGTCATCTGACGTAGAGGAGGAAGCCAATGAGTAGGGAGATTGACGCGAAAGTAGCCGAGTGCTTGGGGTGGGAAGTGAAAGATGAATCAGTTTACATTAATGGAGAATGGACGTGCAGGATAGACGAACTGAAATTTTCCTCAACAGGTAACGGCATGCTGATGTTGCTGGAAGAAATAAAAAGCAAACTATGGTGGAACGTAATTTTAGTATCACATTTAAGAGCTTTTAATTTTGATGAAGGTTTTACGGTGAATGTTTTTGATTGTTACAGGGTGATGTTAGCAACACATGAAGAAAAAGAGTCTGCTCCTAGAGCTGTATCATTAGCCGTGTTAAAAGCTAAAGGCATGGACATTGCTCCGTATGTGAGCAGTGTGTAAAAGGAGTGATAAGAATGCCCAGATATTATACAAGCCGTAACTTCCCCGTTTATGATGAGTTTACCGACAATCGAGGGAATGAAATATGTATTCAACATAGCAGCTCCGCTGATGAGCCAGCCACATAGATATATTGTAAAAGAAACGGGAAAGATGATACCCCTCACCTAAATGTAGAAGATGCTAAGAAGGTAAGGGATGCACTAAATGAATTTATCAGTGCTTATGAATAAATAAAAAAAGCCCCCTCATCAGGGAGCCATGGATTTAGTCTAGGCAACTAAAGTATACCATGAGCAGATGGTGAGGGGGAATGATTGATGAACACAATGCACGAGCAACTAGCTATGTTTCCACCTGTAGATGAGAAAGCAGTTAGAAGAGTTGTTGCTAAAGAGCTAAAAAAATACAAAGCTTTACGGGTTGCTGTACAGAATAAACAAGAGCAAGCCGAAAATGGGATTGTACAACTGTTTCCGCGTCTTAATCCAACTGAGATGGCAAACAACCTGAAGGCACAACAAATAGAACGAGCTTTGCAGTATTCGTTGGACGAAATAGAACGGAAAATCATTGAGGAAAAATACCTCAGCCCAACAAGAGTAAATGACATAAATGTTTATTTAGATTTAGGGTTAACAAAAGATCAATACTATATCAAAAAGGGAGAAGCAATCTCTCAAATTGCAACGGCACTCGGTATCATTTGAGTGCAGCTTTTTTATTTTCCCGACAAAAACCCGACAAAAAGTAGGACAAAAACATGGATAAAAATAGGGATAAAATGCTGGACGTTTTTAAAAGGCGAAATCGGTACTCTTGTATTAAGAACACGAACACGTGTCCTTGGGAGAAGCGCCTATCCCTTATCAACGACGTACTCGAAGCAATCTATGGATGATGATGAATGCTTGCCAAACGAGAGGGGGCATTCGGAGTCTGAACGCGCTGGTCTGCGACGGTTGTAGCGGGGAATTGATAGATTATAGATTTGTTTAGCCGAAGCGGTTGAACAAGCTTGGCGCCCCTCTCGGAGTTTGTAGACCGCTCTTATAAATGGGATGCACCGGACAGAGGAGTATCTTTTGCAAGAATGGCTATTAGTCACTTGCCCTCTGTCCCGTGACACTCATCATATGAATACTCCACTCCTGGTTGTGAGGCAGTAGAATAGGGTCTCGCAGCTCATACCCACCTCCTGGGCAATCGTGACCGTAGCGGCTAAAGGAGTGGATCACGGCGGAGTCCCCTGCCGAAGAAGTGGGAATTTATAGTAGACAGCTTCCTTCTATTACCTCAAAATGGTATTAGGGGGGATAATGTGGATAAGAAAACACTAGAAATGTTAAAAGGGTACACCGGACTAATAGCAATGTGGATTTTTCTTGGAATAGTTGTTGTTAGCTGGTTTAACATATTCATTGATTTCAATGAAAATTTGGATGCTGCGTTAATTGGAGCTGTAGGGTCTATTATTGGAGGAATTATTGGTGGTATTGTTGCTTATTTAGTAGCTGCAAAACAAATCAAAGCGCAACGATTAGAAAATGAAAAGAACGACATAGAATCAAATCGATCATTCTTTGTTGTAGAAGAATTTTATGCTCGTAGTGACCTTTTGAATATAAAAACCAATCCTAATAGTAAACTAATTGAAACTGAGGATTATAAGGAATTAAAAAAGTTGGGAGCTAAAAGGATTTTATTTTTTAAAATACATCATGTTGGTTTGCCAGATATTGTATTTAAATGCCGAATTAGAGCCTTTTTAAATAATGAGTACGGTACTCACCCTTATGAAGTAACCTGCAATATGACATCTCTTGAAAAAGGGATTGAACTTTTTGTTCCAGTAGCCAATCCTAGATTTAAAATATTAACACTAAATAGAATAGAAATTTCTTATAAAACAATAAAAAATGAAAATATCTTGTTTGTTTATGATTCTGAAAGAAAAAATGAAAAGCATATTTTGATGAATAATGAAAATCAAATTATAAAGGAGTTAACAAGTGTAGGAATCGGTAATTGTAATTGGGTATACCCTGCGAAATTTGATTATAAAAGATGAGGAAGCGCCTTGTTAGGTGCTTTTTTTACATCAAGGTGGGATCACATATGGAAATCAAACTACTAAATAAAAAGGTTGTACGATAAAATCGGATAACCTTTTTATGCTCAGCACACAGGGAACTTTCTCAGTGAGGTCATGACTAACTCACTCCCTGTATGGTGGGCTTTTTTGCTACCAAAATATAATAAAGGGCGTGAAGTAATGGCAATTGCAAGCTATTTAGTACGTGATTTACTACAACATTCAGGGTTTTTTGAGGGTCATTATGGCTACTCAAACTTGGCTGGTAACTTTGATGGTCAGGGTATCTCTTTTGGAATTATTCAATTTAACTTTGGACAGAGAACTCTTCAACCAGTTTTAAAACAATATATTTCATATCATGAAAAAGAATTCTACTCTATTTTCGGAAAAGAAAAAGGAGATATCCTTAAAAAAGTAGTTTTTGAGTACGGTTTTAGACAACAGGTTCAATGGGGAGCAAGTATTTCCAATCGTGGAGTAGTAATAAAGGAATGGGAGAAGCCATTCATGGAGATGGGAAGAAGTAGAAATAATCAAAAGTGCCAGGAAGATGTGGCGATGGATTTTGTTAATCGAGCGGAAGGTTTTTGTGATTCATTTGGTATTATTTCAACACAAGGTCTTGCTTTTGTTTTTGATCACGTGGTTCAAAGTTGGAGTTTTAATAATATGCAACGAATTTTGCGTGAAATTCGAGAAAAAGAAGACGAGTATCGTAAAGCACATGATAATAGGTCTATGCCTGATGAAGATCGCTTGAGTATTATTTTAGATTTTATTCCAGATGATGCAGCTCACCAATTTAAAAGACGATCTCTAATCAAACAAGGCTACGGATATTATGGAGATAAGCGTTATGATATCAGTGATTTTGGATATGGGTCATTAAATTACAGTAGTTCATTTTAAAAAATGAGAATGGGGGAATAATCCCCCGTTTTTTATTTTAAAAGTTTAGTAAAATCTGGTTCCTGCTTCAGCTCTAAGGTTTTCTTAATTTTGAAAGTAGGCAGATCAACTATATAGACAGTATATGTTTTATATACCTTGTCACTGTGATGGAAGTCTACATAATGAATAGTAATATAGGAAAGAGCTAACGATTTTTTATCTGATGAAAATTGATAATCTGCAAAAAGGAATGTTTCATTTATGGGTAGTGTTGTGATTTTTTCATTCTCTTTTTTTAGTAAAAGAGAGTTACAAAGTTTAACTCCACATTGATATTTTAGAAGTAAATAGGTTGCATCCTTATTTTCTAAGAGGATCATCCCACGGGTAGCAACACCCAGTTCCATTCTTTTTAGGTTATCATTATCTAACTCTGAGTAGATCTCATTAAATTCTGGTATAGATTTGATTGGTATTTTTATGGTCTTTGTTTTGTCATTATAGTCTTCAAATGTAATATTATCTAAATCTTGTATGGATAAATATTCAGGAGGTGCACCTGTTCCCACTGTAGGTTCTTCTATAGATGGAGAAGCTGCATAGTAATTAAGAAGACCTAAAAGAATAAGTGTAAATAACCCAACTGATCTTACTTTCATAATAGTACCCACCCTCCATATATACCAATTTTTACAAGTATAACATGATAACAAGTAAATATCCTTAGGTATGTGAAATATATTGAGATGGAGTCTATTTCTTGGAGGGTAGGCTTTTTATCATGCAACAGCCCTCTATAGTAGATGATAAGTAAAAGTGATTTAAAATTAGAAGATATAAAATTCTTATTATCATTTATAAGAATCTTCTGTATAATAGAACTTGGATATTATGTAATAATTATCCAACAATTTATTAGAGGAGGCTTATTATGAAAAAAATATTAGCTTCATTAAGTGCGGTAGCAATACTAACTATGGCAGTTCCAGCATTAGCTCAAGGTAATGTAGTGTCTTCCGTTCAACCTAATAAATACTGCAAAGAATGTAATGCTGTCGGTTTTAAGTATCCTAAGAAAGATTATTCTGAAAGTGATTTTGTAGGTACTTATATCACGTATAGTGGTGAGCAATACAAATTTTCGCATATTGATAAGCAGTATACTACAGATACTCATTGGTATACGGTTTGGGTAAAAGAAGAATAAGATATGTTTGAATATTGATCGGATACCAAAGCTACTCACTTATTACTGAGTAGCTTTTTTTGTCATGCAAAAGCCACCTATATGTAGAAGGGTAAATATGAGCGAACACAAGTTGCTATATAAATAGAGTGTCTTTTATACAAATATGAAACATATAAAAAGTAAGTTGAAATAAGAGAGGATGTCACATGTAAGGAAAGAAAGGCTATGGAGAAGGAAGCAATTGACAATGAGATATCTCTAAGTATATCTATAATATGAAGAGGCAGGAAATCTTTGTATTTTCTATTTATTTTAAAAGGAGGAAAACAAAATGTTTAAAAAAAGTAACGCTGCAAAACTAACTGTGTGTTTGGCTCTCATGTGGATGATTGCTATTCCGAAAACAGTAATGGCATTTAAATCGATGCAATATGTGGAGGTAAAGAAGCCAATAACAGTAACGGAGCTTCAACCACAGCACCATGTGGAGGTAAAGATAAATGGTTCGGTAATTAATTTTCCAGATGCTCAACCATACATCGATTCAAGTAGTAAACATACCATGGTACCAATTCGATTTGTAAGTGACGCATTGGATTTGGGTGTGGTATGGGAGTCGGAACCTAATCAAGCTGTTTTTCTATATTATCAAGAAGAAAATATCGTTGCACTAAATGTTGGCGCAAACCGTGCAAACGTAGACGGTGGTTTTTTTACGTTTGATGAAGCTGCAGTAATTAAGGACGATCGTGTTTTTGTACCTCTAGAATTCTTTAGTAAGATTTTGGGGGCAAAAGTGGAATGGGTTCAGAAAGATAAGATAGTACAAATTACCAAAGGTAAGATTGTTGGTGGTATCCCCGTACATTTAATAAATAACTAATTTTAGGTTGAATACATATAAAAATAAACAAAAAACAGTAGCACTTATAATTTCCTTACTCATTTTCCTTGATTTGATTTTATGGGTTTGTACAATTTAACAAGAATAAACCTTTTCTATGTAAACTTAGTAGGTTTATTAATCAACAGTTTCATGTTATTTGTAACAACTAAAACATTGTACAAAAAAGTGGCTTAAGTCGAATGTCAACGCTAGTAGTAGATTGTGAAACCTCCAGATTAATATAACGTATTACTAGAAAAGGTTATTTTTAGGAGGTGTACGATGCCCGAGTTCAATTTAATTCCTGAAGGTGGTCCAGGACAAATATTAACTGTTTTTATTGGTGTGTTAGTAGTATTATCACCGTTCATCGCATTAGCAAAAAAACTAAAAGGTTGATCTAGAGACGCTAACTAAGCGTCTT
>NZ_JAUKFY010000004.1 GCF_030489605.1 Brevibacillus laterosporus
CTGCTTACTAGCAGGGCTTTTTCTTTTTCTCTTCCTTGTACGTCTCATGCTTTGCTTAAAAACGCGCATACTAACATTTATGT
Source organism: Brevibacillus laterosporus (assembly GCF_030489605.1). Classification (GTDB taxonomy): domain Bacteria; phylum Bacillota; class Bacilli; order Brevibacillales; family Brevibacillaceae; genus Brevibacillus_B; species Brevibacillus_B laterosporus_E. Next base: position 84 of record NZ_JAUKFY010000004.1, read on the forward strand.
AATAAATTCGTGAAAACGTTCAAGAAGAAAAGGCGGATCAGAAAGGAGCCCTTCATGCTACATAAAATCAGCGATAGATTCTTCCTGCTCTTTGTCATAGTCCTACTGGCTTTACAAGCTTGGTCTGATACTCCCCAAGCAACACATGCAAAATCGGTTGTTGATGAACAAAAGTCATTCATCGAGCAGTCTGCCTCTTATGAAGTAACGATCCGACAAAAAAGCCGCGATTATTATGAAAAACGCGGAGAAGCTATTTGGGACTTGCCTACAGAAAAAAAAGCCATTGCCCTAACCTTTGATGATGGACCAAATGAAACCTACACCCCTCAAATCTTAGAGCTGCTACAGAAATACGGAGTTAAATCCACCTTTTTTACGGTCGGTAGCCGCATTCAAAAAAATCCCAAGCTAGCAAAGCAAATGGTACAGCAAAATCACGAGCTGGCAAACCATACTTTTACCCATCCAGATTTAAGACGCCTTTCAAAGCAACGACTAAAAATCGAATTGGAGTCTGCTCAATCCATTATTCAAACAACTACAGGGGTAGTACCTACTCTATTTCGTCCACCTGGTGGTAGTTATAGCGAAAAAATTGTGACTGCTGCAAAAGAGATGGGTTACCTGGTTGTCATGTGGTCCTGGCATCAGGATACCAAGGATTGGACTAATCCCGGGGTGCAAAAAATCGTCAACAAGGTGCTGAAAAATGTACGAAATGGCGATATTATCTTATTTCATGACCATGGCGGTGATCGTCAGCAAACTGTAGATGCCTTGAAAATCATTTTGCCAGAGCTTAAAAAACGCGGCTTTGAAATGATTACGGTATCAGAGTTGATTACCATACGGAATCAGTTTCCTGTGAAAGCAAATTTACCTTCCCTGCTCCCCGTGAGAGGCCATAAATAATTTTTTTGCGTCTTATAAAAAAACCGCCATAGCTGTGGTGGCAGCATGGCGGTTTAAAGTGTATGGGAGAGTGTCAGCTAACAGATTCCTTTTCGAAAAGGATTTTAGTTGGCTTCTATTCAGATCTTCGACTTTTGAGTTAAACAACTTTTCGCTTGTTGCTGTGAAATGGTTTGTTAGCTTGTTTTTATCAATGTCTCTTGAATGTAGAGTTTACCTTGTCAGCATAAATACATGCGAAGGTAAAATAGGAGGATAGATACTTCCTCCTTGTATGTCTCCTTTCACAGAATCTGTTACGCTAACTTCTCCCACACAATTCCTGGTACAAATGGTATCAATCCGTATGAATGTACCTATGCACAATCTATGACTGATTTGGTTACAAAAAGGTTGCAAAAATAATTGCATTTTTATTTATACCTGCAACTAAGGCGATCTCTTCTAATTTCTCCATAAAAAAAGCACATGCGAAGATAAGGCTATCAACCTTACCCCAGCATATGCTTTCTGTAAAACTACCTATGAAATCGTGTCTTAGAACTTCTCAGGATAAAACCCTTTTGCAAGTATTTCTACCGCTCGCACATTTCGAACACCTTCAAATACATCGGAGAGTGGCAAGCTAACAAATCTCTTATTCTTGATAGCAGGGATATCGGAAAGTGCTTTGTTTTCTAGTAAATATTTGATCTTCTCTTCTGCACTTGGTTTATCATAATCATTGATTACAATTACATCGGGAGCACGTTTTATGGCTTCCTCCCAGCTCACTTCACTCCATGACTTTTCTAGATCCCCAAATACGTTTTGTCCGCCAGCCATTTCGATTAAGCGAGTTTCTAAGGAATTTCCCGTTGTATACAGACCTGAATTAACACTATCAAAGACCAAAACCTTGACCGGTTTTTCTATGTTTCCTATCTTTTGTTGAATAGCCTGGATATCCGTTTTCATTTTAGCAACAATATCCTTGGCACGATCCTCTACATGCAGAATCTTACCTAATTGCATCAAATCCTCATAAACCTCATCGACTGTCGGATGCTTAGATATTGTTCCTGTAATGGTATAAGCTGGGATACCAATTTTTTGCAGCTCCTCAACACTGCCAATTCCTTTAGCTGTAAATGCAGAGCTTCTGCCGATAACGAAGTCAGGCTCTACACTTAGAAAAACTTCTAAAGAAGGATATTGCTTAGACAAAAGATTTATTTGATCATATTTTGCCTTATATTCGGGCAAGACTTCGTCGTCGGGATAAGCTGTACCGACCATTACGTCTTCAACACCTAATGCTAGTAGCATTTCGGTCACGTGCTGGTTCATACTCACCACTCGCTTCGGTGCTTGTTCGAATGTTAAAGCATGCTCTCCATTTTTAATTTGAATCTTCTCGGCTTCTGGCTGTGAATTAGTGGAAGCTGCCTGAGGAGTCGTCCCATTTCCACAGGCACTTACTAGCAATGAAAGACCGGCAAACATTGTAATCATCATCTTTTGACCTTTATGCAAAAGACCTTGCTTCTTTGTAGTGGAGCTTTGCATAGTCCGTTTGTTCATCTTGTTATCCTACCTTTTCCTATATTCAACTATTCAACAAATAACATGATCTGGAATCATGTAATGAATGTTCACTCTTCCTGTAACCGGGTGAACAGTTACTTCTGTTTGAATCTTGTACACTCGTTCTAAAATTTCAGGCCGAAGAACTTCCCTAGGAGTTCCAGAGCAAACGATAACTCCTTTTTCTAGCATATAAAGACGATCGCAGAACATAGCGGCCAAATTTAGATCATGTAAGGCTGCCAGTACGCTTTTTTGCTGATGTTTCAACAATTTGAGCATCCCTAATTGATGATGGATGTCCAAATGATTAGTCGGTTCATCCAGCAGTAACAGATCGGTCTCTTGCACAATTGCTCTTGCTAATAAGACTCGTTGCTTTTCTCCCCCAGATAAACTCAGATAACTCCGATCACCCATGTTCTGTAAGCCAACTTGAGTTAGAGCTTGCTCTACTAACGCTAGATCATGCTTGTTCTCCTGCTCCCACATACTCTTGTGCGGAGAACGTCCCATCAATACAAGCTCGTAAACATTAAAATCAAATTGAATCTGCGTTTCTTGAACCACTGCACTCAATTCTTTTGCTAATTGCTTCTGCTGGTATCGACCAAGTTCTTTTTCCAGTAAAAAGATACTGCCTGCAGTGGGTAAAAGGGTTCGATATACCTGCTTAAGGAGAGTAGATTTACCACTACCATTCGGGCCAAGCAAGCCCACGAATTCTCCTTTTTGTACGTGTAAATCTATATCCTGCAATATACATGTCCCTTGGATCTTATATCCCACTTGCTTTAACTCAACATGCTTGTCTACGTCCAATTTCGTGGGCACATTAGCTTCCTCCAAACGTATACGCCCTACGACGGAGTAACCAGATAAAAAATGGACCGCCGCAAAGCGCTGTGACTATTCCTATCGGCAATTCCTCGGGGGCAATGATCAGTCTAGCTAATACATCCGCCCAAATCATAAAAATTGCTCCTCCACAGGCACAAAGAGGGATTAGCCTCCTGTGATCAGAACCAACCCATAAACGAAAGATATGGGGTAACATTAAACCAACAAAGCCAATGCTACCGCTTACAGCAACCAGTAAGCCTGTAACCAGAGAAATCGTAATCAGTAGAATCTTACGCATATTTTCTGGATGTAAACCAAGTAGCGTAGAGGTTTCTTCCCCTAGTATCAACAAATTTAGATTGCGTGCATTTACCCATAAGAATATAAAGAAGGCAAGTACTGCAATCGTTGGCAATACAAGTGACTCCCATTTGGCCCGAGTGAAGCTTCCCATCATCCAGTACAGCACGCTTGACAGACTTTCAGCTCTTGGCGCCAGCATAATGAAAAAACTAGTAAGCGCTGACAACATAATAGACACAGCTATTCCAGCTAACAACAGACGTATTAGCTGCACCCTTCCGCCTACTAAAGACAAAAGAAACACCAAAACCACGGAAGCCAAAGCTCCTAAAAAGGCCGCTAAAGAAAGCGCATACGAACCAAATACTCCCAAACTACCAAATAACAGCACTGCTGTTGCTCCCACCGATGCCCCTGATGATACGCCTAAGATATATGGATCGGCTAAAGGATTACGAATCAATGCCTGAATGGCTATCCCGACAATAGACAGCCCGGCACCTACAACCGCAGATAATAAAACACGTGGCAGTCGAATATCCCAAACAATATGCATTTGTGCGCTAGACACATCTGTCCCTACCCATTGTTGAACAAAAGGAACATGTGAGCCTATGATCTTCCAAACGGTAACTGGGTCAATTTGCACTGGGCCCAGCATGATGGCAACCGTCAGCGATAAAAATAATACCACGCCGCTTCCCATCAATTTTGCTATCCAATTTTTTGTATAATGCGTACCGATGCTGTTTACTGACCTTGGGGCTGTCGTGGCGGTTTGTTGCATGCTTTTCCCCCCTGTTTAAAACAAAGTAACGAAACGTAATGAATAACTCGTGATCACCCAAGCTTCAAGTGCAGGCGGCACCGGAATTGGACCTCTACGTCCCTCTAACATGTTATTACTTAAAGATTCGCACAAAAAAGCATCTGTTCCAAAAGGAGACAGATGCTTGGGTTTTTGGACAAACCAGTTCATATAGGTGTATGTACACTAGTGGCCATACGACCTGACCCAAACACCTGCCCATCCTCGTGGGAGTGTTACATCTTACGGCAGGTCTCCTGGCTCATGAATCATCGCAAGCATCCTCCCTTCCCATTCTCTGCAAAAGTGAACAGTGGTGTATCGGATGTTGCTCCTCATTTACAGTGGCGGGACCGCATCGGATTTTCACCGAACTTCCCTTTTAAGTCTGATCCTGAAATCAAACACCGTAACATGGCTATTAATCTGTTGTAATTGTTTGTGAGTGTAACACGATTTGGTGGAACATGGCAAGGTAATGGTGAATTTGTGATAGGTTTGTAAGAACTTTGTAAAATATTTACGTAATGATTATAGTTTAGTAGTAATCAGTTAGCTGTTTGTTTACATAATATTAATTATGTTATTTAATTTTTAGCGAATTTTTTTCTTTCCCGTTTCATTCACTCTTCGTTTCTATTTTTCCATGAATGTCATAGAAAGGAAAAAAAGCCATCCACTTAAGGATAGCTTACCTTTCATATGAGTTGCAATCAATTTAATCCCCCTGACATTACCAAGTTCCTGTCATGTAGCCTAAGCATAAGCGCCTTGATGATTTTAGTCGCTTGGCTTGACAAGGTTCCTGTTATAAAGGCTTTTGTAGCGATCCCTTGTTAGCTTTGTAAAAAAGGTTTTATCCCTTCTATCATTTTTTTTAAGCTTTGAGCACCTTTCTCATATTCCTTTTTGGCCACGTTGTTTTTTGTTTCAAGTGAAAAAGTCTCCAAATCTGCTTGGCATTTTTTCAACGTAGACAATGTCAATGGTTTTTCCTGAGGGATTGGCACAGTAATTTGGTCATCATATAAATCTACATTCAATTGCCCATAACTATCTACTTGTCCTATATAAACGTTTTCTAATGGTATTCCCATCTTATTGAGTGTTGTGTGGAGCCATCTTTTTGACAACCCCGTGGTTGCCAAAGGCTCTAGCATGACATTCCCATCCAAAATAACCGTCTGAGGCTCTCGGCTTGGAGCTCCTTGGATGTTCAGATCTTTGGCAGTAAGCGGTTGATTTTCTTTTTTGAGCAGAACACTGATCTGACCGTTCTGCTCTAATAGCGCATACTCAACATCTGCAATCGAAAATACATTTTTTAGGCGCAATTGTTCTAACAATTCCTCACCGGTATAATTCTCTTTCTTGAGATTGTCCTCCATAATTTTCCCGTCTTTGATCAGTACACGAGCATTTCCTTCAACTATATCGCTCACTGTCTTACTTTTGACCGATAGATAACTGAGCAGAAATGAAATAAGAGCCCAAATGATCATGCTAACGAATCCGTTCAAAAACCTGTCATCTACGTCAGCTGAAATGAATCCGGCAATAGAGCCAATCGTAACACCTACAATATATTCAAAAAAAGTGGCTTGGGCAATTTGACGTTTTCCCATTAAACGGGTCAAGAACAATAAAGTAAAAAGCGTAACGATTGATCTAAAAACAATCTCCCAGAATTCAGGCATACATATCCTCCCTAGTAGCATCTAATACCTTCTATGTGTTTAGATTGTGTTACTTTGTGGGTTTTTATCTATAAAAGTCAGGTATAAAAACTGGCTTTGTATTCCAAATTAACTTTGACTACATCAATAAAGGAGTTAACAATGGCTACAAAAAACAGTAAATTAACCGCAACTCAAATCGAATATCAAGCCTTTGCAAAAGCGTTAGAGCCTCCACGACCTGTGCTTAAAAATACCATTCGGGCTTTTTGGGTTGGTGGTTTGATTTGTTTAATTGGACAATTTATTCAAACCTTTTTCATTCACTTTTTTCACTTTGATGAAAAAAGCGCAGGAAATCCAACTGCCGCTGTACTAATCGCTATTTCTGTTCTCCTGACCGGATTTGGCGTTTACGACAAGCTTGCACAATTTGGAGGTGCTGGAACTGCTGTTCCTGTTACCGGTTTTGCCAATTCGATTGCTTCAGCAGCTATTGAACACAAAAGTGAAGGATATGTACTTGGTGTAGGCGGCAACATGTTTAAATTAGCAGGCTCTGTTATCGTTTTTGGTGTAGTTGCCGCATTTTTCATCGCGTTAATAAAATGGTTTTTTACTTATGCGGTAGGATAGGAGGATCTTGAGATGTTAAAGGGACATCAATCATGGATTTTTCCAAGTAAGCCAACGATTTTATCCACCGCAACAGTTGGTGGTCCTTTCGAAGCACAAGGAAAAATTGCGAATGATTTTGATATTCTTCATAGTGATACCTGGCTGGAGCAAGACAGCTTTGAAAAGGCAGAAAAAATGATGCTGGAAGAAGCTTTTGACCTTGCTGTCAAACGGGCTAGCTTGCAAAAAGGAGATATCAATTACCTCATTACAGGAGACTTAATGAACCAAATCATCTCCTCAAGCTTTTCAGCACGTACTATCGGGGTACCTTATCTAGGGATATTTGGTGCTTGTTCCACCTCTATGGAAGGATTAGCCTTAGCAGCTCAATTAATAGATAGCAAGTCAGCTAATTATGTTCTTACGGGTACTTGCAGCCACAATTCGACTGCTGAGAAACAGTATCGTTATCCCACAGAATACGGTGCACAAAAGCCTCCTTCTGCACAGTGGACGGTAACCGGTGCGGCAGCAGCCGTGGTTGCACCTCAAGGAACAGGTCCGAGAGTTTCCTCTGCTACGATTGGTAAAGTTGTCGATATGGGGCTGACTGATCCCCAAAATATGGGGGCAGCCATGGCTCCCGCGGCAGTAGATACCATACAAGCTCATTTTCGAGATATGCAGATTGGACCTGATTATTATGATCTGATCGCTACGGGCGATCTTGGAAAACTCGGGCATTCGATCGCAGGAAAACTTTTGAAAAAGCATGGGTTTTCCATTCGTGAAGAAGCTTTCACAGATTGTGGACTATTAATTTATAACGACAATCAGGAGGTTTTCTCTGGAGGTAGCGGCTGTGCATGCTGTGCCACTGTTACATATGGTCATTTGCTAAACCGGTTAGCTAATGGAGAATGGAACCGAATTTTGGTTGTAGCAACAGGCGCCCTACTTTCACCACTCAGCTTTCAACAAAATGAAACGATTCCTTGTATAGCACACGCTGTAGCTATTGAGAGGGGGGGAAATGAGTGAGCATCTTTATTTGGGCATTTATTGTGGGAGGCATCATCTGTGTCATCGGTCAATTATTGATGGATGTTGCCAAATTAACACCTGCTCACACTATGTCTACCCTAGTGGTAGTTGGGGCCATTATGGATGGACTAGGTTGGTATGAACCGTTAATTAAATGGGCTGGTGCCGGTGTAACGGTCCCCATTACAAGTTTCGGGAATGCTCTCGTACATGGGGCTATGGCAGAAATGCAACGGGATGGTATTGTCGGGATTATCACAGGCATTTTTGAAGTAACCAGCGCAGGTATTTCGGCTGCCATTATTTTTGGTTTTTTAGGAGCAGTTGTATTTAAACCAAAGAGTTAGTGACATACTAAACCAGGAGGTGATATCGATGACAGTAGCTTCATCAGTAAAACAAACTTTGGCTAGCTTAAAAAGTGCACAGGCCAATTTAGAAACCTTTGCATTAAGTACACAAAATAAACAAGCAAAGCAAGCCTTTACAAAATCTGCCGAGCAAGCACAAACCATTATTGACCAACTGGAAACTCGTGTTCAACAGTTAGAACAGGAGGAGCCTCAATATAAAGGCTTCTAGTATATCACACAAAAAAAGAGGTAAGAGGGTTGGTTAACACCATCCCTTTTTTACCCTCTTTCTTTTTGTAAATAAAGCATTTCACAAAATAAAATACCTTGTTACTATCTACAAATTCTACGCAGGATTTCTCAGTTGTGCTATATCTTACACTGGGACCGTAAATTCTATAACAGCTCCGCCGGACTCACTGTAATTATAGGCCTTGATTTCTCCTTCTTGTTTTTCCACAATCAATTTACATATGTACAAGCCAAGCCCAACACTTAATTTATGCATGTCACTGTTGCTTCCTTATGATATTTAGTAAAAACAGTAGAAAGCTCTTGTTCTTCAAAACCAGCTCCTGAGTCCGTTATTTTCATGGTTAATGACTCATCTGTTAAAGAAGTATCGAGTCTGGTGCTATCCCCACTTGATGTATGCTTTATGGCATTGGAAACAATGTTCTCTATCACTTCCCCTATTCGAAACGGGTCAAAGCTACCTCGACACCCAGTATCAAACGAGTACGTAAATGGAAAATGCTACTTCCTTCTGTTTGCATAAATACGAAAATTTATCCTCTATCTCTGTCAAATAATCGGCAAGATAAACTTACTTTTTCTGAAGTACAAACTCTGGTCTTTCTAAGTCCCAGACCTCATTTAACTCTTGAATTAATCTTTTCACTCGCTCAGCATGGGTATATCTTGTTTTATGTAAAAACTCCCACTTGTAACCGATCCCCCGCAATGTTTTAATACAATCAAAGGATTGCGCATGTGTCATAAATTTTGCTCTAATCCGCTTAATATGCTCTGTTACCGTCGTGACATTGCTGTCGCTATCCTCTGTTGGTGGTTGCGTCTACACCATTTATCAGGACTTGTCCTTCTGTTGGTTTAACAAGACCCGTCAACATTCGAATAAGAGCTGTCTTGCCGGCCCCATTTGGACCGATAAAACCACAGACATCTACTGCTAGCACCTTAAAAGAAATATCATCAATGATTTTTCTTTTACCGATCATCTTATGTACTTGCTTGATCTCCATTTTTATCTCTTTCATTGGAAAGCTCCTTTTTTTTTCAATTAAAGCAAATAAAAATCAACTTTTTATCAACTAGAAAAAATATGTTCACCACTGATCTGAATGTGAATAAATAAAAACCGAGCCTTATGGAAAAGGTCTCGGTTTTTATTCCTTGATTTTTGAACGTCATTTCCTCAGTGTTTCGTTTTCTGTTGATCCTCTGGCTGTTTTTCAATAAACTTGCTAACCCACTTGTCTTTTACCCAATTTAGCTCAATTGCAGCCTTATTTCCATTTTCTCTCTTCCAAATCAGATACCCTCGCTTTTGAGTCGGGTGGACAAGGAGTAATGGAATAATGTCCCCTCGTATTCGATGTTTAATTAGCTCTCCTTCTGCTATTTCCAATAAGTAAGCCGCTTCAATTGGATTGCCAAGGCTCTTTGGAGGCTGATGGAGCAATTCCCTCATTTCGAAGTAACCAATCGTTACCCAGTTTGGTTGGTTCAAAGCAAAAGCCTCCCGTGTTTCATTCCACGCTGTCTGAATCTTATGCTCCACTTCCTCACTTCTTGCTGCCGTACGTTTGAATGCAATTTGCAACAACTCCCCCTTAGCATCCAGTGTGACAAAATAAGTATCGTACGATGAGGTCTCGGACAGATTCACAGGTGTAAATTGGACAATAGAGCTCAGAATTACATTCGTTGGTTTCTTTCCTTCTATACCACCAATTTGTGCAGCAGATTCAACATGAGAAGCAGTGTAATCCTGTGTGATTTTCTCATCGATACGCTTCAGCCACAAGGTAGCTTTCTTTTGAGCTTCAGAAACAGACAAGGCCGTTTGGGAATCTGATTCCTGCTTAAAGCGATTAAATGATTTCAATTGCCCTGTAATCTTGTCTATCTTCATAGAAGCGATTTTGTTTTCTCCCTTTTCTAGAGTTACATCATAGATGTGTTTTTCGGTAAAATCGATTTTCTCCTCTATCTCAACCTTTGAATACAACTGCAATTCCGGGAATGCTGTCAAAAATTTCTGAAATGTGACTCTTGCAGGAGCTGACATTGCATCTAATGGTGAGATTAGTTTCATTTTGCCAGACGTTTCCTGTGAGGCATGCAGGTTAATACTACCTGTTGACTGAATAGCAGGTAACATTAAAGTATTATTTTTATATAACATGAAACAAATGCATAATATGGCTACACATGTGGCCCCCCATTTAATACGATGGCCCATCCGATTCATAGCTCTTCGCTGTTGAACTTTTCTTGCAATCATTTTTTGAATCTCTTGACTCTTCTGCCCATCTAAAGCATAACGAGGCATATTTTGTAATTGATCATACAGCTTTTTTTGCTCATGAGAAAGATTCATGTCTAATTCCTCCCTTTGCAGAATGGAGCAGCTCTTTTTCCAGTTGTTTCATTGCCCTGTGCATCGTGACATTTACCCTCGTTTGACTCCATCCTAATATTTCAGCGGTTTCAGCTCCGGTTAGACGCTGAATTCCTCTCAGTATCACAACGTCGCGATAAGCTTGTTTTAGCTTGCTGATTGCTGTATGTAGCTCCCTGCTTTCTTCGCTTGCTTTCAGAGCCTCGTCTGGCGTTTTTTGAGTTGAGATAAGATGGCGGAATAGTTTCCCACTTAGTAGCTTTTTTACCTTTTTCTTTCGGTAAAAGTCAATCGCAGCATGTCGTGCAATGCTAAAGAGCCATGTTTTGGGATTAGACTTGTACTCAAAACGATGTAAATTGGTTAATACTTTGATAAACACCTCCTGCACCAAATCCTCGACATCTGTGCTTCCTGTGTAATAGACAAGGTAATTGTAAATATCATTTTTGTACAGAACAAATAAGCGTTCGACCTCATGATTGCACTCCACATTTCTTCACTCCAATTTAATTAATACACAAATTAGACGGACGATCTTTTTGTTTTATTACACCAAAATAAAAAACCGTACAGATTCTCTGTCTACACGGTTTTCTAAACGGAACAAACGATATTACGTTCTCTTGGTAACATTACATTTGATTTAAGACCTTTACACCTTTTACTATATTCCAAATGAAATAGTAAATCATCACAATTGCAGTAACAGCATAGGTAGCTATGATACTAAATCCCACTGCCGTCTCAGTTCCTTGATTCAAGCCAATGGTGCCTGATACTGCAAGTCCAATAGCAAGGGTTACATACGGAATAAGATGAGTCCACAGCGCTTTTTTAGCATGAACTTTAACCGCATTGTCACCTACGAAATAAACGATAATCGGTAATAAAAATGGAGCAAAAAAGACACTTAAGTAGCACAAAGAAGATAAAATATGATTTCCTTTCATAACATTCACCTCAAATGATTACTTATGCTGCTATTATTACATTTTCCTCATATTTCAACTATCGAATAACCTTACGCAAATATAACAAGTTTGTAAGGTTTCCCTGCATAACGAATCTTCAAATCAACTGCCCTTCCCGGCGAGGAGGCTTTATTTACATGATAGTACTATTACATAATGGAATTATTTGTGATTAAATATGAGTTTTTAAGCTTGCTTTTAAAGGAGTTGTGACGTTTTGTAATACTTTGTTGACGAATTTGGTCAACAGGTCGTTAACAACTCTCCATTATATTCAGGGATAACTTGAAACTAAACCGCAAGCTCCCGTTTTTGGCTCAGCTGCAAAAGCAGCGCTAGAAACAGACATGACCATCATGAGTGCAAAAGTAACTGCAAACAGCTTTTTCACTCGTCAATTAAAGTATACCATGGACAAATGATGAGGGGACATGATTGACACACACAATGTCCGAACAACTAGCTATGTTTCATGGCACTCGGTATCATTTAAGTGCCGACTTTTATTTCATTACATATTGTTATATATTGTATGAATTAACCTGGGGGTACATTATGTACCCTCTTGATATTTGACTGCTTCACTATGTGCATTGATAGGCTACTTGCTCTGTCTCCCTATAATCAACGGATTCCACTTTTGAAGAGTCGGGACTATTCATAAACGGATCAGGCCCTTCCAACATGTTCATCCCCATTGCTTTAAAGTTCCATGAAAAGCATTGGCATCCGCTGTTCTGCTTTCAGTCCGGTCTACTAAATCACCTCAAGCCTTTACTCCCATATCGTCTGTATTTTTCCTATATCAGTGTATATCTGAAGGTTTCCTCAATAGTTAGTCTTACTTTCCCCAGCCTTCTCTTTAATCTCCAATTACTTTTAGAGTAATTTTGTCTTAACTTGTTCGGCCTGCTCCGGGTAAACATCACAATTCGTCCAAAGACTAACAGCACATTCCCTGCAGATTTTTTCCCACATTCTTATGATCTCTTGAAAATTCATACTTTTTTGCATCTTGTACCTATTGCATAATCGCATAGGCTTGTATGCACGTTTATTTCAAACTTCACAAAAGCAATCCATCTTCTTCCTCTTCTCCCCCCTATACCTCTGGAATATGTGTTACATAAATTTTCTCAAGAATTAGGTTTTTTTCGCACAATCAATGCCTATACCTTTCATTCTGGACTCCCATATCTTGATAGGGATCATAAGGAAAGGAGGTATGGAATATGAAAATTAGCCCTCTTTGCCGTAGATTCGCGGAAATTCTTAACGCCGAGCCCACAGTCGTTAATGGTGTCTGCACTGCCCAGACCCTCCGTACTAACATAAAACCTACTATTTTAGGCAGAAGGTCGAAATCTCCCTTAACGATCCCACAATTTCATTCTTTTGAAAGCACTAAGAAGAATGGTAGGGCTTTGTGTCTTGGTGAGACAGTCATTCTCACTGAGGAGATCAATCCGTATATTTCAAGACTTCGAGAACATGGCATAAAGGTGACTGCCCTTCATAACCACTGGCTATTTACCGACCCTAATCTATGGTATATCCACTATGAAAAGCTTGAGGAACCTTTGGTCTTCGCTAAAAGTGTACGTGATGCTCTGAAAGTGTTAACAACAGAAATCGTACGCCCGTGTGAATAGAGAACATTAAGATAAGAACAGAAAAGCGATGACGGTCGGCGAAAACCCGGCTGTCTCCCTTTTTAACCAGGGGTATGGTGGGTATTTGCAACACAATTTCTTCTTTGTTACATAAGGCCCCGGGGATACTTTATTACTATCTCTGTTTTAATGCTTCTTCTACAACACGACCATGCCATTCCATGCGGTCGAGTAAAGTTCTGCTGGATTGGCAGTTTCGTCATCCATAGTTAACTTGTAATACTCACCATCCGATTCAAAAATATCCTACAACGCTTGCGACACTTTTGCATCATCTCCCTACTCATGGATTTACTTCCCTCTTGTCCCGGTCGTCAATTCTTTTCATTCTTGTTTTCGTCCGTTTCAGAATCCCTTTTGATTCGCTTCTTGGCCCCAAATCCTTTTACCTAACCAGTTGTAGAAACTTCATTGAGAATGGCCCACTATGACCAGCTAAGATAATCGAGCAATAATGAATATCTGTGCGCCAAAAAGCATCTGTCTTTCATCTGTTTTGCATCTCTATGCCTTCCCATGGGTTTCAGGATGATCATGTTCCACGTGTGTGCCTAAACCACTAGTTCACCTTTTTTGCGATAGATAATGGATGTTATTGGACATGATTTCCTCCACCACACAAGTAATGTTTTGTTACACCTCTCACATTTGGATAGATTTTCAATAATTAGTGAAACCTAAAACATGAAATAACTACATGTTAGAAAGATTAAATTCATCGGGTGGTGATCATAATGGACTCACGACAACGTTCCACAAAGGAAGAACCAACGATAGCTCCAAGTATGAACGGTCATGATCCTCTAGAAGAAAAAGCGAGCGCTGATGAGGTGGAAAAAGGAGAGTATACTTCAGTCACTAAGCTTTTTCTTGACCGGACTCCAGAAGATTAGAAACGGGTAACAATGTCCGTTTCTTTTTTTGTCCCAAACGATCTGTTATCAGTCATTGTCTTTACTTTACAGACAATTCCACGTAAGTCGGCCCCCTCCCTTAATCCGCTCTTCATAAAACATTCCAATCTCTACTGCGTCTTCAAGATATGGCTTTTCAGATATGTTGTTCATCTCCTGTTGTTCAATGGCCTCCGTCATGTCTTGTTTCAGAATCGGCTTTCGGCATAAGTATTTTATGCTTACGCAGAAATGAGAATAAAGTATTTCTGCCTATATTAAATGGTTTTGCAACTATTGCCATAGTCTGCGAATTTCCAGCAGATATTAGTGTTTCAAACATCTCAACTTTTGGGGCTTGAGTTTTCAGATAAACTTCTGTTCGGGGACATAAAATGAATTTTTTGTTTATCTAATAGTACTAGATTTTGAGCCAAGGAAGTTGATAGCAAGAGGGTGACCGTGTTATTCTGTGCAATCCAGAGCCCTACTGGGGTTCCTCTTCAAAATATGGTGAGTACGATCACACCTATAATCAAAACAATCTATTCTTTCTGGAAAAACTTTTGAAAAAACCAATACAGGTTTTCATAGCGGGTGACGAGCATCATTATCGTCGTTTTGAATTCGTAACTGCTGCTCTCCTAATCAATTGCGGGGTTATATTTTTGCTTAGTTCGTATTTGAATTTGGATTGGGCTTCAGGCACTCTTGCTCTATGCATGCTGTTCATGGCAATTGGGTGGGTAATCGGATCATCTTTAATGGGGCTTTATATACATATATATATATCGTTAAATGTTTTCGGTCGGCACAGCAACGAGGCTTTTTCCTCTTTAAAGATTGGAGACCGGAAAAACTTCCTGCGCATCCATATTGACAAGGAAGGAAACCTGACGATATGTCCAATTGGTTTGGAGAATATTGTTACCCGTTGGAAACCAGCTCCCCTTACAGAAACAGGTCCATTACTTGAGCCTGATGTCAAATATCCTGAGAGTAGGAAAGCTGTTCCTAAATTAATCGAATCTCCCATCATCCTTTATCCGCGGACTTCAAGCAAATGCCCCCTTGGCACATGTTTTTCTTAATATCCATGGCCAACGGGTCATTTTTTTCTATCTATTTCTCTACCTTTTCTTTTCTGTTATCTACTCTTGTTAAATGCTCCAGAACGCAGGGATAAACATCTCGTATGGCATTTTTGCCAAAAAGACAATTAATATGACCATACTCTGGGATTATATGATGATGATAGAGAGAGCTTCCATTTCTTTCACATATGGAGGTTAGAAAACAATGAGATCTGAAAAAGAAATGCTGGAAATGATCCTTGATTTTGCAAAAAATGATGAACGTATTCGTGCAGTAACGCTGGAAGGATCACGGACGAATCCAAATGTGCCCAAGGACTTGTTTCAGGATTTTGATATTAGCTATCTAGTGACCGATATAGATTCCTTTATTGAAGACCCTGAGTGGATGAATGTTTTTGGGGATCGAATTATTTTACAAACTCCTGAGGCCATGTCCATGTTTCCTCCTGAATTGGGTAGGCGTTTCTCATACCTGATGTTGTTTACTGATGGAAACCGCATCGACCTGACTTTATTCCCCTAAGTGAAGCAGAGGAATTTAGCAAGGAGAATAAGCTACTGATCGTTTTAATGGATAAAGATAGCTGCTTTCCTGAGGTCCCTTCTCCAACTGATGTAGATAATTGGATAAAGCGTCCGTCTGCTGAATTTTTAGCAGATTGCTGCAATGAATTCTGGTGGGTCTCTACTTATGTAGCAAAAGGATTATGGAGAAAAGAAATTCTTTACGCCCAGGATCACCTTAACAAATATGTAAGACCGATGCTGTTGACAATGCTGGATTGGTAGGTTGGTATCCAAACGGACTTTTCAATTAGTGTAGGGAAAAATAGCAAATATTTGGAGAAGTATCTGTCAGGGGAATGCTGGAAATCCCTTCTATCCACCTATTCCGATGGGAGCTACGAAGGTACATGGAAAGCGCTCTTTACGATGGAGGATGGAGGAATTATTTCGCAGTACAGCCAACTATGTAGGAGACCACTTACACTATAATTATCCTCAGGATGATGATCAGCGTGTTACGGCTTTTTTAAAGCATGTCCAAACACTGCCCTTGCACGCCGGCAAAATCTACTGATTTTTAGGTGATTATAGGGCTTATGTTTAAGTTTTTTGTTTTACAAAAAAAATCTGCCGTATCGACAGATTCATTTATTCGGCAATATGTGAAACAAAACTAGAGCTCCTCATTTCTATTATAGAAATTAGACGTCACTTTTTGCTTCAAAATCACTTTTTATCAGTTTTTCCCTAAGAGGTTATTGCACGCTATAGATTTGCTTAATACAAAATACTGTACCAGTTACCTTAAAGGCTTTAAGAGAAGTTCTTTTTAGGCTCCCGTTAGACTTCGAGGTAACTGGTACTGATATAGATTTAGCACATGCTTTTCATATGAATATAGTACTTTGAACAATCGTTTCCCGTTGTTACATCATCTATTCAAAAGCTGATAACTCATACTGCAATAATGGCAGCATCCTATCTTTCCACACAGTAGAAGGTATTTCACCTATTTGTCTAGCTCCCATTTTTAAATAAAATCCTTGTGCATGAGGATCGCTGTCAATCGTGAATTTCTCTATTCCTAATTCAATTGCTTTTTCTTTTACAAAACTCCATAAAACGCTACCGTATCCCTGCCCTTTATAGTCCCGATGCATGTAAAGGAAATCGAGGCTATCAAGCTCTTTCCTCACAAATGAAAAAAAGCCAATGACTCTGCCTTCCTTTTCTAGTACATAAACATGATTTTCTTCTATGTATGCTTGGGTTATGGTTAAATCCTCTTTACAAGCTACTATAAACGCTTCGTCATAATCCCATGTTGCCTTTGAATCTAGAGCAAGTTGGCTTAGTTCCTCTGCTTCCGATAAGATAGCTTCTCTAAGCATCATCACCCATTCACCCCCAGGTCTGTCTTGTCCTACACTCGACTAGAAACGATATATCATCAGCTCAGTAGTTTTTTCCACAGTTCATCATAGTCGCCATTTACTCGTAAATTTCTGAGTTCTTCATCAGTGCTTGCTATTGGTATATCTCGCTTTGTTGCTATTGATCCTACATGATTTTTACAATACGTTGATCTCGCTATTATTTGAATGGCTTTGCTTTCTCGATTAGGAATCGCACACTGAATGTAAGAGGCATTTTCTTCACATTGAATACATGTTATGTTAGTTGGAATTAGTTGCAGTGGTTTTAAGAGTTCAACGTTTACGTATGCTTTCTTGTCTGGCATTTGATTCCTCCAATATTTCATTATGACTGTTTTATTTTTATATTATCTTACATTCATTCTATCCTTCCATATTGTATGTCGCTATTGACAATAATCTACTGTATGAGCATGTAACATTTGGAATTTATATAATCTTATATTATTATTCTTTATATGTAAAATAGACGTTTAGCTAATTTCTTTTTCTTTTCATATCATTATCAATGATACGGAGTGTTTCTAGAAGTCCGTATCATTGATAGTTTGTAAAACACGAATACTCTTCGGGCATGTATATTTGATCAAATCATCAAAATCTCCCTGATTTCCTGCTCAGTTAAAGTAGATAAAGCTTTATGGCCTGGCTGAATTACTTCCTCAATTAGATTTTTCTTTTTCTGCTGAAGCTCGTACATTTTCTCCTCCACCGTACCTTGGGTGACCAGACGTACCACCTGCACTACGTTTTTCTGTCCTATTCGGTGGGCACGATCAGCTGCTTGCTGTTCTACAGCCGGGTTCCACCACAGATCATAGAGAATAACCGTATCTGCTCCGGTCAGGTTCAATCCAGTACCACCTGCTTTTAAGGAAAGAAGAAACAAATCTCGCTCCCCTTCATTAAACCTGTTACACAGCTCAACCCGCTCAGCAGCAGGTGTACTTCCATCCAAATAAAAGTACGATACCCCCAAATAGCCTAGCTCTCGACCAATTAATCCAAGCATCTGGGTAAATTGAGAGAACACCAATATTCGTCTCCCAGCGCTTAAGCACTCCTGAATAACCTCTAGCAATTGTTCAAGTTTGGCGGAGCTTCCCGCGTAGCCTTCGACAAACAGAGCAGGGTGACAGCATATCTGGCGAAGCCGAGTCAAACCAGCCAGAATTTTAATCTTGTTTTTCTGAAAGCCATCCTCATCCAAATGTTTTAATGTCTCCTCCTGTAATTTTGCCAGGTAGGCGAGATATAATTTCTTCTGATCTGGTAGAAGCCCAGACGCTTGCAGTGATTCGATCTTTTCGGGAAGTTCCTTTAATACATCGGTTTTCACGCGGCGTAATAAAAATGGTCGAATCTTCTTAGCTACCATTTCTTGCGTTACATTATGGAACGCCTTTCTATTCTGAAAGAGTTCTGGGAACACTGCGTCAAAGATCGACCACAATTCCTCCAGTTTGTTTTCGACAGGTGTTCCAGTAAGAGCAAATCGATACTTGGCTTGAATCTCCTTTACTGCCTGTGCCGTCTGTGTGACGTAATTTTTGATGGCCTGTGCCTCGTCTAAAATTAGAGTATGAAATATCGAGGCAGCATACAAATCAATATCCCTACGCAGCAGTGGGTATGAGGTAATGATAACATCCGCCCCTGATGCTTCTCGTATAATGCTAGTGCGCTCCACTCTGCTTCCATCAGCGATGACTGTCTGAATCTCGGGTGCAAATCTTTTCAACTCATTTCGCCAGTTGTACACCAAAGAAGCTGGGCAGACAATTAACGCTGGCATACCCTGCTCTCGGATCTCCGGTAGCACGGACACGATAAACGCGATGCTTTGCAATGTTTTGCCCAGTCCCATATCATCTGCTAGAATACCGCCAAAACGATAGTGTGCTAACGTTTTCATCCATTGAAATCCATAAATCTGGTAGTCTCGTAGTACATGAGCCAAGCTTTCGGGTACAGGAAAATCCAGATTGTCGGGATTTCGGATATTTTCTAAAAGACGTCGAAGCGATTTGCCCAGCTTGACGTTCTTGCCCCTTTCATGTGAATCAATCAAATGAAGTCCACGGACTAACGGAAGGCGTAGATTCGCTTCCTTCCAATCCTCTTTTCGTATACCTAGCTCATGTATAAAAAGGGAGATTTCCTGGAACTCCACACTCTCCAGAGGTAATAATGCTCCGTTCGGTAATCGATAGTATTTCCGCTTCTCTTCAAGCGATTTCAGTAGCTTTCGAATGTCGGAATCGGGTATTCCAGCCATTTCAAAATTAAATTCAAGCCATTGCATTCGGTCATCTACATCTACTGTTATTTTAGGAGGAGCATGCCCAGTGTGAAGTCTTACTTTTACTGCTGTAGTTGCATATACCTTTAAGAGCTTCTCTAGCTTGGGAATGACATGGTATAAAAATTCATATTCCGCCTCTTCATCATCCATAAAATATCCTGCCTCTGTCTTTACAAAAGAGCTTTTTTCCATAAGCTCCAGAATTCGTTGCTCCTGATCACCATCCCTCATGAGAATCGGATCAGTATCTCTCTTCCGGCTAGCAGCCTCCAAAGGATTGATGATAATATCGCCATATTGGAATTCAAGACCTGCAAGCAATCGATTTCTCACTCTGTCTAGGTATAGCCTTGCCTGCAAAGGTGTTTGTACGATTTTCTCAGAAACAGCTTGAGCAATATGCACACTTCCTAGCTTTATCAGACCAGGTACAACCTTTTCCATAAAAGGTTCCATTTGCTCCGGCTGAATCTGAACTTGATTCCTGTGAGCTGGATCAAGCATTCTTTTTAGTTCAAGGAGACGCTTGCACTGTTCCTGCTGTAGCTTAATAAGCTTTCCGTCTGAGAGGACGATTTCATATGATTCCATGATGGTAAGCTTATCTAAGCCGCGAATATCCAACTGATAGCCTTTAGACTGCGCCTGGTCGAATTCAAATTGCAGAGGCAATGGCCCGTCGGATAAGCGGATGCCATCAATTAGACGATCTCCCTGCTCAAGCTTTACCAATGGAGCCATCATTAGCAGAGCTAGAAGAGGCTCCCATGAAAAGGGAGGAATCAAAAGCATCCGATCACCGCTCTTACTATTAACATGGACGGACATATTCCATGTATCTTGTAACATCCTTTCGTTCTTACCAATTTGGATTAATTGCTGAAGAACCTCATCATTTTCTTTTTGAAAGCTATGAAGCTCAGGATCATAGGCAAAGTGTTTCGAGAATATCACACCTTCGCGACGAT
This sequence comes from Brevibacillus laterosporus, assembly GCF_030489605.1. Lineage (GTDB taxonomy): Bacteria > Bacillota > Bacilli > Brevibacillales > Brevibacillaceae > Brevibacillus_B > Brevibacillus_B laterosporus_E. Next base: position 20,713 of record NZ_JAUKFY010000004.1, read on the forward strand.
CCATTCGATCAAGAAATTCTCTTATATTTTTAACAACATATAGCCGTTTTGGCCCCAATTTAAGCTCTAGACCAAACATGTACCTGCCATAACCATAATGGAAGGGTCTACAAATAAATTCTACGTCAAGTGCCTCCCTTGTATCTAGGAGTGCACGCGTACTGCTTGGACGAAACGATTGGCGGCTAAATATCTTCAGCATATGTTTTGCCATTTGTGCATCTTGATCAGAAAACATTGCAGGTCGCTCCATAGAAGCTGCAGATTTTGCTCTCGGATACCCGAGCCACTCCGATATCTCCTCTTTAGCCGGCATCCGACTGCCAATGGCACGGCTATCTGATCGATCCCTATCCCGTATGCTTAACAATACAGCAGCAATATGCTGACAAAATAAATCGTACGAAGAAAGAGCAGGACATGTGCATTCAGCCCTCACTTCCCGTTGGTCTAATGTAACAGTAACCTGGTAACCGTTCCCCACATTTACCGTTGCTTGATAGCTTTGTTGATCTGGGTCATAATGCGTAATCATCACCTTTCCCGTTCGATAATATACGTCACCTTTTTCGTAAGAGACCTGACCGCACAAGGTTTTAATAATCCTTCGCCTTAACTGAACGCTCATTGCGCTGTTCCTTCCTTTTGCATGTTAATTTGCTCTATCCCGTTTTTACTTTCGTACCTATGATAGCAGAATCAGATCCAAATAAGAAAAGGTTCCTTCAATTGAACGGCGATGAAAAGGTAGATTGAAGATTTCACTAAAAGTATAAATAAGATAAAAAAATCCTGAACAAGATCAATCTCAACTACCAATAAACCCTGGTCATCTTCCTTGAAAACAACTTCCTTAGTTACTAAAATCGAAAAAAATGTTCCTTCTGTAAGACAAGTCCTAGTTAATATGTTTTGTCCAAATGTAAATCAAACAGTATAATGAAAGTATTTCATGCATGAGAGGAAGGTGCCCAGCTTTTGTCTACAGCAGGAGTCTTCGAGCGTATTCAAATTAATTTTCACCTGCTATCTTCTAAGGAAAAAGAAATCGCAGAGTACATCCGGAAGCATAAGGATCTGATTTTAAACATTAACATTAAGGAATTAGCACGAAAAGTAGAAACGTCCACTTCAACCATCACCCGATTTTGTAAAAAAATTGGCTGTAATAATTTCGTCGAGTTTAAAATCATGTTAAGTCGTGAGGTTGCTCCTTCAGAAACAAGTGAAAATATGTTTGCTCAAGTAGGAAATACCTATTTGCAGATCATCCAGTCTACAATGGAAATGATTGATCCGGCCATTATTAAACAGATTGTTCAATTGATTATAAACTCACGAGTCATACACATCTATGGGATCGGCAGCTCAGGCTTGACCTCTCTGGAAATGAAAAACAGATTGGTTCGGTTTGGCTTACTGGTCGATGCGATTATTGATCCTCATATGATGCTGATGGATGCTTCGCTTTTAACCAGCAATGATTTGGTCATTTGTCTGTCAAACACGGGGCTGACACGTGAAGTCATTGATGCTGCTAGAGAGGCTAAGTCACATGAAGCCACCGTCATTAGCATCACAAACTATAATCACACGCCCCTCACCGATACCTCTGATATAGTCCTGTTCACATCCAACCTTCGGCGAAGTGATGAATTACAATTGGTGCAAAGCCAGCTTGCATTCTATTTCATCATTGATGTCATTTCTATGCTGTTAGCCGAGGATCCTGATTTATTGGCAAAACGACAAGAAACGTTGCGCGTTCTTTACCAGCATAAACAAGGATAATTTTTAAAAAAAGAAGGCTTTCACCCAATTGGCGAAGCCTTCTTTTTTAGACTCTACATCTGTCTTTCTCGTACTAATAGAGTGATAGGCTGATTATTATGCTTTCGAAAGCTGATCAGCAAAACGTTTTGTAATCTGCTGCGGACGCGTTATCGCTCCTCCTACAACTACAGCATAAACCCCTAGCTGTAAGCAGCGCTTGGCCATATCAGGAGTCAAGATATTTCCCTCCGCAATCACTGGCACACAAATACTTGCAAGTATGTCTTGCAAAAGGGAAAAACCGTTATCGTACAGCCTTTGCCCGATACTCTGAGGGGTGTAGCCAACGAGAGTAGTAGAGACAAAATCAAAACCAAGCTCCTCTGCCTTTTTCGCTTCTGTTAAAGTCGCAACATCCGCCATTAGCAATTGGGACGGGTATTTCTCTTTTATTTCCTGAACAAATCGTTCTAGTGTTTTCCCGGCTGGTCGAATTCGATCAGTTGCATCTAATGCAATAATTTCACAACCTGTCTCGACTAGTTCATCTATTTCTTTCATGGTCGGAGTGATATAAATTTCTGAATCGTCGTAATCGCGTTTAACAATTCCTATAATAGGTAGCTTGACCTGTTTTTTAATTTCTGCAATATCTTCCCTCGTGTTGGCACGAATGCCAACAGCACCGCCTTCCTCAGCAGCCCGTGCCATTCTCCCCATGATAAAAGCGCTGTGCAAGGGCTCATCAGGCAATGCCTGACATGATACTACCAAGCCATGTTTAATTTGTTCTTTTATTACTTCGTTTGTGATCTCATTCACGGTACCTACACTCCCAATGTTTCTTCAATTTCATTTTTAATGATAGTCACGTGTGGTCCATAAATAACTTGAACGCCGTTTCCCTTCATAATGACACCTTTTGCTCCTGTCTTCTTCAGCTCTTCTTCAGACACTTTTTCACCGTCAAAAACAGTCATACGCAGGCGGGTCGCGCAGCAATCCACATCTTTAATATTTTCGCTTCCACCTAAGGCTTCAATAATAGTAACGGCACGACTTGTTTGCGCTCCATCCGTCTCAGCTTCATTTGAACCCTGATCAGTTTCGCGTCCAGGGGTTTTTATATTAAATTTCTTAATCGCAAAACGGAAAGTGAAGTAGTACAGGAAGAACCAGAAAACACCAATTACCGGAACATATAACCAGTTAGTTTTGGCAGTACCTTGCAGAATTCCAAACAGAACAAAGTCAATAAAGCCACCGGAGAAGGTTTGACCAATCGTAATCTGGAAAATATGAGCCATCATAAACGCTAGACCATCAAAGAATGCATGCACAGCATATAACGCAGGGGCAATGAACAGGAATGAAAATTCAATCGGCTCCGTAATTCCTGTCAAAAAGCAAGTTAGACCGGCCGAAAGCAGTAGACCGGCAACTTTTTTGCGATTCTCTGGCTTCACACATTGATACATGGCCAGTACCGCTCCCAATAGTCCAAACATCATGGTAATAAAGCGTCCTGACATAAAGCGAGCCGTTCCAATATAAAATTGCGTTGTGTTTGGATCCGCCAATTGGGCGAAGAAAATTTTCTGGGTTCCTTCTACTAATGTTCCATTAACGACCAACGAGCCACCAAGGCCGGTCGTCCAGAATGGCATGTAGAAAATATGATGCAAGCCAAAAGGACCTAGTAGACGAAGAATAAATCCATAGAAGAATGTTCCAATGTATCCTGTTGATTCAACGAAGCCACCTAGCTTGAAAATTCCTGATTGAATAGGTGGCCATACAAGAAACATAGCTACTCCCAGCAAAATAGAGGCAAATGAAGTGATGATAGGAATAAAACGTGAACCACCAAAGAATCCTAAAAATTGAGGCAGTTCAACCTTGTTGTACCGATTATGCAGAAGAGCTGTTAAAACACCAACGACAGCACCTCCGAAAACCCCGGTTTCTAATGTTTGAATACCAAGCGTCATTCCTTGACCAACGGCTGCCAAATTCTCAGTTGCTAGCTTGCTTGTAATAATGAGCATCGCGTTAATAGTGGCGTTCATCACTAAATAACCCAATACTGCTGCCAGTCCAGCGGTTCCTTTATCAGAACGAGCCAAACCTACTGCAATCCCAACAGCAAAGATGATAGCTAGGTTAGCAAACACAATAGAACCCGCTGAGCTCATAATGGTGAAAATGGCTTGTAACCAAGGTACATCCAAAAATGGATACGCTACCAAAGTATTGGGATTCGATAATGCTCCTCCAATACCAAGTAATAAACCTGCAGCAGGAAGAACAGCGATAGGTAGCATGAATGATTTCCCAAAGCGCTGTGCTTGTTCAAAGAATCCGCTCATTTTCTTCTCCCCAGTTCTATGTTGAAAATTATTTTCGTTTTAATTTTAAAATAAGGTAATTGTTTTCGTCAAGATATTTATGTAATCGTTCTCATAATTCCCCAATCTTATCTTTTTTCTCACGTACAAAGACAAAAAAACCAGTACACTCCTGTTTTGACAGCAATGCACTGGTTTTACTCTCTTATGTTCTATCTATATTTAGTATTACTTCACAAAGGCGTAATGGAACTAGTCTATAATTTGGATGTCTTCTATCTTTCCATAAATGGACCACCATGGAGAAGCTTTATCTAATAATTCGTTTAAATGATCAATATTATACTTCCCCTGGGTTTGAAGCCACTGACGCAACCCCTCCTCCTCTCCTTCTCCAAAAGCAGCTACGCCGTCAAACCAAGTAGCCCGTCCACAAAGTACACCACAAAAGGCAGACTCAGCTTCGATCGCGAACTCAATGGTTTTCCGGAATAATTCCGATGTAACGCCTGCACTTAAATAGATAAAGGGTAAGGTAGCTAGGTCTGAAGCTTCTTTAAAATGACTGGCAGCTTCCTCTCTCGTATAGGCATACTCTCCATCTCCAAATCCCTCAACATAGTTGAAGTTAACAGGAACCTCTACCTTTAATACATCAATCCCATAACGTGGCTTCGAGAATTCTCGAATGGACGCCTTTACTTTAGCAGGCTTTATTTTTGCAAACTCAATGCTTTTTGTGTCTTCCACAAACTGATCATAAACAATAGGCTCCACAAAAAGAGGTATATCTACCGCTCTGCATTCCGCTCCTATTCTTTCTAGGAATGCATGCTTTATTTCATTAATTTCAGTAGGTTCGTCAGGATCATAGTAGACTAAAATCTTAACTGCATCTCCTCCTTGCTCTTTTATTCGGAGAGCAGACAAATCTTCTATCACATCTGGTAAACGCCCTGGTTCCGCAGCATCATATCCTGTTTTCTCATAAGAAAGCAACAATCCTGCTCGATCATCCTTTGCCTTAATACCGTATTCTCCTGTTTCTAGATCTAATAGGATCGCACTAACATAAGGAGTTAATTCACGGGAAACAGCCTCTTTAAAAATCTTGACCTGTTCTATATGATAAGAGTCTCCTTTGACTTTTTGAATCATTTTCTTCATAGAACCCCTCTGGTCAATGGCTAAAGCAGCGATTACTCCTTTGTCATTCGATAATCTTTGTAATCCTTCAAATTTTCCGCGTTGCATCTTCATTTTACCTTCACTCCCTCCAATTCATTGTGGAAAAATAGATACTCCAATGCCAAATAATCTTAGTTAATGCATATCAATATGCTTGGGAATTTGGCCTTCAGGAACCTTGCCGTCCATACTTAAATAGTAATGACTAATTGGGTTTAATTGATTATCCAATTCATATACAAGCGGAATACCAGTCGGGATGTTTAAACTTACAATACCGTCCGCCGATATTTGATCTAAATATTGGATTAAGGCCCGAATTGTATTTCCATGAGCGGAAATAATGACCTTTTGGCCTTTTTTCAGTGTAGGGGCAATTTCCGTATTCCAATAGGCTAAAACCCGTTTTTCGGTATCCTCAAGATTTTCAGTGAGAGGAAATTCCCCTTCTTTTAACGCTTTATATTTTGGATGTGAGGCTTCAAAGCGCTCATCATCCTTTGTCAGAGCAGGCGGACGTACATCGGTTGACCTTCTCCATAATTGAACCTGCTCTGCTCCATATTTTTGACTCGTTTCCGCCTTATTTAAGCCTTGAAGAGCCCCGTAGTGACGTTCATTTAACTGCCATGTTTTATGGACAGGAATCCACATGAGATCCATTTCATGTAAAACAATCCACAAGGTACGAATTGCCCTTTTTAAAACAGAGGTGTAGCCTACGTCAAACACATACCCATTTTTCTTCAGTATCATTCCTGCTTCTCTTGCTTCTTGAAGCCCATTCGCGGACAAATCCACATCTGTCCATCCTGTAAACCTATTTTCGAGATTCCATAGACTTTGCCCATGCCGAATAAGTACTAGTTTCATCATTACTGATTCCCCTTTCAACCCAAAAGGTCCATTAGTAAGCGATCAGCCTGTCAGGCATACATGAACGGTTCTTTTCCTTAACTTCAAGCAAGGCTATTCATATGTAGTATAGCATTAAATTGGTATTTTATTTCCTGCATGGAAACGACCAAAACAATGCCAAAAAATAAAAAAGGCAACTAGAACAATCGAATCCTTTGTTCCTAGCTGCCTCAAGTCCTTCACTTATGCTACGGCTGTTTTTTACGTTTGATGATTACTTAAAAGGTCAAAGCCTGTTGCACAACATGACTATCAACGTATTGTTTAAATTTGATAATTTTCCCCTCGTGAAGGTGATAAATGTGTACAAACTCTGCTTGAAACGCTTTTCCTGTTTCTTTATACGTTCCAGAATAAACCCCTTCAACGATAATGATATCCTTCTCGTTTACTTCATGATAAGTGTGTACGCTTGCCTTGAAATCGTCCCATTCCGTTGCCAAACGGCTAAATACATTTTGCATGACAGCCTCTGCTCCAATGTATGTTCCACCATATGGAAAGCCTGGTGCTTCAGTCCATTCTACGAAATCCGAAAGAGCTTCAAGCAAATGCTGAGCGTTAGAAGAAGATGGACCCTCGTATGTTCTGCGAATGATTTCCAAGTTAGTTGGTTGCCCCATATTAGTATCCTCCAGATTCAGATAAGCTAGTCTGATGTCAATCTATTAGCATTCCCCGTCCAGAGAGCATTGCAATCCATCAAACTCATTTGTCTTATTTTTATCTAGCTGCTTATCAATAATTTTTGCTAACGTTTCCTTGCTAGCTAATCCCTGTACCACTTCGTCACCTATCACGAGCGTTGGAACAGCCGTGATTTGGGCTTCTTCATAGGCATGCTTTAATAGCTTCTGATGCACTTCTTTATATTTTCGTGTTACCAAGGCTTCCCTGCACTCATCCATATCAAGTCCAACTTCACCCGCTAGTTTTGTGAGTACATCAATATCTTCAATGTTTTGTTCTTCTTGGAAAAAGGCTGAAAACACTCTATGGTGATACTCATTGCCTTTTCCCTTTTCCTTCGCGTACTGATAGGCTTCAAATGCCAAGTGTGTATATGGATGCGGTGAAACACGCGGCAAACGCATTTCAATTCCCAGTTTTTTAGCCGTCGGCAGAATAAATGAATCCCAGGAGCCTAGCTTGTCAGGCTCCTTCCATGGATCAATTTTTGAAGAAGGACTTGGACGCAATTCAAATGGCATCCATTCTACTTCTACATCCTTTTCCTTCACGATCTCATCTAAAGGACCTTTTCCTAAAAAACAAAATGGACATATAAAATCAGAATAAGCTTTAATTTTTATCGTCATCGTTACATTACCTCATCTTTCCATTTATGATCCTATTGTCATAACCATGCATGCTAGTTACATAAAAAGATTCAAGTATATACTATTCCACTGCTAGGAATTCACAGACAATGTGATACCGTGCTTCTGTCTCATCAATATGTAACCATTATAGTTACAACTAAAGTTTAAGTCAACCATTTTATACGATCTATACTAGAATTGCTAATACGTTAAAAATTTATCCTTATTGAACCACGTTTCATAATCACCTCTCTCCTTGCCTTGCTCCTTATGAAAAAGAAGCCTTTTTTCCGTTACGAAAAAGGCTTCCCAGCAAAGCTTATCAATGTTATTTTTCCACTTCACTCAACGTCTGGTATTGTATGCGTAGGTCTCTTTTCAAAATTTTCCCGCTAGGATTGCGCGGTAGCTGATCCGTGACCACAATAAACTTAGGCACTTTAAAGGAGGCGAGTCCCTTTTTACAAAATTGCAATAATTCTTTTGTTTCTATTTCTTCCCCTGCTTTCGGCACTACAATCGCTGTAACTGCTTCAATCCAATACGGATGCGGAATACCGATCACTGCCACCTCGGAAACCTTGGGGTGCTGATAAATCCATTCTTCAATTTCACGACTAGCTACGTTTTCACCTCCCGTTTTAATCATATCCTTCTTGCGATCTACCACTGTTATATAGCCCTCTTCATCCATGATTCCGAGGTCTCCGCTATGAAACCAGCCCCCTTGAAAAGCATTTCTCGTTTTATCCTCATCCTTAAAATAGCCAAGCATGATATGACTGCTCCGATGAACAATCTCGCCGATATGACCAATCGGCACTTCGTTACCTGAATCATCAACAATTTTTGTTTCTACATGTAAGGCAGGCTTCCCAGCCGAGCCTGTTTTGCGAAGCTGATCATGCGGTTTTAATACGGTGGCTAGCGGAGCTACTTCTGTTTGTCCGTAAAAATTATACAGCTTGCATTGAGGTAAGCGCATACTAAGCTCTTTGATAATCTCTACAGGCATGACGGCAGCTCCGTAGTAGCATTTTTGTAAAGAAGATAAATTACGAGCTGTAAAATCCTCGGAACGCAATAAGGCGATCCAAACAGTAGGCGGACAGAAAAGCTGTGTTGCCCCGTATTGTTCTACCGTCTCAAGCATCAGTGCAGGTGTAGCATGTTGTAAAATAATACCGCTTGCACCGACATATAAATGAGGGCCTAAGAAACAATGAAGCTGGGCGGAGTGGAATAACGGCAAAGCATGAACCAAAATATCCTGCTCCGTCATATCACCATCTAAGATTACACTCATGTATTGCGCTATCAAGTTTTTATGAGTAAGCATCACGCCTTTTGGCTTGGACTCTGTACCACTTGTATACATGATGTGAGCGACGTCATCATCATCCAAGTCCACATCAGGCTCCTCTGTTGGCAAGTGAGCAATCATCCTACGCAATGGCATCCATTCCCCAATAGGATCGGCAGGGCTTGATATGATGGCTCGCAGTCGCAGCTCACAGTTCGCAATCACATTCGCATTATCTGCTACAGCTAGGAATTCTGGCGCAACAAAACAAGCCTGAATCTCTGCATGTCCCATGATATAGGCAACATCCTCTACATTCAGCATATAGTTGATCGGAACCATAATAACCCCCGCTTTAGCTAAAGCGAACGTAACAATTACAAAATCAAGTGAGTTACAGGATAGTACAGCAGCCCGATCACCTGTTTGCAGCCCCCGAGAGCAGATATATTGAGCTGTTTGGTTAATTAATGAATCGAGCTGCTGATAAGTAACCTCCTCCCTTTTAAAGCGCAAAGCTATTTTTTTCGGAAAACGACGGCTGCTTCTTCTGATCATATCCCCTAATGTATTGCGGCGCGTTCGTTGAATTTCTCTCACTTCCATACCTCCCCACTATTACTCTTTATTATATATGGATTTGGTATGTTTTCAGAATGTTTCGTCATAAATAAAACCTTTTCTAGTTCATGCAGCAGTGACTGTCGCAGAGACTGCTCAGACGTTGAACAGTCTCCTTTATCCGATTTGGTTACCCCTGTTTTTTTCTGTCTGCTTCAGTTAACTGTCTCTGCAGCTCGTCCTTCTGTTCCTCTAAAAGCAGTTGGTTTGCCATTGGAAAAAGAACCATCTCTTCCTTCATAAAGTGATCGGATAAAACTACGTAGGCTTTTGCTACAGGATCGGCCGTCATAATAGCTGAGTTCTTGTCAATCGTTACACCTACCGTGCTCATTTTTTCTTTGAAATGTACTAAATGCTGCTTTGCTTCTCGGTGTTCCTCTTCCATGACTGCAATAGGTCCGTTCTCTCCACCCGTTAGCTTAAATATCATGGGGAAAAAAAAGGATTCTTCACGTTCGGCGTGCTTTTCTAGCATAAGCAAGAAACTGTCTACCTTTTCTTCTAATGAACGCAGACTTTGAACATAGCTTTTCTCATCACCTGTTTTCCCCATCGTAACGGCTTGCTCATACAATTCTTCCATTAATTGCCGGAGCGGACCATGCTCGTTCTTTAATTGTTCAAAAGCGGGTGATAATTCTTTATGCATGGTACTTTTCCTCCTTGTTTTCTCTGCTTCTAGTATACTTTGTTTTTGCTGTAAATTGTGAGAAGTTGTAACGTTTTTACCAAAATAAAATAGGCACCTCCTTTTAGCCCCTCAAGAGATGCCTATATCCTTTTGGATCTTTACCGTTTACCTTGTACTCTCTTCTCCCCGATGAATGAATTGCTGTTCAACCAATTCCTGGTGAAACCGTAAAAAGTGTAAATAAACACGAACAGCTTCATCAAATCGCTCCATACGGCTTTGTAATTGTTGATGTTCGCTCAGACCATAGAAGCGGCATTCGTGAACATGCATCACCCAGCGATCGAAGTCTCCCTTTCCAAACCAAATACGTTGATGAAAAAATTTTCGCATCATGTATAAAAATGATTCTTGGGAATAGTGATCTTGAAACTTGATTACTTGGTTCTCCCATTCATGCCGGACTTCCTCATGAAAAACGCTAAGAAACCATTTCATCGTACCTTCCACTAAAAGTCCGATATTCGTCCAAGCAAGCAATAAATCCCCAGGCTCTGTGCTCTGCATATTTAGCCAACGGTGCAGGCTTTTCGATAAACTAATCTGGCACAATAAGGTATCCGCCGTGACTAGGTGAGCAGTAGACAGTTGTTTCGATCGAGGAGGAATGCTCCAACTTGCATGAATGCTAGTGTGTCGTTTAATTACTTCATCTACGACTTGTTCTAATGGCATATGCTCTACTTGTTCCCATGACACCATAACACGTTCTCCCCCTCATCTGTTATAATACAGTTATTCTACTCGCTTTTCTCTGTTTTGTATAGCGTAACTATTGCCCTGTTATTCTTGAACTAAGCCGTTGAAAATTACCCTAATTTCCGGCTCAATCATAATAGTTATCCTTGCAAGTGCACTTCCCCAGTCCATCTGCATGTTTTTCCAATCCTGATAATAGTACGCTCTCATGTAATCTCCTAGTCCTAGAGGATCTACTTTGTGCTGCTGGATTTTTTTTATTACCTTCTCTGTTTCTTTTTTTACTGCTTTTTCAAGAAACTTCTCAATTGATTGCATGGTGTTCTGCTCAGGAAATAAATGTACGCTTTCATTCAGGATTGCATCCATTTTTAACTGGATTTTATAGTAAAATTGATTATCGTTTTTTACTAGTTCCACCTTGCGAGTCACACGCTCAAAGGTAGCGCTTATAATTTTACTCTCCGCTTTATTTTTTGTTTCCTTCAGAGGTAACGTCAGGGAAAACAAGCCTTTATGAATGCGCTGAAGCATATGCATAATCGCAGTCTCCTGAAGAGAAAGCGTCGTTACAGCCTTTCCTTGCTGATTTAATAAAGCCGTCCCTTTTATCTTCAATTGATTTTTTTCTTTACGAACAACTCCCATATAAGGTGTAATCGTCTTCTCCAATACCGTCCATTGAAAATCGAGTAACGTAGTACGCGAAATCAGGTTACGCACTGCTGTCGAATCAATTAACTGACCAAGATATATGGGCAGACGGGGCTTGTTTTTTGCATCGAACATAATCACATCCTTTACCGGCCCATCCACCATTAAAACATTCGCATTACTAGCACTAGTCACATCCCGATACAAAACATCTAATAAGGGAAAGACATCATGTGATTCCAATAATTCCCTTCCAATCAAAACCTGCTGGAGTTTGGCAGTAGTTAACAATCCAATAGAGCTGGCATCAAAAAAATTACGCGCGTTACGAATACTATCTGCTCTGACTTCATGTGTTTCTACTTTATTAGAAGCATCTTCATTAAAAATAGGGCTTACTGAATAGTAATAAAGATTGCTTCCTTTTTTATCCAAACCAAGTGTTAAATTAAACGTTGCATTCTCAATATTGATTCGTTGCGAGCATCCGCTCATTAAAAAAGAGAGCAGAGCGATCCACAGAAACATGTGAAGGTATTCCTTGTTAATCATCTCTCTCGCCTCCTCTGTATGACCTTTTGAAATAGGACAAGATACAGTAAGAAGATTGGAGGGAACAAATAGCTCACGAAATAGCTGAGGGGCTGTGCTATCTCTAAAAAATGACGGATGTCTAAAAAGCTAGGCGAATAAAAAAGCGAAATGACTACAAGACCTCCTAAAAAAATCAGAAAGTGTTTCTTCTTCATCTCAGCATGGCATAGATTCTCTACGGTATAGACGGAAAAATAGCTGAGGGTAATCCATGATATCGAAAGAACAAACAAATAAAACGACAGAAAGATGACTTCAAAACGCTCTAAAAACGGAAACTCCACTACCTTTAATAAGGTAAGCGTGGGCCACATATAGTTAGCTACTTGTTCCTGTGAAAAAAAGAGAAAGCAGATGATGGTGACAAACAGCAAAACCAGCATTGAAATCGTATTGGCAATAAGAGCACCTGCTGTTGCTTTTGATTTATCCTTTAAGAAAGGATAGAAAAACATGATCATCTCAAAACCCCAAAAGAAGGTAATGGCTGGCATAACACCTTTTATCACCGGTTCTAGTCCTTCCCGCATGATAGGAAGCAGATAGAATGGATTAGCGTATTGTAAGGGAAAAAACAACAGCAAAGGCATCCACATACTTATCAAAATGGCAAATTGAGCATAGCGAGCTATGTTCTTAAATCCATGAGAACACAGCATATAAATGGGGATAACAAATAAGCTCATTAACCAAAAGCTCGAAATTCTCTGTAGAACCCATACCTGGGTTGAAAAAATAGACCCTGCTACTATTGCATAGGTAAACACGACGAGGTGGAGCGCTATCAAAAAATACATGATCCGGCCAACAATTGGACCACAATAGATATGTAAAGACTGGAATAGCGTAAGTTCGGGATTTCTGGCCATCATTTTGGTGATCATGATACTAGCTATACACACGATGATCCAACTCAACACAATAGATATCCAGCCATCTATTCCTACTTCACGAGCTAAATCTCGCGGAATATATAAAATCCCCAAGCCTACCTGATTACCCGCAATTAAAAAAATATATTGATACAGCGTTATTTGATTATGCTTCACATCACCCATCTACCATCACCTATCTGTTGGATCAGTAGCCTTTTTCTTCTTTTCTTGCAATGGAGTTGCACTATGAGGTCTGGTTGTCAAATATTTTGGCGCAGTAAGTACAACAGCATCTTTCCATTCTTTCATTCGAACAGGAGCAAACGGCGAACCATACGGTGTTCCAATAGAGGTTAGCGTAATAAGATGGATAAACATGATCATTAAACCCATGATAATTCCTACATAGCCAAAGAAATAAGCAAGCATCATCATCGGAAAGCGAAGTAAACGAATGGTAGATGACATATCGTAGTAAGGAATGATAAAGGAAGCAATTGCTGTAATGGATACCACAATTACCATGATGTTGCTTACAATACCAGCCTGAACTGCCGCCTGACCAATTACAATCCCACCTACAATACTAACCGTTTGGCCGATTGGTCCCGGCAGACGCAATCCCGCTTCCCTAAGCATCTCCAATGATAATTCCATTACTAAAGCCTCTAATACGGGCGGAAAAGGCACTTTTTCTCTTGATTCTCCAATGGATAATAACAGCTTTAAGGGAATGACTTCAAAGTGAAACGAAATTGTCGCCACATAAAAAGCCGGAAGCACAAGGGAAATCATAAAAGCGATATAGCGTATCACCCGCACAAACGAAGCTAACAGCCAATTGACATTATAATCATCCTTCGTTTGCAAAAAACCAACCAGATCCATTGGTGCAATAAGTACTCCTGGGGAGCGATCCATGATAACAGCGACTCGCCCTTTTAAAATTTGCATTGCTGTAGTATCAGGACGTTCTGTCACCAAAAACTGCGGAAATACTGTGAATGTATTCTTCGAGATTAATTGCTGCAATTCACCGATATTTATAATGACATCCAGACTGAGTTCTTGAATGCGCCGCTCCAATTCCTCGATGACCTTTGGATTAGCCACATCCTCCAAATAGGCCATGGTAATAGTGACTTTTCCCCGCTCTCCAATTTTTAGCTGCCGAAGCTTTAAATCTGGGCTAGGTATGTACCTGCGTAGTAAACCAAGGTTTTTCGAAGCATTCTCTACGAAGCCATCATGCGCACCTTTGATTGTTGGCTCAAGATACGGCTCTTCCATAGAACGATCGGGATATGAAATTGTATTGACCTGATAAGCTGTAGCATGGTGATGAAACAGTAAGATGCTTTTACCTATTAATAAGCTTTGCACAATCTCCTCTAGCGAGCGTGTTGGCTTCATCTTACAGCTTATTAAGGAAGAATCCTCAATTTGTGTAAGTGACGTCATGTCTTTTAACATAGGAGTAAGTACATCTTCATAGATTAATTTTTTATCAGAAAGCTCCTCCATATATAAAATGGCTGCTTCTTCGCCTTGATTCCACGAAAAGCGTTGTACGGTTAGATCTGGCATCTGATCAAGCTTCGACAGTATTTGATTTATATTCTCTTCCAGTGATGTAGTAATAGTAGAATCAGCTTGCACGTGTCCTTTTCTCATGCTTCGTTTAAAAAATGAATGTTTGGGCATGCAATCACCTCTACATGTCCTTAGACTGTATGTTAAGTATGCGGTGTTCATGGATGATTATGCACATAATAGAAAAAATTGGATACTTCTTTTTAAAAATGCAAAGACCTCTTTCTGCTAACTCGGTCCACTTCGAAAATGAAAAAAACAATGTAGAAGCAGGAAAAGATTCCCTTGCTGCTACACTGTTTTTAAAGGTTGCATTAAAAATCGAATTCTTCATCCTCAAAGGCATCTGGTAGATCTGAGGAATTACGCTCATCTGAGTTGCTTCTAAGCTCAAAACTAGCGATTGTCTTGTCGAGGCGAGCTGGGATTTGCTTTAAGATTTGCAAATATGCTTGCCCCAAGTCCTCCGCCGTTTCTCTTTTGAACAAGTTACTTGAATAGTACAGATCAAATAACAGTCCCTCTTCAGGCCTCTCAACAGCAATGATGGATAAATCCATTTTGGAGGTAGTATCCGCAAAGTCATAGGCTATATAAGTTAATTCTTCTGACTCTATCCTTGCTTGGTTCATATTTTGTAAAGTAAGCATCGTTTGAAATAGCGGTGTTCGACTCGTATCTCTTGGGATTTTAAGTTTTTCTACTAGAGCATCAAAGGGATAATCTTGATGGTCGAACGCTTGAAGAGTTCGTATCTTTATTTCTGCAAAGAATTCCTCAAATGTTTTCGAAGCTTGAGGATAATTACGCATTGCTAGGGTGTTAATAAACATCCCTACCACTCTTTCCAGATCAGCATGCTGTCTTCCCGCTACTGCGGTACCAACAACAATATCCTCCTGTCCCGTACATTTGTACAGCAATATATTATAGGCTGCTAACAGAAGCATATATAAGGTAGATTCACGATCTTGAGCGATTTGATAAAGTTCTTCACTTTCAGCCTTAGGAAGCGTAAAAGAAATTCGTCCTCCAGCATTTGTACGTATTGGAGGGCGCGGATAATCGGTCAGCAAGCGTAGAACCGGGGGCTGAACAGCGAACGTATCGGCCCAATATAGTTCTTGTTTCTTTACCTGCTCAGAAGCAAACCATTGATTCTGCCAATGTGTGAAATCCTTGTATTGGATAGGTAAT
This sequence comes from Brevibacillus laterosporus, assembly GCF_030489605.1. Taxonomy (GTDB): domain Bacteria; phylum Bacillota; class Bacilli; order Brevibacillales; family Brevibacillaceae; genus Brevibacillus_B; species Brevibacillus_B laterosporus_E. The sequence continues at coordinate 36,492 of NZ_JAUKFY010000004.1, forward strand.
GGCAAAAGTTCCTTTCCTTTATATAAATCAATCAAATCCTCAATCAGGATTCCCATAGATATACCATCAGAAATGATATGGTGCATGTCCATGATCAAGAAATGACGCTCTGGGCCTAGTTCATATAAGCCGACGCGAAACAGAGGGGCCTGTGTTAAATGGAACGGTTTGATGAATTCTTGAATGACATCGCGAAGCTCATCCTCTTGTATCTTGCGCTGACTCATACGAAAGGTTACCTGTTTATGTATTCGTTGAACCTGCTCTTCTCCTTGCCACTCAAATGAGGTGCGGAGTGCTTCATGACGCTCGATTAGTTGAGTAAGAGCTGTTTCAAAACGTGCGGGATTGACTGCTCCTTCAATGATTACGCAAGTAGGAATGTTATAGCTTGTATCCCCTTGATTCAGCTCATCAACAATCAGCATTCTCCTTTGGGCAGCAGAAATGGGGTAATACGGACGCTCTTCCACTGGCTCCAATCGGTTTTGGATAAAGGCAGAGTCTCCAGACACTTCAATCAACTGCGCTAGTGACTCAACGGTAGGATGTTCAAAAATTTGTTTGACCGAAAGACTCACATTGAGTTCTTTGTACAGGATAGTGACCAGCGTCATTGCCTTTAGGGAATGACCTCCTATCCGAAAAAAATGATCCTGTATTCCGATTTTGTCTAGCTTCAAAATATCCTTCCAAATCCGTACCAATTCCTCTTGCAAAGGTGTTTTAGCAGCCTCATATGAAGTAGCTGAAGTAAGGTAATCTTTCAATTGAGCTAGGGATAATCTATTGATTTTCCCATTTGGAGTAAGCGGAAATTCAGGTAACTGCATAAATTGAGACGGAACCATATAATCTGGTAAATGGCTTTGAGCAAACTTGGAAATTTGATCAAGGGTTACTTCATTTTCTGAAACGAAATAAGCAACTAAATATTTGATCCCATCCTCGTCTGTTTTATCAAGAACAATCACTTCTCTCATGCCAGGGAATTGTAATAGTCTTGCTTCTATTTCTTCCAGCTCGATACGAAAACCTCGAATTTTTACCTGATGATCCATTCTCCCCATAAACTCCAGATCACCGCTTTTGAGCCAACGCATTAAATCACCAGTTCGATAGACACGCGGGACACACAGGTGCGGTGTATCAATAAAAAGCTCTTTCGTCAGCTCTGGAGCGTTAAAGTACCCATTCCCCACTCCTTCCCCGCCAATACATAATTCACCCGGAATCCCCGGAGGAAGCAGTTGCAAATATTTATCTAAGATATAAAGCTTAACGTTATGGATTGGTTTGCCAACAGGAACCGTAGTAATTTGCTGTAATTCCTCCTTGGTTAAGATATGGTATCCAGAAATATCTGTACACTCAGTTGGACCATATGTGTTAGATAACTCTGCTTTAAAATGGGACGATTTGATCCAACGCTGTAGTTTAACCATGTTGATCGGTTCACCGCCAAGACTGATGTGGCGAATACTTCTTAGCTTAGCAAAATCATTGTCAACATTTTCATCAAGTAAGGGATAAAATGCACTAGGAGCGCAGTTAATCGTGGTTATCTGCTCTCTCTCGATCACAGTAGACATCTGACGATAATCGAAAGGACCCGGGGAATAGATGATTAATCTTCCTCCAACTAGCAGCACGCTAAACAAATTTTTTTGCGCCAAATCAAAACTGTTGGGAGCAATCAGCAAAGCCCGTTCATTCTCGGAAAACGACAGCTTCTTGATATACCAGTATAAAAGATTAACAAACGAATGATGTCTAATCATAGCTCCTTTTGGATTCCCTGTAGAACCTGATGTATAGAGAACATACAGAATATCTTCAGGTCGATAAGGTAGGTTTACGTTTTCCCTAGGAGCAGTTGCTTTGGTTAAAATCTCTTCGATGATGAAAGTGCGAGCTTGTTCTTGTTTGCAGTTATGTTTATGTTTTTGTTGGGTTAGTATCACAGAGGCTTGAGAATGTGTTAATAAATAGTGGATTCGCTCTTTTGGATAATCAGGATCGACTTGTAGATATGTCGCACCTGATTTAACAATACCAAGGATACCAATTAATAATTCAAGAGAACGTTCCACCATAAAACCAACTATTGTCCCCGCATTTACACCTTGTTCATGTAAAAACCACGCCACTTGATTCGCACGCTCATTTAATTCACGATAGGTTAATGTTTTCCCTTCGAATACCACAGCAATCCGATCAGGCGTCCGTTCTACCTGCTCTTCGAAAAGCTGGGATATTGATTTATCGCGTGGATAGTCAAAGCTACTCGCGTTAAAATCATAAAGTAACTGACGACGATCAGCTTCATCTAAGAATGAGATTTCCAGTAAGCTTTTATCCGGTTCTCTCATCACTTCAGAGAGATAATTGTCAAGATGACGAACGATCATTTGCATCCGATCATGACTATACAAACTGGCATTATATTCAAGGATGAGTTGTAGATTATCCTTTTTCTGAGAAAAGCTAAAGAGCGAGTCAGTTTTTATTTGGCTTACACTGTTTTTCTCGTGGATGTCGTCTAGCATAATGCATGTATTACATAAAGGAAATATCCCATCTTCAACCTGCAATCCAGCTTTTTTCATCACCTGGTAAAAAGGATAGTTGGAATTTTGGCTAGCTTCCTTGATGTTTTTACTCATTTGCATAAGTAACTGCTTAAACGTCATCTTATTTCGCTGTACCTGAATACGTAACGGTAGTAATTTATTAACGATTTTCAATTCTTGCTTTTGTTTAAAGACAGGTGTACTAAAAACAATATCATCTGCTTCGGTGTAGCGTGAAAGAAGATCTGCAAGAGCAGTCGCAAGAATCGTCAAGATTGCATATGGAGATTGATTTGCAATCATCCGAATTTTATTTGTGAGCTCTGCTGAAAACGAATGAGTGATAACTCCCTTTCGAAATTCCTCCAGCGATGTACGTAAAAATTCAATCGGAAACGTAGAAAGCGCACTAATCCCGTTCATTTGATCTAGCCAGTATGCTTCTTCTTTTTCTAATTTTTCATGAGAGAGTATGAGATTTTCTGTGATTTTGCTAGTCGTCATGAATGCAAGCCTCCTGGATGTAAAAGGTAGATGATTCCTCTAGACGTTATAATCGTTGCATTTTCCAAGTGCCATGGAGATGAAAATAGGGAACCTGACCTTGCTCGTCAAGGTGAAATTGCACCGATTTAAAAGTATCACTGACAAATAAACCATGTTCCATTGGGATCAGAACATCTGTAACCCCATCCTCTTCCATGATAAGTTTATGATCCTGATACGTTACATGATAAACCCAGTCCGGAAATCCGTGGTGTGAATAAGTCCCACAGCAAGCTTCTAGTTCCTCTTGTGATAAAGACGCCCGATCATCTGGCAACATGTAACGGTGACAGCGATTGTTATTGATCATAAGATACTGCACGCAACCGTCACTTTCCCTTATCACTTTCAGATTCAGCACATGATTGCCCTCTTCGTCATATCCCTGCAAAAAATCGCCTGTCCTTAGCTGTAGCCTAATAGGTTGGTTATTTAAGGTTAATAGCGACTGATCCTCCTTCGTAATTTCTATCAATCCTACGTTAGCGCCAAAGAAGGTTCCCGCGATGCCTGAGCATTCCTCGGCGTTATTACGATCTTTGAGAAGCTCTGCGGATGTTTTTGCTTGGACAAGCGGTAATTGCAATTGATCGAACACGAGACGGATAATTTTTTCATGCGGAAAGGGACGATTATTAAGGATAATGACAGCACTCCCCGCCTCCGTGTTCATAACAAAATCACCACTATAGCTGCTAATATCGCCAAAATGTCGGGAGATACGATGACCTGTCCCTGTTTCCTGCAAGAAAAATCCCAATCCAAACCCACTTTGATACGTGTTAAATAATGGTGTGTTATATTCATGCATTTGCTGGACGTATTGGGCCTGAAGGAATTGTTTATCCAAATAGCATCCCTTATTCATATGTAAAAGGGCAAACGTAGCTAAATCTGTCACTGTTGACATAGCAAAAAAGGATGGATAATACGCTGTATTTTCTACAAAGCGGTGCAGGACACAAATCTGATCATCTTGTATATAATGCGGCAACGCCAGTGAATGGGTCATTGCAAACAGTGGATCATATGTGCTGCTGTTCATTTTTAGAGGAGCAAAGACTACTTCCTGAATTAAGGCGGCAAAAGCCTTTCCTGTAACCTCTTCTGCTACGCAGCCTGCCAGATTGTAATGAAAATTACTGTATGTATGAAGCTTTCCCGGCGGAGCCATCAATTTCATTTTAGAGAGCTCCTCAGAAACATGTCGCCGCAACCCATCTGATTCGCGACTTCCGAGATAATCTCCGCCGTTATTAAATCCTGCCGAATGGCTCAATAAAGTCCGAAGAGTTAACAAACCATTGTACGCCGGATTTTGAAGTGAAAACCAGGGAATGTAATTGATGATGGGAGTATCTAAATCAAGAAGTCCATCTTCTACTAATTTCATGATCAGCGTAGCGGTAAACAGCTTAGAAATCGAGCCTATACGAAATAATGTTTGTGGACTTACCGCTGCTCCCGAATCCTGCACACTAGTTACACCAAATCCCTTTGTATAAACTAATTCCTTATTATGAATGATGGCGATGGCCAAGCCCGGTACACGGGCCTGCTCCATTTCCATCATGATTTGATGCTCAAGCTCTTTTATACGCAGCATACAAATCGCTCCTTTTTTTTCTATAAATTCTCTAGATAATCAGCCAACTCTTCAATGGAAAGCGTATTATTCCCTACATCGCTTGGAGTGATTTCTTTTTCTTTCTTATTGAGACAATGATCGATAATGCCAAGCAAATATTTTTTGTATACATCAACAATATTTTGCACTGTACTAAAATCGTACATGTTTTGGTTATATTCAAAGTGAAGCCGCAATGCACCATCCTGAATGATGCCAACAATTTCAAAATTGTACTGTCTTTGAACCCAGCGACCTAGGGTTGGACCTGTGCTAAAAGGTGAGATTGTAAAAGCATCGGTTGAGATATCCTGATCAAATTGCCCCAGGTAATTGAACATAATTTGCGGCTTTACATTTAGATGGCTGACGGTCTCTATGTCAGCAGATGTTAAATAACGTAAGATGCCATAGCCAATTCCCTTATTCGGAACCTTGCGCAGATACTCTTTGGTATATTTAATATGGTAGGCGATATCTGCATCTTTTGTTTCAAGCAACACAGGATAAAGAGAGGTAAACCAGCCAACCGTCCGCGAAATGTCTATATTCTCACTGATCGGCTCCCTACCATGGCCTTCTAAATGTATAAGAGCGTGATTTTCACCAGTCCACTCTCTCATCGTAAGAGCAAGTGCCGTTAACAATATGTCATTTATTTCTGTGTTGTAAGCATGGTGAACTTCCTTTAATAAATGGGTAGTCTCTTCCTGATTAAGATGCATGGTTAATGTCTTGCTATCCTGCATCCGATCATCAATGACAATATGATCCTGTGGCAAGGATGCTATTGGTACGTTAGCCAGTTGCTCCCAATAAATAGATTCCTTTAGAATGGTTTGACTATTGGCATAAACATGAAGCTCTGTTGACCATTCTTTAAAGGAATCGGTTTTATCCTGAAAAGAAATTGCTTCTCCGTTTTGTGACTGTATATAACCGCTGGCAAGATCTTCAAGCAGAATTCTCCAAGAGATTCCATCAACTACTAAATGATGAATCGCTATCAATAAATGATCACCCTGATCCGTTTTAAAGTGTCCAATCGCGATCAACGGACCTGCGCTAAGCTTAAATCCTGCCTGAAGATTCGTTGCTTCGGCTTCGATCATAGCTGGCGTCACATGCTTACCCCTGAAATCTAACACTCTATAATCAAACAGCCGATCTGTAAGTCCACGAATATTCTGTATAACTTGCTCCCCTTCCACATGAAACGTCATACGCAGGGCATCATGGTGTTCAACAAGCCGTGTAAATACCTTTTGGAGCAATAGCTCGTCCCAGCCTTGTTCCTGATGAAGCATGACTGCGTGATTGTAGTGATGGGCATCTGTTACATTTTGCTGAAAGAACCAATGCTGAATAGGTGTTAGACGTACGTTCCCCTCAACTAATTGGTTCGTTGTCCGTTTTGTTTTCATTTGTTTGACATGCATAGAAAGCTCTCTAATGGTTGGGTACTTGAATAAATCATGAATTTGAATTTTGTATTGGTATTTCTGAATTAAGGAAGACACTTGTATCGCACGTATCGAATCTCCGCCTAGCGAAAAGAAATTGTCATGAACGCTTACATTATCGACACCTAGGACTTTTTGCCAAACAGCAACTAATGCATCCTCTTTATCATTGGAAGCCTCCACATATTCAACGCCCGTGTCTATCAAGATCCAATCTGCTGGTAAAGCACTCCGATCTATTTTGCCGTTTGGAGTTAAAGGCAATTGTTCCAGAGAAGCAAAATACGCAGGGATCATATAGCCAGGTAACCTCTCCGCAAGGAAACTGCGCAGTTGCGTTACATTTTTGTTTATTTTATTTGTTCCCGCACTCCAGACAATGTAGGCAACGAGTTGCTTATCATCATGTTCATCCGTTTGAGTAGCAACCGCTGCTTCTGCAATATCTGGATGTTTAAGGATCGCTGTTTCAATCTCGCCTAGCTCCATGCGATAGCCACGTATTTTGACCTGATAATCTTTCCGATCTATAAATTCAAGTGTTCCATCCGCTCGATATCGACCCAAATCACCTGTTTGGTACAATCGAGACTGCGGATCGGAAGAAAATGGATTCGGAATAAATTTCTCACTAGTCAAATTCTCTTGATTCCAGTAACCTTTCACGACTCCTTTTCCACCGATATAAATCTCACCGATCACCCCAATCGGTAGAATATGATGATGCTCATCAAGAATAAAGATCTGGGTGTTAGCAACCGGTTTCCCAATGTAGGCAATTTGATCTGTCTTCGCTATCTGATGGATCGCCGACCAAATTGTTGTTTCAGTCGGGCCATACATGTTGTATATGCTTGCCTTGGTTTGCCTTTGCAGCTGATGCATTAAAGAAGCAGGGAAAGCCTCACCGCCCACCAGCAAAGTCGTAAGAGATTGTAAAAAATTCTGAGAGCCAGGATCAGCAGCAATCATCTTGAGCCGTGACGGTGTCGTTTGCATCATGGTTATCGGACGGATGCTCGGAGTTGTATCGCTGGCTATAGCTTTAACCTCGCTTTTTCTAGCGTACTTATCCTTGAAAGCAGCTAAGTGATGCAAGCTTTGAACAACAGAAGCATGATCAATACCAAAGTCGAGTAAACAAGCGATTTCAGTCACACCAATATGATAGAGCTGCTCAACTAATTTATTGCAAGTTTCCGGTGTTCCAAGTAAGGTCGCCGTATTCCAATAGCGTTGAAAAGCGACTTCCAGAATTTGTTCAATATCCTCCTCTGATACGTTGCTCATATCCAGCATATCTGTTCCGATATTCAGATTTTTAGCCAGATTACGTATCAAGCTAACACTAGATCTTAAATAGTCACAAAATGGTTTTTTTACTTTGTCATGTACATAATCAAGATCATCATCAATAAAGGTATGCAGCATGAGTGACACCTTGAACAGCTTTGGATCATACCCATTCTCGCGGAGGGTCTCATGATAAAGACGAATATTTTTTTCTAATTGATAAATGTCCTGTCCAAGAAAATGCGTTAAAATGTTGGCTCCCATTTTTCCAGCTTCAATAAAGGATTCCGCTGTTCCTGTTGTTGTCACCCAAACGGGAACCTCTGATTGAATTGGTTTTGGAAATGCTTGAACTTCTACAGGGTATCCCTTTCCATTTATACGCGTTACTTTGTCCCCGCGCCATAATTGGCGGACTTCCTTTATTTGTTTAAACATAAGGTCATAACGCTCTTCGTAGTTTTCCGGACGTAAAGCGAAGTCGTCTACATGCCAGCCCGGTGCAAATGATAGGCCAACACGTCCCTTTGAAAGATTATCTACGACTGACCATTCCTCAGCGATGCGCAGAGAGTCATGCAAGGGAGATACGATGCTACCAGAACGGATCTGCAAGTTTTGGGTAATCATAGCAAGCGCTGAACTGATTACGGACGGATTAGGATATAGTCCACCGAACTCGTGAAAATGACGTTCCGGAGTCCAGACAGCATTAAAGCCATGCTCGTCTGCGAACTTGGTTGTTTCCAAAAGCAATGAATATTTATCATCTACCCGTTGATGGTCGTAGCTTGAAAAAAAGAATACGCTAAAATCCATTTGGGGACGTTCCTTATTCGTTAAAAAACTGTCGTAGTTTTCGTACGTCTCATCAGGGCTTATGACAACTTGAATTCCGCGTGTTAGCGTCCAGAATAGTTCTAGAACAGAAATATCAAAGGAAATCGTTGTTACTGATAAAAAAGCATCCGTTTTATTTGGCTGCAGCTTTTGATCCATCGCTGTAAAAAAGTTGCTTACATTTGCATGCGTGACCATTACGCCTTTTGGATTACCTGTCGAACCGGATGTATAAATCACATAGGCCAAATCGGATCCTTTGTTTATCCCATTCAGGACAGTAATTGATTGATTTACCAGCTTAGCATCTACCTCATCAAGGTGTAGGATGGCCGTTTCAGATCTATCACCAATTCGGTTTTGAAAACATAATTTTGTTACAAGCACTTTCATTTGACTATCGTTGATAATATAACGAATGCGCTCAACTGGATACGTTGGATCAATAGGTACATACGCTGCCCCGGATTTTAAAATAGCTAGCAGAGCTACGATCATCTGCTCACTACGATCTAGCATGATCCCGACCAAATCATTCGGCTTAATTTGATACTGTCCCCGCAAATAATGGGCTAGTTGGGTAGAAAGCTCGTCTAATTGACGATAAGTCAATGTTTTATCGCGATAAACGATCGCGATCTCATCTGGAATTTTCGTGACTTGATCCTGGAACCATTCTTGAATTGTTTTTTCATCACAAAAGACTTGATCCTCATTCGTGAATGTATGAATGATATGATTTTTTTCCGCTTGATCCAATAATTCTATCTGAGCGATCAAACTATCCGGTTCAGATGTCACCGTTTGTAGGATGTGCATAAAATGCTTCTTGAATTGTTCCGCTTGTTCTTTTATGTAAACCAGTTCATTAAAAATAATTTTTAGTTTGACTACTTGATCAAGTTGAATATGCAAGGTTAAATCATAATTTGGATGTTCAGTAAATTGGATGTCTGTTACAGAAAAGCCCATGTTTTGTTTATCTTGCAAACGTTCTAATCCTTTTGAAAGTGGATAATTATCAAAAATCAAAAGGTGTGAAATAAGCTCTTGCTTCAACTGAGATTGTGATTGAATCTCATAAAGAGGATAGTACTCATAATCTTTAGACTCAAGTGAAGCTTGCTGTATCTTTTGTAATAGGGATGAGAAAATCTGGTTTTCTTCGCATTTCACTCGTTTTGGAACGGTATTAATAAACAAACCAACCATTTCATCACTACCGATTAGCGTAGGAGGGCGCCCCGAAACAACCGAACCGAATACAACATCTGTATGATTGCTGTACTTCTGCAAAAAGACACCGAAGCATGCCTCAAATATTGTATTGATCGTAACTTGGCGTTTCTTAGAAATTTGTATTAGCTTTTCGGTAAGCTTTTCATCTAATTCAAAGATAACTTCCCCGTGTTTAAATTTTCCAGATGTACTCCCTTCACCAAAGGCTGGAAGACCTCTTGGCTGCTCATATTGCTCCAGATATTGTTTCCAGTAGGCGCTCGCTTCCTCATGATTTTGTTGCTCTAGCCATTTGACGAACTGGCTAAAGGGCTGCACCGTTTTAAGCTCGCATTTTTTTTCATTTCGAAGACAATCGTAAATATGAAAAAGCTCATCTAGGATAATACTTGATGACCATCCATCCATAAGGATATGATGAAATCCCCAAACAATGTAGAAGCTATCAATTCCCGCTTGAATGACTGTAACTCTAAATAAAGTATCATGAGTAAGATCAAACCCTTTTAAACGATCTGCTCGAACAAATTCATCGATATAAGACTCTTTCTTTTCCTCATCAAGATGTGATATATCGACAACCTGGATTTGTAGTGGTCGTTCCTTTAATACAATCTGTTTTGGCGTTTGAATCTTCTCATATACAAACATCGTTCGAAAAATCTCGTACCGTTCGATCAGGGTATTAAAGCTTTTCTCCAAAAGTTCTGGCTGAAGCAAGCCATCTACTGTAAAAACAGCTTGCTGATAGTATGTTCCCGACGAACGATCAATCATGGAATGAAACAGCATTCCTTCTTGGGTCGAAGTTAGTGAATATATTTTCTGAATTTGTGCGTTGTTAGTCTTCATATTTCACCTCTGCTCATGTATAAGAGATCAATCTTCTAAAAGACTTAAAATGTCATCCAAATCCGACATAGATAAATTGTTGTCCCCAAAATCGCTTGGCGTAAACTCTTGGGTCTTTTTACTCGTACAGTGACGAATAATTTCTTGTAGATGTCTGAAAAAACCATCCAATACATTTTGCATCGTATCTCGCGAAAATTGACTTCTGTCGTAGTCCATCCAAAATGTCAGCTCCCCATTTTGGATCATTCCTGTAAAAATTAGCTGATGGGTACGACTGTTGGCACTGCTGATTGTACGATCTGGTTGGATGGAGGAAAGCTGAAAAATAGCATCTTCCTTTTTCTCATCTATTTCTCCAAGATAGTTAAATAAGAAAGTCGCTTGCGCCCCACCTGACAATGCTTGTTTATTCATGTCCGTTCCAAGATATTTGAGCAATCCATATCCGATTCCTTGATTGGGGACTTTCTTTAAAAGTTCTTTCATTTCCTTTATTTGCATGGAGAGATCAGCATGATGTCTCATGTCCAACAGAATTGGATACAGTGTAGTAAACCATCCCACCGTCCGAGTTATGTCCAGTCGGTCGCTCAGCTCGTGGCGTCCGTGCCCCTCAACATCAATAAGTATCATGTCCGATTTCTTCCATGAGCGAAGAGACATGCCGAGCCCCGTTAAGAGAATGTCATAAATTTGGGTATTGTAGGCACGGTGAACCTCTTTTAGCAATAGCTGAGTATCTGATGCTGAAAGTCTGCCCACCAGCCGCTCGTTCTCGCTCATGTTCCCCAAGGCACTGCCTGCTTCTACAAAGTCCTCTCTTATTTTTTCCCAGTAAGAAAGCTCTTTTTGCAGTTCAGATGAGGTTGCATATTCGTACAGTTGCTGTGACCAGGCAAGATAAGAATCTGTTTTATCAGGAAGCGAAACAGCTTGATTATTCACTGCAAGCTGATAGGCTTGCTCTACATCCTCTATTAAAATTCGTAAAGAAAGGCTATCGACAATCAAATGATGGAAGGTAAGAAATAAATGATCCCCATAATCTGTGTGGAATAAACCAACGTTACATAGCTTGCCATTCCACAGATCGAGGTTTGATTGAAGCTCTCGACATATGCTTTGAATGTCACTGTTCACCTCTTTTTCTGTTTTTGATTGACCTGTCAAATCAAAAACCTGACATTCATAGACGGGATGAGCTGTATCCCGAATCGTCTGCACAACAGCATTTTCTTCCTGACGAAATGCCATCCGTAGAGCGTCATGATGAGCAGTAAGCTTGTCCAGAACCTTAATCAAGCTTTCATAGTCAATCGAAGACTTGCTATCTAGCATCACTGATTGATTATAATGGTGTTTTTCTTCCATCCGTTGGGCAAAAAACCAGTGTTGAATAGGTGTCAGAGGAACGATTCCTTGTACAATTTCCTGATTAGCCCGTTGATGGACTGGCTGTAGATGTGGCCGCAATTCAAGAATCGTTGGGTATTCAAACAAGCTTTTTACTTGAATTTTGTATCCACGCTTATAGAGCTCAGAAACAACCCTCATGGCTTTTATTGAATCACCGCCTAAGTCGATGAAGCGATCATGAATACTAATTTTATCCTCGCCAAGTACCTGGCTCCAAACACTGATAAGTACCGCTTCTTCTTCATCTCTGGCCTCTTCAAACACAGCGGAGCTTGCATCACTTCTAGTCAGCAGGGAGAGTGCTTGACGATCAATTTTTCCGTTTGGTTTAAGCGGAAAGCTAGATATCTTGCTAAAAAAATGTGGCAACATATACGCGGGTAAATGCTGCATTATATATTCACGTATTTCTTGTGTTGATGTTTCGCTCTCTCCTTCTGGATTCATGACTAGAAAGGCTAGGAGCTGCATGTCTCCCTGATGGTCTGGTTCGGCAAGCACGATAGAATTAGAAATTCCGGGATGCTGGTTTAATGTATGCTCAATCTCGCCTAATTCAATTCGGTACCCACGTATTTTTACTAAATGATCGGCACGCCCGAGACATTGTAGCGTTCCATCCGGGAGCCATTTACCGATATCCCCCGTCTTAAACATTTTTTCATCCTGCGTTTTACCAAAGGGATTCGTTACAAACTTCTTCTCAGTCAATTCAATGCGATTCAAATATCCTTTCGCTACTCCTTCACCAGCTATACAAATCTCTCCTTGCACTCCGATGGGAGTCAGCTTTTGATGCTGATCAAGAATATAGATTTGCGTATTAGCGATTGGCTTTCCTATTGTTATATGTTCGTTGTTCTTTGTAGCTTGTCTTGGCATTTCATGAACCGCAGACCAGATTGTAGTCTCTGTAGGACCGTACATGTTAAAAATTCTTGCATTGGTTTTCTTATGGAGATCGTCTATATATTGAGCAGGAAATGCTTCTCCTCCTACTAACAAAATCCGAAGTGACTGTAACAAACGCTGTGAGTCAGACGCATCCAGTAGCAGTTTAAGCCGGGACGGTGTGCATTGCATCATCGTGATCATCTCAACATGCGGTTGGTCAAGATAATGATCATAGCTACCAAACGTATCCTCCTGCGTGTCTACCAAGACAAGGCGAATTCCTCTTGTCATTGTCCATAATAGCTCTAATACAGAAATATCAAATGAGATGGTTGTCACCGATAGAAACGTATCGCCCTCTACAGGCTGTAATCTTTCATCCATTCCAACAAAAAAATTACCTACATTTCTATGGGTTACCATAACACCTTTCGGATTGCCTGTTGAGCCTGACGTATAGATAACATAAGCTAGATTGTCAGCGTTACGGATCATGTCTAGCCTAGAGACTGGTTCCTTGTCTATCAACTCTTGATCCCGATCAAGAACCACAAGAGAAGTGGATTTGCAGTCAGCAGAATTATGATGCTCAAAGTGATTCAAATAAGCAGATTGAGTAACTACTGCCTTCATCTTGCTATCCTGAATCATATAGGCGATGCGCTCGGTTGGATATGTAGGATCAATCGGTACATAAGCTGCTCCCGATTTAAGCACTGCTAGTAAACTAATTACCACTTCCTCTGTCCGCTCAACCATCACGCCCACACAGTCATTCGCCTGAATGAAGGCATGACGCTGTAAATGCCAAGCAATCTGATTTGCTCTCTCATCTACCTCTTTATAGGTAAGTGCCTGATCTTTATACACGACTGCAATTTGATCAGGTGTCTTGGTAACTTGTATTTCCCACCAGTCTGTAATGGTTTTGTCCCGTGCAAAGGCTCTCTCTGTTTGATTAAAGCTATGGATAATCTGATTAGCCTCCTCTTCACTCATTACTTGTAGCTCTGTTAATGGTTGAGAAGAGTTTTCCATGACATTCGTAAATATCCGGAAGAGATGCTTGAACATTTGCTTCACAGTTTCTTTGTAAAATAAGTCATTCGAATAAACAATTTCTCCCGTCAGTTGTTCTCCTGAAAAATGAAACCGAAAAAGAAGGTCTGAATCATTATGTACATCCTTATGAATATTGCGAAGGCTTACTACCACGGGAAAGGCTGGGAGTCGCTGATCTTCGCGTACCAGCCCTACTTCATTAAAAATTTTCATGATAGGAATATTTTGATATTGATCGGCTTCCATGACTGATTGCTTCACTTGATGCAAGATGGTACGAAAGTTATCATTTGGGGTCATCTGCGTTCGAATGGCTAACAGTTGACTCAGGTCTATGGTGGCATCATTCTTGAACACAGGCATTCCAATAATCAAATCTTCGTAACCAGTATATCTATAGAGCAGACAGTTGATCCCGCTCAGCAGAACCATATAGATGCCATGCTCTGATCCGTTAACCAGTTGTACAATCCATTTACTTACTTCTTCAGGAAAAGTAAAAGGTATGCTCGTCTTGTGGGCATCTTTCTGCTCACCTCTTGAAAAATCAGGTGGATAAATGGTTAACTGTTCTGCTCCAGCTAGTTTTTTTAACCAGTAGTGTCGTTCTTCTTCTAATTCACCGCTTGAGAGAAGCAGATTCTGTGTAATGTTATCCATCGCTAATTTTTTCTCCTCTCCATTTGCATGATTACCCCTGGTTAAGCATTTCCTCGAGGTTTTCTTTATAAGTCCCGATCACCCTCAGAACCAAAATGTCGCTCAAGGGTGATCAGGCTTTGTGTTTCCATACACCATTAGAAATGAAAGTCGATTTCTGTTTGAATCGATTTTTTAACTTTAGTAAAGGTTTTTTCCAAGGCGATGTCTCGTAATTTTACTTGATCGTCTACTACAATCGTACGCAGAATATGCTGATAATCTCTGATCATCCGTTCCGCGGTTCCTTGTGTAAATAGGCTTGTCGCATATTCCAATTCGAAATGAAGTCGATTCCCTTGCTCTTTTGCTTCTAACGTAAGATCGAATTTCGCCACTTTAGTAGCATATGGATATGGTGAAACCCGCATGCCCTGCAGTTCTATTTCCGGAATTTCCATGTTTTGCATATTAAACATTGTATCGAATAGTGGATTGCGGCTAAGATCACGTGAAAGCTTCAATAATTCTGGCAATTGCTCCATCGGATAATGCTGGTGCTCAAATGCTTGAAGGATGAGTTGCTTCACTTCGCCAAGATATTGTACGAATGTTTTACCGCTTTGAGGCTGAGTACGTATTGGCAGGATATTAATGAACATCCCCATAACATTTTCAAGATCAGAATGCGAACGGCCTGCAACCGCAGTACCTGTAACAACATCCTCCTGATTGGCATATTTACCCAGCAATATCTGATAGGCAGCCATTAACACCATGAAAATAGTTGCATTGCTTTTTTTACTTACCTCATATACTCCTTGACTTATATCCGAATCAAGCACGAAACGTATCCGTTCCCCCTCAAAACCCTTCATTTTGGGGCGATCCCAATCCGTTGGAAGCGAGAGAACTGGCACTTCATTAGCAAACATGTTTTTCCAGTATTCCCCTTGTGTCTCCATGATTTTTTTGCCCTCTTGTGCCTGCCAATTGGTAAAGTCCTTGTACTGAATTGACAGTGGAGCAAGCTCTTTACCTTGATATAAATCCATCATATCCCGAATGAATACTCCCACAGACACACCATCGGAAATAATGTGATGCAAATCAACGAATAGCAAGTGTCTTTTAGCCGACAACTCCGCGATAGTCACCCGAAGTAATGGAGACTTGCTTAAATCAAACGGCTTGACAAACCGCTTGATTTGTTCCTCAATCTCTTGCTCCTCCACATTTATAAAATTGAGAGTCAGCTGAGATTCTTCTTGAATAATCTGCATCGGTTCCCCATCGACTAGGTCAAACGAGGTACGAAGGCTTTCATGACGATGTACGATTTCTTGCAATGCTTTTTCAAGTCGTCCCTTGTCCAGCTCACCTTCCATCAGCAGAATGCCAGGCATATTATAGCTGGTGCTTTCCATATTTAATTGATGCTGCAGGAAGAGACTCTTCTGTCCTTCAGATAATGGATAACAATCCTTTTTTGGAGCTGGCTGAATGGAAGCATGCATGCTTTTCTTTGCATTGCGAAGATACGCAGCCTGCTTTTTGATCGTCGGCATTTCAAAGATTTGCCGCAGACTCATCTCGACATCAAAAACCTTGTGAATACGTGATAACAGCATGATTGCCTTTAATGAATGCCCACCGTTTTCAAAGAAATGATCGGTCACGCTGATACCCTTTATTCCAAGCACGCTTTCCCATATTTGAAGCAATTTTTCTTCTGTTATATTTTCTGCCTTTACTGACTCTCTTGCTTCATTGCTTACAGGTACAGGTAACGCTTTACGATCTACCTTTCCATTTGTGTTCACAGGCATCTTATCTAATTGGATCAGGTAGGAAGGAATCATATAGGCAGGTAATTCCTTCGATAAGATTGCCTTCACTTCTGCGTTATCGGTCCGGCTGTTGCAGACGATATATCCGCAAAGATACTTATTGCCCAATTCATCTTCAAGATCAGTGACAATTGCTTCATTGATGGACGGAATTTGAACCAATTTGCTCTCAATCTCACCTAATTCGATGCGGAAGCCACGAATTTTTACCTGATGATCCTTGCGTCCATAGAATTCGATGATTCCGCCCGGGAGCCATCTTCCTAAATCCCCTGTTTTATACATACGCCGTCCCTTTTCTGCAGTAAACGGATCCTCCATAAATGCTGCTTGCGTCCGTTTGGTATCATACAGGTATCCACGGCCTACTCCAATCCCTGAGACAAGAATTTCACCTTTCACACCAATCGGGCACTGCTGGAGGTTTTCATTCACAACGTATATATTAAAATTTTGCAATGGCTGTCCAATTGGAATAGTCGGCATATCTGGTACTGCATCCATATAATAATGGGTGATGTCGTCAGATGCCTCCGTAGGACCGTAAGCATTGATGATTGGAATGGAAGGATAAAGGCTGAACCATTTTTTTACTACGTTTTGTTTAAGAGTCTCACCTGTAACCAACAGGTACGCAAGTGACTGGAAGGCTTGACACTCTTTTTCCAATAGATCAAGCATGACTGACAAATAGGAAGGAACCACCTCTAGTACGGTAACACTGTCTTGTCCTACTTGATCAATAAAGTGCTTTGTATTGAGAATCAGCTCATTGGGATAGATCACTGTAGTTCCGCCGCATACAAGGGCAACAAAAAACTGCCACACCGAAATATCAAAACAATGAGAAGAATTTTGCGCAACGATACTTTCTGATGTTATTTTTACTCCATCAACCTTGGCAAAAATATGGTTCATCATCCCGATATGCTCCACCATCGCACCTTTTGGCTTTCCAGTGGAGCCAGACGTGTAAATGACGTAAGACAACTGATTCATATCAAGCGATATGTTTACGTTATCTGCTCTTTCCTTCATAAGATCATCTCGTATTTGGTCGAGACAGATTATTCTTCCCGAAAAGCCATTTCTTACTGTGTCGCTAACCAAATCACTTGTAGTCAGCAGTATCTGTGCTTGCGATTCCTGCAGGATTCCAAGCACACGATCCAGCGGATATTCTGGATCAATTGGCGTATAAGCAGCACCTGCCTTCCACACAGCAAGGATGCTTTCTACCATACGTGGAGCTCGCTCCATGTAAATTCCGACTAATCCTTCTGTTGTCAGTCCTGTTTTACGTAGGAGATGGCCAAGTCGATTCGCCTCTTCATTTAATTCTTGGTAGGTAATCCGGCAATCTTGGTATTGCAGCGCTACCTTATCAGGCTGTTTCAATGCGTAATCTTCTACATAATGGTAAATCGATCGTTCTGTGTCAAAATCTTGCTCTGTTGCGTTAAATTGATCAATAATCTCCGCTTGATTTCCCAGATAATCTAATTCTGACAAGGTATTTTTACCATCTGTAATCTGCTTAGCTACATGAATGAAGCAATCTAAAAATGATTCACCCGGAAATACCTGTTGATCATAGTAAATAGAAAGCTCAACGGTATCTGATAGCGCTTTGACCCATATATTCACCTGTCGCTCAGAATAATAAAGATGATAATAGTGAATATAAGTCATCTCTTGACAAACCGGAATCATCGTAAAGTTGAGATAATTGAAGTAAAAAGATACCTCTTCTTCCCCTAAGATATTTTTTTGCTCCATCATGGAGATATCTCGATATCCAGCATCTTCTGATTTCATTCTCGTCAAGTGAGCAAAATAGTCTTTCATTTCCATATCTGGTTTGAAAATATGACGTGGAAACAATAGAGGTGTCACTTGATAAAAGTTTCCGACAGTATGGGAGTACTCTCGGGAACGCCCATTAATAATATTTCGTATCAGAAAATCGGATTGCTGGTTGCTATAAATTTTAACCAACAAACCATATACCCCCCATAAGAAATGGGAAAGACGCACCTTTTCCTTTTCACAATAACTCTTGATCTGTGCAAACAGTTCAGCCGGTATCTGAGCGGTTTGACTTACGACTGCTGATTCCTTTTCTATACCACTAGTGGAAAGCTGCTCCACATTAGAAAGCTTTTCCTTCCAATAGTTTTTGATGATTTTGGTATCAAACGATTGTAAGTTATCCGAAACATAAGCAGTGAAGCTCTCTGTTTCCTTTGGTTTATATTCTGTACCGTTCTCCAAAGCTTCGTAGCTTGCTGCAATATGCTCAATAATAATTTTGACTCCTATACCATCAATGATGAGATTATGAGCTAAAATGCAAAACGTATGATTCCCAGCCCGATCAGTAGCAAATATGAATCTGGCAAGCTTTGGTTCAAATAAGTTCCATGGAACGTTTAGCTCCTGTTCAATTAGCTTGGTTATAAATGCACTGCTTGTTTCGGCTCCATCTGCTTTGTATTCATCGTAGCAAAACGGACTATTTTTCTTTACAGCTTGATAAAGTGCAGGGCCATATTTAAGCAGATGAGCATGAAGCTGCGGTATCTGATTAAAAACATGCTCGGCTGCCTGCTTCCAGCGCTCTTGATTGATCTTTGCTGAAAGATCGATGGAGGTGGCGAAAAGATAGTATAGCCCATTGTTTTGGGATAGCAAAATATCGTAATACATGTCTCGCTGAGTGGTTGTCAATGGATAAACACATTCATAATCAGCCTTTGATAAGGCTAAATGGTTAAATAATGAGTTTTCCGTCCCGTTATTCATTTGTATCTTGCTAATTTCGCTCATTGGATGCTCAAGCAGTTCTATCAGCAGCTTTTGGAACCAATCAATCAATACATCCAGTTTTGTTTCGTTAAAAATAGCTGCATTGCATTCCATAAGGCAGGATAAACCATCATTCGTTTCTTGGATTAGCAAGCTTACATCACTACGAGTAGCTGAATTTTTAACCTCAAAAGGTGTCAGCGTTAAATCCCCTGCTGATAGGGTATTTGGCAATTCATGATCTGCGCTTTGATACGTAAAGCCTGCACGGACCTTTTCGATAGGGAATTGAAGTCGCTCTACCATGTATTCAAGCGGATAATCCTGATTTTCAAGCATTTCCACAATTTGCTGTTTCATCTCTTCAATTATATGCAGCCATGTTTTATTACTCGTCACTTGTAAGCGGACAGGTAGTGTATTGACAAACATACCTACCATATTTTCGACTAACGGATGAGTACGACCAGAGGTTACTGTGAGTACCGCTATATCCTCGGTATAGGAGCATTTAGCAAGAAAAATCTCATAAACGGCAAATAGGGTATGGTATAAGGTTGCCTTGCACTGATCACTGATTTTTTTGAGAGCTGCTGTTGTTTCTGCGTCAATTTTGAAGCTTTGCACATGACCCCGGCCATTTTGAGTCGTATTCACATCAACATCAACTGGCAAATGTAATTCAGGAAGCGGTTCAGCTAATAGATTACGCCAATAGGTTTCTTGCTTCTGCACATTTTCTGTAGATAAAAATGAATTCTGCCAGACTGCAAAATCCTTATAGGTGACACTTTGTTCTGGCAACTGTTCACCCTGGTATAAATGAAGCAGTTCTTTTATCAAGATATTCATGCTTAGTCCATCAGAAATAATATGATGCATGTCCAATAGCAAAATGTGCTTTTCCTCTGCGACTTTTACGAGTTGAAGACGTATTAGAGGTGCCTTCGAAAGCACAAAGGGTTGAACAAAATCCTCTGTCAGACTGTTTAGCTGTTCCTCTGGTCCTTCTATAAAGGCTAATGGAATGTCTACTTCATCGTGAATTTGTTGAACAATCTCTCCCTCTCTAAAGTGAAAAGAGGTTCGCAATGATTCATGCCGCGAAATGACTTTCTTAATCTGTTCACGAAGGTTTGCATAGTCCAGTTGTCCTTCGATACAAATCCCGACAGGCAGGTTATAGCCGGTTCCATTATGGGCTTCCTGCTCTGCTAGAACGTATAACCTTTTTTGAACAGAAGAAACCGGATAATAATCTTGTTTTGCCAATTTCGTAATAGGAGGTACACTCATACCAGTTTCTTGTACAGTATTAGTCGCTAGCTCCTTGACGGTTGGATAGAGAAACATATGATGCAAAGGGATAAAGCAATCAAATTCCGTCTGCATTCTCATAGCAATGGTAGATGCCTGCAGAGATTGACCGCCTAAATCAAAGAAGTTATCTTCCGTACCAAATTGCTTACTTCCTAAAACATCACTCCAAATCGCCCAAATTTTTTCCTCCGTATCATTGGCAGGTAAAATAAAACCACTCTCAACTTCTTGGTAGGAAAATGGATCAGGTAATTTAGAAAAATCTATCTCTCCATTACTGCGCAGAGGCATTCCCTTTTGTTTTACAAAATGAGTAGGCCGCATATATTCTGGAAGATGGGATGATAAGAACGAACGAAGCTTTTGAATATTCAATTGATCTGGCTGACTAGTAAAGAGATACGCAGACAGAAGCTCTTTATTGTGGTCCTGATCATCAGCATTCCTCACGATGGCTCGGTCCACATCAGGAAATAGCTCCAGCACGGCTTCAATTTCTTGTGTATAAATGCGATGGTTATTCCGTCTCGTCTGATTATTTCTTTTGCCTATATACTCCAATTCACCTTCTGGTAAGAATCGAGTTAATTCTCTGGTAGCATACACATTTTTTCTATCACCATGTCCCCATGCAAGGTACAAATTCCCTGCTACACCCACTGGTACTGGCTGTTTCTGACCATCTACTATCTCTGGTTGAAAAAAGCCTATTTGATAACCTAATGGAACCTTTTGTAGGGCCGCACCTTCTCGATCAGATACTTTATGTGCTGTAATAAACATCGGAACCTGCTTCATGCTAAAGGTGCGCAACAGCCTTGAACCATTCGGCAATAGTTCCCTCCATTGAGGCAGGTGTTGATAAAATAATACTTCTGCATCGAGGACAACCAGCTTGAGCAAATCAACTTCTTGCAGGGAAGTAAGTATACGCCTTGTATCCTCGCCTAGCTGACTACCTTTATGAATGAAAATAAATTTTCCAGTGTCATTGCTTTTAGCAAGGAAAGCATCTTCTTGATGAGCAATTCTTAGAGTCGCTCCATTTACTAGAACTGGTATCCACAGCTTTTCCCAGAAGTCTACTTCATTAGACGAAGCAATATACACACAATCAGTGCTTGTGAGTTCACATTTCTCTTTTACTGCCGCTGCATAACACATGAGCTGTTGATGCGTAAAGCCGCCAACACCCTGCACAATTTGCACTATTTTGTCTTCGCTATTCTCCGATTGTAGGTTTGAAGAGGTTACCTGTTTTACATCTTCCTGTATTTCATGAAGATCAATAATTTGCTTGGCGTGCTCCTTGATAAATGGGGTCGCTTCTCGCGTTATAACTACTGCATGCTGTAATTTATCGCTTGCTTCTTCATTCAGATAGGTGTAGGTGTAGCCTGCTTTGAGCACAGCAAGAATACTTACAATCGCTTCAATAGTAGTAGGCAAGCAAATGATCATTTGCTGATTTGGTTCGATATTCATCTGCTGTATCCAACGCGCTAATTGATTAGACTGTTCATGAAGTGATTGATACGTAATTTCGCTATTACCGCATAAAACAGCATTCTTGTTCGGATGCTCCAACGCCCATTTTTCTACCTGCTGATGAATAAACAGTTGTCCCTTGCTTTCTGGAAGGACTTGCTCTTTCAGGTTCTGCGATGCTACCGGATGATTTGTAAGCAGTGGTATACCTGAAAGCGAGCGATCAGAATAACGTACCAAGTCCTCTACTAATCTAGCAAATCCATTGATCCAGCCAGCTATGATTCCGTGTTCAAAGAGATCAGCATTGTATTCAAATTCAAGATGTAATTCGGTCCCTACTTCAATAACATTAAGTCCGATATCCTGCTTGGTTGAAACCTTTGGAAAAGGCACAAGCTCTACTGCACATTCAGGAAATTGCAAATTGCCTGTAGGCCGATCCATGTTAAAGGTTGCAGTAATTCCAGGTAGCTTAGAACTATTCGATTGTGCTGCTAGCATTTTGCCAATTAAAGCCATAGAGCAATGCTGATATTGGTAAACCTCAAAGGCATTCTTTTTCACTAGGCTACTAACCTGTTCAAAGGTCATATCTGGCTCAATTTGCCCATGAATCGGCAGCATATTTACGCATTGCCCTACTAAATGTGAGGAGCCTGCAAGCGCTTGTCCTCCACTCGGGATACCGATAAACATCGCATTTTGACCTGTTATCTTATGCAAAAATACCTGAAAAGAGGCTAAAAGAGTCATAAATAAGCTATTTCTCTGTTTCTTACTAAACTCTCTTAATTTGTTTACTACATCGGCTTGTAGAATGAAAGTTGTGCGATTTCCTATGTAGCTGCGTTTTGCAGGCTTCATTTTTGAACTTGGAAAATCGAGCACTTCAAACGGTTTTGTACTCTGTTGCTCCCAAAAAGTTACTGCTTCTGAAAATTGATTCTGCTGCTTATCTTGCCATGCGATAAAATCTCGATACTGCATAGGCTCAGGGAGAACTATTTTCTGATTATGATAGGCAGCTGTATAAAGGGACTCTAGTTCTTTAACAAGAATACCCACTGACCATCCATCAGCAATAATATGATGAATAATGAAAACTAGCTGATAAACATCTTTTTCTATTTGCAGGATATAGGCTTTAAATAGAGGGCCTTTTTCCAGATGAAAGACTTGTTTACCCTCGTTGTCCATCCAAGCTTGTGCTTGTTTTTTGGCATCCATGCCCTTTTGATCTAAAAAATCAACCAATGGAACGTCAATTACCATTTTGGGATGGATACACTGATATTCGCCATCTGCACTTATCGTTGTTCGTAGGGATTCATGTCTGTCAACGAGTTGCTGTATTGCATGACGCATGCCATCCAAATTGAATTGGCCTGTTAGTTGAAGCGCGAAGCATTCATTATACGAACGTGACTCTTCCTCTCCTAATTGACAAAAAAACCATAATTGCTTTTGTTCTTCTGATAGTGGCACCTGTAGCTTGTCTTTCACTCCCTTATCTAGGCTCTCTTCTAAGGGAGTGTTAGGAAAAAAACCTGCTTTCTTCATCTCCTCTAAGCTGTCTTTAACTGCGTCAATGATCTTTTCGACATCTTGATCGCTATGCGCAGTGGACAAGAAGCAGTTTCTTCCTTCCCAGGTGTAAATACCGCGTGACAGCAAATGGTAAAATAATATTTCTTGCGTACCTTTTAATACAAAACGGAATAAAGAGCCAAAATGAACCATTCGAATAGAGATATTCTGTTCTTTAAAATAAGCGTTTAACGTTTGGCACATACGTGCTGTTCGTTGGTTCACCTCTTCTTGCAGAGCACTTCCTTGTTGTTTCAGATGCTCTAGAGTCACTTTTGCAGCTGCCATGGTCAAGGGATGATGGCAAAATGTACCTGCGACGAATGTACGCTTTTCCGCAACTGGTGGATAAGACTGATCTCCGTATTGCCAGTATCCTCCGTCAATACAATCTAAATAGGCAGTTTTTCCTGCAACAACACCTATAGGCATCCCGCCCCCGACAATTTTCCCATAGGTAACCATATCAGCCTGAACACTAAACCACGCTTGGGCACCTCCGGGATGGATACGGAAACCGGTAATCACTTCATCAAAAATGAGGGTTGTTCCAAGCTCAGTTGTCAGAGCACGCAAGGAGTGCAAAAACTCTTTTGGCTGTAATTCTGGATCACGGCTTTGAACTGGTTCAACCAATACCGCTGCTAGATCATCGGCATTTTCCCGGATGATTTGCAAGGCCTTCTCACTGCCATATTCAAGCACCAAAATATCATCACTCATGCTTGTCGGAACACCTGGAGCCATCGGTTTGGAGCTGCCATCGTCTTTAGCTGTATCAGTGCGAGCTAAGATACCGTCAAAGCTGCCATGGTAAGAGCCTGCAAAGATTGCAATTTTTGAGCGTCCCGTATAAGCCCGCGCTATCCGGACAGCAACCATAACCGCTTCCGTACCTGAGTTATAAAAGGCAACCCGATCTACTCCTGCGATTTCAGAAATTAATTGAGCCACTTCTCCGCTTAATCGGGACATAGGACCTACAGGGAAGCCTCGCTTCAACTCTTCGTTGACAGCCTCTGTGATGAAGGCAGGATTATGTCCAAGCAGGTTAACCCCAAATCCCATGCATATGTCTATATATTCATTTCCATCAATATCCCACAGCTTAGAACCCATAGCTCGGTCGCTAACGATTGGGTAGATCATTTCTTTCCAGTTGGAACGATATCCCGCCACATTTCGATTATTTGCAAGTACATTGCGATAGTTTTGCGCTAACAGTTTGGAGGAGCGAGTTTTGTCAGAATATCTAGTTATAAAATCCTGTAGATGGCTACGTTCCTGCATTGTTATGTTATGCGTTGACCCAAAAGAAACTTTTTGATAGGGAACAAACACTTCTTTTTTGTTGTTTTCTTTTGCTAGACTTCTAAAACCAACGGGAGTCTCTTGTACATTCGTAGCTTCTCCTCTAGTTTGTACACGACGCTCATCCATTGCTACGGGAGCCGGGGCTAAGTTCTCCCTCTGACCATTCGGCTGCAGTAAACGAAATACATCCAGTTGTTTTGCCATTATTTCTAATTGCTGACTCATCAATTGCTCAAGCCCGCCTAGATCGGTCTGTCCTTTACCCGTGAGAACTGGTTGATAGTCAGGAACGTGGGGGTGAGAAGACTTGCTACTTGCTTCCTGTACAGTTTCTTCAGATGGTTTCGCAGGCATAGCTTCGCACTTCAAGGAAGTGACAAAGAAACTGTCAGGTAAAACTTGCGCTAGATAATTTGCTACATTGTATGTGTTATTTAATTCTTCAAAAAACAGATTAAAGGATATTTGAACACCGTATGTATCTTTAATTTGGTTGTTCAGTTGAATAAATAGAATAGAGTCAAATCCTAGATCATAAAAATTAGCATGCACATCAAATTCTTGCTCGTCTATTCCTGCTTGCGTGCACACTATGTGTTTTACGTTCTGTAAAATCATTTCCACTCTCTGTTTCTCGAAATGATCGTTGTTTATTTCAGAGATGTTAGATTGTGCATTCACAATATTTCCCTCGCTTTCGTCGATACATGCTGTTCGGGATTCAATCCAATGTCGCTTGCGATCAAAAGGATATACAGGCACGCTGATCCGTTTTCGACTTTCTTTCCTATAGATTAGGTCCCAGTCAATAATCGCTCCTGACACATAAGCCTGACATAAGCTGACTAAGGCTTCAGAACTTGTCCGGTCTGTATCTAGGTATATCTCGGCCGCTTCTTTTGCTTCTTGCGTAAATCCTTGAATTTCGCGTTCGCTAACTTTTCCTCTCGAAGGATCACTCTGCTGTTCGCGTACGATCTTATGGATTCCATAGAATAAGTTATGACCCACATATGATCTGGATTCGTTTGGATGAACTGCTGATAATACGGTAGTTGCTTGTTCTAACTGCTCCATCAATTCCTGTTTTGTAGAAAATGTAAGAGCAAGACGGTGAGAATAATGCGAGCGGCCTCTATTAGCCGTATAACAAATATCAGATAGACTTTTATCTGATTTATCTGGCAAAAAACGGATATATTCTTGTACCAGCGCTTGAAGAGAGGTCACACTTTTGGCAGAAATGGCCAAAATCTCATTCCGCTGAGGCAAATAGTCTGCTACCTCACCCTCCTGTACGGGTGCTTCCTCTAAGAGGATATGGCAATTCGTTCCACTTAATCCAAATGAACTAACGCCACAACGTAAAGGTTCTTCATTTGCTTCCCATGCACGCAAAGCGGTATTAACATATACCGGCGAATCCTCAAATGCAATCTGACGGTTCGGCATTTCAAAATGGAGAGTCGGTGGGATTTTCTTGTGCTTTAATGCTAAAACCGACTTGATAATCCCCGCTATGCCTGCTGCGGTTCCTAGATGACCAATGTTTGATTTAACAGAACCGATTGCACAAAATTGGCGTCGATCCGTGAATGTACGAAATGCTTTTTGGATGGCCTCCACTTCGATAGGATCACCTAACGCCGTACCCGTACCATGCGCTTCCATATAAGAAATGGTTTCAGGTTCAATGCCTGCATCCTGCCAAGCAGCAAGAATTACTTCTTTTTGAGCCAGCACATTAGGTGCTGTCAGACCATTGGACGTACCATCATGATTAAGCGCACTTCCTTTAATCACCGCATAAATATGGTCGCGATCATGAATGGCTTGGTGCAGCGGTTTTAAGATAAGGGCGGCCACACCTTCTCCCACCCCTGTTCCATCCGAATTCCTATCGAAAGCTCGTGTACGTCGTGTTGATGATTCGATCCCCAGTTTTAATTCATTGTCTAACGGCATAAAATGCAGGCCTACACTGCCCGCAATGGCCATATTGCATTCCCCGTTGCGGAGAGCTTGACAAGCGGTATGAATAGCCACCGCCGATGAGGAGCAAGTCGTATCAATTGCTAATGACGGGCCTCTCAAATCTAATAAATAAGCGATTCGGCTGGCAATAATCGGCGATAAATTGCCTGGTATAAACAGCGGGATCGATTCATGTTCCACTTCTTTTATCAACCCTTTGTAATCATGCAAAGCATCTCCACTGAAGCCCACGTATACGCCTGTCTTGCTGCCTTTGCATGTTTCACCACCGTAGCCCGCATCCTCAAGCGCATGCCATGCTGTTTCCAAAAACAAACGCTGGCTTGGGCTCATATATGAGGCTTCTTTAGGTGAAAGTCGAAAAAATGCAGCATCAAATTTGTCGATTTCTTCTAAGAAGGCACCCTCATAATAAGTAGCTTCAGCAGCAGATTTAATCGTACGCAGATACGCTTTTGTATCGGCCTGCCTAGATTCAGGGAAAGAGCCAATACAATCCTCTCCATTGCAGAGATTATCCCAAAAAGCCTCCAAATGAGGCGCCTTAGGAAATTGACCAGACATACCTATGATTGCGATAGATTTTTTATCAACAGCTTTAATGTCACTCTCATTTTCGTTGATTAAGCTATCTAGTTTAAATGAATGAAAATTAAGCAAAGAGGTCTCACTCCTACTTCTTCAGGTTACAAGAACTGTTGCCTGATCACTCGATAGATGAAACCGATTGAATCAGGCAACAATCTTTTTGAAAATACCGATCCTGTCGAAAGTTAATAATTTTCTAAGATCATTGCAAGGAGTTTCATATAAGCATGAAGTAATTCTTTCATTTTTTCACTTCTAAGCCTTTGAGGCTGATAGTCGAGACGGAAGTTTATCTGGTTGTTGCCTGGCTCGACTTCAAGCAGGATATCAAATATGTCATTTATCTCACTGCGTTTCGTTGCAAGTCCTTTTCGGTAAAGCAACGGAGTAACAGTAAATGGTTCCTTGGACATAACAAGTCCAGAAAGCCTGTCTGCCTCATATACCTTGATATCCTCTTCCGCATTTTGCTTCTGATGAACATAGCGGAACAACTCAGAAAAATTAGTCATTGAGCTTACATCCACATCTAGTGACATAAACTGATTAGGAGCTTGCATCAGTAGCTGAACAGACAATTGCTCGGACCCACTTATTTGCGATAGCAAAAATGCATAAGCAGCGACAAATACATCATCTATGTTCACTTGTTCTACTTCCGCCAATCGCTGTAATTTCAGCACAGTGGCGGATGTTAATTCTGCTTCAAATATAGAACCCGGCTCGCTCATCTGATTACTAGCAAAATAATCTCGCCCCATAGAGATGCTTGGTAGTGTAAAGGCTCTGGCTTGCTCCTTATCCCCATGCATAATTAGACTCGCGATCTTACTAATCGATGGATAAGTGAACATATCGGTAACCGTCACATGATTTGGATACTTTTCATCCACACGGCTGTGCATCCGCACCAATAATAAAGAATTTCCACCTAGGTCAAAGAAATTGTCGTGAACACCAAAGCCAGTGACTCCAAGCAATTCTTCCCAAATAGAAAGCAGCACTTCCTCTATCTCATTTGAGGCAGCGACAAATGCCGTACCTGTAGAAAGTCTGGATGTCGTATTTTCAAGTGCCCTACGATCAGCCTTACCGCTTGGTGTAAGTGGCATCTTCTCTATTTGAACAAAATGTGCCGGAACCATATATTCTGGCAGTGCTTCTTTTACAAACTCACGCAGAGGAGCAACCGAAAGCTCGGCTTGAGCGACAATGTAGGCAATCAATATTTTGTTGCCAAACGTATCCTCGCTACTAAGAACGATCGCTTCCGTAATCTCATCATGGCTTTGTAATTGTTGCTCAATCTCCCCTAATTCAATTCGATATCCTCTAATTTTTACCTGATGATCAGATCTACCCAAATATTCAAGCGTTCCGTCCTCACACCATCTTGCTATGTCACCTGTACGATACATGCGAACAGTGCTGTCAGCATGAAACGGATCGGACACAAACTTTTCAGAGGTTAGCTTAGGCTGGTTCAAGTAACCTCTTGCTACACCATCCCCCGCTATACACAATTCTCCTTGGACGCCAAGGGGGACTAGCTTGTTATGTTTGTCTACAACATAAATACTAGTATTTCCGATTGGCTGTCCGATGGTTACTGTGTCTTTATTGGTCAAATCAGCAATCGCCGAGTAAACCGTCGTCTCAGTAGGCCCGTACAAATTGAACAGCTTGGCCCCTGTGATGGCTTGCAGTCCGTTTAATTGAACAGTTGAAAAAGCTTCTCCGCCAATCATAATGACCTCAAGCAAGTGTAAGCTGTGATGACATTCCTTATCATTCATCAGAAGCTGAAGACGTGATGGGGTGACCTGTATCATGCTTGCCTCTTTGTTGATAATTAACCTGCTCAAGCGTTTAGGGTCACGTTGCTCACCTTCCGTAGCGATAACAACAGTAACTCCCTTTAACAATGGGACAAAGGTCTCAAGCACTAGCACATCAAAGCTAATATTCGTAACAGAGACAAGTCTTTTTCCCTCTTGGAACGGCATGATTTTCACAGCAGCTTCTATAAAATTATGAACTCCCCGATGCTCAATCATTACCCCCTTCGGCTTCCCGGTTGAACCGGAAGTAAAGCAAACGTAACAAAGCGAATTAGCGTCTATTGGAGTATTGATTGCTTCTGTAGATTGATTATTTATCATAGAAGCACCATGTTGTTGCCTGCGTTGAATGCTCATACTCTTTTTCGTCAAAGAATTCTCTGATAGACATGCCTTATCAATCGTAAATAAGGCGTCATATCGATATCGAGTTAACTCATTTTCGATGGTGTGTTCTTTTTGAGAAAAAGTCACATGTGTAACCTCGTCATGCTTTGATAGCCAATCCTCTAGGAAAGAACGCGAGATAAACAATTCGGTTGTAAATTCAGTTTTTGTACGATGCTGATCATCTCGAATCTGTGTTCTCTTATGCTCCGTTAATGACCGTAT
Organism: Brevibacillus laterosporus; assembly: GCF_030489605.1. GTDB lineage: Bacteria > Bacillota > Bacilli > Brevibacillales > Brevibacillaceae > Brevibacillus_B > Brevibacillus_B laterosporus_E. Next base: position 66,345 of record NZ_JAUKFY010000004.1, read on the forward strand.
CATCTCTTCCTTCAACGACAAATCCATAATGTCGCCAACAAATAAAATCCCATTTTTCGCCATCAGTTCTAGCGCTTTTGCTAGGACAAAGCGTAAATAATTATGATTAGGGAAATATTGAATGACACTATTTAAAATCACTACATCAAAATCGCGTTCATCCAATTGGTCAATTTCGTGAGCAGGCAAAGTGGCAAGCTTCATGTTCGAAACACCTTCACGTAGCATTCTTTGCCTATTTTTCTCAATAATGACATCAGATAAGTCCGTACCATAATAAGAACCAACATATGGAGCAAGCTCAAACATTGTTAAACCTGATGAGCATCCAATTTCCAAAACTCGCGTCTGAGAATTTAGATAAGGTTTTAGCTTATGCAGCACGTTTTTGCTATACTCACTCATTTCCTCTAAAGAGAAGGGCTGTCCTGTATAGCTACTTACCCAGCCGCCAATCGAAATCTCATCATTTCCAACTGAACCGATATGATTCCATAATTTCTGATCAATCAGCTCGTTCGTTTGACTGGAGTCTATGGAAGTAATTTCGTCTTTGTCAAGACAAACAAAGGTATCTAAAGTTGGACATTCCCATTGCAACGCATTAAGCTGATGGATAAAACGCGAAGTTGATAGGACAACACTTATGTTTGCTTCATTTACGATTACCTTTACTCGTTCATCGGGTAATACGGGATCAATTGGTACATAAGCGGCTCCTGCCTTTAGAATTCCAAGCATTGCAATTAAGATGAATTCAGACCGTTCAATCAGGATTCCAATTAATTGATTCGGTTGTACCCGATGATGCTCAAGCAAATAATGAGCGATTTGGTTAGCCCTCTCATCTAATTCCTGATACGTTAACGATCGTTCTTCACACATGAGAGCGACCTGATTAGGCGTTAGCTTTACACGTTCAGCAAATAATTGATGAATCGTTTTATCCTTGTCATAGAACATTGCCGTATCATTAAATTCAGCGAGAAGCTGATTTTTTTCTTCAGGCAATAATAATTCTAGACTTTCAAGCGTCAAATCAGGATTCTTCGTAACCATTTGTACTAAATGGATAAAATGTTTTAATAGCTGCTCTGCCGTTCTTTTCAGAAACAAATCTTTGCAGTATTCAAGACAGAAATGATATCGTCCTTCCCTTATTTTTGCTTCAAGGGTTAGGTCAAATTTAGATGTTTTATTTGGAAACTCCAATTGGCTAATGGAAATATCCTCTAATGTCAGCTCTTTGCTGTCCATATTCTGTAAAATAAACATGGTATCAAACACAGGGTTTCTGTCTACATTCCGTTCAACATCCAGCTTTTGGACCAATTCCTCAAACGGATACTCTTGGTGCTCATATGCTAGCAATACGTTTTGTTTCACTCTTCCAAGAAAGGAAACGAAGCTATCCTCTTGATTCGCACGATTACGAATCGGCAACGTATTTACAAACATCCCCATTACGTTTTGTAAATCAGCATGTGTTCTTCCTGCAATTGGCGATCCAATCACGTGATCATTTTGTCCTGAATATGTAGCCAGTAAGAAATGATATGCTGCAAGAAGCACCATAAATGGTGTCACGTTGTTTTCGAAAGCAAATTGATTTATCGCGGCAGTCCCCTCTTTATTTAACCCCATCCATACGGAATCTCCACGAAAGCTTTTTAATGGAGGACGGGCAAAATCGGTCGGAAGATGCAAGATTGGAATTTCATCAGCAAATTGTGACAGCCAATATTGCTCTTTTTTAGCCCATTCCTCTGAGGCTACCTGTGAATTGTGCCAAACCGTGTAATCTTTATACTGAATGGTCAATTCAGGTAATGACTTGCCTGCATATAAGCTCATGAACTCTTCGATGAATAACTCAAGAGTTGAACCGTCTGAAATGATGTGATGCATGTCAAACAAGAGTAGATATTCTTCCTTCTCTATATGTACTAGCTTGACTCTTAAGAGTGGGGCTTGTTGTAAATCAAACGGCTGCACAAAGTCTTCTGCTATTTGTGCGATCAATTCAGACTGATCTATTTCTCCATCCATATTCTCCCGCAATGAGTGTTCGGATATGGAAAAATGAACCTTCGAATGAATCCGTTGAACAACCTCATTATTTATAAAATGAAAGGATGTTCGTAAAGCCTCATGGCGATCAATTAATTGATGAAATGCTTTTTCCATTCGGTTACGATCTACATTGCCTTTTAGTGTGATCATTCCTGGCATATTATAGGTTGTTGATCCCTGTTCCATTTTATCTAACACAAACAATCTCTTCTGTGCAGAGGAAATCGGATAATAATCCTGTACAGGTGCTTTTTCAATTTGCCCGTATTCTATAGATGCTTCCCTTTCTACCAATGACGCTAATGCTGCAATGGTTGGCGTTTGAAATACTGCTCGCAGCGAAAGCTGTTTGTTAGAGACTTTTCGTAATTTCGAGACAAATTGGGATGCTCTAAGAGAATGCCCCCCCAGTTCAAAAAAATTATCGTGAATTCCTATTTTTTCTACCTGTAAAATTTCACTCCAGATTTGCACCATTTTGCTTTCTAGCTCTGTACGAGGCGCTGCGTATTCTACTCCCGTGTGGATGCTAATCCCCTCTGGAGCAGGGAGAGACTTACGGTCGATTTTTCCATTTGGTGAATGAGGTAATTTATCCAACTGCATAAAATAAGAGGGAACCATGTAATTAGGAAGCTCAGACGACAAGCTTATTTTTAGTTCATTTACCGTTAATTGTTTATCCGCCACAAAATAAGCGCACAAATGCTTAGTCCCGTCTTGATCTTCCCGCGCGATTACGACAGCTTCCCGCACTTCTTTTATCTTTACAAGCTGCGCTTCTACTTCTCCAAGCTCAATGCGATAGCCTCGAATTTTAACTTGATGATCGATTCTCCCCAAACATTCGACGGTCCCATCTGGGAGCCATTTTGCCAAATCACCTGTTTTATGCATCAGGCTTCCCGGCACAAATGGATTTTCTACAAACTTTTTAGCTGTTAATTCCGGAAGGTTCCAATAGCCCTTTGCCAGTCCTTCACCCGCAATGCATAGCTCGCCTGCCGCACCTATTGGTTGAAGCTGATTTTGAGCACTTAAAACATAGAAGTATTTATTCATGAGCGGCTTACCGACTGTGATAGCCTCACCAGTCTTTATTTCTGCAACAGATGACCAAACAGTGGTTTCCGTAGGACCGTACATATTATACAATCGTGCCCCAGTGTAGGTGCGCAAGGTTTGCAGCAATGAAACAGGTGGGGCTTCTCCCCCCAGCATAATCTCACGAACTCCCTCTAAGCATTTGACACGCTCTGTGCCATGCATGGAAGACAATAACATTTGCATACGAGGAGGTGTCATTTGAAGCATATCAATTTTCTCTTTCCAAATGATTTCACTCAATGCACTCGGATCAGCCTGTTGAGCTTCACTAGCTATGACAACTCTTACTCCTTTACTTAGCGAAAGGAACGTCTCCAAAATGAATGGATCAAATGAAATTGTCGTGATAGAAAGGATAGACTTCCCTGGGGAAAAATCAATCCGATCTGTAATCCCATCCACCTGATTGATAACTGACTGATGAGCAATCATAACCCCTTTAGGTCTGCCTGTTGAACCTGATGTGTACATAACATAGGCTAAATCAGAAGGGGTACTAATCGGTTCAAGATTGGTTGTGAGATCCTGATAGGAAGATTCGTCATCCAGAACGAGACATTTTCCAGCAAAGGTGATTCTCTCTTGTAAATGACTATGTACCACTGCCAGTTTGGCACCCGTATCCTCTAGCATGTAGCGTATGCGCTCTTCTGGATACCCTGGATCAATCGGAACGTAGGCCCCTCCAGCCTTCAAGATTCCTAGCAGTCCGACCATCATGTCCAAGGAACGCTCGGCCAAAATACCAACCAGTTGATCAGGACCTACTCCTTCTGCCCGCAGAGTATGTGCCAATTGGTTTGCTCGATTATTTAACTCCCGGTATGTAAGGTGCGTTCCTTCATAGACGATAGCTACCTGATCTGGGGTACGCTCAACCTGACTCTCAAACAACTGGTGAATGGTTTGCTCCTGCAGATTCTCTACTGTTGTATCGTTGAACTTCTCAAGGATCAACGTTTTCTCCTGAGGAGTCATCATCTCAACCGAGAAGAGTTTTGCATTTGGGTCGTTTAATACCCCTTCTGTCATTTGTAGCACATGCCCAGCGATACGCTCGATGGTAGATTCGTCAAAGCGATTGTGGTGATAAGTAATTCGTAATTCTACATCCTCTTTCATGACGATTTCCAAGCAAAGCGGATAGTTGGTTAATTCGTTCATTTCATAGGACCGTACTGACAAATCGGAAAATTTGTTCATCAGACTAAAATCCATTGGGTAGTTCTGAACGATTATAATAGAATCAAATATCGACTCCTGATTATCCAGTTGGGTCCATTTTTTAACATCAACAAGTGGAATTGCTTCAAAAGCTTCTCGTGCTTTCACTTGTTGGTGAACCATTTGCAGCAGATCGGTAATTGTCTCGTCTGAACGGTTTTTTACACGGAACGGTAGTGTATTGATAAAGAGACCCACCATTTGATCGATCCCTTTAATCGGCGCTGTACGTCCCGAACTCGTTACGCCAAACACAACGTCCTGATTATTATTGTAGCGTTGCAACACCATTCCCCAAACGGTATAAAAAAAGGTAGCAATCGTAATATTCCGCTCTTTGACAAATGCTTTTAAACGTTTGGTCAAGCCTTGTGTGAAACCGTATGTATAGCTTTTCCCCTGTTTCATAGCTTCATGACTATATTCTTTACGGGCAAGTATGTCTGATTTTGTGTCGAATCCATCAAGCAGGTTTTTCCAAAATAAAGGAACTTCTTCCTTCTTCTGCTGAGATTGACTCCATTTGATAAAATCTTTAAATTTACTTTTCTCTTTTACCGTATGTTCCTGTCCCGCTTTAAGATTATGATAAGCTTGAAAAAATTCATTCAGTAAAACACCATTGCTCCAGCCATCATACAAAATATGATGATTCGTAATAATCATTTCATATTGATTGTCCGTCAATTTGCATAAAGTAACACGGAACGGCTCAATATGCAGATGCAAAGGTTCCTGGAGGTCTTGTTGCTTTACGCTTGCAAGCTTCTCCATTTTTTGTTCTGCAGGTACTGTTGACAGGTCAATCTGTCTAAAAGAAACAGGCTTGTCCTTTAAAATGATCTGCACTGGTTTTTCCAAATTTTCCCACCGATAAATTGTGCGCAGCATCTCATTCCGTTGGGCCATGTAATCCCAAGCTTGTTTCATTAGCTCTGGTTGAACACTGCCTTCCAAATTCAGCGACAACTGTTCATAATACTCTCTACTTTCAAGATTATATAAATAGTAAAATAATATCCCTTCTTGAGAAGGCGTTAATCCCAAAATTTCTTCGACGTTCGATTTGTCAATCTTCATTGTTTCCCCCATATACATCCACTCCATTTGTACTCTTGTCGGCCTTCTATTCAGTCAAAAAACGCACTTATAAAAACACAGAAGTTGATGAAAAAGAAAAATTTTACATACGCCAGAAAATTCCATGACTTAACAATATCATACAATTAAAAAGATTTCACTAATACTATAATAAAATAAGGAAGAGAGGTAAGACCGTGGTTTTTATCCCAAGGTCTTACTTCTAAGCCATTTTATTTAAAACTGAAAATCCAATTGATCAGAAATATCCATATCAATTAAGTCATAAGTTTCAGCAATCTCGATATCACTTAATTTTTTACCCGCTTCATTAACAATTATCGTTAGCAGCTTAAGAAAGGATTCTCCGAGAATGGTGATCGTACTCTCTGTAAATAATCTATTGGCATACTCAAATTGAAATACTAACTCCTCATCAGCTTCTATCGTAATGACACTTACATCAAATTTGGACATACGATATTTATAATCAAAGCGAGATATGGATAGCTTATCAGTATCATCATTACCTTCTGTGATGTAAGGCTGCTCAATATTTTGCAGGATAAACATGGTGTCAAACAAAGGATTCCTGGACTCATCATTTGCTGCGTCTAGCTTTTCTACGAGCATGTCAAATTGATAATCCTGATGATCAAAGGCTTGTAACACATGCTCCTTAACCGTAAGCAGGAACTCGGTAAATGTCTGCTGCGTATCAGATTGCAAACGGATGGACAGTGTATTGACAAACATACCGATTACCTTTTCCAAATCTGCATGATGCCTGCCAGCAATCGGCGTTCCGATAATGATATCCTGCTGATGAGCGTATTTGGATAGCAGCACATGATAGGCAGCAAGTAACACCATGTAAAGTGTTGTACCAGTAGAGCTAGCTAGGTTACGCAATCCTAACGTCAATTCTTTATCAGCAAAGAACTCAACAAAACTACCCTCAAAGCTTTTCACAGACGGACGCGGATAGTCTGTTGGCAACCCAAGTACAGGTAATTGACCGCTAAATTTCTCTAACCAGTATTTCTCTTGACTATGCATGACCTCAGACGCCAGTAGCTTATTTTGCCAAGCTGAAAAATCCTTGTATTGAATTCTTGGTTCTGGGAGTTGCTTTTCTTGATAGAATTGCACCAGTTCATCTAACATAATGGCTATGGATGACCCATCCACGATGATATGATGCATATCCAAGACAAGCACATGGTATTCATCTTCCACTTTGACCACGAAAACACGCAGTAGTGGTGCCTTGCTCAAGTCAAAAGGAGCCACAAGTGACTGCACAACGGTATGAAGCTGTTCGTGTGTTGATGTTATCTCTTGTATGTCTAGCTCCAGCTTCTCCTGAACATATTGAACAGGCTCTCCTCTTTCCCACCCGAAAGAAGTGCGAAGAATCTCATGTCGCTGCACCAGTTTTTGAAAGGCTTGATGAAGACGCTGTTTGTCCAGTTTTCCCTTAATAATAAACATATTCGGGATATTATAGGCGATACTCTCTGAATCCCGTAGGTTTACAAGAAACATCCGTTTTTGTGCAGAAGAAAGCTGGTAGGCTTCTTGTTTTTTGACAAGTTGGATCATCGGATAAGCTTTTTTTCCGCTACTTTCTACTAACTGTGCTAAATCCTTGACGATAGGTCTGTCAAAAAATTCTCGTAATGAGATATCTACCTGTAGCTCCTTATTGATACGCGAGATAACAGTCGTTGCCTTGAGTGAATGACCACCGTTTTCAAAGAAATGGTCTTCAATACCTATTCCGGTCGTATCAAGCACACTTTCCCAGATCGCAATTATTTTTTCTTCAATCTTGTTACGCGGTGCTGCGTATTTGCTTTCTATTACATTCCGATCAGGTTTTGGCAACGCCTTGCGATCTACTTTCCCATTTGTAGTCAAGGGAAGTTTCTCCATTTTTACGAAAAAGGCTGGAATCATATAGTCAGGCAATGTATTTGCTAAATGACTTTTCAACTGATTAATTGGCACATCTTGTTTTAGCACCACATATGCACATAAGCTCTTCTGACCTCTTGCATCCTCAATATCCATTACTACTGTTTCTAACATATTGGGATGATTGTTGATCTGATTCTCAATTTCCTCCAATTCAATGCGGAATCCCCGAATTTTAACCTGATAATCTTTACGCCCAAAAAACTCAAGAGTTCCATCAGAGAGCCAGCGTCCCATATCTCCTGTTTTATAAAGTCGTATCCCTTTATGATCAGCAAATGGATCGTCCATAAATACTTTAGCTGTTCTTTCTGGATCATTTAAATAGCCTCGTCCAACTCCTAAACCCGACACACAAATTTCGCCTTTAATTCCAACCGGGCAAAGATTCATTTTTTCATCCACGATGTAAACCTTAAAATTGTGCAGAGGTTTACCAATCGGAACGATTTCGCCCTGAGGCAATTGATCTATGATATGAATCGTAACATCGTCTGATGCCTCGCTAGGCCCATAAGCATTCGCTAACGGAATATGCGGGAAGAGCTTAAACCATCTCGCTGCCAGGCTACGTTTAATTGCTTCCCCTGTGACGCTTACACAGCGAAAACAATCTAACGATAATTTGTTTTCTTCTACATGATCTAGCATCACGGATAAAACAGATGGAACAACTTGGAAAATATTTATCCGATCTTGAATAATCTGTTCAATGCAAGAGTTAGGGTCCATTGTCATCTGATTATCATAGATGATGGTCGTTCCACCTAAGATAACGGATGTAAAGAATTGCCACACTGAAATATCAAAGCAGTGAGAAGCTGTCTGAGCAATCCGGCAATCCTCGCCCAATTTAAGCTGTTGTTTCATCATGTGCAGATGATTATTAAGTCCGATATGCTCTACCATGGATCCTTTTGGCTTGCCCGTTGATCCTGATGTATAAATGATATAAGCAAGTTGATTAGGCTCAACCTTCATTCTGAGATTATCTTTCATTTCCTGATTGATGGCATCCATTTGAGCATCGAGGCAAAGAATAGTGCCCTTGTAGTTTTGTATAATCTCAGGAGTTACAAATGTAGATGCCGTAATCAGTACCGCCGCTCCTGAATCTTCGAGAATACCTATAATGCGCTGTATAGGATAGGCTGTATCAATAGGGATATAAGCCCCACCTGCTTTCCAAATCCCCAGAATACTTTCCATCATTGGAATGGAGCGTTCTAAGAAAACAGCAACGATCTCTTCATTTTGCAAACCTGTTCTACGGATAAACCGCGCTATTTGATTTGCCCGAGCATTTAATTCTTCATACGTGATTTGTTGATCCCGATGTATCGCAGCAATGTCAGTAGGTCGACATTCCACCTGCTCTTCGAATAATTCATGCACCGTTTTGTCCATTGGAAAATCACATGTGGTGTTATTAAAATCATCGAGAATTTGTTTCTTTTCTTGTGTTGTCAACATATTAAGATCAGAAATAGGTTGTTCTGGATGCTCCACAATGGATTCAAGCAGCTCTCGATAATGCTCCATCATCCGGCTAATGGTGGTAGAAAAAAAGATATCCATGTTATATTCCGCTACCAACAGCAGACCGTCTGGATGCTCTGCGATATCAAATAAAAGGTCAAACATAGACGTGCCTCTATCAATTTCCGGATGAACCAATGTCTCATCAGAGAGTTTAAAATCGGTACGACGAGTATTTTGCAATGTGAACATCACCTGAAAAATGGGCGTGATGTTTTTTGTACGTTCAGGTTGTAAAACTTCCACTAATTTTTCAAATGGAACATCCTGATTGGAAAATGCCTCTAACGTAACCTCGCGCACTTGTTTTAAAAGTTCAATAAATGTTGGATTATCCGCCAATTGAGAGCGTAATACGATTGTATTAGCAAAGAATCCGATCATACCCTCTGTCTCCAAGCGTGTCCGATTGGCAATCGGAGAACCAACTAGTATATCTGTTTCACCCGAATATCGACTAAGCAATACTTTAAATGCTGACAGCAAAGCCATATAAAGAGTCACGCCTTGACGCTTGCAAAGAACATGTAATTTAGCAACAAGCTCTTTCGGCATAACTAACGTGTCCCGCTGACCTGCACCACTTGCTACACTCGGTCGAGTCCGGTCTATTGGTAATTGCAAAACAGGCAAATCTCCAGCCAGCTGTTTTTTCCAATAGGCTAGTTGCTGATTCATTACTTTACCGTCTAGCCACTTACGCTGCCATGCGGCAAAATCGGCATATTGTAGCTGCATTTCTGGTAAAGGTGACTGTTTTCCTTGGCTGAATGCTTCATATAAAACAGATAACTCATGTGTAAATATTTGCAAGGACCAACCATCCATAATAAGGTGATGCATGGTGTAATAAAAGACATAATTCTCATCATCTTTTTTGAATAATAGGAAACGCACCAACGGGCATTTCGTTAAATCAAACGGTCGATTAGCATCTTCATTGGCCATCTCAATGATACACTGATGCCGTTCTGAAGCTGGAACGTCACTCATCTCAATCACCGGAATGCGAATAGACTGGAATGGATGACTGACTTGATAAGGTTTTCCATCTTTTGAGATAAAGCTGGTGCGTAGAATTTCATGCCGGCGAATAATCTCATTTACTGCACGCTCCAGAGCATCAATGTTCAAATTCCCTTTGAGTGTATTTGCCACTGGGACATTATAGGTTGCACTTCCAGGCTCAAGCTGTTCAATAAACCAAACTCCCTGCTGTGTATACGAAAGGACAAGATCACTATCGCGTGAAACAGGAACTAGTGGAACTGATACCGATTGCTCTCCGGAAGCTATGATTTCGTCAATTTGTTTTCCCATTGCTTGGATCGTTGGATTTTCAAAGAACGTTCGCAAGGATATTTCGATATGAAACGTATGATAGATTCTTGATAACAACTGAGTGGCAAGCAGAGAATGTCCACCACTATTAAAAAAATCATCAATGATACTAATGCGATCAATTCCTACTATTTCTTTCCAAAATCCAGATAAAATGACCTCTGTTTCTGTAATAGGTTCAATAAACGGTGTATTGCTTTCCTCTCGTTCTATCAAAGGAGCTGGCAGTGCCTTTCGATCTACTTTTCCATTTGGAGTAACCGGTACATGATCCAAATAAATAAACGCAGCAGGGATCATATGCACTGGCAACTTCTTCTCCGTATAGCTGCGAAGCTCACTAGCGGAAAGCATCTCTTGATTGTAGGTAGTAAAATAAGCGATCAGTTGCTTGTTGCTATTTTGATCTTCTCGCATGATTACTACGGCATCTCGAATTTCTGGATGCTGCCCCAAAACAGCTTCAATTTCACCTAATTCAATTCGGAATCCGCGGATTTTCACCTGATCATCCTTGCGTCCGATGTAGCTTAAAGTCCCATCTGGCAAGTATCGGACAATATCCCCAGTCTTATATAGACGATCTGTTTCGTTTGGCGAAAATATATTCTTGATGAAGCGTTCATTTGTAATATCAGGTCGGTGTAAATAGCCTAGGGCAAGACCGGGCCCTCCCACATACAGCTCACCTGGAACTCCGATAGGGACTGCTTGTAAATATTGATCGAGAACATAGACTTGGGTATTTGCGATAGGCTTCCCGATTGGAATTGATAATGCATCAGCAGGGACTTGCGTAACATGATGGGTCGTAGTAAACGTTGTACATTCTGCCGGACCATATACATTAATCAGCTTCTTCGGCTTCCCTTTTTCTAAGGCTATTCTTACCCATTTCGCATCAGCAGCTTCTCCCCCGAATAAAACCGTAATATTTTTAAACATGTCAGGACTTTCCCCTGCAAATTGGTTGAACAGGGCAGTCGTGCATAACATTACGGTTATCCCATAACGTTGAATCTCTTTCTGGAAAGCATACGGAGATAAAACAACGTCTGGCGCAATAAGCACAAGCGTCGCACCATGCAACAACGTCCCCCACAGCTCAAAGGTAAATGCATCAAAGGACGTGTTATTAATCTGTGCTAAACGATCGCTAGGCTTCCATTCTATATAGGAATGATTTTTTACGAGACGAACAATCCCCTGATGAGTGATCCGTGTCCCTTTTGGGATACCTGTTGATCCTGATGTATAGATAACATAGGCCATATTCATAGCCTCAGCGTTTCTATTAAGTGTTGATACGCTTTCCTGATCAAGATCCTGATCGTCGCTATCTAGTAGAACTAGTGTCAAATCATAATTTGAAAACTGCTGATAATGAGACTGCTTCGTAATCAGCACAGATAATTGAGAGTCCTTTATAATAAAGGAAATTCTCTCCTCAGGATAGGTAAGATCAATCGGTAGATACGCTGCTCCCGCTTTAAGTATCGCTAGAATGCCGATGATCATCTCTGGCGATCGTTCCATACTAATTCCCACAAGCGAGTCTGGCTGCACACCTAATCGTTGAAGTCGATGAGCCATCTGATTGGATTTCTCATGTAATTCTCGATAGGTAAGCTGAGTTTTTCCGTCAATAATTGCGATGTGGTCTGGAGATCGTCGAACCTGCTCTTCAAATAACTCTTGAACAAGCGATTGAGTAGGAAATGGAATATTCGTCTCATTCCACGTCGTAAGTAGTAGGTTACGTTCGGAATCATCTAGTAGAGAAACCTGCCCAATCGAAGTATCCGGGTGAACCATGATATCTCTTAACATTGTAGTCAGATGCCCTGTTAAACGATTGATTGTTTCCTCTCCAAAGCGTCCCGTATCAAAAAAGATGGTTCCTGCTAAGCCTGCTTCTCGTTGGGAAATAGCAAGAGCAAGCTCTGTATCATCGCTCCAGGAAGGATCATCTATCTCACCCGTTACAAATAAAATCTGAAAGGCAGACTGTCGATAGACCCAAAATTCCTGCTCAAAAGCGATAGTGTCTACTGTACGTTGGACACGCAGAAGCAATTCCTTGAAGCTTGGATTGCCCGAAAAGTCACTGTATATAGAGATCGGAGAATCTTTGCTAGGATCATTCTGTCTCATCCATCCGCTTAAAATGCCATTCTCACCTGTATAACGGTGAAGAAGCAATTGCCAGACACTTAATAGCGTAACAAAAAGAGAGCTGCCGGTTATTTCCGCTAGTTTTGTAAGTTGCTTTCTTTCCTCATTTGAGAGGGTAAATTCTACCCTTCCCCATTTGTTTGGGGCATGTTGCAAAAGTGAATGCTCCAATGGCAGCTGTAAGGTAGGAACACCCGTCAGTAACCCATTCCAATGCGTGAGGAGTTGATCCATTGCTTGAAGTGAATCCCCCGTTTTACTGGTAATCAAGTGCAAAACAACAAACAAACGATTCACTAGCTGTCCAACACCCTCATCACTGTAGAGAGCTGGGTGATAATCTACTTGGAGAATGAGACGCTCATCTTGTTTTTTAAAATGAAATACCATATCAGCAGGAATAGACTCTATACTTGCTAGATCATGTATGCTATCTAGTAGCACGATGGTTCCAAAGATCGGTCTGCTTTTTTCCTCATTTGACATCCCTAATAAGCTAGCAAGTAAATGATGCGGCAGACTTTGATGTTTCACTGCATTTGTTATCGTAGCTTTTAATGTAGGAAGCACCTGTTTCCAGGTTAGGGAACGATCTAAGGAACTGCGGATCGGCAAGACATTGGAAAAAGCCTGCTTACCACCCTCTTTTTGTTGAAAAACAGGCATTCCGACAATAATATCGGAACGCTGTTGGTAGGTAGACAATAGATACTTGATCCCCGCAAGCAGAAACATGTATATGCCGTAGTCTGAGTTGTTACTCATTCGTATAATCCTTTCCACTATCGCTGGTGGAATTGGATAACTGACTGAATTCATGTCCTCTGCTTTATTGACAAGAGGGCGTGTTTCAACGGGGAAACCACTAAAATCAGCGACACCCTCCAAGTGCTGTAGCCAGTAGGAGCGCTCTTGCTCAAATTGACCGCTTGAAAGTAGAATGTTATGCAAAAAACTGGTGCTCATTGGAATCCCCCCTTTTTACATGCTATGTTTATTCCAATAGTTGTCCTACCTTTAAGTCCTCTGCTTTTTTCACAAAATAACGCCCCATCGAAATATCAAAAACAGCCATCCCCATCGGATTAAACATAATAGCCTGATCTTCACGGTAACTAGACATGGCATTATCACAAACCACATCAATAATCGATTTTGTGTCTTCTTTTTGCAAACCACATTGCAAATGCATAGACTCTATATCCGTTTTTTCCCGACATACCTCTTCCCAGTTGTCTACAATAATTGAGCCTTTTACATGCGGGAAAATCTCTGTAGTAAAGTCTCGTAACGAAACATTGAGTAGAAGTGAGCCTGCTTTTGGTGCTGCATCAATGTACGGTGCTTTAGAGACTGTGCATGTCATGAAGATATCCGAATGTTGATAGGCTTCTTTCCAGTCCTTTGCAATGATAACCTTCTCTTTCACAGATGGGTCAATCGATGTGATGTCAATTGGCTTGAGATCATATAAGTAAATATTTTTAATTCGATCTCCCAGTAATGAAGTGACCATCTTAAAGTGATATTGACCGATCGGACCCCAGCCGATAATGCCAACCGTGATATCTTTTTGCTTGCGAACGTCATCATAATGTTTCATAATCATTCCACTGACAGAAGCCGTGCGAATAACGCTAAGTAATGCTGTGTTAACAATGGCTTCCGGAACCCCATTCGTTGCGTTATTTAGAATAGTGACACTGTGCGCTCGTGGAATACCTTGATGAATATTATTTGGAAAACTAGCAATCCATTTAATCCCTGCTTGATTAATCGTACCGCCTACATAAGCCGGCATAGCAATAATTCGATTTTGCTCTTGTCCATAGCGTAAATAAGGTTTTATTGGTTGGGAAAAGTCATCCTGCTGTAAGCATTTCACTACCTCTTCAATAACAGAAGTCGTTTCATCCCAGTTAATTCCGATGGTCAGCAGGTCCTTTTCATGTAGATATCTCATTTGATAATCTCCTCTTCTTTTTTACAGCTTGCTTGTTTCTAAACCGCCCAAGATCTCCCGTGTTGATTCCTGCAAAATAGCGCAGCCTTTTTGTAATTCATCCCATTCAATGGTTAATGGCGGCAGAAGCTTAACCACCGTATCATTGCGCCCTACGCACTCAATGATTAAACCGCGCTCATAGCAGCGTTTTGCTATCTTTTTCGCAGCGTTTATATCTGAACCACTGACTTTAGCCACATCCACACCCCAAATTAATCCCATCCCACGAACTTCAATCTGGTCATTCAGGCTCGCAATCTGTTCATGTAAGAATTGCTTTACATACCTTTCTTTACGCAGCACCTCTGCTTCTAATTGTTCTTGCTCTCTGTAATGTAAGGCGGCCTCGGCAGCAACAAAAGCTAGTTGATTCCCGCGGAATGTTCCATTATGTTCCGCAGGTTGCCAGATATCCAATTCTGGTTTGAATAACAGGAGAGACATTGGCAAACCATAACCGCTGATAGATTTGGAAAGTACGACAATATCCGGAACAATGGCCGCTCTTTCAAATGAGAAGAAGGAACCTGCTCGACCGCATCCAATCTGAACCTCGTCGCAAATCAACAGCACATCATGCTTGTCACACAATTGGCGTAATCTTTGAAGCCACTGGATAGGGGCAACGTTAATCCCCCCTTCTGCCTGTATCGTCTCACAAATGATTGCGGCTGGTTTAGCAATACCCGAATGGCTGTCGCTAAGCATTTTATCCATATAATCGATCGTATCGAACGAAAAATCAGTAGGGTACGGCATAAATGTGACCTGAGGCAAATCAACACCTGCCGCCTGCCGATTGTAGCTATTGGCGGTAACAGACAAAGCACCTAAAGACATCCCATGAAAGCCACCTGTAAAAGCAAAAACACCTGAGCGTTGCTTGGTCTTGCGGGCGATCTTTAGTCCCGCTTCTACCGCATTTGCTCCCGTAGGACCGCAAAACATAACTTTATACTCTAAATTTCTGGGACGAAGAATCATCTCATCAAAGGTTTGCAAAAAGCTTTCCTTGGCAGAGGTATGCATATCTAGACCATGAGCAAGCCCATCCGCTTCTAAATAATCGATAAGCTTTTTTTTAATAAAATCATTATTATGCCCGTAGTTGAGAGCCCCAGCTCCTGCAAAGAAATCAATGAACTTTGCTCCTGATCTGGTATACATCGTTGAATTTTTTCCTTTTATAAATACATCCGGAAAGGATCTGCAATAAGAACGGACATTAGATTCTAGTTGTTCGAATATGGAAGTTGGTTGCGTAAGCATAGAGATTCTCCTCTAGTTTGTTTTATAAGTTAGAAATTAAATTCAAAATCTCCCATGTTGCTTGATACCTGTGATTCTTTCCATTCCTGCATCTGATTTTGGGACAAAAGCTGTACGTCAGGAATGCGCAAACCACTCTTGCTGATTTCAAACAAGATATTCAAATAATAGTCGGCTAGCTTACTTATTGTTTCTATTTTGAAAAGATTCGTATCGAACTCGAATCTAAAATCCAGTTGTTTTGTGTCAGCTCCGCCTACCAAGCTGAGATCGTACAAACTTACGCCATCATTGTTAGCAGGCATTGATTCATGCCATTGGAACATAGTAGAAAAGATCGGACTTCGTTGACTGCGTTGAGCATTAACCTGGGCGACGATAGCATCAAATGGGTAACGGCTGTGTGTAGAAGCAGCCATTCTCGTTTTTTCTACCTTGGCAAATAATTCTTCGATTGTATCTGTTTCTTCTATCTTCATACGCATACAGAAGATGTTCGTTAGTGCTCCCACCATTTCATTGCTATCTGAATGGCCTTGGTGACGAGCTGTCATCCCTATGATGATATCCTTATCAAGAGTAAGCTTGTGTAACAGAAGATAATAGGCTGACAATAGATAGGTTTCCAAAGGAATATCTATTCGTTTGATTGCTTCTTGAATGGATTTATAGGCCTCTTTATCCGTTACCTGAAAAGGAAAAAAGCTTCCTTGATAGCTTGGAGTCTTCGGACGTTGAAAATCCGTTGCTAGGTTTAATTGAGGAAGTGGATTACGCAATTCCTGTTGCCAGTATGCCTGGTCTGTTTGAAACCCTTCACTCTTTTCCCAGCTAAGCTGATCGCATATCCAGGAGATATAACTACGCGCTGGTGAAAGCACGATTTGTTTATTTTCTTTTAGATCGTGATAGACCTGAAGAATCTGACTCGCAATATACTCCGCACTCCATTGGTCTGCAATCAGTGAATGGATAATGAGAGCAAAGAGCGTTTTCTTTTCTGGAAAACGATATAAAATGGGACGCCATGTTGACTTTGACAGCTCGCAAGCTTGAATTCTAGCTTCTTTCAGCTTTCTTCTAGCTAATTGATGTGCATCTGACTTATAGGAGAGGTCCTCATATTCTGTCTCTACACTCAAAGCTGGCAAAATAACTTGTTTGGGTAGTCCATTCTCTTCACGGAAAATTGTCCGCAGAGCCTCGTGCTGTTGAGTAACTACGTCAATCGCCTTTTGAAACAACTCAATGTCAATAGATGAAGAAAGCTCTTGTTCAATCAATAGGGTAAGTTCAGTCATCAAAGGATTGTAGGATTGAAGGAAGTAGATATGACGTTGCATACCCGTAAGCTCAATTCCTTCCTCTGACTTCGGCACCAAATTCGATTCTTCTGTAGCTTGCTCAGAGCTTGTGCTTTCTTTCGTACCCTCTTCTTGAGAAGAAAGATGTGCCGCAAGTGAAAAAATCGTTAAGTTTTGGAATATTTCACTTATCCCAATATTCTTATTCAGATACTTTTGAACCGAATTGACAATCTTGACGGCAATAATAGAATCTCCACCGAGACTAAAGAAGTCATCGTAGATATTTATTTCAGCCAGTCCTAATTCCAAGCAAAAAACCTGCGCTAATAATCGCTCATTGGCAGAATAACTCTCACCGGCATTACGCCCTAGCAACGTAATGTCTGGTAATGCTTGGGCTGGTAATGCTTGGGCTGGCATTGCTCCTTGTCTTATTTCTTTCAATCTCCCCATTTTTGCCAATTTGGTTCTAATTGGGTTTGCCACATTAAATGATAGAGCATCTAAAGGTTCAGGGGTGTTATCATAATTGATTTCAGCTATGGTTACTCTTTTCAGTTTTTTATGCAAAACCTGCTGAAATGCTTCGATGGCATGATGAGTTGACAAGGATTTAAAGAATCCCACATCATGATTAGCTCCGTATTCTACAGCCATCCCCACTTCTTTCCATGCCGCCCAATTGATCGTCAATGTCTTCCCGGAATGGCGATTGCGATAGGAGGTAAATGCATCCAGGTAAGCATTGGCAGCCGCATAGTCTCCTTGTCCAACTCCACCGTACAGTGAGTTAATTGAGGAAAACAGTACCATAAAATCAAGTGGGTCACCTTTCGTCAGATGGTCTAATAACCAGGTCCCCTTTACTTTTGGAGATAACACCGGCTGGCTACTAGATTCTTCTTTACGCAGGATAAATCCCTCGCCAGCTACACCAGCACTATGGATGATGCCATTGATCGTCGTAAATTGTGATCGAACTTGAGCAAGTACAGCTTGCAATTCAGCCTGATCACTAATATCGGCGCTTAGTACCGTGACATGACTTCCCAACGCTTCAATCTGGCGGATAGCTGTGATTTGTCGATATAATTTTGGCTGGGACTTCTCTTCTACTTGATCCCAAAGCTCTCTACTTGGCAACGAAGAGCGATTAATCAATACAAGATTGACAGAAGCCTGCGAAGCAAGATAATTAGCCATTTCGAGCCCAATTGCACCAAGACCACCTGTAAGTAAATAAACTCCATTTTCACGAATTTCGATAGAATCATCTGCAATATCATCTAAATTCCACTCGCAGAATTCCTCCACAAATCGTTGATCCTTACGATGCATCACAAGATAATCCTTGTCTTTTCTCCCTAGTTCAGCAAGAATGGTTTCTGCAGTAGTAAAATTGTCAATATCTATTGCTCTGCACAATAGATGCGGGTACTCCTGCGTTACCACTTTTCCCAATCCAAACAAGGTAGCGTGATGTGGCTGAATGTCTTCCTGCTGTTCATTCAACTCGTATACATAAGGAGCCACAAGCAAAATCTCGATCTGATCATGAATGTTATGCTCTAAAAGGGCTTTCGTCAGACGAACGAGACTCTCATAGCCCCTTTTCTGCGTTTCTTCCAAGTCCGCAAGATCGTTGACCGCCTGCTTTTTCACAACAGATAGCAAGTGCACGATTTGAGTAATGCCTTTTTCTTTTAGTAATCCGATTAAAGCCATATAGTCCGTTTGAAGGCCGTTTATTTTATAAGTTCGCTGGTCAAGCTCTTCAAATTCGGCTCCCAATTCAACCTGAATCCACGGTCTGCCCGTGGAATCAAATGCTTGAATCATTTGTTCACCAATGCTTGTCTCATCTTTAAAGATAAGGACAGTCCCCATATCTTGGGAGCTTTCTTCTTCAGGATTTATCTGCTTCTCAATCCAGTTCAGGCCATAATAAAAGCTAGCATTTTTTGCTTTGCTGGCTCCCAAATCCATTTGGTGTACACGTTTTATTGCATAATCTTCAATTTCTGCAAATACGACGCCCTCTTCATTTACCAGTGTCACATCAAAATTAATAATTTCCTTACTATCAGACTGATCAGGCTTTAGTCTGAGATGACTGTAAAACCTGCTGGGCATTGTGTTGTACACTTTGCAAATACGGTAGGTAAACGGCAGATAAAAATCCTGACTAACTGTATTAATCGCTAAGTTAACAGCATTATCCATCAGAGAAGGATGGAAATGATACAAATCTTTATCTGCTGCAAAGCGTTCTGGCAGACTAAAATGTGCGAGCACTTCACCATCACCAACATATATCTGCTGCACATTATTCCAACGAGGTCCTGTAATGATAGCCCCTGAACCAGAGAAATCCTCTTCGTATTGAATAAATTCTTTACGCTCAATGCTGCATCTGTTTTTTATTTCTTCAAGTTGTACCTTCGGAGCATGATAATCTACGCCAACTATTGCTTTCCCTTGAGCGTGCCGCACCCACTCTCCGTTGTAACGACTCGCAATGATAAAGTCATAAGCTTGGCCATTTTCTTTTAAAATGGTCTGGACCTTGTGAGACTCTCCTTTTTCGCAAATTAATGGCGCAAGGAAAACAATATCTTCTACTTTAACTTGTTTAGTTGGTATTTGCTGATAGCAGGCTTCCAGCAGCATTTCGAGATAGGTAGTTCCCGGCACAACAAATTTATCATTGACGATATGTTCATGTAGTACCCAGTGTTTATCTACATGAAAATCAGTTGCATAAATAATAGTATCTATAGATTCTGCTTCTAATCGATCCAGCAGAGGCAAATCAAGCTCTTTTTCTGATCTTTTTATAAGCGGGTAAGAATTTACGGCTTCCGGCTCCACCCAGCACCGCTTTCGATTAAATGGATATACGGGAAGACTTATCTTATGAGCATGTTCTTTCTGCATCAACCTATCCCAATCCACCTCTGCTCCACGGACGTATAATTGGCTCAACTGATGAAGAAGCACTTCGGAAGGCTCTGCCATAACAAGCTGATTAATTAAAGCATTTGCCTGTTCGCTCAATCGTCTGATATCTGCTTCCGTAATCTCTTTTTCACTGGGGTTTGGTTTCTGATCATGTATGATCTTAAATGAATTTGAATAGCAACCAACCCGCTCATCCGTAGCAAATAATTCCTTTTTACATAAGGAAAGCTTTTCTATTAATTCATTGCGATCACATACTACCAGCGCCAATCGCGATTCATAATGTCCTCTGCCTGTGTTAGACGTATAGACAAGATCAGTTATACTTACCCTTTCATTTTTCTCAATATACTGAATGTAAGCATCCACTAGCTGACGCAATCCATCCTCAGTTTTTGCGGAGAGGGACAAAATGTGCGGCTTAGATAAATGATCTGATAATTGAGGACGCGGCTTAGGTGCAGGTGCTTCCTCCAAAACGATATGACAGTTCGTGCCACTCAAGCCAAATGAACTGATTCCACAACGGCGCGGATGCCCATTCGCTTCCCATTCCCTTAAACAGTCATTAACGTAGACAGGTGAACTGTCGAACGGGATTTTTTGATTGGGAAATTGGAAATTGACTGTAGGAGGAAGTTCCTTATGTTTTAGCGATAAAATGCTTTTGATTAAACCAGCAATTCCTGCTGCATGGTCGAGATGTCCAAAGTTCGTTTTTATCGAACCGATACCGCAAAATTGCTGCTGATTTGTATACTTTGCAAAAGCTCGCTGAATCCCCTTAATTTCAATAGGGTCACCTAGCGAGGTTCCGGTCCCATGTGCCTCAATATATTGAATAGTCGCCGGTTCTATATCTGCATGTTTCCAAGCCCTGACAATCACGTCTTCCTGTGCCAGTGAATTAGGCGCCGTTATTCCAATTGAATGACCATCCTGGTTGAAAGCACTGCCTTTGACTACGGCATAAATATGATCTTTATCTTGTATAGCCTGATCAAGGGCTTTTAGCATTACAACGCCAACACCCTCACCAAAGCCAGTTCCATCTGATCGATTATCAAAGGTTTTCGCCCGTCCGTTTTGTGCAGAAATGCCGATTCCTGAATTAAAGTCTCCATCTAAGGGAAGCATGATAATTTTGACTCCCCCTGCAAGAGCCATATCACATTCGCCATTAATGATCGACTGACACGCCAGATGAACAGCAACCAAAGAAGAGGAGCAAGCTGTGTCAACTACCATACTTGGTCCGTGCAAATCGAGCGTGTAGGCAATTCTGCTCGCAATGATAGACTTTATGTTACCGGGAACGGCTGCCCCGGACAGAGCTGGAGCAACATTTTTAATATATTGCTTATAGTCCTCCCCTGAGTCTGCATCTGCGCTATAACCAACAAAAACACCCGTTCTGCTTCCCATAATTTTTTGACCGCCATAACCAGCATCTTCAATTGCTGAGAATGCTTCTTCTAGAAATAGACGTTGATTAGGATCCATTAAACTGGCTTCTTTAGGTGAAATTGAGAATAGCTGGTAATCAAACTGATCAATTTCTTCTAAATAGGCAGCATGTAAATACCGCTTTTGGATATGCGGCTGAACATGGTTAATAAATCGATCAATATCCTTTTGTCGTGACTCTGGGATCGTACGAATACAATCGCTTCCATTACGTAACGTCTCCCAAAACTCCTCCAAATTCTGCGTTTCGCCGAAGCGTCCAGAGATTCCGATTATAGCAATGTCGTTTTTTTTCACACTTTTCATCTGAACAACCGTACGCTCGTCTTTTTGTGTTAAGTTCACCCCGGTTAAATCCAGTAATTTTTTCTTCACTTATCTCCCCTCTTTTCCAGCTCGATTAAATAGTTGCATGATGCTCATTTTCTAGCATGAGAGAAAGTAGCTTGAGATACCCATAAATGAGTTCTTCGACTTTTCCATGATTTAATTTGTTTTGATCATATCGACATTCAAAAGAAATCATTTTTGGCTCGATTTGCAATTCAAATATGAGATCAAACAAGCGATTGAATTCATTTGACTGGGAAAAATATTCGGTAAATAACGGCCATATTTGTTCATTCGTTTTACTTGTATAGCTCTTTTCTAATGCTTGAATAGAATGTAGAGAAAGGGGATTTGGCTGTATGCGCGCTTCTCTTACACGTCTAAATAAGTCGCCAAAGTCATCAATGCTGTTCATATTGACGCGAATAGCTACGGTTCTGTTATCCGTTGTCTGTAACTGAAGGGTGACATCAGTCAGTTCTCCGACTTCCGCATACAAATACAGATTCATGGCAAATAAAATATCAGCTATCTCGACGCTGTACCGATCTGCTACCATATGTAGGCCAGCAACCATTTCTTCCTGAAAAGCAAAAGTAAATAGGGTACTTTTATTCCCCTCACTTACATCAAAATATTCCGGCGGGAGCTGGATCGCTGGAATTTGAATCAATGGTAGATTCTCTACTGTCCTCGACTCAATATAGCTGGCTAGCTTCGCGATTGTAGAGTAGGAAAAAACATCCCCAATATCTATTTTCCCCGCATATTTTTTATCTACTTGGGCATGCATCTGAACTAGTAGAACGGAATTTCCACCTAAATCGAAAAAGCTTTCATGTAAACCAATGACATCCCGCTTCAATACATTTTTCCAAATCTCCACTAGCTCTCGCTCAACATCTGTATGAGGAGACTGAATGAACACTTCGCTTGATCGTACATCTTCGCTTAGTTTAGGTAATTGCTTTCGATCGATCTTCCCGTTAGCTGTAAGCGGAAGCTCCTCAAGAAAAACAAAGTGTGCCGGAACCATGTATTCTGGTAATTCCTGACTAAGTACCTGACGAAGCTCATGCGGATTTACATCATGCTGCCCTACGTAATAAGCGCAGAGATTCTGCGAAGCGCCAACCTCCTCCGCCATCACCACTGCTTCGTGAATCGCTGGGTGTTTTACTATGCAATTCTCAATTTCACCAAGCTCAACTCGGAAGCCCCTAATCTTGATTTGATGGTCAATCCTACCTTTAAACTCAATCGTTCCGTCTGGAAGCCATCTTGCTAAATCACCAGTGCGATACATCATTCGATCTGTTTGGAATGGATTTATAACAAACTTTTCAGAAGTCTGTTCTTCTCGATTCAGATAACCTTTGGATAAGCCGTCACCTGCTATACATAATTCGCCTGTCATGCCGACTGGCTGTAAGCTATTGTGCCTATTGAGAATGTAAGCTTGTGTATTGGCTATGGGTTTTCCAATTGTAACGGCAGTTGCATTCGTCACATCCTGTATTAACGACCAGATCGTTGTTTCTGTAGGACCGTACATATTAAATATCTGGGCTTGGGTACGCTCTTTAAGCTGAGCTAATAGGGAAGGTAGAAGAGCTTCTCCTCCTATCAGGATTTGTTCTAATTGGCTTAAACAATCTGCCTCACTGTATAAAAGTAATTGCAGTCGGGAAGGTGTGAGTTGCAAGGAATTGATATTTTGGACCTTGATCAGCTCATTTAACAATTTTGGATCACGCTGCTGTGCTTCTGTTGCAATAACTACACGCATTCCCTGAGTGAGTGGTACTAACGTCTCTAATACGAAAATATCAAAGGAAATGGTAGTAAGAGCCAGAATTGATTTTCCTTCAGTAAAAGCAAGTTTCTCAGTGATTCCTTGGATAAAATTATGAACCGCTCTATGGGGAATCATGACTCCTTTTGGCTGCCCCGTTGAACCAGAAGTGTAAATCACATACGCTAAATCCTCTGACGCGGCAGTATCTGCAGTCCACAAGGAGTCTTCTTCATGTGCTAACTCCTCGTCGAGATAAATGTATTCCTTCCCCATTAGGTTATCTGAGACGAAGTGCCGTTGGGTAAGGACCAATGAAGCGCCACTATCTGTAAGCATGTATTTCACACGCTCCTCAGGATATGTCGGATCAATTGGCAAATATGCTCCTCCGGCTTTAAGAATCGCAAGTAAGCCGATCATCATATCCAATGATCGTTCGGTCATTAACCCAACAATCGTATTGGGACCTACTCCTTTATCGATTAAACTGCAAGCGACTTTCTTGGCTTGTTCATCCAGTTCACGGTATGTTAGCTGAGCTCCTTCACATACCACCGCTATCTGATCCGGTGTTTTTTTTGCTTGTAACGCAATTAATTCGTGAATCGTTTTACTGCGATCATATGGAAGCATGGTGTCATTGAATCGCTCAAGCAGCTCAATCTCTTCTGCTGGAGTCGTAAGCTTGAGCTGGCTAAGCTTGATTTCTGGATTCGCGATAACTTGCTCTATCAATTCTTCGATATGACCAAAGATTCTTTTGATAAAGTCGCAGCTATGTAAATTCGCGTTGTAGCCCATCCGAATGATCAAGGACTCTCCCGTGATGACCATAATGCTAAAGTCATAGTTGGTTTGTTCCAATAGCTCAATATGAGTGATTGCTTGACCAAGTCCCCTTGTGCCTGAATCATTGCTAGATTCACTCATATCAATTGGTGACTTTTGAAAAATAGAAACATGGTCAATGATGCCTTGACTCATCTTTGTGCCTACTGGCATCTCATATAACGGGAAAAAATCATGCATCTTTGCTCTAGTTGAGCTTTCCTGAGCCATTTGTACAAGCTGTGCAAACGTTTCTACCCGGTCTGTCCTAATACGCACAGGAACTGTATTAATAAATAATCCGACCATCTGGTTAATGCCTGCTACTTCAGCATTTCGACCAGACACAACAGATCCAAACACTACATCGTCTACATTGTTATATCGTTGGAGCACCAGTCCCCATAATGCTTCCCATACCGTGCTTAATGTAGCATTATTTTGCCGTGCAATCTTATTAAGCTGTTGTGTTTTTTCAATATCGATCTCAAATTCCGCTTCTTGTGCTTCATATCCACTAGCATTCGTTTTATTGATCAAACTTGGTATTACGGCCAACTGATCATAGCCCTCCAGATAACCTCTCCAGTATTCCTTGGCCTGCTCATTATCCTGTTTTTCTAGCCATTGAATGAATTGCTGATAGGAATGGACCGGTTCCAGCTTTAGCGTATTTTGAAACGCAAAGGAGTCGTAAATTTGTAGAAATTCATGGAACATAATACCAAGTGACCAGCCATCCATAATTAAATGATGGTAGCTCCAAACCACTTTATAGCACTCTGGTGATGTTTGAAATATTGCAAGACGAATAAGGACTTCTTTAGATAAATGAAATCCTTGTGCTTTGTCTTTTTTCAAATAATTTTGTACATATTCCTCCTGATCACGCATACTGGAAATATCCTCAAAATGAATGCCAGTCAATTCCCGTTTTTTAAGCACCAGCTGCATTGGCTTTTTTACTTTTTCATATACAAAAGCTGTTCGTAAAATATCATGTCGCTCAATTAAGACATTGACGCTTTTTAAAAACAGATCAATATCTACATGACCTTCAATCGAAAAGGTCAAGCTCTGAAAATAGGCACCCGATTCTTTATGTACAATGGAGTGAAATAAAATGCCTTCTTGTAAGGGAGTCAGCGGATAAATTTTGGTTACTTCTGGTTTTTTTTCCAAGTGAAAAGCTCCTTTTCCTTCCCATAGTAAAGGTGACGGTACAATCAATTTTCAAATCAGTAATTCTGAAACTCAGGAAGCAGATAGCCCGTCCCCGTTTCTTCTAAAATTTCCTCAAAACGTTTTTTCTGTTCTTCAGTTGGAGTTTTTTTGGTTAAAAATACCGATGTCAGCATTTCAAGGGCTTCACGCATTTGTTGTACAGTCGGTTCTGCACCTGTCTGTTCCAGCTCATTTTGTAGCTTTTGAATCCGTCGATATGGCTCAATCACACCTTTTTGATACTCTTCAGCATCCATATTTCGATTTGGTGTTGCAACAGCAACAGCTAGGCATTTTGTAATTACGCTAGGAATAAATGGTTGATAATCCGTCGGGAATCCCATCATTTCTTTCACACCAACCACATCCTGTGCTACATCATATGAATAGGCAAGTACATCAGGATATTCCTTTTTCATTAAATTGCGCAAGACCTTATTCGGTCCAAACTCAATTACTTTTCGAATGCCCTTTTGGTATAAAAACTGCATAGTGGCAAGCCATTGAACCGGTGCCGTCACTTGTGTCGTTAAATGTTCTACAATTTGATCACTGCTTGTGTATGGCTGCCCATCGACATTCGCAATGACAGAATATCGCATAGGCTGATAGCGATATTTTTGAAGCTCCGTCTGTAAAGAGGAAGCAACTGATTGCATCAGTGGACTGTGGAACGGGGCACTGACACGCAAGAATATGACTGTAGCACCCGTCTGTTCAAGTTTTTTTGCTACCTTTTCAATCGCTTGGCGATGACCGGAAATAACTACTTGACGTGAGGAATTAATGTTAGAAAGATTCGCAAAGTTCGCCTCATCTGAACATTCATAACAAACCTTTTCAATGTCTGCCTTGTCTATTCCCGAAACAGACGCCATCGCTCCAGTTCCTTGAGCCGTTATTTCCTGCATTAGAAGACCGCGCTTATGAACTAAACGAACTGCTTGGGAAAAATTCATTGCTCCACCGCAAACAAGTGCAGAATATTCACCTAAGCTGTGTCCAGCGACAAAACGAGGCTTGATACCTATCTCCTGCATATAAACACGCCAAAGAGCAATACTTGTGGCTAAAATAGCTGGTTGAGCATTAGCCGTTTTGGTCAGTTCCTCAAGATCGCCTTCGAAGCATAGTTTACGTAAATCAAAGCCTAGAATCTGCTCGGCCTCTTCAAAGGTCCTTCTAGCAATGGCATAATGATCGCATAGCTCTTTTCCCATATTGACATATTGTGATCCTTGTCCAGAAAACACAAATGCTAAATCTCTCATGTATTCATCACTCCCCCATTATGTATTTTGGTTTACTAGTCATAAATAACGCCCCCAAAAATAGATGCTTGATGATAGATAATCGTGATGGGACGTTTTATCTCGTTATTATTGATGTAAGCAGAATTTTTCTACCCAATCTTTGTTATAAATTGTATCCACATAAGATAAACCGCTATCAGGACAAATAAAGACTACATTCGGCGGTGTTTGAAATGTCTTGTCTGCAAAATAATGCTGTATAGCATAATAGGAGCTGCCCGATGAGCCTCCTGCAAATAAAGCGTGCTTTTCTAGCAGTTCGTGACAGCCTTGGATTGCTCGATACTCTGGTACATGAATGACCTCGTCGATCATAGCCTCCTTCAGTATTTCTGGGACCATGCTAGATCCAATCCCCGGAATAAAGCGTTTTTTGGGACTATTCCCAAATATCACTGATCCCTCTGTATCTACTGCAATAACCTTAACGAATGGAAACTTTTCTTTTAATCTGCGGGATACACCAGCAATGGTTCCACACGAGCTAACACCGATAAACACATAATCCAGATGTTCAAAGGCGTCTGCAATTTCCCTGCCTAATCCATGATAATGGGCAAGGAAGCTATCCCTGTTTGCATATTGATTTGTCCAAAATGAATCTTTGATTGTACGTAGAAGTTCATTGACTTTTCTTATTCGATTTAATAAATAACCACCAGTCTCATCTCGTTCAGTTACTTTCATTACCTTTGTAGCAGTGATACGTAAAATCTTTTCGTATATCTCGTTAATATTATTATCAATAATAGGTATAAAGGGAACTTCGAGTTTTTTACATAAATAGGCTAATGCAATGCCAAAATTTCCGGAAGTAGATTCAATTACAGTAGTAGTAGAGGTGATTTCGCCTCTCTCAATCGCAGATTTTAATATGTAATAAGCCGGCCGAACTTTCACACTTCCACTATAATTCTGAAATTCCAGCTTGGTATAAAGGTTAATCGTATCGCTTTTCAAATGCAAAAGAGGTGTATCACCAATAAATGACTGTAGCTCGTCTAGTTTTGATAGCATAAATTACCTCTCCCTTTGGATTCGTATTGCCCCCATGCAACACTTCGCTTGCATTCTTTTTCATAAAAGTGCATGCTGATTAAGCTATCACCTTCAATCAAACAAAATAAAGTACTCTGGCTACTTTCTGTTAAAAGCGAATAATCAAAAATTGAATTATGAGTAAATTCGCAACAAACGACAATATCTTCACATTCCTGCTATGAAATAAAATTACTTTTTCAGATAATATTTACTATAAAAGCATATTATTGAAAAATTTTTTCCATATTTTTAATATACCTAAACTTTCCAGCGATGTCTATATCACGAAAAGCCAAAATTTACTATATTCACTTTTTTCCAAAAAGATAATTCTTTTATTATTATGAAAAAATAGGCCATCATTGAATTTTAAGAATATATTATAAATAAACGCTCCCTTATCTTTTATATATAAAATTTTTCCTCCAGTGTTTTTTTATCTAATAAAGAAATTATTAATTTTTGTTAATAAAGCGCGTCATCTCTCCCAGAGATCAGCGCGCTTTATCGTTACATGTTCAAATAGACAGTCCGCCATCCACTTCTAATACAGTACCGTTTACATAATCTGCATCCTCTGAAGCTAAAAATAGGTATGCTTTTGCAATATCAGATGGCTTCCCAAGACGGTGTAAAGGGATTTGGGCAACTAAATTTGTCAGTACCTTCTCGGGTACCTTTAGAGCCATTGAAGTTTCAATAAAGCCGGGCGCGACCGCATTGACCGTGATTCCCTTTTTCCCTAGTTCCTTAGCCCAAGTTTTAGTCAGGCCAATTACTCCTGCTTTCGATGCAGCATAGTTGGTTTGGCCAATATTGCCAGCACAGCCGACAATGGATGATGTATTAATAATTTTACCCGAGCCTTTTTCGATCAAATGCGGAGTGACTGCTTTTGTGCAGTAGAAAACCCCATTCAGGTTAACATTTATAACCTGTTGCCATTGTTCTACCGTCATTTTTGCTAGCATAGCATCCTGCGTAATACCCGCATTGTTAATTAGAATGTCCACAGTGGAAAATGCTTCGATTACGCTTTGTACCAGCTTCTCGACACTCTCCATATTTGAGACATCTACCTGTACATATCTAACATGCTCAAAACCAGCCTGCTGGCACTCTTCCAATAAGGTGATTCCCGCGCTTTGATTATAATCCGCGATGACCACCTTTGCGCCTTCAGCTAAAAACAGCTTCACCGTCTCTTTACCTATACCATCGGCTCCTCCTGTTACGATTGCTACTTTACCTTGCAGCCTCTGTGTATTACGACTCATAGCAACTGTTTCTCCTCTCTATCAGCTATTTGGAGTATATTCACTCGATAAATCAACATGCACCACATTTTTACTCCGATGGTCCGATGGGACGAATTTTTGAATCCGTTGCAGCAGCCCATCTGCAATCCAAAGTGCTCCTGACGAATCAATCCCTAATCCCTGCGGAGAGAAAAAATGTCCGTCTGCTCCACTAAAATGCCCCCACTCCTCAAGAAACCTTCCCTCTTGATCGTACAATTCCATCCGATTGTTCGAGGTATCCGTGACATAGACACGATCCTGTTTATCTATGGCAATACCGATTGGGAGGAACAAATCCCCTTTTCCTTCCTTCCAACTTCCCAATGGGTCTGTTGCACCTGCGCCACCATTTGTTCCCCATTTAGCTAGAAAACGGCCGCTATTATCAAATTTCTGAATCCGGTGATTATTCCGATCCACCACATATATGTTGTCTTTTGAATCAATCGCCAATTGCATTGGCTGGTTAAATTGGCCGTCTTTTGTTCCTTTTTGGCCCCATTCTTTCATATAGATGAAAAATGGATTAAATTTTTGAATACGATGATTAAGTGTATCAGCGACAAAAATGTTTCCTTTACTATCAACTGCTACTCCTGCTGGAAATTGAAAAAAACCGCTGAGATAGCCCATCGACCCATAGGTAGCTACAAAGACACCTGTGTTGGTAAATTTCTGAATGCGGTGATTCACAGAGTCAGCAACATAAACAAATCCGTAGGCATCTATAGCGACCTGGCGTGGAACGATAAATTGACCAGGCAAACTGCCAAAAGCATTGGGGCCGCCATTTCCGAATTTATTGCCCCATTTTCCAACCAGCACTCCATTGGAATTATACTTTAAAATCCTGTGGTTAAATGAATCTGCCACAAAGATATTGCCGCTTTTGTCAATTTCCACATCAAAAGGACCCGCGTACTGCTTTTTGTCACCACGAGAATTTCCGATAAAGCGATCTAATACAGCACTCAAAGCAGAGTCTTTATAGACAACAATCCGATTATTCCCCGTATCTGTTACGTAGAACGTTCCATCCCCATCCGGCAACACCTGATTTGGATAGATTAAAATCGGAAATAGTCCAACAGTATACAAAAAGCGATCTTGCTGATCAAATTTCATGATACGATTGTTAAAGGTATCTGCCACGTAGAATGCACCTGATAAAGAATCGAAATTAATGCCTCTCGGAAAATTAAACTGGTAGGGTCCAAGGCCAGACTCACCTTTTCCAATCTGTCTTTGAAACTTACCTTTATCATTAAAAACCTGTATTCGATTATTAAATGTGTCAGCAATGTATACCTCATCAGTCGGACTAATTGCGATTCCTTGCGGGAGGGCAAGCTCCCCTTGTCCTTTACCGTATGTGCCAATCGTTAGTAAATACGTCCCAGCCTGATCAAACTTTTGGACACGATGATTATATTCATCCGTAACATAATAGTTATTCTTGCTGTCAACCGCTAGCTCACGTGGAAAGCCAAACTCTCCTTCCCCCTTCCCACGGGTTCCCCAGCTTTTTACAAAATGGAATTGATGATCAAACTTTTGTATCCGATAATTCCCCGTATCTGCTACTAGAATATTACCCTCCTTATCAATAGCGACTCCAAACGGCATGTTGAACTTTCCAGGTTTGTCGCCAAGACCGCCGAAGGTCTCTAGTACCTTACCAGACTTATTCATTTTCACAATCCGATGATTCCCCATATCAGCCACATATATGTTGCCAGTACGATCCTTTGCCATAGCGACTGGCGTTCGAAACATCGAAGGATCATCTGCTTCACTTCCCCAAACTTCCGAATACGTAAAGCTTGAGGCAAAAGCAGGTGACACCACTGGGAAAAATAAGGAAAACGAACAGATTACCGCAAGCAGCTTGGTTACGAAAAGCGTATGAATCCTTGATCGCTTATGACAAAAAGGGCGATTTTCCGGGCTTTTCATATTAGTAATCCTCACCTCTCCATTCAAGAACAGTAGCTGCCCAGGTATATCCCGTACCAGCACTTACTGCTACTACAGTGTCTCCTTTATGCAACAGATGCTTCTCCTGTGCAAAATGCAAACCAATGCATGGGTCTAATGCTGACATATGTCCATGGTGATCTAAATAAATCGCCTGATCCTCAGCTAAGCCTAGCCGTTGTAATAACTCTCTATACATGGAACGCTTGGTATGCAGCGGTAAAAGCAGCTTTATATCCTGAATGGTCTTTTTGCTCTTTTGTAGTGCTCGTTCTATCACTTCCACAAAAGTAGAAACGGATACGGGATCAAGACGCTCCTTCATACTGGAAGGGTTCGTTACGTCAATATAGTGGAGACGATTTTCCACCGTATCGTGGCTTGCCGGATTTTTACTGCCACCCCCAGGTACCTTGACATCATCGTGAAATGATCCATCCGTTATCATCGCTGATTGTAAAATTCGACTCTTAGAAGCTCCGCGTGTAACCAATGCGGCAGTTCCGCCATCAGCGAAGTTAAACATGAACCGGGATCGCGGATTTTCGTAATCAATAATATGTGATTCTTTACATCCAGCAACAAGCAGAATATTCCGAATGCTGTTGTCAGCCGTTAGCATATCCTTTGCTACCTTTAAAGCGATAGGAAAACAGGAGCTTACATTCATAATTTCAAAAGCATAGGCGTTTGTAGCCCCTAGCTCATGCTGAATTTTAGCTGCACACGACCATACGTAATAATCCTTGTGTGGGCTGCCAAAATAGATAATGACATCAAGCTCTTCCGGACTAATTTTCTTTCCTACAAATGATTTAGCAGCTGCTACCGCCAGATCAGATGCGTGAAGCGTGTCATCTGCTACATGTTTTTCATAAAGTCCAAACTTTTCTATGATAACTGATGCAGGAATACCCGTTTTTTGCGCGAGCATCTCTGCTGTTTCTATGTGAGGGGGGAAATAAACACCCGTTTCCTCAATCCCGATAGTAACACTTGCTATGTTACTCTGTTTTCTATTCATATCTTCTCCCCTTCTTTTGGCACCACCATAATAGCTATCCCAGTAAGAACTACTATGCCGTGCTGATTCGTGCATTCTGTTACTAAAGTTAACATTCTTCGTGCTTCATTAAACTCTTTTACAGTAGCAGTCGCTGTGATGGTATCTCCAATAAACACAGGAGCCTTAAATTGCAAGGTCTGATCCTTATAAACAGACCCTTTACCTGGCAAATGCATTCCTAGTAAACGGGATAACAGACTAGCTGTTAGCAGTCCATGGGAAATTCTCTGTCCAAACCGCGTATCACCTGCATATTCCTTATCAACATGGATGGGATTGTAATCCCCGCTTAATCCAGCAAACATCACGAAATCTGTTTCTGTCATGGTTCGGCTAAATGAGGCACTCTGTCCAATCTTAAAACTCACTGTGCAGTCACCTTCCTTATCAAGGTTTTGATTCTATCCTTTGCAAAGCAGTTTTATTGATCTTGCCTGTCGCATTTCGAGGCAATTCAGGTAAAAAGACAAAATATTTAGGTATTTTATATTTTGCGATTCTCGTTTGACACGCATGCTGAAGCATTTCCTCTGTAAGCGTAGCGCCTTCTTTTATGACTACAAAAGCCTTTGCCACCTCACCCCATTTCTCATCTGCTACACCAACCACAGCCACTTCAGCTACTTCCGGTAACGAGTCAATCGCTTTCTCTACCTCTAAAGGATAAATATTTTCGCCACCGGATATAATCATTTCCTTACGACGTCCAGCAATATAGAGGAAGCCCTCTTCATCCCTTCTTGCTAAATCACCTGTATAAAACCAGCCATTGCGCATTGCCTTTGCCGTCTCATTGGGTAAATTCCAATACTCCTTCATCACATGTGGACCTTTTATTGCCAGTTCGCCTACTTCCCCGTTTGGCACCTCCTGATCATGCTCATCCACCAGCTTAATTTCACAAAACAGAACAGGCTTGCCAATAGAGCCAACCTTATGGTGTGCGTCCTCAGCTGAAAGCATACAAACAGTGGGGGATGTCTCGGTTAGACCAAAACCCTGTCCAAAAGGGAGACCTCGGTCTTGATAATACAAAATCAGCTCATGTGGACAAGGGGCGCCTCCATTATAAAACCAGCGGACGGAGCTTAGGTCTGTAGTGGGAAATAATTCACTCCTTCTAAGTGCATCATGAATGGCAGGAACCCCCATGACGATTGTCACTTGATACTGTTGGATCATTTCTAAGGCTTTGTCTGGATGAAACCTGCCCAAAATAACAATGCTTCCTCCTGCAAACAACGTTGGAAAAGCAAACAGTCCAATTCCACCGATATGAAATAAAGGCAGTAATACAATGGAACGATCACTCGAAGTAATATCTAAAGAGGTCAAATTATGGATCGCATTCCAAAACATATTTTCTTGTGTTAATACGGCTCCTTTTGGGCGTCCTGTGGTGCCAGAGGTATAGCAAATGAGATAAGGTTCTTTAGCATTTATCTTTTCAAAAATGAGAGGTTCGCTTGATAACAGATTGACAGCGTTTTCAAAATCAGCTTCAATAGCAATGGCTGCTCGATTTAGTGCTTCTTCACCGGAAAAATGTTTCTTGTGATCCATCCAGATAATCTGTCTCAAACTCACCTTCGTTTCCAGTTGCTTGATGACAGGCTGAAATTCATGTTGTGTAAACAATACATTTGTCCCACTATCCTCTAGCTGATAAGCAAGCTCATTTGCGGTCAATCTTATATTCAGCGGAACCGCAATACCGCCCAGCTTAGCAATAGCAAACAATAATACTACATAAGACAGACTATTTTGTGCTAAAATCCCTACTCGGACTCCAGCTTCGACGTCACATTCCTGTTGAAGAAACCGGGCGAACTGATTCACCTTTTGTCCCATTTCCTTATACGTAAGCTGTTGTTCTTCTGTAATGATGGCTATTCGATTAGGAGTATTCTGTGCTCGCTGGTCAATCCAGAAAGCAATCCCTTGCATAGACATCCTCCTTTCCTGATTACTTGTTCTCAGCTTGTTTCCCCATACCTTGCAGAATAAAACTCATCGCTGTTTCAAATACCTCTATCGGCACCTCTTGATTTTCCCAATAAACCCATCTCATGCCTAAAAACTGTCCAATTGACATCAGACAATAAGCTAATGTCTCCTTGTCTAGTGAGCGAAAAGCCTTCTCCTCCATTGCAGCAGTCAAGCTTTTGATAAAGCCACTCGCCAGCTTATCATAGTACCAGCGATACAACGCCTCATCTACTAACACAGCCTGCTGTACGATCCCGTATAGGTTCCGATGCTCTTTTACCCAACGAAAAAATGCTTGGAAGCCAAGTCGCAAAGCTTCTTCATGGGAATGAGCTTTTGCCACCTCCAGCTTGATTTTGGAACGTAAATCACGGCTTAGTTGTCTGATTAGCTCTTCATAAATTGCTTTTTTAGAAGAAAAGTAATTATAAAAAGTGCCTTGAGCTACTTGGGCCTCTTGGGTAATCATAACGATGGACGCTTCATAATACCCATTTGCACCAAAGACCTGTTCGGCTGCCGTCAATAATTTTTGTTTGGTTTCTAGCCCTTTTTTTGTCATGTGTGCCGTGGCTGTTTGCCCTAGCTCTCGCTTTGTTTCTGACACCTGAATCACCTCTCAGTTTTTATTATAATTAATTTTCAGATTTTTTCAACATTATTATCTCTTAAAAAGAAAAAGGACAAAGTGCAGATTATTCTGACTCACCCCATCCCTTTCCTATGCTAGTTAGCTTATAGGTTTGACCTTATCTAGATATTGAGCATCTCCATTTTCTAAGGTGATATCCGGCTCTCTTGGTGAACTCTTTTCCTCATCAATTTTATACGGCTCCGTTTTTAATACTTCCCTGCCTTCTATGATTACCGGTGTAACTTTAACAACAAATCTCTTGCCATCTATCCGCTCGAAAGGAGCATGCCCGCTCTTTTTCATATTTGTATACATTTTTTTGTCCTTGATTTGTTTAAAAGAAAACTCTAATCCCATCAGTTTTCTCCTGATGAGACTATTAGGGCATATAAACTTAGATTAGGTAACATAAAACACCTCTACCCTATTAATTGGAATCAAATTGCTGATTTAATCAATAAGGAAACGGGTGAAAATTTTAGTGGGTCCAAGTATCTGAGATGATTCTTTCCATAAATGGAAGGCTATAATGACGCTCTTTCTGCTGGTGTCAACAATGAAGAACAATTAAAAGAAATAGAAAATCAACAAAGAGAATTGGAAAAGGAAAAAATACAGCTTCAGGATCAAAGTCGTGAGTATATAAATCTTTCACGCTATGATTCTCATTCTGAACATCTTAGAAATGAGATTTTAAAGGCTGCTATAATATAGATAATATAAATAGGTGAAGGCGGGGGATAATGGGTACTTATTTATCTACTTCCAGTAAGCTTACCATCTATATTTGCTACCCCTTCATTTCCAATTGCACCACACGAATTTTAGACTGCTAAGCTCCCATTTCGATATTCTAAACTTTCTCTGGTTGCTTAACTTCGTTTCTTAATCTAGTTAATAAGCTACGTTTGCTTCTTTCCATTCGTCTAGATTCATTACTCTCCTGTTTCTAACATGAATAGCTGGTTTGTGATGCACGGTCAATTCCGTTTTCAATAAGGAACCTGTACTCTTTATTATACATCTTTCAGGCAACGACACATAATTTGAAATACAATTGAGTTAAACAATTCTATTTATAAAATGACACCTATTAAAAGGTGTCAAGTAAAGTTAGACAAATTGAAGTCTATTGCTACGTGAAGAAATCCAACCTCTGTTAAAAAAGTTGAACTAAGGTCAGCATAGTACGTTGAAATCGGCAATCTTGATTTGGCAAGCAACAAGGGATCAAAACTTTACATGTTATGAATCTTGGTAATATGGTATCTGGACTTATCCATGTATCTGTTAGAGTGCAATCATCTGAAGATGTTATTTCTCAAACTAAAATGGTTGCTGAAACTATTAGTGAAATGCTTGTTAAAAGGCAAAAACCTCAGGAATGATCTAAGTTGAAAAGCTTTCTGCACTAGTCTGGACATCCGATTCTATGAATAAGCTGCTAAAATAAAAAATCCCCTCCCATGCGCAAACTAATGCTATCAGGAAGGGAATCTTCATCATGCAACCACATGATGTTCAACTTACATGACTAGACATTTTGGATGTAAGGTTTCATTCTCAGAGTCCTCTGGCTGTCCTTTTTCTGAAGAATGATATTTTCTGGTCAGCTCTGTAAAGTTTTCAACTAATTGCTGCCCAAATTCAGTACAAATTGACTCAGGATGGAACTGTACTCCCCAAACAGGCCGTTCTTTATGGCGCAATCCCATAATGATGCCATCACCTGTCCATGCCGTTTTCTCAAGGCATTCAGGGAGCCTATCCTCAACTATTAAAGAGTGATAACGGACCACCTGAAAACTTTGTGGAATTCCTCTAAACAACGCTGAATCATTATGCCATATGTTGCTCAATCTCCCGTGCATCGCCTCTGGTGCATGAATGATTTTTGCACCAAATATATGACCGATTCCCTGATGTCCCAGACAGACCCCAAAAATGGGAACTTCAGCGTTAAGCAAGGCGTCTTTGCAAATCCCAAAATCCTTTACATTTGTAGGGGTTCCTGGTCCAGGTGAAATGACAATGTTATCAAACGACAGGTTCTCTAATTCCGACCATGTAAATTGATCGTTACGGACGACTGTTGGCAACACTCCACTTGTAGACGCGAAAAGTTGATAAAGATTGAACGTATAGGAATCATAGTTGTCAATTAATAAAGTCTTCACAGTCTTTACTCCTCTCCACTGCAAAAGGGCATCCCCACATTGACTGGGATTATTTTTTCGTAAATGTATCGTTTCAGGAAACTTGCTGTATCAATCATACGCGAATTTAGACTATCAATAAATCTTTTTAGGATAAGTAATTCCATCCAGATGCCCTTGATGCTTTTACAAGTCTTTTGGACTTCTCAAAAAATATTTTTGCAATAGGGATCTGTTTTATGTAACTATCTAAGGGAGGAATTTTCCTGTACACAATAATTACGTGACTAACATATACAAGGAGATGTGTATTTTGTCTAACATTTCACCTCATTCAATTGTCCCTCAGGGAATATCACGCAAAAAGACAGATACATTGCCAACTGTCAAGGTTATCAGCCGAAAATTAACGATGTATGTAGAACCAGAAAGAGTCTTTCTTCATTTATTCTCAAAAGAAGCATATACATACTGGCTGGATAGCAGTCGCGTAGAATCTAATTTATCCCGTTTTTCATTTATGGGAACAAACGATGGTCCATTAAGCCGGGTTATTTCCTATGAAACAGCGACCAAGCAGATCAAAATAAAACATTCTACAGGACAAAATGAAATCACTGAGAGCATTTTTGATTATTTAGACCGGGAATTATATAGCATGCAACAAGAATCTACTGACTTGCCTTTTGATTTTAACGGAGGGTTCGTTGGTTACTTTGGCTATGAATTAAAAGCAGAATGCGGCGCATCCCTACACCACACCGCAGCAACCCCTGACGCAATGTTTATCTATGCCGATCGGCTGATTGCTTTTGATCATCAGGAAAAGTGTATGTATTTGGTTAGCATTGTCCCAATTAATGATCTTGCTTTAGCTGACCAGTGGTTTGAAAGTATGGAACAAAAACTAAAAAACCTTCCCCTTCAGCCAGCTTTAGAAATTCCAGATACAGGTGATGCCAACCACCCGCTTTCCTTTCAATTAAGTCAATCACATTCACAATATGTAGATAGCATAGAAGCGTGCAAGCAATATATTTTGGATGGTGAAACATATGAAATTTGTTTAACTAACAGAATCCATACGCAGGAGAATTTCGATCCATTGTTGACATATCGAATTCTACGCGAGATTAATCCAGCTCCTTACTCTGCTTTTTTCAAGTTTCACGACCTAAGTATCCTATGCTCATCTCCAGAAAGATTTCTAAAAATCGATCAAAATCGGTTGGTTGAGGCCAAGCCTATAAAAGGTACAATAGCACGCGGCTCTGATTTTGAGGAGGATAGGCGTCTTGCAGAAAAATTACGCAGCAGTGAAAAAGACAGGGCCGAAAATCTCATGATTGTTGACCTTTTGCGCAATGATTTAGGGCTAGTATGTGAACCAGGAAGCGTTCATGTTCCCAAATTAATGGCCATTGAATCCTATCAAACGGTACACCAGATGGTATCTACAATTCAAGGAACGCTTAGACCTGAGCTGTCAGCAATCGATTGCATACGTGCTGCTTTTCCCGGAGGTTCAATGACCGGGGCTCCGAAATTGCGCACAATGACATTCATCGACGAATTGGAAACCAACGCTCGGGGCATCTATTCCGGAGCTATTGGATTTCTCGGATTAAACGGGACAATTGATCTCAACATTGTTATACGAACCATTGTAATGTCCCCACAAACGACGACAATAGGTGTAGGAGGCGCCATTGTAAGTCTCTCTGATCCAGAACAGGAATTTGAAGAAATTTTGTTAAAAGGACATGCTTTGATCAAGGCTCTAACGATTTCACGTTACGGCAAATTTGACGATCAGCTATGGAGGTTGCATGAGACGAAGTCCTAAATTGCGTATATAACCCGAAGATCAGCGCTTAGAACATGAATGGAACAAAACAGCTCTGATGTATTTACTTTATTACCATTTATTTTATCAGCTATTTATCATCGTACCTTTTTGATGGCGAGACTGTTGTGAAAATGACAGTAACTCTCCTTCAAAAAGGGGATTCACTGAATAAATCAATGCTTTTAACGTCAAATAATATAAAAAGGATAGAGCCAAGCTTTTATCTGCTCGCTCTATCCTTTTACAGCCCCTAATCTACTAGCTTAGCTAGATACGATTAGTGAGTTTTACACTTGTCATATAGGCCTTTTTCTTTTAATACGGAAATTAATAGCTCACCCATTACTGCAGGAGTCTCCGCTACCTTAATACCGCATTCGTTCATGACACGGATTTTTTCATCTGCTGTTCCTTTACCACCAGAGATGATAGCACCAGCATGTCCCATACGTTTTCCAGGAGGTGCTGT
Source organism: Brevibacillus laterosporus (assembly GCF_030489605.1). Taxonomy (GTDB): domain Bacteria; phylum Bacillota; class Bacilli; order Brevibacillales; family Brevibacillaceae; genus Brevibacillus_B; species Brevibacillus_B laterosporus_E. Next base: position 105,848 of record NZ_JAUKFY010000004.1, read on the forward strand.
GCGTCCACCGATAAAGCCTACTACTGGTTTAGTTGCATGCTCTTTTACCCAAAGAGCCGCTTCCTCTTCAGCTGTACCGCCGATCTCACCGATCATAATGATCGCATATGTTTCCGGGTCTTCATTAAAAGCTTTTAGCACATCGATAAAGTTCGTGCCATTTACCGGGTCTCCGCCAATTCCAACTGCTGTCGATTGACCGATGCCTTCAACAGTTAATTGGTGTACCGCTTCGTACGTTAAAGTACCAGAACGGGATACGATTCCTACATGGCCTTTTTTATGAATATAGCCAGGCATAATACCGATTTTGCACTCATCCGGAGTAATGACACCCGGGCAGTTTGGACCTACTAGGCGAGTTTTCTTGCCTTCCATGTAGCGTTTTACTTTAACCATATCAAGAACTGGAATATGCTCCGTGATGCAAATAACCAAATCTAATTCAGCGTCAACCGCTTCTAGGATCGCATCTGCCGCAAAACGAGCTGGTACATAAATAACGGAAGCTGTTGCACCAGTGCTCTCAACTGCTTCTGACAAGGTGTTGAATACAGGTACGCCTTCTACCTCTGTACCACCTTTACCAGGAGTTACCCCACCTACGATTTTGGTTCCGTATTCCAACATTTGTTTTGTATGGAACAACGCTGTTGAACCTGTAATACCTTGGACGATTACCTTTGTATCTTTATTAATAAATACGCTCACTTATTTTTTCCCCCTAACCATTAACCCACGAGTGATACAATCTTTTGAGCGCCGTCTGCCATTGAATCAGCAGAGGTAATGTTTAAACCAGAGTCTTTTAGGATCTGTTTGCCCAATTCAACATTTGTACCTTCCAGACGAACAACCAATGGAACTTCAAGGCTCAATTGTTTCGCCGCTTCAACTACGCCAGTAGCAATAATGTCACACTTCATGATACCGCCAAAGATATTAACAAAGATTCCTTTTACATTTTTATCAGACAAAATGATTTTAAAGGCTTCCGTTACTTTCTCAGCAGTAGCACCGCCCCCTACATCAAGGAAGTTGGCAGGATCTCCGCCAAAGTGTTTGATAATATCCATCGTAGCCATTGCCAGACCTGCACCATTTACCATGCAACCGATGTTACCATCTAGGGAAATATAGCTTAAATCATACTTGGATGCTTCGATCTCTTTTGGATCTTCTTCTTCCAAATCTCTATAATCCATGATGTCTTTATGGCGGTACAGTGCATTGGAGTCAAAATTCAATTTTGCATCCAATGCCATTACGTTGCCGTCACCTGTTACAACTAATGGATTGATTTCAGCGATAGAGCAATCTTTTTCAACAAAGGCAGTGTACAAAGCAGTCATGAACGCTGCAGCTTTATTGATCAGCTCTGCAGGAATATTGATGTTAAATGCTAGGCGTCTAGCTTGGAATGGCGTTAAACCAACTACTGGATCAATATATTCTTTAAAGATTTTTTCAGGCGTTGCGGCTGCTACCTCTTCGATCTCTGTGCCGCCTTCCTCGGAGCCCATCAATACCACACGAGAAGTAGCTCTGTCTAAAACTAGACCTAAATAATATTCTTTTTTAATATCGCAGCCTTCTTCAATTAAAAGGCGTTTTACTTCTTTACCCTCTGGACCTGTTTGATGAGTTACCAACGTTTTGCCCAGAATTTCGCTTGCGTAAGCTTTTACTTCATCCAGAGACTTCGCTACTTTTACGCCGCCAGCTTTACCGCGTCCACCTGCGTGGATTTGAGCTTTTACTACACATACTTTTGTACCTAGTTCTTTTGCTGCTTCTACGGCCTCTTCAACTGTGAAAGCTACTTTCCCGTTTGGAACAGTAACCCCATATTGTCGCAGAACCTCTTTTCCTTGATACTCATGAATGTTCATCTATTATCCTCCTGTTACCTGGTAGGAACCATTGTAATTCAACTATCTTGTACTACTTGCTTATAATAGGGGTCTGCCCCTTCCTCTCACTTGCTTCACCGCGCTCAGGCAAAGAAGAGGCAGACCGTATTCACACGTGGATGTTAGCCTTCTAGCAATAGAGATTCTGGATCTTCCAATAGATTTTTCACTGTTACTAAGAAACCTACTGCTTCCCGACCGTCAACAATTCTGTGATCGTAGGAAAGTGCGATATACATCATCGGTCTGTTTTCCATACGGTCTTGATCAATCGCCACTGGACGAGTCTGGATTGTATGCATCCCGAGAATACCTACCTGTGGAGCATTTAGAATTGGGGTAGACAATAGTGAACCGAATACGCCGCCGTTTGTAATCGTAAAGGTTCCGCCTTGCAAGTCAGACAAGGCTAGTTTGTTTTCTCTTGCTTTTACAGCCAAATCGCCAATTCCTTTTTCAATTTCAGCAAAGCTCATACGATCTGCATCGCGAACGACTGGGACTACCAAGCCTTCCGGTGCAGACACAGCAATACCGATATCATAGAATTTCTTCACTACGATTTCATCGCCTTGAATCTCAGCGTTTAGGAGCGGGTATTTTTTCAACGCTCCAATAACAGCTTTCGTAAAGAAGGACATAAAGCCAAGTTTTACATTATTTTTCTTTTCAAATGCATCTTTACGTTTGTTGCGTAATGCCATGATCGCTGTCATATCTACTTCGTTAAAAGTAGTTAGCATCGCTGCAGTCTGTTGTACTTCTACTAAGCGTTTTGCAATCGTTTGACGGCGGCGAGACATTCTTTGACGTTCAACTGGTTTAGCAGGGTTAACCTCTTCAGCCTGCGGTTGTGCTTTTGGAGCAGGAGCTGCTTGTTTTGGTGCAGCCACTTGCTGACTTGGGTCAAAGGTAGAAACATCTTGTTTGCGAACGCGGCCTAACGGATCGATTGTAGCCACTTCATTAAGATCAATTCCACGTTCTCTAGCATGCTTTCTAGCTGCTGGAGAAGCTACTACAGATTGTTTACTTTCTTCTTGAGTAACAGCCGGTTGCGCTTTGACTTCTGGCGCAGGTTGAGAAGTTGGCTTTGGTTTGCTTTCCGCTTTTGGTGTTGATGCTGCCCCAGCTTCATCAATAACTGCGATGGTTTCACCCACTTTAACGGTGTCACCCTCTTCTTTTAATACTTGCGTTAACACACCTTCATTTTCAGCGATAATTTCTACGTTTACTTTATCGGTTTCCAATTCAAGCAGGATATCCCCCATGGCTACTGCTTCACCTTGCTGTTTAAGCCATTTACCTACTGTTCCCTCTGAAATGGATTCTGCTAATTCTGGTACTTTTACCTCTGCCATCTCTATCACACCCTTACCAAGTTTCTAGTAACACTTTGTGCAAGAATACGTTGTTGTTCTTTTTTATGAGCAACTGGATCTCCTTCTGACGGACTTGAGCGTCTCATGCGTCCGTTGTAGGATACATTTACTCCTTTTGGTGCTAGTGCTTTTAAACGTGGTTCAACAAAAGTCCATGCTCCCATGTTTCTTGGCTCTTCCTGTGTCCAAACAATTTCACGCAGGTTTTTGTATTTTCCAATGATCTCGTTGATTTTTTCTGTTGGGAACGGGTATAGTTCCTCAACTCGAACAATTTGCAACCAATCAAATTTTCCGACGTCCGCTACCTGATCGGACAAATCAACAGCCATTCTTCCTGTGCAGAATACCAGACGATCTACTGCTTCAGGTTTTTGTCCCAAACCTGGCTGCTCGATAACCGTTTTAAACTCCCCGTTGGTGAATTCATCAATAGCTGATCCCGCAGAAGGATTACGCAGCAAGCTCTTCGGTGACATAATCACCAATGGTCTTACCTCGTCTTTTTTTAACATGGCAGCCTGTCTTCTTAAGATATGGAAATACTGAGCAGAAGAAGAAAGATTAGCTACTGTCCAGTTGTTTTCCGCAGAAAGCTGTAAGAAACGTTCCAGTCTCGCACTGGAGTGTTCAGGTCCTTGACCTTCATATCCATGTGGCAGCAGCATCACAAGACCTGATTTCTGACCCCATTTTGCACGGCCTGCTGAAATATATTGGTCAAATATTACTTGAGCCGTATTGGCGAAATCCCCGAACTGTGCTTCCCACAATACAAGCGTTTCAGGAGCAAAAACATTATAACCATATTCGAATCCGAGTACGGCGTATTCAGACAATGGACTGTTGCGCACCTCAAAAGAAGCTTTTGCTGCTGGCAATCTGTGCAATGGAGAATACGTTTCACCCGTCTTGGAATCATGTAGTACTAGATTGCGGTGAGAGAACGTACCACGTTCAGAATCTTGACCGCTTAAACGGATAGGTGTTCCGTCTTCTAATATAGTGGAGAATGCCAGAACTTCTGCATGTGCCCAATCAATCTTTCCGTTATCCGTAAAGACCTGCTGACGACGGGATAAGATTTTTTCTAATTTATCAAAGACATGGAACCCCTCAGGCCATTTTAATAAATCCGCGTTAATCTCTGTCAGTCTTTTCAAATCAACAGAGGTTTTAACCTTTGGATAACCAATTTTGACCGCATCTGGTAGATCCGGAATCAAGCCAGAGTCATCATGTGCTTTGTTTACTTTCTCATAAGCTTTTACAAATGCTTGTTTAACCGTTTCTTCTATCGCTTCAATTTGCTCTTTAGACAGCTCGTTTCTTTCGATTAAACGCTCTTTGTAGATTTGAGTAATCGTTGGATGTTTACGAACCACGATGTAGGTCATCGGATTTGTCGCCATTGGTTCATCCATTTCGTTATGGCCAAGACGTCTATACCCTATCAGGTCAATCAGTACATCCTTGTAAAATTTGCTACGATATTCGAAGGCTAATTTTGCGGCCGCAATGCATGCTTCAGGATCATCAGCATTCACATGAATAATGGGAATTCCGTACCCTTTGGCAAGATCGCTCGCATATCTGGTGGATCTGGAATCTTCGCTTTCCGTGGTGAAACCAACACGGTTGTTAGCGATGATGTGCACTGTTCCACCTGTTTTATAGCCTTTGATACCGGAGTAGTTTAGAGTCTCTGCCACTACACCTTGCCCTGGGAAGGCAGCGTCACCGTGAACAAGAATAGACATCGCTTTGTTTACAGCCTGTTTTGGATAGCCTGCTTGAGAGCGATCATCCTGAGCTGCTCTTGTGTAGCCCTGCACGATAGAACCAGACACTTCCAAGTGACTTGGATTGTGCGCCATCGTGATGCGTGTGGTTTTATCACCATTCTTAATCTCTTTCACTGCTCCAAAGTGATACTTAACATCACCTGTCCAGCCGACATGAGCTTCCTGGGCCTTGTCCAGCTTTTCTTTTGGTGAGTGCTGGAATTGGCTGAAAATATCTTCGTAAGGTTTACCCAGCACGTGAGTTAGTACGTTTAAACGACCACGATGTGCCATTGAGATGGTTACATCGCTTGTGCCTGCTTGAACGGAGTGCTCCACGAGCTCATCAATGACAGGGACTAGGACATCCAAACCTTCTACGGAGAAGCGTTTGGCCCCTACAAACTGCTTGTGTAGAAATTTTTCAAAACCTTCTACCTCATTCAATCTTTTTAAAAGATCAGTCTTTTTCTGTAAAGAGAGTTCCTTAGTTACTTCGCCAGACTCAATCATACTTTGAATCCAAGCTTTTTCTTCTGCCTCATCCACATGTTGAAATTCAAAGGCAATATTGCTAGTGTACGTTTCTTTTAAATACTGGATCGCTTCCCAGCCATTAGCGAAACGTTCCGGCTGATGCTTGCAAATGAATTCAGCTGGAATATCTCGAAGATCAGCCTCGGTCAAACCATATTGATCCAAATTTAACAAATCCGCTTGTGGAGCTTGAGCTTCCAAAGGATAAAGATTAGCACCTAAGTGTCCAAACCCACGGATGGTATCTGCCAACTGAAGAGCAGCAACGAATTTCTTCATTTTTGCAAATGGTAACGTTCTTGGTGCGGAGCTTTCAGGTGTCATTTCCCGAGCATGAAGACCATTTTCTGGAAGAACCGGAGATCCCCAATTATCAAACAATTTTCGTAAGTCTGCAGGTACTTCTTCCGGATTTTCCATATAGATCTCATACTGCTCAAACACATAACCAAGATTCGGTCCATAAAATTCTGCCCAAGGGCTAGCTGGCAGTTTGTTATTCATACTCATTTGTAACCCTCCTACAGTCTTGTTGTGATCATGACCTGCACGAAATTGAGGTTTGTTGATCTCCTTTTATTTCAATTAAACTCCCATTTGGATGAAAATACCTAATCGAAGCGGTTTCAAATAGAAGGAGATCAATCCCATTAAACAATTTAAACCTTTTGCGTCCTAAAGTAAACCCATCCACTGCCAATAAGTCATACTAAATGCAATTATGAGAATAAAGCCCGCTATTGTAAGAGGTACACCCGACTTCACAAAGTCGCTGGTCGTAAAGGAACCTGTACCGTAAGCAAGCATATTTTGCGGTGCACTTACTGGTAATAGGAAGCCAAAACTAATGACAAACTGCTGGATTAAGACCATACCAGGCTTGTTAAACGTAGGCTCCATTGCGGTTACCAATGCAATAACAATTGGAATAAACGCAGACGCCAAGCTTGTTGCACTAGCAAATCCTAGGTGAATCAAAATGTTAAATAATGTTAATATGATAATAACCGTAATCACTGGCATAGCAGTTAAACCCATTGATTCAAACAGTCCTTTGGAAATCCACTGAGCTCCCTCTGTTTTTAATAAGAGGTTTCCTAGAGACATTCCCACCGCAAATACAATTAGCGTTCCCCATCCTACTTTTTGCTCTACCTGTTTCCAAGTATACACCCCAATGCCAGGGCATAAAAGGATGGCAACTGCCGCAAGTGTAATCGTAGTGGAATCCAATGCATGCAAGACTCCCTCTGTAGACCAAAGGAACAATAGAAGCAAAGAAACTATCATTAAACGCCACTCTTTTGGAGTTAGCTTTCCTAGCTCGGCCAATTGTTTTTTGATTAACTCTCGACCGTTTGGTATTTCACTAAGCTCTGGTTTGATTAATTTTGTCATCACAAAGTATAGGATGACAGACATGATAACAGCCCATGGAGCTGCATAAATGAACCATTCTCCCCAGGAAATATGGTAATTGAAAGCGGTTTCCATGAATCCCAAGGCAACCATATTCTGCGCTGCAGCCGTTTTAATCCCTATGTTCCATATTGAAATGGATTGGACTGTTGTAATCATCAGCAAGGCAGATAAACGGCTATTCTTTTCCAGCCCAAAAGCGGCTACCATTCCCATTAGGATTGGAATAATAGCACCTGCTCTAGCTGTTGCACTAGGCACAAACAAAGCAAGAACAATGCTTACAAGAATAGTTCCGAGTACGATATTGTTTGATTTGGATCCTACTTTTGATAGTACCAATAGAGCAATACGCTTATGCAAACCAGTAATTTCCATCGCTACAGCAAGGAACAATGCACCGGCCACTAACGCAACTGCTGAATTGCTAAAGCCTCCCAGTGCCATAGAAAGCGCTTTCTTTGTTGTGTACAGGACATTTGGGTCTTCAACTGTTGGCGAAAATCCGATTAAAACAGCAATAAGCCCAACGATTAAAGCCGCACTAACCGGATATGTAACCGCTTCCGTAACCCATAAAATAACGGCGAATGCAAGGATAGCTAGTGTTCTTTGACCAGCAAGTGGTAAGCTTTCTGGTGTTGGGAGTAACAGAATAATAACCAGTACAGCTAGTGCGATGCTTAACGAGATGATATTCTTTCGACTAAAGCTCACTATAATACCCCCCTTGTCTAGTTATAGTGTAACCAAGTTGTTACACTATAAATTATAACGAATAAAAGAATAAACAAGATGGTTTTATAATTTACTTTATTGTTTTATTATTTACCAAATTTAATTATATATGAATTCTACGGTATTTCCATAGCTGGAAACAAATAAAAGGCCGTCGATTTTACTCGACAACCTAATTATCAACTCAAATTTATTTTTTTAATGTTATTAATGTGCATTTCACACATATATTCGCTTTACTTTTGAGTAGCCCAATCCGCTGGATAAGTTACATACATAAAGCGAGCAAACTCAGGCACGGAGAATTGGATTTTGGTTCCTTTTGGAATTAAAATGATTTCTCCGGCTTTTGCGCTAACTTTGCGGCCATCAATGATGATTTCCAAGTACCCTTCTATTACATAATCAATTTCATCATAATTAAGGGTCCAATCAAAGGTTGTCTCTTTCATTTCCATAATTCCACAACCTAAGCGCGGGCTCTCTTCTAATGAAAATAGATCTTTGCAATATACGATATCTTCTTTATTGCCAGTATCCAAACGATCTTTTTCTGCTACACGCACAACTGGTAACGGTATAGAGGTAACACCACTACTATCCCGATGTTTTGGGAATTCTTCAGGAGCTGATGCTGTGGTAGCTCCTACTTTTTCAGTAATGATTTTACGGACAATTTCTTCAATGGCTTTAATATCTAAGTTTTCCATTTTACGCAACCTCCGTTTTATTATCTTTATCTTTTTTTCCCTCAATCATCTTTTTCGAAATGAAGATCGCTACAAAGATTGCTGTAATACCACCGACTAGTTTACCTACAATCATCGGGAAGATCATATCTTTTGCAACACCTGCTGTGAATCCTAAATGGTCACCAAGAACAAATCCTGCTGATACAGCAAAGGCAACGTTAATAATTTTACCTCTATCATCCATATCTTTCATCATTCCAAACATCGGAATGTTATTAGCGAGAGTAGCAACCATGCCTGCTGCAGCAACTTCGTTCATTCCAAGTACTTTACCCAATTTAAGCAATGGCTTCTTAAACACCTTTGTAATAACAAATACCATACAGAACGCTCCTGCTAAGACAATGGAAATGTCTCCAACAATCTGAATACCTTCTGAGATAGGAGCTAGTCCTGGAATAATAGTCAGACCCACTAGTTGTTCAATGATGCCAGCTGCTAATGCAAGCGTTGCCACAATAACGATGAATTGGCCAAAGATCGTAAAGCCTTTGATCATTCCATTCGGGAATTTCACTAATCCTAGTACGATAAGAGCCGCAAAAATGATAATTGGAACTAGATTGGTTAAAATCATGCCAATTGAATAACCAGCAACTAGTCCACCAGCAATACAACCAATCGGAATTGTAATAATTCCTGATAGAACACCTGTTGCTAAGAATTTGTGATCTTCTTTACGAATAATACCTAGAGCAACTGGAATCGTAAAAACGATCGTTGGCCCTAACATAGCACCTAAAATAACCCCTGCAAACATTCCTGCTTCTGGATCTTTCGCTAGTTCTTGCGCTAAAGCAAAGCCACCCATATCATTTGCTAAAATCGTAGTAGCAAACATTGCTGGGTCTGCTCCTAGTGCACCAAATAAAGGTACAACAATCGGACTAAGCACTTTGGCTAATACCGGAGACAAAGAGATAATACCTACCATGGCTAGCGTTAAGGAACCCATCGCCATAATACCCTCTTCGAATTGTTGACTTAAGCCAAATTTATTCCCAATACACTTATCAATCGCACCCAGAACCATAAAAATGACCATTAGGTAAATAATGATTTCATTTATTCCCATACATGACTTCCTCCGCTCTTACCGAAACTGTTTTTTGATCTCTTCACTTGGTGATGGCATAACGGTATAATGAACGATTCGCTTCTGATCGATGGATGAAACAGCTATATCCATCGCTTGTTCAACATCGCTTACACTTCCAGTAATGACAGCGAGAAGCTTGCCTCCGATACCCATACCTAGGTTGATTCTTTTCAAGAAGGTATGGGCACCTTTTAAGGCAAGGTTTATCGCGTAAATACCAGACGAGACGTTGGATGTTTCGAAAATTCCAATGGCATTTATAGGCTCAGTTGAGTAGCTTTTTTTCAAACCATTAACGATGTCGTTATGAACACCATTTAGAATAAATTCACTCACAAGAAAATCCTTTGAGACCTTTTTTGCAATCTCCATGGACTCTTGTACATTTGCAGTATCACCACTAACAATGATCAGAAATTTACCCGGGCAAATGGAACGCATATGATGGATATCCACAGTGGATTTTTTTAGCATGAAGTCAGCCGTCTCATATCCCTTACTTATACTTCTTAATTCCAGGATGCCAATAGAACTACTCATCGTTCATCTCCAGAGAATCTACAATACCCACGATAACTGCATCAATAGGTACGTTTGGATCTTTCATAGAGCTTCTTGCTGCGCTGCCTTTTGTTACGAGAACGGTGTCGCCTATACCCGCACCGGCATGATCCGCCGCAACAAAGCATTCCTTTGAAGTATTTTCATCATATGAATGAGGTTTAACTACTAGGAACGTTAAACCATTTAGCTTTTCATCTTTTCGCGTAGCCCAAAGACTGCCGACAACTACTCCAACAATCATACGTTCACCCCGTTATTTTCTCCGTACTTGTATCTGTTGCATTTTGATATAATCTTTTGCAAGTGGTGTAATAATGCTGTTTTTACTCACGATGATTTGATTCACGTGGCGCAGATGAAATTTCTTCAAATCAGATTCTGTAATCAGCTTCTTGGAAATAACTTCCTGAATTACTTCTTCTCGTTCAATCTCGCTCTCTTGCTTAGCACTTACAACCTCTGGATTATGTTCTTTGTCATCAATTTTGAGTAAGTCAGATACTTGAACCATTTGAATGCCAAAACCTTTGATTTTCTCTTCAAACGCCTCGTATTGCTTAAACAACACCGGGTTTGCCGTCTGTTTATATTTTTTATAAACCATGGAATTTTCTAAAGCGACTACTTTTTTACCTTTTAAAAGCATGGTTAAAATAAAACGTTCACGACTTCCCGCACTGATGCCATTTGCCAAATTTCCTAGCAGCTGTATGCAAATAGTCGGGATGATAACGAGATCGCAATCCTTCGTTTGCTCATCGTAATATTGAAAATCGTAGTGTGATTCGATTTGTGCTTCAATTTCAGGGTGTGCTTGGTTGGCCATAATGATTGCTTTTTGCCGCTTGATTGGCTGTTCCTGCAAAAGCTTCATACCTTGAAGCTTTTTATATACCTCTTTTGTAACCGCTTCAACTAAAGCTTCTATGTTCATTTTTTCACACTCCTAGGTACTTTTCTTCAAAATTTTCCCCATAGTACCTTTCGTAAATCCACACGCATTCGCTTCATCATAGTCAATATGCATGAATGTTGCATAAGAAGGACTGACACGAATCATTACATCATCGAAAATCAATGGTCGGTTGCTGAATACCTTAACTTGAACCGTTTCGCCATTGACAACATTATGTTTTTTCGCATCTTCAGGAGTCATATGAATATGGCGTTTTGCTACGATTAAACCTCTTTGCAATTGAACCATATTTGTAGCTGAGGCGATTACAATTCCTGGTGTTCCTTCTAGCTGTCCGCTCTCTTTGATAATCCCTTTTACACCTAGGGCAACAGCATCGGTTAAAGCAATCTCTACTTGCGTTTCTTTACGTTCAGGTCCAAGTACAACTACATTATGCAAAGCACCTTTAGGACCAATTAGCGTAACACGTTCTTTGCAAGCATATTGTCCAGGCTGAGACAAATCGCGCATTTTTGTCAGCTCATACCCTGGGCCAAACAAAGTGTCAATGTCAGCTCTGCTCAAATGAACATGTTTCCCGGATGCCTCAATAGGAACACACATTTCTTCATTAACACGTTTTACTACTTCATCTACAATGCTTTCAATTAGATCGTTTTTCATAGTTCTCTCCTCAAGCTTTGTATTTATCTAGACGAACGCGGAACATCAATATCCAAAATAAGGAGGAAAGTCGATTCAACGCTTGAATGATGTCTTCACGTTCCACACTTCCATGCTCTTGTTTAAATGCTTGATAAGCCAACAATTCCGTTTCTCTAGTGAAAGTACGCAATGAGTTTAAGGCAATGACCATCTCCCCCATTTCATAGCTCGGTTTAAAATGATCTAAACCGAAGTACTTCTTGGGATGATGCGATTGCTCTCTTATTTCATCGGATGTCATATCTAGCAATTGGATATTTGTTAGCCGCTCACCAAGAACTTCACAGCGCACAATATTTCGTACAAATAGAAGCACTTCTTCCAAGTCAACTGCCAGCTTTGGCAAACCTGCTTTTACTCCAGTGATTTGAGCTTCGAGAATTTTTGCTTCTAATGAATCTAGTTTTCCACGAAAAATGATGCGAGGATGATCTTTATAGACAAGGAGATTTCCATATAAATGAGTCATATGCTCCGGCTTACTTTCAAGATATCCACCATAGATCGTTTCATAACGAATAGATGGCTTATTTGAAATTTCGGTTGGTGGCACAGGAGCATTCTGTTGTTGGGTAGCATTCTCATCATAGTAGCGAAGCTCTATCTGATGATCTGTTAAAAAACTTTTAGCAGAAGGCGTGAGAATGACGCCTTTTTTCACTTCATAAATCTTGCTATCTTTAGCTTCTTGATTTTTAAAGTGTTTTCGCAAATCGCTTTCTGTGATAAGAGCCATATGTTCACATCCCTCGTCGGAAAAACTTCTGACAATTACTAGTCAAGAAGCTTACCTGACCCCAATATGGTAGATAGGGAGATGGATGCAAAAAGTTCTGCATCCATCCGTCTATAATTATTCAGCTGTTTTAGGCAAGATTGCATCTACTTCAGTATGTGGTCTTGGAATTACATGTACAGATAGTAATTCTCCAACGCGTTCTGCTGCTGCTGCTCCAGCGTCTGTTGCCGCTTTAACTGCACCTACGTCTCCACGCACCATAACTGTTACTAGACCTGCACCGATTTGTTCTTTACCAATCAATGTAACGTTTGCTGCTTTAACCATTGCATCTGCTGCTTCAATAGCTCCAACTAGTCCTTTAGTTTCTACCATTCCCAATGCGTTTGCGTTTGCCATAATAAAATTCCTCCTAGAATCTTTTTAGATTTATGATTTTTAGAAAAGTACATATGATGTGCAACATGTTTATAAGTAAACTTGAACTAGCCAAGTTTATAGCGTAACAGGGTCTTACATTTCAGCTAAAATGCGTTTCACAATCAAGCTGATCAATTCTTCTTTATTAGTAGCTTCAAGAGTAGGTTCTTTTTCTTCAGTTGCTCTTGTTCCTACAATATCTTCTAATTCCTTCAAGCCATAACCTACACGGCGAATGTTAAGTAGGTTTAATGGACCAACGTTATCGGAAGTTGAGCTTCCTCCAACCGCTCCACAACCCAATGTTAATGCTGGGAATAGAGCTGTGCTTGCACCAATACCGCCTAAAGTACCTGGTGTATTAACAAGGATACGGGATACAGGCTGTTTCAAAGCGAATTCACGAACGATAGCTTCATTGTTTGTATGAACCATCATTGTGTGTCCAGCACCTTCGTTATTTAAAATCTCAATGCAACGATCTAATGCTGTTCTCCAGTTGTCTTCTGTGTAGAAAGCAAGGATTGGAGCCAATTTCTCACGAGAATATGGAACCTTGCTTCCAACTTCTGTTTCTTCAGCGATTAGAACTCGAGTTGATTCTGGAACTTGTAGGTCAGCTAATTTTGCAATATGCTGAACGCTTTTTCCTACGATTTGAGGATTCATTGTTCCATTTGCACGCATGATGAATTTTCCAAGTTTTTGGCTCTCTTCTTTGGACAAGAAGTAAGCTCCTTGTTTTTTGAACTCCGCCATAATTGTCTCTTTGTTGTCTCTTTCTACAACAACGGATTGTTCAGAAGCGCAAATCGTTCCGTTATCAAACGTTTTAGAATCCATGATACGTTTTACTGCTAATGGAATGTTAGCACTTCTTTCAATAAATGCTGGTCCATTACCAGGTCCAACACCGATTGCTGGTGTACCAGAGGAGTAAGCCGCTTTTACCATAGCTGTACCACCAGTAGCAAGGATCATAGCCGTATCATTGTGTTTCATCAATTGGTCTGTTCCTTGGATAGTTGGTACAGTCATGCAGCTAATCGCACCATCTGGGCAACCTGCTTTTTTAGCAGCTTCACTAATGATTTTTACTGTTTCCAAGATACAACGCAGTGCATTTGGATGTGGGGAAAATACAATACTATTTCCCGCTTTAAGAGCGATCATTGCTTTATAGATAACGGTAGAAGTAGGATTTGTTGATGGAATAAGACCAGCTACAACACCTACAGGTACACCGATCTCCATTGTTTTCTTCTCTTTATCTTCACTCAAGATACCTACAGTTTTTAGGTCTTTAATCTCTTCATAAACATGCTTGGAAGCAAATGCGTTTTTAACAACTTTATCTTGCCAACGACCAAAGCCTGTTTCTTCGTTTGCCATTTTAGCTAACTTCTCACGATTCTCATAAGCAGCATCCGCAATTGCTTTTACAATGGAATCAATTTGTGCTTGTGTCATGGAAGCTAGTTTGGCTTGAGCTTCTTTTGCTTTTTTGATTAAAGTACGTACCTCTTGAATGGACATTAGGTCTTTATCTAGAACTTCCATTTTCTACTCCTTCTCTCCCTCATGTTGTTGGATTGCTTTGATAAGCTGATCCTTTTTGGCATACTTTACTTGCCCTTTTGTAATGTTTGTTAATTTTAACTTGTAAGCTATTTTTCTTAACTCCGCTAGTTTCATATCTTCTAGTCGTTTATCTTTCTTTTTGCTAGAAGAAACAAGGGAGGTAGCTTCTTCTAGTGGTAGCTCTTGAATTACCCCATGATGTAGATCTTGTTCTTCCTCTTGGGCATGATCCTTTGGTTTAACAGAGACTTCTTCAAGGTGATCAACAACAGGTGCTGTCTCTGGCACTTTTTCTTCAGGAATCACTTCAAGAGGAGTACTTTTGATGTCTTTTTCAGGTAATTCCTTAGGCGTAACCTTAGGTGCTTGTTTTGATGTTTGTTTTGGCAAATCAACAGTTACGATTTTTGCTGTTTCTTCATGCGGTCTTGCGATGACAAGACTATTAAAGAGACAGTTTAGTTGTCTGGCAGCAGCACTTCCCGCATCAACAGCAGCTTGTACCGCTCCGACATCGCCTTTGACCTTAACTGTAATCAAACCATCTTTTTTTAATTTTTCAAGACCAATCAATGTTACGTTTGCGGCTTTGAGAGCAGCGTCAGCAGCTTCCATTGCTCCCAAGAGTCCTTTTGTCTCTACAAGTCCTAATGCTTGATTTTTCATGGATTATCCCTTAGTAACTGGTAGGGTTGTCAGCCACAAATTGAACGGCTGCTGCAAATGCATCACATGCTGCTCTGCATGCAGATTGACTACCCGTTAGTAAGGCACCACCAAAGTTGGTTTCAGATGGAGGTCCAAAGAAAGCTCCAATGCTCACATCGGCTGCTTTGAGCGCTGCATCAAGTGCGTACATTGCTTCGAGAGGAGGTGCAATCAAATAGGCAATCGCTTCGCCCTCATTTATATTAGCTACTTGAGACAAATAGCTACCTGTACGGGAAACACAATGTGCGAAATACGTAATGGAGTTATCGTCATTAGCACCTACGAAATGTGCTGAGTCTTCGATATAGCTGATAGCAGCGCTAAGTCCACTTTTCACTTCCGCTGGGCTTGGACCTGCAATGATTCCAATTACCTCACCAGCTAGTTTGGTTGATGCATTAGCTGATCCTGCATACATACTTTTTGCATAAACAACATCTACATCGGCTGCTTTGGTTGCTTCGTCTAATGCTGTATATGTCACATCATCAATATCAACTGTGATGATTCCCAAGCTTTTGTGATGCGGTTTTAATTCTAGCTTCTCAGCCATATCAGGACTCACGTTGGAGATCAACTTGGTTCCTAATACTTTTGCATAGATAGGCTCGTTTCTCATCAGACTTCCTCCCTTTCCTACAATTTCAAATCAATGCCAGAAGCTTTTTTCTCAATCATGGTTTTGATTAGCTCTGCAATATGAGCCCCAGCTTCTACGGCTGGTGTACCACCTTGGTGAATATTAGAGATAACTGTTCTTTTTGCTTCTGGCATACCAACTGTTGGCTTATAAGCAACATAAGCACTCATTGATTCTGCTGTAACTAGACCAGGTCTCTCTCCTACTAGCAGACATACAACATCTGCTCCGGTAATATCACCGATGACATCCATGGACGGTACGCGGCAATGTTTTACAAATAAAATATTGCCCAATTCGATTCCATACATTTTTAAACCTTGAGTAATGGATGGTAAAATGTCTCGAAGATTAGCCTCAATGGCAGCAGAGCTTAATCCATCCCCTACAACCAATTGAACCTTCGCAAATTGCGTTGTGTTCTGTTTTACATATTGGATGGTTTCTGGAGATAGCTGACGGCCTAAATCTGGTCGAGTGATATATTCGTCTTTGTCTTTGCAAAGCGTTTCAATCGATACCAAATTCATTTCTTTTACAAATTCTTCAGGTACATAGGAGAAAACTGCATCCTGTGCCGCTGCATGGTCCGCACGGAAACGTAAGGAGGTAGATGTTTTGTAACGCGGGCCTGCTCTCCAAATCCCTAAACGAGCAGGAGTTCTTTCTTTCATTTTCAGATACCCTTCTCTATCCTCAGGGTCTGGAATTAAAAGCTGCCCTTTAATGTCAATCTCTGTGATGTCGTCTAGGCATTCATCACTGATCATAGATTCCTCTTGATGTTGTTGAGCACTTGCTGCAATTGCTTGAGTAACCATTTCCTGTGATACTACATCCTGTGTAGCTGCTGCCTCTTTCGGGCTGTCCATCATTTGAGATAGAATGCTTTCAATCATGGATTTTAGTTCTTTTTCGTTCACTGTTGTTTCCTCCTTTCTCTACTTTAAGAACACAGAAGCGTCTCCGGCTTTTTTCGTAAGTTTTCCATTTTCAATGAAGCCCATTTTTTCCATCCATTGTTCGAATTCTTTAATTGGAGTCAAGCCTAACAGCTCACGCAATGTAGCTGTATCGTGGTATCCAGTCGTTTGATAGTTCAACATTACGTCGTCACCATGAGGGATACCCATGAAGAAGTTACATCCAGCAGCCGACAATAATACTGCTAGGTTTTCAATATCATTTTGGTCCGCTTTCATATGGTTGGTGTAACAAGCATCGCATCCCATTGGAATACCTGTTAATTTACCCATGAAGTGATCCTCAAGACCTGCGCGAATAACCTGTTTTGAGTTGTAGAGATATTCAGGTCCGATGAAGCCAACAACTGTATTTACAAGGAATGGGCTAAACTTCTTAGCAAAACCATAGCAACGTGCTTCCATTGTTACTTGGTCCACTCCATGATGAGCTTCAGAAGACAATTCGGAACCTTGTCCAGTTTCAAAATACATTACGTTTGGACCAGTAGCTGTCCCTTCATGCAAAGCTAAGTGCTGTGCTTCTGCAATTGTTGCAGCATTAAAACCAAATGCTTCGTTTCCTTTTTCAGAACCAGCGATTGATTGGAAAATCAAATCGGTAGGAGCACCCTGACGAATAGCATCCATTTGTGTCGTTACGTGAGCTAATACGCAAGTTTGGGTAGGAATTTCCCATTTTTGCTTAAACTCTTCAAATCTTTTTAGGACACGCGCAACGCTTTCAGTGGAGTCATCTACCGGGTTCAAACCAAGTACCGCATCACCAATACCGTAGGTTAAACCTTCCATCAAGGATGCTGTAATACCGTCTGGATCATCTGTAGGATGGTTAGGCTGTAGACGGGCAGATAGCGTTCCTGCGCGACCAATTGTTGTATTCGCATGAGCAGTAATGCGGATTTTTTTTGCCCCGTAAATTAAGTCAAGGTTGGACATGATTTTTGCTACTGCTGCGATCATCTCAGCAGTCAAACCTCTGGAAATGCGTTTGATGTCAGACTCTTTTGTGTTCTCATCCAGAATCCACTCGCGCAATTCTTCAACTGTCCAGTTTTTAATTTCAGCGTAAATTTTTTCGTTTACTTGATCCTGGATGATGCGTGTTACTTCATCCTTTTCATAAGGAACCACTGGGTTGTTACGCAAATCGGCTAATGTTAGTTGGGCTAGAACAACCTTAGCAGCAACGCGTTCTTCAGCAGAAGTAGCAGCAACACCGGCTAATGTATCCCCAGATTTTACTTCATTCGCTTTTGCTAGAACTTCGATGATGGATGAAAATTGATACATCCGACCAAATAATTTCGTCTTTAAGATCACAAAAGCTCCTCCTCTCATTTGTACATCTCTTAGTTGAATACGAGTGTTTTGATCACTACAGGTAATACCTTTCCATCGGCAATTGGTTTCCCAATGTCAATGTAATCGCCATTGTCTACCTGAATACTATCGATGCACACAACATCTTTTTTGTAGTCGAGTAGTGCATACAGGGTTTGTCCTAGTACCTTCGCCATGTCATGGTGAACAATCACTATGAATGGATACTCTCTTTCTAGTAACTCAGCCATCCCCTTTTGTATTCCTTTAGCGTATATCTGAATTTCGGGGAAGCTAGGATTCTTTTTCCCTTCAATGGCAATCGCTACTTTTTGTAAATCATTATCTAGTTTGAACCACTCTAATTTTTCACGAATGGCCTGTGCCAGCTTCTCTTCGTCTCCTGATTCGTCCGCGGTCGAAACTTTTAGAATCGGTACGTTTTTAATCGGAAACGATTCATCTGTATAAGTGATCGTACTGCCACTTATTTCAGTCGTATGAGAACCAGCACCAACAACTGTTGCGCGAATTGTCTCTACAGAATGAAAAACTTTCATTTGTGTCATCAGTGGAGAAGCAGCAATCGCTCTTCCCAGCAGGATGCCGATATCTCCGTAATGAAACACATCCTTCTCTTCATGCTGATAGATATAATCGGCTACGCCACCTGAAAAGGAAATGCATGAAATCGGTTTGTCTAGTTTTAAACCTCTATGAGTGAGAATCGTTTCATAGAAATCACTTTTTTCTTTTAGACCCACACTTTCTTCTAGTAGCCAAACCATTTCTTGGATGATTGGTTGCAACTTCTCTGGTGTAGCGGTTTGTCCTAGCTGTATGTCGTATCCTCTTTTTTGAATCAACATATTGATTTTAGGTGCGATATAGATGATTTCATGAGTCACGGGATTTACCTTGATCAATCGTCCACCGATATCTAAACAACCCGTATCCTGTGATTCTCCGTGGCTAAATACCGCTAAATTACTAGTACCGCCACCAATGTCAATGTTAACAATTGAAGTAGAATGCTCCTTCGAATACGTATGTGCCCCTGCCCCTTTAGCAGCAATTAGGCTTTCAAGATCAGGACCAGCTGTTGCAACAACGAAATCACCGGCAAAGCCGCTTAAGGTAAGTAATACCTCGTTCGCATTCTCTTTTCGTGCCGTCTCGCCGGTTATAATCACGGCGCCAGTTTGAATCTCTTCTTTTTTTATGCCAGCTTTTTCATACTGCTCCTGTACAAACAGTTTAATTTGTTGAACATCAATTCTGTTTGCAGAGAGCAATGGTGTGAAGCAAATATCGCTACGGTATATCACTTCTTTGTTGGTGATGACGATACGTGGAACAGAAAACGTTGAGGCCAAGTTTTGAATATATAGCTTAGAAAACACTATTTGGGTTGTTGATGTTCCCATATCGATACCTACGCTTAGCAATTCCTCTTTCATTTTGTCACCCCCTTATAGCTAGTTAGAAAAAAGAAAAGAGGCTTAAAGTTACATACATCCCCATCTAACGAGAATATATAACCTTAAGCCTCTTTGCTTATTTCATACTACGTCTTTGTAGTATCATTATTAAATTTTGAAAGAAAAAGTAACAGATGTTCCATTTTCGCTAGAAGCAATTTTCATGCTCCCTTTTAGTTTATCCTTAACATAGCTTGTTACAATAGATAAACCTAGGCTTTCTTGTGAACTTTTATCAACTTTGAAACCTTTTCCATTATCCACCACTTCAAGGGTAGCATACTTCCCTTCGACACAAAGGGAAACCCTTACAATTCCCTCCTCACAATCAGAGAAGGCATGCTCGTAGCAATTCTGCAACAGCTCATTGACAATAAGAGCAATAGCAACTGTACGATTACTATCTATACAAATTTTTTGATTAGCTTCAATACGTATATCAATCTTCTTACAATTAACGAAGCAACGTTGAATATTTGCTGCGATTAGCTCGATAACCTCAAGCAAATCTACGTTAGCTTCTATTTGTGCGGAGAGCAGTTCATGCGTGGCAGCGATAGCTAATACTCTGCTAACGCTCTCATTTAGACATTTCTTTGCCTCTTCACTCTCGCATTGTCTAGATTGAATACGCAGTAAGGAAGCTACGGTTTGCAAATTATTTTTAACACGATGGTGAATCTCACGAATAGCCACGGATTTTGAGATAATTTCAGCTTCTTTATCTTTAATTTCCGTTACGTCATGCAAAATAACAACTAAACGTAAATCACGCTCATCAATCAACAATCTTTTTACCTGAAAGAAATACTTAGCAACATGTACATCTTTCTGGAATTGAGTCAGACGGGTTTCATCAAATTCTCTCATTACCTCGACAAACAAGGTTTGATCTAGAGAGAGATTATCGTAATGTAAACCCTGTATATCTTCTAAATACCCCAAATTTTTATATTGTTTGTCCGCTTTGCTATTCTTGAGTTTTAAAAATCCATCTTTATCAAAGATTAAAATAGCGTCATCCAGCTGATTGATAACGGATTCATTAAAACGGATCATAGCTGTTACGGTAGATGCTATATCTTCGTATTGGGAATCATTTTTCGTTACTTTAAAGTTCGCATTGACGTTTTCGCTTACATCTTTTTCATAGATAAGCACAGCGATGACTTTTCCATCTAAATGAATGGGATATACCGTTTGTCGAACCAATTGATTCTCTTGGGTTTTTGCAACAAGACCCACTGACATAACTCCAGTCTCTAGCGTCCGGAGTACACCAGGCTCATTTTCTCTTAATGCAACCTCGCCAACCACTGGACATTGATAGAGAGACTGTGCAATCCCATGAGTTTGATGATAGACAACAATCGCTTCGTTTGTCGCTTTCGAAAGGACATCGATAAAAAGGTCCCTTCCCTCCTGCAAATCAAATAACTCGTTAGAATGAGCTACTTCAATGATTTTCTGAATTTCAGCATCAGATAAATGAGTATGTTTTTTACACAATCGCGTAATTGTCTCTTTAATCATAGGAAATCACGATTGTGGTAGCGATTTCAATCATAGGACATCGTTTATCCATACTCAATTTACGAATGGTCTGATATGCTTCTTCTTCAGAAAAACCATTTTCTTTCATCAAAATACCTTTTGCCTTCTCAATTGCAATTCGTTCTTCTAGCTTTTGAGAGACTTTTGTATAGTTTTTTTCCAGTTTGCGAAATTCTTTTCCCTTGGCGATAGTTACTTCCACCATCGGAATGAAAGACTTTTCATCAAGTGGTTTTACTAGATAACCCAAAGCACCAATATTAGAAGCCTTTTCGACACTTTCTTTATCACTAAAGGCTGTCAGTAAAACGACGCCACCAGCTAATTGCTCTGAAAGGATTCTTTTTCCCGCTTTTAATCCATCTAGGATAGGCATCTGAATGTCCATAATCACCAGATCAGGCAAATGCTTTTTACATAACTCAATGGCTTCAAAACCGTCTGAAGCTTCCCCTACCACATTGTAGTTCGCTTCTTTTAAAATCTCACGAATATCCATTCTTGTAATAGGCTCATCATCGACTACTACAATTTTTCCATTCATGGGTACCACACCTCATTGTCTAAGCAAAATAAATACTTCCCAAATCTTATTCATCAGCATTTAAATAGCTTTGCAGCTCTTCTATACCGATGTTTTCAGTAGAAGAAATCTCGAAAATTGTCGAAGCTCCAGCCGCTAGTAAATATTCTCGGGCTTTTTTCACATCCTCCGCATTTTTAGCAATGTCCACTTTTGTAATGATACCAATAACTGGTTTTGCAAACACAGAGCCAAAAGAAGGCGGAAAATAACAATCTTCATTTGTGCAATCTTGCACAAGGCCAATGACATCCGCATCGACACTTGTCACAAGCAACATTCTGTATAAACCTCTATTTTCTATACATTCCCCAGGTGTATCAATGGCTTGATCGAAGGTTTCAATGGCTTGTGTTTTCTTATAGGCGATCACATGTCCGTGAAGTCGCTGGCATAAAGTGGTCTTCCCACATCCTGTATTTCCGGTTAGAATTATTTTTTTCATAACTACGTTCTCGTTATCTTCGTAGCTGAAAATCCTAAAATATCCTGTAATCCGAGCAACACTTCATTTAACGCGGATTCCACAGAGGATACATCACCTGTAATCACCACTGATCCACTGAAACGATCTACAAAGCCGATTAGCACTCCAGCAGCTTTTGTTGCTATGTCAGCAGCAATAATCGAGGCTTCACTTGGGGTAATGGTCAAAATACCAATTGCATCCTTCGTATCACTACCTAATCCCAGCTTTTTATAAATATCTGCATTCGGATTAGCTATGATATGAGCTAGTGTGACTTGTTTACCTGGTACATACTCCTGAATGACACGTTGTTTCTCATTGTTTTGGCTCATAAATCTCATCCCATCTGCTTGAAAAAACGTAAAAAACACATAAAGGCTCCTTAAAAAATACGCATGGCAATTTTTAAGGAGCCTCTTCGCTCTCAACTGAAATTCTTAACACGCCGTTGTGTTAATTTCACTATATTTGAACTTGTAAACGATGTCAATACTTCATTAGACTAATTTCGACAAAATATTCGCTACTGAAACATTTTGTTCAAAATTCCAATAACGTCTTCTTCCGTTGGCACACGCGGATTTGTTTTTGTACATCCATCCTTGAGCGCGCCTTCTGCGATCGCGTTTCTCATTTCTTCAAGCTGCTTATACTCTATGCCACAATCCCGCAAATTGGTTGGCATTTTCAATTGTTTTTGCAATTGCTTGATCGCATTAATTAAGCTACGCACTCCGCTTCTCGTATTGCTCGCTGGAAGACCTAAGGTTTTAGCAATAGCTGCGTATCTCTTAGCTGTCGCCTGATTTTCAATCTCACTATACCCTCTTCCACAATTCGCATTGAATTCGATGACATGTGGAAGCAGTAAGGAATTCATGCGGCCATGAGGAATGTGGAACTTAGCTCCAGCTACATGGGCAATTCCGTGATTTAGGCCTAGTGATGTAACATTAAAGGCCATCCCTGCAAGGCATGAAGCATTGTGCATTTTTTCACGTGCCTCTAAATCATTACCATCCTTGTATGCTCTTACTAAATATTCAAAGACAAGCTTCATCGCCTTTTCCGCGAGTGCATCAGAAATATCATTTGCTTTAGTAGACACAAACGCCTCGATGGCATGCGTCAAAACATCCATTCCCGTATCGGCTGTAATAAAATCAGGGACACTTTTTACTAGCTCGGGGTCTAAAATAGCTTCTTCTGGAGTCATATCATTCGACACTAGAGGATACTTAATATTTTTTTGTTGATCACTAATAACAGAAAATGCGGTTACCTCTGATCCTGTTCCACTTGTTGTCGGAATCGCAATGAAAGGAAGATCTTTTTGGTTCGATACTTGTTTTGCAAAATATTTCATTGCTTTCGCCGCATCGATAGCTGAGCCTCCTCCTAGTGCAACAATCGTATCAGTTTCAAACTCACTGAGGGCTTTCATTCCACTTACAACAACCTCGATTGGCGGATCTGGAACGATATCACTAAAAACCATGTGCTTATTACTTTCGTCAATTTGGTCAATGACATGCTGAATCATTCCCGATTGAACCATAAAAGGGTCTGTGACAATAAAAATTCGTTTCTCTTTCAGATCCTGCAGACGATTCAAAGCGCCTTGTCCCATGTAAATATCTGTTTTAAAACTAACCTTATCCATGCTGACACCTCCATTTGGAATAAAAAAAGAGGCTTTTTAGAAGGGAGCATACCCTTTAAAAGCCTCTTTGCTATCTACATAAGTAACACGTCTTTGTGTAACCTGTATTCTGTTTTCTACCAATACTGTACTACTATATTTAGCATATAGTCAACTATGTATTGATTGTTATTTTTAAAAACACTATACACGTCTTTGTGTATAAAAACCTTTTACATCAAAGGTTTGATATGATTCGGCAAGCACTGCATTGTGCCTGTTCAGTTTGTCAAGACTTAGCAAAATGTTGATTTATCAATTTGTAAAACAAAGGAAGTAACAGAGGTGCGAGTACGAAATAAAAAACAAAATTCCCAATTGCATGCATCGCATCGTAGGGGATTCCTGCTAAATAATAAATTAGAAAATAAGTTGAACCGTAAAGCGGTATCTGACAAAGAGAGTTAATAAGCCCGAAAAGCATTCCTGTAAATCCGGCGTATAAGGCCATCACGAACAAGGAAAGCTTTGGGAACACCGGTCGTATAAATATGCCGGTTACCACGGCAATTACACAGTACGCAATGATCTGCGGGAAAATCCAAATCCCGATTCCCAAGACCATATTTGACAAAATCATCACAATTATCGCAAGCAACATACCATATCGAAGTCCCATTAGAATTGTCATAAGAATGACAATTGTTGTCACGGGCTGTACGTTAGGTATGGACGACAGTGCAATCCGGCCAGCAACAGACAAGGCAGCTAAGATAGCCAGCAGCGTTATGCCTCTTACACTGGATATGGGTGCTTTCTGTATGCGGTGGTTAGGAGGCATGTAGATCCCACTTAATCACATCGCCATCTTTAACTGTAAGATCCTTGGCTCCTGTAACCGCTGGTGCTCCGTTCACTTCGTACAGCCAATACTTTTTCTCTGCTGGATTTTGCTTCACGTCCTCAATCGACGTGATAAATCCATTGTCGTCTTCCACTTTAAAATTGGTTTTCATCAACTCATACAAGGTTTGATCCCCTTTGAATTGAATTGTTTTTTCAGCAATTTTGGTTTTGCCCCGATCGCTTGAAACTTCTACAACGATCTTGTTTTCAACCTTTTCTTCTGCTGCTGCGTTTTGTGCTGCGTCATTATTTGAACAACCCACTACACTTACCATCGCAAGTGCAACAAGTAAGGCGATTTGACAAACTCTTCTTACCATATTCGCTCCTTTCTCCATTAAAAAAGTCTAGTGAGGCGGGAACATCACTAGACATGGACTAACCACTTTCGCCTCGAAATGGTTAGCCTTTCAGTAGTTTTTAGGCAAAAGACCTGACTTAAGACTGGAAAACAGTCTATCACAGTGGCGGGACCGCGTTGGATTTGCACCAAACTTCCATTGCCTAAAACTATTATTATTTACATTAATGAGGTGTGACCCATTTGAAAATATTATAGCATAAGAAATGGACTTGACAATCATACTGTTGTGACAAAATATAGTTGTCTTCTTCCATATTTTAAGACAGTTGGCGTAAAATTCCCCGAGCAATATGAACGCCGCATGCTCCTGCTTGCGCAAGCCCTCGCGTTAAACCTGCTCCATCACCGCCTGCATATAAACCAATAATTTCTGTTTCAAAGTGGGGGTTCAAATATGGACGTGCTGAATAGAATTTCGCTTCTACTCCATAAAACAGCGTGTGTTCACTTGCAATACCCGGCGTAACATGATCGAGTGCCTCCACCATTTCAATTAAGCTTTTCATTGTATTATACGGCAATACTAAGCCGAGATCACCCGGTACGGCTTCTTTTAACGTTGGCTCAATAAATCCCTCTTTCAGCCGTTTTTCTGTAGAACGCCGACCGCGTTTTATGTCGCCAAAGCGCTGTACAATCACGGAGCCGTTAGAAAGATCATTCGCCCGCCTTGACACCTCTTTAGCGTATTCGTTTGGCTTATCAAATGGTTCTGTAAACACATGGGACACAAGCAGAGCAAAGTTCGTGTTAGGGGAACCAAGCTTCTCATCCTTGTATGCATGCCCGTTAGCCGCCATTACTCCGCTGTGATTTTCTACAACAACATGACCGCTTGGGTTGGAACAAAAGCTTCGCACAATTTGATCCGTAGAAGATTTGAACAAGAACTTCCCTTCATATAGATGCTTATTGATTTCTTCCATGACTACATTGGTCGTTTCTACACGAACCCCTACATCTACTTGATTATTACTCAATCGCAGACCCTGTTTTTTCAAAATCTCACCGAACCATTGTGAACCGTCTCGGCCAGGAGCAATTACGATTTTGTTCGCACGGTACTCATGACCCTTTTTACAGGTAATTCCGCGAATTTCTTTACCGTTTTCTGTTGTCTCAACAATGATATCTTCCACTTCCTGCTTAAAAATCATTGTTATTTTTGGTTCTAGCTCTTCGCAGATACTCTTCAAAATCTCCAAGTTTTGTTCCGTGCCTAAATGGCGGACATTTGCACGCAGTAGTTTCAGTCCAACTGCTTGCCCTTTTCGCTCTATATCACGGACTGCCTCCGTGGTTGGATCGGTTATAGTAGGAGTTGCTCCGTGTTTTAAATTAATTGCATCAACATATTTAATCAATTCAAGCACTTCGGAAGGTGCTAAATAATCGGTCATCCAGCCGCCAAATTCTGTCGTAATGTTAAACTTTCCATCTGAATAAGCTCCTGCTCCACCAAATCCGTTGGTAATTGAGCAGGCTGGCAAGCAACCGCTAAAATCCTTTCGACCTGCTGGAGGCGGACATTTACTGATTTTTTTCTCAAGGATGGGACAGCGACGCGAGTATATATTATGTCCTTTTTCAATCAACAGGATCTGTAAATCAGGTTTGTTAAGGATCAATTCATATGCCGTAAAAATTCCTGCTGGACCAGCTCCGACAATGATAACATCATAATTCATAGATGTTGCCCCCTTGAAAATGTTAGGAAATTACAAGCCTTATTGATTATAACATTGCTTCTTAAATAATCAAGAAATAATCCGAACATTTTTATCTAATATTCATTTTTTGTTCGTTTTATTCTTTTATCATTGTTCTTTGCAGATAATATAATTTAATGAAATACCCTTCTTATTCTTTCAATTCTAGATTGATATATATGACAGAAAATTAGTACAATGATTAAAAAAACGAAAAAGGAGATAACCTACTTGTGCATGCTAAAACCAATTCTTACTTTAAACAAGGTAAGCTGGAAACGCGGTGATACACCGATTCTTAAAGAAATAAGCTGGAACATTCACTCTCAAGAGCATTGGTGTCTACTCGGTCTAAATGGATCAGGTAAATCAACCATCCTGCAGCTTCTAAACGGCTATATTTGGCCTACTTCTGGAGAAATTGAGGTTCTTGGGAAAAAGTTCGGTACCTATGACTTGCGACAGTTACGCAAAGAAATCGGCCTTGTCAGCAGTTCTCTGCAACAACAGCTTCGAGGCAGCGATACCGCGCTAGATATTGTATTATCTGGTAAACACGCTTCTTTAAGCCTATACGAGCCAAAGATTCAAGAAGAGATAGAGCAGGCAAAAGCTCTATTAGAACAATTTGGTTGTGCTCATTTAGAGCATCGTCCCTATCAGGTTTTGTCACAAGGCGAACGTCAGCGTATTTTATTAGCCCGTGCCCTAATGGCATCCCCGCGTTTGTTGATTTTAGATGAGCCTACAACGGGTCTTGATTTTATAGCTCGTGAACAATTGTTACAGTACGTTGAAACAGTGGCAAAGCAGACTAATTCTCCCACCATTATCTATGTTACCCATCATATAGAAGAAATTTTGCCTTGTTTTTCGCATACGCTCTTACTCAAGGATGGGAGCATTTTTGATTCTGGTCAGACACAAGACATGCTTGTTCCAGAGCTTTTATCCCGTTTTTTTGGGATTGAGGTTCAGCTTGAACACGTTATGGACCGACATTGGTTGTTTTGTAAAGAAGCTGTCGGTAAGCGTCCTTGATTGAGTTATATCTATCAAATAGATAATTTTTAGATAAAAAAGAAAAGGATATCCATATAAACAGAACTATAAATAGAATTACAAAAGCAAAGGATTGATTTTATTATGTGTAGGATTTGAAACAAAACATAATTAACGAGACTTACTGCTTTCCCATGCACCGACAAACTATTATGAAAAAAATAGAACAGGATTTGTTGAAGAATTCGAATATTTTGTCCGTGTTTTATGGAGGGTCAATTGACAACCAAAATACCGATCTGTACTCTGACATTGATCTTCGTATCCATAAAGATGAATTTTCTGGAGAATACCGAGCAAGGAAAAAGCAACGAGCATAACTGGGGGAGTGTTTTATTTTATGAGGATGACCCGTTGGCAAATTACAGTGTTGCGCATTTTTCTTCTTTTATAAAGTAGATTCCTTTTATTATCGAGCAGAAGGCATGCAGCCCTCCATCTGGTTACAAAATATACGGATGGATTGATGACCAGCATTTTGGAGCAGTCCATGCAATTCATATATACGCCAACAGCAGAAGAAATTAAGATATGGCGCTCCACATTTTTTGCTTATGCTCATGAGACCTATTGCATATTCCATATGGGGCAGCTATTTGCTGCTCTTCTTTGCATTGAGAGAAAGAGAATCTTTTTTGCTTAGTTTTTGTTTTTTCTAAAAAATTTTTTGATTGCTGGTTAAATGATGCCCCTCCATCAAAGAATAACTATTGATGTGAAAAAAAGCATTGAACCACAGGGTGAAGCTTGTTACAATGAGTCCTTGTAACAACTTCATACACTCTTCGCGGTTCGAGATCTCCCGCGTTATCAAAACTAGGAGGATACATGTTTAATTTATGGTTTGGGATCGGCTTTGTGCTGGTCAATTTTGTCTTATTCTTATTATGCTATCGTTTTTTTGGCAAAGTAGGCTTGTATGCTTGGATTGGATTTGCTACCGTGCTGGCCAACATTCAAGTAGTGAAAATCGTTGAGCTGTTTGGTTTTGCCATGACGCTTGGAAATACGATGTATGCAACCATCTATCTGTGCAGTGACCTGCTCAATGAAAAATATGGGCAAGAGCAAGCGAAAAAAGCTGTCTGGTTTGGCTTCTTTACGCTAATTGCCACAACCATTATCATGCAGATGTCCCTTACATTTGTACCTCATCCAGATGAGCTGGCGAAGCAAGACGCCTTAGCCATGATTTTTGGTATTATGCCTCGACTGGTAATTGCTAGTTTAACGTCATATTTTATTAGTCAGTTTTTAGACGTCCGTATTTATACTTTCTTAAAGAAGGTATTTCCGAAACGAAATCAATTATGGATTCGAAATAACGGAAGCACTTTAATTAGCCAATTAGTTGATACCGTACTCTTCTGCACCATTGCTTTTTTAGGAGAGCTACCTATGGATATTTGGTTTGACATTATACTCACAACCTATTTGATTAAATTCGTGGTATCGGCTGCTTCTACACCGATTTTATATATAGCACGTAACTTTACGTTTACCAAAGAAAGCTAAATATTCATTACTAGCTATCCTCTTAAAAATCAAAAGTCCGTTTGTACATGAAAATCCATGTGGCAAGCGGATTTTTTCATTTAGCCAATAAAGTGTTATAATTTTCTGATAAGAAAAGGAGGTATTAGTATGCTTGGCTTTTATAACCGTTTATCTTCAGAAGTATATGATTTGGATAAACCAATTGGTCATTCATTTGGTGATGTAGAATTTTATAAGCAACGATGGAAACCTATATTTCACCTACCCTGTATCAGGCCATTATCATACCTTCTGGGACATTTTTACTGATACATGAGAGAGAAGCATCCATCAAAGCCTTACAAAATTTTTATCACAGTCTGGAAAACGGCGGAAAATTAATCGTTGATTTATTTTTACAAACAGAGTTCAGCTTTGGAACAACCTCAACAAGAACATGGACATGCGATAACGCTGATGTGATCACATATCAAGATACTTTGGTTGAGGTAGATTATATTAATCAATATAGTATTTCCTACGGCAGATATGAAAAATGGCGTAATGGCAGGCTAGTAGAAACTGAGCTAGAACGTTTTCCCTTACGTTGGTATGGCGTAGAGGAATTTAGAATGATTCTTGAAAAAATTGGATTTCAGCAGATTAGCATTTCCGCTGATTATCAATTTCAAGTATATCCAACCAACACGACGAAAATCATCACCTTTGAATCGATTGTTAACAAGGCCGTAAAGGCTGGCACAAATGACCAAACAGGTGAGTGAGGCTGGTCTGAATAAATACAAGCCTTACGTGCAGGATTTATTCGTGAGTGCCCCTATAAAAGGAGGAAGGTTTATTAAAGTAGATAAATATTCGTTGTGTTCC
Source organism: Brevibacillus laterosporus (assembly GCF_030489605.1). GTDB lineage: Bacteria > Bacillota > Bacilli > Brevibacillales > Brevibacillaceae > Brevibacillus_B > Brevibacillus_B laterosporus_E. The sequence goes on from NZ_JAUKFY010000004.1 coordinate 136,194, forward strand.
TATTTCATTGCTCTGGGTATAGTCGTTTATATTGACCAATTACTACAAAACTCGTTCGATAGCATTTATGTTCTCTTGCTTATCGAATTAGCTCTGTTATATGTATTATTTCAATTAGCGAATGCATTCATCGCCCCGTTTATTCAAAAAATTTGTACTAGATATCATATTCATGTGCTAGTGATTTACATCGTTTATTTCCTGTTTTTCACATTTGCTCTCAGCTATGACACGTAACATTCCGTTATTAGGAATAGCCAGATCAATAGAATGGTCCTGAACCGCCTGAATTGCTTCTTATCCATCAGACACCTTAATGTAATGGTATCCCTCTTTTTTTACATGTAACGCAATCAACTCTGCAATCTCCGCTTTTATCATCAGCTATCAAAATAGTGATACGCTTGATTGTATCCACCCTCTACATACAGTTAAAAACGCTGTCCTTATAGCAGGTATGCTGCCTAGCTTACAGGAGCAAAAAGAGACAGACTGAATGGGATATATCCAATCAGTCTATCATTACATTGTTTTATACGACCAACGAAGCCTAATCAAAAGGATCATACGGAAAAAATTTCACTCCGAAATCAAATATAATCTATAACCACTCAGCCAATGCAGCTTTTAAAGCTAGCACATCTTCTATTCTTGTCAAACCAGTCTCTTTATCCACGATAGACGTATAAATATGTGGAATCACTTCTCTAGCACCATTTTCGATACAAACGCGCACCGTTTCTGCCATATTTTCAATCGTAATTCCCCCTGTGGGCTCAAAAATCGTAATACCTGCTTCTACAGCAGCCACTACCATTGCAGCCAGTTCATCTACTCGGTTATTCAGTGGATAAAATTTGACAGAGGGAATGCCCATGTCCGCGATTAATGCCGCCGCCGCTTCACACGAGATGGCTTCCTTATACCTCTGACTCTCAGGCCCTGTGGTTACATACACCCTCCCTACGGTTCCGCTTGGGGTAATTACCGCATTAACAATAGTATTTGCCCCACCTTCAGCCTCCAATAGTCCAATCGTGTAGCCGGCTGCTGGAAATACTTGATTCACGTGTGGTGGGATCGTTTGCTTAGCTACCTCAGCTACTTTTTTCCACTGAGTGGGGTCAGCCGCCCCTAAGCCTACTGATACTGGGATCCCTGCTTTTTGATACTCCCTCACCTTTTCAACTGCCAATTTTATATTTGAAAATGACTTGACCATAAGACCAATGAATACCTGTCCATTCAATATTTCCATGATATCCTTTGCATTCTCAGGGTCTCTGGCTAATAAATTGACGCGTACTTTTACATGGCTACTCATCATTCTCCTCCTCTTACCTTGCTAATATCTCACGTAAACGCTGAGCAATCAGATTTTCTTGTTGGAAAAGCAAGGGTCTTGGGTCAATATAGATGATTCCTACATTGGCATAATGATCCCTTGTATAAATAGAGGGATTCCCTTCCTTCAATTTTTGCGCCAGCTCTATAGCCGTCATACCAGCTATGGCTGGATCAACCGTTAGTTGTGCCCGGTAAATTTCGCGGCCAGCTTCATCCTGAACAATGCGTCCTGTGATTCCCGGTAAATCCTTTATTTGTTCCAAAAATGATTGCATGCGCGCCTTTTGCTCCTCACCCGTATCACGCTTATTGGCGTAGCGCTCCAGTGCCACTACTAAACCAATCAACGCTTCCTTACCTACCTTCATGGCACGACCTATACCCTTGTATTGAGCATGGCACGCTTCTATTAGGTGCTGTTTGCCACAAATAAAACCCGAGGTTGGTCCCTCGATAGCTTTACCACCGCTATAAATGACCAAGTCCACTCCCATCTGAACATACTTGCCCAAATCTTCTTCGGCGGCTGCATCCACAACTACCGGGAGCTGATGACGATGCCCGATCTCTAGCATGGTCTGAAGAGATTGCATCCCCTTCTGTACGGCATGGTGGGATTTGATATAAAAGAGCGCAGCCGTTTTCTCACTAATCGCCCCCTCTATATGCTCAGCTTCTGCAAAATTGGCATGACCTACCTCAATTACGCGGGCTCCTCCCAAAGCCATCATCTGTGGGACAGCTCCACCAAAATGTACAGAATGCCCCTTCTGTATAATCACTTCATTCGGAACACCTTGTAAAAATGGAATTTTCTCCAGTTTCGAAAGGTTGCTTCCTGCAATAACGGCGGCAGTAGCAATTGCTATGCCTGCCGAGGCTCCAAGTGTTGGACAGCCTCCTTCTGCACCGGTTGCTTTTGCGATACGTTTCCCAACCCAGCTTAACAGCTCCTGCATATCCACATAATCCATCGAACCTTCTGAGATAGCGCGAGCCACTTCGATGTGAACAGCACTTGCACCCAGCGCCGTCATCTTTCCACTAGCATTAATGACAGCGTGAAGACCTAGCTGTTGATAGATTGACATGATTTCCTCAGCCTTTCTGTTTCTAGCGTATGTGTAAAAAGATACAGTAATCTAAGTACACGCAGAACAAATTTCAAAAAGCACCTTTTTTAGGCTGGAATCGGAAAAATTCCCCCCATAATCATAGCTCCAATGATTGCGCCCCCTGCAATGGGCTTTTTAAACGCATAGAACAGGGCCGCACCAATTGTCGCACCAATGCCCACTGGTATCGAAGCCATAATCGCTGTGATAACAATTAAGGGGCCCAAATAGCGACCAGCAGCATTTCCCGCTCCCATCATGACATCTGCCCCAAAGGTTGAGGTGGAACCAGCTACAGTATAGCGCCGAATGAAAATAATAATGCTCCCAATCAATAAACCTAGACCAGCACCTACTAGCAATGCGAGCGGAAACGATTCTATGGGAGCCACAATCCCAGCTCCTAATAACAGGGCAGGTACCCCAATCCCAATTCCCGTTTGAAGAGCACCGCCGATATCCAAAATCCCGACTAGGGGGCCTTCTAAGACACGGGCAAACAAGAAGCTAGCGCCAAATGCTGCTGCTGCACCATAGCTTCCGCCTTTGATCCCTGCCTCTAACATCGCTACAATAGCAATATCATTAAATGCCCCTACATGGTGCACATAGTACATATGTGTACCAGCAAATATCCCCGAGCATAAGCAAGCAACAAAGATAGGAAAAGCCCATTCAGACATCCAAAAGCCTTGTTTTTCTAACGATTGGTCCATATCATTTCACCTCTGATCCAAATAATTTGTGCAAATCAACGAGCCATTGAGGAATATCCACCTGAATACTATGCAGAAACGCTACATCGAAACCACGGAAGAAACCACTTAATGCGTATAAAAGCACTACCGCAAACACCAAGGTTTTCGTAATACGGTTCCAGCCGCTATCGTCCACACCTTTACCGATGAGAATACCAAGAACAATACCAGGTACAGCATTCCCCATGATTAAGTGAGCCAATCCACCTAGTACCGTCCCCCATAAACCAGTACGTTTACCAGCATCCATCGCAGCCATCCAGAAAACGATGGGCATGATTGGGTTAATCAGCCAGTTTGCAGCCGGGACCAATACTTTGGTTGCTACTAACTGCATGGAGGATGGTATGGAGGAAGCGGTAGAATTCAATAAAGTCACCACAGCAACCCCTACAAGGGCACCTACAAATGCCATTTTTTTCGGATTATGTAAAGTTTCAGAAACATTCCGATTTTTCCATAACAGACCAGCTGCTGCCCAGTTTGGAATAATGCGATGATCAACGTCCTGAGTCAACGCACCTGCACCTACAACAGACGCCCATGCATTAAACAAAAATCCCAAACCGAATGAAAAGTGAGATATTGGATCTCCTTCACATGCATTTAATTCACCAAAGGTACGAAAAGCACCCATCCCTTGCACATTGGGAGCGTGAAACATACGAGCTGCACCTGCTCCAACCCCAAACCCAACGAGTGCACCAATAATAATTGATTTCACAATAATGACCAAGGTGATACCCATCCGCTACTCCCTCTTTTCTGTGCCTACGTGTTAGGATTCTTCGCTAGTTTGATCTGCCTGCTGGAAATCGATTGTATTTCTTCCGTAAACGGTATTTTGGAAAGCTCAATTACACGCAAACGGACCAAAATGCGCACTTCAATCGTGTATTTCGTTCTAGTACGCGGAAACAGAATCCCTAGAAAGCGCTCTTTATAGGAAAATTGCGTTGCCTTCAACACCTCAACATCCATCGGTTCAATCCGTAAAATCAGATCGGGAATTTCGCGAGCCATCTTGCTTTTAATTTGACTAAACACAATTTGAAAGGCAGCTTCTTTGGAATCGCCGCTCCCGCTTAACGTCAACGTGTAATCAAGCTCTTTATACATTTCCTCTCTCCTCCTATCCTTTCATTTTTTTAAACTCTTCTGTCATTCGTCTCCCCAATTCCTCCGTATCCATAAATCCAAAGCCAATCACCTTTTTCCCTTCGCGCAAGGCCGTAATGCCCGCATCTATGGAACGTAATCCAAATTCAATCTCATAACCATATTTCGTTTTAGCTGTAACAGCGCCGGCTCCACCGCTTCCACAAAAAGATAGCCCAAAATCGGCATTCTCCTTATGCATGTAATCACCGACCTTCATATCTGCTCCGACTCCGGGAATAAGGATAGGCAGTCCTCCAGCCGCTTTAATCCCTTTCGCAATATTTTGTCCTTTCCCCAAACGATCTCCAATAACCACCTTAATTTCATCCATTACAATTCCCTCCTAATTCATTTCTTCTAATATAGCCTTTGCTGTTTCTAAATGAACTTGCAGCAGAAAGACTTCAATTGGTTCGATCGAAAAACCATTTTGCACACCATAAGCATCCAAAACCTTTTGGGAGATTTGCTGTAACCTTCCATCTCCTTCTTCCATGAAAGATAAATCCATTGCAGCTAGTCTCTCCTTATCTTGCACTCGTCTTATAAAGGCCAGCAGGTGAACTCCCATCGCAATCCAGCGTTCCTTGTTAATCATCAACGGAATCTGACTCGTCAACTCTTGTATGTCCTCAAGCAGCTTGATTAGCTCGGACGCTTCTGTATCTTGCATGGGGGATAATTTAGCTACTTCCTCCACGATGCTTATCATCATACGCATTTCAATACCTTTCCTGATTTAATAGTGAGCTCTGGCTGCAAATAACTTGGTGCGGTGAGGGTAGCCTGCTTGGAATCAGTTAGTTCCAAAGGCCCTTTTATCATTCTTAACAGGCTAATATCAGCTCGCGTCCCTTCTTCTAAGGTGCCGATTTCATGCTCTTTTCGTAAAATCCTAGCTGGATTACATGTGGTCATCTCTACCACTTCATCGAGAGAAACACCTAACGCTAGTAATTTGTTCATTGTCATTGCTAAGCTGTGTACAGGGCCATCTATGTTATGACGATAAATGTCTGTACTAATGGTGTATGGCTTAATCCCACATTTCAGCGCACGTCTCATCGTGGCAAAGCTAAAGCTGGAGGTACCATGACCGACATCAAAGATTACACCACGCTTCAATGCCCGTTCTGCTTCTGGAAGCAAGCTACCCTCCTCTGTAAAAATACCGCCTTTTTTCCCGTGAAACGCATGTGTAACAACATCCCCAGCTTCTAGTAATTCCAATACTTCCTGTAGAGCCGGGGGCGCATTTCCTATGTGAACCATTACTGGCACCCCTAGTTCTCTTGCCACCTGTTTAGCTATATACAGGGGCTTATTTCCGTTTTCTTTTACTACAGAAGCGCTCATTCTTGCTTTAATACCACAGATACGCGAATCGCTTTTTATTAGATGAGCTGTTTCTGCTGGTGCCAATAGGGATAAATCAGCTAACTCTGAAAGTCCACCACAAAGCCCTAATCGTGAAATATTGATCCAAGCAAGTACTTCCGTCTCACTGCTCGCAACAGCTTTTTCCAGAAAGACCGGATAGGTTTCCACGCCTGCACTCCCAGCATCCACCACTGTTGTTACACCCTGCTGCACGCCAATCCGATCAGTGTGAATACCCAGCGGCGTATAATCTGTGAATATATGCACATGCAAGTCTATTAATCCAGGCGTCACAATCAATTCTTTCGCATCAATCACGATTTTAGAGGCTGGAAGAGGCATATGATTATCTGCTTCCCAAACCCTTTGAATTTTTCCCCCTCGAATCCCAATATGAAAGCGACCGTTTCGGCTGTTAGCTGGATCTATCACAAGACCATTGCAAACAAGTACATCGTAGTCCATTTTCTTTAGCCCCTCTCTTCAGAGAAATATCGCATGATGGCGGTAAGCTCGCTGGTCGGTACTGTAAGATGCTCCTGCTCAAAAAATTGAGTTAACTCCTTCCGATAGGCCTTCATGTGACGGGATTCTTGTAATCCGCTTGTCTCATAGTTTAGATAAGAGCTGCCATGCGACAGGCGATTCACCATTAGCAGAATGTGCAGAAGCAAGCCTTGCTGCCTCTTTTCAGGCAAAAGATGAGCAAATCGACTCGTTAATTTCATTCCAATCTCAAAGCCTTGCAGGATAATGTCCTGTGTCATATGTTCCATTTCCTGAGCCATGACAGATGAAAGATGCTTCACAGGTAGACTAGAATTTGTTCGCTCTCTGCTTGAAAATGAATCATTACAGGATATATCTATTGCACTTGATAGCTGCTTAGCTGTATGTGACTTCTCTACTATTGCTTGCCATTCTCCTGCTTGGGCGGCTCCCTCTAGTTGCTTTGCTTTTACAGCGTTTAAAACAGCTTGTAGCTTTTCTCGATCCTGTTTCGTGGGCAGGGCATTTATTTGCACAACAGGTACTTTCGCCTGTAGAGGGATTACGCTAACGATAAGGTCAACAGAGCGGCTTTGTAGAAAGCTGTCAACCTCCAAGCTAGAGCAAAGGCCTACCACTTGTAATGTTTTGATTTCTTTTTCTAAATGGGTCTGTAGAAATCTTGCGGCTCCTCGTCCCGTTCCACACACAATTAATGTCCGCACTCGCCTATGACCTGCCAATCTTTCTTGAGCAGCCTGAAAATGAAGGACAATGTAGGCGATATCAGAATTAGAAAGCAGAATTTGATACTTTGCAAACTTTTCTAGGCAAATTTGCTTCAATGCTGTAAACAAGGAAGGATATGTCCGGATGATATCATCAGTCAGTGGATTCGGGTCCAAAACACCATTTCTGTATTTCACAATTCGATCTGACAGATGCGCAAATAAATGCTCCATTAGGCCTGGATCTTCTCGAAATCGAATCCCGCATTTATCGGTTACCGCTTGAATAAGTTCATCGGTCAGTGCATAAATCTCTGCTTGCTCGTGGGAATCGACCGTATACTCATAGGCATGGGGGTCCACGATCATCCCGATGGTCGGCATACAAATAAAGGCTATTTCCTTCTCAGTGATCGGAAGCGACAGTTGTTCAGACAAGACTTGAAGTTCATTTTGGAAATAGGCAAAAATAGAAAACTGATGGATAGCTGAAATCTCCAGCGTATCTAGCTGGTTGCTATATCCGCTACGCAGGCGTTGGACGACTATCCCCATCCGTATCAATAGGCTTATAAGAACTCGGTCTGACAGATGAATTCGTAGTTCTTTCCCTATATGAAGAATGACCCGGTTTAATGCTTCTTTTAAACGGTATGCTTCCTCTTTTCTTATTTTCAATCTCTGAAAAATTGGCATGATGAGAGCCAGACTATCCTGTTCTTGTGAAATGCTCTGTACTAGCTGAAACATTTGAGCACCGTCTAGTAAATCCAGCATTAATTGCTCTAGTGCTAGCCTACGCTGAAGCTCAGTACCAACAATTCGTAAGCCAACACGCAGCTTTCGCTCAAGATGCAATTGCCAATAGCTGCAGAAGCACTCTACCTTTTCAAGGTCTGATATGATTGTATTGCGACTTACAAATAAGCTCTCAGTGAAATCCTTGATTCGCAGATATCGGACTTCACATAGCAGCTCCAGAGCGATATAGCGCGCTCTTTCGTTTTGATGTAAAAAAATTTCATTTGCCCGGTGATTTTGTAACCAGTCTATTATCTGATTTTTGATCTGCCCCTCACATTCCAGCCAGATTCCCTTATTGGGTTGAGATAGCAAGGGAATATTTCGTTCTTTCAGCCAAGCGCGGATATGCTCTAAATCATATTTGACGGTTCGTTCACTAACTTGAAAGACTTGTGCTACTTCTTTTATTCGGAGTGGTTCTGGTGCTAGCACCAACGTTTTAATAATTTCACGCGATCGCGAAGAAAGCATGCCTTCCTCTCCTTCCCGTCTCATCAATGTTGTAAGCGCATCCATCACTGGTTGATTTCATTATATGTCCGTCTCCTCTTTTCTTAAAGTTCGATTCCTTTCCCTATCAGATGGTGCAAAATTCGATACTTCACAGACGAAACGATAAACGATTTGAACTTGATGTTTTTATAAAAAATTAATGAATAGTAATAAAACGTTACAAAAAAACAATTATTCATTAACAAAATATTTTTTACAATTTCAAATTAAAAAAAGTATTGAAAAAAAACCACAAACAGGAAATAATAAAAATATAGTTGATATAAATATTAACAAGGAGGCTGAAAAATGAAAAGATTTTTCTCATGGCTATCTACGCTTCTCGTTTTGGTAGCAATGCTTGTACCCAACACATCCTTTGCCGAGAACAGGAGCAACTCCTCAACCTCAGATTCAAAGACGGCTGCTTCACCCTATAACAAACGGATTGTAGCGTATTATCCAGAATGGGGGATTTATGCAGGCCACAACAATTATACGCCTGCAAAAATTCCCTGGAGTAAAATTACCCATCTCAACTATGCATTCGCAGACATTAACATGACAACGGGAACCATCGATTATTTTGACAAATATGCAGCGACAGAAGCCTTAATGGATGGAGCAACATGGGGTTCTCCCGATGCAGGTACTCTAGGTTCTATTCGCAAGCATAAGAAGCAATATCCACATGTCAAAACGATGATTTCCATCGGCGGCTGGTCTAGGTCTGCCGGATTCCATGACGTTGCCAAAACGCCTGAGGCAAGAGCCAAATTTTCCAAAAGTGTGGTCGATTTTATTCGTCAATGGCAATTCGATGGAGCAGATATCGACTGGGAATACCCCGGCTTTAAACGGGACCCTGATAAAGTAGACAATCCTAATGATCTTGGTACACCAAAAGCAGATGATACCGAAAAAGAAACATTTACTCTCCTCTTAAAAGATCTTAGGGAAGCGCTTACTAAAGCTGGTCAAGAAGATGGAAAATACTATGAGCTGACAGCAGCAGTAGGTTGCGGATTGGACAAAATCGCCAAGACCGAGCCTGATAAATACGCCCAATACCTCGATTTCATCAATGTCATGACCTATGACATCCACGGTGCGTGGGAAAATAAAACAGGTCATCACTCCCCTCTTTTCCCAAATCCGAAAGAACCCTATGAAGAATTCATCAAAGTAAATTACAATACGGCTCAAGCTGTGAAAAACTTCGAAAAATTTGGCATCTCAAAGGACAAGCTAATTGTCGGGTCTCCTTTCTACTCGCGTGGATGGGGACAAGTTAAAAATGATGGTCCGATTCCTGAACTTCCTGGTTTGTTTGCTTCCACTGTTCCTGAAAGTGTAAAGGGAATTTGGGATGGCGGCCGAAACGCGGGGAACAATCCTTACTACCATATCAAAGAGGTGCTAGAAAAAGATCCTGCCTTCAAAAAGTATTACGATCCTGTTGCCAAAGCTCCTTATCTTTACAGCGAAAGTAAACAACAAATGTTTACTTATGAGGATCCAACTTCCCTACAAGAAAAAGTAAATTTTGTTAACCAAAATGGATATGGCGGAATCATTGTCTGGGAAGTGACAGGGGATCCAAAAGAAGAATTAATCAGTGTAATCGCAAATGGCTTCAAATCTGGCGCCACTCCTACAGAATATGGAGCTGTTTCCTTAGAGGTTGCCAAGCAGTCCTTCTCCTTCACACCTGAAATTACCTTTAATGGCGCTACCTATAACGTTGCTTTTGGGCAGAAAAAGCTAGTGGAGCAGGTGCCAACAGGTACTTACGCGATCACGGCAAAACCATTTGAGGATACCACCTACAAATACTCTCCAATCGTTAAACCAGCTACCGTTCACGTTGCCAAAGGGCAAACACATCCTGTCACTATCGAATACAAACAGGAGCCTAAAGGCCCTACCGATCCTGACCCAAGCAAAGTTCAAGCTAAGGTGGATTTTCAGATAACCTCACAGTGGGATAATGGGTACAATTTTAATCTGGTAATAACCAACACAGGGAAAACACCTATTACAAATTGGACCTTGCAATTTGATTATACAGGTCAGCTCACTTCTGTTTGGGATGCCACTCTCACACCAGGTCAAAACAACTACACAGTGAAGCCTCCTAGCTGGGCAACGGAAATCGCACCCGGAAAATCCTATACAATTGGCGGCGCTGGTTCAGGGAAGGCCTCTGTTCCCACAAATTATAAAATAAATGGTTCACCAATTACGGGAACCTGAAGTATCTTCTAAAAAAACTTATGAAAGAACCTCAGTAGTACACAACATGATTGAAAAACGATTTCAATTCGGTTACAACAGACGCTCGTTAAAATTTGTGCACAATAAAAGAAGAGCCTGCGCTATTCGTTTGCAGGCTCTTCTTTTTGCCGATTAAAAAACCTCCCATCTACCTTAAAGGCAGTTGGGAGGTATCGTTAACGAGAACTGATCTAGAAATTATATGTAAGACCTTGTAAATACATTGAAAAAATCCATTCATGATGATAGAATGAAAGGTACTTCTGCAGTTTATTTTAAAATATCATAATTATATACTTAGATTTTATCATGCAAACAGTCAATTGTCAATTCTCTTCTGCACATTTAATTCAATAAAAGGAGTTGACTTATCTCGTTATGACAGATCCAAATTGGAAACAAGAGCAAATACGTGTTAATCAAGTCATTCATGAAATTGATCGCCGGATAAAGCGATACGAGGCTGATGTACATGTTCTTCAATCTGATGTGGTTGAGATGCGAAAAACCTTTTGGGACGATGTGACCGTGAATTTAGATGATCCTCATGAGGCCGTCGAAACCTATGCTACCGTCAAGCAGCAAGCAGAAATATTATCCGAACGTGAACGAACGCATGTGCATACCCAAAATCAATTGCGTACCTTAACACGCTTACGCGAATCTCCTTACTTTGGACGAATTGACTTTGTTGATTATGCTTTGCAGAAAAAAGAAGCAGAACGCATCTATATTGGTCTTGCATCTCTTCTTAACCAAACAGACGATGAGCTATTAATCTATGACTGGCGTGCCCCTATTGCCAGCCTCTACTATGATTATCCACCTGGAGAGGCCCAATATGACACACCAGACGGCAGCGTGGCCGGATCACTTGAATTAAAGCGACAGTTTATCATTAAGAACGGTACGATCGAGGGGCTATTTGATACTGGTGTCACTATTGGAGATGAGCTGTTGCAAGAGGTACTTGGCAAACAAGGAACCAATCAGATGAAGACCATCGTTTCCACCATTCAACGTGAACAAAATCAGATCATCCGCAATGAAAAAAGTCAGCTATTAGTCGTACAAGGAGCCGCTGGGAGCGGAAAAACCTCCGCTGCTCTCCAACGTATCGCATACTTACTCTACCGCTATCGAGATCGTCTACGTGCAGATCAAATCGTTTTATTTTCACCGAATCAGATGTTTACTAGCTACATCTCTACCGTGTTGCCAGAGCTTGGCGAAGAGAATATGCAGCAAACAACCTTCCAGGATTATTTGAGCAAGCATATTGGAAAAGCTTTTACAATAGAAGACCCCTTTTCTCAATTAGAATATGTTCAGACAGCTTCCAAGGAGTCAGATTATCAAGCAAGAGCAGAGGCGATTCGCTTCAAGGCTACCTCCGATTTTATACAGCTCATTGAATGCTACGCCCACCGATTAGGCAAGCAGGGTCTTATGTTTCATGACCTGTCATTTCAAGGCGACGTGTTAATCAATCAAAAGCAAATTGCAGAAAAATTCTATTCCTTTGATCCTTCTGTATCCATCCCCTTGCGAATCAAACAACTAGCTGACTGGTTACTTGCACAAGTAAAACTAACGGCGCGTAAAGAGCAAACGAAGTCTTGGGTCGAGGATGAGCTTGAGCTATTAGATAAGGATGATTTTCAACAGGCTTATAACATATTAGCAAAACAAAATCGCTTAAAAGGAAATTCTTTTGACGATCATGAGCAAGAGAAAAAAATACTAGCGCGCATGATTGTAAACAAACACTTTAAGCCATTGCGGGCTCGAATCAAACGACTTGGGTTCCTTGATCTTCCTTCCATCTACCAACAGTTGTTTACAACTGCTCTCGATACAGAAAGTAATACGATTACTCTTCCCAATCACTGGGAAAAAATTTGTTCCTTGACTCTAGAAAAGATTAGTCATCGTGAGCTTTATTATGAAGACGCTACTCCTTATCTCTATCTGCAAGGCTTACTCAAAGGCTTCGGTGTAAATACTCGGGTTTTACATGTTTTCCTAGATGAAGCACAAGATTACTCACCCTTTCAACTAGCCTTCTTTAGAAAAATGTTTCCCTTCAGTAAAATGACCTTACTTGGAGACTACAATCAAATGATCTTAGCCCATACAGCTTCCACTCACGAATGGACAGCATTTACGTCCACATTTTCTACTGCCAATAGCGAAATCATTCAACTGACCCGCAGCTACCGTTCTACTCGGCAAATCGTTTTGTTTACACGTGAACTTGTTGAAGGTGGCCGAGATATAATTCCTTTCAATCGGGACGGCAGAAAACCTACCCTGACAATAGTGGAAAACATTACCACGCTTGCCTGTGGTATCACAAAACGCCTTCAAGAATTACAGCGGACAGGGAACCGCACCATTGCCGTCATCTGTAAAACAATGAAAGAAAGCAAGGAAGCATATGAGCTTCTGCGAGCAAAGCTATCCGTACGGCTAGTGGAGCAAGACACAGCTAGCTTTGAGCCGGGCGTGCTTGTCGTTCCTGCCGCTCTTTCAAAAGGTGTTGAGTTTGATGCCGTCCTTATCTACAACGCCTCGGCAGATCAATATGGAAAAGAAAGCGATCGAAAGCTACTGTATACAGCATGTACCCGGGCAATGCACGAACTGCACCTCTACTGCCTCCAGGACACTAGTCCATTTATCTCGTCAGTTTCTTCTGAGACGTATGAGCTGCAACAGGAGTAGAAATTCCCTTTTTCAATCTACACAAAAATCCCGTTCCTCTAAATATGAGCATTACATCATTTTTAGAGGAACGGGATAAATTTTACCCTTTATCTAAAAGCTATAAGTATCTTTGATAGTAGGCCTGTGAAACATAATTTGATAGATTAATTCACGCTCATTATCATTTATCTGAAGCATGGTATGTTGTTCATTATTCCTCTGATCAATCTCTCGATCCTTACAGCATTCCGGCTTTTCTTGGTTACTCTGTTTCCTCTGTACTGCCAACTGTTTTACGCTGATCCCAACTCCAACCGCAGGAATTGCGATAAACTGACAGGAATTAAAATATAAACGAACAATGGTATCATTCTCAATCAATTCCCATTTAGCCAAATGACGATGAATCGGAGGTGCCACCTCTTTTTCTGCATCCTCGGCAACATCAATGATCTGAATCTCCATAGTGCAATTCACAAAATCAGGCAGTATTTTTTGCAATAAAAAAACAGCCTGCTTTTCTGCGTTCATCGTCACTCCTCCTTTCTAATCGTCCTTCCTATCGGCGTTTATCAAGTGCATAGATAAAGAAAGCCACCGGTACACAAATGATAGCCAGACCGCTGTATAACAACACCGCCATAAAACGCTGGGCATAAAACATATCGACGCACAATTGCACAAACGTGATACTCGCCAACAAAAGCAAGCTCATGCAAACAACTCTCCAGTGGCTAGATTTCATATGGCTTCACTCCTGTCGCATAAATGGCTCCACCTTCGATTTTGAGCTTAATTTCCGGTAAAGCACGTTTAGGTGGGCCAGCGATCGGATCTCCTGTCATAATGCTAAATTTACCATGATGGCACGGACATAATAACTCTTGTTGCTCCTTATTCCAAAACACAGGGCATTTCAAATGAGGGCAGGAATTCTGATAAGCTCTATATTCGTCCTTCCCTATACGTACTAGCAATGCTGGATCATGCTTGCTCGGATAAGCAAAATTGACTGCTTCCCCGATCCCGATTTGAGCTATATCCGCTATTTTTAGCAGGTTATCTTCCTGCTTAGGTGCAAGCCCCAGTAGCTCACGGGCAGCCAATGTTCCCCAGGGCAATGAAGCTACGGCAAATACTCCTACAGCGCCTGCCATCGTTTTCATGAATCCGCGCCGATCCAGCTTGCGTTCATTATCTCGATGAATATTATGTGTATAGTTATCATCCTGCTTCGGAACTATCATTTTTCGTTTATTTTCCATATCGTTTGACACCCTCCCTTAGAATAGCTTCTGTTTTCCTTGTAAGATGCCAGGCAGACTGATCTTGACATTCGTTTCCCCTTCTAAGGCCCCAAGCATGCTGGCTGTCCATTTACCGTTGGCCAGCTTTACCTGAGACTCCTTCTGGGCCAGCTCTTCTTCTGTTAGCCATTGCAATGTATTGGTAGGACAAACAGAAGCACACATAGGAGGAATCCCGTCCTTTGATCGATCGTAGCAAAGATCGCATTTGTACATCAGGTTCTGTTCTTCATCAAATTTGGGGATACCATACGGACAAGCAATCGTACAGTTTTGACAGCCTATGCATTTTTCTACTAGAGCTGATAAAACCGCTCCATTATCGGCTATCTGAATCGCCTGAGCAGGACAACTTCTGGCACAAGCCGGATTTACACAATGCAGGCACATTAGCGGGATCGTCTGACGACTGACAAACGGGTCGGTCTCCAACACATAGTTGCGATTGCGCATATCATGGCCACCACACTGCGTACAGGCCGCTAGACAGCTCCGGCACCCGATGCAATTTTCCATTTCAATATATAAAGTGTGCTTAGCCATGTCATTTCCCTCCCTTGTCTAGCTTGACGATCTCGGCTGCACATGCCTTAAATTCTGGCATCCGGCTGTAAGGATCAAGCGCTGGATTCGTAAGCAGATTAATCGATTCGTCCTTTCCCCAATGGTAGGGTACAAAAACAGTATCAGGGCGAATCGCTTCGATAATTTTTACCTTGTACTTCGCTTGACCGCGGCGGGTTTTTAATACAACAACCTCATCATGCTTGATGCCATATGCCTCTGCTGTTTCAGGATGAACCTCTAGCAATGGATCAGGATACATTTCTTTCAAAAAAGGAATCCGGCGGGTCTGATTACCAGAAAGATAATGAAAGACTACACGCCCCGTTGTTAAGCGCAAAGGATATTCCTTGCATGGCTCTTCTGCTGGCGGGCGATAAGGCAGGGCACAAATCTTCGCCTTGCCATCAGGATGATAAAATTGTTTGTCTAAAAATAAATGCGGCTGTCCTTGATCTTCATCTGATGTACAGGGCCAAAAAACGCCATTTTTTTGTTCAATTTTTTCATACGTAATGCCCGAATAATCTGCAACAGCCCCCCGAGACAGCTCCGTCAGCTCAGTAAATATATCGCGTGGAGATTGTAAATGCCCAAAATATTCTCCCCGTCCCATACGTTTGGCAATTTCAACTTGAATCCACCAGTCAGGCTTAGATTCCGCATACCAGTCTTGAGCTTGTTTGTGACGAATTACACGTCCTTCAAGATTAGTGGTTGTGCCCTCATCCTCTGCCCATGTTGTCGTTGGTAAAATCACATCTGCATATTCAGCCGATTCCGATAAATAAAAATCCACACAAACCATAAAATCAAGTTCCTTAAGCGCTGACCGTACATGATTCTGGTTAGGCGCACTTACTGCGGGATTAGAACATAACAAATATAGAGAACGGATGGTTTTATCCAGCATCAGTTGGAACATTTCGTAGGCAGATACCCCTTTTTTCGGCATCTCACAAACAGGTACTCCCCAACGCTCTGCTACTAGCTTTACATCCTCGGGATTATCCATTTTACGATAGCCCGGTAATTGGTCCGCTTTCTGTCCGTGTTCACGTCCACCTTGTCCGTTTCCTTGGCCTGTTAATGTTGCTACCCCTGATTTGGGACGTCCAATTTTTCCTGTTACTAAAGCCATATTTGTATACGCTGATACGTTATCTGTTCCTTTCGATTGCTGTTCCACACCCCGACAGAACATAACGATCGCATTTGGAGCTTTCCCATAAATCTCGGCAGCACGAATGATTTTCTGTATGCCACATCCTGTAATCTCACTCACATATTCTGGTGTAAAGTCCTTTACCAATTCCTTTGTTTCCTCAAAACCATTTGTGTGGTTTTTCACAAATTCTTCATCGACATATCCTTTTTCAATCAACAGATGAACAATTCCATTTGCTAAGGCTAAATCAGTCCCCGGACGAATATCTAAATGAATGTCGGCTCGGCGTGCCAACGGTGTTTCGCGTGGATCGACGACAATTAGGTATCCCCCTCGATTCTGAACCTCCCAAATACGAAACATGCTCGTAGGATGGCACTCCGCTGCATTTGATCCCGTGATAAACAAACAATCCGTCTGATGAATATCTGTCCATGGAATCGTGGAGCCTCGATCAATTCCCAGGCTGCGATTTAAGCCTGCAGCCGCTGATGACATGCAAAAGCGACCATTGTAGTCAATATAGCGTGTTTGTAAAGCAATCCGAGCAAATTTCCCGGTTAAATAGCATTTTTCATTGGTCATGGAAACTCCAGAGTAAACGGACAAAGTATCCTTTCCATGCTTTTCTTGCAGTTCCTGATACTGCCGGACAATAAGGTCTAAGGCTTCGTCCCAGCTAGCTTCCCGAAAGCCTTCTGATGTTCCTTTTAACGCTGCATTATCACGAATTAACGGACGTTTTATCCGATCAGGATGATTCACCTGCTGATAAGCTGTTGTTCCTTTAGGACACAGCTTGCCTAGATTAACGGGAAAATCATAGCGAGGTTCGACCCCGATGATCTTGTTAGAGGCAATGTCCACTCTTAATTTCATGCCACATTGCATGCCGCAATAGCTGCAGTGAGTATCAACAAGCCTTTCACCTGGATGAATTTTGTTGGGAATCTGCTTTTGAAATTTATCCGTTGGCATGCTGGTTGCCCTCCTCCTTCAAAGTGTGGTGTGTTGGTTTGCCTGTAAAGCGAAACATCCGATATTTTCGGCGACATGGCAGGCAGAGCTCTGCTAAGTGAAAGCCTTCCTGCATTTCAAATGCGATTTGATTTTTTTGTAGCACCTCGATAACGTCGTTGGATTGCTCTACGGAGACGAATTCTGCCCCGCATAGCTTACAGGCTTTCATCGATTGTTCGCTGTAATGAAGCCGATAATTGCGTGCAAACACACTCATTGGACGGAATGGAATATGCGCAAGCTTACCAAACGGCAGATAAATTAATGTAATAATGACAAAGAACTGATGGATCATTTTTAATACGGGATGGCCAAAGCCAGCCAAAAAGACATTAGACGCAGTTAAGAATAGACCTGTGATACTAATGGCCATTAATAAATACAGCGGTAAAAAATCATAAACAAAGCTTTGTTCCGCACGAGCTTGCATATCCTTACACCGTCGATACAAGGCCATTGAAACCCCAGCAATCACCATAAAAGCGCTAATGTTTAAAGCATTATAAAAACAATAAGCTAAGATTCCATCTGCCTGAATCGTCATTAAATCCATTCCCATAAATACAACCGTGTACATTCCGTTCACCGGCATTGTAAAGTACATCCAGCCAAAAACAAGCGGGAAGGTTACGAAAGCGGCAAGCATACAGCCCCATCCTATCAGGATATGCTGGGTCCAGCGATACCAATGGCGATTCCAGATGAAGCGATACGTTACCAGTTGTTCTGTAGCTGTTTTAGGGCTATTTTTACGAAAAAGTAATTTTATCCCCTTTTTAATGATAAGCTTAGTAGGTGGACGTTCTGCCCACGCGCCAAATCGATATAAAAATCCGCCAATAAACACTATTGTGCCAACCATATACCCATATAAGGCTAAATCCATATGTGTAAATGATCTTGAGCCTACATATGATATGAAAAACAGTACCAAGATAATGCAAAAGGCTCTCTTGGCAAATTTGGATGCAAAAGCACGATCCATGATCTACTACCCCCCTGGAATTTTTCTTTTTTCTTGCCCTATTTTTTCTTTTTTAGGTAATGATCGATTGTCATTGTACTTAATTCATTTCTTGCTCATTGTGATGAGCATCACTTATTCCTGCACAAATTTTTAACATTATGAAATAGTGCCTTTCATTTCTAGTTATTGATCGCTATAATAAAACGCGAAGAATACGTCAATTTGCATGGAGGTCTCGTTGTGGGCAATCAAGGATTTACATTCATTCAACAAGTCTCCCCTGACTTTACCCGGCATCTAAAAGAGATTTCTATTTCTAAAAAATTTGCTGCTGGCTCCGTGCTTTTTATGGATGGAGACAAGGCTGATCATTTATACCTGATTGAATCCGGACAATTGAAACTGACCAAGACGACGACGGACGGAAAAGAATTAACTCTGCAAGTCTTCAGCAATGGAGAACTAGTAGGTGTGCCCGGATTGTTCGAAGAGAACTTAAGCTACAACACTACCGCCAGCATGTTGCAAGCGGGTGAAGTCAACATTATTCCCCGCCAATCCTTAGAACGCCTTCTCTTAAAGAATGGGATATTCTGTGCTGAATTTTTGCGGTGGATGGGTATCATGAATCGCCGCATCCAATCCAAATTCCGTGATTTGTTGTTAAATGGCAAAATCGGAGCACTATACTCCACGCTTATCCGGCTGAGTAACAGCTACGGAGAACCACATGAAAAAGGGATTTATATCACGCTTGCTCTCACCAATCGAGATTTGGCTCAATTTATTGGGCTAACCAGAGAAAGTGTAAACCGCATGCTGTCTGATTTAAAGAAACAAGATGTTATCGAGCAAAATTCCCAAGGAAATATTTTAATTAAGGATCTTTCCTTTTTAAAAGATGCCATCTGCTGCGATGATTGTCCCAATGAAATATGTCAGATTTAAAAGAGAGTCTTGGTCACTGGCAACCAAGACTCTTTTGTTGAATCAAGCAGGGTTATACTCTAGCACTTTACCTCGGCATTTTTACGTGCATAGAAGTACCACAGCAAGATCAAAGCTACTGCATAAAACACCAAGAACCCGTATAAAGCAATATCTGGGGCACCCGTGGCCTTAATTGACATACTAAATGACTTTGGAATAAAGAATTGCCCGTATGCTGCAATCGCTGATGTAAAGCCGATGACCGGCGCCGCTTCCTTTGGCGGAAAGATCGCAGGCATCATGCGTGTAACGGAACCATTGCATATCCCCGTCGTAAAGAAAATCACGATGAAACAGGCGAAAAATGCCCAGAATTCTTTCGCATTCATGAAGTAGATAACTCCAGCCGTAGCAGCGATCAGCAGAATCACATTGTAGAGAGTTACCCTTGCCCCGCCAAGCTTATCTGCCAGCATACCTCCAACCGGCCGGACTAACGCTCCTAATAAAGGACCAATAAAGGCATATTGCAACGGATTTACATCGGGAAACTGGTGCTGCGTTAGCAATGGAAATGCTGTTGCAAAGCCGATAAATGACCCGAAACTCATCGTGTAGAGAAACGAACAAATCCACATATGCTTTCGTTTAAAAATAACCAATTGATCTTTAATCGATTGCTTCATCGGAAGATTGTTCATCCCAAACATAGCTGCAATTGTAGTCAGTAAAATCGGGATTACCCAAATAAATCCAGCATTTTGTAACCATAATTGCGCTGTATCACTTGTTTGTGGTCCACCAGCAATATTTCCAAATACGCTAATCCCAATTACGATTGGTACGAGAAATTGTGCTATACTTACACCAAGATTCCCAAGCCCCGCATTTAACCCCAAGGCAGAGCCTTTTTTCGCTTGTGGAAAAAAGAAGCTAATATTTGCCATGGAAGAAGCGAAATTACCGCCACCGAAGCCGCACAAAATGGCGAGAAATGCCATTGTCTCATAGGAGGTAGACGGATCTTGTACAGCAAATCCAATCCAAATGGCTGGAATTAACAAAGAAGCTGTACTGCAAACGGTCCAATTACGCCCCCCAAAAATCGGAACGACAAAGGCATATAAAATACGCAGTGTAGCCCCTGAGAGACCTGGAAGAGCCGCTAAGCTAAACAGCTCATCTGCTGTAAATTGAAACCCGACTTTATTCAGATTAACAGCAACAACCGACCAAATGGACCAGATACTAAAAGCAAGTAATAGGGCCGGAATAGAAATCCAAAGGTTACGGTTGGCCACTCTTTTGCCTGTAGATTCCCAAAATTCCGGATTCTCAGGCTCCCATTTCATTACTCCTTTTATTGACATAGGTTACCTCCTCTACTAAGTTCAAACGCTCAACCTATGTTTTTAAACGAAATTGAACTTTTTTATATATACATTCTTTTTTACATCAAAATCATACCCAACTCTTATACAGCGCTTTGTGATTTTAATCACATAGATTTAGGGTTTCACATTTTGTACAAAAATATATTAATATATAAAAAATTAAAAATGGAACGCAAAAAAAGCAAGCCATGTCATCTAACATTTCTTGCTTCTTTTCCAACGTCTTATTTATGATCATTTTGCTGTGTTAAAAGTGGCCCAATTGATTTTGGCCATAGCCTTCTTCCCATTTTGGCGGTATATACATACATGAAGGATCGCTTGCCAAATAATCCTTTGTCATGGCATAAGCACGGGCGCGTGATCCCCCACACACCTGATTAAAGTTACAGACACCACATTTTCCCGAATAGCCATCCGGGTAACGCAACGCTTGAAAGACTGCATGATTACGATATAAATCTGCCAAAGGTGTTTGACGCACATTTCCGCAATTAATCGGTAAAAAGCCGCTTGGCTGAACATCCCCTACATGAGAAACAAACACAAAGCCTTTACCGTCCGTAACTCCTCCAGCTGAACGTCCTAAATGATCCATTCTTTTTACTTTCACAGGTTGCGTTTTCATGCCCTTTTGAGCTGCAAAGTATAGTGCTCGCCGATAGGCAGGGGCCGCTGTTGTTTTGATGCTGTAGCTAGCAGTCCGACTCTTTTCGATCAGCCAGCGATAAATGCGCTCTTGTTCCATTGGGGATACCGCATCACTTGCCTGCCCTCTTCCCGTAGGAATTAAAAAGAAAACACTCCATAGAACTGCGCCCCATTCTTCCACCATCTGGGACATTTCTTCTAGTAAATGCGCATTATAAACAGAAATCGTTGTATTTAATTGAACAGGTAACCCATGTTTTTTCAAAATAGCCAACGATTTTACGGTAATATCATACGAGCCTGGTGTTCCGCGGAAATAATCATGCACCTCTTTAGTAGGACCATCTAGGCTAAAAGCCCAGCGTGACAGCCCAGCCTCTTTTGCTTTAACGATCGCTTTTTCTGTTACACGCGGGGTAGCGCTAGGAGACATAGAGACACGTAATCCAATTTTTACAGCATACTCAATTAATTCATATAAATCTTCCCGCATCAATGGATCGCCGCCAGTTAAAACAAGAAGAGGATTGCCCATTTCTTTGATTTGATCTAACAATTCCTTCCCTTCTTCTGTACTCAGCTCGTCTGGATGACGATTGGGCTGCGCTACGGCCCGGCAATGCAAGCAACGCAATGCACATGCACGCGTCACTTCCCAAATCGCGATAAAAGGATTCTGGTCGTAATTCATCTAGTTCACTCCATTGGCATGATGGTATCTATTTATAATGTTTGGAGATTGTTTGATACAGGCTATCCTTTTCGGCTAATGTCAACAGTTGATTGGCCATCGGGTACAACACCCTGTCCTCCTTGATCGTATGCTCTTCAAACAGCTCATCAAATTGCTTCAGTAAACAAACCATCGTCGACGTTTTTTGTTCTTGTCGAACACACTGATTCAATTCTGCCCCAATTCGATCTGATATCTCTAATAAACGATCATGTTCTGATTTAATGAGCAGTAATGGCTCCTCTAATGTTGCCAGTCGATTCGTCAACGTAAAAAATAAAATATCGTCCTCCACCATAATGTGCCGACGGAAATCTGTTTGAAGGAATTGAAGGAAACGATGTAAATCTTCATGTAATGCTTCGTTCCATTTTGTGCCATAACGAATCAGTGACAGAATGTGCTTTAGTTTTCCATCCAGCTCGCTGTGGTCATTGTACAAATAGGAAAGCAAAATGTGTTCATGTTTCTTTTTCACAGCGAAATCGCTCTCGTATTCCAGCATACCAATCCCTCCTTGCTCTTTTTGATTGTAACCAAGTTGGCTATTCCAAGAAGTGATATTCCTCACAAAATCTTTTCCAGCTATTTGCTAGAATTAGGCCGTGAAAGTTTGTACAAAGGCTTAGGGGAGGATATGATGATAGGACTTTCCAGTTTACTTGAAACAACTACGACCTTCGGAGATAAATTGCGATATTCAGAGGCTTCTCGAAACCAAAAAACAGGAACCCATCATGGGCATGGACCTGTTGTTGCTTGGAATATTACAAAAACTTGCAATCTTCACTGCTTACATTGCTACTCCAGCTCCGAAAATAAAAAATATGAAGGAGAGCTGAGCACAGAGGAAGCCCACGATGTTATAAATCAGCTAGCGGATATGAAGGTGCCCATTATTCTGTTTTCGGGCGGTGAACCTCTGATTCGACCAGATATTTTTGAGCTAGCAGAGCATGCTATTTCTCGGGGTATTCGAATTACCTTCTCAACCAATGGCACGCTTATTGATGAGAAAAAGGCCAAGCGCTTAAAGGACTTAGGTATTAGCTATGTTGGCATAAGCTTAGATGGGATGCAAAAAACGCATGATTTTTTCCGTCAAAAAGAAGGCGCCTTTGATTTAGCCATTCGCGGAATCCGAAACTGCATGGCTGTGGGTCAAAAGGTTGGCCTTCGTTTTACTATGAACAAACACAATATTGAAGCGTTGCCAGATATTTTTGATCTGATTGAAAAAGAGAATATTCCGCGTGTCTGTTTCTACCATCTCGTCTATGCAGGCCGTGGAGGGGTCGAGGATGATATTACTCATCAGCAGACACGTGAGGCTTTAGATTTTATCATTGAAAAAATTCATTATTTCCAAAAATCAGGGCAACCTCGCGAAATTTTAACGGTTGACAACCATGCAGATGCAATCTATCTATATCTAAAAGTAATGGAAACCGATCCTGAGCTAGCAGGACGCATTTGGGAAAAGCTGCAACGTAATGGCGGTAATCGCTCCGGTATCGCTTTCTGCAATATTGATCACCGTGGAATTGTACATCCTGACCAATTTAGTCAAAACATCGCACTTGGAAATCTGCGGGAACAGTCCTTCGCAGAGATTTGGCAGGGAGATCATCCTATTCTTCTGGGATTGCGTGACCGGAAAAGCAAAATTCATGGGCGCTGTGCGACCTGTCAATACTTCTCCGTCTGTAACGGAAACTTCCGGCCTCGCGCACAAGGTTTCTATGGAGATTTCTGGGCATCCGATCCACAATGCTATTTAACAGAGGATGAAATTCACTTGGCCGCATCCGTATAAGGAAAAAAAGAGCTTTGCCGTATGCAAAGCTCTTTATCTCTTTTTGGAATTACTCCCCCATGAAGCTTTTTTGGCAGCTATCTGCCGTGTATCTCCTTCACTGCGCAACGGAATTTCTCGTAGAAAAAACGTAAGAACTAAAGCAAAGACAAGTAACCAGGTAGAAGTAAGAAAAACTCCTGTTAATGCATACTGTAAGGCATCTCGTAAATTGGCAATTACATGGTTAAACAGCTCGTGCAGCACTGGTGGGAGACTCTTTTCTATTTGATCCAGTCGTTGCAAATCCAGTAAAATTTGCGGGTTATGCAATGCGCTGATTTTCTGGACAAGTTCTGGCGGAATGTTAGGCAGATGACTAATTCCTAATTGTGCCGTCGACTCACTCATTTTTAAGCCAATGCGTACGGAAAGAATGGTTCCCATAATAGCTACGCCAATTGTCCCACCTAAGGAACGAAATAACTGTGACGCGGCTGTAGCAACTCCTAAATCCTTATTTTTCACTGCATTTTGGACAGTGATCGTAAATACTGGCATAGCTACTCCCAGTCCTAATCCAAATACAATTAGATTGAACACAATTGAACTACTCGCAGTTCCTTGATCCATTCGGGCTAGTAAATACATCCCTACAAGCATGAGCACTAAGCCACCCAAGGCAAATTTCTTATAAGTACCTGTCTTTGTCATCAATTGACCGCATACTGCACTCCCCACGACCAAGCTAAGTGTCATAGGCATTGTTAGATAGCTAGAATGAGTAGCCGAATATCCAAGTACCCCCTGAATAAAAAATGGCATGTACATAATCGATGCATACATCCCAGCTCCAACAATAAAGCCAATTACGTTTGAGATCGTGAAAATATCATTACGAAATAAATGTAATGGAATAACAGGATTAGTCGCTTGCTTTTCAACATAAATAAATAAAAGCAATGAAACCACAGTCAAGGCAAACAAACCGAGAATCGTAAGGGATGCCCATTCATATTTTGTGCCCGCCCATGAAAATGCTAGCAGAAAAGGCACCATCGTTGTCGTAATAAACAGCGACCCCCAGTAATCAACGGTTTGCTTCTCTTTATGAACCGCACGTGGAAACAGCCAATAAATCATTCCAATTGCAATGATTCCAAACGGCAAAAACACCCAAAACACCCAGTGCCAATCTGCATTATCAACAATATATCCACCTAACACAGGCCCAAAAACACTGGCTAGTCCAAACACCGATGACATTAAGCCTTGCCATCTCCCCCGCTCTCTTGGAGCAAAAAGGTCAGCTATGGAGGTAAAAGCCGTGGACATGATTACCCCTGCCCCTGCCCCCTGAATACCTCGATACAAAATCAGTTCAAAAATATTGTGAGATGTTCCACATAAAAAGGCACCTAAAACAAATACTCCTAACCCGATCAAAATGAAAGGCTTGCGACCATACATGTCAGAAAGCTTTCCTACTAATATGGTTGCAATGCTTGAGGTGAGCATATAAATCGTAAACACCCAACTGTAATAATCCATGCCCCCCAATTTAGCTATAATTTTAGGGAGCGCTGTCCCTACAATTGTTTGATTAATGGAAGCAAATAATAACGCCGCCATAATAGCTAGCATAACTGTCACTTTTCGTCTGTAGTCCAATTCCTGCATACATTTCATTCCCTTCTCATTCGCCTCCTTATTATGCCCTTTTAAAAAACATGCATCACATGAATCCCTCCAGATACATCCAAGAAAAATAGCGCCTAAATTGGTTTCCTTTTGAATATGAGTAGAAGAGATAAACAACAAGGAGGTGCCCTCATGATCATTTATGTTGTCCGACCCGGTGACAGTTTATATCAAATCGCCAATCGTTATAAAACCTCTATAGAGCAAATCGCCAACGATAATGATCTTACGCCCCAACAAACTCTGGTAGTAGGTCAATCGCTAGTAATCGTTACTCCTAGGCAGTACACGGTTCAGCCAGGTGATACGCTTTATGAGATTGCATTGAGATTTAATGTCTCTGTTCAACAATTAGAAGCAGCAAACAATCTTTCTGCTTCAAGGCCAATTTATCCTGGCATGGTTTTAACCATTCCCCAAGCACCTCAGCCCACGATTGAAGTAAATGCCTACATAGAGCCACGCAGAAACATCGCAATGACTGAACAAATTGCTCAAGAATCAGCACCCTATCTAACCTACATTGCCCCATTTAGCTATCAAATCAAACGTGATGGGAGTCTTACCACACTGGAGCTGGGCGACCTGCCTAGGATCGCTTCATCAAATGGAGCAACCTTGATGATGGTAATTACGAACATAGAGAATAATCAATTCAGTGCAGAATTAGGTGAGGAAATTTTAAACGATGAGCAAAAACAAAATCGCTTGCTCGATGAAATCATACAGAGAGCGCAAAGATATGGATTTAGTGACATTCATTTTGATATCGAACACCTTTATCCCAAAGATCGCGAAGCCTATAATCAATTTTTACGGAAAGCAAGGGATCGTCTGCATGCAAATGGGTATATGATCTCAACTGCACTTGCCCCCAAAACCAGTGCTACCCAACAAGGTCAATGGTACGAGGCTCATGACTATCGTGCCCATGGAGAGATCGTTGATTTTGTAATTATTATGACCTATGAATGGGGATATAGCGGGGGGCCTCCAATGGCTGTCTCGCCAATCGGACCGGTGCGGCGTGTACTTGAATATGCATTAACTGAGATGCCTTCAACAAAAATTATGATGGGACAAAATTTATATGGCTATGACTGGACACTCCCCTATCGTCCCGGAGGTAGATATGCGAAAGTAGTGAGTCCTAAAGAGGCAGTTAACCTAGCACGACGTTACAATCAATCCATTCAATTTGACCCGGTAGCACAAGCACCGCACTTTCGGTATTACGATGAACAAGGCCGTGAGCATGAAGTCTGGTTTGAGGACGCCCGTTCAATGCGAGCTAAGTTTTCATTATTACAAGAGTTGAATTTACGAGGAATTAGCTATTGGAGGCTAGGCATTCCCTTTAAACAAAACTGGGTGCTGTTGGATCAAACCTTTCAAATTAAAAAATCTTGATGGATCTCTCCCAAAAAACAGCAGATATGCTTCTTCAAAATGCTTCTCTTTCCACGGGTAAAGATCTGAATTCTTGATCTTTTTATTTATGTCAAAAAGCTCTCCCGTTGGCCATTATTCGCCTTACGAGAGAGCTTTCTGTTTATTTTCTGTATAAGAAACGCGCAGCTCTTTCATAGTGATCATTCCACCAGCCCTTTGACATATTGCTGTACGTAACGCCTTCCTTTCCATATATATGTAGAACCTGATTATTTCCGGCGTAAATTCCTACGTGGCCAATGCGGTTAATGGATTTTTTGGGATATTTCATGGTTTTCTTTGTCGAAAAAAATACGAGGTCACCGACTCGCAGTTTACTTCGAGGAATGGGAGTTCCTTGTTTATACTGGGAGCGTGCCCCGCCTGCTCCCAAGTCAATCCCTGCTCCTTCTTTATAAGCCCACATTGTAAAACCCGAGCAATCCATCGTTTGTTTTCCTTTACGGCTAGAGCCGTATTTGTATGGTATGCCCAAATATTGTTCGGCCGTTGCAATAATATTTCGGCCAGTTATACAACCGATAGGCTGATTGCTCCTTTTCCATGTTGCTTTTTTCCTCATCTGTCATCCTCCCGTGATATAAAATAAATTCCTCGCAATAAACTTTGTACAAATCCTTTCAGGAACGAAAAGAGAATTTGAGATTTTCGTGAGAATTGGTAAAAGGGGGATTAATTGGTTACACTACAACAGATATACCTGTTTTGAAGCAACGGCATTTACATACAAAGCGGGGGGTGACAGCAGCGTGAGTCCGACAGATAGCAAAGGGAGCTTTCTCTTAGTTGAAGATGAAAAAAATCTTGCACGTTATTTACAATTGGAATTAATGAACGAGGGGTATAAAGTAGAGATTTGTTATGATGGGGCGATCGGGCTTGAAAAAGCGTTACATCATGAATACGATCTCATTCTGTTGGATGTCATGATTCCCCAAATCTCTGGCCTTGAAGTGTGTCGGCGTATTCGAGATGCAGGAAGTGAGGTGCCGATCATCATGCTTACGGCACGTAATGAGGTTCAGGATATTGTAGCTGGACTAGACAGTGGTGCTAATGATTATTTAACTAAGCCCTTTGCTATCGAGGAGTTATTTGCTCGTATCCGCGCTAATCTTCGCCCGGTTGTTTCCAAAAATCAGGAAATACTACACATCGGCTCACTGGAAATCCAAGTACAGAACCGGCGTGTATTCCGTGATACGAAGGAAATTTTATTAACCCCGAGAGAATTTGATTTATTGCTTTACTTAGCTAATCATCAAGGTCAAGCTTTAACCCGTGAACAATTATTGACGGCAGTATGGGGATTCGACTTTATGGGCAATACCAACGTAGTCGATGTGTATATCCGCTATCTCCGCAATAAGATTGAACGAAAACGAGCCAAAAAATTAATCCATACCATTCGTGGAGTTGGCTACAGTTTACGGGTGGAATAAATGCTAAAACAAGTAACTAGACGCCTGCCAACTTCTTTAACTTGGCGATTAACCGTCATTTTAACCACTGCAATGACTCTGTTTTTGTTATTTATGAATTTGTTTGTCTACATGTCTACAACTAATTTGGTTTATCAATATGAACAAAAGCAATTGCAAAAGAAGGTTGTTACGATTTTAAACGAGTTGCAAAAAGCTACTTTGGGTCATAAAAACACTAACCTTCAAGTTGTAAAGGATGTACTGTTGAAATATGCTGATGTTCATCAAGCGATTCTCTTAGAAACCTCCACTAATATAACCCTAGCATCTGTGATTGGTACTGGCTGGACAGAAGAAGATTTACGCAATCAAGAAAATGTAATTAGCTCAATGCAAACGGTTCAATTACCTGGTTTTCCAGACGTCCTTTTGCTAACCATCATTCAGGACAATGATCAACTTCGCCCCATTTTTAGCATTCTAATCCAAATTCTCTGCTGGTCTGCTGTCGCTACCTTTGTTATTTCAGCCATCGGTGTCTATCAATTGACCCAAATTGGATTACAGCCGTTAACCCAATTGATTGAGCAAATTCAAAAAAAAGAAGCTGAAGATTTAGGCTCTCGCCTTCCCGTCATCACAAATGATGCTGAAATCAAAGATTTAGTCCTGGCTTTCAACTCTCTATTGGATCGTGTAGAGGAAGCTTTCAGTAAACAACAGCAATTTATTGCAGATGCATCTCATGAATTTAAAACGCCACTCTCTATCATCGAAGGCTATGCACGCCTTTTGCAACGCTGGGGAAAGCATAATCCAGAGGTAAGGGATGAGGCTCTGTCTGCCATGCTTCAAGAATGCTCGCGTCTTTTTGAGTTGATTGAAGATCTGCTATCGCTAGCTAAATTACAAGATAATCCCTCTAAGGAAGCCTTATTTGCCACGCAGGATATGGTTCCTTTGTTAAAAGAAATCCGTACAACCTGGACAACCCTATTTCCTAAACACCTTTCGCTTCACTTTTCATGGGATGCTCCATTAACATTACCTATGAATACAGGTAAAATACGTCAATTGTTCGATATTTTGTTAGATAATGCCAAAAAGTACACAGAGGAAGGCTTTGTTAAGGTCCATGTCTTTTCCACTGATGCCTGGGTCGAGATACATATTCAAGACACTGGCGTGGGAATTCCTGATGCGGAGCTTGCAAATGTATTTGAACGGTTTTATCGAGTGGATAAATCTCGGACTCGTGAAAAAGGTGGTAGCGGATTAGGCTTATCAATCGCTAAATCAATTGTTGATTTGCATCATGGTCGAATAGAGATGCGAAGAACGCCTACAGGTGGAACTGAGGTTGTGGTTTGGCTCCCCTGTTAAATAAAGAAACTGGTATATAAAAAAGTCGTTTCTTTATCAAAATAGGAAACGACTTTTTCATGCAGGCTAGCACTCACCTTCACGCCATTTCTGCTACATTTTTGCTACATAAATAGTCGTTTAAAATGGGCGGCAAAGAATATATTCTAAAATTACATCCTGTACATGAGGATGAGTAATTAGCCTAGCATTTACAAATACAAACTTTTTCAACTCTGCGTATCTGACCACGTATTTCCCCACCAGGGTGTTGAGTGGTATGTGCATTTACATAGGTTTCTCCGCTTAGCATCAGTTGGACTAATTCCGCAAGTGTTCTTCCTTGGAGCGGACCAACAAAATCTGCACTAGTAATGGATCCAGTCACTACGGCATCACATACACTAATTCCACGTTGTACCGGTCCAAAGAGGAAGACCACTATCGGTCCATTAACACCTCTAACCCCGATATGAATATGAGCTTGGGTCAAGTTACGTAAATCATGTACTGATAAACGGAAATCAAGTCTGCTACTATCTGGGCTTAGCTTGAACGTAGCGGTCCCAGAAGCATTTGTGAGAACAGGCGGGACTTCCTCAGAGCCTCGTAGCTTAGCCTGGAATTGTATTGTCATCTCTACACCTCCTTCTAATACTTTATTAGAAAGATCAAAAATGGCTTGTATGTTCAACTACTTAAAGGATATAGAATAATATTTTGTTTTCTTGTACATTTTTTTGAAGAAAAACATGAAATAGCAAGCCTTAGACGAAAATCGAACAGCCCTCCAACAATTTTATTCCGTCAGAGGGCTCTCTACTATTTCTCTGATGGTATGCTTATCATCATGAACCTGCTCAATATGTATAATCATGGTACTCTTCCTTATAAGTTCGACATGTTGGCAGGATTATCCTGAACTAACTAGACTCCTTATTACTTTCAAATTTCCTGCTTTTTCACCTACCATTACCTTGGTGTTGTATAAAAATGAATAGGCCATTCACATAAATATCGCTGCCCCCTAGTTCATATGCTGGTTTTGCTTAGCAGCATTTTTAATAAAAAAAGGACAGTTATCCCCTTCAAATGGATAACTATCCTCTTTCATGATCATTTATTTTATTTAGCACTTGCAGACGAAGTTAATGGCACATGATAAACCTTATTTAAAAAATAGGTTTGCACGAGCGAAAATACTCCACCCACGACCCAATATAACGGAAGGGCTGCTGGTAAATTCATTCCTGCCATAAAAATCATAATCGGCATCATGTAATAGAAAATTTTCATATTATTAGCTCCCATGGCAGGAGTCATTTTCGTCGACAGCATCGTTTGGAACAGGGTTGTAGCTGCTGCTAGTAAAGGCAGGATATAATATGGATCGGCATGTCCTAAGTTAAACCACATAAATGAATGGTCAGCAATCTCTGGTGTACGGCGAATCGCGAAGTAAAATGCCATTAAGATCGGCATTTGAACCAGAGCAGGGAGACAGCCCGCCATTGGATTAACTCCGCTTGATTTGTACAATTCCATCATTTCCATTTGCATTTTTTGGGCCTGTTTAGGGTCTTGATTGGAATTACTATACTTTTTTTTCAGCTTATCAATCTGGGGTTGCAGCTTTTTCATGGCAGCTCCACTTTTCATTTGCTTCATCATGAGAGGCAATAAAAGTGTTCGAATCAACAACGTCATAATGACAATCGCTAACCCATAATTACCATCTGTTACGCTAGCAACGTTTTGGATTAACCACGAAAATGGATAAACAAAAAAGTGATCCCAGATACCAGGACTATCTGATGTTATCGGAGCAGTATTGCTACATCCGCTCAGCAATACCACCAGAGCACCAAATAAAAATACAGGTAATGATTTACGTACAGCTTTCATGAACAAATCCTCCTTATTGTTTACAAACTCTATAAACTAACAAGGAGAGGGTTTGGGAGTGTATCATCAGATGACGTGGTTGCTCGCTTCTCTTTCCGAATAGGTACTCGTCGATATAATTTAATAAAAGACGAACGCATTGGCATTGTCACAAGCTGCTGACGCCATTCAAAACGTTCTTCGTATTGCATTGACTGATGTTTACCAACGATGTGAGTAAATAATAATTGACAGCATGGAACCACAATTACAGATACCCAGAAGAGCAACCAAACATAAGGTAATGACAAACCAATTAATTCATCCACCACGTGCATCTCACCTCCCTATCTGTACATAAATAGCTAGTACAGTTCCTATTGTAACATACTGTCCATCCCTTGTGGGAGATGTTATGAATTGTTACTTTTTATAGGAAGGAATAAACAGTTTTGATTAAAGAATAAACAGCGAATGCTCCACAAAAGGTTACAGGTATAGCTTTTTTCTTTATTTTTTCGTTCCCTCGTCTGTCTTTGTTGGTGTCGCTTGTTTCTCTTTTACCATTCGGGATACCTGCATAATTGTGGCTTCTTTTTGTAACTGAGGTAAATAGTTGCGGATTGCTTGAGCAACCTTTTTTCCTCCAGGGCCCACATGGCCAATAGCAATACATACTTCATTTTGCTTTACTTTTTCACTAATAAGTCTCAGTTGTTTCGCAATATGTGAAGACGTATGCACATCATCTAAAAAGACCATGTTTTCAATATAAGGAACCTGTAAATCCCGAGCGACCTGCCCCACAATGCTTCTATAAGAGGTTTTACTGTCAATGTAAAAAAGTCCTCGCTCTTTACATACCTGCAATACTATCCGCATGATACGTGGATTTTGGGTAATTCTAGACCCCATATGATTATTCATACCGATCGCGTGCGGAACATCGTCAATTGCTTTGTTCACTCGATCGCGGATTTCCTCATCACTTAAGTTAGCCATAAGTGCTCCGGGTCCTAGCCATTTTCTAGCCCCTTTCATCGGTTCCATTGGCATGTGAACAATTACTTCATGTTTCTTTTGATGGGCCATCTCAGCATCTTTTTTTGTACTTGGTAAAAATGGCATGACTGCAATCGTTAATGGAATAGGTAAATTAAGAATTTCCTCTGTTCCCCGCATATTATTGCCAAAATCGTCTATAATCAGGGCCACTTTGCGCATTTTAATGGAATCGGGAATCTTTTGTTCAGAAGCGGTGACTGAGGAACAGACAAAAGCTCCGCACAGCATCAAGACTATTCCTAGTTTAGAAGCAATCCACATACATAAACCTACCTTTACAACTTTTTTGTTAGTATGTGCAACGTCTTCCGCTTTCACTCCATTTGCAAACACACAGTTCACAGTCCATGACCGTAGGGATACAAAATGTTGCCTTTCGTATCATATATTGTAACGGGCAGCTTCCCTTTGGATTTCCCTTGACCAAACAGAATCGCTGCTGTGGCTTGAAAGCTTGCATCTGCATTTCCATATTGCGCCACATACACAGGGACCTTTTGAAAATCAGTAAGCTGATATGGGTTTCGTGTAGAAATCATAATTACCGGCTTTTGCTTCTGGTCAATCAGCTTTTTTATGATTTGATTTACCGGCTTTATGCCTCCTGCGGATGAGTCGGGTAAAACCATCAAAATGTCGGCATGCTCCATCTGTTGTTGTTGCTGTGCTTTAATCACATGGGAAAGCTTAATGGCTACTGTATTTTGATGATATTTCTGGATTGCCCTAGTCATTTCACTCGTATATCGCGACCCAATCACAGCTATTTTTTGTCCAGAAGAAGGATCGAGCGGCAGTATTTCATCATTTTTAACTACTGTGATTGATTGCTCAGCGATAGCTCGCTCCACTTGTTTGTGAGCCGGTGAAGTGACTGATTTCTCTGCGATTTGTTGAAGAATAGGAACATGTGGCATCTGTTCCTGCGGAAAAATTCCTCTTCTAATCTTCACTGTTAGAATCCGTCTAACTGCTTCATCCAAACGTTCCTTCTTAATTGTTCCCGACATGACTGCCTTCTGCATTCCTACACTAACCTTTTCAACATCTGGGGGCATTAAAATAATGTCTGCCCCAGCATTCATTGCACGAATACTGGCATCTACAGTCTCGAAGTGCTGTGTAATCCCTCCCATATCCATAGCATCCGTAATAACTAAGCCATCATAGCCAAACTCTCTGCGTAATAACCCTTGAACAAGCTTAGGTGAGAGTGTAGCTGGAAGAAAAACGGATTTGTCCTTTTGATGAGACACTACCCTTATAGGCTCTAGCTGTGGAAAGGCTATGTGAGCGACTAAAACAGAATCCACCCCCTTCTTGATCGCTTGTCGAAACGGAATGAACTCTACTTGCTCCAACTGTTTTTTCCCATACGAAATAACTGGTAAACCAACATGGGAATCTACCGATGTATTGCCATGTCCGGGAAAGTGCTTTGCGCTAGCTACGACCCCTGCATCCTGCATGCCTGCAATAAAGGAAGTACCCATTTCGGCTACTAATTGTGGATTTTCACCATAAGAACGCACCCCAATCACTGGGTTCTTAGAATTATTATTGACGTCTACAGTTGGTGCAAAATCCAAATTAATCCCGAGTGAGAGCAGTTCATCTGCCATTGATTGTCCAGCCTGATATGCTAGCTTCGGATTTCGTGTTGCACCTAATGCCATATTACCTGGCATATTCGTTCCTTGCTTTAGTCGCGAAACAATTCCGCCTTCCTGATCTGTACCGATAAGTAAGCCAAATTTATGCTGATTTTTCTGTAGAGCATTTGTCAATTGAACAATTTGTTTGGTCTCATCTAGGCTGTCTTTAAATAAAATGATACCTCCTAGCTGAAGCCTCTTTATCTGATTTGCAATCTCTGGCGTCAACTCATGAAAAGGTTTGCCGCCATACATACTAAAACTCGGCATTAATGTCTGTCCTACTTTTTCAGCCACGCTCATGTTAGCGAGCATTCGAGAAATAACATCGTATCTGCCCTGTTGCTCGGTAATGACTTTCACACTTTTCTTGTCCGTCTTTTCAAGCACCAATCGGTCATGGTAGGTTCCATCTGACACTAAAATGACTGTTTGACCCAATTTATCCTGTATCGTTAAAAGCCCTTCTCTCGTAACGGTTGCTACTTGCGGATTGCTAGAGCTCCAGCTTACATTAGCTTGCACCATAGACAGATGGCCATCAGCATAGGTATGCAACGCTTGTAGTTGAATCTGCGTGGCGGGATATGTCTTCGGCGTTTCAGGCAGATTTTGCGCCAACAATAAATCTGTGGGGTGGGTCGTGGACACAGTTGTTGTTCGCATGGTATCTGCCCTGTCTCTTGATAAAAAGGGAATGAAAAAACAAGCAAGAAGAATCAAGCTAACTGACGTATAAGCAAAAATATGCTTCCGTTTCATGAATACAGGCCTCCGTCACATGTTGATTACTCCCCTTCTATTGCAGCCAAGGTAGCAATTTTTTGGCGCAACGCATTAAGGGAAGGCTTTTCTCTGGTCGGATGCACTCGATTCGTTAATAACAGCACGATAAACTGTTGTTGTTGATTGATTAACAATGAAGTGCCCGTAAATCCAGTATGTCCCACGCTAGGCGTGACAAAACCATGCCCCATGTACCAGGCTTGATTCCGCTCAAATCCAAGCCCCATTTCTTTCGAGCAATTATCTGATAATTGATTCGTGAGCATTTCTTGTACACTCTCAGCCTTAAGTATCCGTTTTCCCCTTGCTTTTCCGTTATGAAGAATCATCGTAGCAAATCGCACTAGATCGTCTGCATTGCTAAACAATCCAGCATGTCCAGCGACGCCGTCCAAAGCCCAAGCCTTTTCATCATGAACGCTTCCCCAGATCATGTCGCGCATTGTCCAAGGCTGCTGTTCAGTGGCTACGATTTTCTGCCTATCTATTTTCGGACAAAACCCTGTGTGCTTCATTCCCAATGGTTGAAACAGATTCTCTTGCATATATTGATCCAGCCGTTTCCCTGTTAGCTGTTCAATCAGATACCCCAGTACAATATAATTAAGATCACTGTACACCATTTTTTCACCGGGATGATTTTTGAGTCCAAGCATGAGTACAGCCTTCATTCGTTGCTCACGCCCCCCCGGTACTCTGTACAGCCGCATAGTAGGAGCAAATCCAGAGGTATGAATCAAAAGCTGCCGAATAGTAATATCCTGCTTTCCCTTGCTCGCAAAAGCGGGAAGATAGGCAGCTACTGGCTTATCTAGCTGCAGCATTCGTTTTTCTGCCAATTGCATAATGGACACAGCCGTGAATAGCTTTGTCAGAGAAGCGATGTCAAATAAATGTGTATCCGTCATTTTTACAGGCTTTTCTGCCAGTTTGCCAGCTTTATTTTGATATAGATAGGCATGTCCATAGGCTTGCTGTATTTTTCTTTGTCCTCTTGTAACAATCGCTACGACGGCACCCGGGATAATCTTGTCCTCAATGGCCTGTTCAATCGCCTGGTTCATTTCATCGCGTATTCCCTTATCACGTTTCCCTGATCCACTTTTACGATACAGCAAATATTTTTGACGCACCTTTACAAATGGTTGTAGAGCTGCTCTCCATTTTTGAATTATTTGCTGGGGATTATGGGCCTGTAAGGTTAGGTTTTGCTGATCAACTGCTTCCTGCAGGGAGCGCGTACCTGCCATATAATGAATCCAGTTATCGTCTCTCCATTTAAAATGCTGGGGATAACGCTTTCTAATAAGATGAAGCAAGGTAAGCCCCGTTAATGTGCTATTATAAGCTGTTCGATCTGTTACATACAATTGCACACCGTGAATGGCTTGTCCCTTATATTTACCGTACATTGGTTCCATATGTGCTTCCCGAATTGCTATCCCAGGAAGATTTGCCCCGGCAAGATCTGCTCGCAAACGATGAGCATGAATAAAAGGTGCACCAACCCATTCGAATGGACGAGTGGTCCCTCTTCCCTCTGAAAGATTGGTTCCTTCTATCAATCCCGTAGCAGCATATAACCAAGCAGACTCTACTGTGGGCAGATTAGGAGAAGGAGCTACCCATAACAATCCAGTTTGATCCCATGTCATCTCTCGTTTCCAGCCTTGCATTCGAATTACTCGTAGGTCTGCCTTTCCTCCACGCTTGTTAGGCATAATTTCTTCATTATAAAAAAGAGCAAGCTCCCCCATCGTCATTGCATGACGCAGAGGAATAGGCATCATTCCAATAAATGAGCTCCACTCCTCCTCCAATATAGGTCCCTCTATCCTGACCCCGCCTAAGGGATTGGGACGATCTAGCACCATGACTGGCTTATCTGCTAATTTAGCAGCCTCCAATACATAAGCCAGTGTAGAAGCATAGGTATAATAGCGGACACCCACATCCTGCAGATCAAACAAAAGAATATCCGTGCAAGCAAATAGCATCGCAATCTGTTCTGGTTTCTTTTGATATAGCTCAAATGCAGGGATAGAATGTTGTTTTGCCTGTGACGATACAGAAGGAAAAACAGTTGGTTCTCCATCCTGCTTTACCCCCCATATTCCATGCTCTGGACCATAAAGGGCAACTACGTTCAGACCTTTTTGCTGTAATGCGTCCAAATCAGTAACCAAATCCTTAGTGACTCCAGTCTGATTCGTGATGAGTCCAATCTTCTTACCATGTAACAGCTCTGGATGTAATAAAAGAACATCAATACCAGCAAGGACAGTCTTTTCCTTTGTTTCATCCGCTAAGATAGAGGAGCTCCCATGAAAGAAGCTGACCCACAAAAGCAAGCAAGCGAGCACACAGGCGCTTCTGCCCTTAAGACGTAAGGTTCGCCTCTTTTGACTACCCACTTCCATCACCTCGCCTTGTAGTCTGCCCTCAAGGCTGAAATAAATGACAAAAATTAGATGAAAAGCACAGCTTTTTGGTGTTTTCATTCGCAGTAAATATAACGAATAAGACCTTGGTGCTCTTTAGATATAATTTAATAAAGCAAGACTATTCGAAAATTAGTTGTGATATAATCTTACATATCTTTTTTAGGAGGCGTTTGTATGAAGTACACAGGAATAATTCGGGCGCAAAAAATTCAAGGGGAAAACGCATAAATTGCCCTGTAACCTGCGCGATTCCCCTTTACTTAGGGAAGGGGCATCTATTTGTGAAAAAAGATGGAAGAGAAATAACAAGCAACGCAATGGCTGACTTAGAAGCTGATCGACCAAGCCACACTTTTCAGCACGTAAAAAAAATACTCCTGTGGCTTAGCTTTCTTGCTTTTTTTAGTGTTTTTAATGAGACAGTGTTTAATGTATCGCTCCCTGATATAGCCAAGCAATATGGTCTACAGCCCGCTTACGTAAACTGGATCAATACAAGCTTCATGATTGCTTTTGCTATCGGATCTGCCGTATATGGCAAAATATCTGATACGTATGGGGTTAAGAAGTTACTTGTGATTGGCCTTTTGATTTACAGTGGAGGTTCACTCTTCGGTATACTTGCACAAGCTTATTTTCCTGCTGTTATTGTTGCTCGTGCTATTCAAGGAGCTGGAGCATCTGCGGTACCAGCTATCTTCATGGTGATTGTGGCAAAGTATATCAATGCAGAAAGTCGAGGCAGGGCTTTTGGTATGATCGGTTCCATGGTTGCCTTTGGTGAGGGAATTGGGCCTGCCATCGGGGGAATCATTTCACATCATTTCCACTGGTCCCTCCTTTTTGTTCTACCGATTATCACACTGATCTCTCTCCCGTTCTTCATGCGAGTGCTACCAAACGAGCCTGCTCGTAGGGGAAAAGTGGACATATTGGGAACAGCATTGCTCTCTGTTGGGATTGTATTGATTACCTTATATTCAACGGGAGATAACTGGTTCTATTTACTACTCAGCCTGGTCGTGCTGTTGATATTTTCTCTGTATATCCGTCGTGCAAAACAACCTTTTATTGAACCTGCTTTGTTTAAAAATCGAATGTTTGTAACAGGTGTTTTGGCAGGAAGCATCTTATTAGGAACGGTTGCTGGCTTCATTTCAATGGTTCCCTATATGATGAGGGATGTCTATCATTTGTCAACAGGAATGATCGGCGGCGGCATCCTGTTTCCCGGTACGATCAGCGTCATTTTCTTCGGTATTATGGGCGGAAGTCTTGTGGACAAAAGAGGAAACACGTTTGTTCTGTACCTTGGAGCCTTTTTGATAGTGCTAAGCTTCCTCGTTATTTCATTGTTCGTAGAGAAATCACCATGGATAACATCCATTATGCTGATCATGACTTTTGGAGGCCTCTCATTTGTTAAAACCGTGGTCTCCTCCAGCGTTGCAGACTCACTAACATCTGAGGAAGCCGGTGCGGGAATGGGAATGCTTAACCTTTCGTGCTTTTTATCAGAAGGAATTGGGGTAGCGATTGTGGGCGGTCTGTTATCGAAACACGGGCTTGATTTTCCTGCACTTCCCACCGTGTCTGTTCCTACTGCTTATTTATACAGCAATGTATCGCTTGTTTTACTAGTTGCAATTATGCTTGGAGCAGTAATATACACATGGACTTACAAACGAAAGTAACGATTCTAGCATGACTAATAAAGCCGATATCCTGCCACGGGATATCGGCTCATTTGCTATACAACAGCTAGAGGAAGGTTAATGGTGCTCCTTCATCCATTATGTAGTCAAGCTCTTAGCTAGCACTTCGCCATGGAACCTGCCGTTTTCAATAAAAATTTCATTGGCGTGCGCAGAAGAGACAATCACTCCTGCAACAAATACACCCGGAACATTCGTCTCCATAGTCATTGGATCAAATATCGGCGCTCCCGTTTCACGGTCCAGCTCTACGCCGAGGCTTTGCAGTAGCTGACGGTCAGGTCGATAACCAATGAGGCTAAAAACAAAGT
Source organism: Brevibacillus laterosporus (assembly GCF_030489605.1). Classification (GTDB taxonomy): domain Bacteria; phylum Bacillota; class Bacilli; order Brevibacillales; family Brevibacillaceae; genus Brevibacillus_B; species Brevibacillus_B laterosporus_E. Next base: position 175,782 of record NZ_JAUKFY010000004.1, read on the forward strand.
CATTAGGAATCTCCGTAATCCCCTCAGGATTTTTTAAGATCACCATTTTATCCGTAATCTCTTGGATTTCAGAAGAATAGTACGCCTTGATTCGCCCTTTTTCACACAAGCTTTCAAAAACAGGACGAGTCCATGCTTTCACACGAGAAGAAAGCTTCTCGCCACGGCAGATCACTGTGACGTAAGCCCCCGCCCGCTCTAAATCCATCGCGGCATCCACCGCAGAGTTATTGCCACCTACAATAGCTACTTCCAGTCCTGCATAAGGATGAGCCTCCGTATAAAACGAGCTTACTTTTGACAGTTCTTCTCCTGGAATGCCTAGACGGTTAGGATTATCAAAATAACCCGTAGCAATGGCAACACGCTTTGTTTCATATTGCTTAGCCGAACCAAAGCGATCTGTGCTAGACACAACAAAATGCTTGTCAACTTTTTCGACCCTTCCCACTTCTTCAAATGTCTGCACGCGAATATCATGCCTCTTTGCAACCATCCGATAGTAATGAAGGGCTTCTAAACGGGTTGGTTTCTCATTCGGAGTAGTAAAGGGAACCTGCCCAATTTCCAATAACTCTGGGGTGCTATGAAATATCATATAGGTAGGATACCGATAGATAGAATGTACCAAGCTTCCTTTATCCAGCACAAGCGGATCGATTCCGCGTTTTTTTAATGCTACAGCCGCTGACAAACCGCATGGGCCAGCTCCAATAATAACGATTTCCTCCATAGATGAACTCTCCTTCCAGTTAAATCCAAGCATCTCTTTTTTCGTGTTTCTTTTATTATAAGTCATGTAAACAAAGGAATGTGCTTTGCAAGTGTATTTCTGGAATGGAAAAACCCCCAAGCACCGCCTTACACTAGGAGATACTCGAGGGTTTCTTCTCTTTTGATCATTTTTTAGATTAGATTCGAAGTCTATGGTTTATTTTTGCGGGGCAAATTGCATATCCTTATGCACCTTTACGTCAGATGGTAAAGTAAGTGTAAATAATTCCTTCGTAAACTCAGGATAAAAATCTAATTTGGTTACTTCAGTGATCCCTTGTAAGCCAAAAACTGTTGTGATTGACTTCATAGCAACGCCTGTATCTTTGTCCATCCACAACTCTACTTGAAGATCATCCTTCTGAGTAGGGATGGCCATGATGTGATACGTTGCACGATTGTTGATGGTTTCTTCACCTAGAAATTGCAGCTTGTGGTTGTTTTTTAATTCGCGAAGATAAAAAACATCGTTATTTACCACTTTTTGATCAGGTGCAGCCGTAATTTCACTAGCAGATTTCGTCCCTTCACGATAGCTGAGTGAGGACGTGCCATTGAACACATTATAAGTGATAACCCCTGTATGATCTTTCTCCTCAATCCGATATCCTCTGTCTAACGGATTATACCATTCCCTTGCTGTAGAGGTAACAATCTTCCCTTGCTGCTCACGTTTCACGGTTATTTCTTTATAAAGTGGAACCATCTCCATTTTTTTCAATAACTCTTCATAAACCTGATCCATTGTCATTTTACTATTTTTCACCTCTGGTAATGATTCGCTACCTGCTCTCGTCTGCCCAATCACTTTACCAGTTGCATCGTAAACATTGGTCTTCACATATTTATCATATACACCTTCTTGCGCGTACGCTCCTGTTGCTACGAGTGTTGCTCCTGCTAAAACAACTGCGATCATTTTCTTTTTCATTTGAAAAACCCTCCCACGTTATAAAAACAAAAATCATAATGTTATTTTTGTTAATTTATAGTCAAAACAATGCTAGATTGCTACCCTATTAGCCCTTCAGCTTGTATGTAGCCATTTATTTTTGCTTGTTTCATAAGCTTTGACGGAGAGATTGGAGAAATGTTACATGACTCTAAAACTTTTTTCTCCTTTTTGCAAGCAGAAAAATCCTACAGAAATGATGCTTTCTGTAGGTCAGCTTCTCTGATCTCTATTCATCCCGTCTGGAGCGGCTGAAAATGCTACCATTCTTGGGAAGTTACAGGTTTTCGGGTATCGGCGGCACCCCGGTTCTATTTCAACCCTATTTACAACGTATTTGCGGTATTCTGCGGCTTTACGACGAAGAGATTTTTTAACACAGCATTCATAAGAAAAGTGGGGAAATATTTAAGAAGTGCTTTCTTAAAGTAGACCATTAACTGATTGTCCGATGAAGAGAACTGAGCTGCTTTGATTGATTTTTTCTGCGTTTTCTGAACGGCATGTTTTAAATAGGATTCATAATTTTGAAATGCTTCATGATGTGTAGAGCAATTCATTAATTCCTCAACTAAATGATAGGCGCCCAGCATTGATTTTCCACCGCCGGTTCCCGACATAAATGTCATAGCATGGGCGGCATCTCCAACTAACGCGATTCGTCCCTGGCTCCATTTTGATAGCTTGATGAGAGTCATTGTGTCCTGAAAGATGATAGAGGGATGATCAATTTGTTCAATAATATCCCGAACGCCCCATGTAATGTCTTTGCATAACGCTAGCAAAAATTCCTTGTTGTTCATATCTTTCAGTTGTTCGCGATGTTTTTGCTTGTAGATAAACATTCCCCATACATAGTCCGCATCCATACCGCATTGGACATAATATCCTGGCATTAATGACTCTAGTGTTTGGTTTGTATCCAGGTTTTTGATCAAAAGCGCAGGCTTAGGGATAGTAAATACGGAAAATCCGACATCCAGCAGTTCTTCAAGTTGATTGCCCATCACCAAATTCCTCGTTTGTGAATGGATGCCATCCGCCCCAAATACGAAATCAAAGGATTCTTCCTTCCCATCCTGAAAACAAACCTGAACGCTTTCTTCGTATTGTGTGAGAGACTGGATTGTCGTATTAAATCTAACATCAATTTGGTTTTTAATAGCGTCATAGAGGATCTGATGAAGGGAAAAACGATGAATCCCAATTGAGCCGCCTTGTTGTATATGAAACTTTCTGAAGTCAATATTTCGCAGTTCACTTCCATCTGCCTGAACAAAACGCCGTGTCTCCATTACAACCCCACATTTTTTCACCTGTTCTAGTAAGCCTAGTTTCCTTAAAACAAAAAGGGCATCACCGCGTAAACTAATGACTGAGCCTATTGATCGGAACGAACTGGCTTTTTCAATCACAACAGGTTGATAGCCATAGGCTAAAAGACAATTAGCCAATGTTAACCCAGCAATCCCACTTCCCGAAATTAAAATTTTCAAGGGTAATTCACCTCCTCTATACATTATTGAAAATCATTATCACTTATTCTTGTCACATATAAAGATTTATGGCGAGAATTCCTTCATATGTAGCTGGAAAATTCATCATTAGAGCATGTTTTTATAAAAAAAGCCTGTTAAAACATCTATTTTTAACAGGCTTTCCCACTTCTTTAAAGCTTGGGAATTTGCAGGCACCCGCTCCTTTTCAGAAGGGAATGCCAAATAGAAAACAGTCAACATCTTGTTGAATATCCTTGCTAGTGGTTACATGCTTCTTTGTTACTGTTGGGGGAAGTTGAAATCAAGGTGTCTTTATCTAAAACTTACTCCGCCGCATTCATGAATACAATTCTCCAGCCATCAGGATCTTCTATTGTAATCCCTTTTTCTTTCCAATAAGGATTCTCCGGCTCAACCGGGTAATAGCCCATTGACTGCAATCTAGCGGTAATTTTCTGAATTTCATTTATATCGGGCATGTAAAATACCAAGAGATTGTCTTTTGTTGGAGCTGGGCAAGGACTTCCGTTCACATGCCTGGTAAATTCTAAATGATATTCTGCATCAGGTAAGCCAAACATGATTCCATTATAGCCTTCATGATTTTCAAAGCTCCCAATCCGTTTTAGTTCTAGACCTGTTTCATAAAAGCTGATAACCTCTTCATATTTATCCGTTGGTCTTGCTATTCTTACTTGGACCCACTTCTTTATTCCAATTCCCTCCTTCAAGTGTTTACCTTTTTCATTTGTTACTAAGAAAAGCAGATTATAGGCGATCCCCCTTTCTATTTGGTAAATTTATATTTTTTGTGAAAAAATCCCATCTGTTGACTTACAGACATTGTAAATAAAAATGTTCGCAAAGTCAACACTTATTATACTTTTCAGATATCTTTGTTTAAAAACATCCAAAACAATACCTTTCCATTCATCTATGTTGTGTCTTCTGGTTTCACAGCTCACTTTTGTGTTTTGAATTGCTGGACCAAGGTGATTTGAAATCACACTTGAATGAATTGGTTGCGTTGGGTAAAATTTTCCTACCAAAAAAACACCCGCCAGCTAAGCGAGTGTTTCCAGCTTTATATTGCCCTGCATCTTTTATACTGCCAAGATAAAAACAGCTTCTATACGATGGCACCATCGCTCTGATAAGGGAAACACGGTTGATGTTGAATGTGTTTTCAAGAGCTAGGGAATGGTTACGTAAGAGATATTTAACATAGGTACTTCTACATCCACGTACTTACTATAATCAGGACCATTTAGCATCCTTACCGTTACCGTAGCATTCGTTACCTCTCGCAGGATGCCATAAATAATCCGCTGTAGCACATGAATCTGTACCTCATAGCCTATATATTCTTCTAGTTCTTTTCTAAACATTGCCGTACCCCTTTCTTTCAGAGTTTTAATTTTTCGTTAGTCAGCTACTCGAACCGCTAAAACCGCTGAATAGGGTACCAGCACAATATTATTGCTTGAATCAATTCCTTTCACAAAATCGCTTCCTACTTCCACTACAAAAATAACAATTTCACCTGCTGCCGTTGTAATATTCGTATCTACATTAAGGAACCTGTTGCATGCATTTTTCAAAGGAGGAATATAAGGTTTGCCTCCAAACAATCGCCAAAATAATCGACAAAGTCCCATTTTATAACTCCTCTCTGTAACAAAATCATACTAACAATAAAAATTTTATAAATGTTTTCTATATACTAGTAATATATTTAAAAGTCATTTCTTTGGAACCGTACAAGCATACAATCCTTGAGCCTTTTTCCTGCATAAAAAAAGACCCACCATTTCTGGGTCGCACCTATGAAATCCGCAGCCCTTCAAAGCAGTTTAAACGGATCAGGGCTATTTTCCTAGATTCGTTTCCTAAAAGTAGAAAGCCCTATCTTTTTGGAAGATAAGGCTTTATTTTGTGGAATTTGAAAAAGTTAACTACAGCCTTTTTGAATGTTAGTTAAACGCCGGTCGATGGTTACTAGTTGACTCCGAATCTTCGACAAACGGTTTTCAGTACTATCCAATCGTTGATGAATGCCCAAAAGCCTGTGACGAATACGTTCCAATTGTTTCTCTGCACGCTCGGTTTGCTCTAATAATTGAGCTATCAACAATGACCATCTCCCTATGAATTAAACTCCACAATCTGTTTGTAACCGTTTTAATGCAGTTTGAAACCTTTTTACATAAAAAAATTGTCCCGCCCAATTCATAGGCAGGACGAGTAGAAGCATTGATTACGCTTCTGCAATAATAGCTTCCAATGCAACTTCAATCATTTGGTTAAAGGTGGTTTGACGCTCCATAGCTGTTGTTTCTTCACCTGTCAAAATGTGATCACTTACTGTGAGGACAGACAATGCGCGAGCACCAAATTGAGCTGCGATTGTGTACAGAGCAGTTGTTTCCATTTCAACCGCTAGGACGCCGTATTCAGCCAATTTTGGCAAACGAGTTGTATCATCATTGTAGAACGAATCACTAGTAAATACGTTACCAACCCTAGTCGGCATGTTACGTTCAGCAGCTACGTCATACGCTTTTTTCAACAAGTCGAAGTTAGCTGTTGGTGCATAATCGATATTGTTAAAACGTACTTTATTAACGGCAGAGTCAGAAGAGGAAGACATCGCAATGATAATGTCTCTAACCTTTACGTCTTTTTGGATCGCACCGCATGTGCCTACGCGAACCAAATTTTTCACGCCATAAGAGTTAATTAATTCATGAACATAGATAGAAATAGATGGTACACCCATTCCAGTTCCCATAACAGACACGCGTTTTCCTTTATAAGTACCTGTAAATCCTAGCATACCGCGAACATTATTAAAGCACTCTGGGTTCTCCAAGAATGTTTCAGCAATGTATTTGGCACGCAACGGGTCACCTGGTAATAAGATAGATTCTGCAATTTGGCCTTCTTTAGCTTCGATATGTACACTCATGTTCGTGTCCCTCCAGTTATGTAAGAGATAGTTGGACGGGCATCAAAAGAGACGCCTTTCGTATTATACCCTATCCTTCTTACATATCATAGCTAATTTATCACAATCCTCATTCTATCGTTAAACTTTCTTCCACACAAAGTATTCCTTCATGAGCGGTTACAGTACCTCTCACACCTAATGGTAAAGGGAGGTTAATAGGATCGTGACCGATTTGCATATTAGCCAGTGTAGGTTTCTGAAAAGGAACAATGATTCTTTCCAAAACCTCCTCCACCGTAAAGCTTTCTTTCCCCTCTCTTGAGGCACAAGCCTCCCAGGAGCCTAAGACGATTGCACTTGCATCAGAAAATTTACCTGCTAAAGCTAATTGAGTTAACATGCGATCCACTTGATACGGCTCTTCATCTATATCTTCTAAAAATAATATTTTATCCGTCGTATCAAGCTCGTATGCTGTTCCCAGCGTCGTACATATTAAGCTAAGATTCCCGCCAACTATAGTGCCAGATGCCGTACCTGGCACAAGACAACGAGCAGCTATATCAGGTGGATTTACGATTTCACCCAACGGCTCTGCACAAAAGAATGCCCGTTCTAAGTACTCTTTAGAAAGGGGATCAAAACCATTAACCGGTTCTACTGCTGCCATGGGTCCGTGCAGAGTAGCCAAGCAAGCTTCCTGCATAAATGCCGTATGCAACGCTGTAATATCACTGTAGCCAATAAATAACTTCGGATTCTCTGCTATAATGGAGTAATCCAATAAGTCTAAAAGCTGCGGTGTGCCATAGCCTCCTCGAAGACACCAAATCGCCCTCACCTCAGGATCGCTAAACATCGTTTCCAACTCACAGGCCCTATTTTCTGGTGTATCACTTAAATATCCTCCAAAGGATCGATAGCTGCTAGGCCCTACCTTAACACGAAATCCCATAGCTTCTACCTCGGATACCGCCTTCTCTACCCGATCCCCCTCTACTGGACTCGCGGGCGCTATTAATCCAACGCAATCTCCAACTCGTAATGTACGTCCTTTATTCATGTCCGTTTCCCCCTAGGTGTCTGATGAAATTGTTATTGTTCAAACTCATTTTCTATACGTATGAGCTGTATCAGGCCTTTTATCCCCGTTCCTTTCGAAAAATAACTATCGTCTTCAAATATTTTTATAAAGGATTGATGGGGAGGGCAACAGTGACAATCGTCCCCTCATTTTCCTGACTATGAATCATGATTCTCCCCTGATGCTGTTTCACGACTTGATAACACATAGTGAGTCCCAGTCCTGTTCCTTTTTCCTTCGTCGAATAAAAGGGTTCTCCTAACCGATGCAAGCGTTCTTCTTCAATGCCGATACCTTCATCCACGATTGCTATGCATACCTCTAGCTCGTTTACATACACTGTCAGAAAAATATCTCCCCCATCAGGCATTGACTCGGCTGCATTCATGAACAAGTTTAGTAAAACTCGCTTCATTAAGTCCCGATCGCAGCTAATCATGGGGATTTCTCCATAGAAATGAAAATCAATGTGGATATCTAGGATCAGGGATTGATTTTCTTCATAAAATAGCTCAATTGCTTCCTCTACAAGACTGGGAAGATACAGATAGTCACGTTGTATTGGTTCAGGTAAAGACAACTGCATAAATCCATCAACAATCTGTTCGATTCGTTCGAATTCTCCCCCCATGATTTGCAGATACTTCTGTATCCTCTCATCTCTGTTTTCCATTTGCTTCTCCATTAATTTAAGAAAACCCTTTAAAGAGGTTAAGGGATTACGTAATTCATGAGCAATGGCAGCTGAGAGCTGACCTACTACCCATAGCTTCTCAGATTTACACAGCTTCTCTTCCACAAGCTTTCGTTCGGTAATATTGCGTACAATCCCAACTACAAATTGAGTTGAATTTGCTTGCTGAATGGGATGTAAGGCAATTTCGTACGTAGAGGTACCAAGCGGAGCGTTCAGACTTTCTTCATATTCGACTGTGGATTGCTGTTGTACGGCCTCTAAACATTTATCCACAGAAAAGAGCATTGATTCTTCTTTGAAAGAGGCTTGTATAGGTTTTCCAACAACGTCCTCATATTCATATCCAGTAGCTTCTAAAAATGCTTCATTTGCCTGTAACACAACGAATTGCTGATCTGCCGTTACTTCTATCAAGAAGATAATGTCTTTTACTTGATTCATCAGAAATGAAAACGTGGCCAACTCAGTTTGCATTGTTTTCCCTCTCCAGCTTTACGATCCTTTATTGTCTACTAAAAAACATCCTCCTCTTAGATTCGCCCCTGTATATCTATTTTCTTGCAATCAGCTTTCTCTAAACTGCAAAAACGGATTGCTAGTCTTGTCTATAATAGAACAGCAATCTAGATCTACAGCTACATAAAAGAAAGGGACAAGCATGTTTCCTCCGCTCATCCCTCGTTCGTTCGTATTATAAAAATACTTTTGGCCATAGGCTAAGAAGAAGCTGTGTAGGAGCTACGAGATTTTTCTTCTCCCAAGAAATCCTTCTTCCACACCATGATAGTGGCTAACACTCCCCTCTCCCAGCTTCCAACAGAGATATACCTCTACTCCATCTAGAATGGCCGGAAAATCCACTAACCCAAGCTCTACCTCTTTAACCTTCATACCATGTCTTTCGATCGCTTCAGCATGCATGGTATATTCCATATGCAAAAACTCTATCTGACATTCTAATTCAAAAACCTCATGATCCGCAAAGTCATTAATCCCAATATGGTCAACATGACTTTTGACGATTTGCAAGCGGTGATATTTCTCAGAAATTTCGCGCTTTTGATCTCGTAAAAAAAGGAGCTCTTTTTCTAGAAACGGGATATATTGATTCGCTTCTTCTAGACTAAAGTATTTCTTGCTCATACAGACTTTCTCCCTTCTACGTAATAATTTTACTTATAAATAACACCAGACTTATCGCATTATTCATTTTTCTTCTAAATATTTTACATGAAAACGTCTTCTAATGTAATCCAAAGAACTGTAAATACCTGGTCTCTAAAGGTAGCTATTTTTTCTTGCCATCTTTGTTTTACTCTCGCTACAATAGAGATATGAATAGTAAACAAAAACCAACAGCCCTCATGTTAAAATATTTATACGCCCACCTTTTTGTTGTGGACCTAAAACGTGAATTGGAGCTGGAGAAGCTCTCCTATCAGGACGTATATGATTTTATTCAGCAAATAAAACGTTTAACAAAGGAAAAACAACAAACGTTATCACTCTCTAGTAGCTTTCAAGAGAGAGCTATTTGGAGAATTGATACTTCTTCCTCCGCGGAACTGTATCAAATTGGCAATCAATTAAGCCTTCATTATTTTGGCCGTCCTTGTAAAATTCCTATCGAATGGGATAAATCAGTAAAGGATGCCGCAGGAAGGTTTATTTTTGAGCGAACCTATCAAAAGCCTATTAAAATCGTACAAAGCCTGTGGCAATACAATCAATTTGGCGCCCAGCATGTCATCGCCACTCTTAAGCATGAGCTTGCTCATTACCATCTGTGCTTGCAAAATAAGCCCTTTGCGGATGGTACGCCAGAATTCGTAACCGAATGTAAACGCATAGGGGCTCCCTTATTTGCGGTTAAAATGCTGGAAGGTTATCAGACATACTGTTCTGAGTGCGGCAGAAAGGCAGATATTTTAAAAAAAGCGCGTAAAAAAGATAAAAGCCCTTGCTGTAAAGCGACACTCTTATGCAAAGAGTATGTCATTCGTTTGCCTGATGGACGTCTTGTAGAAGTAGAAGTGTAATTGTAAAGGAGAAGGAAAATGAGCCGCAAAGAAATTGAGGAACAGATTATCCGACAATATCAGCATGATGAACATATGATGATTCTAGTCTTTGCACAATGGTGCATCAATCATGGACTTGATCCACATGAGCTATATCAGAGAGCGTATCCCAAGCAAGGTCAAAATCCATTGCTTAACCAAATCATGGAGCTGACCGTTCCCAGGGAAGAAGCCGGCACGATTGAAAATGCTACACTGCTTGCTATGCTATCCATGTATGAAAATGATGATCTTGCCTGCGTGGTGAGTGAGGAGATAGAGAGAGTAGCAGCACCTAAAAGCTAAGAACTGATTTATTACTTACAAGCAAAGCCTACTGCTACGAAGTTAAAAATCTGAATGTGTGAAAGGCGGATGATCGGGCGTACGTATTAGCTTGTCGCGTACACCCGATCTTTCTATTTATTCCCCGCTACATTCTTACATATTTTCATAATCAGCTTGTTCTAACCAATCTACAATGTCCTTAACAACTGAATCTAGACAGCCTGCTGTAAATGGAGAGCGCAGCCCTGCCAGCTCGACAATCTCCGTAAAGCTTTTGCTGCCTCCTACTTCGCAAATACGCAAGTAGTTTTTCCACGCTTGTTCTCGATCTTTATTTGCTAATTGCCAAAACTGGAAGGCACAGATTTGAGCGAGACCATAATCAATATAATAAAATGGATACTTGAAGATATGGCGCTGCTGATGCCAGTAGTTTCCGCGCTCTAAATAATCATTCTCTTCAAAGTTGTAGTAAGGACGGTACTCCCGTTCTAGCTGCCTCCATGCTTGTTTGCGATCCTCGGGGCTTGCTGTGTGATTTTCGTAAACATAATGCTGGTATTCATCCACCATGCAAATATACAGAATGGAGGAAAGACTATCATGTACATGCTCATATTTAAATTTCTCAGCGTCCTCTTTAAAAAAGAGAGACATCCATGGCCAGGTTAAAAATTCCATGCTCATGGAATGAATCTCTGCTGATTCACTAGTTGGAAAGATACATTCTGGCATGGGGATGTGCCTACTGGAATAAGCTTGGAAGGCATGACCTACCTCATGTGTTAGCACAACAACATCATGGGAAGTTCCATTAAAGTTGGCAAAAATAAATGGAACTTGTTGCTCCTGAAAATAGTCACAGTAGCCGCCTGTTGCCTTTCCTTTTCTGCTATACACATCAAGCAAGCCTTTATCTACCATCATTTGAAAAAACTCATTCGTCTCAGGTGATAGCTCCTTATACATTCTTTTCCCGTTTTCTAAGATCCACTCCGGCTCTCCCTTAGGGACTGGATTTCCAGAAGGAAACAACAAAGGATCATCGTAATAAGTTAAAGTCGAGACTCCAATGTGTTGTCGCTGACGTTCTTTTAGCCGGTTCAGGGCTGGTACAATCTGCTTTTTCACTTGTTCACGGAATACTCCAACCATCTCTTGGTTATAGTCAATTCGTTGCATACGGGCATAGCCTAGCTCCACGAAGGAAGGAAAGCCCAGCTGATGTGCGATAGCTGTTCTGATTTTAACAAGCTTGTCAAATATGTGGTCTAGTTCTGCTTCATGATCTTTCATATATTGATATTTTGCATCACTGGCTTTTTTACGAATATCCCGATCGGTTGATTGCTGATACGGGCCTAGTTCGGGTAAGGATAGTTCCTTGCCATCAAATTCAGCCTTGGCACTGGCTATCAATTTTACATATTCGCTACAATATTTATTCTCCTCCTGCAGATCATGAAGAACATCTGGAGAGAAGGTACTCATTTGCTTTTCTGCCAATGTAAAATAAACCTTCCCCCACTTTTGCTCATGCTTCTCTCTGTGGCGAGAATGTAAAATTGCACGATAGTATTCGTTCTTCCACTCATCAAAGTAAGGAACCTGCTCATCGTAAAATTCTTGTTCTTTCTTATAAAAGTCATCTTCCGTGTTTATACAAAAACGATTGCTAGCGATGCTCCATGCTGTTAGAAATTTTCGTTGTAAGGCGAGTATAGTCGTTATGGCTGCTTCTTCTTGTTCATAAGTACTTATTTCTGTAAATTTATTCAATTGTTCAGTAAATTCTTCCTTCAATTGAGACATATCAATTCGTTCATACGGAAAATCCTTAAATTGTAACATGTTGTGTTATCTCCCCCTTATCTAATTTGGATTCGTTTTATAAAGGAAAACTCCTGCTTTTTTGCTGGGATCACTTAAAAATCACCATCATTAGAAAATATCATTTCAATATGTCTATTTTCCTGCTATATTTGTATCATTTAGCCTATCTCTCGTTTTTTATTACAATTTATACTTTAAGAGGATAAAATTTACTTATTTCAAAAAAACATCTTTTATGTTATTAATATGTATGATTAAACCAAGCAGGAAATTGTTATTATTTGTCGAATCTTGCAAATGAGAACTAATGTTCAAATATGGTATATGTCACCTATGGGAGGAAATGAAGTGACCGAACAATCCAAGGGTTTCGTCTACATTATTGGAGCTTTGGTAATCTGGTTACTTTTGCTCCTAACCTTTCAGTTTCTATTAAATATGAAACAAATCCAAGGGTTCACACGAAAAAATGTAGCCGAGCATCAAATTGCTTTACTTTTAGAAGGTCCTACTTTCGATCAAGCTTGGAATAGCGCAGCTCTGCAGACTATGTATAAGCTGCAAGACAAGTATCATTTTGATCTAGAGATCGTTCAGGAAGTGGATAGACATAAAATTAAGGCAGTCGCATCCAATCTGGCAGAGTCAGGATATGATTTAATCATGGGTCACGGAATCGTTTTCTCTGAACCCTTTGCAGAAGTGGCTGCCATGTATCCCAATACAAGGTTTGTCACTCTTAACGGAACGGCCAGTCATCCAAATCAAACAGTCATTCAATTTGATATGGAACCAGCCGGTTATCTTATCGGCAAGCTGGCTACCCTGATGTCCAAAACGAAGACTGTTGGCTTTATCGTTGCAGATATGCCTAATGATAGGCCTCTTGCGAAGGGATTAGAGCGTGGAGTGAAAGAGACAGACCCTTCCGTAAAAGCTTTGATAAGGTTTATTCCAGATTACAATGATACAAAGGCCGCAGTCAAAGCCGCCCGGAATTTGATGACTGAACATAAAGCTGATGTGATTTACTCTGCAGGTGATAGTATTAATTTACAAGTAATAAATGAGGTGCAAAAACAAAATGTCCTTGCTATCGGATATATTAGTGACCAGCGTTTCTTAGCTCCGAACCATGTAATTTCCAGCCTCGTGCAAGACGTAGAGCAGGTTTATACGACCTTAATTGAACAATATCTTCAAAAAAGACTTGAAAGTGGTACTGTATTGTATGGGCTGAATGAGAATGTAAATTGCTTGGGTCCTTATGGAAAGATGGTTCCTCTTTCCGTCCAACTAGAAATGAATCGTACCATAGAAAATCTAAAACGAGCCAATGCCCATTGATCATGGCTTAGGAGGGATATTAATGTCCCCTTTTCGCAACATGGGATTTCAGATGAAAATGATGTTAAGTTACTTTGTGATGATGCTTCTCATTGGCTCCGTTGCAATTCTGAATAGTTATCAGATCACCAAGGTAACCTCTGAGGAATCTCATTTAACGCAAAAGGTTGTTCCACAAATCAATGCTTTATTAGAATTAAAAAATCAATTGTATACGAAAATGTTTGCCTTACAAATGTATGTATCAACACGTGAACCTAATTATTTGGAAAAATACTATACTGTTTTTGAAATGCGAGATACGTTTACCATGTTGAAACGAAATGAGGAAAACAAGGAATTTTTCCAAATCATCGACCTTATTCATGAATTAGATCTTATTTTTCTAAATAAAGTTGATCCATTACTGAAAGCCAACAACGTAGACGCTGTTACCTTCGTCTTAACAACAGAGGTAGACCCTAAAATCGCTTACTTAGAAAAGTTCGTCAGTCTATCCTTACGAACAATTGAAACAAAAACATCAGAAGAAGTGCTAAACAGCAGCAAACGACTAAAATTTTCACTCATTATTACATATACCATTTCGGTGGCCTCTATTTTGTTCGGCTTATTTTGTACCCTCTACTTCCGAAAAGAACTAATGCGTCCGATTCGCTCGCTCCTAAGACAGGTGCGCGAGGTTTCGAATGGAACTTTTGGTCAGCAAATTACGTACAGTGTACGCGATGAATTTTATGAACTAGCACAAGAATGTAACAAGATGTCGCGCAATATCTCTCTTCTCTTTCAACAAGGAGAACGCCAAAATCAAATTTTGGCCCAAGAAAAGCATGTTCGAGAGCAAATTCTTGATTCCTTGCCTGTCGGGATCATTACCCGCCATTTTGTTACTGGTGAAGTTTATATTAACCGCAAGGCCTTGGAATTAGTACAGCTAGATGAAGAATCATATCCGCGTACAGTGACTCCGCAAGTCTGGGTCTCAAAAGATGATCCAAGCGTGGATTGTGATTCCGTTTGGTTTGAGAATAAAAAAATGGAGCTATTACATAAAAATGACTCTCCTTTTCTTGGTTTAGTATCCTACGTACCTTTACGTGATAATGATCAAGGAAATATGGGATGGATGGTTGTTTTATCCGACATTACCGAACAAGAGCAGGTACAACAATATATTAACCAATCCGAAAAACTAGCCTTGGTCGGACAATTAGCTGCTGGTGCCGCTCATGAAATTCGTAACCCTCTAACAGTAATCTATGGATTTATTCAATTGCTGCAACAAAAGCTAACAAAAGAAGAACGTAAAAAATATCACCTATCACTTGTCCTGCAAGAGATAGAGCGTGTGAACAAAATCGTTACGGAAATGTTACTGTTGTCAAAACCCTCAACGCCTATAAATCGTGAAATTCCTGCCTTGGAGCTATTGAACTCTATTTTTACCTTAACCAAGGGGGAAGCTCTTCTGCATGGAATTGAAATGAAATTTATTTGCCCTCCAACCATTTCGCTTTATGTTGATCAGGAGCAGATGAAGCAAGTCTTGTTAAATTTAATGAAAAATAGCATGGAGGCAATGCCACAGGGAGGACAACTAAAAGTTGTCTGCACAGAAACAACATCAGGCGTACGCATTCGCATTATTGATACCGGGAATGGTATCCCTGAAGAATATCTATCTCGTGTGATGGACCCTTTCTTCTCTGTGAAAGAAGGCGGGACTGGCTTAGGTCTGCCTATTACAATGCGCCTTGTGAGCAATCATGGTGGTGAAATGCAAATCGAAAGTAAATTGGGTAAAGGTACTACGATTACCATTGATCTTCCCCACCAACCTAAAAAGGCTGACGAACCAGATCATAATGAGCAGTAAGAAAATCATTGCCAGCTGTTAACATCTTGCACTTCAACAAATGAAGAGGGCGCTCGGTTAATCGAACGCCCTCTTATTCATCTGCTTTATTTTTGTTTATGCTCCGAAATGAGATTCATTTTGGTGTCCCAGACTAATTGACTTAAATCAACTGGATACCTCTCCGGATTTAATTTACGCAGATATTCATCCCAAAACAGTTGATACTGTTGTTTATGATATTCTTTAATCTCTTCAAGAGTAGGAGATTGATACACTAAGACTCCATCTTTATAGATCGTTTGCAATAATTCGATTGCCTCGTAGTTCTCCACGAATTTATGAAGATAAACGTGAACTGGATCAAATAACATAATACGCGGCAGGCCATGAACCTGTTCTTCTGCCATTGCGATATAATCTCCTTCAGCCTTACCCGTATCCTTGTTAATCACTCGATATACACGTTTGTTCCCTGGAGTCGTAATTTTTTCTGGATTTCCTGAGATTTTAATCGTCGGGATGTAGTGATCTCCTTCTTTCTTCGCTACCACCTTATATACTCCACCTAATGCCGGATTATCCTCCGCTGTGATGAGCTTGGTTCCCACACCCCAAGTATCAATCTGAGCACCTTGCATTTTTAGATTGAATATCACATTCTCGTCTAAATCATTGGATGCTATAATCGCTACCTCCGGAAAACCTGCATCATCTAGCATCTTGCGGGCTTTTCTCGACAAATAAGCAATATCCCCACTATCGAGCCGAATGCCTTTTAATTGCTTTCCTTCTTTACGTAGCTTTTCTCCCACCTTTATGGCGTTAGGCACTCCGCTTTTTAACGTATCATATGTATCCACAAGCAAAACCACATTTTCAGGAAGTGCCTTTGCAAATTTCTCAAACGCTTCCTCCTCTGTAGCATGGTCCTGCACCCACGAATGGGCGTGCGTACCCTTTGTAGGAATTTTAAACAACATACCAGCTCTCATGTTTGACGTGGCATCAAAACCCGCCAAATAGGCCGCGCGTGCCCC
Organism: Brevibacillus laterosporus; assembly: GCF_030489605.1. Classification (GTDB taxonomy): domain Bacteria; phylum Bacillota; class Bacilli; order Brevibacillales; family Brevibacillaceae; genus Brevibacillus_B; species Brevibacillus_B laterosporus_E. The sequence continues at coordinate 192,164 of NZ_JAUKFY010000004.1, forward strand.
CCATACGGCGGCGTCTGCTTCCTGTGCTCGTCTTGTTCCAAACTCCAGCAAAGTTTCATTTGGAGCGATTAAACGAATACGTGCCGCCTTTGTCGCAATTAAAATCTGGTAGTTGATAAAGTTTAGAATGGCAGTTTCAATTAATTGTGCTTCAAAGACACGAGCTTCTACCTGTAGCAATGGCTCATTTGGAAAAATGATGGTTCCCTCAGCCATACAACGAAGCTGACCTGTAAAACGCAATTTTGCTAGCTCTTCTAAGAAAGCAGGCTCATAATTTTCTTCCTGCTCAGCTAAATACTCCAGCTCTTGTTTCGTAAAGTGCAGATTGTCAATATATTCAATAACCCGTTGTAATCCGGCAAACACAGCAAAGCCATTTCCAAAAGGCAGCTTTCGGAAATAAGCCTCAAAAACACGAATTTGATTGTGTGTACCATTTTTCCAATGAGCATACATCATGTTGATCTGATATTTGTCCGTATGTAACGTCAAATTCTCATAGTTCACAGCTGGCAGCTCCTTTATTTTGACACGACGGTAGCACCCATCGCATTCTTGAAGTGTTGCAAGGCCCACTCGTGCCCTGTAGCCGAAAAGCTTTGCACGGCATCCTCATGAATGACCACTTGATATCCGCGGTTATAGGCATCAACTGCCGTATGGAGTACACAAATATCCGTGCATACACCGGCTAAATGCACTTCCGTAATGCCTTTTGCTCGCAGGCGAATATCCAAGTCGGTTCCCGCAAAAGAACTGTATCTTGTTTTATCCATCCAGATAATACGTTCTTTATTTTGTTCGTAAATCGTTTGAATCTCTCCATAAAGATCGCGGCCATGTGTTCCACGAATATTATGAGGAGGATATAATTTTGTCTCCGGATGGTCAGGATCATTCTCTTCATGAAGATCAACAGCCATGATAATCTCGTCCCCGTTTTGCAGAAATTCTTCTATCAACGAACGTATGCGATTCTCAATAGCTTGTCCAGGTGCTCCACATGTTAGCGCTCCCTTATCTGCTACAAAGTCAACCGTATAATCAATAACAACTAGTGCACGATTCATAGCCACATCTCCTTCCCGAAGGCGGCTCTTCATGTAAATGTGTGCCGCTTTGCATTCATATGCATCATTGTATGATGAGGACATACCGTTGTCAAACCAAGAAAATAGCCTGTTTTCCTTCACGAAATCACATCCCCGGCCCCAGTATTTTACATTATAATTTTTGACACTTGGTTACGCGGATTCAAGTGGGTACAGGTACACAACTCTTCATTTGCGTCATAGACTGAAAAAGATACTGACTTAGAGGATGTGGGCATTCTCATGAACAAGCTACTTGCAAATCAAGTTAAAAAACATTTTGGCTTGACAATACGTTCAAGTAAAAATTTAAGTAGAATTTCATCTGTACATGTAAGTAAAATCGTAACCGACCAAGGCATCTATCTTCTGAAAGGAAAGGAAGAGCAGGAGAGCCGTATGTGTTACATCCGTGCAGCCCAACAGCATCTACATGAAAAAAATGTTTTAATCCCCCGTGAATATCTAACAGTAAACGGACAGCCATATTTCACATTCGAAAACAAACGATACATTTTACAGGAGTGGATTAAAGGGAAAAGTCCCACTGTTTCTTCCCTGAAAAACATTGTAAAGCTGGGTAAACTTATCGGTCGGTTTCATCAGCGCTCCTTAGGATTTTCTCCCCCGGCAGGCTGTAGAGCCATGGGTGCCTTAGACTGGGAAAATGAGTATCAAGCGGATAAAAAACGTATCGACCAGTGGTATAAGAAGCATCTACATTCTGATTCTCCTAAAATCAAGTGGATTATACGTTATTGCAAACGGTTTAGCACGCGTGCCGAATGGGCCTATCAAAAGCTGCTTGCTTATCCTTTTTATCACGAATGGAAATCGTACCCAGATGAACAGCATTATCTATGTCACGGGGATTATCATCCTCGAAACACCATGTTTCAGAAAGACACTCCTTATCTTATCGACTGGGAAGATATCCGACACGATTTTGTTTCCAAGGATATTTCTCGTATGCACTTTATGATCATGCGCAAGCATAAAGCCTTTAGTCCCTCACGCTTTGAGTCTTTTTTACAGGCGTATCAACAGCAAAACCCACTACAGTCTCATGAATTAGGGCTTCTGTACATTGACCTTTCGTTTCCCCACATGTTTGAGCGTTTTCTGCGAAAAAGACTTTATAAGAAAATGAATACAAAAGAAGTAGCTTCGTTTGTTAAGAATGAATGGAAAAAAACGCTTTACATGTGCCGAAAAGCCAAGCTTTATTGCTGAGCTTGGCTTTTCTCTGTAAACATTTTTCAGCTTCGAAAAAAATTCACCACTATAGTATAGAAGATCCTTTCTTTATTCTTGATAAGAAGCTAATAATTCAAAGACTTTATCCTCCCATTTGCTCATTTTTTCTGGAGAACGGATATGGCCATTGAGAATAATGGTTACAGCTAGACGTTCATTCTTTTTCGTAGTAATATAGCCGCTTATGCTAGATACACCCTGCAATTGGCTACTCAATGCGCGTAGATTACCTTGAGCATCTGTCCGTTTTAACCTGTTTTTCAGTGTTCCATCCACACCAGCGATCGGCAGGGAGTTATAATATAACGGATATTCCTTTTGCCAAGCTAATTTAAGTAATGCATCGTTTAGTTGCCGAGCTGAAAGTAAATTATAGCGAGTCACTCCTGAAGCATCAAGAATATCGTAGCTAGTATTTACGCCCCAGGCTTTTAGAATCTCCTGTGTAGCTGCTACCCCTGCCTCAGTCGTTCCCTTGCCTGCTTTCCTTGCCCCTATTGTTTTATTGACCATCTCTGCAATCAGATGATCATCATTTTTATTCTGCAGGGTCAAGATATCTTCCAGTACCATGGATCGCACTTCTCCTAGCTTAATCGCCTCTCGTGTCACTTGTCCCAAGAGTACTTTACTAGCAGGCGATATCTTGATACCTGCATCCTTCATTTTCTGTAGAAATAATACTCCCGAATAAATAGCCGGTTCCTCCACCGAAACAAGCTCCTTCTGCTCTTTGGTGCCCATCGGCAATTCTCCAAGCAAATGAAAAATGTTTTTAGACCGTTCTTTTTTCAACTGAAATGTTTGCTTTGCTCCCTTACCGACAGTGGACGCCTCTTGATAAATGACAACATAATTAGTTTTTGGCCACATATCAAAGATTACTGGACCGCCAATTTTTAAACCAGGCTTATAGGTAAGCTTTACTTTTCCAGCTTCACTTGTAAGAGCGCTGATTTTTGCAAGTTGCTTCTCCGTATCCCACGGCCAGCCCACGCCTACTAATTGACGGTCAAAATAGCTCTGATCAACCAGAATATTTCCATCTACCTGTGTAATTCCTTTATCTAGTAGAAAACGAACTAATTGTTCTAATGTAGGTCCTTGCCCCTCATCATTTTGATGATCTGCACGTAGGGTTGGGTCCCCGTATCCTTTGACAATGATATCTCCTTCTAGCACACCATTTGCATTAGCAGGTTTTGACAGGAATACTTCTGTTTTAAAAGAATAATTCTCTCCCAAGGTCAAAAGGGCTCCAATACTCGTCAGCTCCTTACTAACTGTACCCGGTGTTAACAAACGATCCGCCTGATGCTCATACAATGTGGCTTTTGACCCTGTTCGGTCTAAGGAGGTAACGATCATACTGCCGTGCACATTGGATAGGGCTGGATCTTCCCACAACGGGTCAAGCAAGGCGCTTAGCTCATAGGTCGAATTGGTTGATACTTCAGCCGGGAGTTCCGGCAGCATAGGATATTCGGTTAACACAGTCCCAATCGAATCTTGTAGCTGAGTTGCAAACTTTGATTTATAAATTCCATTAATCATAATGGAGAAGGCTAGCTTATCGCCGTTCGCAGCTGTAACGTACCCCGATAAGCAGTTTACACCGCCCATTGAGCCTGTTTTGGCTATTAGATTATGAGCTGCTTTATTCTCTCTCATACGACTTTTTAATGTGCCATCGATGCCGGCAATAGGTAAACTGGCTTCAAATGCTTCTCGATACTCCTTTTTTTGCACATAGCGAAGAAGAGCAATCATTTGATTGGGTGTGATCAAATTAAGACGTGACAAGCCTGATCCATCTACCTGCACATATGCTCCGGGAAATTTAGCCCCGCGCAGCACCTCGGCAATCGCCTCTGTACCAGTAGGCCAGCTACCTTTTCCTTTTTTTACAGCCCCCAGCGTTTTGGTTAGCATCTCTGCATAAAAATTATCACTGTCTTTATTTAATTCCAGTATGATTTCTGATAAAGGACGAGAGTAATGAGTCACCAGAGGTGTTCCTTTGACTAAGCTAGTTTTTTGAACCGATTTCTTGTCAATCAATAAGATCCCTTCTGACTGAAGAATAGACTGAAACATTTCACCGGCGTACAGTGCAGGGTCTTCCATGGTAACGTTTTCTTTATAGGGCATGGCATCTCTATCAATACTGCCTTTTATTATGAGTTGGTTATGCCCAATCGTCCGTTCAACCGTGATCTCGGTCTCCTTGCTATCGGTCGTCGTGACAGACGAAATAACCTTTACGTACTCATTTATGGGTGTTATGCTGACGGTAGCTGGTTTACCGACTTCTTTTGCAGGCGCAATTACTAGCTCTATGCTATTTTTATGTAAGGATAATCCGCTGATTTGTGCGCTATAAGCATAAACCTCATCATCCCACATCCAAGCTGACCCGAGGCGTATATCATCGAAATAACTTTCATCCACATACACCTGACCTTGAATGCGTGTGATCCCTTTTTGTTTCAATTCAGACGCTATTTGCTGAAAATCTTTTGTTTGTAAGGTTGGATCACCGTAGCCTTTTATTATTACATCTCCTTGAAGTACCCCATCTTGTTCTACTTTTCCTTCTGTATATATTTCGGTTTTAAATTGATAATCAGCACCTAATTCCTCCAAAGCAGCAGCTGCAATAAACAGTTTCATATTAGATGCCGGGATAAAATTCTTATCTGCCTCATGCTGATATAGGAAGGCTTCCTTATTCAGATTGTATACAGAGATTCCTGCATACATCCCTTTGCTTACATCCTCGTGCGAAAGCTTTTCAAGCAACGAATCTATCTGACGGCCAACCATGCTTGCTTCCATTTTGCTTGCCAATGCGGTGACAGGTGTAAGGACCAACTGCATGAGAAGCACCACTGTAAGCACGCAGCGTAGCGTAAGACTGTTTTTTCCCCTCATTGCTTTCCTCCTTCTACTATATAGAGTAAACAAAGCCAAGCGTTGCCATGCATGTGCAGAAAAAACCGACAACCGCGCGAAAGAGAGGTACCCTTACCCTTAAATAAGCAAAAAAAAGGAAAACTAGAACCATAAATTCATAAAATACAAGCCATTTCTTACGCTATTGATCATCTTATAATTATTTTTCCCACTCTTCTGACATTACAAACCAAAGAAGACATGGTACTGTAGGACACTGTCCCTATATACCATGTCTTCCTCGGTTTTCCGCTATGTTTCATTTGTCCTTATTGCGTGATTACCTGCGAAAAAATTGTAAAAAATGCAGTAGAATCCGTGCAGTTAATCCCCAGATAATTCGGCCATCTGCTTCATAAAAATATTCAGGGAGCTTTCCATGTCTCCACTTATAATCTCGCCCGTTCGCAATTAGATGATACGGGAAATCCTCCCCTGGCTCAAAGCGTAGATCAATATCAAAGCGATCAGGTGTCGTATCCAAAAGCGTTCGTAACGACACAGCAAAAACTTCTTCCACTTCATCCGGGTTAGGAGCTAGCTCAGAGATTTTCCTATGTATAAATCCAACATAAGGATAAATTAGCAAGCTTGAAGACAAAACTAAAATGTCTAAATCTCCTGCATACTTAATCTTATCAGGATCAAGCCCCAATTCTTCTGACGTTTCTCGTCTGGCTGCTTCCCATTCATTATGATCGCTGGGCTCAATATGGCCGCCTGGAAAACAAATTTCACCCGCCTGTCTTCTTAGCGTGGAAGCACGCTTTTCAAATAAAACAGACCATTCTCCATGTTCATCACGGATCAATGGCACAAGTACAGCCGTTCTGCGAGATTCTTCCTGGCCTAAAATGCCACGCTGACGGGTGGATAGTTGTTTAACAACACTTTCTATCTGTTGATCATTCATTATATCTCCCAGCTTTCTCCCGGCTGCATTACTTTGCCCTGTATGCCCTTTTTGGCTAACTCCTTAACAAAAGCATGTCCATCCTGTTTAATTGGCGGGAACGTATCAAAGTGAATGGGTACGACTGTTTTGGCTCTAGTCCATTCCGCGGCCAGTAAAGCATCTTCCGGTCCCATTGTATAATGGTCTCCTATTGGCAAAAAGGCAAGATCTGGTTGATGCAGCTCACCAATTAGTCTCATATCGGCAAAAAGCCCTGTATCTCCTGCATGGTAAAGGGTTTTTCCTCCCATTTGGATAATCAGTCCAGCAGGCATTCCTGTATAAATAATCTGTTGTTCGTCATTAAAAACAATGCCTGTACTATGAAATGCTTGCGTCATTTTTACAGAACCAAATGGTAGCTGAACTTTTCCCCCAAGGTTAAATCCAACCGTTTTGGCACCTTTCCAGTTGAGGTAATGGGCCAGTTCTACCATGCAATAAATCGTAGCATCATTTTGTTTCGCAATCTGCACAGCATCGCCAATATGATCACCATGTCCATGCGTTAACAAAATGTAGTCTACTTTTATATCTTCTGGCTTACTTGTTGTAATAGGGTTTCCTGTCAAGAATGGATCAATAATGATGGAATGCTGATCATGAGTTAATTGTACACAAGAGTGTCCATGAAATTGAATGCGCATTATAACCCTCTTTTCATCTGTGTAATATCCATTATTATACACGAAAAAAACCGAAACTGTCCTTTTTTGTTCCGTTCATATAGCAAAAAGAGCCGTCTTAAAAACGGCTCTTCAGAATCTAATCCTTGATTAATCTCGCATTGGTAATTGATTTACATAAGCATCAGATATAGACAGAAGCTCTAGAGTTTCTTCATACATTTTTCTGTACGGTTCCAAATCCACAACAGCTTCATGTGTCTTGATATTCGTAGCAGAGCCGTCTTCCAGACTCTGACCAGGAATAAACAAGATGTCATCATTAATAAAGGAACCACTTGGCATATAGAAGCGTTCGCCCAGTACATTATGTGTTGTATTGAGCAAGTCTTGACCAAAATATGTCGTGTTTGAAAGATCAAGCCCAACTAAATTTGCGATAGTAGGCATAATATCGACTTGACCGCCCATATTTTCCATCGTCTTGCCAGCTTCATTGCCCGGTACCTTAACGATCAGAGGAACCGTGAACGCATCCACTTTATCGTAAGCATGTCCTGTCAGGCTCTCAATAATCGGTTTCCCATCTTTCCCCTGATCGTCTTGTGTAATGCCATAGTGATCTCCATACAGAACAATAACTGTATTATCCCAGAGTCCATTTTGCTTCATTTTCGCAAATAAAGCTCCTAGCTGCTTATCTACGTAATGCTGGGCCTGCATGTAATTACCTACATTTGTCCCTTCCCAAGCTGGTGGTAGTGGAAGTGTAATCTTCTCTTGTGGAATAACAAAAGGGTGATGTCCCGACAAGGTAATGATTTGAGAATAGAACGGTCGGTTTTGCTTTTGATACTCCTCCAATACCCCTAAGGTTTTATTAAATAAAATTTCGTCAGATGGTCCAAGTCCAACAATATCCTCATATCCAAAGAACTCGGTATCATAGTATTTATCAAAGCCCAGTCCCGGATACATTACATCTCGGTTCCAAAAATCTGCCTTATTCACGTGAAAGGTCATACTCGCATAGCCTTGTTCCTTTAACATACGAGGCAGGCTCGGAATCTCTCTTTGTCCAAAAGAAACAGACATCGGTGAAGTTCCTACTGGATAAATGGACGTGTTGCTGATAAATTCAGCATCCGAGGTGTTTCCTTGCCCCACCTGTTGGAAAAAGTTCGGGAAATAATAGCTTTCCTTAATCAAGGCATTTAGATTTGGCGTGATTTCAACACCGTTTATTTTTTTATTAAGCAAAAAGTTTTGGAAGGCCTCCATCTGTATAACCATAACATTTTTGCCTTTTGCCGCTCCAAATAATTGCTTAGGCTGCTGTTTTTCACGTTCAGCCTTTAGTTCCTTAATACGTGCGATATACTCCTCATTCCACACTGGAACCTTCTGATCTTTCAAGAAGCTATTCACTTGAAAGGTAATTAAGCCTTGTTGCTGGGCTTTTTTTGTTTCGTTTTGAATTCCGGCAGTTCGCTCTGCTTTTACACCCTCAAAAGAAAACAAAACCACCACACAACAAGCGCTCAAAATTAAACGCTTGACCAAAGTCATGTCCACCTGCGCCTGAACCGCATCCTGTTTTTTCTTTTTCACGGAGCGATACCAGAGTAAGAAAATAACCAGATCCAGATAAAGCACAAAATACTGTGGTTTAATTAAAGAAAATACACTAGAAGAAACGTCTTTTACCTGTCCGATTTGCATGAATGCCTGGTAGGTCATGATTTTTCCATAGTAGGAATAATACACAACGATCGCCAGCATAAAGCTAGACAGTAAAAAATTAGCAATCGTATACATCAGTGTTTTCCGCTTATAAAAAAGCAAGGTAAAAATTACGACGATTAACAAAACAGAGCTTGTTTCAGCCCATAGCAAGTGAAAGGGGTTGCGGTCATCGTAGATAAAAATTCTAAACCAAAAAAATTTAGATAGGAGTAACAGAGACGTTATCAGAGAATATTGTTTCCAATTCATTTTTTGTAAGCCTCTCTTTTAATCTATTATCGGCCGGTCTACCTAGTATGAGGAATTTCCGACCAAAATATCTTACCATAAACCTGTTAAAGTAGCACCTATCCCATAAAGAAATATGTTTGTCTGCTCCAAAAGTTACTAAGGTTAATCTTTGTTTTAAACAATGAAGCCTATAGCAAAAGATGACCAAACGGCCATCTTTGTATTGTGAGATGATTTTACATAAGAGTTCAACAAAGTTTAAAATTCTAAGATTGATACAAATTTACCAATTCGTGGTTAGGATAGAAGGTTTGGAGAATTTGCTCCACAGGCAGCCCCAGTTTATCAAGTGTCGAGGCACCATACTGACTCATTCCCACGCCATGACCATTACCGCCGCCATAAATGATGACGTTTTGAAGATTGCCTTGCTCGTTACGACTTACTTCAAAGGCAACAAATCCGGATGGTAACAAGCTGTAATTCTTCATTGCTAGTTTAGGATCATATTGGGAGGAATCACCCGCGGTTCGATGAAGAATGACATCTCCGCCACCGGTATAGGTCTTAGAAGGACGGAGTAAATAACGCACATTGTAATCCTTGACTACCTTAAAGGTACCATTACTTCCTTCCAGAATAAGCTCCTGAACGTTTCCATTCTCACCGCGTTTGCTCACATAAAGATTATATAGTTCACCTACACCGCTGGAAGGAATGGCTCCCTTCACGAAATTCCCATCGCCATGACTGATAAATACTCCATTTGGATCAGCGGCAGCACGAGCAGCTAGATTTTTATTAATCGTATTTTGCAGCTCCCCTTTCGATAACTCAACCTTCCAACGGAAAAATGGCGATTGGGAATCTACGCTCACGATTGATAAATCTTTGACAAACGAAAGCATATCTTCCTCGCTAGCAATAGTTACTGGTAAAAATCCTTGTTTTTTTTGAGATTCCATGACAAAACTCTGTGGAATCAAATAAGGTACACCGCTTCCTGGAAATTGTTGTGTAATCGGATCTGGCCAAATTTCATGACGACCTGCCACCACTCCAGCAGACGATGAAAAGTAGCGTGCATCAACCAGTTCATCCCGATACTTCATGATAAGACCTGCCGTTGCCTCTACTGCTCTCGTCACTTTCGCATTTTCCAGGGTATTGTTGTAAACCTGGCTCATCGTGCTATCATCTACATGAAAGCCTTTTGCAGCATAACGGTTGCTGTAATAGTCGCTTAGAGCATATGTACGCGCTGCGATTGCCTGTGCTTTTAATGCTTCATCCCCGAAGGATGCTGGCATTTCACTCGGTACGACTTGAAGCAAGTATTGCTCAAGAGACAATTCATTGATGATAGACAGCTTACCATGGGACGCAGATGGTTTAATTTCCAGCACACCTCGGTATTTAGGTGTTCCTTGCGCTCGCTTGAGGCTTACTATCTCAGTCATTCCATCTTTATTATCAGCAGGTACGACATAAAGACGCTCCGACATAGAAACGAGCGTTTGGTTATTAACGCTAACTGTTAGACTGTTTCCTTGATTCGCAATGTTTACAACTTGATTAGGTGCAACCTCAAACTGCTGGTTCGTTCTTTTATCAATAAGGTACAAGCCCTCCGCTGACTTTGCTTGGAACGTAGTGTGATCAAGTGAACCGAAGCCCGTATTGTACAAGCCTATGCGCATCCGATCTGCACGTGTTTCGCCCTCAAGGATCAACATATTGACTTGATTTTGTCCATTTACATAAACTCTGACATTTTCAGCACCGACCCGTACATCCGCCAAAGATTTTGGAACAAGCGAATCGCCAGATAATTGATAAACTTGTACCTCATTTGCTAACGTAAGCAACCCCGACCGTTCCAATTCAATCGTTTTCTTTGCCGTATCCTTCACCATAATTTTCTCGGCGAGATACGTTCCTTGATTCATTTGATCCATTGATCGGTATGCATCTTTGTTACTAGCCACAAGCACAGGGGCTTTTAACTGGCTTGCCAAAGCACTCGGTGTGATGGCCGTTGACATGAGCACCACCAATGACAGGATCGAACTTGTTTTTTTCATGTTGTAGCTCCTTTCAGTTCCTATACAAGGCCTGTCCCCTTAAAAGGTCTTTATCAGGCAAGCTTTTGTTACCCTTTGTGTTCTTTTGGATAACTTTCCCTTCTATGTTTAGACTCAAAACATGGCAAATAGTTTCACTTAATTTGAAAAAAAATATTAAAAAAAAGCTAAAAGCCATATGTAATGCGTATATATAATCAAAAGTAAGTTCATTTTTTTTAGTATTACTAAACTTTTAAAAGTTAAATTCAATTTTATTTTTGGTATTTTTTCTATATTAAATTTCTTCACTACTTTTTTAAAATCATGTTACTCCCATATAAAAAGGGTTGTGGAACCAGCAAAATCTATGCTGGAACCCAACCTTGCTAAAGGTAAAGCTAGCCACGCTTATTTTGGGAAGAGAGGGTACTGGCATATAACGAAAAAACTTCACGAATAAACACATCTTTTCCAAAAGGTAACTGAGGAAATAAAAAAATAAGCTGACCTACCTGGTTTTTTACACGATAAGGAATGGAGAAATCATCAAGTATTTTTTTTATTTGACCCCCATCCTCCCAGGTTACTTGATAACCAATCATTGCTTTTATATGCCTCCTAACGCTGTCCAAGGCATCGCCTTTTTGCTAATCAGTATGCCTAATGGTTAGGAAGGAAATACGACAATCGGGATTATATCGCAAATCATGTTCTTTACTGGTGACGAGTTATGAAAAAATGATTCTACAAAAAAGAACTAACCATAAAGGTTAGTTCCTTTTTTTCTATGCCTGTCCTACTAATTTATGCCGAAAAAGCAAGTCTCGCATCTCTTGATTTTGTTCAATTTTCTCCATCAAATCAGGGCAGATGCTCTCTGTTGACTCAATTGTCCATCCTGCTACTCTAGTACCGCATATAACCGCCTCTTGAAGAGTTAACCCAGTAGATAGCCCCATGACAATACCAGAGAAGTAAGCATCCCCAGCACCGCTGCAATCAACTAAATTCACAGGGAATACAGGCTGGTGTCCTTTCGCTCCCGTCTTCTTGTCATAGAATACAGAGCCTTTCTCACCCAATGTAATAACCATTTGCTGTAATCCAGAATGATTCATGTAGTCAGTAAGCACTGCCACTTGATCAGCAATTTCCATATTGGTAAAATCAATGTCAAAAATTTTGTCCGCTTCATAATTATTACAAACAAAACAATCAAACTCATGCAGTAGCTCTGGATGCTCAAGCACGATTTCCATATTAGCCGGCAAACCATAGATTGGTTTGTTATGCTTTTTGGCTAATCTTGTGATATGAGAAATGATTTCGTGATTTAAGTCCAACTCTGTAATAATATGCGAGGAGGCTTGAACAATCTCTTCTCCTCTATCCTTGATCAATTGTTCCATCTGTTTTAAATCTGGCATTTGAGAGATAGAGCCCTGTAATTCTCCAGTCTCATCCAAAATAACCATCCACATTCCCATTCCGCCATGCTTGGTATAATGAGAATAATCCGTACTTACATTTGCTGCTTTCAAACGATTCTCAACGTCTGGTCCCATACCGGTCGTCTCCAGTACCGATACAAAAGCGGTTGGACAGCCCGCTCTCCCAAGATTTTCAGCAATGTTACGTCCTACTCCGCCATGAACAAATTGGACATTCCCTAGATTCCGGTTTTTGGCCTCGTATGCTTGAAACGGAAATCCTTTCACATCCATAAAAACTGTTCCTAGAACAGAGAGAAAAAGACTCATAATCACTAGACCCCTGTCTTTATTGTTTTATGTCATTAATAAATAATCCATATTCCATTTACATTATTGTAATATTACCTTATTAGACAACATTCAACAATAGTTAAATGGCAAAACGGTTCGGCAATACCTGCTTATCGAAGAAAAACATGGTGCTGCTGCATACAAATGAAATCCACGATTGCCATACGCTTTAGCCTTTAAAAGTAAAAGAGCGAACAAGAAACATTCCGCGTTTCTTCATTCGCTCATGCCAAGCTTTAATTGTTAAATTCCTATGAGCCGCCTGTTCTTCTACGTTGATTGTTAGGCTTCTTGTTGTTTTGCGTCTTTAGCACTTTAGTTGAATGATTTCCTTTTTGAAAATCCTTGTCATTTGACTGTTGTTTTTTCTGAGCTAGTCGTTGTTTCATCGCTTCAGCCAGGCTAATTTTTTTTGGAGCTTGTTCCTCTGACATAAATTTACACCTTCTTCATCGAAAACTACTTTCTATTGTATAGCTTTTTATGAAAGCGTTCAATAACCTATTTTTCTAGCAAAGCCTGCAATTCTTCTCGTGCATATGTATGAATTTGGGCTGGGCTATAAGGAGAAGCTGCACCGCCTTGTGCAATCAAGGCGTTCCCCCCACCCTTTCCTTCGACCCGTGATAGAATGCGCTTTACCCACGTGTTCATTTCAACATCTGCCTCTTTTCCACATGCGCAAACAAATTGCTTCTTCGTTCCACCTGTGATCAACAGAACAATTGCATTCGCTTCCTGCCCCGTAATAAGCTGTGCTATTTTTTGTAGCTCAGATAGGGGACGCTCTTCATACCGTTGCGTAATCAACATTCTGTCATCTAATTGTTCTGCTTGACGAATCAACATGTCCTTCTCATGGGAAAACAATGCTTCCTTTACCTGCAGCAGTTCATCAGCTAGTTCCTTTTGCTCCGCATGTAATCGTAAGACAGCCTCCTGCAACCCGGCTTCATTTGTATGTAGAAGACGGCTGACTTGTCTTAACAGGGAATGCTTATGATGCAATCGCTCTACTGTTCGCTTTCCTACTGTAAACTCTAAGCGAATATGCCCCTTATGCTTTTCCCACTGCAAAATAAGAATGGGACCTGCTTCACCAGTGCGATTAGGATGCGTCCCTCCACAAGGATTGTAGTCAAAGTCAGGAATAATCACTAAACGAATATCTTCCTCAACAGTAGGTTTTTTACGTAACGGATATTTCTCCAGCTCTTCTTCATGTACAAAACGTGCGATGATATCACGATTCTCAAACACGATCTGATTCGCACAGGCTTCCACTTCTTTTGCCATCTCTTCAGTTACTTCTTTTATATCCAGGTCGATGGTACAGGTTTCTTGACCTAAATGAAAGCCGATGGTAGAGGCGCGATACACCTCAGCGAAGGCTGCAGATAAAATATGTTGTCCTGCATGCTGCTGCATATGATCGAAGCGCCGATCCCAATCAATGCTCATCTGAATCTGTTTTTGGTCTGAAGGGAGTCGGCATTCTATTTGATGCCAGACCACGCCCTCTCTCTCTTCTACATCTAGTACCTTATGTTGCCCTATGTATCCTGTATCGTGTGGCTGACCCCCACCTGTTGGATAAAAGATGGTTTGATCAAACGCAACCCAGTGTTTCTGAAATTCATCGGTGACTTGGTGTAAGACGGTGGCTGTACATTCCCGCCAATAAGGATTTTGATAGTAGAGTTTGGTTGTCGCTGAAATTAACATGCTACTCACACCTCCGCCTCTATTATAGAGGGAAGTGAGTAAAAAGAGCAAAAGAAGCAAAATATTCGGACAGCAAATCTATGAAAATAGCTCACAGCAATCAAACGCTGATAATTTTTAGTTACAAATAATTTAGTTATGTTAACTTTTGTTGCGGGTTTTCCTATGTATAGATACTTTATAAATAAATCATAAGGTCAATAAACCCTAGTCTCACCATGACACCCATCAGAGAAAATGGAAGTTCACACAATGAAAACAAAAGCAAGCTCATCTATACAATCAAAAGGGAAACGGGAAAGAAATTGTCACTTCCCATCAACATAAATATGATACTTTTGCTAACGTCGCAATGGAAATAGAACAAAAGAAATCGGAATTTGTTTAACCAGAAATACGAAAACTTTGCACAAAAATTATTTATTTATAAAGCATTTACAACCAAAAAAGTAGCTACACATTCTGTACAAATCTATTTGCATAAGGTAAAATTATACATAATCGCCAAACATTTTAAATACATTTGATACATAAACAAGTTGAATCTTTTTAAAAACAGCTCTTACATTTCGGCAAAAAATAACTTGGAAATGGGGTTATCTGATGTATTCCTTACACACAATGTTAAAAATTCGCGCTGAAAAAACACCTGACTTGGAAGCTCTTGTTGGTGGGTCCACTCGTTATTCATTTCAAATGTATAACGAAAGAGTTAATCAATTGGCACATTATTTATTGGAAACAGGTGTACAAAAAGGTGATCGGGTAGCCATCATGTGCAAAAACAATCACCCTTTTCCTACCATCATGATGGCAGCATTAAGCATCGGAGCAATTGTTGTCCCCTTAAATCTTACCTATTCCTCTTATGAATTAGAAGGTATCCTCAATAGATCTAAGCCGAAAATACTTTTCTATGACCAAGAATTTGCAAACGCACTTCCGAAAAAGGATCTACTCCCCATTTCGGTATTAGTTGGCATAGGAATGGATACCTCTACCCCTTTTGAAGAAATCTTTAGTGGCAACTATCCTTCTTCAAATCCCAGTGTAACCGTAAGTGAAAACGATACAGCATTTTACTGCTTTACTTCAGGTACCACTGGCAATCCAAAAGCTTGCGAGCTCATCCATCGCACTTTCTCTGAATCATTTAATGAAATGCTTTCTTATCCCCATGCTCATCAAGATGAACGTTTTCTTGCCGTCCATCATCTCTACCATCTAAGTTCCATTAATAATATGCTATACAGTATCGTCGCTGGGAATACGCTGGTCTTTTTGCATGATTACGATCCCGTAAAAATTTGGGAGATGATTGATCAAGAAAACATTACGATGATGATTGCTTTCCCTTATATTTTTACCTATATGCTACAAGAATTTAAAAAAAGCCAGAGAAAAACAACCTCACTAAAAACTGTCAGCACTGGAGGCACAAAGGTCCCTTCTACCTTAATTAAGCAATATCACGAATTAGGAATTTCGATGTCAGTCACTTATGGATGCACAGAAGCCATCGGAGTTAGCTTCTATACTCCTGATATGGGGCTGGAAAAAACCGAATCTGCCGGAAAGCCTCTGCCAAAAGTTGTATGTAAAATTATCCATCCTCAAACAGGCGAGGAGTTGCCTGTGGGAGAAGTGGGAGAAATTGTAGTGAAAAGCCCTTATGTATTTAAAGGCTATTGGAATAATCCTGAAGCCACTAATCAGGTGCTGAGAGAAGGCTGGCTACATACTGGTGATAGCGGTAAATTTGATGAGGATGGTTTTTTGTATATTATGGGTAGATATAAGGATGTTATTGTATCTGGCGGAAGAAATGTTTATCCCGATCAGGTAGAAGATGTCATTATGCAAATACCACAGGTTCTAGAAGCAGCAGTAGTTGCTGCTCCTGATGAGATGTTAGGTGAAATCCCGCGCGCCTATATCGTGAAAGAAGCCGGAAGTAGCCTGTCCGAGGAAAACGTTATTGACTATTGTAAACAAAGACTCGCTGTTTATAAGATCCCTCAAATTAGATTTATAGATGTTCTACCGAAGAACAGCTTAGGAAAGGTGCTAAAACAAAGCTTACGGGAACAAGCACTTGTCATGGAATAACAGTATTGTCATTTACAAGCCAGTTGTCGACTGCTTTGTTAAAACGCTATTCCAGCGAATAATAAACTGACTTTTGCAACAATTGGTCCGCTTATAAGTGATATGAATACCTTTGTGTAGGTGAAAAACTTGGAAAACACGGAGAGTCTTCTCTTCTGGTTCCAAGTTTTTCTTTCTTTATGAGAAGAATGAGCTTCTTTTAGTCGGCAAAGCTGCTCTAAGCATCTTTTTTACAAATGTAGATTTTACTTAAAGGAGCGATTTTCACTTTTTAGGGCAAACTAATGAACACATTGTTACAAAAATGTGTTAAAATTGTGTTATTCTTAGAAGACACAAAAAATTCACTTGTTTTCTCTCGGCATTTTACTTATAAGGGGAGGTTTCTACATGTTTACACTCCTAATTTGTATCTTTATTGCAGCCATTGGAGGCGGTTTCTTTTTGTTGGGTCCAAAAAGAAGCTCGTAAAGCAAACACCACCTACGCTTCACTATCAAAATTCTTTTTGGAGAGTAGGATTTCTTTTTGAAGCTATTATGGATACTGGTCAGGAATGTATTATAGGATCATTTTTTCATCCCACGAGCCATTATTCTATAATACTGCTCCCTGAAGAGCAGTTTTTTCCTCTGTTCTTTTTAATAAGCAATTAATAATTCTCTGATACATTCGGTAAGCTTCTCGAATGCAGTCCGCACAAAAAAGACAGCCCGGTAAATACCACCATCTGGCGGCATAACGGACTGTCTCTTCTTTTTATTTATCGTCATGAATAAAAACAGGGCTTGTTAAATGCCAGTAGCGCCGAGCAATGCATAGTTCCGGCTCGTATTCAGGATGTCCGGTAATTTCTAGCTCTTCTACACAGCGTCCTGTCTTAGGAGCGTGAAGCATCCGGGTGTCCCCCAAAGAGATGGCCACGTGATGAACAGCCCCCTTCCCTTCTTCATAGGCAAAAAACAATAAGTCTCCTGGTTGTACCTTATCCAACGGTATCTCTTGCCCAAATTTAGCCTGATTTGAAGCATCACGAGGAATTATTTTGCCAAATGCTTTATGCATGGAATAGGAAAATCCTGAACAGTCATAGCCAAACGAAGAAGCTCCAGCCCACAGATAGGGCAACCCCAGAAACTGCTTACCCGCTTGCACAATCAGCTCTCCTGAAACATCGTTCTTTTCGCCACGTGTGCGGATAGACACATCTGCCTTTTGTAACCAACGCTCCCCGATGGGGGTCTGTACCCGAACCCACATCTCTTCTTGTTCAACGACAGGCAATGCAGTCAAGTAGCTCAACTCAAGCTCGATTGCTTTAAGCGGGAGCGTAGCTTTCCCGGTAACGGGCCCATCCTTTTCAACATGCAAGCACGCCTTATTAACTTGTACGATCGCAATTAGCTCATCTGGTGTCGGGACGGGCCAATTCACCAGAGCCAATTGAGCACGAGGCATCCAGCCTGGATAACCCTTCTTATTTTTTAGAGTAGGTTGGTCACTGACAAGGACTTTTACCCAATCCCCAGCCTCTTCCTCTACGTGCACAATGGTTCCGAACAAAACCTGCGTCTGTGTCTTGTTTGTCTCACAAAGCTCCAGCCGTTCGTGATAGCCAAGAACACTTAACCACTCAGAGAGCTGTGCTGGATTTAATAGGGCAGGCTGATCTAATTCGCGCGGTGATTCAGGAGACGTCCAAAGGGTTGCTACATTTACACTAACAACATACTGCTGTTCATATGTACTCATGTGCGATCTACCTCCAGCACATCAGTTATTCCTAGACCGGGAGCATCCGTTAGCTTCATGCAACGCCCCTCATACACGACGCCACCTTTCACCGTATCATGCCGTAGCATTAATGGAGCATCGAAGTCAAAGCGAGTAATATTTTTCTTACTTGCGGCAAAATGAGCGGCTGCAGTAATACCCAAACGAGTCTCAATCATGCTCCCCACCATACATTCTACGCCACATAACTCTGCCAATTGATTAATTTGTTGAGCTTTATAGATTCCGCCTGCTTTCATTAATTTAATGTTGATAAGATCAGCAGCGCGTGTGGTTAATACAGCATAAGCGTCCTTGGGGCTAAATACACTTTCATCAGCCATGATTGGTGTATCCACATGATCTGTTACCAGCTTTAGACCTTCAATATCATGAGCTTTAACTGGCTGTTCCACCAATTCTATAGCCAATCCCATCTCTTCCATCTTGCGTATCGAGCGGATCGCTTCCTTGACACCCCAGCCCTGATTAGCATCCAGTCTAATTTTGACCTGATTGCCTACACGGTTGCGAATTTCCTGAATACGAAGGATATCATGTTCAATATCATCTTTGCCTACCTTAATTTTTAGCGTATGAAATCCGGCCTGCAAATAGGAAACGGCGTCCGTTCCCATCTCTTGAGGAGAGTTCACACTAACCGTATAATCCGTCTCCATACTATTTCGGAAGCCTCCTAAAAACTGATATAACGGCATGTTGGCTTTTTGTGCTACTAAATCATAGATAGCCATATCAACTGCTGCTTTTGCACTAGAATTACCTACCATACAGCTATGGAGCGTTTGAAAAATATCTTCATAGTTAGACAAGGATTTTCCGACTAATTGTGGACGAATGACATTCAGGACAGCCCCCTCAATGCTATCCAGACTATCGCCAGTGATCACCACAGTTGCTGGTGCTTCCCCAAATCCATGGCATCCAGTATCGGTCGTCACCTTTACTATAATCGATTCTGAAGTAATTACCGTTCTCAAGGCTGTTTTAAAAGGTTTTATCAGCGGCACAGATTGACGTCTGATTTCTATGTCAGTAATATTCATGAGGAACCTCCAGTTATTGGAATTATGGAATACTTCAGTAAATTAGACGTTAAAATAATAACCGTAGTATACCAAAATTATCTGGGTTCGCCCATTTAAACCTTACCTAAAACGATGTCTCATCTGATGGTACGTAGCTGATAATGCCAAAATAAGGACAGTGCCCTTTACAATATCATGTGCATAGTAAGGCAAATTCAGCATGGTCAAAGCGTTCAGGAGTACACCGATCAGTACAGCACCTACAAAGGTCCCTCCGACATTTGGTTTGCCAGCTCCCAACACAGAATAGCCAACAAATGCTGCCGCAACCGCATCCATTAACAAAGGAGCACCTCCATCTACCTGCCCAGTCCCGATACGTGCCGTCATTAGAACTCCTGCCAAGCCACAAAAGAGTCCTGATAACAAATAAGCTAACACCCGATACCGATCAACTGGAATTCCTGATAGACGAGCCGCTTCCTGATTGCCACCAACTGCATAGAGTAAGCGGCCATAACGCGTATAATGCAGAAAGATATACACCAAGACTACAGCTACTATCATGATAATAACTGAGATGGGAATATTAGCTATCGTCCCCTGGCCAATTTTCAAAAAACTTGGAGATATTACTCCTGGCGCTGTTGTCTGATCTGGCATGACCATGTTAGAAGTAATTGAGTACCCTTTTGTATATACCAGATGAATTCCTTTCACAATGTAGAGAGCCGCTAAGGTAGCCAGCAAATCAGGAATTCTCACTTTTACTACCAGAAAAGCATTATATAATCCAATCAAACCTCCTATAACAATCGGTACCCCAACGGCTAACCACACGTTTTGTTCAAACCAGACCATGATGGAGGCTGACACGACAGAAGCTAGTGATACGATAGAGCCTACTGACATGTCAAAGCCATTGACAATAAGAGTAAATGTAACTCCAATAGCAACGAGCGTAACGATAGAAATGGACTGTAAAATACCAGCAATGTTGTTAAACGTGAAAAAATACTCATTTACAATGCTAAACAAAACGATGATAAACGCAATAAAACCTAATGTTCCATATCGAAATAGAAGATGTAAAAGCTTATCTTTAGCTGTTCCTTGTGCCATACTATTGTCCTCCGCTCGCGTAATACATGATGGTTTCCACTGTTGCTTGCGATCGGCTTAGTTCTGTAACGAAGGACCCGTCGTACATGACCAAAATGCGATCAGCAATCCCTACAAGCTCCTCAAACTCACAAGAAAGATACACAATCCCCTTTCCATTTTTAGCCAAATTCCCGATGATTCTATAGATTTCTGATTTAGCTCCTACGTCAACACCCTTCGTCGGCTCATCCAGAATAAAGATATCGGCTTCAGTCGCCAGCCATTTCCCAATCACTACTTTTTGTTGATTTCCTCCACTTAATGAGCCAACAGGCAACTGCGGGCTGGCTACCTTGATCTGCAATGCTTGAATCAGCCCTTTTACCGCTTCATTTACTAACAGAGAGCGCAAAAAACCGAATCGGCTATATTTATGAAGGGTGGCCATTGTTAAATTAACAGCTACGGATTCTTCTGTCATGATGCCTTCTCGCCTACGCTCTTCGGGAATCAGGGCAATCCCCTCATTAACAGCTACTTTTGGCGATGTACATTTCAGCTTTTTCCCACTTTTGTATACTTCTCCTGAGGTCAGTGGGTCAGCTCCAAATAGAACCCGAGCTAATTGCGACTTTCCTGCACCCACAAGACCTGCAATCCCTACAATTTCACCTTCATGAACGGTAAAGGAAAGGTTGCGTACATGTGATCCAGCCACTACATTTTTACACGCAAGCAACCGCTCTCCTATTTTGACCTGCTCTTTGGGATATTCTTGAGACAGTGCCTTTCCAAGCATACTGGTAATAATCTCATGCGGATTGGTCTCTTTTGCATGCTTGCATAAGACTAGCTCCCCGTCTCGTAACACCGTAATTCGATCACTAATCTTAAAGACCTCTGGCATTCTGTGAGAGATAAATACGATTCCAATTCCCTGTTCCCGCAATTGTTTGATGATCTGGAATAGCTGCACTGTTTCTGCTTGACTTAAAGGAGCAGTTGGTTCATCTAAAATAATAAATTTCGCCTTTTGTGCAATCGACTTGGCTAACAGCACCAACTGCTTTTCGGATAGCGTTAGTTCCTCGACCTTTTTATGCACAGGTATATCAAGTCCTAGCCGCTTGAGTGCTTGTGTTGCTGTTTCTTCCAAGCTTCGCCAGTTAATAAAAGGAGAACGTCCCCTCTCTACAAAGCCCTCCAGCAGAATATTCTCCGCTACGCTTCCATATTCAATGAGTGCTGTATCCACTTCCTGATATACACATTGGATACCATGCGCCTTGGCGTCCTGCGGCTCGGTCAGACTAACTTCTTTTCCATCTATGAAAATTTGGCCTGCATCTAACGCATAAGCACCTGTCATGATTTTTATCAATGTACTCTTGCCCGCCCCATTTGCCCCGAGCAAAGCATGAACTTCACCAGCCCTCACAGTAAAATCAACGCCGCGTAAAGCTGGGACAGAGCCAAATGCCTTTTTGATTCCCTTCATCTCTAATGCTGTCAACGTGCCTCTCCCCTTCTATGAGCGGATTTTACAAGGGGTCTGGCAACCTCTGTGGCCAAACCCCATTCATCGCTGCCTTTCCTATTGGCCCTGTGTGCTCGTGCCCCATTCCTTCACGAACTTGTTTAAATCTGCCATTTTTACAGGCTCCTTAGGCAATTGTTCGCGTGTGATCAGCACAGGGTTTAAGCTTACCTTATCTGGCACCTGCTCACCTTTCAGCTTCTTAAATAAGTATCGTGCCTGTACCCGGCCAATATCAGAAGGGTCTACGGCTGCCGTTGCAACCCATGGTGAATTCTGGTCTTGAAGCATTTGCAAATCCTCATCGCTCAGATCTATGCCGTATACCTTAATTTCATTGCGTCCAGCCTGCTGTATCGCGCGTGTCGCACCTTTAGCAAATTCATCCCAGGCAGTCCAAACTGCCGTGATATCTCCTTTGTTTGGGTACTGCTTCAGAATCGCTTCCATTTGCGCCTGCGTATCCAGAGCTGTGTTGGCAGAAGCTGATCCGAATGCAGCAATTTCTTTAAAGCCTAGATTTTTGTCCATAAATGCCTTATAAGCGATTTGACGACGTTCCATTGGAGTAAAACCAGCTACCCATATCTTCACAATATTTCCTTTGCCGCCTGAGTCTTGTGCCATTTTGTTCAGTGTTTGTTCAGCCAATTGGATATCATCTTGCTCGACTACTGTTACTCCCGGAATGTCTAATCCTGTATCAAAAGCTACCATTGGAGTCTTTTGAGCCAAGGCCTTTTGAACGCCTGGTGCTAAGCTATCTGCACGTCCATGATCCAACAAAATGCCATCAAATTGTTGAGTAACAGCCGCGTCCAAATGTGAAGCCATTTTAGCAAGGTCATTATCCCCGCTTAAAACGGTCAGTTCTCCCCCCAGCTTCTCTACCTCTTCCTTCACACCTGCGATATATTGAGATGAAAACGATCCAATATTAAATTGCACCACCAGCGCAATCCGCTTTTTCTTATCTGTCGCAAGTTGACCCCCAGGAGCTTCACTACTTGATGCTGACACGTTATCGGCTTTTGATGTAGAGGTTGTAGAGGCTACACCACAACCGCTTAGCATACTCCCGATAAGCAAGAATATTGGGAATAGATAGACAAATCCTTTGTTAATTAGACCTTTCATCATGTCTCTCTCCTTTTTCCTTTATCTCTTTTTGTGAAAAAATGTACAATGCATATTGGTTCATTCAAAGCTGGGTACTACTCGATATAAAAAAGCCCCTTTTCCTAAGAAAAGAGGCTTGTGTATATGGAAAACCACTATGCCTCTTATCTCTCAGGTTTCCCTGCAGGAGGTAGCACCTTGATGTCTTGTCAAACAGACATTAGGTTGCCGGGCGTCATCGGGCCAGTCCCTCAGCCAACTCTTGATAAGAGAGTATTTTAAATTTTGTAACGTTTTTTCTTACAACAGATATTACACCTGGGTCCTTATCCATGTCAATAGATTATTTTGCTTCACCTTCAAATTTCTTTGAACCACCTGCATAGTTATAAATAAACACCTGGGCATTCTTATTGTCACCTTTATCATCGAAAGAAACATTTACAAACTGTCCTTTAAAATCTTGTGTTTTGTGAATGGCTTCGAATACTTGAGCACGAGTTGGCTTTTTATTGCCGTTCGCTTTAGCCGCCTCCTCAATCCCATTGATAGCTACAGCCATTGCATCATAGCCAAACGATGTAAATATCCCCAGCTTTTTGCCTGTTGAGCCTTCAAATTCCCGAATCCATTTCTTCCCTTCTTCTGTTGCTCTTACGTCACCAACAGTGGAGGTAAACACGACACCCTCTGCGGCAGGTCCCGCAATCGTAAACATTTCAGCAGAATCAAGACCATCAGCGCCCATAAACACACCGGTAAATCCTTTTTCCCGCAACTGCTTAATTAAAATTCCCGCTTCAGCATAATAACCGCCAAAGTAGACCATTTCCGGCTTTTTCGCTAATACTTGGTTCACCACTGCACTATAGTCCTTCTCACCAGCAGTCAAGCCTTCAAACCCTAGAACGTTAACACCATCCTTCTCAAATTGCTTCTTTACTTCATTTGCTAAGCCTTGACCGTACGCTTGTTTATCATGTATAACCATCGCATTTTTTACATGCAAGGTATTCTTTGCATAAATAGCAGCTTTTCTTCCTTGTTCGTCGTCGCGCGCACAAATACGATGCGCTACTTTTTTACCACCCTCAGTAAATTCCGGCCCTGTTGTAGAAGGCGATACCATGACCAAACCAGCTTTTTCATAAGCTGTTACAGCAGACAAGGATGAACCCGTAGTCACGTGACCTACAACCGCTACTACGTCATTGTCGTTAATCGCCATCTGTGCGTTAACAACACCTTGCTTAGGTTCTGCTTGGTCGTCTAAAGGTTTTAATTCAACGGTAAGACCTAAGTCTTGCAGCTCCTTCTGCTTTAATTTTAGTGCATATTCGGCACCCGCTTTGGCGGAGTCACCATAATCGGAAGCAGAGCCTGAGAGTGGACCAACTAACGCAATCACAATCTTGTCTCCACCTGCTGAGCTGCTTCCGCCCTCACTCCCCTTCTGCTGTGAAGTGCCTGATGTCGCATTATTTTCTCCTGCACACCCTGACAAAGCTGCTCCAGCCAATAAAATTGAAGATACGATTGCAAGTGATTTTTGATTTATTTTCATGTCTTGTCCCTCTTTCGCTATTTACTTGGTTGAATGTTCTGAATATTTAAAAATATAAGAGACGGCTTATGCCAAAATGTATCGATCTTCTGAGAAAGCCTCTCCGCCTCTTGCCTCCTCAAAAGCCTGTAGCAAATCCTTTGTTGTCATTTGTGCTTTCGTCTCTTGGGGAAAGTCCAAAATAATTCTCCCCTCATGCAGCATTAATAATCGATTTCCCATATGCAGGGCCTGTTCCATGTTATGAGTGACCATGAGCGTAGTCAATTTGTTTTCTTCCACAATCTTTTTGGTCAAATCAACAATTAACTGAGCACGTTTTGGATCCAAAGCAGCCGTGTGTTCGTCCAGCAGTAATAATTTAGGATTGATAAACGTAGCCATCAGCAAGCTCAACGCTTGACGTTGTCCACCAGACAGAAAGCCAACCTTGGTTTTCAAACGATTTTCTAATCCTTGATCTAATATTTTCAGCTTCTCTTGAAAAAACGCTCTTTTTTTATTGGTGACACCCCATGAAAGCGTACGGTGACGACCGCGAGAATAAGCGATTGCCAAGTTTTCCTCAATTGTCATCTGTGGAGCTGTACCGGCCATTGGGTCTTGAAATACTCGTCCAATCAAAGCTGCTCGCTTATGTTCACCCTGTTTCGTTACATTCTGCTGATCAATAAAGATAGTTCCTCTGTCAGGGATGATTCCACCAGATATCGTATTCATCAAAGTAGACTTTCCTGCACCATTGCTACCAATCACTGTCACAAAGTCACCCTGTTCGAGTTTAACATGTATGTTGTTAAGGGCAATCTTTTCATTTACGGTATTTTGATTAAACACCTTGGTTACATTGGTTATCTCTAACACGATCATTACCCTCCTTTCACCGTTCTGCCTATTTTCCAAACACCCTTCATGATGTTCGGCAAAATTAGGGCAATGATAACAATAATTGCCGTGATCAGCTTCATATCGGATGCAAGGAAACCCTGCCGCAGAGCAAACGCAATCACCAGTCGATACACAATGGAACCAAGAATGACTGCAAGCGTAAGTCGCATTATACTTTTTGACCCAAACAGCACCTCCCCGATAATGACGGAAGCAAGTCCGATGACGATCATTCCAATTCCCATCCCTACATCAGCAAATCCCTGATATTGCGCCACTAAAGCTCCTGAAGCAGCTACCAGGGCATTTGATAACGCCAGACCTATAATCGTAGTCGTATCTGTATTAGCCCCGAAGCTGCGGATCATCCGATCATTATCACCTGTTGCTCGAATATCTAGTCCCAGATCTGTATGCAAAAACCAGTCCATGATTAGCTTTACAACTAACACCATGATGAGAAATACAATAGAACTCGCTAATGAGACACCATAGATTTGAAAGTCAAATGTCGAGACTGCTTGGGCTTTCGTATAGAGTGTTTCCTCCCGCAAAAGTGGTATATTTGATTTTTTCCCCATGATACGTAGATTGATTGAATATAATGCAATCATGGTTAAAATACCTGCCAGAAGGCCATTTATTTTTCCCTTTGTCGTCAGAATCCCAGTAAATATTCCAGCAATCGCCCCACCTGCCATGGCAAGTGCGGTTGCTAAAAATGGATTCATTCCGTCCACAATAAGGGTAGCTGCAATAGCTCCTCCCATGGCAAAACTGCCATCCACCGTCAAATCAGGAAAATTCAGAATTCGGAAGGTTAAAAAAACGCCCAGCACCATAACTGCGAAGAGTAGTCCTTGTTCAAACGCTCCAACGATGGCAATGTTCATTGCTTCCCCCTCTTTAACTCCTCTGTCAATTGCTTATTGATCAAAGATTTGTACAGCTTTGTTTATAAGATCCTGCGGCAATGATATGCCCATTTTTTCTGCTGCCTTTTTATTAATGACCAGCTTCATTTCCTTTTGGGATTCCACTGGCATATCACCCACTTTACTTTCTCCCTTAAGAATTCTAGTAGCCATATCTCCTGTTTGAGCACCGAGCAGGCTGTAATCAATACCAAAGGTAGTAATTGCCCCACTCTTTACCGAATTTTCTTCTCCGGCAACCACAGGAATTTTTTGCGCTTCCGCAACACTCACAACTGCTGAGATAGAGGCTACTACCATATTATCTGTTGGCACATAAAAGGAATCCACCTTGCCTACCATAGACTCTGCCGCTTGCTTTACCTCTGTTGGGTTTGTGATAGCAGCTTCTATGATTGTTAGCCCTAGCTTTTCAGCTGCTTCTTTCGCTTTATCTACCTGCACCTTTGAATTGACTTCCCCGGAGTTATAGATTACACCTACATTTTTTGCATCGGCTTTTACTTTTTTAATCAATGATAATTGTTCTTCTACGGGATTCATGTCTGTAGTGCCTGATACATTGCCACCTGGTTTATCCGTTGATTTAACTAATCCGGCACTTACCGGATCGGTCACTGCGGTAAACAGGATCGGGATATCTGTGGTTGTTTGTGCTACTGCTTGTACAGCAGGGGTGCCAATAGCGAGAATGAGATCAACCTTGTCACCGGTGAATTTTTTGGCAATCTGTATCGCCGTATCCATATTTCCCTGTGCAGATTGAAGATCATAAGCCACCGTTTTATTTTCTTCAAAACCATTTGCCTTCATTTTGGCTATAAATCCATCCCTCGCAGCGTCTAAAGCCGGATGTTCGATTATTTGAATAATTCCGACTTTAATGACTTTAGATTCGTTTGCAGACGATTGAGTTCCAGAATTTGCTCCATTTTGGTTGTTAGCTGGAGCTGTGTTCGTCTGGCTACAGGCAGTTGCAATCAAAAGCATTAGGGCTGAAAATACGGTCAAAACGAACCTTGCCTTACTTAATTTACCTTTCACACAGAATCCCCCTTTACCTTCTACAAGTAACGATATACGTAACTATGTTACCATTAATCAATTATATTTTGAAGAGTTAGAAAATTATTTTATCGGGCATGTACCCGATTCCTATTGAAATATAGAAAGTGATTTTAGCCAAGAATATAGATCTGGTACGGATTCAAAGGCATACTTCCGCTCTGCTTCTCTATCACGCTGGTAAATAATGAGACATGGAACACTGGTAATTTTCCAGTCTTGCGCCAGCTTTTTATGAATATTAATATTAGCTCGGTAAAACACTACTGCAGGAAAGAGCTGTTCTAGCATCGTCACCATCTGACTAGCAATTTGACAGGTTCCACACAGCGGCGTATACAGATAGAATATCGAGTATTTTGTCTGTAATAAATCTACCTGAATTACTTTTTGGGCATCTATGATCTCTTCCATGTAACCTCTCTTACCCTCCTTGGCAGGATGAAGTTCTGCTGCTTGATCTCCAAGTATACCCTAGTCCAAACATATAACATCTCTTACCCAAGAAGAAATACCTCAGCATAGATAAAGTCATTTCGTTTCAAAGTTGGATTCAAGATGGTTCTGGATCCACTATTAACGGGGCATCTTACATGCTGAACCAGATATGGCATAAATTATCAAGCAGTAGATAACGGTACTACGATACATATTGCTTATCTATCCTTTTTTGTACTGCAATCCTCATTTCTATACCTCTAGAGAGCTACCTCCATGCCATTACGTGGAAACGTCATACAAAATTCTTTTCATATAGCTTCTGCAAGCAACAAGGAAGGATACCATCTGCATAGTGACATAGATGCCGATAACAGTGAATGAATAAAACCAACTAGATAACATAAGAAGGTTATCCAATGCCTTCATCGCAACCAATGCGTGGAGAATCCCAACTATGCATGGCATGAAAAAAATAACGGCAACCTGCGTGAAGACAATTTTCCGAATTTCATCCTGGGTTAAGCCGATACGGGACAAAGCCTGAAATTGTGTCTGGTCCTCCTGTAGTTCTGTAAACAGTTTAAAATAAATGATGCTGCTGGATGCAATGAAAAACAGCAAGTTGATGAAAATGCCGATAAACATCGTCAATGAGATTACTTCCCTTGCATTATCGTATTGTGTTTTTATATCGTGATATTGCACGGCTAGCGTTAATATGTAAATTGCACTTGTAACCGTTAAAATAACCGCACTCAAAATTGATACAATAAACAACATCCGCGCATTATCTTGCATCTTGTGGCCGATTTGAGCGAGTATGATCATATTCGTACGATTATAGTAAATGTCAACACGCTTCTGAATAAAATCCAGCAGCATTACACATACCTGTGTAAAAAAAAGATATGTACCGATTATGACTGTAAGCAGGATAAGTGGCACGAAAAGGTCAAAGCGGGCTTCGTTTAGCACAAGCGCCATACTATAAGCGGCTCCTAAACATACGATCCCAAGTAAGGTCAGCCATGGGGAATAGATAAGCTGCCCCTTCGTTTTTTGTGAAGCCGTAAGTAAATCAAGAATTTCTGTACGTCCCATCCGTAGCGCTATCCAAAGAGAAATGGTTGTGAATAATACAAAAAAGACCCCTAGCGTTAGCCACACCGCACCAAGCGGAACGGTAAACACAATCGGATTTTTTAAATTAAGCAGAGCGGCAAGCGCCATAAAGAACAGCTTGCTAAACAAAATACCTAATCCGATGCCTATCCCGATTGCTAATACCGCAAGAATTGTATTTTCATAAATAATGAGCTTGCGAAGTTGCATTCGGGTCATCCCAAAAAGCGAAAACAAACCGAATTCCTGCTTTCTCGTCTTAAGAAACGCCAAATTGGCATAAAGCACAAATAAAAATGAAAAAATTACGATAACATATTCACAAAACGCCATGCCCTTTTTGACTTTTTCCGCTTCTATAATATGGCCGTTCACCACATCAGGATGAGCTAGAAATGCAGCATATATGTAGAAGATCATCACGGAAAATACACAGCTCATAAAAAACGCGCTGTATGACCGCCAGTTGCCTTGGACATTGCTAAATGCGAGTGAACGGAACGTCATAGCAACCCCCTCCTAGCACGCTTAGCGAGTCCAATATTTGCTGGAAAAACGCTTGTCGATTCGAACCTCGTCGTATTTCTGTGAAAAGCTTTCCATCTTTAATGAACACAATACGCTGGCAATAGCTCGCTGAGAAGGGATCGTGTGTTACCATGAGTACAGTCGCCTTCAACCGTTCGTTCATCTCCTTTAGCGCTTCCATCACGGCCTTTGCCGCTTTTGAATCAAGGTTACCGGTCAGTTCATCGGCGAGCACTAATGACGGCTCATGAATCAGGGCACGCGCAATAGCCGCACGCTGTTTCTGTCCACCCGACACCTCATATGTGCGTTTATCCAATAGTTTAGTAATTTGTAGCCATTCAGCAAGAGGATTTAATCTCTGCTCAATCAGATGAGCAGCCATGCCTTCCAAGACGAGGGGTAAAATAATGTTGTCCTTGATCGACAGCGTGTCAAGCAAGTTGAAATCCTGAAAAACAAAGCCAAGCTCGCGCCTTCTGAACAGTGCTAGCTCCTTATCACTCAATTTACTGGGGGTAACACCATTAATTTCGATTTGGCCGAACGTAGGGCGGTCAATTGTCGCAAGCAGATTAAGTAGCGTCGTCTTTCCACTTCCCGATGGTCCCATAATCCCCACAAATTCCCCAGCCTCTACACATAAGTCAATATCCTTTAAGGCCTGATGAATAACATTTCCTTTAGAACTGTATAGTTTACCAAGCCCTTGTGCTTTAAGAACGTTCATCGGCTCCTCCTGATTGTAAGTCTGTATATGCTCTCATACGATCGATTTTCCTTTCAATATCCTGATGGAACCTTACAATGTTGTCACGAAGCGCCTGTCTTCTGCTACCTTTCACTGAGGATATGAATACCGCGCGGTTCAAAAGTGACTGTAAACGTCGTTCCGACACTCAGCTCCGATTCTACAAGCAGACCATGTCCAAGCCGATTGCAAACCTGTTTCGCTATATATAATCCCATTCCTGTCGACTCACCTGCAATACGTCCATTTTCTCCAGTGAAAAAGGGGTCAAATATCCTCGGCATATCATGCGGCGCAATTCCCGCCCCTTCATCTGTTATGCTTAATTTGCTGCCTTTGTCCATATTCGATTCTAAGTGGAAAACCAGCCGCTTCTCACCCAGCTTACTTTTACTATATTTGATCGCATTACTGACGAATTGATTCAACACAACCATCATCCACTTCTCATCCGTTTCCACCCATAACTCGCCATCGATCTGTGGAAATATGGAATAACGTATGCACAAACGTTTGTGTGCATTGATAACGGTCCGAATCAGTTCATGGAGCGGTATTTTTTTGATGTGGAGGTCGATTTCGAATTTATCGAGACGTGCTGTGTACAACATCATTTCCAATCCCCTTGTCATCCGCTCCGCTTCCTCCTGCATGCTGACAACAAGCTTTTTCTGCCCTTCTTTCGTAGAAGGCATTTCCTGCAAAGCTTCTTGTGCGAGTAAATCGATAATCGATACAGGTGTCTTCATTTGATGTACCCATTGCAATACAAAGTGATTGTGAAGCTCCTGTTGACGACGATATTTGCCTAATTCATTCAGATAGGCGTTATGCTGCTTCTCCAATAAGCGAGCGACAAGCCTCTGCTCCCTCGTTGCCATAGACTGCACAATAGCTACGGCCTGTAACTCATCAGCTCGTTCAATCGCGATCCCAATTTGCTTGTAATAACCTTTTTGGCGAATATAGTCAACAATCATCCACAATAAAATAAAGAATAAAGCAAGCATCACAAAATAATAAATGGTTCCCATATCAATTAGATCAGGGTAGCTTTTCTTTTCCAACAGCATGAATCCAACACCAAGTCCGACAATAAGCACACATAAAAACATATAAACTAATCGATCACGAAAAAATACAGCAACTGATAGTCCTTCCATTAATTTGACTCCTCCCGCTCATCATTGAGGATCAGCTTATAACCTTGGCCACGAACCGTCTCAATCGCTTTCGGCATCCCAATCTCCTCCAGTTTTTTTCGGAGCCTCGTCACATTGACAGTTAACGTATTGTTATCAACAAACTGTACATCGTCCCACAATGCCTCTAATAGCTGATCGCGTGAAACGACTTGCCCAAGTTGCTGTATGAAGCATTTTGCCAATAAATGTTCGTTTTTCGTAAGCTCAACCTTTCGATTCTGCCACATCAGCTCATTCCGGCTAAGATTCAAACGTAAGCCTTGCACATTCAGCTCCGCCTCAGGAATGGTAAGACTTGTCCCAGTGGCGTATTCCCCGTAAACTCTTCTTAGTACTCCTTTCACCTTGGCTATCAGAAGATCCAAATGAATGGGCTTTGTAATATAATCATCGCCGCCGTTCTCTATTGCCATCACCTGATCCATCTCACCCTCTCGTGCCGATATGAACAGGATCGGCATACTCGATCGCGTACGAATTTGCCTGCACCAATAATAGCCGTCAAAGTACGGCAAGTTAATATCAAGCAGTACCAAATGGGGGGCATACGCCTCTAGCTCTGCCATTATTTCACGAAACTGCAATGCACACGAGGCTTCAAATCCATATTTCTCCATACATCTTTTCAAAACAGCCCCTATTTTTTCATCGTCTTCCACAATAAAAATGCGATACATATGTTCCTCCTAAAAATTTTTCTAGTCTAAACTAAGAATGTAGAGAAACTAACCATTTATTTGCACTCATTTTTATATTGTAGAGAAAAACCAAAAGTTTTCAAAATCTATTCTTGAAAAAAGGCAGTTAGTTGACAGGTATTCATTTTCTCCTCTTCCTCAAGGAAAATCTCCGACTTTTACATCTTGTTTCTCGATATGTAAAAAATCGAGTGAGGAAAACCCAAAAGACTTCTCCACACCCTGATCACTCCGAATATCATGATAGAGAGGGCGATATGTCTTCAGACAGTTTTTTATTTTTCGGAAAAAAGCCAGTGAATAATAACACAACAAGCCAGGCCATTATCAGAAGAAAATTTATTTTGTTGCCTAAATCTAACTTTAGAACGCTCCATTCATAGGAAGCACAAAACAAGATCGTGCCGGTAAGCAAGAGCAAGAACGTTCTGATCCCTATCCTACCGTAAGGCTTCTTCTCATGTTTGATGATGAAGACTCTCCTTCCGCTTTTCAACCTGACGGCAAACAACAGCAAGTATCCCCCCAGTGCTACTCCAATGACAACAGATATCACTGAGTTGTTTTTTCTCTTTTCGGTAAAAAAGAAATATCCTGCGGGCAACGTTCCAGTTTCGAATTCAATCCAAGCATGATAAATATCCTGTCTTAGATCTATGCCATTCTCGCTATTTGTAAGGATGACCAACCCATCCTGTGTCTCGGGAATCAAACCATAAAAAGAATGCCAGCCCCGATTATCACCAGAGTGATAAATCAATGTGCGTTGATTAGACAACTTCTTCACAAATACACCCAAACCATTCTCAGACAGTACTGGCTTTTGCATCTCCTCTACCCGTTCGCTTTTGATGACATCATGTCCTTTGCTTTTACTGTTGTTTGCCTCCATACTCGCTACGATTAATGTCATCATATCGGTTGTATTGGTTTTGAGACCCGCAGCAGCCTGTTCGGGGAACTGATAATTCGGGAGCTCTTGTCCAAAATATCCGTAGGGTTTGGACAGCTTGGAATCTATGGGAACCTGCCGAAACGAACTAGCTTTCATTCCAAGTGGCTCCATAACTTGTTCCTTCATATAACGGTCAAAAGGCATACCTGTCACTTCTTCGATAACGAGCTGTAATATGGAATATCCACCTCCAGAGTACACCACTGCTGCACCCGGCTTCCCAGTAATTTTCACTGGTTCATTGAATAAGCTTTTTTTTGACAAAGACTCCTCTATAGGATAAAGACGACTCTCTGGCGATACGCCGAGATATCCCTGATGAGGGGATAATCCTGCGGTATGGCTTAACAATCGCCTTATCGTAACTTCATCATGATTAAATTTTGAAGCGGGTAATTGCCAGCGTGTCAAATACTTTCCAACAGGATCATCGAGTGATAACAATCCTTTGTCTGCAAGGTGCAGGATTCCCCACGATGTTAGGCTCTTGGATATAGAACCAGCCTGAAATAAGGTGTTATCGCTTAGCGGTATCTTTTTCTTTTTATCTGCATAACCATAGTTGAGCTTATATGCGATACGCCCCTGATGAACGATGCCGATCGCAACCCCTGGTACACCATATCTCTCCTGCCATTTCGGCACTTGTTCATCCAGCTTTTGCTTGAAATTCTCCACACTCTTACTGGATGACTTAGCCATATGAGCCGGATTCCCTGATGTTGCAATCGCACCCTGTGAAAAGATCAATTCAATTATGATCCCCAGTAAAATAACTAGACATACGATACTTTTAAAAATCGAAGCTACTCTCCGTCTACTCTTCATCTGTGCCACTCCTATTTGTTGACTATTTACTTGTACCATTTAAGAGTATCTCATTTAAGGAACTCTCTTTCGATCGATCTTCCTTTCATAATTCGGCCTTCTTCCTTACAATGTTGTCACAACCTGATTATCTGTCTTACAAAGTTGTCACAAATCTGCTCTACTCCCTCTTCAGGTAGGTTTTTCAAATAAAAAAGTACACCACTCCATAAATAAGCGGTGTACTTTTTACTATCATGCACAAAATGGTAGACAAGTTTTTACATGTAATAGCCTCATGTACTACCACATGTCCTACATATTATAGAATTAGAGTGGTTTTTCCCGTTTACGGCAAAGAAATCAAGTCCAACAGCTTCTTGTTACGAGCTTTACGTTCGCTTTCTTCTGCGAAGTCGTATTTTTTAAGCGCATGAAACAGTTCGTTCAAAGTCGATTGAGGCAGTTCTTTTTGTAAAAATACATGGATCTGCTCTGCCAATGCTTTGGGTAAATAAGCCTGTTGATCCGCCCATTTTTGTAGGACATCCGCCTGACTGTGATCCAGCTTGCATTCCCCCATTTTCATTACCTCCTTTTTATTTTCCTATCCTTACCTTAACCTGTTTTCGCCCAAGCTTCCATCTTTTTGGGCGCAAAAACTTCATCTCTTCAATAACCATCCACCCATTTTTGACATATTGATATAGGGCAGAGACAAAGGAGGGTGATATAACATGTCAAGTATCTTTGGTGGTAATGGTTGTGGCGATTTCTCTTGTATCCTAGTGTTGTTTATTCTTTTGGTGATTATCAGTTGCTGCTTCGATGGTTGCAATTCTCGCTGCTAAGCACTGAGACACCCGAACAGGAAATGGTCTACCTCTTATAGAAGCTAGCATATCACGGCGGACTAATATCCATCACTAATTCTAAACAGTTATGAATCTTTCCATTTCCTAGGTGAGTTAGATCACCATCTCAATATGTGATTTACAGCGACGTAAAAAGACGCCACAATAAAGGCGTCTTTTTACATATTTACTGAATTAATTTGTTCTCTTACAACCTTTCATTTTGACGCAGCTCTATCCTTCTGATTTTACCGGAAGTAGTTTTGGGCAACTCGCTGACAAACTGAATTTTACGCGGATATTTATATGGGGCGGTCAAGCTTTTTACATGCTCCTGTAATTTTGTGATTAATTCATCAGACGCTTCTACCCCTTGTTTTAATACAATAAAGGCTTTTACAACCTGTCCGCGATCAGGATCTGGACTAGCTACGGCTGCGCATTCTGCAACTGCTTCATGCTTTACTAACGCATCCTCAACCTCAAACGGTCCAATCGTATAGCCAGACGAAATAATGATGTCATCAGAACGCCCCTCAAACCAAATATAGCCATCCTCGTCCTGACGTCCTTGATCCCCCGTTACATACCAGTCGCCCCGAAACGCTCGCTGCGTCCGTATAGAATCATTCAAATACCCTTTAAATAAAGCAATCATTTTGCGATCGACTGCAATATCTCCCACTTTTCCTGTTTCCAATTCATTACCTTCCTCGTCAATAATCGCGATTCCCACCGCTGGAGAAGGTCGTCCCATTGAGCCTGGACGCGGTTCCATACCAATAAATGTACCTACCAGCAAAGTATTTTCCGTTTGCCCGTATCCGTCTCGTACAGTCAGGTTGAAAGTCCTGCGAAACGTATCAATCACTTCACGATTTAAAGGCTCACCGGCTGAACAAGCGGAGCGCAAAGCGTTCATTTTATAATTCGCCAAATCGGGCATTTTCGCTATCAGCCTGTATTCCGTCGGAGTGGCACACATAACTGAAATGGGATATTTTTGTAGCAGGGATAAATAGGTCTCAGGTCTAAATTTCCCTTTATAGACAAACGCGGTTGCACCCTTGCCTAAAGTTGATACAAAAGGACTCCATATCCATTTTGCCCATCCAGGGCTTGCTGTGGCCCATACCAGATCATTTTCTTGAACGTCAAGCCAATATGTAGCTGCGACAGCTAAATGAGCGAACGGCCAACCGTGAACATGCATAACACCTTTAGGCCCACCAGTCGTACCTGATGTGTAAGATAGGAAGGCAAGCTCATCCGATCCTGTCGCTACGCTCTCAGCTTCTTCTGCTGCACCGACTAGGATATCCGTTAACTCCTGCCATCCCTTCCTATGCTCTCCGACGGAAATAAAACAAGTTAGTGACTCACATTCATCTCGAATACCATCAATTTCAGATAGCAGCTCCTTTGTAGCAATAATTGCTTTCGCCTTTGCATGGTTAACACGGTACGCAATATCCTTCCCCCTTAGCATTTCAGAGCCGGGTATCACGACAGCGCCCATTTTTATCAAAGCTAAATAAATACCATACGCTTCTATCCCACGCGGGACTAACACAAGCACTTTATCACAGCAAGCAATTCCACAGCCTAGGAAAGCGTTGACAAGCTTATTCATATAAATGCGTAATTGCTCATAGGTAAGGATTTCTTCCTTTTCATCTTCTGAGACAATCACAAGTGCAGCTTTTTGCGGATGAAGAAGAGCATATCTCTCTACTTCAGATGCAAAGTTATACAGTGGCGGAATCTCAACCATTCCATGTTCTCTCAGCTTATCTGTTGACATGATAAATCCCTCCCTTAGATGTAACTGTTATTTAATAAGAAATTCTATTTATTTTCTGAAAATTCCTTTTTCTGAGACAAATATGTAAATATCCTGTTTGATTGCATAAATATTAATCATCTGCTATGATTTGTTCGTGTTTTTTGCAACATGGAGGGAACATCAATGACAACAAAAAAATGGGGAGCTTGGATGCTAACCGCCATTGTGGTAGGTAACATGGTAGGCTCAGGAATCTTTATGCTACCGGGTGCCTTAGCAAGAATAGCTAGCCCCTTGGCAGTCACCTTAGCATGGTTGCTTACCGGGTTTGGAGTCTTATTAATTGGGCTCGTCTTTGGTAATTTAGCAATTCGTCGGCCTGATCTGACTGCCGGTCCACAAAGTTATGCCTCTGCCTTATTTCGAAATCCAAGACGGGGGAAAGTATTCGGTTTTACAATTGCTTGGGGTTACTGGGTGGCGAATTGGTCAGGAAATGTAGCGATCATCACAACATTTGCCGGATATCTTTCCACCTTTTTCCCTATCATGAAACAAACTAATGTTTTATTTCAAATTGGCTCTTTTCCGGTTGAGACGGGGAAACTCATCACCTTTTTAGTTTGTACGATTTATCTATGGGGGACACATTTCATTTTATGCCGCAACACTCTGGTAGCCGGTAGACTTAACTTCATGGCAACAGCTACAAAAGTGGTCGGATTTGTCTTTTTCATGGTTGCTGCTCTTTCTATTTTTCAATGGTCCATGATGGGTTCGTTCTATTATCCAATGTCTGAAGCTGGTTCTGCAGTAGAGCATGGATTGCTTGAGCAAGTCAATCTAGCCGCTATTTCAACGCTATGGGCATTTGTAGGAATCGAGTCTGCCTCCATTTTATCATCTCGAGCTCGCTCCCAGCGAGATGTAAAAATAGCTACGATTCTTGGATTAGTAATTGTTGTCTGTATATATGTATTAATTACATTACTGACCATGGGAGTGCTCCCTGTCGAAGCACTCCGTCATTCAGATAAACCGTTAGCAGATGCACTGGTTGCTATTATGGGACCTTCCGGGGGCATTGCCTTAGCACTTCTAGCGATTTTTTCCCTGGTTGGAACAACGATTGGCTGGATTTTAGTAGGTTCGGAGGTATCCTATCAAGCGGCACAAGCAGGGATGTTCCCTAAAATCTTTGAAAAAACGAATCAGCATGGAAGCCCGGCTCAAGCCTTATTGATTACTAATTTTTGCACACAGCTCTTTGTTTTTTCTACCATTTCCAATACAATCGCAGGAGCATTTACCTTTGTCATCACGGTAGCAACTCTTGCTTATCTGATTCCGTATATCGTATCTGCCCTCTTTCAGCTGAAGCTGGTGTATACGGGGGAAACCTATCGTGCCGGTGAAGCACGGACTAGGTTATTGGATGGTTGCATTGGAATTTTAGCAACGCTCTATTCCATGTGGGTGATTAAAACAGGGATTGCCGATTTAGAAACCCTTTTACTTGGGATAGGACTTTTCTTTAGCGCTATTTTGATCTATCCTTTCGCTTTTAAGAAAGCCGTTTGATACAGTCCGAACAACAGCTCAAGACGTAATCGTTATATAGAAAAAAGCAGGAAGGAGTTTGTGCTCCTTGCCTGCTTTTTCTGATTATCCTCTCATGTTCCATTCGCTGCCCTCGATAGTAGTTGCCTTATTCTTTTTCCTCTGGATAAATCCACTCTTCTGGTTCACGAATAATAGACAGCTCATTAAAGGCTCGATAATATGCAACATAGCTTTTATTCGCTTTTTGATATTCGACCTGATAGATTGTGTTACCCTTATTACTTTTGTCAAACGGGCTTTTTTCCAGTGGTATGACAGTGGCAGAAGTAAGCTGCCCGCCTCGCTGGGCTATCGTCTGCTTGATTGTATCTATGTTCGCGTCTTTTACTTGTCTAAATCCGAGGAATGCCGCGATAACTGCTAGTACGCTTACAACCAAAAATCCGATGATCAGCAGTTTCGATTTCTTTGTACTGTCCATCCGGTTCCTCCTTGCGACTAAGCTTGTGCGTTTGCTTTTGCCGCTTCCTTCGCATCTATATATACCTTATCAATAGTACCGCCGCCCAAACATTCTTCTCCTTGATAAAAGACAACTGCTTGTCCAGGAGTTACTGCTTTTTGTGGCTCTGCAAACTCGACCTTGTAGGTATCTTTTTCTATCCGACAAACCGTAACCTGCTGATCCGGTTGACGATAGCGGAATTTAGCCATGCAGGTGAATACTTCCTCTTTTGGTTCATCACTTACCCACTTCACTTGCTCAGCAATCAGATGCGATGAGTATAGCCAAGGATGGTTAGAGCCTTGTCCGACAATGAGAACATTTCTGTCTAAATCCTTGTCAACAACAAACCATGGTAGTCCTTCTCCTGCTCCTCCACCAATGCCAAGTCCTTGCCGTTGTCCTAATGTGTAGTACATTAAGCCATCGTGGTTACCGATAACCTTGCCATCCGTAGTCTCAATCTTACCCGGTCTTGCAGGCAGATAGTTTTGGAGGAACTCACGGAAATTACGTTCTCCAATAAAGCAGATGCCTGTGCTGTCTTTTTTCTTAGCTGTAGCAAGACCTGCTCGATCAGCAATTTCACGCACTTGTTTTTTTGGCAAATGACCAATCGGAAACAAGGTTTTAGCTAATTGCTTCTGGCCCAATTGATTCAAAAAGTAGGTCTGATCTTTATTCTCGTCAACGCCTCTTAGCAATTTGTATTCACCATCACGTAGTTCCACACGCGCATAGTGACCTGTTGCTACATAGTCAGCACCCAAGTCCATGACCTTGTTCAAGAATTCACCGAACTTAATTTCTCGGTTACACATTACATCTGGATTAGGTGTTCGTCCACTTTTATATTCATCTAAAAAATAAGAGAATACCTTCTCCATATATTCCTTCTCAAAATTAACTGTATAGTAAGGTATACCGATTTGGTCACATACACGGCGCACATCATGATAATCCTCTTCTGCTGTGCAATGACCAAATTCATCCGTATCGTCCCAGTTCTTCATGAAGATGCCGATTACGTCGTAGCCTTGTTCTTTGAGAAGCAAAGCGGTCACGGAAGAGTCAACCCCACCGGACATCCCGACAACGACACGTGTATCTTCAGGTTTTTTCATGTTAAATCTCCTCTCTGCACCAACAAACTTCCTACTTCCATCATAACTGATATTCACAATAAGAACGATTGAAAATAAGATTATTATACTAAAAATAAAAAGGAAAGGGAAATGATATACATCTAACACGGAATTCTATATAAAAAGACCGCAGTACGCTTGGTACTAACGGTCACTCTTATTACACAAAAGGGATATATCTTCTTATTGCAGCTCGTCTTCAATCTCGGAGTTGAAAGAGTCGATACTGTTTTCACGACGAGCGTTTTTATTTTGTAGATCCGAACGCTCTTTATTGGAAATTTCGTCTCCATGTGCTTGCAGGTAATCCTTTGTCTCACTAATATTTTGCTTTGTGTTTTCAATCATTTGTTTTAGCTTTGCAACATTGTCGGAACGATCGTCTGGTTTCGCCATGGATTTTCTCCTCCTAAATAAATTGCTGGTATCATATATTTTTTTCCAAAAAGGAGAAATTATGCATAGCAACAGGAAAATAACATTCCACTTGCCCATCTGTTTTTTTAGTCTTAAAGCGCCAGACATTCGAATTTCAGACGTCCTACTTTGTTCTGTAATCACTCTCATAGCCATTACTCTCATAACCGGATTGCCATTGGTTTTCATCATAGGAGGTCTGAAACCTCTGTAATGGCATAGATCCAGCTAATCTTATCTAAGTTAACTAAACAGATTCGTTGGCTGCCTGTACCCAGGACAAGCGCCTTTCATTTGCTAGACTATAGTTATAATAATATAAACAATTGGCTCCCTCTTCTGCCGCAGCTTTTACCCTCTCTATCAAAGCTCCCTTTGTTTTCGTTCGTTGATGATGCAAAGAAAGCGCAACACCAATCTCCTGTTTGGGATCATGTAGTTGTAGATTTTGAACTCCGTATCGAAGGGAGTCAGTCTGGTCACCATACATTAAAGGAACAAATCGATCGACATAGGACCCAAAATTACGTAACGACACTCCCTCTAAAAATGACTGGTTTACAGAGAACGGTGTCGAGGATGGAATGTAATCTATTTTTACCTGATAACGTCCTGCGATTTCATGCAAGCTAGCAATCAGGTCCGTAGTGATTTGTTCCCGAGATTGTTGATAGGCGTACAATTCAGGATAAGAGAGCATCAGATAAGCAATTTGGCTACCTTCTTCTGGGAGCGGTCCGTAATCTTTGGATAGCATCGGTTGTAGCAAGCGTTTGGACAATTCTTGTACAGCATCTCCATCAATGCCTCTTTCCCTCGCAATTCGTTTACATGCTGGACAGAAGCAAAGCGAAAGTAACCATTGAGCCGCTTCACCTACGTGCAACAAATTTATCTCATGATGGCCGCCATGCTTCATCATCATAAAAGAAGCTGCTTCTACCGTAATCCGTTCTGGTTGAACCTGAATTAACGTATCCTCAAATAAAGCCTCGATATATTCCTTTACGTCTGGCTGAGCTGGACATAAGCTGTATGTAAATCGATCCTTCCATACATTTTGAACACATAATTCAGGAAATTGGGTACCTATTGCAGAATTATGCACCCCTACCCACCAGGTATGAAAGTGCATATTTTGCTTCTGACAGGCTTCCCTCATCCGTGAAAACAACTCCTCCTTCGCTAACGAGCGATGTACGACTGGCTGAATTCGACCATAGCGTGTCGGGTCGGGCCTAAAAAATACCCCTCCGTGTGGCACTTGTAGAAACTGCTCTGTTTGGGATTGAAAAAACCGTCCCTGATGGTAGCTGCTATTTAGTACCACCGTATCGCATCCGATTCTTTGCATATCAGATAAGATACGCTCTGTTCCGATTTCATAAACCGTCCATGCATACATAAACATCCCTTTTTGGATTGAAGCAGCCATCCTGCACCCCCCATTTCGCCGGTGTTCTTCCTCTTGATCTTGAAAAAGTATTTATACAGATTCATGTTGTCTCTAGTAGATTAACTGCCTTTTGAAGATATTTTCATCAGGATCAAATATGTTGGTTGTTTTTCCGCACTGTCATTCAGCAGAGCAATGCCGTACCCCATTACACCCTGCTCCCATGACCGCTTCTCTATTTACCATATGCAAGTCCCCCTCTCTTCTTTCATTGTAAAAGAGAATCTCTTATCAGAAAACGATTTAATCGAATTTTCACAAAACATTTGCATCTGTTACTAGATGGATATATGATTATCCATCCTAACAGGAATCACCGCTTTCATTTTTCTCCGCCGCTTGCTTACGATAGCAATGACAGTCTACAACGTGATCATTTACCATTCCAACAGCCTGCATAAAGGCATAACAGATTGTAGAACCTACAAACTTAAACCCACGCTTCTTCAGATCCTTACTTAGCCTGTCACTAATTTCTGTGGTTACCGGAACGTCTTGTAGACTAGAAGGATGATTTTGGATAGGATTTCCGCCTACAAATGACCATATGTATGTGCTAAACGATCCAAAATCATTTACAACATCAAAATAAGCCTTGGCATTGGTAATAACAGCTTGTATTTTAAGCTTATTTCTTACAATCCCTTCATTATTCATTAGCTCTGCTGTTTTCTTGTCATCGTAGGCAATAATTTTAGACGGCTCGAATTGATCAAAGGCTAGACGATAATTCTCTCTCTTTTTTAAAATGGTGTACCAGCTAAGTCCTGCCTGAGCCCCTTCCAAATTTAAATATTCAAAGAGTAACCGATCATCATAGACTGGGACGCCCCATTCTTTGTCATGATAATCAATATACAAAGGGTCTTGATTTACCCAACCGCATCTATTCATCTGCTTTACCTCCTTATTATAAAATAACGAACAAACGTTCCTTTTGTGTAAACCTATCATATCGAAAGTTAAATCTGTAAGCAAGATTTAATGTTAAAAAGCACCCTTGCTCAAGATTTGCAAAGGTGCTTTTCCTAATAAATGAATCTA
Source organism: Brevibacillus laterosporus (assembly GCF_030489605.1). Classification (GTDB taxonomy): domain Bacteria; phylum Bacillota; class Bacilli; order Brevibacillales; family Brevibacillaceae; genus Brevibacillus_B; species Brevibacillus_B laterosporus_E. The sequence goes on from NZ_JAUKFY010000004.1 coordinate 235,023, forward strand.
CCACATTGTTCCTACTCAACGACTGCAATCGCTTCAATCTCAACTAATGCACCTTTAGGCAAGGCAGCAACTTGTACGCAGCTGCGTGCAGGAGCTTCTTGTTGGAAATATGTATGATAAGCCTCATTCACTTTAGCAAAGTCGTTCAAATCCTGAACGAATACAGTTGTTTTTACCACCTTCGCTAAGCTTGTCCCCGCTTCTTCTAAGATAGCCTGCAAATTTTTCATCGCTTGATGGGTCTGCTCTTCCACTGTTTCAAACAGGTCTGCCGTACCTGGCTTAAACCCTAATTGACCCGAAGTATACACCATGCCATTTACTTTAATCGCTTGTGAGTATGGTCCGATAGCTTGAGGTGCTTTTTCGGTGTGAATAACTTGTCTGTTCATAATTGATCCTCCCCTAGATTTTCTTCTCTTTGCTTATTCTGCTACGTTCCCCGCTATATTAAGTACATCCCATGTTCGTGAAAACGGTGGAGAGTAGCATAGATCAAGCATTCCTAACTCTTGGGTTGTCATCTTGTTGTAAATAGCCGCTGCAAGCACATCAACTCGCAGGACAGCTCCTTGTTTCCCAATGATTTGTCCACCAAGAATGACCTTTGTCTCTGCATCATAAATCAGTTTAACATGAATGTCTACCTGACCAGGATAATAATTGGACTGATTTTTGTCTCGAATCAGGATGGTGTTATAGGAGAGCCCTAGCTCCTTTGCCTCCTTTTCTGAGAGTCCTGTACGCCCCGCTTCCAAATCTAGTACCTTTATGCAGGCAGAACCTAATGTTCCTGAAAAATGACTGGTAAGACCCACTAGATTCTCTCCTACAATCCGCCCTAGCTTATTAGCTGTGGTAGCTAACGGAATGTAGACTTCTTGTTTTTTGACCAAATGATAGACCGTTGCACAATCCCCAGCGGCATAAACATCCGGAAGAGAGATCTCTCCATGCCCATTAATGACAAGCGCGCCATTTTCCAGCATACTAATCCCTGTATCTGTAAGAAACTCCGTGTTCGGACGCACACCAGTAGCTATCACTACAAGATCAGCCGGATATTGACCTTGATCCGTTATAACACCCTCTACCTCTACTTCTCCGGCAAAACCCTGCACACGCTCCTTTGTATGTAAAAGTACACCTTTCCGTAGAATTTCATCAGTCATGATATCGGTGATTTCTTCATCAAATGTTTCAGGAAGAACTCGGCTATCTGCTTGAAACAATCTCACCTCTTTCCCTACATGCAGCATAGCTTCCACGACCTCCATTCCAATATAGCCCCCGCCGATAACCACTACTTGCTTGTATTCGGGCCTCACGACTTTTTCTTTTAGCGCTACACCGTCCTGCATACTTTTCAGCGTGAAAATGTTCACAAGATCTTTGTTATCAAACGGTGGCATAACCGCAGACGCTCCTGTAGCAATCATAATCTTGTCATATTGATCATCAAACTCCTGACCCGTTATGAAAGACTTTACTCGGATGGTTTTTGACTGTGGATCTAATTCCGTCACCTGATGCTTCGTGTGTACTATAATTCCCGATTCGGCAAATTTCTCCTTCGTACGGGCAATCATTTGATTAGGGTTCTCAAAAAAATCTCCTACATAATAGGGTAGACCACATGCGCCAAATGATACCTCCTCGGTCATTTCATAGACGACAATCTCTGCATCTGCATCGATTCGTTTTGCTTTCGCTGCTGCACTCATACCGGCTGCAACTCCACCAATAATGATAATTTTCATCCACAGCTCTCCTTTTGTGTGTTATAGATTCTTTATCCAGGCTCAGAGGGATTCTATCAGCTAGCATTGCCACCTAAGGCTGAGTGCATCCATGTATTTCTTTGTTCATCTCTCTGGTAAGATGAATTTTTTAAAATACTGAAATAAAAAGTGCTATACTAAAAAATAATAAATAAGAAAACGAGGGGAATTTTTTTGAAAAATTATCAAACCTTGTTATTTGATGTAGATGATACACTCTTAGACTTTGGTGCAGCAGAACGCTCAGCCCTACAATTACTTTTTAAGGATCAAAACCTTCTTTTAACGCCTGAGATGGAAGCACATTATCAGCACATAAATCAGGGTCTATGGAGAGCCTTTGAGGAGGGGAAACTAGATCGAGATGGGGTCATAAACACACGTTTTTCCATTCTATTCAAGGAATATGATCAAGAGGTGGATGGAGTCTTATTGGAGAAGAACTATCGCAGCTACTTAGAAGAGGGGCACCAGCTTATTAATGGAGCCTTGGAATTGATCACAAAGCTTCACAAGCATTACGACTTGTATATTGTTACAAATGGTGTTTCCAAGACTCAATATAGACGCTTACGTGATAGCGGATTATATCCACTCTTTAAGGGTATTTATGTTTCGGAGGACACTGGATTTCAGAAGCCCATGAAAGAATATTTTGATTATGTCTTTGCCAAAATTCCTAATTTTTCTGCAGAAAAAAGCTTACTTATCGGGGATTCTTTACACGCAGATATTAAAGGCGGACAGCTAGCCGGCCTGGACACATGCTGGTTCAATCCCGACATGAAGCCAAATCAAACTGAATTTGTGCCAACCTATCAAATCCAGAGGCTTGAAGAACTATGTCACATCGTAAAAATCGACTCGGTCATTCTCTAACTTTCATTTGAAACGAAATCTCTATACAATAAAAAACCTATCATGCAATCTATATCTTGTCACATTGACCATCTTAATAGATTACATGATAGGACCTATTATTTCTTTTGCTTCTTAACCATCATCTCCAGCATCAGCTCATCCATTTTGCCTGAACCTTCATTGCCTAGTCGGCAGAAGTTGTCGATTGTTTTTTCTAAGCCATCATCAATAATTCCATTTGTTCCAGGTACTCCGATTCCCTGTGACGCTAACAAGGCAGATTGTACGGCTGCACCAGTACAAGTAGACACTTTCATTGCACAGCCTGCTTTTGCCCCATCACAAAGCATGCCTGTTACATTCCCAATCGTATTTTGAATGGCAAAAGAAATTTGATTTAGATTACCACCAAGTAGATACGTAATCGCCGCAGCCGCGCTAGCTCCCGCAACCGTTACTCCGCATAATGCAGATAATCTGCCAAATTTTGATTTAATCCAAATAGCTAATAAATGGCTAAAGGTAACGGCTCGAATCATCTGTTCATCGGATGATCCCAATTTATCTGCAACCGCAACCACTGGCATCGTTACGGAAATTCCCTGATTCCCACTGCCTGAATTGGACATAACAGGCAGCATAATCCCGGCCATCCTTGCATCTGAACCTGCGGCTGTTACTGACATGGCATGAGTAATTAAGTCATCGGACAATAATCCCTTGGCAACATTATCCTTGAGGATTTTCCCGACCTGCAAGCCGTAGTTGTTTTTTAATCCCTCAGTGCAGATTGCTCGGTTTAGCTCAATGCTTTGCTTAACGAGAGTCAGCTCATCAAGAGGCACTTCCATAACAAATTGATGGATACTATCCAGCGTCAGGGTTTCACATATGTCTTTTTCTTGCCTGCCCAGCTCATGATAGTAGTCGCATTCCTTTTCAAATAAAGTAGCCCCATTTACTTCAATCCGTCTGATTTCTGTATGCATATCTTCTATGATTACTTTGGCATAATCATAGGACGAGTGGACAGTTACTTCAATATATAGCTTTTTGGGCGTGTCGGCTAACTGAATCGTGACATTGCCAGCTTCAACGAATTCAAGTGCCTGTTGTTCAGATTCGGGCCCTACATTCTTCAACACTTCTAGCTTTCGTTCAGGATCGCCTGCCAGAGCACCCAATGCAGACACAAAATCGATCCCGGTTTGCTGCATGCCAGGTATTCCAACTGCCATAGCATTTTTCATCACATTAGCACTAATTGTTACATCAATAGAGGTAATGGCGGCTTCCAGATAACTTTTGGCGACAGAGGCTGCCCAAGCAATAGCTACAGGCTCCGTACACCCAAGAGCAACAACCAATTCTTTTTCTAACAGCTGTACAATCTTTTTGCTCATATCTTTCATAGCCGTCTTCCTTTTCGTTAAAATAAGTCCTTATCTTCTTCCTTGATTTTTTGCAAGTACCGGTAAATAGTCGGTTCTGAGGATTTTAATTGTTTGGAAATCGCATGTACCCCGCCTTTTAATTGAAAAGCACCTTGATGGAATAATTTTTTCACAATCTCCATTTTCTCCTGCACCGTCATCCGCTCCGGTGGTGTTGGTATATCCATCATCGTATGGTGGATCATGCTAGCAAGTACATCCTCAGCCTGACCATGCAGGTGCTCCGGCAGGTGTTCTACGTCTCTGCGTTCTGTATGCCCTGCCTCTTGCGGCGGTTCCCCGATGTGTAAAAAGCTGTCAATCCACTCTTTTGCTTTTTCAAAATGTTCTACGTCTGAATTGACACACAGCACACCGATCAGCTCATTTGCTTGATTCTTAATAAAGTAACTCCATGAGCGAAAAACCTTCCCATTTTTACCGTATGCCTTATAGTTTGCAATAAATTCCTTTTTTAAATAGGTCTTATCCTGCAGTACCTGTAGCACCAGATTCGTCGGTGCGTCTCCTACTTTTCTTCCACTAATATGCCCATTCTCAATCGCGATAATAGAGGTTTCCTGCTGTGACAAGTCGTGCAAAACCACCTCTGAATGCTTGCCAAGAATGGAGGCGATAAAGGAGACAAGTGGAACATACATCTGTAGAACTGCTGTATTCTGCATGCTGTATTTCTCCGTTTTCCATCATTGTTAGCGTTAAAAAAGATAATAAGATTTTATCATCACAATAATATTTTTTCTACATATTTTGATCCTCGAAACTGCTTGAAGATGCTGTAAATACACTCCTCCCTTCTTACTTTTGCACAAAATAAAATAGGCATCTTAAGTTTGTCCATTGAATTACTATTCATCATCCTTTATTATCTTTTGGTAAATGATAATGATAATCATTACTTTCGAAATAACATGTAAGCATGCTGGAGGAACGTATATCATGATCAAAGCCCGAAAAAATATCATAAATTTTTGTATGATTGCAATGATTGGAGCTGTTACAGCGGGGTGTGGCGTCCCTTCGGAAGTGCAAAAAAGCAGTCCAGAGCTTCATTCGAAGCAAACAAATCAAACAAATACACCGCCCTCTTCTGATATTACGAAGCAGGATACGAAAGACACAACTCTCTCTACTCGAAAATATACAGACTATAAAGGGCATTCTGTGATTATTCCTGTTGTACCACAACGCATCATTTATCATGGCGAAACATATGGGGATTTGCTAGCTTTAGGCGTGAAGGCTGTCGGTGGAGGCAATGTTTTCGTGACTCACCCCATTTATAAAGAGCGGGGGATTGAAATACAGGATATCGGCTTGCCTATTAATCCTGAAAAAACGATGGCTCTCAAGCCAGATTTGATTATTTTCGCTAATGCTGACGAAAATGAATATAAAAAAATCTCGCAGATAGCCCCTACGGTTACCTTTAATTCATTTGCACCACTTGCTGAACGTATTCAAACCCTCGGCAAAATACTAGATAAGAAAAAAGAGGCAAAAAAATGGTTAGACTCGTATGATACTAAAGCTACCAGCATGTGGCAGCACCTACGTTCAAAAATAACCCCCGGAGAAACCGCATCCGTCTTTCTCTATGAACATGGCAAACATTTGTATGTCATGGGGACTGCGGGTCTTTCATCAGCACTTTATCATCCGCTAGGCTTTCAACCAGTACCCAATTACAAGAAATCCTATATTCAGATTCAGGTTTTATTGAAATCTCGGAGAAAGACTTGCCACAATATGCTGGTGATCGGATTTTCATGCTTTTATCCACTAATTTGGAGTCTAAGCAAGCAACCGATACATTAATGGAGACCTCATTATGGAAAATCCTCCCATCAGCTCGCAATGGATATGTGTATCTGGCAGAAGCAGAGAAATGGAATTATGCAGATGCCATGACAAGAGAGTGGTTGCTTGAATCTCTCCCCCAGCTCATAGTCTAGTTAGCTCCAGCTTTTTTAGTCATTAAAAATACGAAAAGACCTTACTGCTAAGCAGTACTTTTTTGTCGATACATCAAAAAGCAGACAGACACTTCCTATTGGTGTCTGTCTGCTTTCTTTAGTTAAACAGATGATTCAAATGGTTTCCTATATGACTATCCTCCGTGCATTGCTGAAAGTCCATTTATCATACATTGCGATAATCATCATCATCCAGTCCCAGCTGCCTGTTCTTTTCTTTAAAGCGAATATTGTGCGAGGAAACGTATGCCACTTTGGGTGCCTCTGGGTCTATATACAGCTTCGCGCTGTTCAAAGCAAGTGCCCCGTCCGTAAATGCCCCAGCAATTAGCCGAACCTTACTATCATAATTGACAAAATCACCAGCCGCAAAAATACCAGGTATATTGGTTTCCAGCTTTCCATTTACAACCGCCAGCTCATCCTTCATTTCTAGTCCCCATTCGACTAGCGGTCCATAATCACATTTTAGCCCATGATTAACGATCACAGCATCCACCTTGATACGCTCGGTCTCATCTGTTTCCATATGGGTAATCGTTACCTGCTCTATGCTCTCTCCATTACTATGAAGCTGTGTTACTGCATAAGGTGTCCGGATATCGACAGAAGATTCTCTCATAATTGAAACGTTTTTCTCATGTCCTCCAAATTGATCACGTCTGTGGACAATCGTTACTTTCTCAGCAATTGGTTCTAATTCGTTCGCCCAGTCTACAGCAGAATTACCGCCACCCGAAATAAGCACTCGCTTGCCTCGGAACACCTCTAGCTCTTGAACGGTATAATGCAGGTTTGTGACCTCGTAACGATCGGCTCCTTCAATCTCTAGCTTTTGCATGGTCAATATACCGTATCCAATTGCTAGAATAATGGTTCGGGTATGGTGCTTCTCACCAGTTGCAGCCGTAAGAATAAATGTTCCGTCCTCTTGTCGAGAAAGCCCCGTAATTTGTTGGCCTAGTACGATTGTTGGGTCGAATGTTCTCGCCTGCTGTTCCAATTGTCCGATTAATTTTTCACACAGAATCGGGGTCACACCACCAACATCCCAGATCATTTTCTCTGGATAAATGAGCATCCGTCCCCCTAGCTCCGGCTTTGCCTCGATCAATTTTGTTTTTAGATCACGCATACCACTGTAAAAAGCGGTATACATCCCAGCCGGGCCACCTCCAATAATCGTTACATCATATAGCTCTACCTGTTCAGTCATATCCCTATCTCCAACCTTCTAATCATTTTCGTCCTGCACATAAATGGGGTAGCAAGCAGATGTAGAAGCAAATCATAGAATCCATCACGTACCAAACTGTGCTTCATGCAGTCTACTGTATATGCCTCCCACAGATAGTAGCTGTTGATGACTTCCCTGCTCGATAATTCCCTGATCTGCTACTACCACGATTCGGTCTGCATTTTTAATCGTCGCTAAACGATGAGCAATCACTAGCGTAGTTCTTCCTTCTGACAGCTCGCTCAACGCCTGCTGAATAGCTACCTCCGTCTCCGTGTCCAATGCAGAGGTGGCTTCGTCTAGAATTAGAATTGGCGGATTTTTTATAAAAATACGAGCTATGGAGAGCCTTTGCTTTTGTCCTCCTGAAAGCTTAACACCCCTCTCCCCAATGACCGTATCCAATCCATCCGGTTGAGCCAGAATAAAATCATCAAGCCTTGCTCTTTTAACTGCCTCCCATATCTCATCCTCTGTGGCATGAAGCTTTCCGTATAGGATATTCTCACGAATGGTCCCCGAAAATAGGAATACATCCTGCTGTACAATCCCAATTTGTCTGCGTAAGGATTCTTGCTTGAGATCGCGAATGTCTACGTTGTCAATCATTATTCTTCCAGCTTGTACTTCATAAAAGCGTGGGAGTAAGCTACACAAGGTTGTTTTCCCCGCTCCAGATGGCCCCACAAAGGCCACTGTCTCCCCTTTGTTAATAGTTAACTGAACATTATTTAGAACCTTCGTTTCATTCTCATACCCAAACGAGACATTTTCAAAGCGGATTGCCTCTCTGAATGCTCCCATTTCAACTGCATGCGGTGCATCCATAATGTCGGGTTTTGTATCTAGCAATTCAATGTACCGTTTGAATCCGGCAAATCCTTGCGGGTAGCTCTCAATAATCGAGTTAATTTTCTCAATTGGTCGGAAAAAGACATTGGTTAAGAGCAAAAAGCCGATAAATTCACCGTATGTAAGTTCATTATTAATAACGTACCATGTACCGCATACCATCACAAAAACCGTGATAAACCGCATCATCATATAACTAATCGATCCATTTTTGGCAATAAGCTTATAGGAGACTAGCTTCGTTAAACGAAATCTACTATTATTTACAGCAAACTTCTTTTTCTCATGCTCCTCATTTGAAAAAGCTTTCACAACACGAATGCCACCAACATTATCCTCTACTCGCGCATTAAAATCTCCAATGTCAGTAAATAATTGGTGAATCGCTTCGGTCATCTTTTTGTTAAAGTAAACAACAAACCAAATAATGATCGGAATGACCACAAAGGTAAACACAGCGAGTTTCCAGTGGATAAATAGCATTAAAGTAAAGGAACCTGTCAAGGTCATCAGCGCTATGAACAAATCTTCTGGTCCATGGTGGGCCATCTCGCCAATTTGATTCATGTCGTTAGTTAATCTCGACATCAGATGGCCAGTTTTGTTGTTATCAAAAAAACGAAATGACAGCTTCTGTATATGATCGAATAGTTTCTTGCGCATATCGGTCTCAATGTTGATCCCCAGCATATGTCCCCAATAATTGACAATATAGAGTAAAAAAGTATTCAGGGCATAAATGCCCAACAAACCAAGCGATGCCCATAAAATAATATCCCATTTCCCGCCTGGCAACAGATCGTCAACAAAATAATTAACAGCAAGTGGGAAACAAAGCTCTAATAGACCTGCAAAGACGGCGCAGCCAAAATCCAGCAAAAACAATTTTTTATAAGGAACATAATAGGCAAAGAAACGTTTTATCATATTTTTCAATAAAGCCCCCTTCTTTGTCTTCATCACCAAAGGATTTAGATAGTCATGCTATGCTTTCGATCGCGCCAACAGATAGAGAAAATAAGGAGCTCCAATAACTGCCACCACAATTCCAGCCGGTATTTCTGATGGCTGTAGCATCCATCTTCCAATCGTATCTGCCGTGATGACAAGCAATGCTCCAGCTAGAGCTGCCGTGGGAATCAGTATCTGATGTCGCGGACCAACCAATCTCCGTGCCAGATGCGGACCAATCAGCCCAACAAAGCCAATTCCCCCACTTACTGCGACACAAGAACCTGCAAGTCCGACTGCCGAAGCTATCAACACTAGCTGTTCCCTTGATACAGACACGCCAAGTCCGACAGCAGCTTGCTCCCCAAGGGTCAGTACGTTCATGACTCGTGCCTTATAGTAAACGTATGGTAGTAATAGTAAAATCCACGGGAGTAAAGACAACACAAACTTCCAGTCGGTTCCCCATATACTTCCGGCTAACCATGTTGCTACAAACTGATATTTCTCAGGGCTGATTTTTAATGTCAAAACGATCATGGCAGCACTTATCCCTGCAGCAACCGCAATCCCACTGAGTACAAGTCTCGTGGTTGAAAGTCCCTCATATCGCTTGTAGGCAAGTGAGTAGATAAGTGCCGCAGTCAAGCCTGCACCAATCAAAGCTAGAACAGGTAATAAAAAGATCGGCGCAGCTGCTGTTGTTGGGTAAAAAGAAATAAATAGCATTACCATTAAACCAGCACCCGCATTTATACCGAGAATACCAGGATCAGCCAATGCATTACGAGAGATTCCCTGCATCACACAGCCGGATACGGCTAAGCCTGCACCAATCAAGAGCGAAATCACGATACGTGGAAGGCGAAATTCAAACAGGATCAGGTTCTGCTTATCTGTACCTGCTCCAAACAGCGTCTGGAATAGCTCCAGTGGAGACAATCGGATAAATCCCGTATTCATACTGAAAATAAAAGCAATGACAATCAAAATGCTAAAGACAGTGATCACCTTGAACCCACATTTTGATTTGAGCCGTTCTGTTTTCGTCACTGTTACATTTTGCATAGCTTACAGCTCCCTCCTTTCCTTACGTGCCAGATAGAGAAAGAACGGAACGCCTATCAGGGCTATCAAGGCACCAAGCGGTGTCTCAAAGGGAGGGTTAATCATTCTAGCAGCTAAATCAGCAAAAACCACTAGTAAACTTCCAAGTATAGCGGAGCATGGAATGATATAGCGATAATCGACACCTACTATATAACGGGTTACATGAGGGATAATAAGCCCTACAAAACCTACTGCGCCGACGATCGACACCGCAGCGCCTGCCAGAATCAACACAAGAAGAGTCCCCATCAGCTTTACCAAGAGGGTTTTCTGACCAAGTCCTCTTGCAACATCCTCACCTAGACTAAGCATGGTAATGGAACGTGATAAGGCAATCGCACCTATAATAGAAACAGCAATCCAAGGAAACATAATCTGAAGCTGTATCCACTTCGTCCCTGCCACGCCCCCAGCATACCAAAATGCTAAGTCCTGACCGATGCGAAAATATAGAGCAATCCCTTCGCTAAGTGCTGATAATAAGGCACTTAATGCTGCACCTGCTAACACAAGGCGAACTGGTGTTAGTCCCCCTTTAGCCAGCGAGCCGATCCCGTATACCATTCCGGCTCCTAAGCCTGCACCAAGAAACGACCATATGATCAAATACATAAATGGCAGACCTGGAAAGAAGGCAAAACAAAGTGCCAGAGCAAAACCAGCTCCAGCATTAATCCCTAACAAACCAGAATCTGCTAATGGATTACGGGTCATACCTTGCATAATTGCTCCTGCAACAGCGAAACAAGCCCCAACCATAGCTCCTCCAAGTACACGTGGTAAGCGAAGCTCCTGGATGATCTGATGCTGGGTAACTTCTGGGTTAAAGGAAAAAATAGCTTCCCAGACAACGAAAAAATGAATATCAGCTGCCCCAAAGGAAACGGATAAAATAATTGCTAACACTAGCAAGCTCAAACCACCGATTATGATCAATGTAACTGCCCAAGAACGAGAGCTCACCTTGATGTGATGGAGGTCTGTAACCGTGCTTTCATTGGCCTTTTGACTCATTCGTGTCACCTTTTCATCAATGTAATATGTAATAGCTTCTCATATGTACAAATGCATGACCAAATGGCTTCTTCCAAGTGATCATGTGAAGAAATCCCTCCTGATCCTACAATTTAATGAAAGTGATTCTCATTTTCACTTTTATGATTATAGTTCACTAGCTTCCTGAATGACAATGGACAAACTGATGGATTTATTTGTACAAAAAGAATCATTTGATATCTCATTCCACGAAAAAAAGACTCGATCGTGTTCCATACGATCAAGCCTTTTGCTATCTATATCCTAATTCCTGGCTATTTAGCATCTCTCTTTGCATAACCAATCCTATTCTTCTGTAAACAATCTAGAGCGCGTTAAAAATCTAACACCTTCTGGTCCCTCCAACGAAAACATTCCTCCGCGTCCAGGAACCACATCAATAATCAGTTGAGTGTGCTTCCAATATTCATACTGGGCTTCACTCATATAAAAAGGCATATTTCCAATCTCTCCAAGCAATACATCATGATCGCCGATTAATAGTTCCCCTGCAGGATAACACATCGGAGAACTACCATCACAACAGCCCCCGGATTGATGAAACAAGAGGGGACCATATTTGGCTGTAAGCTTTTCGATTAAAGCAAGCGCAGCATCTGTTGCCAACACCTTTGGCTGCATTCCCATGATATCCCCTCATCTCATGTTGTTTGGCTATTATTTTACAATGCTTGTTTAAAAGAACCCGAGTGCTTGGTCACTGTAGCTTACCAGGATGTTTTTAGTTTGCTGATAATGTGCCAGCATCATTTTATGGTTTTCGCGTCCAATTCCAGATACTTTATACCCGCCAAAGGCCGCGTGTGCTGGATACGCATGATAGCAATTCGTCCACACACGTCCCGCTTCAATAGAACGTCCAAAGCGGTATGCTTGGTTGATATCCCGTGTCCATACACCTGCCCCTAGTCCATATAACGTGTCGTTTGCAATCGACAGCGCTTCCTCAGGATCAGAGAATGTCGTCACGCTCACTACTGGGCCAAAAATCTCTTCTTGGAAAATTCTCATTCGATTGTGTCCTTTAAACACAGTCGGCTTGACATAATATCCACCTTCCAATTCTCCTCCCAGCAGATTTCGTTCTCCACCGATTAAGCACTCTGCCCCTTCAGCTTTTCCTATTTCTAAATAGGACAGAATTTTTTCTATTTGCTCAAAGGAGGCCTGAGCACCAATCATCGTTTCTGTGTCCAATGGATTTCCTTGTTTGATAGAAGCTACCCGTGCAAGTGCTTTTTCCATAAATTGATCGTAGATAGATTCCTGAATAAGCGCACGGGATGGGCATGTGCAAACCTCTCCTTGATTGAGCGCAAACAAAACAAATCCTTCAATCGCCTTGTTTAAAAACGCATCATCCTTCGCGCATACGTCTTCAAAGAATATATTTGGCGATTTACCACCTAACTCCAATGTCACAGGAATGATATTTTGTGAAGCATATTGCATGATAAGTCTTCCTGTAGTGGTTTCGCCTGTAAACGCAATCTTCGCAATACGATTACTAGAGGCGAGCGGTTTACCTGCTTCCAATCCAAATCCATTGACCACATTAACTACCCCTGGAGGCAATAAATCACCGATTAATTCCATGAGCACTAGAATTGAGGCCGGTGTTTGCTCGGCTGGCTTGAGGACCACGCAATTACCGGCTGCGAGTGCCGGTGCTAGCTTCCATGTAGCCATTAACAACGGAAAGTTCCATGGTATAATTTGCCCAACTACACCAAGCGGCTCATGAAAATGATAGGCAACAGTGTCATGGTCAATTTGACTGATTGAGCTTTCCTGCGAGCGTAAACAACCTGCAAAATAACGGAAATGATCAACTGCTAGTGGAATATCTGCTGCCAGCGTTTCTCTCACAGGTTTTCCATTTTCCCATGTTTCAGTTACCGCAAGCATCTCTAGATTAGCCTCAATTCGATCAGCTATCTTATTTAAAATCGTTGCGCGTTCTGCTGGAGAAGTCCGGCCCCACGCTTCCTTCGCTGCATGAGCTGCATCAAGTGCCAGCTCAATGTCTTCAGCACTCGATCTGGCTATTTCACAAAAGACTTTGCCTGTAATGGGAGTAACATTTTCAAAATATTCTCCATGAATAGGTGCTACCCATTTACCACCTATATAATTATCATATCTACTTTTAAACGCTACCTTGGCTCCTGGTTGATTCGGATTTGCATAAATCATGGGAAAACCTCCTTCACATCCTACAAATAGGGTTGATAGTTTTACCTTATGCTCGATATCTATAAATATTATCGTAATTTTCGAAACTTTGTAAACAAAAATAGAGAGTTTGAGACTTTATTCGACAAAAAAGGGTTATCCCATAAATCATGGGATAACCCTTTCCTCTTGTCTTTTACATTTATGCTTGTAAGAGCTTGCTGGTCAACTCTTCTATTTCTACAATTGTAACTTCCTCACAAAATTGATCCTGCTTTGTACAAACGGCTACTTTATACATCTCATCCAAGTGATAGGCCCTACAATGATAGCCAGTCGGCATGTTATCAGCGTATACCGCCGCTCTGTCTAAAGACTCCTGTTGGATCGTAAAAGAATCAAGCGGCAGTGAAAGTCCCTTCCCCACGGCTTTGATATAGCTTTCTTTATACGCCCAATAACGAAAAAAAACTTCTATTTGGTTCGCTTCAGGAAGCTGGAACAACTTCTGGCGCTCTTGTTCAGCAAAAAATCGGTCAGCAATTTGTAGATTAATGGGTTTAATTTGTTGAACATCAATGCCAATTGGACTGGCACTAAAAGCAGCAACTACCCAGCTTGCTGAATGCGACACATTAAATTCACACGCACCTTCTCCTGTAACAAAGGGCTTTCCATACGCATTGGTCTCATAGCGAATCTCTTTTGGCAAAATCTCCATTCGTTGAGCCAATTGCTTCCGTACCAGCACCTCCCCAAGCAAGGAACGCCATTTATCCTCCGTTTTAAGGTAACGATTTACTTTTTCCTGACGGTTCACCGGGAGCAGAGAAAGCAACTCCCCATACACCGCCTCTGTAAACGTATCGGGTACTTTTATCGCGAATACTTTCATGGCAACGCAGCTATCTCCTCTCCAGCCTTCTTACTCACAACCCGATACACTTCTTGCAGGGCTCCAATCATCATCGCTTCTTTGCGGACGGCAAATGCAGGCGGTCCCCAGATTAGAAGTAGTTGCTCAGGCAGAATATTTTCTTGCGTAAAAGAAATAGTCATCGCAGAAAAATGAGGGGCTGTCTGAAAAAAGGTGCCGTGGTCTACCGCTCTGCGTAAAAACACCGCTCCCACTTCCTCGTCTATACCTGTCTTTAGTAGTTCAGACGGATTGATTGGCTCTGTTGGTCTCGAATTATCCTGTTGTACCATGCCCTCTCCCGTAAAGGCTTTACTGTGGGGCAACCACTGCTCCCGAAATCCACCTATAATTTCAGCACGATGCAGCCCAAGAAATGCTAAAAATACAAATGGGTCCTCTTCCGCTTCAGCGAGCAGTTGATAATACAACGCATATACATGTTTGCAATAACCAGCCACATCTGGACAACTGCAGTGAGCATTCCATTCCTCTAGTGAGTCTGGAAGAACCTCTATTTTTAGATCGGCCAAATGGGCAGCCAGTTCTTCGGAAAATGTCCCCCCTAATAGCTGAGCTGTAAAAAGAGGAGACTGTCTGATTATGTGCAGTGCTTTGTCACGCCCTGCATGGATCGGTTTTTTGGGGCTAAGCGAGACCGTGTAGTGCACCTGATTTGCCCCTGTCACCTTTGCTTTTATACCAGCATCAAAGGCACTCCACTCTAATACTCCGCCTTCTTTTGCTTTCGTACGTCCACGCTGATTTCGCTGTGCCCCGCCTGCTTTGCGAATCAATTCCTTCAAGCGGGCGACCCACTCAATCTGTACGTTCGATTTTTGCGGCTTCACAACAAATCATCCTCCTCTTGGCAGATCAGATCCTCACGAAGCTCAAATAAGGAGTGTAGTTCATTTGCGGATAACTCAGTAATCCACTGTTCACCAGAATGGATTACCTGCTCTGCCAATTCCCGCTTGGATTCCATTAACTGATCAATGCGCTCCTCTAGCGTTCCCTGACAAATTAATCGGTGGACATGTACATTTTTCTTTTGCCCAATGCGATATGCCCGATCGGTTGCCTGGTTTTCAACAGCAGGGTTCCACCACCGATCAAAATGAATCACATGATTTGCTCTGGTTAGGTTAAGACCGACACCGCCAGCTTTTAATGACAAAATAAAGATTCGCGGTCCCATGCCGGACTGAAAGCGATCTATCATATCATCACGCTCTTGTTTACTGATTCCTCCATGTAAGAAGAGAACTTCCTCTTGTAAAACTTCACGAAAATGCCTTGCAAGCATGCTCCCCATGTCTATATATTGCGTAAACAGCAACACAGCCTCCTGCTGCTCCATTATATCGTGAACAAGTTCAGTTACCCGCCGTACCTTACCAGAACGACGCTCTAAGTGATCGGCAGACTGGTGCAAATAGAGCGCTGGATGGTCACAGATTTGTTTAAGATGAGTTAACGTAGCAAGTACATATCCACGACGTTGCATTCCCTCTACCGAATTGATTTTTTGCATCATATGATTAACGGCTGCTTGATACAAGCTAGCCTGTTCCTCTGACAGTGTGCAATACGTTTTGCTTTCAATTTTTTCTGGTAAATCTACAATAATGCTAGGATCTGTTTTCAAACGCCGCAGAATAAAGGGCTTTACCAATTTTCGCAGTGATTCCATGCGATCCTGCTCGCGATACCTTTCTATAGGCAATGTAAATTGTGTACGAAATTGCGTTAAAGTGCCTAAATAACCCGGATTTAAAAACTGGAAGATCGACCAAAGCTCACTTAGCCGATTTTCAATTGGTGTACCTGTCATCGCTATTCGATGCTGAGCATGTATTTTCATGGCGCTTCTCGCCTGTTTACTTTTACTGTTTTTGATATTCTGAGCTTCATCTAACACCAAATAGGACCATTTGATTTCCATTAAATCAGCTAAATCACGGTTGACTAAGGAATAAGATGTAATCACTACATCATGTTCAGCTGCTTTTGCTTGCAATTCTTTTTGGTGCAAGCGTTCTGGTCCATGGTGGGTATATACCCGCAGTGTTGGGGCAAATCTCTCTATCTCTTTACTCCAATTATTCATCAATGAGGTCGGGCACACGATTAGAGCCGGTGCAGATAGCTTCTCCGCCATCAATACTGTAATCATCTGAATGGTTTTTCCTAGCCCCATATCATCTGCCAAACAGACGCCAAAGCCTAATGCGGACATGAGCCGAAGCCAAGCATACCCACGTTTTTGGTAGGGACGCAATACTCCTTGCAGTCTCTTTGGGGTGTCAATATGATCTAAATTTTGTTCTAGTCGTCCATGTAATAAATCATCAAGAGCGGTAGGAAGTTCGAAATCAACTACAGGAAGATCCTGCCATTCATCACTTGCTTCCAGCTCAGCCATTAAGTAAAGCATATCATGCAGCGTAATCTCGTCTTGCTCTGCCCGTTTTAAATATTGCAGCATTCGCTTAACCGATTCCTGATTAACCTCAGTCCACTCCCCGCGTAATTGGATAAAAGGGAGCTTAGAATCCGCAATTTTTTCCAGCTCAGCCAAGCTGATTTCCTGGTCACCTAAAGCTGTTTTCGCATCAAAACGAACGATTTCATGTAAGCCTAAACGATGAATCACAGCCGAAGAATCCGCTGCATAGAGTGATTGATCCTGCATCACTCTAAGCTTTAAGCCTAGCCGTTTGCGTCCACGCTTTAACCACCAAGAAGGTAATTGGACACCAACTCCTTCTGCCTGCAAACGTGGAGCTATCTCTTGTAAAAAATGAAAGGCCTCATGCACAGGAAGCTGTATTTGCTCCACCAATGCTTGGCGTAGCGCATCTTCTAACGCTGGCATTTGCATTGACGCGCATCCCAATTGCTCCAGCAAAAATTCTTGAGCCCTACCTAAATCCTTTCCAAAAAAGGCTGTAGCGTCACCAGACCCTAACCAGATATCCTTAGCTGAAATAAGACGAGAGGGTTCTGTGACTGGTTGCAGATACACATGCAATGTAAAAATGGACTCTTCTGCTTCTAATTCGATCTGTTGAGGTGGTTCCAGACGCAAGTAGAGGCGCATCGCATACTGTCCCACACAATCCCGCTTGTTCCGTCCTTCTCCTTTTGTCCACAAATCTAGTTGCTGTTTAAAGCTTTGCAACTCTTTCGTTGTGCCCTCAATAGGCTCCGTTATCCGAGTTAGTAATCCCCGTAGCCATTGCAAGGAGAAATCTCCCTTCCCCTTGCTGAGCTGTAGTCGTAGCTCTTCGCTTTCCATATCCAGCCAGTCATGTATCGTAGTTTGTATTGCATTTTGCAAAAAATCCGCCTGAATGATGTGCGGATCTGTCATAATGTCGCTTCCACCTGTCTTCTGTGGGTCATACGCTCGGCAGATGGCTGGCATGGCAAGCGCCAAGGTGTGCGAAAATGTGCGCACTTCTTCCTTGGTCAAATCTATATCCCAAATAGCGTCTGCCTCTGCATAGCCGTACCGTTTTCCTTTGCGTACCTTAACACCGGGCCGAATATTTGCATGCCATAGCATTTGCAAGGCAAATTGAGCTACCTTTTGGTAGTAATGCAAGCTATCACCTAGCAAAAAACCGCTATGCTGCAGCATTACTTCGTCTGTTTGCCACAGGAGTGGTAAAGCTTCCTGCATAGTTATACTCAGTCCATTAATCTGTTGTACCATCAATTTTGGCTTATTGGACGGGTAATACTTCCCTTGATCAAACCAATATGGAACTTGAAAGGTACGGATGCCCACTTTTCCAGACTTCATCAATTTCATCTGTTGTTCGGTCGACAATTGTTCCATCCAATTACTGACGGGTACAATCTCGCCGCCGCGCAAACAGAAAAGAAAAAAAGCATCTGGTAACCAGATACCGTGCAACGTCGTCATTGATGCCCTCCAGCTTTTAGTAAAAGGGTTAACCTTGATTGGTTAACCCTCTTTTCTTTTTCATTACTCGCTGTACAATTTTTCGCGAAGCTGCTTGATCTCTTCGCTTTCCAGATATTCATCGTATGTCATCATTTTATCAATGATACCATTTGGAGTAATCTCAATGATCCGGTTGGCAATGGTTTGAACAAACTGATGGTCATGAGAAACAAACAGCATCGTACCATCATATTCAATTAAACCATTATTTAATGCTGTAATAGATTCCAAATCCAAGTGGTTAGTAGGCTCATCTAATAGGAGTACATTCGCGCCCACCATCATCATTTTGGACAGCATGCAACGTACTTTTTCTCCACCGGACAAAACATTGGCTTTTTTCAGTGCTTCTTCGCCAGAGAACAACATTCTGCCTAAGAAGCCGCGCAAGAATGTCTCGTCTTGATTTTTCGAGTATTGACGCAACCAATCAACCAAGGATAAATCGCATCCATCAAAGTACTCAGAGTTATCTTTCGGGAAATAAGCCTGAGAGGTTGTAACACCCCAAGAGAATGTTCCGCTGTCCGCTTCCATTTCACCCATTAAAATTTGGAACAAGGCTGTTTTTACGTGACCATTTGGGCCCACTAACGCTATCTTATCACCCTTATTGATAATGAGGTGAAGATTTTCGAAAAGCTTTTCACCTTCAAGGGTCTTGGATAAGCCTTCAATTTCCAAGATATTTTTACCTGCTTCTCGCTCCGGCTTGAAGTTAATAAATGGATAACGGCGGCTGGAAGGCTTGATATCATCCAACGAAATTTTATCCAACATCTTCTTACGGGAGGTTGCTTGTTTAGATTTGGAAGCATTGGCGCTAAAACGTGCAATAAAGCTTTCCAATTCTTTAATTTTCTCTTCTTTTTTCTTATTTTGCTCTCTCATCAACTTAAGAGCTAGCTGGCTGGATTCATACCAGAAATCATAGTTCCCCACATACATTTGAATCTTACCAAAGTCAATATCAGCAATATGAGTACATACTTGGTTTAAGAAGTGACGGTCATGGGATACAACAATAACAGTATTTTCATAGTTAGCTAAGAAGTTTTCTAGCCAACGAATAGATTCGATGTCCAAGTGGTTGGTAGGCTCATCGAGTAGCAGGATGTCTGGATTTCCAAACAAAGCTTGTGCCAGCAAGACACGTACTTTCAGGTTTCCGTCTAGCTCCAGCATTTTCTTATCATGGAATTCAGCAGGAATTCCCAGACCAATTAATAAAGCAGCAGCATCAGATTCTGCTTGCCAACCATTCAAGTCTTCGAATTCTCCTTCCAATTCAGACGCACGAATCCCGTCTACTTCAGAGAAATCTTCTTTCATGTACAGAGCGTTTTTCTCTTCCATGATATCAAACAATCTTCTATGACCCATCATTACCGTTTTCAGGACTTCGCATTCATCGAACTCATAATGATTTTGTTTCAAAACGGCAAGACGTTCTCCAGGAGTTAAAATAACTTCTCCTTTGTTTGGTTCAATTTCGCCGGATAAAATCTTCAGAAATGTAGACTTGCCAGCTCCATTTGCCCCAATTAATCCATAGCAGTTACCAGGTGTGAACTTGATATTTACATCTTCAAACAAAGCGCGTTTCCCATATCGCAGGGTAACACCATTTGTACTTATCATTCAATCTCATCCTTTAATATGCATTTTCTTCTTCAAACGTATATTTTACTACATTTACAAGTAAAAATTAACCCCTTGTATTTATTAACACCTTCCGCAGCAAATGATAGCTTGTGTATCCTTGTTTTTTACAGCCCAAAACTCTCCATCCTCCCGGCCAAACTGATTTTGTACACAGCCTTTTTCATTTTCTCATAATAAAAAACCATCTGCGCGCATACTCCTTTTTAGAAAGGAAGCATACCGCAGATGGTTTATTTTTACCACGTGATAAACGGTTTTGATCCAGGCGGTGCATGATCAATCAATTGGTAGATCGGATATGCATAAGCCACGATGATCAGAAATGCGGCGATACCGAGCCATAAAGACCAGCGTTCTAAAATTTTTGGAGTACGTTCCACTGCTTCTTGGGATTCAGCGATTGGATAATCCTCCTCGCCTTTTGGTGCCTTAAAGATGAGATAGAATAAAATTCCTACCATCAGTATCCCCGCAAAGAATAGGATAGCACCGCCAAAGCCCATTAGCTGTTGCGGAGGTATCCAGCTTAGAGCCTCCGCATTGTCAAAGTAAGTAGTGTAATCCGTACGGCGCGGTACACCCTGCAATCCAAGATAATGCATCGCACCTGACATGAGCAGCATCCCAACAGACCACATGACTGCTTGCAAAATTCCTACACGATGCAAGGCAGGGGTCATTTTCCGCCCTGTTAAATTTGGCAATAACCAATACGTAATACCAAAGAATGTGAGCGCAATGCTGGTTCCGACCGTTAAATGGAAGTGACCTGTAACCCAGATTGTATTATGCACCACTGCGTTCATCTGGTTACTCGCATTAATAATTCCACCTGCACCCGCTGGAACGAAAGCAAGCATGCCCAGCATTGGGGCAAAGAAACGGGCGTCCTTCCAAGGCAATTTCCCAAACCAGCCAAACAAGCCCTTTGCACCCTTTTTACGTCCCGATGTTTCAAATACGGCAAATAGCGAGAATGCCGTCATAAGCGATGGGAATACTACAGTTAAAGTCAAGATTACATGTAGCATTTTCCATTTATCTGAAATACCTGGCTCCATTAACTGGTGATGAAAGCCTACAGGAATGGAGAATAGAATAAGCAGAATAAAAGATAAACGTGCGAGCGAATCACTAAATACTTTTCCACCGATTATTTTTGGAATATTAACATACCAGCAGACATAAGCAGGCATTAACCAGAAATAGACAAGTGGGTGACCGAAATACCAAAAGAGCGTACGGCTTAGCAGGACATTTACTTCTGGTACCCAGCCAAGAGACCATGGAATGAGCTGCAACAAGACCTCTGCTGCTACCCCTAATGTTGCAATCTGCCACAAAATCATGGTTGAAACAGCCATGAATTGAAATAGGGGAGATGTTCTTCCTTTATTTGCTTTTCTCCAATGAATGTAATTCGCAAAAATCGAATATCCGCCCATCCAGCTACCTACGACTAGTAAAGCTGCCCCAATATAGAACAGTGGAGACGCTTTCATTGGTGCATAGAATGTATACAGAACTGAGGCTTCATTTGACAGAATGGCTACTGTTGCCATCGCTGTACCTACCGTCATGAGAAG
Source organism: Brevibacillus laterosporus (assembly GCF_030489605.1). Lineage (GTDB taxonomy): Bacteria > Bacillota > Bacilli > Brevibacillales > Brevibacillaceae > Brevibacillus_B > Brevibacillus_B laterosporus_E. The sequence continues at coordinate 256,622 of NZ_JAUKFY010000004.1, forward strand.
CCAACCAATCCAACCCAGCTTCAAAGCTAAAGGGGTCAGCTTTCCCTCTGATGTGCGAGCACAGCCTGAGATGAAAAATCCTATAATAAAGAATGTTGTAAAAACTAGACCCAATAATACCCCGTGTGCTGTTAAAACTTGATAATAGCCTAACCAAGATGGCAGGGTTATCACCCCACCCCGTACCAGACCCTGAAGCAAGCCGCACAAAATGGCGATAGCAAAACCAATGTACGCAACATATATATGCGCCAGCGAAAGTTTTGCAGCCGCAGCATCTACTTTTATCACCGGTTGTGTTTTAGGATATTCCTTTAATTGCGCTACCATACTTTATCGTCACTACCTTTCCGAATCACTTCACAACAATTGTAGCTGCCATTAACTGGTGACCAGCGCCACAATATTCATTACAGAGAATTAAGTACGTTCCTGGCTTGTCAAATGTGTGAGTGACTTCGCTGATGTGACCAGGTAACACCATGATGTTTACATTTGTTTTTGGTATCTCGAAGCCGTGTACCACGTCTTTACTCGTTACAACAAATTTCACCTTGGCACCGACTGGAACTTCAATTTGATTAGGTTGGAAAGTAAAAATAAATGATGTCATGACAAGATCGTATTCATTATCACCAGTTTTATGAAGTCCTGGATTATCAAATGGGGCCGTTTCATCTACCTTTTTCGGGTCTATCATTTTCATATGGCTTGGCGGCATCATCCCCATTGCATAGGCATTGACAGACAAGACAATCAAAAACAGTACAAGCGTCGCGCCCCCAACCATCAGCCAAATTTTTTCAAAGCGGTGTAAATGCATAAAATACCCTCCCGTTCATTCCCTCTCTATACCAGCTACGCCCTGCTTAGAAAAACGCCAAATACAGCAAACCAAGTCACTGCGATAAACAGACCTACTAGAAAGACCGAAGCTAGCGTTCCTTTTAAATTTAGTTCGCCTTCCTGATGCTTCTCGTTCTCTACCTTTTGATTCGGTTGAGTTTGGGAGCTGTTCATCCGATGACCTCCTCTCTTTTCCTTCCTTTTCATCCAATTTTTGCTCAAAAAGGAATTTGCATTGTTTACGATTTGATTAAACCATTCCGACATTTGTAAAGGGTGTGAGATTCATCACTTTTAGCCCTTTAGAGCTATCCAGTTTTCGCCATTGTCAAGGTTTTGACAAAATTCTATTTATTTAAAAATCATCTTAGAAAAAAGAGACTTTTTGTGAGAAAAATGATTACTTTTTATTTTCATAATTTTACATTTCATTTCTTGTTTATTACCTTTTATATATTCTCTTGTCGTGCAGGATAAATAATAATGATAGACAACGAAAAAAGCGGAATCTACGCATCTAACGTAAATTCCGCTTTTTTAATGTAGTGCCGGTAGAGGGACTTGAACCCCCACGGTTTCCCTCACGATTTTGAGTCGCGCGCGTCTGCCAATTCCGCCATACCGGCAAATATAAAGTTGGCTGGGGTACCAGGATTTGAACCTGGGAATGACGGAGTCAAAGTCCGTTGCCTTACCGCTTGGCTATACCCCAAAATGGTGGGGAGAGACGGATTCGAACCGCCGAACCCTGAGGGAGCAGATTTACAGTCTGCCGTGTTTAGCCACTTCACTATCTCCCCATAAAAATGGTGCCGGCGATAGGACTTGAACCCACAACCCCCTGATTACAAGTCAGGTGCTCTACCAATTGAGCTACACCGGCATCTTCATAATTGAAAGCTTGTCTTTTCGTTATGTATGTAAATGGTGCGGGTGGAGGGACTTGAACCCCCACGGTCGCCCGCCAGAACCTAAATCTGGTGCGTCTGCCAATTCCGCCACACCCGCATGTGAGCTAAACGGTCAACAACTCACTTTCAAGCTCGTTGTTTTTCTCAGTACCGTTTCGGCTTTTTTAATATAGCATACACTCAAAATAAAAAGCAAGACTTTTTATAAAAAATTTGATAGCCACAATTAATATCTAAAAATTAACTGTAGCTATCCGTTTTTTATACCTATAAAAGCTGTGTACTTCATAGCATTCTCTCATTATGCAAATAAGCGCTGTAATCGTAAAGCTAGTGATATATCTCCCTTGATCTTTATTTTACCCAGCATGACAGCAGTAGTAGGATTTAATTGTTTTCGCAGGAGCTTTGCAAAATTGGTGTCAGATAGCTGGAGCGTACATTGTGCTTGATTAGAGTTTCCTTCAGATACTTGAACCTGATTGTCACAAAATCGAACCTGATAGGTACCTCCCCGTTCTCCACTGACATCAAATTGATAAACAGCCAACCATCCCTCAATGGCAGAAGGGTCTTGATTTATGCGATCCGCAAGGGTCTCCAATTCTTGCAGCATGAGAGATCTCCCCCTTTCCCAGCCTGAGCCTATATTTTTCACCATATTATCCTATTCAGTGAATATCCATTATATGCCATCTTCACTTTTTCTGAAATAGAAAAAAGATGCCTTGTTAGGCATCTTTTAAGTGTCATCGCTTCTCGTCCAAGCGGCCATTTTTGACTGCTTATTTTTCCTTGCTATCTGATTCTGTCTGTTGCTCTGAGGCTTCCTGCTTTGAAATTTCCATTAGCTTTTGCATCAATATATGCTGGGGCATGTGCATTAATCTTTCCAGGGGTACTCCAAGCTGTTCAGCCAACTTTACGGCTGTTTCTGCTGATATCTGTAAAGGTCTCATCTTTTCACCTCTGGCTGTCTTTATCAATCTATCCCATTATACCACGCTCGCCGCTACTCATTGTATCTGACGGAATAAATCGGATAATTCTTGCACAATGACTTGCTGGTAGCCAGTCCCCTCTCCGTATTGGGCCAGCATTTCTTGACGAGCCGCCATGATTTTGTCTTGATAATCGTGTGCCTCCCGGTCAGGGTTTTCGTGTTTAAACTGAATCATAATCTTCTGAACATGCGCTGGACGTGGTCCCCATGTAGCAAGCACATCTGAGTCCTTGTTGCAAATAATCAACACCGGAATAGCTCGTCCTCCCATAGTTAGAAATTGATCCATCACATCCAGATGATCCTCCATAACCAATACTTCCACAGGTAAAGAAACTGCTTCTGCTACACGAAACAATACAGGCACATTCCGTACAACGTCTCCGCACCATTCTGCACACAATAAGAAGGCTCGCAATCCCGCTTGCTGCACCGTGGCTGCTATTCGGGAACGTTCCTTTTCTGTTTCCCACGAAAATCGCTCATACCAGTCATAGAATTCCTCTTTATTTTTCTCCATTGTCTCCATGAATTGCTGCATGGTTATTCCTGTTCCGGTTTTCGAGTGCAAGTTAATCGACATGATTGCTCCTCCTTATGCATTGATTCTCTTCTGTTTCAATTCGCTAGGATGCGAGTATCTCCTCTTTGCGATCCCTTCTGTAAGTGTTATAGGTGATGCTACACAGCAGAAAAAAACCTGTGCACATTTGCTACAGGTTTTTTTACAACTATTTATCTTCGGATAGATTTTGTTGAATTTGTTGGGAAATTTCCGTTGCCAGTTGCAACGCCTGCAGACCTGACTCCGCTGAGACCAAAGTGGGCGTTTTCTTCCTAATGCTTTGTAAGAAATCTATTAGCTCTGCTCGTAGCGGCTCAATCCCAGGTACAATCACTTTTTCCAAAATGTTCTGCTGGCTATAGCCATCACTTTGTTTCTCTAAGAAATTCGTTGAACGGGAAATGACTACTTTTTTATCGAGTAGATCAGCTTGAACAAACGCCTGTCTGGTTACTACTCGTAAGGTCCGCACTTTTTCTTCCGTTAAATGACTAGCTGTGATTTGTGCGATAACGCCTGATTCGAATTGAAACAGTGCTACAGCATGTTTGATTGCTCCTTGATAAGATTGACCCACCGCGTGCATCTTAGCTAATACACCCGGCTGTAAATGCTGCAAAATATATATGTCATGAAGCATAGCATCCAATACCACATCAATTCCTTGAATACGTGGTTCCATTGGACTCATGCGGTGCATATCGATGGCGACAACCTCTTCACCCTCCAAAATGGAGCGTAACACCCCAATAGCCGGATTAAACAGCTCGATATGCCCCACATGCAAATGTAACTGAGCTTCTTTGGCTCGATCAATCAACTCCCTGGCTTCTGCTACAGTCGAAGTGAGAGGTTTTTCCATCAGCATATGCACCCCATGACGGATGCAAGCCATGCCGACCTCAAAATGAGCGGGTATCGGAACAGCTATACTGACTGCATCTACTCGCGCCAACAGTTCGTCTAGGGTAAGAAACGAAAGTATATCATATTCCTGTGCGACCTCTTGCGCCCGCTTTTGATCTGCATCGTAAACGCCTATCAATTGGCAATGGTCATTGAGCGAGGAGTAGACACGTACATGATGCTTACCCATTACACCGGTCCCAATTACTCCTACCTTCACTCCACATCCCTTCTTTCCATCCAAAAACTTACAAATACACTCAACTCTCACATTGTATGAAGTAGATGGAAAGAAGGTCACTTTTCCTGTGAAAGAAGTTAGCTGTCTGACTCCTCCTTGTTCAACAATTCCTCTAGTAGCTTTTTATTGAATAAATATTTTGGATCATTTGGTCGATACTTCCCTACTTGTTCGTTATGCTCATAGGCTTTTTCATTTTGTCCAATCCGATAGTAGCAAACACATAATTGTATATGCGGAAGCCACGTCCAGCATGCTTCTGTAAAGAATCCCCAGGTATCCGGTCTTTTGACTTTAGTAGCCAGGTCATACCAAAAAATTGCTTTTAGATATTCGTTTTTGCCAAAAAAGATATGACCAAGTCGGCAGCAAGCCTCAGCCCGTGGAGTATCATAAGAAAAAGCTTTGATTATATATTCTAATTCCTTCTCTTTATTTCCTAAGGCAACATAACAATCTGCGATCTTGTAGCACGCATTGATTTCATCCTCAATCCAGCCTTGTTTAGAATCGAGCATTTTGATATAATATTCAATCGCTTTTTCATGAAAAGAATGATCTCGCAGTTCATTTGCATAATAATACAAGTCTCTTATGGTAAATTCTTCTCCGCGCTCCAGCTTTTTTTCATAAATCCGCAAATTACGAGTCGAATAACCTTCCTGCTGATGAATCTTTTTATGAGTCACAGCAATATCACTGTCGATAATTTTTCCCCAAACAGCTAAATACTCGTGCACAGCACCAATCCATTGGAAATTATTGCTTCGCTTCACCAGACGGTTTCGACGGAAAGACATAATAGGATTATCGAACTCATCAAAGGCAATGTGATATTTCATGGTGACTGAGTCAACAGCCGGATCTAATGTTTCCTTCAAGGTTCGTAACCGTTCACGGTCGATCTCCAAGAGGAAATCATCCGCATCCAGATGCAAAATATACTCTTGTGTTGCTTTCGTAAAGGCAAAATTACGAGCGGCCGAGAAATCGTCAATCCATTCAAAGAAAAAAACTCGATCCGTGTACTTTTTTGCAAGCTCTACAGTCCCGTCCGTCGAGCCTGTATCAATAATATTGATTTCGTCTACCAGGTCCTTTACAGAATCCAAGCATCTCGCCAAACTGTCTTCCTCATTTTTCACGATCATGCATAAACTAATTGTGATCATGCTGTCACCTCATGTCGCTAATTTTGCTCACTTTTGTATGTATATTTCCTGCAAATAAAAAGGTGAACTATTTCTTTATCTATTCTCTATAAAAAATAGCGCCAATAGCCCGTATTTCTCATAAGATGAAGCAGAAAGGAAGGGTTCTATGGAAATTCAGTCGCACGCCTTGCCACAGGTTTATTATGTAACTGTCTCAGACGAGGGTATTGCTTACTTGGATCAGCATGTCAGATCGGATGTTCGCATAGATGCTTTCCTCTCGATCCAGCAGAAGACGTACCCCATTCAGCTTTCCTATCGAGGTGCCCATACACGAGAATTGGCAAAAAAGTCTTATACTCTCTATTTTTCTGACAACAACCGTTTTCAGGGGCAACGAGAGGTTCATCTTAATGCTGAAATGCTGGACCCCTCGTTCATGCGGAATGCCCTGTCATTTTCCTTTTTTGAGCTCCTCGGCGTCTTATCACCTGCCACTTCGTATGTGGTGTTATGCAGAAATGGAGTTAGTGAAGGTCTTTATCTTCAATTAGAATCTGTCGATGAATTATTTTTACAAAGACGTCAGCTACCACTAGGCCCGATTTTCTACGCTGTCAGTGGAAACGCTAATTTTTCCTTGTTAAGCCCCAAAACAGAGGAGGTAAAACCAAGCCTAGACGCAGGGTATCGACTCAAATATGGCCAAGAGGAGGATATGCAGCTCCTGCGTGAATTGATTTATATCATAAATACAACACCAAGAGCTGATTTTGAAGAAACCATTGCTCGATACCTTAATATCAACCAATATTTAAGTTGGCTGGCAGGGGCTGTATGCACGCAAAATTTTGACGGTTTTATTCATAATTACGCTTTATATCGAAATTCGAGGACAGGTTTATTTGAGATTATTCCATGGGATTATGACGCCACCTGGGGACGGGATTGTAATGGAAAAGAAATGGCCTATGACTTTGTGGATATAGACGGATACAATACCTTAAGCGCTCGCCTATTAGATACTTATACATACAGACAGCTCTATAAAGATAGAATGGCAGAAATCCTACATTCCTGGTTTACTCCCGAATATATGGGCCCTCGAATCGAGTCTCTCCATCGCTTGCTACGTCCCTACCTTCAGATTGATCCGCACAAAAAAGAAAAGCTCAACGTCTTTGACGCTGAGCCTGACTATATTTGTCGTTTTATTAACGATCGAAACCATTTTTTAAAAGGGCAGCTTGATACTTTGTAATCATATATTGGTCTTCATTTCTTGATAGGAAATCCTTCAATAGCAGTCTTTCATCTTCATTATTTTTTTGCTTTGACTACTTTATCCAGCTCTGCCTGAAACACGCCCGGTTGAATCGATCCCATTACCTTATATGTAACGATCCCATTAGGATCAATAATAAATGTTGTTGGGATAGCGAGGATTTGGTACTGCTTTGCTACTGTTTCATCTTGATCGTAGAGAATAGGCATCCTCAGCTTATAGGTATCTACAAACGCTTTGACGGAATCTAAATCATCCGTTTTTGTCAGATTAATTGCATATAAATCTACGTTGCCTTTATTTTTTTCATATAACTTTTGCAAATCAGCAGCTTCCATCTTACATGGACCACACCAGCTTGCCCAGAAGTTTAGAACCAGCGGCTTCTGTCTTTGTCCCGAAAACTTGTATGTAGTTCCATCCATACTAGGAAGTTCAAAGGCAGGAGCTTTAGCCCCCTGCGCAATCGTTGGGTTGGCTTTTGGCTCTATCTGACTAGAGACCTCCTGTTGTGCTTGAGCTTTGGTTGTCTCTTTCGCCTGATGCTGTTGCTTTGGCTCAGATTTTATAGACTGTCCCAATATTTGTTGAGGAGCAGACTGCGATTTACTCTTGACCTCGCTTTGGTAAATCGCTCCTCCTCCCAAAACGAGCAAACTGAGAATGATAAACACCTGCCGCATGCTTTATCCAGCTCCTTTATAAACTAGGCTGTCCAAAAATTTTAATTAAGTAGATAGAGATATCTGTCAGCTTATCAAAGTACAGCAAAACCCCGAAAAGAACCATGATTCCCCCGCCAATTTTCATTAATTTGTCCGAGTATCTCATGATCCAGCTTATCTTACTAATGAAGAAGGTCATCACGAAGAATGGCAGGGCAAATCCTATTGTATAGGCAAGCGTATAAGTAAGGGCACTCTCTGGATTCACCATTCCAAGCGTAATGATCCCTGACATTATCGGCCCTACACAGGGAGTCCAGCCAGCCGCATAGGTAATTCCCACCAAGATAGAACCAGTATACCCAAGCGGACGATTGTTTATGTCCTTCTTCCATGTTTTCATCATAAAATCAAACTTTAATACCCCTGTAATAACTAACCCCATAAAAATTAATAAAATAGCACCTAGTTGCCTAATCAAATCCTTTTTTGAGGCAAATAAGCTACCAATCCATGAGGTTGACAATCCTAGCGCGATAAAGACAAGAGAGAATCCTAGAATAAAAAATAAGGTGTGTAATAATGCCTGTCGCTGAAATACAGCTTTTCCTTGTTTCATCTCTGAAACCGAAACCCCAGTAATATAAGATAAAAAGGATGGGTATAACGGCAAACAACAAGGCGATATAAACGAGAGAAATCCTGCTGCGAATGCTAGCCATACTGTAATTTGTGTATCCATACTTAGCCCCCATTTCCCAAAAGTCTCTTTCTGTTATGTATTCTAGTCCACAGATATTCATTCATGCTCCGTTCTGCATATCAGGTGAACGAAGTGTGACAAAGCTCACAGCAGTACGCGAGTCATTCTTATTCTATTTTATTTACATAGCTGACAAAATATCAATGACGTAAAAAGTCTTTATGAAAAGGCATACGAAGAGTAAGGACTACTTGTTTGGGACAAAGTAAAAGAACACTTACTATTAAAGGAGGATTCTGTAAGTGCTTCGAAAACTTCCTTTCTTTTGTCTACTATTTTTGATCTGTATAAGTTTAGCTTCCTGCTCTTATCCTCAGCCTGAGCAGATTCGTATTTTGCAACAACCCAAAAAGCCCGCTACAAAAACCGGACAAAAAGTGATTGTCCTGATGGTAGATTCTATTCTCTCAGACTCAATTGATAAATTGGTCACAATGAATAAGGCTCCAGCACTGTCTTTCCTTATCAAAAATGGAATGTACCGACGTGATTTGATTAGTTCTTTCCCCACCATGTCTGTTACCATTGAGAGTTCGCTTCTTACCGGAGCTTATGCCGATCAACACAAAATCCCAGGTCTACTGTGGTTTCATCCGGCAGAAAAACGTATTGTTAACTATGGAGATGGCTTTCGGGTAGCTTGGAAACCCGGACTAGCTGATTGGGCGTACGACAGCATATATAATCTCAATCAGTCACATCTCTCCTCTAAAACACGAACGCTTCACGAGGATTTACATAAAAAAGGATTCTCAACAGCTTCCATAAATACGATGGTCTATCGCGGAGATTTTAAACACACGCTTGTATTACCTAAGCTCGTATCGAATACCCTGAACCTTCCAGCCCAGATGCAGGTCATGGGTCCAGAGATGCTTGGCTTCGGCTCACTGCGTAAATTAACAAACCAGCGAATAGCTGAGGGACCTTTCCAATCGTTTGGAGTAAACGATTCCTATACAACGAATCATTTAATAAATGTAATAAAGCAAGGATCACTCCCTGATTTGACAATAGCCTATTTTCCCGATATGGACGGAAAGCTTCACAAGCATGGTCCAACCTATCTTTCTGCACTCCAAAAGTTTGACAAAAAGCTTCAGAGCATCCTTGATGCTTTTGGAGATTGGAATAAAGCCATAGAGAATCATACCTTTATGATTATTGGAGACAGTGGAGTAACCTCAAGTGGCAAAGACAGACAACAATCGCTTATTCGTCTAGAAAAAATGCTAGGACAATATCAGCCTTATCGGTTAGGAAAAACAGTATTGCCCAGTGACGACATAGCGTTTGCTATAAATGGACGAATGAGTTACGTCTATTCCCTTTCTTCACGTGCATCCATTCCAGCTCTTGTTAATAGCCTTAAACATGATGATAGAATTGATTTGCTAGCATGGAAAGAAGCAGACTGGATTCATGTTAGGCAAGGTAACAGCAATCGACAGATGGCTTATCGACCGGGAAAAAGTGAGATTGATCGTTTCGGGCAGAGATGGGATATAAGAGGAGATTTCAGTGTGTTAGATTTACGGCGGAATCCACAAGATAACAGGCTGAATTCCTCTTCTTTTCCAGATGGACTTCAGCGCTTATTTAGTGCATTTGCTTCGCACAAAGGTTCCTTTCTTGTGATTTCAGCAAAGAATGGAGCAGAATTCACCGCAGACGGTTCTCCTAATCATCTTGGAGGAGGAAATCACGGTTCCTTGCACCGTACCGATACATTGATTCCCCTGATCATAGCTGGAAAAAGGGCGTTGCCTCCACCAGAACGAATTGTTGATATGAAGCCATATATTATTGCTCTTCTTACAAGGGACAAGCAACCACCGAAGTAACTTGGCATTTATAACAGAGACCGCCTGGTAGAGCAAACCCCCGGCGGTCTTGTTTACTTACTTATTTTCCAATAGAGACAGGCCATTAGTAATCAAAACAGCTAATTCATGATCAGCTTCACCAATTGCTTTTATTTGGGAGTGAAGTCGCTTACAGTCCGCTTCCGGGAAATGATGGTTCTTCATAATTTCTAAAATCTCCAATCGCAGCAGCCAATCGTTCGGATAAGAGGCATCTAGTTCTTGCATAATAGCTTGCAAGCTCTCTGGCAGCTCCTCTTCAGCCCCTTCTTCTGTCCGCAGGTTACGAACAATTTGATACAACTGCTGCTGTCTTTTGTGCTCCTCTGTGTAAATGGGGCGACGGGTTTGGGTCTCTGACGGTTGATGTGTACCCGATTGAAATTTTTCTCGATCAGCAGCTCCTGCATAGACAGAGACGATTTCAGCTCCTACTGCCATATCATAGGTCCCCCATTCTGCTTGGAAAAGCACACGCTCTTGATAGCGTACGGTACATTCATCGAATCCAATTAGCGCCACTTTATCCTGCATACGATCAATATAGGAAACACGCCCTACCACTTCAACTCCTGAAGCAAAGCATACCACCGTTTTTTTACCTACAACTAAGTCATAAGCTTCAAGTTCAGCATCGGTCCAATTCTCTAATGGCTTCTCGTTTCCTTTTATTTTGCCAATTGGGGAAGAAAATCCATGGCTATGATAGGATTTATCATGACCCACCAGCTCAATGTCTCCAAACGCAAGGGCAGTAGGTCCTTCTGTCGCTAAATAAATGGCTTCCCCCTGATCATCCAAGATCATATGTTGCAGCGTGCCGCTTACTTGTAGACCAGAGCTGTACACACTAGTAGTGATTTGACCGCTATTGATTGCCTTATGCAAGCTTTCAGTGCCGCCAAGATGCAGTGCCATTCTCTCCTTCATTTCAAGTACCGCTTCAATTAACTGATCAAAATCTCGACAAACAAACAATTGGGGCTGAGGCTTGGTGATATCAAAATCAGTTTCTATGCAAGCATCGAGTGAAAACGGAATTTTTTTAACTTCCTCTGTTAAGCAGCTCATGCTTTCCCCAACAGAGGACAATAACCCTGCTCCATAGATTTGTGGATAATCAACATCTCCAATTAAGCCATACTCAACTGTCCACCAATAGAGACGGGACAATAGAGTAGCTTCTGAAACCTCCGTAACCGCCGCTGTTTTTCGGGCTAGGTCTTCTTCTGCTGCAAGCACTTGTTCTTCCGTCGCATTGATATCCTCTTTTACAATAGATAAATAGCGAATCGCTTCATATAATTCATAATCTGCTCGTGATGAAATGGCTTTCGAACCAATTTCTCCAAAGATTTTCAGATATTCACGATACTTCTCGTCTTTAATAATCGGGGCATGCCCGGCTGCTTCATGAATGATATCAGGTGCAGGTGTATAAGCCACATGATCGTAAGTACGAATGTCACAAGCGATTGGGAGGATTTGATGAGCCTGAAAGTCAAAAAAAGCTACGGCTGGTATAAAACCATCGATACTTACTGCTCCCCATCCAATTTCCGACAGGCACCGATTCATTTCACGAATATTCGGTATTTTTTCGATACTGATACCAGATGCTTGTAAGCCCTCTAAATAAGCGGTATGGGCTCTTTTCCCAAGGAAATTATAATTCTGACGCATAACGTACCGCCAAACAGCTTGATCTATCGGTGTATACTTGTCATAGTCTTGGTCGACAACGAATTGCTTTAAATGAACAGGAATGTTGACCACTGAAAAATCAGATTCAATGTGACTCATAACTTAATACCTCCCTTAACAAAATAACGATATGCCGGCAATAGAAAGCGCTATCATTATAAAGTTTACTATAACATCTTTTGATGGAAAATGGAGTAAAAAAGTTTGCCTATCAAACGCCCGATTCCTATGATACTGTAACGCAGCGATGCACCTATGATTACAGGTAAAATAAAGAACCCCAATCAAAAAAATAAGATTGGGGTCTATTTGTTTTGTCGCAATCCATATGTTCTCTTTGCATGAATGCTTCCGTTATTCCTTAGAGGAACGTCGATTTTGTTGTTGCTCTAACATTACATCCATCAATAAATGATCCTGAAATTGATCCATCGGGTCGATGGTTAGCAAGGCTGAGACAGCAGCAAGCGCCGCACGTACGGTCTGATAAGAAAAAAAGGCGTCTCGCTCTTCTTCACTGTAGCTAGAAATATCGGCACTTTTAACCGGGTTAGGAAAATCCGCCTCCACTCCGGCCCTGTCCATGACGACCAATGCCTGCTTAATAGCTAAAATCGCTGCGCTCACGCTTAAAGAGTATTCCTTACGCAGATCATCCCAAACCTCAAAAGCAGTCCGCTCTGTATGCTCACCATTTAAGCGAGTTATCATGCCACGTTTCCTTCCCTCCTGCAACAGCCAATCAACCAAAATGTCTGGATGTGGCGGAAACGAGTAGTACTGCAATCGCATTTCCAGCTCTGTGGGAAAATTACGGGCAAATCGAGCATCCTCCAGCTTCATCTCATACCGTCTAGACGGATGATTGGGTACCATAACGTATACGATTCCATCGCGAATAGCCGTGATTTGCAGCTTTGTCCGGGCTGGTATGCGGGCTTGAGGTGCCTTTTCCCGTCGATAATTACCTGGGATTAATTGTTCACCAAATAAATGATATTCTAAAGGTGCATCAATCCAAGGTATTGGTTCTCTTGTCCGGATTTGATACGTACCACTAAAAGTTATCCATTCGCTTGGTCGGTGCTGATAACGAACCAAGATCTGATGTTGCTCACACTCTGGCGCCACTTCTTCTTTATCTGCATGAACAGGATGGAGGCGATCATGTTGCAACATGAATCCATCTTCTATGTCTAAACGCTCCAGTAATTCGCGTCTGGATACTCGCTCATAGCCGATGTGATATATGTTTTTTTTCAAAATGATGTACCCCCCATAATTGCTCTTGTTCCTTGGAAATTCCATAGTGAACAGACTAGAAAAAGCGCCATGAACAGGCGCTTTCTCATTCATTTATTCTTATTATACATTATTTTGCTGCTGGAAGAATCTCCTGAGCTGAGAAAGTCTCAGAAATTAGCTTCTTAGCCGCCATCCAATCAATGACCTTCTGCCATTGGTCTGTATCCTGGCTACCAAAAGGTTGACCTTTAGCATCCATCAGAGGAAGTAGGACCTCAAGACTTTTGTGTTCAATCTCTCTATCTAGAGGAAATTCTGCGGCTTCATGTTGTAAAAGTGCTTCCAGTGCTTCTTTCGGATGAGAAGCAACATAAGCCTGCCCTTTTTGTATCGCTTGCTGGAATCGCTCTAGCGCCTCCCGCTTTTTCACTGTCGTCTTATCACTTGTGACCAACACCAGTTCATAATGGTTGGGTACACCATAATCAGTCAATCTGAACAAACGAACGGGAACATTATTTTTTTCTAAAATCAACTGTTCATGATTGATAAATCCCCCAATGGCGGCGTCCGTTTGCTTAGTGGAGAGGGCTGGGATTAATTGAAAACCAATATCGGTAAAACGAATGTTTGACGGATCTCCCCCGTCAGTTTGGACCATATGCTTCACAATTTCTACGTCAAGGGGAAGAGCAGGATACCCTACATTTTTATCGCTCAAATCCTTAGGTGTCAAAACAGTACTATCTGCTCTTACCATTAGTACGTTTAACGGTTCGCGAACGATCGCAGCTAACGATTTAATTGGCAAACCTTCTGCCTTAGCCACAATGGCCTGCGTTTGATAGCTAATGGCCATATCTACCTTATCCGTGGCTGCCAGCTTTAATGGATCACTGGCGTCCGACGGCATTTTCAGCTCCACCTGTAGATTCGCATCGCGAAAATAGCCTTGTGATTCTGCGGCATATAAAAAACTGTGAACAGCATTTGGATACCAATCTAGAGCGATGGTAAGCTTCTCTGGCGGTTTAGCTTCGGAGGTGGCAGTTGCTAGATTTTCTTTTACAGAGGCATCACTAGAAGCACACCCTGTAGCTAGCATGCTAAGACCAGCAATCAGGATTACCAGCCAATTTTTCACAGCTTTCCTGCTATATACAATTGATTTGTTCATTTCTTTTCTCCTCTATATCTAGATGTTCATCCACAATCAATTATTGTCGGAGGTCTTTTTCCTTACGATTGTAGGAAAGACAGCGCTGTTCCACCAGAGTCATAACCAAAAACAAGCCTAACCCCAGCAAACATAATAAAAGGACAGAAGCAAATAGAGCAGGCGCCTGAAAATTACCGGAAGCCCGTCTGCCAAAAAACCCCAGACCCGCACTGGCTCCTAACCATTCGCCTACAGTGGCCCCCGAGACGCTAAAGGTGGCTGCTACCTTTACTCCGCTAAAGAAGGAAGGCAATGCACTAGGTACTTCCAACTTGCAAAAAATTTGCCACCGGCTTGCTCCAATCATACGAAAATAGTTACGTCGTTGTGCATCTGTAACGAGGAATCCATCATACGTACTTACTACAATTGGAAAAAAAGTGAACAGTACAGCAATTGCTATTTTTCCCGGTAACTCATAGCCAAACCACATCATGAAAACGGGTGAGAGCGCTAAAATCGGAATGGTTTGTGAGATAATGACATGAGGGTACATGATCTTTTTCATTTTCTCATTAAGATGCATGCATATGGCAATTCCTGTACCTACGAAAATGGAGATCACTAGTCCTAGCAACGCTTCCTGCAATGTAATCCACAGATGTGTCGTCAATAGCTGATTGCGTAGCTCCCAGAGCGCAACGGCAATAAGAGAGGGGGGTGGCAAAATGAATGCAGGCAGCTCAAGCAAGCGGCACCCTGCTTCCCATAGCAGGAGGAAAGTACATACGGAAGCGAAACCCCATCCGATATGCCGATTCTTTTTCGCGACCTTCTGTGTGATCTTTTGCCCCCGTTTCCTTTGCATTACGGCCATGTCTGTTCCAGATAAGCCATATCCCAAAATAAATATTCCATTTTGCAAGCGGCAATAAAATGCTGTTTCATCCGAGCAAGCTCCTGTTTGTTACTGTCACGGGCAATCTCATTAAGAACACCTTTCAGCCAGTCCGTTGAATTGCCAAATTCATCAGAACTATACATCAGCACCCACTCACCATACTGCGGATGATCGGTTACTCCCGATTTTTGTGCCAATCTTTTCCCGATTTCCTGATAACTCCACATGCATGGAAGCAAAGCACTCAGCGCTTCTCCCAAGCTTCCTTGATGAGCGATCTGTAGCATATAACTTGTATAGGCAAGCATGACGAATGACGGTTCCGCCGTTTCTAATTCACTCTGGGAAATACCTAGTCGTTGAGCGTATCCCCGATGCAAGGACATCTCCTCTTGTAATGTTGAAGTCATGATTTGGGCAAATCGACCGCTCCAGTCTGAACGCGATGTCTTAACGCTCGCAATCGCAAACAGTTTTGCATATTCCTGTAAAAAGAGATAATCCTGCTTCATGTAATGGATAAATGCAGAAATCGGTAAATTACCATTAGAAATGCCAGTAATGAAAGGATGAAGATGCGTCTTTTCCCAAATCGGCTTCGCTTCTGCGTATAAAAGCTCTGTAAAAGAAGCTATTTCTATTTCTCGCGTATTCATCGGCGTACAGCCTCCTTTTATGCGAACTCATGTATAACTGTGATTTTTATGAACATGATAAATAAAATCCTGAACGGCTTTTTTTGTATCAGGTGCTTGTGTAATAGCTGAAATAACTGCGATAGCATCCGCCCCATTTTTTCGCAAGCAGCTAACATGTTCTGGCTTAATTCCGCCTATAGCGACAATGGGATACCCTCCTACAAATTTGCGAATAGCCGACAGTCCATGTGGACCGATTGGCTCCCCAGCATCCGCTTTACTGTTCGATGCATACATAGGCCCTACCCCTAAATAATCAGCTCCATATGCAAGAGCGATCCGAGCCTCCGCTATATTGCCGGCTGATATTCCAATGATCATCTCAGGAGGAACCAATTGTTTCACCTGAGCAAACGGCATATCCTCATGCCCTACGTGCACCCCGTCAGCCTGAACCTTGCAGGCCAAGCTCACATCATCGTTAATCAGAAAAATGGAATCGTATGTATGACATAGCTCTTTCATACGGATCGCAATTTTTTCTCTTTGAATCGCATCGCTGATGGAACCAGCTCCTTTTTCTCGCCACTGAACGCATCCGACTCCTGCTTGAAGTGCCTCTGTTAAGATACGAAACATGTTTTCAACGGAGTTCCCGCAATCTTGACTGCCTATTACCAAATAGATACTCCACTTTTGGGATAAATGAGCGAGACGAGCCAGCTTCATGTCAGCATTCCTTCTATCGGACTACTAGCAGAAGCATAGCGCTTTCGGGGAATGCGTCCTGCTAAAAAGCCTTTTCGTCCAGCCTGAATCGCTAGCTTCATTGCTTCTGCCATTCGTATAGGGTCGTTTGCTAACGCAACTGCTGTATTTAGTAATACGCCGTCTGCACCTAGCTCCATTGCCTGCGTCGCATCTGAGGGTGAACCAATTCCAGCATCTACAATGATGGGAACTGTCGCCTCTTCGATCATGATGCTAAGGTGAAGAGGATTAAGAATCCCTTGGCCGGAGCCAATTGGTGAGGCACCAGGCATAACAGCATGAACGCCTGCGTCTTGTAGCTTTCGCGCAAGAATGGGATCATCATTGGTATAGGTTAAAACAGTGAAGCCTTCTTCCACCAATAGAGCAGATGCTCGCAGGGTTTCTATTGGATCGGGCAATAAAGTTTTCTGATCTGCAATTACTTCTACTTTAATCATGTCGCACAGTCCGCTCGCTTTTGCTAAACGTGCAATACGTACAGCCTCCTCTGCGGTGGTTGCTCCTGCTGTATTGGGGAGCAGTGTATACGCTGAGAGGTCAAGTGATTCTAAAAAGGTAGGCTCGTTTACTTTTTCCAAATTTAAGCGGCGTACCGCAAATGTGATAATTTGTGCTTCAGAGATCGCCACTGCTGCTCGCTGGATTTCCAAATCTCGAAATTTCCCGGTCCCAATTAAAAATCGTGAGTTAAATTCATACTCCCCAATTCGTAAAGTAGCATCCGTCATCGATTATCCTCCTCCAACAAAATGAACTATTTCTATGCGATCCCCATCCATAATGGCTGTACGGGCATAACTGGCACGATCAAGGATAATTTGATTGTGCTCAACAACCACTATTCTTTGCTCCACTCCATAATGGACAAGCAATTGTTCCACTGTCGTATTTTTTTCTACACTTGTTGCTTTTCCATTAACCAGAACCTTTACTGTGCTAGCGTGCAAAAACGGTCACCTCATTTCTTGCAATGATTGTTTTTACGCCTGCCTTTTTCCAGCGTTTGGCGCAGCTAAAGCAAGATAGGTATCGAATGGGGGAGCTACCGGATAGCATATCCAGCTGAATTATCAAGCTGATCACGATACTCTCTCATCCTGTCTTGCGGTCGTGCTGACTGCATGATCCCCGACATTACAGCAATCCCATCCCCTCCAGCCGCTATCACGTCTTTAACACGATGAGGAGTTATGCCGCCTATCGCAAGTAGTGAGACGGTAGGAGCTAACAGTTTCCGCATTCGCGTTACAAAGGGAAGACCACGCGGTTCTATGCCGGGCTTACATTTTGTTACATAGACATGCCCCGCTATCACAAAGGTTGGGGGACGGCTTGGTACGACATCATGCTCTGTCAATGAATCGGACTGGTCGGCGGGTTGTAATGATTGTACTGACAAGCATTCCTGCTCGTTATGAACCGAACAACCCAGTAGCTGGTGAGAGTCCAGCATGCGACCTGCCAAGCTGGCATGCATACTATGCTGTCCAAGCTGTACGCCGCCGCAATGATAAGCTATTGCTACATCCACTCGGTCATTTACAATGATTCGATCCCTTGGAAAAACATCCGACAAGTGCCTGATCCATTCTGCTATTTCCCTTGCTGTCCGCTGTTTTTCCCTAATGTGCAGATAATCTACTCCTGCTAGGTCTGCCTTTTCTATAATGGGCAACACTTCTCTGAGAGTTTGACTCCCTGTGGTAATGAGATGAAGGGAACGTGCTTTCAAAAATTCAACTCCTTTCGCAAAAATGTTCGCGTATGCTTGTTTCTTGCTGTTTGAAACGAACCTCTATAGCTGACCGATCTAGTTGGAACCATTCATGTCCTGACATCAAAAAAGCCTCCGCTTTCTTTTCGGACAGCACCGAAATAGATAGCGGAGGCTAAGCTGAACTAGCTGTTAGCTGATCATCTTAGTAGCTTACTGCTTTTTTTGATCCATACTGTAAACGGCTACAGGTTGTTTATCAAAAGAAAAACCACCCGTAGCGGATGGTTTCGTATGCATCTGAAAGAACAAAGTTATCTTCACTCTGTTCTCGGTTGCCCTCTTCCTCCGCCGGTATTAACCAGATCAGGTTCAACGGTCAGTAACGCATAGTGTTACAATCTCAGCCGACAGCTCGGCCCCCGCTCGGTACAAAGTTATAAAGTTTTGAATTCGTTTTTACAGTACCACGTCACTACTTATTTGTAAACAGATAGATTTTCTTTAGAAAAATTCTCGTTCATTGTCAAACCAGATAATTCTGCCTTGTATCAGTGTGTAATCATTCCCTTATTCATTGCCTGAATACACTCTTCCAACCATCCCAGAGCCTTGGCCTGCTCCGGTACTTCACTTACTTCCCGATATGCTTGTTCTACCAGCTTTTTCACTAAAAATAAACTGGAGAAATCTAAAGCCATCACCACTTGTTTAGGCGGCTGCGTCTGTTCTTTTAAAGCCTCAACGCCATCTAATAAAACCGCCGCTGTCTTTTCAGCCACCTCATTTAGTTGTTCATGCTGTCTTAATTCATCGTAAAAACTATCATACAAACGGCACAAAATTAAAAACGCTTGTGTGCTAAGAACCACTTCGTTTGCATGTAGGTGCATCATCGAGTCTTCCACAAGTATGCCTCCGTCTCTTCCCATCTATCTGCCGTAGATTTATTTTTATTATAGCATGAATGTTTCCTCTAGGTGGCATTTTGCCCAGTTCAAGCCTTGCCGTACTGTGCACGGAACATAAACCGAAATAATCTTTCTATTACAAAAATAACATTTTCATGTATGCACAATTAAAGTCCCCTTCTCTTTTCCTAGAAAGGGGACCTTGTTGTTTTACACACATTCTTAAGCTTTATGCGTATTTCCATTATCGCGAATGTTACTGTTTTGGTCATTAATATCTAGCGTTTTACCTCTGTTTTTCGCCTTGTTTTGAGATTTGTTGTTCTTGCTGGACATGGTTTGACTCACCTCCCGATTGTTCGGCTTAGTTTCCCCGATGTGAGTGAAAGTTACGCATGAAGGTGGATTTCTCTTCCCTAAATCATCCATACCAACGTACAGCACTCCTAAAAAATGAGTTGCTTCTCTGCTCAATACCTTTTAATCTGGTGATAGTAAAAAGATTTAGAACTTTCGCATAGATAGGTGGAAACTACATGCTTGTCATTACTCCCATTCAATTACAAGGAACTTTCGTAGTACTCGAACCGCTACAGCCAGAACACGAAGCAGAGCTTCAGCAAGTCGGAAGTTTTCCCGAAATTTGGACCTTTTTACCGAAGGCAATGGTTACAAATGAGGACTGGAAAGCCTATTTTAAAAAAGCATACGATGCAAAGGAAGCAGGAACAGAATTTCCTTTTATTATTAGGGAGCGTTCCTCCCAAGGCATTATTGGGACTACTCGCTTTATGAATATTTCTAGTAAGGATGACCACTTAGAAATCGGTTCAACCTGGCTCACTCCACGCCTATGGAAAACAGGTGCGAATACGGAGTGTAAATATTTGTTGCTAAGCCATTGCTTTGAACATCTCGGATGTGTTCGCGTTCAAATTAAAACCGATTCTCGCAACGAGAACTCACAACGAGCTATTCGGCGAATCGGAGCGACCTATGAGGGCACACTTCGCAAGCATATGCGTCTGGCCAATGGTTATGTCCGTGATACTGCAATGTTTTCGATTATTGATTCAGAATGGCCGCAGGTAAAAGAGAAGCTGGCCCTTATGATGCAAGGTTACATATAGGAAAAGTACACCCTTCTTTGAAAAAACCTCCCTATTTCGCTCATTTTGTACAATCTTAGGCTAGATCAATGCATCCAGTTCGTGTACAGTTAAGAATAGATATCCACAAGCGATGATAGATTATGAGGTGACCTCTTTTCATGCATACAAATTTACGAACTTTTATCCAACAGCTTCGCGATGAAGGACAATTATTGCAGATTGATACTCCTGTTGATCCCTATTTGGAATTGGCAGAAATTCATCGTCGAGTCATTAATGAACAAGGGCCGGCCCTTTTTTTTACAAATGTTAAAGGGAAAAGCTTCCCTATTGTAACCAATCTATTTGGAACCCGTGAACGGGTCGATATGGCATTCGGACCAAAACCAGAAAAAATTATTCAGCAATTAGTAAGCAACATGGACAAGCTGATGCCCCCGAAGCTCTCTGCCCTTTGGGGATTACGTGATCCTCTATTAAGTGTCATGAAAACAGGTACGAAAAACGTATCGTTAAAAAATGCTCCTGTCGCTCAGGTACATACAACTGATGTCAATTTACACGAATTACCGGCTATTACCAGCTGGCATGAAGACGGGGGGCCGTTTGTTACTTTGCCACTTGTCTACACAGAGCATCCCGTCAGTAAAGAACACAATCTGGGGATGTATCGTATTCAGCTATATGATGAAAATACTACGGGTATTCATTGGCAGATTCATAAAGGTGGTGGATTCCACTATTACGAGGCTGAAAAACGTAACCGTGCTTTGCCGGTAACCCTGACAGTTGGCGGACCGCCTGCTCTGATTGTCTCTGCTATCGCTCCATTACCAGAGATGGTTCCGGAACTCATTTTCTCCTCTCTCTTAATGGGAGAAAAGCTAGGAATGACCGAAGTAGACAATCATCCGCATAAAATTATTTCGGAAGCAGAATTCGTGTTTGGCGGTATTGTCCCTCCACATGTTCGCCGACCTGAAGGACCGTTTGGCGACCATTTTGGCTATTATTCCTTAGCTCACGACTTCCCTGTCTTCCATGTGCAGCAAATGTGGCGCAGAGAAGATGCGATCTATCCAGCTACAGTGGTTGGCAAGCCGCGCCAGGAGGATTTCTTTATTGGTGAATACCTGCAAAGCCTGCTGTCACCGCTTTTCCCTGTGGTCATGCCTGGAGTGAAGGCTCTTTGGACCTATGGGGAAACTGGCTTCCATGCATTAGCTGGAGCAATCGTACGCGAAAGCTACTATAAAGAAGCAATGGCTCATGCTTTTAGAATTCTAGGGGAAGGTCAGCTTACATTAACCAAGTTTTTGATGGTTACGGATGTACATTGTGACCTATCGCAGTTCAGTAAGTTTTTAGAGATTGTGTTGGCTCGTTTCCAACCAGAACGTGACCTACTGATTGTCAACGATACCTCCAACGATACACTTGATTATACAGGACGCAAATTTAATCATGGTAGCAAAGGAGTAATGCTCGGCATTGGCGATCCTGTTCGTGACCTGCTACACACTTATAACGGGCCAGACATCCCGCGTTTTCCTCATGTAGAGGTCTTTTGCCCAGGCTGTCTCGTAATTTCAGGACCAAAATTTGAAGATGCCCCGCAAATAGGGGAAGATTTGATCGCTTATGCCAATGAACATTTAGCCGACTGGCCTATGATTTGTATCGTTGATGACGCTGCGATCTCACGCAAGGAAAGCAGCTTCCTCTGGACAGTCTTTACGCGCTTTGATCCAGCAAACGATCTATATGCCAAATCAACTATCGTACGCAATAAAATCCGTTATGAGGGGCCATTAGTCGTTGATGCTCGTATGAAGCCGTTTTATCCAGCAGAGGTCGAAACCCGTCCAGACATTGACAAACTGGTCAGCAGACGTTGGAAGGAATACTTTCCTCATCTGTAAGTGATACTCCTTGTGTGCGTCTTCTAGTTCGGCGTAGATGAAATAGATAACCTCCTACCTCAGATGACAGAGGAAGGAGGTTTTTTTGTTGTCAGATTTACTTTGCAAGGAAACCCATATAATATAAAAGAAGATAGTCGGAGCAATGGAGGGATAAGCATGCGACAAAAACAAATTCAAGCGGAACTGGATGTGCAACCGACCATCGATCCGCAGCAAGAAATACGATCAAGAGTGGATTTTTTAAAACAATATCTGCTTGCAACGCACACCAAAGGGTATGTACTTGGAATTAGTGGTGGACAAGATTCTTCATTGGCAGGTCGTCTCGCCCAATTAGCCGTGGAAGAGATTCGCCAAGAAACTGGTAAGGATTATAGCTTTATCGCTGTTCGATTGCCGTACGGGGTTCAACAGGATGAAGAGGATGCCCGGCGTGCGCTGGCTTTCATTAAGCCTGATCGCACGGTTACGGTAAATATAAAACCCGCTGTAGATGCTTCCGTACAAGCCTTTGAGGAAGCAACTGGAGAACAATTATCTCACTTTCTTAAAGGAAACATTAAAGCACGCGAACGCATGAAGGTTCAATATGATCTAGGCGCCCACTACCAATTATTAGTGATTGGAACAGACCATGCGGCTGAAGCTGTTACCGGCTTTTTCACTAAATTCGGAGATGGCGGTTGTGATCTAACACCTCTTACGGGACTCAGCAAGCGTCAGGGTAAACAGTTATTACAAGCTCTTGGTGCAGAGGAAGCTCTCTATGCCAAGATACCTACAGCAGATCTTGAGGATGATAAACCACTTTTACCTGATGAAACAGCACTGGGTATGTCCTATGAGCAATTGGACGATTACTTGGAAGGGAAATCTGTTCCAAGCGAGATTGCCGAAAAAATCGATCAGCGTTACCTTCGTACTGCACACAAACGCCACCTGCCCGTTACGCCATTTGATACATGGTGGAAGGAACAAAAATAAAGCTCGTTACATAGCTAGTAGGGCAAACTATGCTTGCCCTACCCGGATACCTGAAGGCTTTTGATGTAAGCAGGTTAGCAGATTGATGCTTAACCTGCTTTTCATTTGCAAAAACAAAAAAACAAGGCAAAATCATCACCTTGTTTTTCATAACATGTATTCTCAATAGGAATGTCGGGATTTGCTATTCGGTGTCATGGTCAAAAAACATCGTCAATAATTCCTCGACAGTAATAGCTCCAAAATAGGTTGGCAAATGAAGTGACTCCAAAACCTCACGGATCGCTTTCTTCTCCATCGGAATATCGATAAGCTTTTGCTCAATATCAGCTACTTCCCCTACACCGAAGAAATCGCCATAAATTTTTGCATGTTTGATTTTTCCCTTCTCCACATCAAGACGAAGCTCAATCGTTCCTACCGGAAAACGTTTGGTTTGTTGGAAATTGCTCTTCGGTGATTTTCCATAATTCCACTCCCAATTTTGGTAGCGTTCCTTGGATAGCTCATGAATGTTTTTCCAATCCTCTTCGGTCAACACGTATTCACTTACTTCACCCTGAGCAAAGATGGAGTGTAAAATATGCTGTTTAAACTCTTCGATAGTCATTGGCTTCTGTAAAAATTCTGTGATATTAGCAACTCTACTGCGAATTGACTTGATGCCCTTCGATTCAATTTTAGCAGCATTCACCTTCAGCGCTGCTACTACATTCTCCATTTCAGAGTCAAATAAGAGAGTACCGTGGCTAAACATACGTCCCTTCGTGGAGTATTGAGCGTTGCCAGAAATTTTGCGTTCACCGACTTGAATATCGTTTCGTCCGCTTAATTCAGCCTCTACTCCCATTTCCTTCAAAGCTAACACAACTGGTTCCGTAAACTTTTTAAAGTTATGAAAGGACTTGCCATCGTCATTGGTAATAAAGCTAAAGTTAAGGTTGCCTAAATCATGATAAACCGCACCACCACCTGATAAACGGCGCACAATGTGAATTCGATGCTCGTCCACATAATCTGCATTAATTTCCTCGATCGTGTTTTGGTTTTTACCAATAATAATGGATGGCTCATTTATGTAAAACAACAGATAATCATCATCTGCCGGCAGGTGTTTTAAGGCATATTCCTCAATAGCTAGATTGATTCGCGGGTCTGTAATGCCTTGATTGTCAATGAATTTCATGTTGATGCCCTCCAGTGCCAGTTATCAGTAAGAATGATTTTCACTCTATTATCTCATCTCTTACTCTGTTGCTCAAGCTCTGGAGATTGCAATATCATGTCTTCGAAAAATTGAGCCGCCCTGCTTTTCGGTCTACCTTTTTTGGTAATGAGCGAAAAAAGGCGTTTATGCGGCTTTGAACCGATAGCAAGCGCTTTACATTCTTTCAAAAAAACCTCGCGTTTTGCAATCAATCCTGAAACAATTGACATGCCAAGCCCTGCCATTACTGCCTCCTTAACTGCTTGGCTGCTGCTAAATTCATAAAAACGCTTTACTTGTATCCCTAGCTCTTGGATAATATTATCACTTTGCTCACGCGTTCCTGAACCAGATTCACGAAAAATCCACACTTGGTTCTCTAAGTCAGCCTGAGTTGCAACCTTTTTGCGTGCCAAAGAGTGATCGTTTGGAACAAGCAGCACCAATTGATCCTCCATAAAAACCTGCACATCCACATCAGTGCTACTGATTGACCCTTCAATTAATCCTACATCGATTTTCTCATCGATTAACGCCTCAATGATTTCTCGAGTATTATTAATTTTTACCTGCGTCTGTACCTTTGGATACTCCTTGGTAAACACAACCAATTGCTTAGGCAAGAAATACTCCCCAATTGTATAGCTTGCACCAAGAGAAAGGAGGCCGCTTACTTCCTGCTTGAGGGCTTGCAGCTCCAATCGGGTTTCATCTACAGCATAGAGAATCTGTTTAGCTTTTTGATAAAAAAGTTCTCCTGCTCTAGTCACACTCACATGCTTCGGGGAACGAATAATAAAGGTAGTATCAAATTCTTCCTCTAAGTGGCGAATATGTAGACTGACCGCGGGTTGCGACAGATTAAGCTCTTCAGCAGCACGGGAGAAGTTTTGCTTTTCTACTACTTTGACAAAAATCCGTAGGGAATCGAAATTCATGGATCAGAACTCCTCCTCTGGCTTGTTTATTCCTTCCTTATTCCATCTCAGCACCAAATCCCCTTCTAAGCGCGTCCAGAAGGGGATGGATAGTCATTTTCTTTTAGGGCTATTGAAACGGGGATCAGGGCGGCTACTGGGTATGCAATTCTATCCCCTGAGGATTAATTACTACATTCTCTCCGTCCTTTTTCACCGTAGCTTTTCCATTTTGAAAGCTAGATGCCCAATCATAGGTTAATGCAATGACAACCTGACCTGCAGTATTCACGTAGCCAAATTTACCATTCTTCTTCACTACAGCAAAACCTTCCGAAAAAGGCATCGCATAATCATACTGATACTCGACCACGACATTAGCAGTACCGGTTGAATCTAGCTCAACAAAGCCCCACTTCCCCGCCCTCTCTCTAGGAATAAGAGTGGGAAGTTTCGGCTTTGGAGTGCTTTTTTTCTGATTCACCTGTATCTTGTCTTTTTCTTGTGTATGTAACGTTACTTTAGTAGGTGACTCCTGAGCTGCTTTTGTTTTGCGGTGCGCTTCTTCTTTTACTTGTATATCTTTCTTGGTCTTTTCAGGCTTTACGTTAGTTGTAATTTTAGAGGTTTGCCGCTCATTCGTCTGTTCTTTCTTTCCTTGAGCTGCTTTTGCTTTGGCATCCCGTTCAGCCTTCTCCTTCGCTAGCTGCTCCTCCTGTAGGTTTTTAGCAATCTTTAGTTGTTCCACAGCTTCTTTTTCCAAAGCTTCCCGGGCTTCCTTGGCTTGTTTGTCCCCTTCGGCAGGTTGTGTTATCTCAATAGCATTGACCGCTTGCTTCTTATTTTGTTCATTACTCCACATAAGACCACCAGCTGCTACGAGAAAAAAGGCAACAGCAACTCCTGCTCCAAGCTTTTTTTTAGCCATGCTGTTTTTACGTTCCTCTTGCTTGGCAGGTGCCGATTGGGATGCTTTCTCCTCTGGGAAAGGCTTTAGTGTTTTTATTTTTGTTTCAAGCTCAGCGATTATCATCCATAGATCCTGAGCGAGAGCATGCTGGGGCCCTAGTTGTTTCTGCACAGCTCGATAGGTCTCTATTGCACGTTCCAGCTCCCCTTGTTCCTCCCACTGTTTCGCTTGTTCTATGTTTTGATAGATGACAGGCAAATTTGCAAAGTCACCTTGTGCGTTTTCTTCCGTTTTCAAGATTTCCGGTGCAAGCATTCGTTCCGTCTCTATTCCAGAAAAAGGCATGTCTGCTTGCGGTATGGGGATCTGAATCGTTGCTTGATCGTCCGTCTTCTGCTTTTCGAATCCCGTTTGCCCTTCTTCCTTTACATCCATTAAAGCGAGTAACCATTCTCCAAAGGTTGGGCATTCATTTAGCTCCTTGCTTTGCCAAGCGCGATCAAGCAGGGAAGCAATCTCTTCCCCCCAATAATTACGAATGGAATTTGCCAAAAGTGGGTATCTATTTGTGCTGTGAGGTATCTCTTCTGGATTAAAATAGCTTTCTCCCCAAGCAGCTTCTCTGACCGTTTCATCATACCAGCCTAATATCTCGGCTAGTAAAATAGCTCCAGAGAATCGATCGGCATATTTACTCCATAAGCCTGCCGCAGAGGTTTGCGGCAGAGAATAGCCGGGAGACGCAGCAAATAAGACATCAGGCCGCTCTAATCTAGGCCCATATAATTGCTCTACGTCCACCAGCTCTACATGGGAAAAGCCGTCTTCTGCCTGATCCCTGACAAGACCTGGCAGAATCAAGTTGGGACCGGATAAATCACAATGAGCTAACCCTTGTTGTTCCATAGTTGATAAAACCTTAGCTAATGAACGTGCTAAGGTTAAGCTGTCCGTCCGGTTTAATGCCCGTTTATCTATAATAATATCCATCCAAGTAGGTCCTTCTATCCAGGGCATAACCACCGCATACATCAGATCGCGGTGCTGACTTAATAGCTTTCCATGTTTCTGGGGCGTCAATATAATGCGGTCACATACAGATAACCCTGGTAAAGTAGCAAAATCCTTGATTTGTTCAGATAGATAAACCTGCTTCGGATCTTTATACTGCTGACGAAACACCTTTAATGCCTTCCACTTGGAATCTGCTTCTTTTCGAGGAATCATTTGATAGACAATTCCTTGACGCCCCTCCTGACCGTAGGGAACATGAGGAGCGACTGGATGCTCGCCGATTGCATATGTAGCATTGTGTAGATGAAGCTCTTCCTCTACTCTCGGCTGAAATACCATGAGAGCCTCCTCTCTTTCTTACATCCTAGTATTCATAAAGTAAACATAGATTGTGGCACGCAGAAAACCATAAATGCGCGTTCAAAGAATTTTTGACTATTGATTTTTGTGCTATGTATTCTCTCACTAAGAAAAGGACTAGGCTCTCTTTCCCACCTAGTCCTTTTCTGATTTTCTTGCTTTATTGAGAATCCGCCTGACGGAACTTCGTAGCAATTGCATGTAATTCATGTGATATACTTTCAAGCAGCAGGACAAATCCAGTCATTTGTCTGTTCGCTTCCTGAAATTCCTGGAAGAATTTTTGTTTCGTCATCCCGTCCCACTGACCTTCCATTTGGTGAATTTGTTGGTTGAGACGATCAATCACTTGCTGACTTTGTTCCTTGCTTTGTTGAAACTGGTTTGCTACTTCATCCACTTGATCAGGCGAAATTAAAATGCGTGACATGTTCTTTTTCCCCCCAAGTCGTTCACATTCTCTTTTGTCCTATTGTAGCCTAGAGTATTTTTAGAAACAATTCCCAATTTATAAGGAAGCTGATTTAGAAAGAAACACCTATGTTCACTTATCGTTAAAAAGGACTTTTGCCCTTCCTTTTTAACGATAAATTTTAATTTGTGAATCTATCGACCTAGAAGCATCCTCCCTCACCCATTTTTGATTAATCGTGCGGATGAGATCTTGTAGGGATCGCTCCTCATCGAAAGGCACAGCTACCTTGACCCGATGATAACGCCTTTTAGCAAAGTAGCCTTGACCTGATGGCAGCATTTTACTATAGGCAGCATGAGGGTAATGACTAGCTTCAGTCGATGGGATTTTCAAGAAAGCCAAGTCATTGGCATCAATACTGCCAAATAAAAAGCCTGTTTGCATATTTTTAATCTCGGATAGCCAATCGTTGCTACTATACGGAAAATCAGACGGCACCCCAGAGATAATGACATACAGCTCGCGGCTTCTGCCTTGTCGAACCAACTGAGTCAATTGATCCTTGATTTGATAATCTGTGATCTGCTTGAAAAATAAATCTGCATCATCAATTACCAGCAGAAGAGCTGGCTCCTTATTATTTTGCCCCTCTGCTCTATCTGATTGGATGGATTCAACCTGATTGAACAATTCCTCCCTGTACATCTGTGAAGAGGTCGATTGCTCTGTGTACAATTGATTTTTTAGCTGATCACCATGAGTGTGACGCATTTTTATTTTCGCACTTAGAGTAGTAAGCAATTCTGTAAGCTCGCTCTCTCTGGTGGCCATTCCCTTTACGTGTGGCAAGTGTTCTAGAGACAGTAAGGATAGGGAACTGGATTGGAAATCGATACAGTAAATTTCAAGTTCTTGTGGAGACACTCGATCGCATAGAGAGAGTACCCATGTCAGTAAAAAGGAGGTTTTTCCCCCTTCCATCGGACTCCCTACCACAAAATACGGGCCTTCTTTTAAATCTACTTCAAACAAAGTTAAATCATCTACATATATACCTACAGGAGCTTTAAATGTATCTGAAGGTGAGGATATCGAAATATCCGATATAGTAGAGAGAGAGGTTTTATTAGGAATAACAGGGTTGATAGCTAATAGCTCCTCCAAGAAAACAACTTCCGGCAGTGGCAACATTTCTTTTGGACGTTCCCCATTCCAAGCAAGGCTCATCTGCTCCATTACATTGCGCAGTCGAACCGAGCGCTGCAGATCGTCTTCGCCTGCTATCGGTAAAGCAGTCTGAAACTCGAGTGGAGGCATTTGTCCTCTCACTAGCCCTCTTCCTTCTGGTAAATGGACGGG
Organism: Brevibacillus laterosporus; assembly: GCF_030489605.1. Lineage (GTDB taxonomy): Bacteria > Bacillota > Bacilli > Brevibacillales > Brevibacillaceae > Brevibacillus_B > Brevibacillus_B laterosporus_E. The sequence continues at coordinate 286,075 of NZ_JAUKFY010000004.1, forward strand.
GGGTCTTGTAGGACGCCCCACTGCAAAATAATAGTCGCTTGGAGCAGATAGCTCAAAGGCAATTCCCAGAGAAAAGTTACCTCGTATTCTCTCCAAAAGATCAGTAATACGGTTAGCAGTCACTACGAAAGAAAGACCTACGCTTCCCCCTTCTCTTAATAGCTGCTCAAGCTGATCATTTTCATAGGAGTACTGATTTCGGAAGTTTAGATAGCCATCTATGCACACGACGATTCTAGGTACGGTCTTCCCCGTAGACATTTGGTACGCTCGGAGTGTTGTCACACCGCTATTTGCAAGTAGCTCTCGGCGTCTGCCTAACTCCTCAAGCAGATAACGAAATAAACGCTTGATTTTATCTGTTTCATCATCCAAAATGACGGAGCCAACATGAGGCAAGCACGAAAAGTCCCGCAACGTTCGCCCAAAATCCAGCAAATAAAAATGAAGGTGTTCTGGGGAATAACGAGTAGCCAGAGATAATAGTAGTGTCTGCAAAAATGTAGTCTTTCCTGTTCCCGGCATCCCATAGATAGGTAAATGCCCTTCCTCTAGTGATAGTAGTAATGGCTCCTGTCGCTGCTGTGCCAAATCGTCTACTAAGCCTACAATGGCAGAAAGACCTGGAGCATTTGCTCCCCATTCCTTACCGTTCCAGCCGTATGTACGCTCTGAAATATCCTCTAAAGCAAGCTGTTTGGGCAAAGGAGGAAGCCACGGACCAGGTAATCGGCTGACCCCTTCTTTCTCTGCTATGCCTGCCAGATATTCCATTAAGACTTGAAGCTGCTTCTTCTGTTTTCTCGTTTGATCTATGTGTAGATTTTCATTTATCTGACATTGCGTACGTTTTCCACTTAATGAAACCTCATAAATCTCCGGCTCGTTTTGGTTTTGTTTCTGATCACTTAGATATGGTGCGCCACTCCAGGCAAACTGGACCAAATCAAATTCCTCATTGCTCCCCACCTGTAAGTAGCCACGCCCAGGCGTTGTAATCCATGCTGCATCCGGTATCTTTAGCATTTCCCGGCTATCCGCATCATCTTGAACTCTAAGACAAATACGAAAACGGGCATTACTCCAAATCTTATCATCTACGACACCGCCAGGCTTTTGCGTAGCTAGGATTACATGCACTCCTAACGTCCTACCAATGGTTGCAATTGATATTAGTTCATTCATAAACTCCGGTTGCTCTTTTTTTAGTTGAGCAAACTCATCAATAATAATAACCAAATGAGGTAGGGGATGAGTCATCCTCCATGCCGTTTCATAATACTCATCAATGTGCTGAAGATCTCCCGCTTCATTCAAAATTTTTTGCCGACGGATTAACTCAGCTCGTAACGAAACCATCGCTCTTTCTACGAGCTGTTCATCCAGATTGGTGATGGAACCGACCAAATGCGGTAAATTTCTAAACGTGTTAGACATTCCCCCGCCTTTATAGTCAATCAATAAAAAAGTCATCTCATGAGGATGATAATGAACGGCTAATGAGGCAACAATGGATTGAATAGCCTCGCTTTTGCCTGAACCTGTCGTGCCAGCCATTAATCCATGCGGTCCATGTCCACGCCGTTCTATTTTGTCATGTATATTCAGCAGAACTTTTTTTCCACCTGTTCGCACTCCCACTGGAACTGGCAAGGATTGAGGAAACCGATTCGCCCGCCAGAGGGTAGCTGCATCCAAATCTTCTATTTTTTTAATACCCAAAAGCTCAAATAATGATAGTCGCTGAGGAATTTCTGCTGATGTAGAGCGCTTGACCTTTACACCTGCCATCATTCGCGCAGCATGCTCCACTTTATCTAATGGGAGGTCATCTACAGTACATGCAATCTCTCCCTCTCCTAGACCAGTCACATCCCCTGTCACAGTTTCCTTACAAACACCGCGATTTCCCTGTATTTCCACAATCAATTGACACTGCATAGGCAACGAATCTTTCCTATCTGCCAGTAAAATCGTACATGCCCCGATTGCTTCAGCCTCTTTTAAAAGTAAGGGCAAAATAGGCTCGTCCTCAATTAGATGGGGAGCTGACAGAATAAACACCCAGCAGGGTAGCTCTGCCTCTTTACGAAAATCAGTAGCCCTCGTCATTTTCCGCCGGTTTAGCTGACTGTACAAAACATCGAGAAGTTGGTGAGCGCTTCCTTTTTCCTGAGCAACAAATCGCATGGTCTGTTCATCATCCCAAGTATGCGGCAGCCAGCGTAACCATTTCCATTGCTCTTCTTCCCACTCTGGATAAAAGGCAGCGATTTTCACCTCATCTGGAGAGTGATGTGTTGCCATCTGCAATACCATCACCCTGATAGCATTTAGAATAGCCTCCTGCTCACCGACCACGCCTATGACTTTCGATTGATACAGGGGTAGTAAAATAGGAACCGACTCAACTCTTTCAAAGGCTTGAGCCAACGCTTGGGCTTCCGCAATCAAAGGCTCTGTCTCATAGCCCTCCTGTTTGGGCGCTATAATCTGATAGGTAGCTGGCAGCGTTCCTAGCCCCAAACGCAACTGTAAAAAATCCTCATCACGTGCAGAACGCTCCCACAGTGAACTGCTTCTCTTCTCTATCCGCTGTATACACTCCCAAACAGACGGGTTCATTTCGTGCATAATGGTTTGCTGTTCCGTTTGTAGCTCTTTTAATTCTTGTCTGTGTTTCTCTAATTGCTCTTGGTACTGAATGGTTCGTGTTTCTGCCTGTCTGCGGTAATTTCTCTTGTTATACAGATAGGTAAACACCGGAACCGTATATGAAATAATCATGGTGCTCATAAAAATCATTTGAAACACGAAAAAATTCTTGTTTCCCGTACTCATTCTTGATCCCATATATAAATAAGCAAAAAGCGAAATCCCCGTGATGATAATGGGGATTATGATAGAAATGATGGAGAAAGCGGGTGGCTGGGGAACAAGAGCAGGTCGATGGATTTCTACTGTTTGCTTGGGTAATGTACGCTTTAAGCGCGGTGATCGCTGAAAATAATCATAGGCCATTCCTGCTCCCCCTCCCCTGTATTTGTTTATAAGGTTTTCCACACATACCCTTTTAGCTCGCTCTTGTTTTTGTCTTTTTTCTCATTTGCTGTAGGTACATGGCCAGCTTCAGATAATGGTTGTTGATATAAAGAGCGCCAACCTTCAATGGTTTGGCCCTCTCCACCAGTAGAAAAGCTACGCTGTACTCTTAAATATGCCCCGGACTTGACACCTAACTCAAACAAGGTGGACTCCGACGAAAGGATTTTCCATTCATGTTCCCCCACTTTCATTTCAAGCAGATATCTTGCATCAGTCCCCTCATGAGGATCACCGGCTTTTATCATGCGAGAGACCTTTTCGGCAATCAGTTGGCAGGGAAAATGAGTCGGTAATTCAAAGTCCAGCCACTTACTTTTATCAGCATTTGTTACAATTGTCACAATGATTTTATCCATTTCTCCACCATTTTTTAGATCGTCTGAGCGACCAGCTTTTCTAAAATGATTTCCTGCAAAACCTCATCCATTTCCATATGAGAGCTCGAAGAAATACAGACCCAATCCTCTCGTTCCTTCACAAATAAACGAATCAGCCAATTGGCAATACTGGAGGTCAGAAACGTCATGCCATTTAAGCTCCATTCATTTTGATGCCATGACATTGTAATTAGTTGTCCCTCGCACCATTGAGCTTTCAAGGACTGAGCAAAAGCCTCTGCTGCATCCTGATGACACTGATATTCCATTAAGGTGGCACAAAGCTCGTCAATAGAGGCTGTTTCTACCATTCCTCTAATCTGTTGAAAAATGGCATTTGGTAATTCAATAGAGGGAACTACTACTTTTTCCTCAGCGTTTTTTCTGATTCGGTTACACATTGTTTTACTCGCTTCCAAGGGTTCACCTAAGGCACGTAGCTCATAAACATTTTTACCGCCTAATGCTGCTATTTTCTCAACTACAACTTCTCGGTCAAAATGAAAATACCCCTCATACGCTTCTCTATGTTTATCAGTGTAACGAAAGTAACAGCACGTTGTGGCATGTCCGCACGGAGCTACAAGGGAATTTACCATCTCATCTATGTACAAGCCTGTCTCATCCTCAAAAATATACCCTTTGTGTAATAGCTCTGTCTTTATTAGGTCCCATTCCTCTTGCAAGTCCTCTGTTAGATACCCAGCATAAGGCTCTGCTATACCTAGTACTTGATCAGCACCAGTTAGGCATGCTAAAAAGTATAGCTGTTTATCCGTGATTGAAATAGTTTCAATCGGATTTTTCATACTAGCCTCCTTACAATGCTATTGATTTTATCGCGTAAGCCAAGCGAACCACTCTCTTTTGTGTCCCGCCTTATCGTATGGGATAAACGAGTCTGTCTGATTCCAGCTAACATCCATTAACGCTATATCATCACTAAGCGGACTGTTACCCGCTTGAAGAATCATGGACTGTAGCTCGTTGTCTGTCGGGAGCGGATAGCATTTATCTAATGTGGCTAAGCCATCTGTATAGGCTATCATTCGTGTAAAGCGATGTTGTCCAGTTAAACTGGATTGAAATAAATGAGGCTTTCCTCCCACAGGTCCATGTAACGTTGACCAGCGCTCTTGTGTATTAAATGTTCCTTGTAAGCATTCCGTTATTTCAAGCTCTTGGCTAAATAAGCGTAACCGTAAATCCCCCTGCCAAGCGAATAGGATTCTTCCATTAGGAAAGGAATGCGAGGGTAGATCAATGCGTCCGCAAATGTACATGGCTTCACTTCCATGTGTCCGCTTCGATTCTAATACATCACGTAGCAAGCCTGTAATACTTGAAGGTATCGGATGATTGACTATGATTCTACTAGTTACAGTGGTTAACGATTGTAGATGTATATCCAACTGTTGTAGGAGGAACTCCTCCCGCTCCTCTTTCTCAAAGAGACCGGAAGCAAGCCAATCCAGTAGCCCGTCCCCTAGCATTTTGGCCGCAAGCTCCCCACAGTAAGAGAGAGATACGCCATCACACAATGCAAATAAAAAAGAGTGCTCGTTTCTGGCAAACGTTAGATAATCCTGCCCCTTCTCCTGAGCATGTTGCGTTTCCGAAGCCCGGGCGTACGCATATCTCCAGACAAATTGTTCCACTTCTCTTGTTACAGACTGCTCGGTGTGTTGATGTATGTTTTTATAACGATAGGCTTGTTTCACATTGCATCACCTGTCTTTAACGGACGGGGGTTGCTGCCGACATTTGAAACCCTAAAGACACCAATTCTGGACTGGTAGCCGGAAACATAAGCAAGGCACCCTTTTTTAATTGATACATAGACTCACTCATCATCTCACGATAGCTCTCCGGTAAGACAGAGGACATCGAACGCAGCCTGTTGGCATGTTCATCTCTTAAAATTGTATCTGGCATGATTCCGTCCCAGCGCTTCACATCGACAATCTCTTGATCGTGCACCTCTTCGGAAATAAAAATATTTTCAACTAGCACATGTCCATCAGGAACAGCCATTTGCATAATTCGTTTGACAATGGGCTCCGGATCTTCACCAGTTGCAGCTCCATCGGTCATATGGCAGATTAATGGGGCCGGAGAATCTTGTAGAAACGGGAGCTCCTCTAGCAATAATTTCTCAACTTGTTTAAATGCTTTGGCCATATCTGTCAATCTACGCGGACTTATTTCGGGCAGCTTCCCCAAACGGGCTACCTCATCTATGCCTCGAATTCCATCCAATAAATCATATACTTCATCGCTGTAGGCTAACATTGCGATGCGATAACGTGGGGACATCCGAGTTCCCTTTGTAGAACGAAAAATCATCTGGCGAATGGCAGCAGATAATGCTTCCATCACTACATCAATCCTGCGTTTATCTCCCATAGGCAGACACATGGAACCACTCACATCAATCAGGTAAATGATAAGAGCAGGGGTTCGATGTGTCGCTGGCAACTCATAGCTCATAATCGACTCTCCTTATGCTCCTGTTGTAGAGAACCACGGCAAGCTTGATTCGAGCCTCCGTGGTATCATGCGGGATTTGAAGGGCCTCATCTGTTTCCTTCTTTCAACGCTTCCCTAGGAGATTCCCCCCTTTGATCATTTACTTACACTACTTTCCTACCGGCTCTGATTGCTACTACAGGACAAAAAAGTATTCGCTCAGCTGATATGCCTGCGTAACCTTCCAGGTGTAAAAATCAAAAAACTGGCCGTCCTTCCTAGTAGAACAATCGCTTTAGGACCGCGGAATTTTTTCACTTACTTTAACCAAACCAGATACAGAAGGCTGAACCTGATCATCTTCATTTGTATCCACGCTATAACCATCATGTATAGAAGCATCAAGAAATTGTATATTTTCACGGACAAATTGAAAACGTGCCATTGGCAGCTCTTCCGTGGTGCCCAATGTAGCTAAATGACGTTGCATATCCTGCTGAGGAAAAAAGCGTGATGAGTTTAATCCCAGTACAGCTCCCTGCTCTCTTAATTGATGACGAACCTGCTCTATTGTCATTGTTAATCGCTCTGCACTTTCTCTGTCAACTTGTTGAAAGCGCTCCGCAGATTCAACGAGACGCTTAGCTAAATCATTGGAGTGTGCTTGCAGCTGCTCCATTAGAGCCCGGACAGCACGCCAATTATCCTCTAGCTGTGAGTGTTGCCTTACTTCCCAGCTAAGACTTTCCATTGCATGATGCAAACGTCCTTCTATTTCGTTCCACTCCTGTGCAGCTCGGTTGTATTCGTGACCCAATTCTTGCAACAGATGCGGATGTACCAGTATTCGCGACATCTCTAATCCCCTCTGATTTACTCATACTCGTTTTAACAGGTAGTACGGAATTTCATTACTCGTGACCTTGGAAATGAATCATGATGCTTACTTAACAAGTTTTTTGGAACAAATTCAGGGAGTTTCCCTATCTTTTTAGATTTACAGAACCAGGAACTTCATACTAGAGTAATTGGTCCTGTTTTTTTCGCTGCGTATAGGTAGATAGATACAAAAAAAGTCTTTTTCACTGAAAAAGACTCACTGTCATTTTTTGTCTATTCCTGACATGATTGATAAATACGTCAAGAGTTTGTAGTTGCAGCATGGATGTTTTTATCCTCTCCACGCAACGTGACTACTACCATGATGAGAATTACAGAGTAAAGGAAGCTATCAGTCCAAATAAAAACAAGGGTATATTATAATGAAGAAATGTAGGCACGCATGTATCCCAGATATGATGATGTTGCCCATCTGCATTCAATCCTGAGGTAGGCCCTAGGGTGCTGTCAGAAGCTGGAGATCCTGCATCCCCCAAAGCTCCAGCTGTGCCAATTAACGCTGCTGTCGCAAGTACAGAGAATCCCAGTCCAGCACAAAGCGGTACAAATATAGCAGCAATAATTGGGACCGTACCAAATGAAGAACCGATTCCTATGGTGATCACTAAGCCGATCAATAGCATAATCACACTAGCTAAAAACCGATTTTGACCAAAATACTCCACTCCGGATGCTACCAGCTGCTGAACAGCTCCAGTCTCTTTCAACACAGTAGCATAGCCGGATGCAAGGAGGATAACAAAGGCGATAAATCCCATCATAGCAACACCGCGCTGCACCACCTCGTCCCCCAAATTCCACGGCACCACTCGAAAAATAAATAAACAAACAATTCCTGTAAGTGAACCGATAATAAGTGATTTCGTCAATAATTGCACGGTTAACGCTAAGAGAATAGCTACAAGGGTGAACGCATGACGTTTTGTAAAACGCAATTCTTGCTTCTCGTGATCCTGGTCGGTATCCGCAGCGTTTATTTGGTACGTTCTCGGTTTACGATAGCTAATAAATAGTGCCACCAATAACCCAACAATCATACCAATCCCTGGAATAATCATCGCTTTTGGAAAATCGGTTACTGCTATTGACATACCAGCCTTTCCCATCTCAGATACAACTATCTGATGATAGATCAAGCCAAAGCCCGCTGGAAGCATAATATAGGGTGCTTGCAGGCCAAATGTTAACGCACAAGCTACAGCACGACGATCAATTTGCATTTTAGTAAACAAGGTCAACAAGGGTGGGATTAGAATGGGTATAAAGGCAATATGCACGGGTACTGCATTTTGAGACAAACAGGCTGCTGTAGCAATGGACATCAGTAAAATACCACGTTTTCCACGCAATACCACCAATAATTTTTTTACTAATAAGGCTGTAATATCAGACTTGGCGATCATCACAGCAAACATCCCAAGTAAAATATAACTGAGCGCTGTTTCTAGCTGTCCACTCATCCCCTGCACCATCATCTGAATAGTGTCAGTTAATGAACCACCGGCAACCAGTCCTGCTGTTACGGAAGCGGCGATCAAGCCAAAAATGACATTTAATCGCAACAGCGACAGTATAACAATCACAATCACCGAAAGTATAACTCCATTAAATAATAGCATAACGTTCACCTGCGCTTTAGTATATTAGCTAACTAAAGTTATAACATAGTAAAGTGTTTGTGACAAGCGCTTTTGTAGCTCGAAATACAGCCCATATCCTCCCCTGAATTATTCCAGGGCCTAAAGTAAACTGCGGAACTTTTTTACAATGATCAAAACTAACAGGATCAATTATTGAATTGTATTGTTTATAGACAAACGTTCCAATTGAGTATATGATGGCAGTAACGATAACAACTGCAAAACGCTTCGGGGAGCTGGAATTGGCCGGCTGAGAGTGTATTCCTTTAATACTGACCCATAACCTGATCTGGATAATGCCAGCGTAGGAAAGTAAGCTTCTGATATCTTCTTACATGAACGCTTCCAAGACAGGTTGCGTTTTTTTGTTGTCTACCAAACAACATGGAGGTTTCGGGATTATGAGAACTAGTAAACGCTTATCTGCTACTTTACTTTCTGGGTTGCTCGTGTTCGCTCTGACAGCTTGCGGACAATCTGCTACACCAAATGCACCAAGTGACAAAAAGACACCTGAAGCAGCCCCTGCCAAAACCCAAAGCAAAGTCGTCCTTGACTGGACACCTAATACGAATCACACCGGATTATATGTCGCTCTTGAAAAAGGCTACTACGCCGAGCAAGGACTGGATGTAGAGATCGTTCAGCCTGGCATGAACGGAGCTGATACCATGGTAGCCACCGGTGAAATTCCATTTGGAGTAAGCTATCAGGAGGGCGTCACGCAAGCCCGAACTCAAAACGTCCCTATCGTATCGCTTGCCGCTGTCATTCAGCATAATACTTCTGGTTTTGCTTCACCGGTAAGCAAGAAGATTTTATCTCCCAAAGATTTTGAAGGAAAAACCTACGGAGGCTATGGGGCTCCAAGTGAAAAAGCTGTTCTACAATCTCTGATGAGCTTAGAAAACGCCGATATCAATAAGCTAAACATAATTAATGTAGGCGAAGCAGATTACTTTACTGCTGTAAAACGCGATATTGACTTCGCTTGGATTTTTTATGCGTGGACAGGCATTGAGGCAGAGCTGCGAAACGAGCCAATTAACATGATATACGTTAATAAATATTCGGATAAACTAGATTATTATACCCCTGTTCTCATTACGAATGAAAAAATGATTCAAGAGAAGCCAGAGATAGTTAAAGCCTTCATGGCAGCAACCTCCAAGGGATATCAATATGCTGCTAAGCATCCGGAAGAAGCGGCTAGCATCCTCCTTAAGCATGTTCCCGATTTGGATGAAAAATTGGTAAAGGCGAGCCAAAAATGGTTAAGTCCACGTTATCAGGATGATGCCCCGCGTTGGGGAGAACAGAAACGCGAAGTATGGCAAGGCTACTCCGACTGGATGGTGGAACATCACTTATTAGAAAAACCACTGGATGTAGACAAAGCATTTACCAATGACTTTTTACCAAAATCATAAACGCGGCATACCACATAGAGGAGCGATTACAGATGGCAAACGCATTAGTTAGCATTCAAATAATCCCTACCACCCCTCAAGGTGAGGGAGTCATTCCCTTTGTAGACAAAGCAATTGAAGTGATTTCGCAATCAGGAGTAAAATATTTCGTTAGCCCGTTAGAAACCACGATGGAAGGCGAGCTGGAAGAACTGCTTGCTATCGTAAAAAAGATGAATGATGTCATGGTTGAGGCCGGTTGCCCGTCCGTAATCTCCCAAATCAAAATTTATCACCGTGCTGATGGGTTGGCTTCTATGGATGCATTGACGGAGAAATATCGTCCATGAATAACAATCGTCGTCTATATCAAACAGGATGGCCGCCCGTACTCGCGGTCTTCCTGTTTCTCTTTATATGGCAGCTTGCGACTTTTATCTGGAAACCAGAGGCATGGTTTTTACCAAGTCCCCTTGTTATTTTCCAAGAAGGCTGGAATCAAGCGCCTCAGCTTACACAACACCTATGGGCTACTTTACAGATCACCCTGCTGGGCTTTGCAATTGGGAGTACTACTGGTCTAATTCTTGCTTTTTTATTACATGTGACGCCGCCTATTAAAGCGGCCTTGTATCCATTACTCATCCTAAGTCAAAACATACCGACCATTATTTTAGCTCCTCTCTTGATGATCTGGTTTGGCTTTGGTTTATTGCCAAAAATGATTTTAATTACGCTGGTCTGCTTCTTTCCCGTTACCCTATCTACAATGACGGGACTGGCGCAAACCGATCCGCAAATCAAACGATATATGCTAATGATTGGAGCAACTCGCCAACAAATTTTCTGGAAGCTAGAGTTACCTCACTCGCTTGCCTCCATGTTTTCCGGGCTAAAAATCTCGGCAACCTACAGTGTTATGGGTGCCGTCATTTCTGAATGGTTAGGGTCGCAAAAAGGGATAGGCGTCTACATGCTTATGGCAAAGGCTTCCTTTCGTGCTGATCGGGTTTTTGTGACCATGTTTCTCATTGTAATAGTCAGTTGCTTACTATTTGGCTTGATTCATCTTTTAGAACGCTGGGCGCTCCGATGGCAATCGAATAAGTGAGAGTAGAGAGCAGCTACAATATAAGGTCAATAAAAAAGGGAGTGAGCAAGAGTGAGTAATGGCATTCACACATCTAATCGTATGAATTTGACTACAGAACGTAATCTAGCGTTTACATCAACAACAACATCTGCGTCTTCTCTCCCTTCTGCACTTGTCGTTGAACAAGTCTCCCACTCCTTTTCAGAGTCGGGGGTTACTATAGATGTACTTCAGCAGATATCTTTAGAAGTAAAAAAGGGCGAGTTTGTCTCCTTAATCGGTCCGTCTGGTAGCGGAAAAAGCACGCTATTTCATATCATTGGCGGTCTTTTATCACCCATGCACGGCAGCATTATTATGGAAGGCAAGCAGGTCACGGGCAAAACAGGTCATATTAGCTATATGCCGCAATCCTCTAGCTTACTTCCCTGGCGCACAATAGAGGAAAATGTCGGTTTAGCTTTAGAAATAGAGGGTATCCCCCGTAAAGAAACGCTACAGCTGGCTCGTGAATGGCTCCCGAGAGTTGGTTTAGGCGGATATGAAAAGGCGTATCCTCACATGCTCTCAGGTGGAATGCAGCAAAGAGTGGCTTTCTTGCGCGCCTTGTTAAGCAGGCAAGAACTAATCTGCTTGGATGAGCCCTTTGGGGCCTTGGATGCACTCAGCCGTACTGACATGCAGAATTGGTTGTTATCCATTTGGGAAAAGCATAAACGCTCCGTTCTTTTAATCACACATAGCATTGATGAAGCTATCTTTTTATCGGATAAAATCTATGTGCTTACAGCAAAACCGGCTCGAATTGCTGCCACAATTTCTGTACCATTTGAACGACCGCGTCAGGAAAAAATGCTGCTATCTTCAGAGTTTCTCCTTGTGAAGGAACAAATCGTAAAGCTGCTACGTCATTCATAGACACAAGTAGCGTCAAAATAAAACTCGGCTATATGAACGCACATCTGCGATAAGCCGAGTTTATTTTTTGACAGGCCCCATTAGTCTTTTTGTTTTCTCACCGGAATGAATCTTCCTTTTTCCTTCATCCATACTTCATATTTATATGCCTTTTGCAACGCTTCCTCCTCGGCTGTAATCCGCACGCTTAATACGATGGCCTGAGCAACTGTAAAGATTGCTGCTGTTTTCCAAGCGCCAAATGTTAGAGGGAGCATTCCTCCCTCGATTAATACGACCAGATAGTTTGGATGCCGGATGTAGCGATACGGGCCATGTACAACTGGCTTTTTACCTTCTAATACAAAGATCCTCGTATTCCAAAAATAACCCAGGCTTCGCATGCTCCAGATTCTTAATAGCTGAGCGAGACAAAATACGCAAAACGGCCAAAAATAAAACGGGATTGAAGCAGTGGATACATGAAGCAGTACCTCACCAATCAAACTGACAAAAAAAACAATATGTAAGCTTATTATCCACTTGTAATGCCCGGCGGCTACCTCATACCCCCCTGCTTTCTTTATATAACGCGCATTTCTTCTTGCTATTACCAGCTCAATGCAGCGTTGGTAAATCACGATCATTATCACCAGCAAAAAAATAGCTACCATTCCAGCAACACCTGCTCACAAGAAAACCCCGGCCCAAGAGCTAAAAGCAATCCTATTTCCCCTGGCTGATGTTCTTCCCTCAGCTCTCTTTCCAACACAAAGAGGACGGTACAAGATGACATATTTCCATGATCTCGCAATACCTCTTTGGCATGTCGCAATCTATCCGATGGCAGTTGCAAAGCCTGCTCGTAGGCTAGCAGAACCTTACTTCCCCCTGGATGAGCAATTATGCGATCAACACGGCAATGATCCCTTCCTTCTCTTCTCAGGAAGCTCTCCATCTCTGGCTTAATTTTATCTTTTATAAGTGTCGGAATGTCTTTAGAGAAGACTACCCGCAAGCCTTCTTCCCTTACATCCCATCCCATAACATCAACCGTATCGCGCCAGGTAGTTGAATGTGTTGACAAGATAGCAGGTAAATGATCAGGTACTGCTTGTCTATCTCCATACAGCAATACAGCAGCGGCCCCATCAGCAAACAAGCTGGTAGCGATTAGATTACTTTTACTTCGATCTCCATGTACAAAGGTTAAGCCGCACAGTTCAACGCAACAGACAAGCACACGTTCCGATGGGTGAGCCTTCGCAAACGCGAAACCTCTGGCTAATCCTGCTGCTCCTCCTGCACATCCCAGTCCCCATACAGGGGTTCTTTTTAAATTTGAGCGAAACGGTAAGCGATTGAATAGGAGAGCATCTAAGCTCGGGGCAGCGATCCCAGTGGAGCTGACCATAATCACATGATCGACCGCATCCGCTGCAATACCTGCCCTTTCCAGACACTGCTCAATTGCACGTGCGCTTAATTCTAGTGCCTGCTGCACGTATAATTGATTTTTTTCTGCCCAGTCATGAGGCTGTTCGAACCATTCTAGCGGAGTTGAAAAGCTTCTATTTTCAATTTCTGCTGATTCAAATACTTGTAACAGACGTTCGATATCAGAAAAATGCGGTTGAAAGAACCGACGCGAGAATTCCTTGCTCTCTTGCTTCGTAATAGTATAATGTGGATTTGCTGTGCCGATTGAGACAATTCGCGGCATCATTTCTTCTCCTTTCCGTTGTTTTCCTTTTATTTTTTCCCAAAGACTTTCCCTTATGTAAATAAAGTGGTAACATCAGGAAAAATAGGTCTAAACAATTCGTAATAGTAAGAACCTTTAAGCAAAAGAGTAGGAATTATCAATAAAAACAGATTTTATTCACAAAACGGTAACATTATTAAAAAATTTAACACGTATGCTTTTTTCAATGTGTGATAAATTAATTGAATAAGAAAATCTATCGCAAGGAGTCTACCTACCTTATGAAACAAAAGCAATTATCAAAGAAAGAAACAGTCACAATTGGATTAATGCTGTTTGCTCTCTTTTTTGGAGCAGGCAATATGATATTTCCTCCTTTATTAGGACAAACCGCTGGGACAAGCGTATGGATAGCCATTTTAGGATTTATTTTAACCGGAGTAGGTCTTCCTATCCTAGCAGTTGCTGCCACTGCAACAACATCAGGTGATTTAAAGGTTATTGCAGGTCGAGTACATCCGCTATTCGGCATTATTTTCCCTACTCTCATATATCTAGCTATTGGACCATTTTTCGGAATTCCACGAACAGCTAGCGTTGCCTATGAGATTGGTCTTAGTCCTTTGTTGTCAGACTCTTTAAAAGGAAGCAATCTGCCTTTGCTTGTCTATTCAATTGTCTATATGTCGATCACGTTCTGGTTATGTCTGAATCCTACCAAGTTGGTCGATCGCATCGGAAAAGTCTTAACACCCACACTATTGCTAATTATCGCAATATTGTTTGTTCGGAGCATTTTTAAGCCATTAGGGGATTTTACAGTACCTTCAGAAGCCTATATGAACAATGCATTTTTTAAAGGCTTCCTCGAGGGATATCTAACTATGGATACGTTGGGTGCTTTAGTTTTCGGAATTGTCGTGATTTCTTCTATACAAAATCGAGGAATTACGGATCAAAAGAGCATTACCATGGCTACAGTGAAAGCAGGTTCCATTGCTGGAGTTGCTCTGGCCCTTGTATATATGTCTTTAGCCTATCTGGGGGCTGGGAGTTCTACTATAGTAGGCACCTCAACAAACGGCGGCCAAATTTTAACTGCTGTTGTCTCCTATTTGTTTGGTCAAGGAGGCGTTATATTACTTGGTACAGCTATTACCTTAGCATGCTTAACAACTTCAATTGGACTTATTACAGCGTGCGGTCAATTTTTCTCCAACCTTATTCCTGCCCTAAGCTATAAGGTTTCGATCAGCATTTTGACTGTATTTAGCTTAATTGTTGCTAACTTGGGTTTGAATCAAATCATTTCCTTCTCTGTACCTGTATTAGCCGGATTATATCCAATTGCAATCGTACTGATCCTTTTATCTTTGATTCACAAACAAATAAAAGGCTATAAAGAAGTTTATATATACAGTGTCGTGTTTGCTGGAATCATTAGTCTAGTGGATTGTTTGCATGCCTTTGGCTTTGCTATGGGTAAGATTACGGTATGGCTACAAATTCTTCCTTTATATTCAGTTGGTATCGGATGGGTTGTTCCCGCCATCATTGGTGCGGTTATCGGTTTTATAGTAGGTTCATTGAAATCTCAGGATCGTGTGAATCCCTCTACTCAAACCGATTAATCTCATTTGTTTCTTCCAATTTGTCTTGTCGCGATCGTGACGGAACCAATCCGTCTTCGCTTCTCATATACTCAGTAAAAAAGACAGGGATAAGCTCACAGCTCCCTGTCTTTTCTATTATTTTGCCGGCATGATACGCTCAATAGCTTTACTGAAATCTTCCCATGTGAGTAAGCTTAAATCTTCTTTCGTCCAATCTGTTTTTTCTGCTGCTGCTAACCGCAGCGCCTGCTCCTGCATTGCTTCTTGAACCAAATTTTTAGCAAATCGCCCGTTTCCTTTAATTCTTCCCTGTTCGCTCCACGTTGTTAGCTGCTCCGCTAAGCGCTCTTGCGTATCATCCGTTACCTCATAGCTATTGTCCTGAATAAATTGTGTAATAATGGATAAAAGCTCCGAAGCTGTATAATCCGGGAATCGGAAATACTTTTTAAAACGTGAGGAAAGACCTGGATTGCTATCAATAAATTTTTGCATATCATAGGGGTAGCCTGCTAGGACAACTACTAAATTTTCCCCATGCTTGCTTATCTCTTCAACCAACGCATTGATAGCCTCATGTCCATAGTCATTTTCACTAGTAGACATCAACGCATAGGCTTCATCAATAAATAAGACACCGCCTAAGGCCTCTTTAATTTTTCGCTTAGTCTTACTTGCTGTCTGCCCTACGTAGTTTGCCACAAGATCAGCGCGACCAACTGTTACGAGATGTCCTCGCTTGAGATAGCCTACTTCTTGTAATATTTGTGCATATAATTGTGCAACCGTCGTTTTTCCTGTTCCCGGGTTGCCCGTAAATACTGCATGCAATTCAACAGGAACAGCCGGCAATCCATTTTTTTGACGCGAACGCTGTATAGACACAAACGCTGCGACCTTGGTTAGTTCAGCTTTCATTTCTACAAGCCCTATCATTTGTTCCAAGCGTTGCTTTGCCGAAAGAGTGTTGTTTTGTACCTCTTTACTCGATGAATTGGCTTCTACATCTGCTGGTGTAAGAATTGTAAAATCTGGTATTTTCATTGCTTCTGTATCGCCTACATGACTTCCTTTAGCAAAGATAGCATCTAAAATAATATTTTTGGCAGTTCGAGCATTCCCAAAGGTTTCATCAACCCTCTCTCGTTCTATGCGCTGCTGAATCGATATCTTTGTATCAGGACGAAGAATAAAATCATTACGCTCCGCCACTTGCTCAGCTACTTCTAATAGCTCTTCTGTCGTAAAGTCAGGCAGTGTAAAGTGATTGCTTTCCGGGAAACGACTGCGTAAACCTGGGTTTGCCCGCAGGAAGTTTCGCATCTCTTCTGGATACCCTGCTAAAATTAACACGAACTTGCCGCTATATTCACCGCTTGTCATTGCAGAAACAAGGGTATCAATCACAACCTGCCCATAATCACTATCGCTGGACTCCGCCCGTTTCAAGCTGTAGGCTTCATCAATAAACAAAACACCGCCTACCGCTTTCTTAATCACTTCCATCGTTCTTTGCTCTGATTGGCCTACATAGGCTCCCACTAGCTGAGAGCGATCGACTTCTATCACTTCCGCTCGTTCTAACAAGCCTAATTCATGATAAAGTGTGGCTAAAAGGCGAGCTAATGTCGTTTTCCCCGTACCGGGATTCCCCATTAATACAGCGTGCAATTCTAATGGATCGGCCAACTCCCAGCCCTTTTCCGTACGAATACGCTGGTACTGTAAAAATTGGGCGAGTTGCTTTACCCTTTTTTTCATGTCGGCTAAACCAATTAATTGATCAATTTGTTCCATTGCCGGAATGTGATCCTGTAAGTCTTCTTCTGCTTGTGTAGGAGTTAGTTGTTCGCGAATAGATTGCTCAATCTCCTGCAAATTTTTATTAGCTTGCTGGAGCCGAGCCAACAATTCGGAAGAGTAAAATAATCCTTGTACCGAGTCGGCATACTTCTGCGCCTCCTTATGTAACAAGATTAATGCTTCCTCTAGCTCCAAGGTACCCTCGCGCAGAGACTTATATTTTTGCTGAAGGAGGGTATTCGCCGAAAGCTGAGCGGCTTGTGTTCCTGCTTGTAGCATATCCTCCCAATTGACCAAATCGTCAAGGCGCTCTTGAATCTGCGAAACGAATTGAGCTGTTACTTTTTTCCGCGTAGCTGCATTGTCAGTTTCACGAATAGCAGGAAATTGAGCTGTTTCTTTTAAGGATTGCAATAAAGAATGCAGATACATTTCTGCTTGCAAAGAAGCGGCTTGCTGGTGATCTGGGTCCAATTTTCTCGCTTTTTTTAACCATTCCTCCACCAGAGAAATTTGCTGGGTCTTCCTCCAACGTATCTGTGCAAGGATAGTAAGGACTGTTGCTTCCGCTTGATCAAGCTCAGCCAGTTTTACTTCGACCATCTGTTTATGCTCTGGCTGTTCGTTGGAATCCTGTGTAAGAATATGTAGGAGTTTCTCACGTTTTTCATCTATATATTGCAAGGCCTGAATCGCCTCTACTTCTGTTACATGCAACGAATTTCCATTTGGTTTTTGCCATTCTTTGATTTTATCTATCAATGTTTGCTCTTCTCTTCTATTCATTGTTATTTTGTCCTCCGTTATCTGCTCCCTTTCCTTGTTGTATCACTTTTTTAACTAAAAAGAAAGGGGATAACCCGATCAGCTCATTATATCTAAGGATTTTGCTTCCATCTATTTTAAAAATGGATTCCTTCCTCACAGCAAAAAACCCGGCTCATCCTTTTGTTCCGGGTCTTTTTGCGATACAAAACATAACTTGCTCTGCAAGAAGCAAACAATCGCTATATAGCTCCTGCTACTGCTTGGCTGTCCCTACTTCGAAATGTCGCATTACGTATTATAGTTGCAAATTTCCCATTTCGATATCAGATTCCATATGCGCTAGTGCTGCAGGGAATACGTCCTGTTCCGATTCAGCGTATATCTTAAATGAGCTGACAATCTTTTCTTTGCTGCACACCTGTACGTTATATTGAGAATCTCCATCGTAGGTCGTTGCAAATCGATACTCTCTTCCATTCACATTCAAATTTTTTTCCACGATAATCACCTCAGCCTTAGTTTGTCCAGCTTTAAAAAAAGCATTACGATCTGTCCTTATCTTTGCTCTGGTTACCTAAAGAAGTGAGTTCCATTCTCCATTCCCCCGGAAATAAGCCGTTTCATTTCACTCATAGAAATGATAAAAGCCGCCGTCCACTCGACTGGACAACGGCTCTTCTTGGCTTACCATCTCTATTCTGTTTTTATACCATGGAATAATCCTTTATATTGGTTCGCTGCGTTAATTCTTTTCCTGATGGCAGCGTAACGTACATAAGACCTTGACTCTCTTCTTCATTCGTCCAAGAAAAATCAAACGTTACATTTTTCTTCTCAAAAGCCTGTTCTTCCTCAAATTCTTCCAGGATTAACCGCAATGTTTCAGGATGCAAAGGCACAGAAATGGATTCCCCGGACTGACTCGGAATGGATAGATATTTTAAAGCATCTTCAAAATACATGACTGTATCAAGCAACAATGATAACTGTTGCCAGCTCAATTCACTTGTAAACCGCTCAAATGGTTTTAACATTTCTCCGTCATCCCTTCAATGATGTCCCCGTACAAGGATTTCTTTGGTTGCTTATTCTTAGTTGGATGAAAAATTCTCGTTTTGATTGTTGCTTCGAAGTTATACATCGGTTTCCGATTCTTTATCGTCATGGGATGGAATCGTGGCTTCTAACAAAACCTGGTCAAAAGCCTCATCAACTACTCCCCGTCCGATTCCACCTTGCTCCGTTATTGGCACTTGATCTGCTTCTACCGTAATCAACTCTCCACGCTTTGTCACCACAATCCACTTAGGAGAATGTGGCTCCTCCAGCAAAATCGCTTTAATCTGATGCGGATTCGTTTTTCTTTTACGGATCAGAAGTAAGCCTTTCCCAGCTCGACCCTGTAGAGGAATATGAGCAATGGAAGTACGTTTCACTACTCCTTCTGCAGTTAACGCTCGCAAGACTCGATTATCTTCTATGTCCGTAACCAGCAGGTCAATTAATTGGTCGTCTTTTGCCAAATTAATCGCTTTGACACCACTGGAAGCTCGGCCTGTCGGGGATACCTCCGTCTGCAGAAAGCGGATTACCATCCCATCCTGTGTTACACCAACAAACGCTCCCTCATCATCAATCAAATGAACATGATTCACTTCGTCTTCACTGTTCTTTAACTTAATAGCAACGACCGCTCCTGAACGATTGGTTTCATACTCTTTTAGCGCTGTTTTTTTAAGCAAGCCGCTCTTGGTTGAATGGCAGACATATAATGGCTTGTCAAAGCTATTGACAATATGTACAGCGACGATTCTTTGGCCCTTTTCAAGAGAAAGCACATTTACAAGTGCTGTCCCAATATCCTTCCATTTCGCGTCCGGAATATCATTTACCAGCATAGCAAAATATTTGCCATCCTGTGTAAAGAATAGCGCTGTATGGGATGTATTGGTTTCACAGAAGGTCCTTACCTTATCCCCTTCCTTTACCCCGCAGGTTTCAATCGAACCGCCCATGGATTTAAAGGAACGTGGGCTAACTCGTTTCACGTAGCCTTCATGTGTTAACGTCACAATACAGTCCTCTACCTGAATTTGCATGGATAAATCGAGTTTAATTTCCTCAATTTCGCCCTGGATTTCAGTCATACGCGGCTCACTATATTTTTTCTTGATTTCACTTAGCTCTGCAACCAGAACCGAAATTAGCTTTTTCTCACTACCTAGAATAGCCTTAAGCTCCTCTATTTCCTTGGCAAGCGTCTGTAGCTCCTTCTCAAGCTTCACAATATCAATTCGTGTTAAAGAAGCAAGCTGAATACTTAAAATAGCGTCTGCTTGCAGCTCAGTAAAACCAAACTTTGCAATAATATTCGCTTTTGCGTCCGCGCGGTCCTCAGAATCCATAATCGTATCCACGATTTGTCTGAGAATGGACTTAGCATGAATCAAGCCCTCAACAATATGCCTTCGATTTTCTTTGCGATCCAGATCAAATTGAGAGCGACGAGTCACCATCTCTTTTTGATGTGAAATGTAAGCATCCAGTAACTGCTTGAGTCCCATCTGCTTGATGGTGCCCTCATGGATGGCATTCATATTGTAGTTGTAGAAAATCTGTAAATCCGTATTTTTATATAAATATTGAAGTATTGCTTGGGCGTCAGCTTCTTTTTTCAGATCGATAACAACACGGACTTTTTTTAACTCGGCTTCCTTACGCCCGGTCTCGTCTCGAACAGCTAGTGCACCTTCGATCTTTCGCTCCATAACCAGCTCATCGATTTGAGCGACTAGCTTTGATTTCACCACATCATATGGAATTTCACTAATCACAATGCGCTTATGCTTGTTCCCTTTTGCCTCTTCGACATCAGCTCGTCCACGAATGATAAACTGACCTCTACCTGTCTCAAACGCCTTTTTAATGCCAGATACCCCTTGAACAATCCCTCTGTTAGAGAAATCCGGACCCTTCACGAACTCCATGAGCTCATCAGTCGTAATGGATGGTTTACGCATCATGGCAATTGTAGCGTCAATGACTTCTCCGAGATTATGTGTAGGGATGTCGGTAGCAAAGCCTACAGCGATACCAGACGCTCCGTTTACCAGTAAATTCGGGAACCGTGCTGGTAAAACAGCAGGCTGCACTGTGGAATTATCATAGTTCGGGATAAAAGGTACGGTATCCTTTTCAATATCTCGCAATAATTCATTAGCCAATGCAGACAAGCGAGCCTCCGTATATCGCATAGCAGCCGGAGGATCGGCATCAAGGCTACCGAAGTTACCTTGCCCCTGAATTAACACATGGCGCATCTTCCACCATTGTGCCATCCGTACCATCGTCTCATATATGGAGGCATCCCCATGCGGATGGTACGTACCCATTACGGAACCAACTGTTTTGGCTGATTTCCGATAAGGCTTATCAAAGGTGTTATTCTCTTCGTACATCGAATATAAAATCCGGCGTTGTACCGGCTTTAAGCCATCGCGAGCATCCGGAATAGCACGCGAGAGGATAACTAGATTAGCATAATCCCCAAAACGTTTTCCCATGATTTCTGCAAAGCTTTGTTCAATTAAACGACTAGAAAACATGCTACTCATCCTCTCCTACTTCAAAAGTGACATGGGTCTCGATCCATTCACGGCGAGGAGGGACTTTATCGCCCATTAAAACCGTAATTAGTTTTTCACAATGAGCCCGGTCTGCAAGAGACACTTGGATCAGCTTTCGGTTCTCAGGGTCCATTGTCGTCTCCCATAATTGATCAGGGTTCATCTCACCTAAGCCCTTGTAACGTGTAATTTTTGCCCCTTTGCCTAACTTTTTCAGAGCGATTTCCAATTCATGATCATCCCAGCAGTAATAGGATTCGGCACCCTTCTTACCCTTTCCACCATCTTTAGATACCTGATAAAGCGGCGGCTGAGCAATATAAAGCTTATTAGCCGCAATAAGCGGCTGCATATAACGGAAGAAGAAGGTTAACAGGAGCGCTTGGATATGTGAACCATCCACGTCAGCGTCAGACATGATAATTATCTTATCGAACGCGCAATTCTCAATGGAAAATTCTTCGCCAATATCTGTCTCCAGCACTTCTAAGATCGTTCTGAACTCTTCATTTGATAAAACCTCGGAGAGCTTAGCCTTTTCCGTATTCAACGGCTTTCCTTTCAAACCAAAGATCGCTTGGTATTCAGAGTTGCGAGCTTGCTTAGCCGACCCTCCTGCTGAATCACCCTCGACTAAGAATAACTCGTTAATCTTCGGATTTTTATATTGAGGGGGTGCAAATTTTTCAGAAATGGATTTACGTTTCTTTGCTCCCTTTCCTTTTTTGTCCCCGCGCAGTGCTTCTCGTTGTTTTCGCAGCTCTTCACGAATTTGCATCGATTTTAATGCTTTATCAATTAATAGCTTAGCGATCTCAGGATTCTCTTCTAAGAAAAAGCCCAATTTTTCCGAGATGATCTGTTCAACAATGGTGCGTGCTTCTTCATTGCCCAATTTATCCTTTGTTTGCGATTCAAACTGAACATCAGACATTTGCAGAGATAACACGCCTAAAAAGCCTTCACGCAAATCGTTCCCGGTCAAATTGGGATCTTTTTCCTTGATATACCCTTTCCTGCGGGCAAAATCATTAAAAATCCTGGTGGTTGCATTTTTAAAGCCTGTGACATGTGTACCACCATCATTTGTCGGGATTGAATTCACATAAGAAGCTAATGTCTCCGTATAGCCATCATTGTATTGGAAGGCCAGCTCTACATACACGTTATCCTTTTCACCATCAAAGTAAACTACAGAATGAAGGCCATTTTTACCCTCGTTTAAATACTCTACATATGATTTAATGCCATCTTCATAATGGAATTCTTCTTTACGTACCTCTGGCGTACGTTTATCAATTAACACCATGCGTAAGCCTTTCAACAGAAAAGCCGTTTCACGGAAGCGATCACGCAAGGTTTCGTAATCAAATTTAGTAGTGGTAAATACCTCAGGGTCTGGCTGGAACGTTACGGTTGTCCCCGTACGTTTGGACTTTCCTACAATCTCAAGGCCCGTGACAGCCTTACCTACAAATTCCTGCCCATTCTTATCCACTACATATTCAAAGCGTTGTTTATAAATGTTTCCTTCTCGGTGAATTTCTACTTCCAGCCAGCGAGACAAGGCAACGACGACACTGGAGCCAACTCCGTGCAAGCCGCCGCTTTTTTTATACCCGCCTCCGCCAAATTTACCACCTGCGTGAAGTGTAGTAAAAATGACCTCTGGCACTGGTCGTCCAGATTTATGCATACCTGTTGGAATACCGCGTCCGTGATCCTCCACGCTAACGCTGCCATCCGGATAAAGAGTGACAATAATGCGATCGTTCACGCCAGCCAAAGCTTCATCCTTAGCATTATCCACGATCTCCCACACCAAATGGTGCAAACCGCGTGATCCAGTGGAGCCTATGTACATACCAGGCCTTTTACGTACGGCGATCAAGCCTTCCAGGACCTGAATATCTTCTTCGGTATATGATAGTGCTCGATTATCAGCCATTCTGTTCTCCCCTCTTACACACTTGCAATCAACGTTCCTTCAAGCGAACACCTAATCGCTATTTTATCTCATTTCATAAAAAGAAAAAACTCTTTTACATGAAAGCTCTTACATAGTTGCTACTATACATGTATTTTACTTGTTGTTCCACCGTAACAAACGCACATACAAAGAAAAGTTAACCTTTCCTATTGCTTTTCCCTATTCTTCTAGAAAAATAACCATCTTTATCCCTTTCTAACAAAGGTAACGTTCTTCCTGCTTTTTTATATGTATTTTTTTGCAATCTGGCTTTTATAAAAGGTAAACTACAGGCTGCTTCCTAAAAACAACAGGAACATTCGTTCGTTTCTTGTAGATAAATACAGCCACCCTGCCGTTTGGACAAGATGGCTGAAAGACTTAGCCTTGAATACGTTCCAGCTCTTCTTTATCAATGTCGTAATTCGCATACACATTTTGTACGTCGTCATTTTCTTCAAATGCTTCCATCATCTTCAGGATTTTTTCAGCATCTTCACCTGAGACCTTCACAGTGTTTTGTGGAATCCACTGTACCTCAGCATTGGTAAATTTATATCCCTCTGCTTCCAATGCATGTTTTACTTGCTCTAATTCGTGAGGATGCGCAATGACTTCGAATTCTTCTTCTGTCACGATTAAATCCTCTGCACCAGCTTCTAGGGCTTGCATCAGCATTGTATCTTCATCAATTTCAAATTCTTCGCGGTCAATAACAATTACACCTTTACGGTCAAACATGAAGCTTACAGATCCTGTTTCACCCATATTTCCACCGCGTTTACCAAAAATAGCTCGTACATCAGCGGCTGTACGATTACGATTATCAGACAAGCATTCTACGATAACAGCTACTCCGCCTGGAGCATAGCCTTCATAACGAATTTCTTCGTAATTATCCCCTTGTCCGCTGTCCGTAGCTTTTTTAATCGCACGCTCAATATTGTCATTGGGCATATTAATAGCTCGTGCATTGGCAATAATTGCTTTTAGTTTCAGGTTTGCAGTCGGGTCAGGTCCGCCGTTTTTAGCTTCTACATAGATTTGACGAGCTAACTTAACATATTGATTGTTTTTCTTTTGATCGGCTGCACCTTTTTTTCCTGCAAATAACTTAAACTTTGGCATCTGAAACTCTCCTCACCAGAAATGTCTGCTTGGGTATGAAATAATAATTTATTGTAGCAAAAAGTAGCGATTCGTACAAGGCTGGCTCGTCTGATTGCCACAAAGATGGCAAGGGTAAAGACATAATTACGGGGTAAGCTAGATAGTGAACCCATACCTATTTGCGAGGAGGATGAGCCTGTGCTAAGTGCAACGAAACCGTTTATAAAGCTGCATAAATATGACGAGCATCTGGTAGCTGACATTGAGGCACTCAATTCATCTGGATATGCTAAAGATGACATTTATGTGTTGAAATGGAACCCCGATAAGAATCATTCCAATCAGCGCGACAATTTTTACAAATACAGTACACATTTTGAAAAAGCAAAGGGCCATATCGACAGCAAAGCTAACTTTTTTGATAACGGCGGAAAGGAATTACGTTCAAAGCTCGAACATATCGGGCTAACCAAAGACGAAGCCTCTGCCTTAGTAAGAGAACTGGAAGAGACGGATAAAACCTGCATTTTGGCTGTGCATGATTTAAAGGATAATATTATTGAAATGAATACTCAATATAATCAATAGGGTGCTACAATCAGCAAGAAACCCGGAGTAAAGGTAGCTCCGGGTTTGATTTATCTCATTTGACATGTCTTTTTTACTCGTGAGTGCAGTCAATCAGCTCGATGCCTTCCATTGTTTCATGCAATTTCGCATGAGCAGCCTCTTCCTCTTCTTCTAGCAACGGCACTAGTTCTCCATCTTCAATACCAAACACATAAATGTCGATTTCGCCTTCTTCATCAATCTCGTCTTCTTCGGTTGCCTCAGTAAGTGCAACAAATTGTTTGTTATTTAATTCAAACATCGCGATTACTTCAAAATCGCCCATTTCCTCGCCATTTTCATCGTCTAGAGTGATGATATCGCCTAAAGCCAAATCTTTTTCATTTTCCATGTGTATATGCCTCCTGCTTTTGTTCGCTTAGGTTATGTATGTCGTCCATTCAGACAGCAACTCATATGTTTGGTATAGGGTTACATAACAGGCTAGTTACTAGCTCAATTAGCTAGGCCTATTCACATCCAGTGTTCCCTAACACCTTTCTTAGCATACCCTGCTTTTCAGGAAAAGTCCATGAGAAGTTCTAAAACATAAAGACCGTCTCCTTCTAAGAAGACGGTCTCCTTCATTTATCTACTGTTTCGAGGTAAACTAATCCGCCTCGTAAGGGATCTCTTCAATGACTCCCTTCTCAATCAAAAAGGCTTCCTCAGCTTCCAAAATTGTAATAATTTCTTGACGTCCTACTTTCATGCCGCCTTCAGCAAGTTTTCTTTCTACGAATTGCAGCATCTCTTCATAGTCTAACACTTGTACATCTTGTTGATTATTTTGCTGTCCCATGGTTATAACCCCCTGCATTCTCTCAGCCATTCTTTGGGTAGTATAGCATGAATCCACCAAGCAGGCTATTCACCAGTGCCCTCACTCATGCCCTCTTGTTTTCGAGACCAAGGACGGCGCACTGGCTTTAACAAGTAAGCAGACCAACATAATAAACCAATGCTGAGCACTAGATAAAAGATAGCGAAATATCCCCAATAAAAATCATCGTTGCCTAAAACAGAAGAAAACATGGTCATGCCTAGAATACGTGAACCGACAATGCATGGATTAATATAGGTAAGCCACTTTATTAGGAAAAAGTTTTCTATCCCATTCATGTCGGGATACCAGTAATGCAGAATCGCTGCCAAAAAATACAAGAGAAACCCTGTACCGACCACAAAGAAAAAGGCAATACCATATGCAATAATCGTACTAACCCCGGTTCGTTTAACCCATGTTGAACAGAAGATTCCTAACGACCCAAAAAACAGGATATTGATAACAAAAAAGAGAATGATACTAAAAATTTGGACTGGCGATACTCCACCGTATAAGAATACAAAACTGTATAGCGGCAGTGAAGCCATAATTAAGAGAAACATAAAGGACAATGATGTAACCAGCTTGCTCAAAATAATCCGTCGTGGCGATAATTGAGTGGTTAATAGGATATTAAGGGTTTGCCTTTCCCTTTCACCGCTGATTGTCCCTGCTGCTAATGCCGGCGCAATAAAACAAATCAAGGCATAATGCAGAGCTGACATTGCAAAAAACAGATCATCTCCCTCTCCTAAAAAAAACGTGGACGTTTTCTCCATTATAGTTAAATATCCCAGCAGAACTGCGCCAAAGACCATTAGATAGCTAAACAGAATCCAGATCGACCTTTTCGAACGAAATCTCTCACGCAATTCTTTAGAAATAAGCGGATTGCCAAAAAAGTGACCCATCAGTTGCCCACCCCTTCCGTAATAGCTAAGAACACATCTTCTAGGTTTTCCTGTGAGTCTGCGAAGTGTGTTACAGGGATGTTTGCCTGTATTAACTGCTGTAGTAAAATAACCTTCTCTTCTGGCGTACCTGTAAAGTGAAACCGAAAATGACTGTTTTTGTTATCTAAACGCCTCACATAAGGAGAGGCTTGAAGGATTTGTTCTGCAAGCTCCACGTTCCCCAGGGTCTTTACCTGCATAATAGAGATACCGCGTGTCTCCGTGCTTACCTCGTTAACGGCTCCATTTGCAATAAGCTGACCCTTTTCAATGACGCCGATCTCATCGCAAAGCTCTGCCAGCTCAGGCAGGATATGTGAGCTAATAAGGATTGTTTTGCCCATTCCTTGCAATTTCTTTAAGATTTCTCGCATTTCGATCCGTGCTCGTGGGTCCAATCCTGAAGCAGGCTCATCCAAAATAAGAATTTCTGGACTATGAACCAAGCAACGGGCTAATCCGAGACGCTGTTTCATTCCGCGTGACAAATGATCGACATAAGCATCAGCTTTATTACTGAGATTAACTAAATCCAGCAAATCAGCAATCAAATTAGAACGGTTTCGGGCTGGAATATTATATGCCCTTGCATAAAAGTCAAGGTACTCGGTTGCTTTTAAATTATCATAAACACCGAAAAAATCAGGCATATAGCCTAGGAGCTGTTTAACCTCCCCAGGCTCCTTCTCTACATCATATCCGCCAACATAAGCTTTTCCGCTGGTAGCTGGTAGGAGGGTAGCCAGGATCATCATCGTTGTACTCTTGCCTGCGCCATTTGGCCCAATAAACCCATAAACGCTTCCCTTTTGAATGGAGAGGTTCACATTCTTTAGAGCTTCAAATTTCCCATATCGTTTGGAGAGATTCTGCGTCTGTATCATTATCGTTTCTCCTTTCCTTCCAACTGGAAGACAGGCTGTGGAATGGAGACAGGTGAATCTCCTTCATAAATAAATCTGATCAAAATAAAACCTTCCGAATTGATATATTCTTTCGGATTGTCTTTTACCTCTAATGCGCTATTACTATCAAGGATCTTCCACTCACGAGAAGCTGCATGATACACTGCTTTCTTCACAAAGCGATAAGCAATATTATCCAAAGGAGCCGTCACTCTTGTTATTTCCACATTGGATGGCACTTGTAATCCGTACGTTACTTTTCCATTAAACATAGTAACCGCATCATGATCCTCTCTGCTTACTTTGCCTTCCGTACTAAGAACCTGAACCCCTAGTGTTCCATATGGATACGTGATGTGACTGGTTTGCGCATCTTTTAACAAAATTGGTTGTTGAACAAAGCTTAGATAGTCTTGCACGATTCCGTGTTCAGATGTAGTAAAGACCTGATATGGGCTATTGCTTACACCTATCAAAGTCAATCCGTTAGCATCGCTTAGCCCTTGCAGTGAATTTTCGTACAAAATAGCCTTTTCCCGCTCGTTTTGAGTAGGATATTTTGCGTCTTCAATCGAGAAGTCTTGTGTATAAAATGGCTTCACTTCTTCATTTATTTGCTTGGTTTCCCCTCTAGCAAGAGAGCCCAGCTCCATTCTTCGATTTCCCATTGTCAGATACAGCTCTTGATAATCAAAAACACTCTTGTTTGTTATTGTTCCTTTGATATGCTCTTGCTCGAACACCAAATCAGCTTGTAATTGGCCAACATCTTTCACTAAACCTCCCCCATTAATCGGCTTTTGCGTCATATACGGGATATGAGTTATGGTTGTTTGAAATTGGCCACGATCATTTTGCCGAATGGTATAGGCTAATTTGTTTTTATTTCGTTCTGTGTATTGCAAAAGATTTCCCGGAACGATTATCCCATCTTTTGTGTCTAAGGTCACTTCTCCACCAGAACGTTTTAAAACAGCTGCATCTGATTTTAAAATTGCTAAATCTGGTTGAATCGAGATAATTTGGTTTACTGTATAAAGCTTATCATTTGGAGCTATCAAATTTTTCCCAAAAGATAGTGCTCCAACACTGACCACGAGGGCTGAAACAGGGATAATTCCCCACGCCCAGTCTCTACGGTCCCTGCGTTTTAACAGCACATACAGGATAGGCCCAATCACTAATACATAGCCGATCCAAATGAAAAACAGCACCGAAGCAGACGGCAGATGAACATCAGGAATGTGCTGTGCCATATTATAATAGTTAGGATTTCGATTCAAATAAGGGAATCGCACTTGGCTATTTAGTTCATATTGGGATACTAGCTTGCTCCAAAGCTGACGGTTGAATTCCCATGAGGCTAATGGCTGTGCATTGACATCATAGTTAGCAAAAAACAATTTTCCTAAGCCCACCTTTTGAGTCGAAAACAATGGCAAAGACTTGTTATACACCGTTATTTGTTGAATAGGCAAAGCTGATTTTTTACTGATCTCGGTAAAGGTAGACAAATCCTTAGTGATTCCTGGCTGCTTGGTTAAAGCTGGCATCCACTCTTTAAAAGCATTTAGTATTTCTGGAGGAGTGGAAGCAGAAAACATAATGTTCCCTCCAGCATATACCCAATCTTTTATTTTATGAATTTGATCCGAAGATAAGCCCGCTGCTGAAATATCTCCAATTACTAGCATATTGATATTACTTAGTACATGAGCTTCAGTGGGTAGCTCTTCTGGTCTCACATTGCTGACCAGCATACTGCTCCATGTAGCCTCATTTGAAGGTCCGGCTTCTTGATTACTGTCTCCAGCACCCTCTTGTCTTACTTGGTTTAAGAATTGCATACTATTTTCGTGCTGATCGAGGACAACAACCGTTACTTGATCCGGTTGCTTTTCTCTAACCTGATAGTTTGGGGTTACCTTTGCAAGCAAATGATTGCCCTGATAAAACTCCAGTCGTAATGCCTCGCGATTATTTATGATCTCTTCACTTGGTAGGTCGAAGAAAACATGCTTGGTTTCCCCTTTTTGGACAGTAATCTCTTTTACGTACGGAAGAGTCACCTTTGAACGCAGATCTTCAATTGCAAACCGCAGTTCACCCGAGACTGTATCACCGTTATTCGTAATATCTGCATGGATGCGAATTAAATTATCCTGACTTGTTATATCAGCAAACGGAATCTTTGTTTTCATTTCAATTCTGTCCGCCGCATACGAAACAGGAAGTTGAAATCCCATGAAAGCGAGCACAATCGCTACCAGCCATTTCCACATATGTTTTCCTCCTATTATTGTAAATCAAGCGGCGTAAACATAAACCCTTGTTGATCAGAGTTGACAATTAATAGATGCTTTCCATCACTAGTCCATTCAGCCCTTCTTACCGATTCCTTCTCAATAGTTGCTGGAAGCTTCACCTTTTTCCACCTTTTGACAGATTCATCCATTGTACCCATTAGCATGACCCCGTCTGGAGAAAGAATCGTAAGCTGCTTAGATGAAAACCACGAGGGAGAGCTGCCTTTTACTTTTTCCTTGATTTCCCCCGTCTGGCGATCATAAATACAAACCTCTCCATTTTGTTCAAAGGAGAGATAACGGCCATTATGAGACCAAGCCGCCTTTGAACCGTCCGCTACCTTCTCTTTACCAAAGGTACGCAGATTGGTTACCCAAATCTCAGGTTTATCTTGCTTATATGCTGTATAAGCTAAAAATTCATCTTTAGGATCAAATGCAGGGTCAAACACCGGACGATTCTCCTGCTCCAATAATAGTCTCGGAGCAAAGCTTTTTTGTTTACTCTTATTAAGCTGTAAAATCCACAATTTCCCTTTCTCCTGGCTGTTCTCTGTCAAAGCCAGCTTTGTGCCTGTAGAATTCCATGCTATGGAGTCATATGTTCCCATTTGGTTCGGAAGCTCAATAGGAGTATCTGTGTCGCTGTCAAATCCGCTTATGATGTGCAGCTTATTATCAGCTTGCAAATAGGCAACTTGTAAATCTGAGGACAGCACTGCCGAATCAGTGGATAACTTAGGAATATTGATGGATGACTTTGAAATAGCAAGATCAACATCTGCCAGAGCAACATTTACGTATAAAAATGCAGCCAACGCAATTGTTCCAATCCCGCCTAGCACATACCAGCTTCTTTTTCGATTGATCCTCTTTTGGTCATTGTGCTTTATTTCTTCCTGGCGAACTACCGTCAATTGCGGTTGTTTTTGCCCTTGCATTTGCTCCATTAATTTACGTTTCAAATCTTCTTTTAATCGATAGTTAACAGGAACCGCCTTACGCATATCACTTAAATGTGACAAGAGTTCAACCACGGTCTGTTCATGATCATTTGTCTGATCTGATGCATTGCGTAGATCATCCTTCATGGCGATCACCTTCCTCATACAAACTCTGCAAGACTTTTATTCCGCGGTGAGAGATCATCTTAACGGACGATTCACTTTTACCTAGCACTTCAGCAACCTGGGAAATCTTCAGATCAGCAAAAAAACGTAGCGTCAAAACATCGCGCTGATCCTGCGATAACATATTTAACCTAGTCCGTAATAAAGTCATTTCTTCTTTAGATAAAACACGCAATTCAGGTTGATACTCATCATCTGCCTCAATAAACAGCAACTCTTCTGCTTCAGTCGGGTATTCACGCACCTTACGAATAAAATCAATAAACGTATTATGAGCGATACGAAAAATCCAAGATGCAAATGGGCTTCTACGGCTATATTGATCAAATTTTTCCAGAGCCTTTAGAAATACGCTGGTTGTCAAGTCATCTGCATCCCACGAACTATGTACTCGGCATCGTAAATAGCGATTGACCCGATCAAAATATTCATCATATAGCTCTGGGAAATCTCTCGCCTCATAGTAATCAGTCTCTATCGCAACAGACGGATTTTCCTTACCGTCCTGCTTTACGGCCATTACCATCCCTCTTCCTCCACACTGTTTGTTTCTACTCCAATTGACGCATCATATCTGAAAAAGGTCACAGGCAGAAATAAAAAAAGTGCAAAATATGCATTTTTTCTTATACATAAGCAAAAAAAACAAATACACAGAAAAAAACATCTTTGTCCCCGATCAAATACTGGGAGCAAAGATGTTTGTCAGTTGACATTGCTTGGGATAGTCCTCAATCTATTTACTATTCGTTACACTCCGAACATATATTTGGAACTCATACTGATATGGATTCTCTTCGTTTTGTACACCAGGTGTCACTTCAACTAATGTCCATTCAGATTCATCGAAGGGTGGAAAAAAGGCATCTCCCTCGAATTCCTGCCCAATCTTAGTAATGTACATTTTGCTAGTATAGGGCAATAACAGTTTGTAAATTTCCGCCCCCCCGATAATAAAGGCTTCTTCTTTATTATCAATCAGGGACAGAACTTCTGCAATCGAATGAGCGATTTCACAGCCATCCGCCTCATAATTTGCCTGTGTCGTCAGCACGATATTGCGCCGATTAGGCAAAGGCTTCCCAATTGATTCGAATGTTTTACGCCCCATGATGATAGCATGACCAGTGGTAATGCGCCGAAAATACTTGAGATCCTCTGGTAATCGCCATGGAAGCTGGTTATCTCTCCCAATAACACGGTTCTGCCCTATTGCAAAAATGCTTGATAGCACTAAACAGCCACCTCCATGGCAATTTTCGGCTGATGCTTATAGTCGATTAATTTCACATCATCAGGTGTAAAATCATAAAAATCGGTAATCTCCGGGTTAATCCAGAAGGTAGGAGCAGGATAAGCCTCTCTAGTTAATTGGGTACGCAAACCTTCAAAATGATTTTCGTAAATATGTGCATTATTAATATAATGCTGGAATTTCCCTGGCTTCAGCCCTGTGACCTGCGCAATCATATGAATTAGCACGGCATACTGGGTAGTATTAAACGGAATGCCTAGCCCCATATCACCGCTACGCTGCACAAGAGTGCAGTTTAAATAACCGTCCGCAACATCCCACATGGTTTGAAAAGCACATGGCTGCAAGGCCATCTCTTCTAAATCATTCATATCCCATAAACTAATAATATGGCGGCGCCCTTGAGGATCGTTTTTTAGGCCATCAATTAGCTTGTCTATCTGTTTGTGTTTCGCAACTTGATAACCGTATGCTTTCCCGATCGTTCCGTCCTCTTTGGCCCATTCATCCCAAACACGTACGCCCATCTCTTGTAAGAGTCTCACATCATTGCTTTGATGCTTATAAATCCATAGCAATTCCTTAACTGCTGTTTTAAAGGCAACAAATTTAGTTGTTAAAATCGGAAATTCCTTTTGCAAATCATAGCTTAACAGCTTGCCAAATAGTTTTTTTGTAGGGATTCCTGTGCGATTGTTGTCATAGTATCCGTTTTCTAAAATATCTTCCACTAATGCAAGGTATTGTATATCTGCTTGACTCATCTTGTTCACGTCCTTCTTACAAACTCTAAAACAGTATATCGAAACATCCCGTTCTTGAAAAGCTTTTCGCCCCATACACTTTTGTGTTACAAAACTAGTAAAAAAACTAGTAAATGATTATAAAATGGCTGGATTGCCATGCTCCTGGCTAAAAACCCTCTATTCTTTACCTTGTGCAATCTGAAATGCATTAAAGTCAGAATATTCTAATTTTCAAAAAAGCATCATATAGAACCTTTCTCTTTCAGACCATCTTCTACCAAAAACAACAATCCCCCAAATCAAAACGTATTATGACAAAGCTGGAGAATTAAACAATCTATGGATCAAAAGCACAGAAGCATTTGAAGGAACAGCAAGTAGTACGGCCTAAAAATCCACTGATAACAAGTGTGCCTTAGGTGAATGAAAGAGAGTTTCCACCTAATGTTTTAAAAGGATAGTATGCAAATTCTTGCTCTCCTTTTCCTAATAGTGCACTCGATGAAATAAAAGGATACATTTGACTTTTACTACCCTGAAACTCTCTTAGATTTCTAGATCGCTAAACAGCTTCTGTCCCTTCCTCGCAAACACCTAAGATTTAAGCTTAAAGAATCCTGGATATGGATATAACGCAGAAGACATGATTTTTTGGGAAACAGGATGCTTTAATCGCCCAAGCTCCTCCATATCACCTAACCATTCAACAATCTCGCCTTTATACATGACCCCTATACAATCCGCGATGTAATTGATCGCCTGTAAGTCATGAGAGATAAACAGATAGGAAAGCTGAAACTCTTCTTTTAATTCAGCTAAAAGATGTAAAATTTGTACTTGTGTAAGAGCATCTAAAGCGCTTACAGCCTCATCAAGTATAATCAGCTTCGGTTTTAGTGCAATCGCTCTAGCGATATTGATTCTCTGTAATTGCCCTCCGCTGAACTGGTGAGGGTATTTAGACAGATCTTCCGGATCTAAACCTACGATTTCCAAAAGCTCCTGTACTTTTTGTCTTTCTTCAGTAGCTGTTCGTTGTTCGTAATTTCGTAAGGGTTCAGCGATAATCTCTCTGATCGTTAGTCGTGGATTTACAGCGCTATAACAATCCTGAAAGACAACCTGCAAATCTCGCCGAATCTCCCTTAATTCCTTTTCTTTTAAACGATAAAGGTCCTTTCCCTGAAACCAGACCTCTCCCTGATCAGGTTTTTCAAGTCCCAAAATAATTTTGCCAAGAGTGCTCTTTCCTGCTCCGCTTTCTCCCACAAGTCCTAAACATATCCCTTCTTCCAGAGTGAAAGAGACATCTTTAACAGCTTCTACCGTCTTCCCCTTCCTCCAAACGGAATTTCCTAGCGAATATGTTTTCTTTATGTTTGTAACCTCAAGCAGACTCACTCTTCATTCAGCCACCTTTATCGTAATTTTACACATCGTACCAGATGATCTTGTTCATATTCTGTCCATTCAGGCTTTTTCGTTGCACAGATGTGGTCTGCATTCTCGCATCGGTCTAAAAACGGGCAGATATCCTCTCTATTTAGTGGTTTAGGGTAAGACACGCCAACACGGTCAATACCCTTCCTCCTCCTCCTGCTCGTTAATCCAAGTCTGGCTTGTAACAAGACACGGGTGTAGGGATGCATCGGGCGATTAAATAATGTAGAAGCCGGCGCCTTTTCAACAATATACCCATCATACATTACAGCTACTTCATCAGCTAGCTGAGCAATGACTCCCAAATCGTGTGAAACTAATAAAATACCGGTATCATATTCTTTTCTTATTTGATCCAACTGCCTCAAAATTTGAAGTTGATTAGTCGCATCGAGTGCAGTCGTCGGCTCGTCCGCAATAAGAATCGAGGGCTGTAAGGACATCGTGATTGCAATCATCACACGCTGGAGCATACCGCCGCTTAGCTGAAATGGATATTGTTTCAGTACATTCGCTGGATTTGGCAAGTCCATTTTTTCCAGATGCTCCAAAGCGATTTTCTCTGCTTGTCGTTTGGTAATAGGCAGATGAGTTCCAAGTGTTTCAATAAAATGTCTGCCAATGGTACGCACAGGATTAAAGGCAGTCATCGGATTTTGCATGATAAAAGCGATCTCGCTACCCCGTATTTTTCTTACCTCTTCTTCTGAACAGGTTAACAAATCTTTATTGCGAAAAGTGACACTTCCTTCTGCCACCTTTGCCTGTTCAGGTAAAAGATGTAATAAAGACATGCATGTCATCGTTTTACCTGAGCCGCTTTCCCCGACAAGCCCAAACACTTTTCCAGCCTCTATTTCAAAGCTTACCTCATTGACAGTCTGAGTCACCCCATGCGGTGTTGATACAACTATATGTAAATTGTTAACAGTTAGAATGGGGTGCTGTGCCATCCTTTGATCCCTTCCTTCTATTTTCTTTTTAGGTCTAAGGCATCCCTCAAGGCTTCTCCGAACAGGTTGAAAGCGATCACGACAAGTAAGATCATCATCCCTGGATACAGCATCAAGGAAGGGTTGTTTCTAAAAAACGGCTTACTGTCATTGATCATCATTCCCCACTCCGCTCCTGGCGGCTGTACGCCAAGGCCTAGAAATGAGAGACCAGAAATAGCTAAAACAATTCCTCCGATGTCCATAAAAGCTAAAACGATTACCTGCGGTATAATGGTGGGTAAGATATGCTTTAGCACAATGACCGACTTTGGTGTTCCGCACACTTTTGCTGCTAAGATAAAGGGTTGCTCCTTCACACTAAGAACCATTCCCCGAATAATTCGAGCATAAAACACCCATTGGACAAGCACCATGGCAAAAATCATATTTCCCAGACCGGGCCCGAGGATACCAATCAAAGCTAATGACAGAAGCAAGCTTGGAAAAGCCATGAAAATATCGCAGATTCGCATGAACAGATAATCAATCCAACCACCTCGATAGCCTGCAAAAATACCAACTGGAAGACTAATGAGCATGGTAAATCCCATGACAAAAAAAGCTGTCCCCAGTGAGGTTCGTGTTCCATAGATCAGCCGAGACCATATACATCTGCCCAAATGATCTGTCCCTAACGGAAACTTCGAGGAAGGGCCTTGTAGCTTTTGAGTGATATCAACTAGATTCGGATCATTTGGAGACAAAAAAGGAGCAAACAGAGCCAATAGTATCATGAGGATGATAATCATGCCGCAAATGATCATGAGCTTTTGTGACAGTAGCTTATGCTTCAATTTTTTCAACACGCTTATTGCTCTCCTTCCCATTTTATCCGGGGATCCAGGAAAGCATATGCAATATCCACAAGGAGATTGCAGACGACAAAGATCACACCCATAAACAATAAACAGCTCTGAATCATCGGATAATCACGGTGTAAAATAGAAGTGACAAACAAGGAGCCCATACCGGGCCATGCAAAGACGGTCTCAACAATAACAGCTCCGCTTAGCATGTTTCCAATGCTCATGCCAAGTCCAGTTAACACAGGCAATAAGGATTTTTTAAACACATGTCTGCCAATAATTAGACTTTCTCGCAGCCCTCTCGCTCTCGCATATACGACAAATGGCTCATTCAAATTTTCTAGCATACTGGTGCGAAGCAAGCGCATGTACGTGCCTATATAAGGAAAAGCCAATGTCAGGGCCGGAAGCACAAGATGGGCAAAAGTTCCTCTTCCTAATACGGGAAATAAATCTAACTTTACCGATAAAAAATAGATGAATAGAAATCCGAGCCAAAAAGCAGGCATCGAGACGCTTACAAAGGCAAGCATCCTGCTAACCTGATCAATTAATTTCCCCTTGTAAAGGGCAGAAATCATTCCTAAAGGTAAACTAATAAAAATAATCAGGAGCAATGCAGCAGATGCGAGTTGCATTGTCGGGAAGAAATGGAGAATGATCTCATCCCATATAGATTTCTTCGACACATAAGAAATCCCTAAATCCAATTGAACCACTTTTCCTAGCCAATTTACATACTGGATATACAGGGGCTTGTCCAGCCCTAGCTCTGCTCGAAGGGAAGCCACTGCCTCATCTGTTGGAGGAATATGTGACGCCCTCAAGTAAGCTGCGGCCGGATCCCCAGGGGTTAAGTGGAGCAGAATGAAAGTGATCAGAGAAATTCCAAATAATATTGGCAGTAAACTTGTGAGACGTTTAACAATAAACCAACCCATTTACTACTCCTTCGCGTTTTTACATAACCCCACTTCACTTCATATCAATGGTAGTGAAAGGCACTTCGTATTCTTGAGGCAAGAAATGAACCCCGCTTATATTTTTATGATAGACCGCTATATTAGACTGATAAGATATTGGTAAGTAAGCAGCTTGTTCGTGCAATGTAGTTAAAATATCTGTATAAAGCATCTTTCTGTGCTCTTCATCTGTACTTACCAATACTTCCTTGATTTTTTTATCTAATTCTTTCTTGCCTGGCAGCCCTGATAGAGCTTTGTAATCCGGACTGCCGCCTTCCGAAGGTGTTGTGATAGCAGATAAATAGGAATGTGGATCAAACGGGGCACCCCAGCTTGCCGTAAATAATAAATCAAAGCTTCCTTCATTGGCTGTAGCCCAAAAATCCTCTTCTTCTTTACTTGTCAGCTTCATATCTATCCCTAATTTTCTAAACTCACCTTGGGTATATTCTGCAATCGCCTTCTGAATGTTGTCTGAGCTAATAAACATTAGCTCCAATTGTAGCGTTTTTCCGGCCTTTTCTCGAAATGGTTTGCCATTTACTTGTTTCCAGCCCGCTTCATCCAATAACTGCTTCGCTTTTTCTCCATCGTGTTCATACGGTTTTACATTAATCTTCGTATATGGAATGGTAGGCGCAAATAACGTATCAGCTTTTCTTTCTGTACCGTAAAAGATATGATCGATTACAGCCTGCTTATCAAAGGCATGCTGGATAGCAAGACGTAATTTACGCTCTTTTAGAACTTCTCTGTTCGTATTAAAGAGTAACGCCCTTGTAGCCGTAGGTTCTGATAATTTGGTTTCATATTTTCCCGATTCCTTCAGAAACCGGAACGAATCCTGGCTTATGACTCCGTTTCCAAAAATCAGATCGATGTCCTTTTTCTCAAAAGCTAGCACTCTAGATTCACCGTCAGGTATGACTTTAACAATCACCTTATCGACTTTCGGTTTCTCTCCCCAGTACTTCTCGTTTCTTGTAAAGACAGCCCTTTCATTTTTCCTATATTCGCTTAGTACCCATGGACCTGTCCCAATCGGTGACTTGAGCCCGTCTTTAAATGTGTTTTGGCTGTCAGGAAAGGCAGCTTCTCCTACAAATCGTAAAGGTCTGATGTACGTAAGCTCCTGTAAAGTTGGGTAATATGGCTTGTTCAAAATTAATTTAAACGTAAAATCGTCCACTGCCTCAGTACTTTTAATTTGATTAATTAGTTCCATCCATTCATGTTGAGGAGCATTAGCTAAAACCGTATCGAAGTTTTTCTTCACGATTGCAGCATTAAACGGCGATCCATCCGAAAATGTAACATCTTTTCTTAGATGAAACACGTATTCTTTCCCATCCTTCGATACTTCCCAGCTTTGGGCCAGCCATGGTTTAAGCTCCCCGCCTTCACCGTAGTAAACTAGAGATTCATATACCATAGCTTGTGAGAACCATTGATTCGGAAAATAGGTATGAGGATTTACGTCTCCAATATCTCCCGACCAGGAAAACGTAAGAACTTTTGAACTATCTGGATTTGTTCTATTTTCTCCTTCTTTTGTTGTGTTGCCACAGCCAGCGATAATGATTGTCAGCATCGCTACTAGTCCAACAAAAGAAGTGATAAATGCAGACCGTTTCGAAAACATTTTTATCACCTTTTATATAATTTAATTATTCCAAAAATGTTAAAAAACAAAAAAACATTGCCAACCAGATTAAAAAGGTCAGAAATGCCTATCGTTTATAAATACATCCCATCGGTCTTTCAGCATTCAAACACCTCCCTATCTCCCCGTAGGTCTAACAGCATTTCTAGAATAGGCAGGTCTTCTGACTTGGGTTCATCATCTCCATGCGTCTTCCCAGATATGATCCAGTGACATGTTTGCATAAGACTCCCCCTTACAGCGGCGGGACCGTGCCGGATTTACACCGGCTTCCCTTTTAAGTATTCGTTATGAAACAAATACACCCATTCCACTACCATATGTAGTTTTTCCTTATGGAAATATTCACTTTATATCCTTAATTTGAAAGTAGGACAAAAAGTTTACCTAAAACAAATTATATTCGTTATTCCAAGTTTACGCTATATGAAATTAAAGCCCTTCTATAATTCGGCTCAGGAGCTGGAATACTTTTCCTAGAAAGGCTTAAAAGAGGATGCATCTAGGATCAGGCTCATCTCCCAAAAGCGCCACTTTCTCTACAGTAAAAAAACATTGCCGCAGCATGTCCCATTAACAGCTTTAGCAATGTTTTCATAAAAATCACATACCGTTGTAGCTTACAAACTCTCCGTTCGGCTTGCGATAGCCGCGTGGACGTTGGCTTGAGAGCTTTTCTTTTCCGATAGTAATCATCATGACTGTTTCGTATCCATCAGGAATTTCTAAAATTTCCTTAATAGCATCTGGATCAAATCCAATCATCGGGCACGTATCCCAGCCTTTATCTTTCGCAGATAGCATAAATAGCATTGCAGAAAGGCTTGCATTACGAATGGCCTCTTCCTTCATAAAGGATTCACCATTACCCTCATATATCCCTGTAACCGTCTCAACGGTACGATCCAGCTCTTGTTTACTCAAAATTCCGAGATGATGCATACCCTCGTTTATTTTTTCCACTGCTTGATAAGCGTAACGATTGCCCAACACCAAAATGACAGCTGAAGCTGAATGCACCTTATACTGCTTGCAGGATTCGTAAATTTTTTCTTTCAAGACTGGATCCGTTACGACAAGATAATGTGTATGCTGAAGATTAAAAGCAGAAGGAGCATATTTAGCCAAAGTAAAGATCTCTTCAAGCTCGGATCGGGTAATTTCTACCCCTTCAATGAAATTATTTGCGGAACGTCGACTTTTCACTAGTCTTGTAAATTCACTCATGTAAACTCCCTCATCTCATTGTATGTATCGTAATTGTTACAGGGGAGGAGAAAAAGCAATTCTCTACACTTACTCGCTCCCCCTGCTTTTTGTACCTAATTCATTCTGCTTTACTTTGTTGATTCTTGTTTAATTACTCTTAGTAAGACCTATTTATCGAAGCATGTTACGTATCCTCATTATCATACAATAGAGTGCGTAAATCTGGATACCTTTCTTTTCAGGTAAGTCCTTATGCAGATACTTATGCAAATAAAACATATGCACCTGGACCAATCAGCGCAACACCGATAGCTACCGCTAGCAATACCAGATTGTATTCCATACCGTTCTGAGTAATCCACAATCCATTTTTTCCATGTACAGTAAAAATAGCGATCAGCATAGTAAAAGCGATCAGTGCTCCTCCTACCCAAGTAAACACACCGGAGGCAAAGAGCAATCCTCCAACAATCTCACTGGCTCCTGCCATGAAAGCCATTAACAAGCCGGGTTTCACACCGATTGATTCTAACCAACCAGCTGTTCCCTTTAAGCCATGCCCGCCGAACCATCCAAATAATTTCTGTGTACCATGACCAATAAATAAAAGTCCCACAACTAATCGAATAAGTAAAAGTCCTGCATTCATTTTCTTTTTCCTCCTCAGGAATATGTTTTATTTTGAGTATCTTTAATTAAAGATATATGAAAAAGATGGATAATATGTTTCTTTTTATTATCGCATCTGTTTTCAGCTACTTATCTACAAAATTCATTTGGGCTGACTTCCCAAGCTTTTTTAACAAGGTGATGGTAATCTCTTTTTCTTCAGGAGACAGTCCACTCAGTGCTTCTGCTAGCTTTTCTCGATGCTTCGGAAAAATATCTTGGAGAAATTGCTCTCCTTCTTGGGTTAATTCCGCATAGATCACGCGTCGATCATTCGGACAGGGCTTGCGAAGCAAATAACCTTTTTTTTCCAGCTTATCAACCACATAAGTAATATTTCCGCTAGAGATTAAAATCTTGTCTCCAATTTGCTGCAGAGGCTGCCTGCCTTTGTGAAATAACAATTCTAGGACGCCAAATTCAGTCGGATTCAATCCATATTGTCGAATATCTTTCTGAACATGAGCAGACGTCCAGTTAAAGGCGCGAGATAAGACAACGAACAAATGGAGAGATTGCTCTTGCGCTTTATTAACATCCGTAATCATGTCCGTTTGCTTTCCCTGTTTATCCTGCATTTTGTTCTCTCCTTTCCTTGATTATTTTATCTTACCTTTTACAAAAAATAATTCAGCATGTCTCATTTTTTAATATCTTAAATTTAAGATATATGAAGCATACCTTATTTTTTTTACGTTGTCAACTAGTACAATAAATAATCGACTATGTGACGGCTGAAGCCGGTTATATCTGCATTGCTTTTACTTGTTTTAGTTTAATTGGATAAATAGAGAAAGACTTATTGGTTTGCCAGTATATTACGGAATTTAAGGGGTACGAACAGCTCGTAATCGTTTGTACTTCTAGGGTTGATTTTTTATAAACGCCCCATTTTTGCCAGTGGTTGATTTTTTAGGCCCGGTATAAGGTTGTTAATGCTTGTCACCCTGAAGAGCACGTTTGTCTACTGCTCAATGAGAAAAGTAGATCGAATGTCTTGGTTGCTTGGTTGATTCTTCCTTCATTTCTCCGCTTTTCACCACCTCTCAAATATTTATTTAGCCAATAGATGCATAGTTAGGAAGTTCAATGGAATAAAAAAGAGCGAGGCGGAGGTGCTCCAGCAATCGCTCTTTTATTAGAAATGACTATCTTATATTGTATGATGCTACAATTTTTACTTCTTGGCTTAAGGGATTATAATACTCTATACATAAGGTTGTATCCCTTGATACAGTAACATTCTGTGCTCCTGTTCTACCCGAGTTTTTAATATTCCGATCTCCAATATAGTTATTACCATTTGTATCCCATACTTTTACCTTTATGGAAGGGTTGTTTGCATTTATTGTTAAAGTTTGACCTGCTTTTACGTAATAGACATCTACCCCAGAAACATCCCATCTCCAAATTGAATGTGTTTTTTCCTCATATAACATTGGCTTACTTACATTCGTTTTGATAGAGGCAGGCTCTATTGTTCCTGATGCAAATACTGGTACTGCTGAGGTTAAAATTGCTACTGCACCTAAAGAAGCGATTAATTTTTTCATGACTTGCACTCCTTTAAATATAGTATTTTTGATACATGTACATATTACAATATTTACCATATTTTTACAATTTAAAAATTATTAAGTAAAATCAATATAAATAAACCATAAATATTATATATTTTTGTAGCGAAATTATCCTGCTTATTCCCCAGTCACTTTTACAAATATTTCTGTTTCCCCTCGTATTCTACTATAAGAAAACAGCTGTAGCCCCTATTCCCTTCAATGCTTTTGCTACTTATCAAAATCTTTATACATATTGTAGGCAGCAAAAATTCTTCTGTTAGTTCTTTTCTTATTTTACTTGTTCACCTGATTTATGACCTCCATATTGATACAAAATTAATACAAAAAAGAAAAGACCTAACTGATTCGTTAGGTCTTTTCTCATCATTATCATCGTTAGATTAACGAAGTAATTGAAGCACGCCTTGAGGCTGTTGGTTAGCTTGTGCAAGCATTGCTTGAGCTGCTTGAGTAAGAATGTTGTTTTTCGTGAAGTCCATCATTTCTTTTGCCATATCAACGTCACGGATACGAGATTCAGCAGCTGTCAAGTTCTCAGCAGTTGCTCCCAAGTTGTTGATTGTGTGCTCTAGACGGTTTTGGTTCGCACCTAGTTTAGAGCGCTCTTCGGATACTTTGTTAAGAGCGTTGTTGATGGTTGTGATTGCTTTGTCTGCTGCTTTTTGAGTGGAGATGTTAACACCTTTTTGGTCATCTTTGTCTGTAGCAGCAGCGATTTTTCCTGCTGCAGCAGCAACAACCTTCGCAGCATCCCCTGCTTTTGCAGTTTCAACAGAAGCTTCGATACCAATCTTCTTAAGAGCATCTACCACTTCTTGTTTTGTTGCAGTAATTTTACCTGCAGTGGCATCTGTAGCTTTTGATGCTTCTTGTTTTAAAGTTACAACTACGTTACCATCTTTATCAATTTTTGCCGTTGTTTCTTTTACTTCATCGTTACCTTTTGTTGAGGATGCTTTTACTTCAATTGTAAAGGCATCTGTAGAAGTATTTCCGATTTTAATATCTGTATCAATAACTGTTTCTTTTGATTTAAACCCAGTTACACCTAGTTTTTCATTGCTCATATCATTTATGCTCAATTTGATGTTTTGTCCTTGGTTAGCACCGATATGGAACGTTTTGTCTTCGAAAGATCCGTCCAATACTTTTTGGTTGTTGAACTCTGTGTCTGTAGAAATGCGTTTGATTTCTTTGGACAATTCGTCAACCTCTGCTTGAAGCTTTTGACGGTCTACGCCTTCGTTAGTGTCAGAAGATGCTTGAACTGCTAGTTCACGCATACGTTGCAGGATGCTGTGTGTTTCAGTTAATGCACCCTCAGCAGTTTGGATCAAGGAGATACCGTCTTGCGCATTTTTAGAAGCCATTTCTAGACCGCGGATTTGGCCGCGCATTTTCTCAGAAATTGCTAGACCTGCTGCGTCATCACCTGCACGGTTAATGCGAAGACCAGACGACAATTTCTCCAGGTTTTTACCTGATGCGCTAGTGTTTACACCTAGTTGGCGGTGTGTGTTTAGTGCTGATACGTTGTGATTGATTCTCATGATTTGTTACCTCCGTGTTTTTCATTTCTTGAACCATCCATTTGTTCAAGATGATATTGTGTTGCTTTATTTTGAAATCGAATTGTTTCAAAATGGCAACTGTTTAGTCCCCTAATCGGCTAAAAGTAGCGCTACCCTTGGCATGCATGGCTCAGATAAAAAACCAAGATTTAGGTGACTATTATTAGTATCGGATATTCATCATAAAATTTTACAGTTCATTAAAAGTTTTTTTATTCAAATTTTTCCAACGTAACGTTGAGAGGTTTTATTTTAGTAGAAAGTGGGTTCGTTTTTATAATCAATCTAAGCAAAGCATTTAGGTTTAAAATCAATTAATACTTGACTCAAAAACGTAAAAAATAGAAATATCAATTATAGGACTTACTTATGATTCATTGCAATTTACAGCATCCAAAGTGTTGGATATGCTTTGATATCTCCCGGAGAAAAAGGCACATCTAACTAGTTCGGTTCGTATTATCTC
Source organism: Brevibacillus laterosporus (assembly GCF_030489605.1). Classification (GTDB taxonomy): domain Bacteria; phylum Bacillota; class Bacilli; order Brevibacillales; family Brevibacillaceae; genus Brevibacillus_B; species Brevibacillus_B laterosporus_E. Next base: position 330,656 of record NZ_JAUKFY010000004.1, read on the forward strand.
TTCTTCCAAAGAAATAACCTTAGATAATTTAATATCTTATTTCCCTCTTTTATTAAGAACTACCCTTTTATGCAAAAAGGAAAGACCTAACTGATTCGTTAGGTCCTTTCTATCACTATCATCGTTAGATTAACGAAGTAATTGAAGCACGCCTTGAGGCTGTTGGTTAGCTTGTGCAAGCATTGCTTGAGCTGCTTGAGTAAGAATGTTGTTTTTCGTGAAGTCCATCATTTCTTTTGCCATATCAACGTCGCGGATACGGGATTCAGCAGCTGTTAGGTTCTCTGCAGTTGCTCCCAAGTTGTTGATAGTGTGCTCTAGACGGTTTTGGTTCGCACCTAGTTTAGAGCGCTCTTCGGATACTTTGTTCAGAGCGTTGTTGATGGTTGTGATCGCTTTGTCTGCTGCTTTTTGAGTGGAGATGTTAACGCCTCTTGTATTATCTACCTCACTCGCTACTGCAATGGTGTCTTTGGTAGGAGCAGTTTTACCAGTTAGCGCTTTTGTGCTTAAATCCACACCAGCTTTTGCTGTAGCATCGATCCCTGCTTCCTTAAGTGCGTTCAAAACATCTGCTTTTGTTGCATTGATGTCACCTACGGCACCTTTTCCTTCTTTTTGGGCTAGTGTAACAGTTACATTCCCATCTTTATCTACCTTGGCAGTTGTTTTATCTACTGCTGGTTTATCTGCACCATTGATAGAATATGTGATTTCAAATTTATCGCCTTTATTATTGACAATAATATCCCCACCAAGAACATTAGATTCTTTTTTCAATCCATTCACACCAAGCTTCTCATTGCTCATATCATTAATGCTCAGCTTAATATTTTGTCCTTGGTTAGCACCGATATGGAATGTTTTGTTTTCAAAAGATCCATCCAATACTTTTTGGTTGTTGAATTCTGTGTCTGTAGAAATACGGTTGATTTCTTTGGACAATTCATCAACCTCTGCTTGAAGCTTTTGACGGTCAACACCTTCATTGGTGTCAGAAGATGCTTGAACTGCTAGTTCGCGCATACGTTGCAGGATGCTGTGTGTTTCAGTTAGGGCACCCTCTGCTGTTTGGATCAAGGAGATACCGTCTTGTGCGTTTTTAGAAGCCATTTCTAGACCGCGGATTTGGCCGCGCATTTTTTCGGAGATTGCTAGACCTGCTGCGTCATCACCTGCACGGTTGATGCGAAGACCAGAAGACAATTTCTCCAAGTTTTTACCAGATGCCCCAGTGTTTACACCTAGTTGGCGGTGTGTGTTTAGTGCTGATACGTTGTGATTGATTCTCATGATTCTTACCTCCGTGTTTTTTACTTCTTGAACCATCCATTTTGTTCAAGATGATATTGTGTTGCTTTATTTTGAAATCGAATTGTTCAAAATGGCGCTTACGTCGTCCCAAATACCATAGTAGCGCTACCCTCAACATCCATACATGCAAAAGAAAAAATACATGATTTGAGCGACTATTATTAATATCGGATATATGATTTGAAACTTTATTGTTATATATAATATTTTTTAAATCAATTTTTTTTGTATCGTTTTACCTTTTGATCGAGAATTTTACTCTTCTATGTAATAGCCTACACATTACCTATTAATCGCTTCATTTTAAATGAAAAAAAGACCTAACTGATTCGTCAGGTCTTTTCGATAAATAATCCTCAATACATTAACGAAGCAATTGAAGCACGCTTTGAGGCTGTTGGTTAGCCTGGGCAAGCATAGCTTGAGCTGCTTGAGTCAGGATATTGTTTTTCGTGAAGTCCATCATTTCTTTTGCCATATCAACGTCACGGATACGGGATTCTGCGGCTGTTAGGTTCTCAGCAGTTGTTCCTAGGTTATTGATTGTGTGCTCTAGACGGTTTTGGTTCGCACCTAGTTTAGAGCGCTCTTCCGATACTTTGTTAAGAGCATTGTTAATCGTTGTGATTGCTTTATCCGCAGCTTTTTGAGTGGAGATGTTAACACCTCTTGTGTCATCAACATCTGTAGCAGCAGCTTTAGCAATAGTTGTTTCTGCTAATTTAGCGGCAGTATCGCTTCCTTTTTTACCAGCGCCAAGCTTCGATTCAACTCCTACGGCCTTCAAAGCTCCTAATACATCATCAAATTTTGCTGTTGTATTTGTACCGTCTGCAGATGCTAAGGTTACAGTTACTTTTCCATCCTTATCTACTTTAGCAGATGTACCAGAGCCTTTCGCTCCAATTGCAAACTCAACTTTGAAATCCTCATCGCCGCTTCTGTTAGTAAATGTGATATCGCCCGCCGTTGTTTCTTTAGCCAGGCCATTTACACCTAGCTCTTTGTTACTCATGTTGTTAATGCTTAATTTAATGTTTTGCCCTTGGTTAGCACCGATATGGAACGTTTTGTTCTCAAAAGATCCATCCAATACTTTTTGGTTGTTGAACTCTGTGTCTGTAGAAATACGTTTGATTTCTTTAGACAACTCATCAACCTCTGCTTGAAGCTTTTGACGGTCAACACCTTCGTTTGTGTCAGAAGATGCTTGAACTGCTAGTTCACGCATACGTTGCAGGATGCTGTGTGTTTCAGTTAGGGCACCCTCTGCTGTTTGGATCAAGGAGATACCGTCTTGTGCGTTTTTAGAAGCCATTTCTAGACCGCGGATTTGACCGCGCATTTTTTCGGAGATTGCTAGACCTGCTGCGTCATCACCTGCACGGTTGATGCGAAGACCAGAAGACAATTTCTCCAAGTTTTTACCTGATGCGCCAGTGTTTACACCTAGTTGGCGGTGTGTGTTTAGTGCTGATACGTTGTGATTGATTCTCATGATTTGTTACCTCCGTGTTTTTTACTTCTTGAACCATCCATTTGCTCAAGATTATGTAATGTTGCACTATTCTGAAATGGGATCGTTTCAAGATTGCTAGGCAACCAAATCCTGGATAATTACACCTTTCTTAGCATCATTTTGCCCAGAAAATATCCATGATTTAGGCGACTATTATTAATATCGGATATATCACAGAAAACTTTATAGTTTTATCAAATATTTTTTTATTCACTAAATATTAAAGTAAATTATCGTGAGTTATCCCTTCTTATATCAATCCGCGATCATACACAAATGCTTTTCGTAACGGTAAGTTTTATGTGTTAAAATGTAAAGGAGTTATTCCATGAGAAAATATTTGTTAGTATTCTTTTTAGCTTTAAGTCTAAATGCTTGTAGTAATGCTCAATCAGAACCTTCTTGTGGATCAAGATAACGCAAACAACAAAATTAATTCTCAAAATAATGAAGAGGAAATTGCTAACAGTGAACTTGAAGATATTTATAAACTAATATCTAATAAAGACTATGTCCAAGCTGAAAAGCTATTAAATAATTCGAGATTCTATGAAATTAGAGAAGAATTCAAGATACTTCTAGTTTTAAAAATGCAATGCGGGCAAAAGATAATTTTAATGAGGAAAACAAAAGGTTTAAATATATGGGAGTTCCATTATCATTGATTCCATCGGGTAGAAATATACGGATATTCGGAGATAAACTAACGCAAACCTGACTCCAGACCAATTCCTCTAGAAAATGATTTTATTGTTACTTACTACAATGGTTTCATTACCTTTCATCCATCTCAAGAACACAAAACTGTTTCCGTTTCCTATAAAGGTCGTGGGTTGATTCAATATCCTGCATCACGTATCTATGCTCATAATCCAAATAATGATGTAGTGGAAAATTTACAGCATATTATTGATACAGCTCTAATTAAGATAATTGAAGTCGGAGATTCTATTGAAAAAGCTCTTGAAGCCGCCAAAAATGCTACGATGGCTGCCGAAGGTGCTTTTATTGCTACCAGTCGTGCTAATCAGGCAACCGAAATGGCATTATCAGCCTCAGATAAAGCAATTAAAGCTAGTAATAATGTTGATGAAAAAGCTGATTTAGCCTATAAAGCTGCTATGACTACTCGCCTAATCTGGTTAAAACCAGTTGATAAATATGAGGATATTGCTTTAGCCTACCCTAATCCTGAAATCGGTTCTACAACAATGGTTTTGAGTACAGGTAGTCGATATCGTTATGAAGGTGATGGATTTGGAAAGAGATTGATAACTATACCAGAGGTTCTATCCCATTAGTAAGTGAAAAAATAGATGGTCTTATGTCTTCAGACGATTTTAATTTAATGCATAATAAACTTCAATACAGATCAATTCATTTTGTTATTCCTACATTTACAATGGATGGGGTTCAAAAAGTTATTACCTCCGTACCTTTCAACTGTAAGATTAAATCTATTAAAGCAATATGCAATAAGCCTTCTAGTGCCTCCCCTACTCATATATTTATTGAAAAAATTTCAGGTACTGACTTCGGTACTCATTGTGAATGGGAGAAATTAACGGATTCACCTATTCAATTTAAAGCAGGTCATTATTCAGCTTTTATTCCTCCTTTATTGATAAGCGAGATAAAAAAAGACGGTGTATTACGTTTATTTGTAGAGGTTGATAAATTTGATCCCCTACAGGAAGGCATATCAATACAAATTGATGCGGTTTTATAAAATTTTAAATGGAGGTTTACATATATGGCAGTACCATTAATTAGTCGGTATTCACAGGACAATACACTAGATTTAGCTGCAAAAGGCGGTTGGAAGATAGGAACTATAATGCAGGAGATACTTCTGCACAGTTAGGAGTGCTGCTTTGGAATAACAGAGGTGGCACATCGGCTGTTTCAGATATGAATGACTGTACTCTTACTACAGTAGATACACAGGGTGGTTCTAATAGTCCAGTTGTTACAGGCAAATGGGTTTCTACTATGGTTGTATCCATGTCCGAGGTTAATTTCACTGCAATTGGCGGTAATCAATCAACTAAAAAAATCAAGGCTAGTGGTCAGGAGGACGGTACTATTGCTGGAGCTGTAAAAGATGGGACTAAAGAGAATTCAAAAGCAAATTTTGCTGAATTTATTCTTCAAGCCAATCCACCATTAAATGCCCCTGCTGGTAATTTTAATTTTAATATTCGAGTTTCTTATACGTTCACCTAATAAAAAAGATATTTTATTTGATTGGTTGGGATGCAGAAAAGACCCAACTCTTTAGTCAGGTCTTTTCTCATTTCCCATTATTCTAATGTTAAATTAACGAAGTAATTGAAGTACGCCTTGAGGCTGTTGGTTAGCTTGTGCAAGCATGGCTTGAGCTGCTTGAGTAAGAATGTTGTTTTTCGTGAAGTCCATCATTTCTTTTGCCATATCAACGTCACGGATGCGGGATTCTGCGGCTGTCAAGTTCTCAGCAGTTGCTCCCAAGTTGTTGATTGTGTGCTCTAGACGGTTTTGGTTTGCACCTAGTTTAGAGCGCTCTTCGGATACTTTGTTTAGAGCGTTGTTGATGGTTGTGATTGCTTTGTCTGCTGCTTTTTGAGTGGAGATGTTAACACCTTTTGTATCATCAACCTGAGCTGGGTTCGTTGCATCTGCTTTTGCGAATGTATACGATTTTCCATAAGCAGCGGCTGCAATTACATCAGTAGCAGTACTACCGTCATCATTAACTTCTAACCCAGCTTTCTTTAATGCTTCCAATACATCTGCTTTCGTAGCTGTAACTGTACCATCATCTTTTTGTGCTAAAGTTAATTTGACTTTTCCATCTTTATCAATGGATGCAGTAGTTTCCTTGATTTCAACAGTTGCTTTAGCAGTAACATCAATTACGATGTCTGATTCACCATCACGATTCGTAATCTTAACACCAAGTTCAGCTTGTGTTGTTTCATTTTTTAGTCCGTTCACACCAAGCTCTGTGTTGCTCATATCATTAATGCTCAATTTGATGTTTTGTCCTTGGTTAGCACCGATATGGAACGTTTTGTCTTCAAAAGATCCATCCAATACTTTTTGGTTGTTGAACTCTGTGTCTGTAGAAATACGTTTGATTTCTTTAGACAGTTCGTCAACCTCTGCTTGAAGCTTTTGACGGTCCACGCCTTCGTTTGTGTCAGAAGATGCTTGAACTGCTAGTTCACGCATACGTTGCAGGATGCTGTGTGTTTCAGTCAAGGCACCCTCTGCTGTTTGGATCAAAGAGATACCGTCTTGCGCATTTTTAGAAGCCATTTCTAGACCGCGGATTTGACCGCGCATTTTTTCGGAGATTGCTAGACCTGCTGCGTCATCACCTGCACGGTTGATACGAAGACCAGAAGACAATTTCTCCAGGTTTTTACCAGATGCGCCAGTGTTTACACCTAGTTGACGGTGTGTGTTTAGTGCTGATACGTTGTGATTGATTCTCATGATAATACCTCCGTGTTTTTCATTTTTTAACCATCCATTGTTCTAGATGATATTGTGTTGCTTCATTTTGAAATAAAGTTGGTTCAAAATGGCAACTTCTTTAGTCTCCCAATCAGCTAATGGTAGCGCTACCATTAGCATGCATAGCTCAGATAAAACCTAGGATTTAGGTGACTATGATTAGTATCGGATTATATCACAGAAAACTTTATAGCTTTATTAACCAAAGACTAAGAATGTTAAAATTTCTTCCTTTAGTTTCCACTTATAAAATTATTTGGCGGTCAATACAATGTTATCTCACATTATCCCCTACTCTCCTGTACCACAAAGGGAGTTCATATGGTTGGCTGAATACGTAGATGGTACTCATCTATCAGAATTTGATTTTAATACAAAACGGTATCCCTACTCTTAGTTATGGGTCAGACCCTAGCATGTTAATTGGCAGGACTCACTCAGAACGCTTTCGTGGATTGGTTGAATTTGATTTATCTAAACTATCAAAGAGAAAGAATTAAAACGAGCCAAGTTAAAACTATACTGTGGATACTTAGATTCACCCATTAATCTTTCTTTGTTTGAAATTCTTGATGATTGGCGAGAACATGACGTAACATGGAGCAATCAGCCACCTCAAGGCAGAAAGATAGCTGAGAAGCACATTACTCATGCTGATGGTTATATTGAAATTGATGTCTTTACGTTAGTTAAAGAATGGTATGAAGGTAAAACACCTAATCATGGTGTTTTTTTATTTGCAGAAGAACAAAATGAGCAGTCAACTATTCAATTACAGACCAAAGAATCATCCACTCCCCCTATATTAGAAGTAGGGTTTTATAAGCTCATTTCTAGTTTAGCTTTCGGCAAGCTGCCAGCAACTTTGTCTATTCGTGCTAACGGTGAAGACAGCCTAGCTGCTTCCATTAATGTAAACAGCAAATACAAAGCAAAAGACTTAGCTGCACAGCTATCTATCTTAAGAAAATCAGTGGATACCGATTTAAGTTGCTCAATGGATGTAGTAGGCAAGAGAAGCAATGTAATGTCTGCTTTCATGTCTATTGAGAAGAAATCCAGAGAATCTATAATTTCTGCTGAACTTATTGTAAGACGATTAGAGGGCACATCATTACTAGGTTCTATGACAATTGAGAAAAAGTCACGTATGAGTCAGTTAGATGCTTCATTAACTGTACGTGTAGCTGAGCATCAACAGTTATTCTCTAATCTGAGCATTGAGAAAAAAGAACGATATAAACAGCTACGTGCAAACATTAAAGTTACTTATGTGAAGAGTTTGCCAGCTACCTTGAGTATTGAGAAAAAGGAAAGAAATCGTGATCTTACATGTTCATTAATTGTTCGACAGCGAGAAAGTGATACACGCAGTGGCTCAGTTGTAATTCCATCAAGGAAGTTTTTTACCAGCCAAATGTTTGTTCGACATGTTAGAGATTTCCCTTGTAATATTCAAGTTAACTCAGGATTTTTAAATGCAGAAATCAAGGTTAGAGGATATCGGGATGTACAAATTCCAGCTACTGTTACAGTAAGGGTAAGAAGGATTAGTGACATACATGCGAGGATTACGGTGCGGAATTTAAAATATGATGCAGATGCTGGCTATGTATTTATTTTATAGGGTGGAACCAAAAAAAGAAGTAGATCACCCTTGAGCCAGACAACTCAATGATCTACTTCATCCTGCAAACGAGCCACCCCTTTGAAGGGATAGTCTTTGTACAAACCGTGGGTGCTACCAACACCTGCGGTCTTTTTATACCCATGTCAGTATATTAACCATAGCATAACACATATTGGCAAAAATTCAATCTCCAATACCAATATTTTGATTGTTTATAGCTGTTTAAATTTGAGCAATTAAGCTTTGATTAAACTTAATCAAGGTCAATCATATCGTCAATAAGATATTGATTCTTATTTTTGACAAGGTTGAATTGTACCTTTGTTGTGCGTTTTAATACCTTTTTAAAGTTTAAGGAGTCATATCCAATGCCTTCGAATAAAACAATAATATTTGTAGAAGTCTTCTTTTGGATAGTTACTTTTAGGCCTTCCACAATACCTTGCATACTTGATGAGAATCCTTCTGTCTCAACGCATTCATAAGTACCGTTATCTCTCTTCTTAAAGAAAAAGGCAAAGATTTCTTCTGCTTTAGAGGGGGTATAGTATTTTTTTAAGTTTGAAATGATAACTTCTTTTGAGTTGCCATCAATGAATCGTTTTGACCTTGAGAGTGATATAAAATCCCCCGTCCATGTTTGTAATTTATCAAACCATAGTAATTTAGGTATATCACCTTTACTGGTTAGTACTTTATCAGTCAGTACATCAGGCGCAGAGTTTTCTAAAAGAGATGATATGAAAGTTATATTTTCTTTTGTTAGTTTATCATTTTTGGAGGCGGCAACACTGGCTTTTACTGCTTCAGCTTTGGTTGGACTCCAAGATGAAATTGAAGTGATAGCTAGGATGGAAATCAGCAAGAAAAGATAAACTTTTTTCATCACCAAACTCTCCATTCTGTGTTCATTTTTTATTTGAAAAGCACAATCCCCCCTCATTATAAAGGGGGGATAAGTATTTGTCAATTTATTCCAAAGGTATACCTAATTCTGTACGTTTTTCAGGTGTCATTGCACGAATTTCTTCAATACTATAAAAAATGGAATCTTCATTAGTTAACTCAGGGGGTAGCATGTCTGTCTCTAAATTGTCTATATCGAATTCTTGCAACTGAGTTTTGAAGGTTTTAATTTTAGGGAAATATGTCAATGGGTCAAATGTTGAATTTCCAAAATCATATTTTGTACCATTTCTTGTTTCGAAATGCAAGTGAACACCATCGGCACCTCCTGTTTCCCCCATTTCTCCGATCTGTTCTCCTTCATAAACTTTCTCATCATTTGAAACTAGTGGCTCTGTATTTAGGTGAGCGTACCAAGTTTGTACATTTTTTTTATCGACAGTGTGGTTAATTATCACCAAATATCCATAGCTACTTTTTTTACCTTTCTTGCTTTGATGGTATCCAGAAAATACAACTTTACCATCAAAAACTGAAACTACTGAATCTCCAGCTCTTCCTGCTTTTTTAGCGCCAATATCGATTCCCTTATGAGTTTTTGAATATTTTTGTGTCACCCTAGTAGAATCGGGAACAGGCCATGTTGCAGCTAGTGCAGTAGTAGATGAGGTCAATATTGCTAGTGCAGTTAGTAGCGCGAAACTTTTTTTCACTATTTATCACCTTTCTTATTTGTTAAAAATTTTTTTAGCTGCTTCCTTCAGCTCAAGTCGCTGTGTAGACCAATCGTATTTTAATTTCTGTTTGTGTAATATCTTTGCTGAGTTCTTCGAAGTCAATTTCTTGATAAGAGTCACCCCATATCACATCTGATTAACATTAAACAGTTGAATTCTATTCTCTGTAGTAAGCAGAAAATTACATTCCCATTGTTAGGCATCTCCAGCAATTGTGTTGGAGCACGAATTCCACTCGGACGTTTAGGCTTTACTCTGCGATAGAATTAGCGAATTTTAAAACTTCTTCACGTGTTAATGTTTCTGATTTTTTAGCCAGTACCCAGTATGTTAGACCTTTATACTTCCATGATAAGTTAATGACGTTTTCATTTTCTTGAATTTCAGCCTTTGAGCCATTAATCTCAGTTTCTTTAACGGCTCCACCAATATGCATATTTCCTTCTGTAACAATCATATATAGAGAGTTACATACCTTTCCTTTTTCGCATGAACCAGAATAAAAAATATCGTATGTTTTAAGTCTATTTTGCAATTCACTAGCTGTAATTTCTCTAGGGGGGTCATTCTGTACGACAGAATTCAAGGTAAGACTCTCTGGTACATATTTAGGCATAATAAAACCTAAATCGTTTTGAACAGTTTGCAATGTGACTACCTTAGATGGTTCTTCACTTCTTATTTTGTATCCTTGTACTGATTTGTTCTCAACATTGGCTGAGACAGAAAAACCTATACTCAAAAAAGCTAAGGTTAATAATGCACCAGCAAAGTGTTTTTTCATAGAATGTTCTCCTTATTTGGATGTTTTATTAAGGTTGATAAACGTATTTATTTCGAACAAAATATGAGTCACCAGCTCCACAACCATTTGCATGTGCAAATACTCTTGATTCTGTATACGCAAGCGCTCTTGAGGTTGTTTTTAGCTTGACACCTGTATCGAATTTTTTGTTTCCACTGGTTAAGCCGTCACAAAAAATATCATTATAAGTAGTGGTATTTTCCCCACCGCCTGCACTGTCAACAACCAGATAAATTCCATAAGCGACACCATCATCTGAAGCCTTAGCTTTTGTAAAATCAGCTCTTTGGAATTCAATCGTATCTTTGCTTATTCTTTTTATGGTATCATAATGTCTAAAAGAGAAAGTTTCATAACCGTTCAAATAATCTGGAGAACCATCTTCTACATCTTGATAATATGTGTATGTGGCTCCAAGGTCCGGTTTTAATTTTGAAACATAAGTTTCATCGGCATAGACAGGACTTGTGCCAATAATGGACAATGCTAAAATGGAAGTCAAGGCTAAAAATCGCTTCATTTTTTCAGCTCCTTAATATTCAAATATGAAATGGGAGGGAACGAGATGAACCTTTTGTACTTTGGCATTGGTATTGTTTTACTTGTCGTTGGGATTGCATTATTTCCTTTGATGGATTCAATCAGTTTAACAAAAAGGGATAAGCATGGTAGTAAACATCCAATAGATGAATCTAACTACCCCTCATCATCCGAAAATCGGCCAGATTAATACAGCAAAAGGTCTTCAATGAATAGCTTAAAAACGACTTTATAATTATTCCTCCCTACTAGGTTTAGTAAAGTTTTCCGTACAGCCTATTCATATCGACCAACTAGCGTCTAATCTTCTCAAACATTACAATGTATTTATCTAGTTGTTGGCTCATTTGTATTACAGTTGGGTGTAAAAATGAGCCTTTTTTGAAATACAACATCTCTAATTCTTTGCGGAGGATTTCTATAAGCCTTTGTAATCATTTTCTAGTTGAAGATTTTCTGTTTTCATATTCTGTAAGTGAGTGGTAAAATGTTCTTGAGTAACATTTTTTGTTGCTCAAGGTGGGGCGTTCCGATTGTCTGCAAACTAACGGGAACGCTCCTTTTAGTTGTTAAGTCGTTTAGATCGAAGTTCACACCTCCTTTCTTCCTCCTGAGTATTATTTTACCATATGTACTATAAATTACCTCTCTGTACTGAAAATGTAGAACGTACTTAAAATTTCAACAACAATTTACATTTTTTGAACATAAAAAAAAGAACGCTGGATTAACAGCGCCATTGAAGAGAAATAATTGATTTAATATCCCGGATCAACTACATACGGAGTACTTTTTAATGCGATGACATTTAGAGTGTCTTCTGTTTTGTTTAAAGGTAATGAATCCGCAACAACAATTAATGATAAGCATAATACCGCCACAGTTAGCATCTTCCTCATTCTATATTCCTCCTTTAATTACAATTTATGTTCGTAATATTATTATACACCTCATCTAATTGTTTTATATATTCCAAATCAAACGACATTGACTTTTTGGTAAAATGGGAAAAAACATCTTTCATGCATATTGACATTTCTTGATATGCGCTCACCTTCCCAAAAGAACTTAAACTCAACAGATAGCATTCTTTTCCTTGCTCAGGAAATCCAGTTTCAATCATAAAATTTCCTTTGTATTGATAAAATATCCCCATCGATATGAACTGAAATGGTGTTTGAGGATTGCTAATTATACATTCCTGTTCTAGGGTCAGCAATTCTGCAATAGAGTTCATGTCACTCATTTGAAAATATACATCAAATAATTCATTCGCCACATGAATTTTAAGTTCCTTACTAACCTCATCTAGACACTCTTTTAACATTGGAATAGCTACATCATGCTCTTTCTTTTTAGCTTTTACAATGCCACGTGTGATTTTGGTGGCATCTGGAACGAAGTTGTATTCAAAATTTTCGAAAATATTTAAATGATGTTCAACCTCATCATATTTCCCTAATAATAAAAGAGAGTTAATCATTGCTAAATAGGCTCTAGCCTTTAATTCATTGCTGGATTTGTCTTCATTAAGACCTGCTTCAGCCAGTTCGATGCTTTCATGGTATTTCTTAATGGCAAATGCTTGTAGCGCCATACGAAAATAAAAAATTGCTTTTTCTTCTTCAGTCAAGAATCTTTTATAATGTATAATTTCTTGACCCAGTGAAAAACTATCCTCCATTTTTTTTAGATCTTTTCTTTCAATAAGATATTTTTGTAACAAACCCTTTGCTATATATTTTGGTTCCCCACGTAATCTAGCGTACTCAATAATAACGCTATATAGCTTTAATTTGACCTCATTCCTTATTGTGTTACCTGCAAGATCATACAACCGTTCTAATAATGTATATGTATCTTCTTGGGGATTCTCAAGAATTTTGTTGGCTAATTTAGCTATTAAAAACAAATTTCTCATTTCTATTGCTTCGGATAATAGGCTATCCAAAAATTCAATTCTGTGCTCAACATCAATATAGCGCTCTATGATTTCTTCATAAGGAATTGCCAAGACATCTGCAATTGGCTTTAAAGTTCTTAATTCTGGACGCTTTGTTTCATCGTTTTCAATCTTCGATAAAACCCCTTTGCTAATCCTAGTCACTCTGGATACTTCTGACAAACTGATGCCCAGTTCGGTTCTTTTCTCTTTTATCAGTTCCCCCAATGTTGTGAAAGTTAGACTGTCAACCATGTCAATCCCCTTCCTTAATTTATAAATAAACCCATTAATCCTTTATCAACCTTAACTTAATTCTAACTTTATTGTATTTTTTTGTAAATAACAATAAAAAATATTGGATTAAATAATTTTTTTATTTTTTTAAAACAAGAAAGGCGGTCTTTTAAATTATAGATTCAAGATCTCATAAATCTACTCCTATTCGATGGAAAGGGGGCTAGTCAATATGTACAAGTTGCATATAACTCTACGTTGAAAGGAACTGTTACCATGTCCAGTAATCAAGTCTTAGAAGTGAAAATTGAGAATCTGCACAGAGAACTTAATTCATTCAAAGAAGAGACAAAAGAAGATATCCGAGATATTAACTTGAGTATTAAACAAAGTGAAAAGCTTTTTAATGATGCCATCGTGACCATGACTGAAAATATTACCAAGCTAACTACTATTGCCGATCAGCAACGTGAAGAGATGCGTCAACAGCGTGAAGAAATTAGATTAATTCGAGAATCTAAGTCTTCAGAAGTAAAAGTTTCTCAAGGTAATGATGAAAAGAAACGGTATCAAGAAACCACTAATAAGTTGATTATGCTGATTGGTTTAATCCTCTGTGTATTACTCGGATTGAATGCATCTGCTGTGAATTTTTTGCAATAACTGGAGGCGATTATATTTGAAAATTATTGAAAAACTACTTACCCCTAACGACTACTCCAGACCACGTTTAAAAGTAAAAACAATCAAAGGAATTGTCATACATTGGGTAGCTGCACCCATGCAGAAGTCAATCAATACATGGGGATTTTTTGAGAATCGTAAATTTGGAAAAACAAATTATGGATCAGCTCACTACATTATCGATTTAAATGGAGATATTTTGAAGTGTATTCCTGAAAATGAAATGGCATATCACGTAGGATCAAAAACATACACTGATTCTGCTTTGAAACGTTTAAGTACATACCCGAACAACTGCACGATTGGCATTGAATGCAACCATATAGACATGAGTGGGAAGATGGCTTCTGAAACATATCAATCTCTCTTAGAATTTTGTGTGCAGTTATTGAAACGGTATAACCTAACTGAAAATGATTTGTGGTTACATAAGGAAGTTGTTGGCTGGAAGGATTGTCATAGATGGTTTGTAAACAATCCTGATGAGTGGGCTTTGTTTAAAGAGAAAGTCGGAAAAGCATTACACGGTGGCACTTCTAAAAATACAACAACTATAACAAAAGAAAAGGTGGTATATATCATGTCAAAATACTTTAAAGACATTCCTGAAAAGATGAAGTGGGTTTCTGATTCGGCTGATCGTTTGTATGAGAAAGGCATTGTACTTGGAGATGAAAAAGGTAATTTACATCCAGATCAACCTGCTACTCGTGCAGAAGTAATCACTTTTATTGATCGAGCAGTTGAATACGTTCTGAAAGAAGTTAAATAAGGAGGCTATCATTTAAAAAGGAGTATGATAAAATGAGTGTTTTATTAGGTAAAATCGTATTGGATGTAGCTCATCTTCTACTGTTAGCGGTAGGAACATGGGCTATTTTTTATTTGGTTACGTTTCTCAAAGGTAAAATTAAAAAAGAACATACGTTACGTGCTGTGCAATATGCGGAACAAGCCTTTGTTCATTTGAAAAATAGGAGAAGTACAATGAAGCTGTTAAGTACTTTGTTGCAAGTATGACTCGAAATAAAATTAAAGTAACCGATGAAGAAATTGAAGCATTAATTGAGTCTACTCTTCGTGAATGGAAAGATGAATTGAATAAACAAATGAAGTAAAACAATTGTCCCCTTCTGGTTAAATGCTGGAAGGGGATTTTTTTGTTTATATTAGGAAGTTACCACTCTATAAATTATACTTCATAATAACCTCAATGACTTCTTCGTAAATCTTTTTCCGTTTCTCCTCTCTGCGACAATTGATACAATATGGGTCTTTACAGAATTTCCTTAGACGGAGAAATGTATTACGCATTTCCTTCCCACACTTGCAAGCGTATACTAATTCACTTTTTTGATTCACATAAGGACTTAATAGCTTGCATTGATAACTTTCAAACCAAAGATTAGCCTCGCTCTGTGTATATTGAGATTTAGCTACCATCATTTCACCTCTCTATGGGTTGTCTGGTACAATAAAGAAAAAATAAGGAGGATAAGTATGAAACGTCTACCGATCGCACTACTATTAGGCTTCTCTCTTCTCGTAACAGGCTGCGGGACTAAAACAGCTCCTGCTCCTGATCAACAACAAAATAACGCTGCTTCCGGGCAAACCGCTCCTTCCGACAAAAAGGAGGAAACCGCTAAAAAGCCTGGCAAACAGTATGATAAGGCTCCTGAGATGAAAATTGACCCTAGCAAAAATTATGAAGCCGTTGTGGAGACGAACAAAGGGTCATTTACCATCCAATTGTTTGCGAAAGACGCGCCTAAAACGGTCAATAACTTCATTTTCCTCGCAAACGATCATTTTTACGACGGTGTAACATTTCACCGCATCATCCAGAGCTTCATGATTCAAACTGGTGATCCAAAGGGAGATGGAACAGGCGGCCCTGGTTATTCCTTTGAAGATGAATTAAAGAATGGGCACTCATATGATAAAGGTGTTGTAGCAATGGCTAATGCGGGGCCAAATACCAATGGAAGCCAGTTTTTCATTGGTTCCGGAGATGATGTAAAGAACTTAGAGGCTCGACCAGACTTTACAATATTCGGAAAAATAACAGCTGGTATGGATACCATCGATAAAATTGCCGCTACCCCTGTCAAAGCAAATGCATATGGTGAAAATAGTACGCCAACTGAAACCATTACCATTCAAAAGATCACCGTTACTGAAAAATAAACATAAGGAAACGCGCAAGCCCTTGGAATGCCTCTAGGCATGAAACCAAGGGCTTTTTCCTTTTTCATATACATGGCTGCCTACATATACAGCTTCTATACAATCCCATTCTTCTACGATATTTCATACGTTTCCCATGGGAATTAGAGGTATGATAGCCAATCTTCGGGTTCATTCTTGGCAAAGTGAACCATTTGTTCTCCTCCATACCTGTCTATTTCTGCTTTTTTTGATCATGTTCAATCCTGTTTTCTAGCTGGCTAACTCATGCCTTCCCACTAGCCTTTTGTTCCCTTCATTCCTTGTCCCAATGCGCTTTTACACGTCCGTATCTTCTAAAAGCCTTCCCTTTCTCACTGCCTACTGCTGGTCCCTGTTAAAGGAAATCCCTTCCATTTCTATATCCCTATAGCGTTTTTTCATGCATTTCCTCCCAATTTGGTTTCCAATATCCTACTATTGTCCTAGTCTTTTCCCTGCGACTAGAATGATTGGAGACCAAAAGACTCATCGGCATAAATTGAGGACAAAAAATAAAAGGGCGTTTACCTCTACGTCCTTTTCTATTACATGAAAAAATTGCCAAATTTGACGTGTGGTGAACTAGTCTAGCTCCCATCCGAACTTTAAAGGAGGCATTCTCTTGGAATCAATAAGGACATTACCTTTGATACGTATGGCTTTACACATTAGTCTTTTAGCAAGCGTTAGTGCTATCGCATTTTTCTTTACACCAGCCGGTGTAGCTGCTCCGGTCATCCAACCCGTGTCTGCAAACAAGACAGAAAAACAAGCTGCCTCGGCTTTTGCTCCTCAACAAAGTCCAGCAAAGTTGGAAGCTGTAGAAGAGGTGCCAACAGACAGTAATCAGAAAAACATTAAGAAAACGCAAGCTAAGCTCCAAAAAGCAGGGCTATATCAGGGGCCGATTGACGGTCGGTCAAGTGAGGAATTAGGACAAGCAGTAGCCGCTTTTCAACGCTTAAAAGGTCTCCCGGTAACTGGACTACTTAATGAAGAAACCTTCGCCCGGTTACAAAAAAGTAATTCTATTTCCGCGGAAATTGACATGTTAGAACGTCTAGTTTATGCGGAAAGCCGCGGTGAGCCATATAAAGGAAAGGTTGCCGTGGCAGCCGTTGTATTAAATCGAGTGAAATCAGAGCAGTTCCCTGATACTATAAAAGGCGTCATTTTTGCTCGTAATGCGTTTAGCGTTATTCAAAATGGACGATTGTCCTCTGCTAAAAACAAAGAAACTCAATTAGCTGTTCGAGATGCTTTATTTGGAGATGACCCTTCTCGTGGAGCCCTGTATTTTTACAATCCAGACATCTCTACTTCTAGGTGGATCTTTAGCCGGACAACAACTGTCGTGATTGATAACCATGTATTTGCTGTTTAGAAAAATAGGAGTAACTTGTGATTTCACATGATTTTATTTTTCTTTTATTTTACCTTTATTTCCAATTTATTTTTGTTTGATATAGTAAGGCCTAATCAGTCGTTTCAAATTTGAGTTGGATACTGAAGACTCTTTCTTCAGAGTACTTATCACAACGGTTATTCGGGTGAGAGCGAATTCAATCGATTAGTAAGTGTTCCTTCTCAAAACCCCCATATTCTCTGCACACATTCCATGACGGATGAGTGCTTTTTTTTTACCATTTTGCTCACGTTTTTTCTTTTTTCTTGTTACAATAAAGAGTTAGTAAGATAAATAGAAGCAGGAATCAAGTATAGGGGAGGCAAAATATGCGTTTATACAGCCAGTTTACCTTAGCAGAACTACAAGAGGAAATGGAAACACTTCGGAAAGAAATTGATGAGAAAAAAAGACAAAACGATCAGGTAAGCGTTGGCATTCTTGAACAAAAATTTTTCATGGCAAAATCCTATTATCTAGGCACCAAAGAATTCCGTATTGGGAAATGCTATAAGGTACACGGACAACAAGAGCCCTTTATCATTGATTATTTTAATGGTGTATTTGCATGGGGAACCTTTCAACATGACAGAGAGGCAGAAGCCGTGGGTTTTCCAGTCGGCATGCTAGAAGAATAATTTTCGGGGAAAGTGAGACTATCATCATGGACATCACCAGTTTACTTCTGTTGTTATTGCTAGGATTGGCAATTGTAGGTAGTAATAATGCAGTAGCGATTGCCGTTTCTTTTTTACTGTTTGTGCGTTTATTACAATTAGAGCGTGTTTTTCCGTTTTTAGAACAAAACGGTTTGCATATCGGAATCATTATTTTAACAATCGGCGTTATGACTCCGCTTGCTAGTGGAAAAATTACACCGCAAATGATTTGGAGTACATTTACCCACTGGCAATCGTTATTAGCTGTAGTGGTAGGAATTTTTGTTGCTTACTTAGGGGGACGAGGTGCAGGCCTCATGTCAGCGAATCCTGTCATTGTTACAGGGTTATTAGTAGGAACAATTATCGGGGTATCACTATTTAAAGGGGTTCCTGTGGGACCATTAATCGCTGCTGGCATCGTTTCGATGTTATTTCAGGTTTTACCAAAATAAGCATAAAAAACAAGCCTCCATCCATACGGGTGAGAGGCTTGTTTTCTAGTTACTGCATATGCTGCATGTTCTCCCGAAAACAGGATAGGCTAATATGTATCTGTAAAAGAAAGGATTTTTACACTGCCATGTCTGCTTTTTCAAAAACAGAAATCCTGGCAAGCATTCGAGATCAGGTAAGGGAAGCAAATGCCACAAATATTTCCCGCACGAATGCTTATCATTCCTTTTATAAGGCTTATCCTGAAATAGATTGGGCTCTGTTAGCTCATTTGGTCTCACGTAACGGCGGTTGGCAAATGACCGATTTACGCGGGGAATGGTTGCCCAAAATATTACCTCAGCAAGAAATAGAGGATTTTTTTATCTTTTTGGAGCGATGTAACTGGCTTATATTCCAAGATGCCTATCCCCAGCTATTGCTATATGAAGCTATGCAGAGACATTCGCAGGATTTTTCAGCATGGCTCCCTGAGCTTGGTGTTTCTGCATTTATGATCCCGATTTGGTCTCAATTTTGGAGCAGCATGTCTCAATTTAAAGGAAAAGCATGGAGTCCTTTTGATCCAACCCTAAAAGCTGAACGTAGACGGCTTACCTGGGCTCTCATTATTAATGAACAAAATTACATTCATCAGCGAGTCATTACCCATCCACACTTTGTCAAACATGTATTAACACGATTAGATTTTACCTTACCCGAAATGCTTTCCTTGCAACAAGTCCTATTCCCTTACCAAACCTCGCATAGCAATGCCTACGATAAAATTCTGGTGCTTAATCTGGCGCATTTTGAGAAGCTATCCAGCCGTATTCAGATCGGCAAAACCTTATATCATTATCTATTTGCTAAACCTGAACGTTTGAAAGCTATCTGTCGTTTTTGCGAAGAGGTTAAGCATACAGGCTCAAGGGCTGATTATTGGCCCCATCGTTTTACTTCTATTGAAGAAAAGATACGTACATCTGCCTTTGCCACTGATGAGCCCTTCCCAGCCTACAGTCCTTGTTTAGAACAAGTATGGTTACCTGTTCGCCATAAGGATGCCGGGGGAACAGACTGGTTTTGTGACCTGTCCTGGTACGATAAATTAGAAAAAGGAGAGCTGTTACCAGTAGAAGGAGAGTCTGAATATCAATCGGCATTAGATATGATCAGACAAGGCACTCATTGGTTTGCTCCGTTTTTGAAAATAAAGCAATGGCTTCAATCCATTACAAAAGATCGTAATTTTTCAAAATAAATAAACCCCATTTGTTACTAAGCTATAGCCTATTCACAAAAAAAGGAAAGCAACCTGACTATAGGTTGCTTTCCATGTGACAGTGACAAAAGACTTTATCTAAAAATGGGGATAGCTTCTTGTCATCCCGCTGTGTTACTTTGGCCTATTTAGGCTGGGTCAATCCCAATTTTTTCGTAATGCTAATAAACGTCTTATAGGTTGCGTTCATTTCTTCTCCCGGCTTCAAGCTTTTTTTATAATCGCTATAATCAGCATATAAATCATCCATGCATTCTTCTAGTAGTTCTTTTTCAATTTTCGTTAGCATTTTTCTTATCCTTTCTGATTAGGAGTAACGACCAGATAGGTCTCTAATTCCCCATGTTGATAGATGAAAGGTAACGGACATATTGGCACGTCACCTTTACTTGCGAAATGGTGTGTTACTTGAGCTAATAGTTGTGCCCCTTTATCATTTGCTAGATCGCCAATGATCATGACATCCTGATGAGGAATAGCGGTTCCCAGTAGCTTTCCTTTCTTTTTCCCCTCAAATTCATGCAGGATTCCGGGCAATAAAATCCGACTCGCCGCATATCCGTCTTGTGCATTGAGAAAATAAAGCACATGCTCCCCTACCTGATCGGTTTTAATGGTATAAGGAGATGCCTCAAGATTGTCCATCGCAAGGTCATGTAGCTTCTCTTGCGTCCAACCCGCTTGCTGTAGCATTTTCTCATCCAGTAGAATGTATCCGTCCTCGCGATCTAACGCGTAGGCAACTGTGGTTTCTGCTGTATGGGGATGGGTGATTAAGGTTTTGGCTCGAGGATGGTCGAAAAAAGATGAATGGCGCAACACTGGATACACATTCTGTTCATTTCCCTCTAGCTTACTTGTATCTGTAGCTCCTTTTACCGCTGCCATTATATGCTGTACATAACGATATAAAAGTTCACGACGGTTGTCAGGCTGAGCTTCCACCTGCTTATATAAGGCTTCTAGGGAAATGGAGCGCTCATGGATCTCATCTTTTATAACAGCTTGTAGCTTCATGTGCTCCCCGTCTAAAAGACAGCTCCAGCCCTCGGGTAATTCTTTCTCCAATAATTCTTTTACACGCTTTTGAATGGATTCACTGCCTTTTGGATTGTGTTTTTGTTCTTGATCATGATTGTAGCTCATCTACTCACCTCTTTGTCTGATCGCTACTTTGCATTGCCTTTTAAAAAAATCGTTCCTACCAAGGTGGAGCATCATCTGAAGGTGCTAGTGCTGATGCTACTTCCATACTAGAGGTTTCTTCAGCGCTGTTTGCTTGGTATCCAGGATGAACGGTCGCTTCTTTAGCCCTTCTTTCAATGTCATCTACTAGCTCATGAAGAGATTTGGGCTTTAAAAATTCCACAGGAGAGAAGCCTTTCTCAAATTGCAGTGCATCTCCCTCTAAGACAACAACATAACGGCCATTCACTTTGGCAATATTCATTTGTGTCCCATAATCGGACAGCATTGCTCTTACCTGCAGGTGATCCAATTTAAATTTCAGTTCAATCTCAGGTTGGTGCTCCGTAATGATATGCATCGCTTCCATGACGGTCTCATGTTCCCATTTCTCAGACAGCTCCCGTTTAGGACTAGCAGCTATTAGTTCGATTTCTTCTTCCTCCTGCTGACGCTGCGGTGAATCTTCTGGATACGTATATTCAATATGCTGTTTTGCAAGCGAGATAACTTCTTGAGAGACAATCTCTGTGATCGTTCTCGGATACTCGATAAATTTGAGGAATTCTTCAAAATAGCGGGCATGGGAGAACTGATGAATTTTCACATGATAAATATCTACCATACCTTCTTCTTCCATGAAGGGATACATAATTGATTTGATATTTTTTGCATTAATGGCCATTTCCACATTGGATATCAGGCTGTTTTCATCCGTGATCACCGCTGTTTTTTGCTCAAAATCACATTTTAACAGAAATAAGAATTGATCGTCGAGCTTGTCTAGCTTGGCTTTAACGATTATGAGCACGCCACCGCGAACTTGTGGTGTTTTGACATAGGATTGTAGGAGATCTAGCGAATGCGACTTGATATCTTCCTTAGCTGTGGAATGCAGCAAACGTTTAAACAGCCCATAATTCGGATTTGAATCAAGCGGATGTCCAGGCTCTAGGATAAATTGCCCCAATTTCGTTGCCGCCGCATCATGTAAAGGATTTTTTTCTACTTTTCGTTTCGCAATCTTGGTAAATTCTCCGTCAAGGAACGTTTTTAGCTCGCTTTGTTCATATTCATCATGGGAGAGAATTTTAGACATGCGTACCTGCTTCGTTCCCTCATCATCAATCTGCTCTAATACAAAAAAGGAAAGCCAGTCGATACTAAAGTTCATAAAAATGTTTCTCCTTCTCTCTATTTCCCGCGTTCTAGCTATCAGAACTTGATTATAACAGATGATTTGCTTACATTGGAGATAAGGAGCAATTTTCATGAGCATATTAGGCATCTAGGAGGAGAGAAAACATTGAGCAGTTTGCCTTTTACTAGCATTATCTGGATCATTATTCTTGGGGTCAGTTTTTGTTTTTTATTCTATTTGCTATCTAAACGTCCAAAATAACCAGCTATAACCTTGTAGTAACTAAAAGAGCGGCTTTTTTAGCCGCTCTTTTTCACGTGGACCCTATTCGACAATCTCCTTTTGCTTTGCTTGTTCCATTAGCTCTTTTAAATCTTGAGCTTGTCTTTGCAGTGTTTGACGCTCCTGACTGGATAACCGCTCGCCACCAATCGGTCCATTTACCAGCAGTTTCTCTTCATACAGTCGATTTTTACGCACAAGCCCTTCCCACCTTCCGTTAATAAGGAATGTTTGTACCCTACTAATGTGTCACAGTTAGAGGAGGCTTATGTACCTACTAAGAAAAACAAGCGGTCTTGTTAGGTACGTTTTCTTGAAGGGCTGCGCTTACCTTGTATATGTTCTCCGCTTGAAGACTCACGCTTTTTCGCTTTCTGTCCCAAATTCGCCTTACGTACCTCGTCTGGATCAACCAATGCCCCATAGGACATCGCTTTTTCCAGAATCGGAATTTGTTTTTGTTTAGAAAATTTTTGAATGATAAATCGTTGGTTAGGCAAGACAATCGAAAAGACCAGTCCGGCTTTCCCCATACGTCCCGTTCTTCCGCTTCGGTGAACATATGTATCGGCATCGGTGGCAGGATCATAGTGGATAACCAGCTCAACATCAGAAATATCAATACCGCGAGCAGCTACATCTGTTACGATTAATACAGGTAGCCTCCCCTCACGGAATTGCTGCAGGGCCCGCGCTCGATCCACTTTTGGCGTATCTCGGTGAAGCAGTTCGCATTCCAGATGATGATAGGTTAACTTCTCTTTAATTTCATCAACCCGCTCGATGGTATTTAAGAAAACAAGTGTTTTTTTAGCATTGACCAAACGAATCAGACGCCGAAGCGCATCTGCTTTTTTACGTCCCTCTTCCACTAAATAAAAATGAAGCACTTCATATTTACTCTCAGGAGCCTCTGTTGCAATGACTACCGGGTCATGAGCCATGCTCTTTATCAAAGCTTGTGTTTGTTTAGATAATGTTGCAGAGAAAAACAAGCGTTGCGTATCACGCATTAAACGGCGCAATACATCCTGGACCGGATTAGCAAATCCTCGATCGAGCATACGATCGGCCTCATCTATTACTACACTTTTCACGGTATGCACTTTTAATTTACGTATTTCCAACAGCTCTTTTACGCGCCCCGGCGTTCCGATAACAATAGCTGGATGGGTTTTTAGCTTTTCCAACTGGCGCTTCGCATCGACTCCACCAATCAGTGCGGCGGCATGCATTCCAATAGAAGCCAACAATTGCGTAGCCTCGCGATAAATTTGCATAACCAGCTCTTGCGTAGGTGCTAACACTAGTACTTGTAATTCTTTTTTTGTTTCATCTAAATTTTGGACAAGAGGCAATAAATATGCCATTGTTTTGCCTGATCCCGTAGGAGATTCAGCTATGACATCTTTTCCCTCTAGAATAACAGGTAAGGTTTGTGCTTGAATAGGAGTTAGCTTTTCATAGCCACGTTCCCTTAGAAATGTTACAATGGGACCTCGTGTAATTTGCATAAAATCGTTAGACACTGAAGAAATCCTCCTACAACCAAATAGTTCGTACAGATTAGCTTACCATTTTCTTGGCAAGAAGAAAACCCAAGGTATCAAATTCAATCTTTGCATCTCTCATCGCCATCTATGTATACAAAAGGCGATTTCTCAAAAAGAGTCATCGCCCTTACGTATCAGATTAGGAGTTAGAATCCACTCGTGTTTCGTGTTTTTCCATTTTATCATGGCGATCTGTCTCACTATGCTGGTTATGAGTACCCGGTGGATTTTTTCTGTACTCTTCTACTTGTTCCTGAAACTCTTTATCAAATTCGCGCATAAACCTCACCTCCATATGTAGTTTACCCAGAATAAGATGAAACATGCTGATAGCTTCATTAGGGTCTATCCAGTAAGTGCTGTCAATAGAATGCAAAAAGGTCGTAACCTTTTATTCACATGAGCGTCATATAAATGGAACTACCTCCTTACACCTAAAAATATCAGATTAAGCTAGATAGGAATGAGATACATGTCAGAGGCACCACTAACCCGTTCTCGCACTTCTAAAGATCAACAACCCATGCGAAGATCTAAAAAAAGAAAAGCGAAACGAAAAAAGAAACTATTATTAGGAAGTATTGTAACTTTCGTTGTACTAGTAGCTGGTTTTTATTTAACCCATGACTTGCGGTTGTGGCTTGCTGGAACGTTGCTAACAACTCAACACTCCAGTTGGGCTAAATATACATTGGTAGGAGAAGACGCCCTTAATTCTCTTCGTGCGGAGATTAACAATCCCGAAGCGATTAACTCCGTTTCACCTACAGAAGTAACTACTCCGCCTGCAAAAGAAGAAAAACAAGAAGAAAAGCCTGTTCAAAAAGAGCTGACTGAAGTTATTCCCGTAGAGAAATACTTCAATCCCGCTCATTACTTTAAAGGATACGTTATGAAGGTTTCCGATCCTCACCGTGTGCACTTAATTCAAACAACCGGTACAAAAAAGAACCGGGGTAAACCGCGCGGTGAATGGATTAGTGAATTCTCAGAACGAACGAATGCAATTGGCGGAGTCAATGCAAGCGGCTTTTATGACCCTAATTTTATGGGATATGGCAGCCAAGCAGCCGGACTAGTGATCGTAGATGGAAAACTGCTTCAGGATTACAATCCATCCGGCGGGGACACCGTGCTTGGAATTGATTATAACGGCAAACTAATAACAGGCCGTTATACCTCTAAAGAACTGTTGAAGATGAATATTCGGGATGCTATGTCATTTAGGCCTCAATTGGTGGTAAATGGAAAGAACCTCTTTGCTGGAAAAGATCCGATTAGCTGGGGAATCGCTCCACGTACGGCTGTAGGCCAGATGGCTGATGGCACCATCTTGTTCATTGTTATTGACGGTCGTCAAAAGCACTCGATTGGAGCTAGCATGAAAGATATGGCTGATCTGCTCGAAGAATACGGCGCTGTAAATGGAATGGCTATGGACGGCGGTACTTCTTCCATGATGGTTGATAAAGGCAATGTTCTCACAAAATCCGCAAATGGCGACCCACGTGGTCGTTGGTTACCAAACGCATGGATGGTATACTAAGCATAGGCATGTGAGTAGGTTAAAACAAATAACCTCGGCGAGCTTGAGAGCCGAGGTTTTACTTTGTACATTTGCAATGAAAGGAGGTTTTTCATATGGTACGTGTGTTATTTGTTTGTCTTGGAAACATTTGCCGATCCCCAATGGCAGAAGCCGTTTTTCGTCATCATGTACAACGCGCCGGACTAGAGCGATTCATTGAAATTGATTCAGCAGCGATTGGCAGTTGGCATGTTGGAAACCCTCCACATGAAGGGACTCAACAAGTATTAACGAAGCATAACATTCGTTTTGACACTATTGTTGCCAGACAAATTCGTTCTGCTGATTTTCAACAGTTTGACTATATTGTATGTATGGATAATTCCAATGCAGAAAAATTGCGTGCTTTTGCTCCAGATGCTAAAAATGTTACCAAACTGATGGATTATGCTTCAGCTTATAAGGAAACGGAAGTAGAAGACCCCTATTTTACGGGTAGATTTGATTACGTGTACGAGTTAGTCGAAGCAGGTTCGATTGGTTTAATCAATCATATTCGTGACAAACACCATTTAACTTAACAAACCAAGCTTGTTTCATTATTCGTTTTGTTTATTTGCAAAAAAAGCAGCCACTCCTAGAAAAAAGAGTAGCTGCTTTTCTTATTTAAGAAGAATTCCCCTGCCATTCCCCTATTCATTCATTTCTAGGGCAAGACAATTTGCTCAAAATAAGCAGGTGAAAACTCCTCCTTGTACGTTCTTCCAGTTAGCACCAAATTGTCCAGTTGTTCCTTCAGCTTTTGTAGTTTGGTTTTTTCAAGAGCTAAATTAATAAGGGTAGCTCTGGCAATCTGACGTAATATCTGTATTTCTTCTTTAATTGTATTCCCTAAATCCTTACCGCTATGAACCACTTCAGAACGATGGTTGTAGGAGTTTTTAATAAAATTGGCAATCCTAATCCTTTCTTCAGGTGTTTGCCCCAGATAATAAGCAATTCTTGTTCGCACCTTGTACGTAATCTCTCCCTTTTTACCATCCGGTACAAACAAAGACTCCAAAGCAATCCATAAATCTAATAGCTCATCCTCAAACGACTTCTTTTCTAAAGCTAATAAATATCTGCGATACGGAACGGTTGGAAACGAGATCTCTGCATTCATTAGACGGTTGAACAATCCCGCTATTTGATCAGTATATATAAACTTAGGTCCGTCTAATGAGCGTTTTAAATAATTAATCCCATACCGATTTTCTTCCATAGTTAATAAATAAGGGATCGAACAAACCCCTTCTCCATTCGCCATGTTTAAGCGATTCTCGATTTCAGCTATGAAAGGACGATCCTCTTTTACTTTTAAGGTAGGATACTCTGCATAGAGAAACAATGAGTTTGGTTTTACTTTTTCTTCAAAATGAAGCCGGTTCTCGTTCATCTGTGGACGCAAACGCTCATGACAAATCTTATACAAGGGCTCAAAGCCGGATACCAGAAAGAAATCCTCACTGAGCTGTATGCGAAGCGGTTTATCTGTTATGGTATTAAATACGGGTGCAATCAAGGTCGGCATGATGATCCCTCCATTCGCCACGGCTTTATAGGTTATGACTCTTACAAAGTCTTTGGGCCATTTTTACTTAGATGCTGATCCTTGTTCCTGACTCAAGCGTTTAATGATATTTTCATTCTCAATCATATCCTCTGGCTTGTCCGCATACAACAATCCATAATGCGTTAGCATAGTGGAAATTTGATTATTGTCCGTTAGAATGACATGCAGAACAGCTTTATTTTTAAAATCATAATACTCCAGAACTCTTCCTAGGTCGCGTGTTGGCGCTCCATAGACCTTTTTAATATCTTCTAGGGTCAGTTGCTTTTTAGACTCAAGATTTTTCATCAAATCTCCGCGTTTTAACATCACTTGGGCAGCTACTAATGTAGGATCAGCCGTTTTGGTAAAATATAAAGGATAGGCCTTGTTCCATTTTGCCCCTGTTAATGGATTCATCTTAATAAAAGCTACTTCTTGCTCTATTTCTGGATTTGGCCCATTCTCCGATTTTAAATTGGTACGAAAATTACTTTTAATGGTCTTTTTTTCTACAGCAGGCCCATATATTTTTTCCATTTGAGCTAGTGTCGTTTTCCCAATCACAGCATGCTCTGTAAGCTTGAGCTCGGCTGTGAGATCTATCTGATTAACCTTTATATCCTGGGCTTTTTCAGTAGGCGTAGTGTTTGATTGATTTCCACTGCAGCCTGTTACAAGTAATAAGCTAGCAAGCACTGCCATAAACATCGATCTTTTTTTCATAAAAATCTGTCCTCTCTTGTTTAACTATAATTCTCAGCGTTACAAACACTTCCCTGTGCATGTGATACCAATTTCCCTCCCATACTAATCACGAAGGAGCTGATAAGGATGGCAAAAGATGATTTCTTAGTAGAAAATCCGCATCAAACATATAATAACCAATTTCAAGGCTTAGAACAAACCGGGGAACCTTTACCAGGGACAAAAAAGGTAAAGCAAAAGAATCATTCCCGTCAAGTTAAAACACGCGAAGGATAATCCTCTGCTAACAAGCCGCCCTTCTCTGTCCGGATTGGCGGTTTTGTTTATTTTTCCCACTCTTAACGTTCCATCAGTCCTATTGACCCACATTTTTCCATATGATATGGTATAAGAGCAACTACATATGGATACGGGAGCTTGGATGAAGCCAGGCTGAGAGGGTGGAGAACTCTGCTACCGACCGTGAAACCTGATCTGGATAATGCCAGCGTAGGAAACGATCCCATACGAATTACTTCGTTTATTTCAGCATGTTTATTTTGTATGGATAAGAGCCGTCAGCCTTAGCTGTATGGCTCTTTTTTAGTTTGTCGCTCCTACCGTCCCTAGCTAGTTGCCAAACCATGTTGGGAGGTATAGCAATGTCTATTTTATCAACTCCGTCTTTTTTTCCAGCAAGCCGCAAGAGATATGTGACCGGCTCAAGGCCTGATCTACTGGTTCCGTTTCGTGAAATTACGCTTTCCCCCACTGTTGATCAGCAAGGACGCGTTACTCCAAATGCTCCTTTACAAGTGTATGATACGAGCGGACCCTACACAGATGAAACACTGTTTGAAACGATTGATCTCAGCAAGGGTCTTGCACCTCTCCGCTCTCCTTGGATTTTAGAACGGAATGACACAGAAACATATGGAGCCTCTAAAAATCTTGCCCCTATAAAATCGAAGGCTGCTAACCCGCTTCCTGTTCAAGCATTTGAAAATCGTCAACCTCTGCGAGCATGTAGAGGAAAACGCGTCACTCAGCTTCATTATGCACGCAAAGGCATCATTACACCTGAAATGGAATTCGCAGCGATACGTGAGAGAATGAAGCCAGAGGTAGTACGTGAAGAAATTGCCAGTGGGCGTGCCATATTGCCAGCTAATATCAATCACCCTGAGTTAGAGCCTATGCTTATCGGAAAGCAATTTTTGGTGAAAATAAATGCCAATATTGGAAATTCAGCTGTTCTTTCCTCCATAGAAGATGAAGTTGAAAAAATGGTCTGGGCAATTCGCTGGGGAGCGGATACCATCATGGATTTATCGACCGGTAAAAATATTCACACGACACGTGAATGGATTTTACGGAATGCTCCTGTACCAGTCGGAACTGTACCATTGTATCAAGCCTTGGAGAAATCCGGAGGACAGCCAGAGAATTTATCCTGGGAATTATACCGGGATACGTTAATCGAGCAAGCAGAACAAGGTGTGGACTACTTCACAGTGCATGCTGGACTCCTGCTTCGTTACATCCCTCTTACCATGAATCGTGTGACAGGAATCGTTTCGCGCGGAGGTTCGATTATGGCCTCTTGGTGTCTTACCTATCATCAGGAGAATTTCTTGTATACCCATTTCCGTGAGATTTGTGAAATAGCAAGTGCTTACGATATTTCACTCTCTTTAGGGGATGGTTTGCGGCCGGGATCCATTGCGGACGCTAATGATGCTGCTCAAATGGCGGAATTAGAAACCTTGGGTGAATTGACGAAAATTGCCTGGGAATATGATGTTCAGGTCATGATCGAAGGACCAGGACATGTTCCCATGCACAAGATTAAAGAAAATGTAGACATTCAACAGGATATTTGTCAGGAGGCTCCCTTCTATACTTTAGGGCCGCTTACAACCGATATTGCCCCCGGATATGATCACATTACCTCTGCCATTGGTGCTGCTATGATTGGCTGGTTTGGTACTGCGATGCTATGCTATGTAACGCCGAAAGAACATTTAGGACTGCCTAATAAGCATGATGTAAAAGAAGGAGTCATCGCCTATAAAATCGCAGCGCATGCCGCCGATCTAGCCAAGGGTCATCCCCTTGCTCAAGCATGGGATGATGCAATGTCAAAAGCACGATTTGAATTTCGCTGGCACGATCAATTTCATTTATCATTAGATCCCGAGCGAGCACGCGATTATCACGATGAAGCCCTTCCTGCTGAACCAGCTAAAACAGCGCATTTTTGCTCGATGTGTGGGCCAAAATTTTGCAGTATGAAAATTAGTCATGAATTAAAGGAAATGGTTGATAACAATCAATTAGCGGATAAAAGTACAACAAGTCTTGATGATTCTCTCATTGAAACAGGGCTTTCTCAAAAGGCAGAAGAGTTTAAACGCTCTGGCTCCAAAATTTATACCTGAGCTCGTTTATTAGCTTGTATTATACAGTATGCTGTACACCCTCTTGTCTTTTTCTTGCAAGCTAATAAGACCTTCTTTTATGAGTAAAGAAAAAAGGTTGCTGAAATAAACCAGCAACCTTTTTTTATAGAAAACAATTATTTTACTACTACGTGAATCGGACGACCAAGCGCCATTTCTGCAGCTTCCAATGTTACTTCGCCCAAAGTTGGGTGAGCATGGATTGTTAGCTCGATATCTTCTAATGTAGCACCCATCTCAATAGCCAAAGCTACTTCAGATACGATGTTAGAAGCATCTTCCCCAACGAATTGTGCACCTAGAACTACTCCTGTTTCTTTGTCAGCAATGATTTTTGCAAATCCTTCGCCGGCATTAACAGATAGAGCACGTCCGTTAGCAGCATAAGGGAAACGACCTACAACTACATCTAGACCTTGTTCTTTTGCTTCTCTTTCAGAGATACCCACACTGGACATTTCCGGATCGGAGAATACAACAGAAGGAATGCACTTGTAATCCACTTCTGCCGCATGTCCCGCAATTGCTTCTGCAGCCACTTTACCTTCATAAGAAGCTTTGTGAGCTAGCGCAAGACCTGGAACAATGTCACCAATCGCGAAGATGTGTGGCAGGCTTGTACGACCTTGTTTATCTACTTCGATCAAACCGCGCTCGTTCATTTTCACGCCGATTGCTTCAAGACCGATATCATTTGTGTTAGGCTTACGGCCAACAGTAACTAGTACGTAATCAGCTTCAAAGGACATTTCTTCTCCTTTTACTTCTGCTTTTACGACTACACCGTTCTCTGATTCTTCCACGCCTTTTGCAAGAGCTTTGGTATGAATTTTCACGTTGTGTTTTTTCAAACGACGTTCAACTAGACGAGTCATGTCTTGTTCAAATCCAGGTAGGATATGGTCTGCACCCTCAAGGATTGTAAGTTCTGTACCAAATTTAGCAAGAACTGTACCAAGCTCAACCCCGATGTATCCACCGCCGATAACTACCATGCGTTTTGGAATTTCGTTAAGACTTAATACCTCAGTAGAGGACAAGACTCGCTTGCTCCATTTAAACGCTGGGAGTTCGAACGGACGAGAACCTGTTGCGATAATCGCATTGTTGAACTTGAATTTATGGGACTCATTTTCGTTATAAACGCTGATTTCATTCTCAGACAAGAAGAACGCTTCCCCGGAAACTAGACGTACTTTGTTTCCTTTGAACAAGGAAGCAACCCCGCCAGTCAATTGTTTCACGATGCCGCTTTTCCATTCTTGTACTTTCGCATAGTCAACTTTCACGTTTTCCATGGTAATACCCATGCTAGCACCATGCTGTGCATTTTCATAAACGTGAGAAGCATGGATCAGAGCTTTTGATGGGATACAACCCACGTTCAAGCATACGCCACCTACGTTACCACGTTCTACTACAACTACGCTTTTCCCCAATTGAGCTGCGCGGATTGCTGCGACATAACCACCAGGACCTGCCCCGATGACTACTACGTCAATTTCTTCTACGAATTCTCCTACTACCATGTTGTTATCCCTCCATAACCAATAGTGTTGGGTTCTCCAGAAGCTTTTTGATATAGTTCATGAAACGTTGCGCTGGATCTCCATCGATTAGACGGTGGTCAAAGCTTAGAGACAACGCTAAGACTGGTGCAACAACAATCTCACCGTTTTTCACTACTGGTTTCTCTTCAATGCGACCTACACCCAAAATAGCTACTTCAGGATGGTTGATCACTGGAGTGAAGAACATTCCACCAGCAGAACCGATGTTTGTGATGCTGAAAGTAGAACCTTTCATTTCATCGGCAGTTGCTTTACGGTCACGAGCTTTACCAGCTAATTCGTTAATCTCAGCAGAGATTTCGAAGATGGATTTACGATCTGCGCCTTTAACTACAGGTACGAGCAAGCCCTCTTCTGTAGATGTTGCAATACCAATATTATAGTACTTTTTAAAGATGATTTCTTGTGTTTCATCATCCATAGATGTGTTAAGGATTGGGAATTTTTTCAAACCAGCCACTACTGCTTTCACAATGAATGGAAGGTAAGTTAATTTAATTCCTTGTTCCATAGCTAGTGGTTTACCTTCTTTACGTAGATCAACCAAGCCAGTAACGTCTACTTCGTCAAACAAAGTAACGTGTGGAGCTGTGTATTTAGATTTAACCATTGCTTTAGAAATAGCTTTACGGATACCTTTCAAAGGTACGCGCTCTTCTAATTCGAA
Source organism: Brevibacillus laterosporus (assembly GCF_030489605.1). Taxonomy (GTDB): domain Bacteria; phylum Bacillota; class Bacilli; order Brevibacillales; family Brevibacillaceae; genus Brevibacillus_B; species Brevibacillus_B laterosporus_E. The sequence continues at coordinate 363,136 of NZ_JAUKFY010000004.1, forward strand.
AGCTTGTGGAGCGTAGTGTTGTGTAGGTGTAGCTGCTGCTTGAGTAGCAGTTGGTGCTGCTGCCGCCGCTGGTGCTGCTGCTTGAGCAGGTGCTGCAGCGCCACCAGCAAGATATGCATCTACATCAGCTTTGGTAATTCGGCCAACTTTACCGCCTGTACCTGGTACAAGGGCCAAATCAATGTTCTTTTCACGAGCGTATTTACGCACGGAAGGAGTAGCAAGTACTTGCTTGCGATCGATTGGAGCTCCGCCTTGAGCAACAGCTGGTGCTGGTGCTGCCGCCGCTGGTGCTTCAGTAGCTTTAGGAGCTTCTTGAGCTGGAGCTGCGCTTTCGCCACCATGTCCATGATCTGCACCTTCAGGCAATGCACCTTCTACTTCAATGACACAAAGTGTGTCACCTACTGTAGAAACAGTACCTTCACTCACATTGATCTCAACTACTTTACCTGCAACAGGAGATGGTAGTTCTACCATGGATTTGTCGTTTTGTACTTCTAGGATAACTTGATCCTCTTCAATTGTATCTCCTACAGCAACATGCCATTTTGCAATTTCGCCTTCGTGGATACCTTCACCGGTTTCCGGCAGTTTATATTCAAATCGTGCCACTATAATTCCCTCCTATCGATTTCGAGAAAGAAGGCGGAAAGCTTACTTTCCGCCATTGATTATACGAATCTTAGAACTCCAATACGCGGTTCACGCCGTCAATAACACCTTTTACATCAGGAAGCCAAACATCTTCTGCTTGTGCAAACGGGAACACGGAATCTGGAGGTGCGATACGAAGAACAGGCGCTTCTAGATGTAAGATAGCTTTTTCGTTGATTTGCGCGATGATTTCAGCAGCGACACCGGCAGTGCGTTGTGCTTCTTGCACAACGATTGCACGATTTGTTTTTTGTACGGAAGCAAGGATTGTTTCCATATCTAATGGAGACAGGGTGCGCAAGTCGATAACTTCAACGCTTTTACCTTGTTTTTCCAATTCTTCCGCAGCTTTCATGCTTGTTTGAACCATTGCACCGTAAGTGATGATCGTTACATCTGTACCCTCACGAACGATGTTTGCTTTACCCAATGGAATTGTATATTCGCCTTCCGGTACTTCTTGACGGAAGGAACGATATAGTTTCATATGCTCAAGGAAGATTACCGGATCGTTATCGCGAATCGCGGAGATCAATAGACCTTTTGCATCGTAAGGATTAGATGGGATTACCACTTTCACACCTGGTGTTTGAAGGAAGATACCTTCTAGTGAGTCAGAATGCAACTCAGGGGTTTTTACGCCGCCACCAAATGGAGAGCGGAATACGATTGGGCTAGTGAATTTTCCACCAGAACGGTAACGCATGCGAGCAGCTTGAGTTGCGATCGCATCAATTGTTTCAAAAACGAAACCAAAGAATTGAATCTCAACAACTGGACGGAATCCGTTGATACCAAGACCTACTGCCAATCCACCAAATCCAGATTCAGCTAGAGGCGTATCGAATACGCGGTCTTCGCCAAACTCTTTTTGCAGATTTTCTGTTGCACGGAATACACCGCCATTATTACCCACGTCTTCCCCAAATACTAGAACTTGAGGGTCGCGTGCCAATTCAATACGCATCGCATCAGTAATGGCTTGAATCATTGTCAAATTTGCCATGGCTTACTTCGACTCCTTTGCCAGATATTCTGCTTTTTGTTCTTCTAGGTGTGGAGGCAAAGTCTCGAACATCACATCAATAAGCTCAGAAACTTTCATTTTAGCTGTTTCGTCAGCTTTCTTGATTTGCTCAGCAACATGGGCTTTTGCCTCTTCGATTACTGCCTCTTCATCTTGCTCGCTCCATAGTCCTTTTGCTTCTAGGAACTTACGGAAACGAATTAATGGATCTTTTTGTTCCCATTCGGATTGCTCTTCACCAGTACGGTAACGAGTTGGATCATCACCAGACATGGAGTGAGGACCGAAACGGTATGTAAGAGCTTCGATCAATGTAGCTCCTCCACCGTTAATACCGCGTTCTCTTGCAACTTGTGTTGCTTTTACAACTGCAAGAACGTCCATACCATCAATACGAGCGCTAGAAATACCAGCTGCTACGGATTTAACAGCGATGTTTTCGGATTTTGTTTGCTTAGCAAACGGCAAGGAGATTGCATAACCATTGTTTTGGTTAAAGAAGATAACTGGTAGGTTGTATACACCAGCATAGTTCATTGCTTCATAGAAATCACCTTGAGAAGTTGCACCATCACCGAAGTAGTTGATTGCTACTCTCTTTTCTCCGCGAAGCTTAAAGCCCATTGCTACACCAGTAGCTTGTGTACATTGTGCCGCAATGATAATTTGTGGCATCAATACGTTTACACCGTCAGGGTAACGTCCGCCTTCGATATGACCGCGGGACCACAAGAATACTTGGTACATAGGAACACCATGCCATACCATTTGTGGAAGGTCACGGTAGCTTGGTAGGATAAAGTCTTCTTTGCTCAAAGCAAATTCAGAACCTACCATAGTAGCCTCTTGCCCAGAAACTGGAGCTACGAAGCCAAGACGACCTTGACGTTGCAAACTAATTGCACGTTGGTCCCAAACACGAGTGAAAACCATGCGGCGCATAATTTCACGAAGCTCTTCATCAGAAAGCTTAGGCATCATTTCAGGATTAACAACAGTTCCATCCGGAGCCAGAATTTGCAATGGCTCATTGTGACCGATATGTTCTACAGCAGTAGATACAGTCATTTAGCTCACCTCATTAACGGAGTTTTGTTTGGAGTAAAATTACATTTTTCGGAAGATACGAAAGCCCTGTATATGTGAACCATATAAAAGTTATTTTAACTGTTATATTTCAGTTCATGACTCTGTTTTTTGTGTTATAATATAGTCATTACAGGGGTTTACTTGTTCCTGTTATTATCAATGATAAGTTCTGTATCATTTTTTTGCAAGACCTTAATTACAATTTGTTAAAACGATAGAATAATTGTCGGGAGGTTTTCATTCGATGTCAGACATCCTAAAACGAACCATCATCAAAGAAGAACTTACCAGCAAGTACCTAGATGCACCACGTCAAGTAAAAGTATATTTACCTCCGGGTTACAATGACATGCTCTCCTACCCGGTCATCTACTGTCAGGATGGAAATGAGTTCTTTACGATGGGACGAATCGCTACAATTGCTAACCGCCTTATTCTCGAAGAAGGCATGCAGCCTATGATTATTGTCGGCGTCTCAAACGAACGAAGCAAACGCACCAGTGAATACTCACATGTTGGGGAGAGAAACCCTGGGTACAAACGCTTCTTCGCAGAGGAGCTTGTGCCTTATATTGAAGACAAATATCCAATCCGACAAGACCCGGATAGCCGTATTCTAGCCGGTGACTCCCTTGGCGGCACAGTTTCGTTCCATTTAGCTCTTGATTACCCTCATCTCTTCCACAAAATCATCTCTTTATCAGGTGCATTCTTTGATGCCTCTATTGATGAGGCGAAAAAAGAAACTGACCTATCCTGGATGAATATGTGGATGATCGTAGGCTTAGAAGAGTTGCAAGTCGAAACCAGTACAGGCACTTACGATTTCTTGGACTACAACCGAAGAATGAAGTCTGTTTTGGATCAAAAGCAAGCACGTATCTCCTATATTGAGGATCACGGCGACCATGTATGGGGCTTTTGGCAACGAGTGCTACCTGATGCATTGACCCACTTCTTTCCAATCTCAGGTCTGTAAACTATGACAAGGGGGTGCTTCTGCCCCCTTTTTTAGCCTTAAAGAAATACAGGCTGATAGGACGGCAAGGACATCGCAGCTTCCTAATAAAATAATTGCGACACTTCCCATTCAATTGGTAACGCTTTCATTTCTATAGGCCATTAATTTCTCGGATATTTTCATACCTGTAGGTCCGCCCATCAGATAAGCGAATCTCCTCATCGGTTGCTTCCGAAATTTCGCCAGCCACTTGTTGCGAATCTGCTAATACAATATTAACCAGCTTACTGACTTCCCGATTCATCTGTTGCTTCATCTTCATAATATCTTGTTGTGAAATCACGTATCCACCCCAGTTTCATAAGTTCCTCTTTCCTAGTATGACAAACAGAGCTTTCCTTTAATCGCACGAAGAAGAACTGTAGAACGAGATTTTATAGAAGAGGAGCTTCCTTCCGCCTTTCCTTACTACCTAAAAATAAGGCCTTCTTCATTTACACAAACAAAGAATCAAAAAGAGAATACAAAATTTAGACAAATCGATCGTTAGTTTCCCTTTAATAAAAAGATGAAGCCAGCGCTTCCTTTGCCTTTTCTGGAAAATTCAGCTATTTTAATAGTGTTAGCTAGACAACTTTTTACTATGTATAACCCTTATCATACTCTCTTTCAATGATAGGATAACATACAGATAATCATGTGTCATAAAATAATTGTATTTGAAGTAATTTCATCAAAATAATTGAAACACAAATGCTCGGTAATACAAAAAGCACCTTGACTAACAGTCAAAGTGCTTACTTACAAGTATGGTGGGGAGAGACGGATTCGAACCGCCGAACCCTGAGGGAGCAGATTTACAGTCTGCCGTGTTTAGCCACTTCACTATCTCCCCGTAAAAATGGTGCCGGCGATAGGACTTGAACCCACAACCCCCTGATTACAAGTCAGGTGCTCTACCAATTGAGCTACACCGGCATCTCAAGCAACTAATATATAATTTGCTTCACAACAAGATTGAGTATATCATGAACCTTTTTGATATTCAATACCTTTTTGAAAAAAATTTTAAAATGGTATTTCCTTTAAAAATGGGACAGACTATTACCGTGAAGGGAGGCTTTTCTCCATGAATTACGATCCACATCGTCATGCAGAGCCGAGTGAGTTGTTATTTGTAGATGAGCACGAATTATCCTACCCTCCTCGTGAAGAAGATGCATTTACAGATGCTTATTTATCTTCGCTGGGATGGTACGATTGGCCTGGAGCATTTTATTAAAAACTAGTTAGCTTGGGTTGCCAAGTTCATATTGGCAACCCAATATTCATATTTTGAGCCAGTTTTTACTGTTCCTACTTTTACCTTAAAAAATGTAACCATTCCTTACATTCAATATGTTCACGTAAAAGTGCGTAAGAGGTTTGCCACAAGGAAGGTAAGTTTGTTATGATGAACACATCCTAACAAGGTAAGGAGTCCTCGACGATGAAAGCAAAAATTACTCGCAATGCGGCCAAAAAAATCAATGAAATTATGGCTCAGGAAACTGATAAAGATTTAAAGCTTCGCGTATACATCACACACAAACACGGTAATCACGCTCATTACGGAATGACCTTGGACAAACCATCAGAGAAGGATACCGTTGTATCTACTGATAAAGACATTGATGTTCTTCTTGAAACCTCCGAGGAATTACTAGATGGCGTTGTAATAGACTATCTGTTTATTCCAGAGGAAGGCTTTGTTGTAACTAATCCAAGCAAGGGCAATACAGGAGATCACTAATTTTTCTACCTGATTCATTTGTTTGAATCAAATCATATTCTACATATCATTTGTCTTAAAAAGAAACCACGAGGAGCACTTCTTCGTGGTTTCTCCATTTTCTAAACAGGAGGAAGGATCATGCAATTTACTCAGATGAATCAAAACTTGCAAACAACACTCCCCTATGGAAATTTAACCATCTCTAGTGACCGTCGGCAAGGCTTTAAACCGATTGATTCGCCAGTTTCTGCCGTTAATGGGTGTAGCCAAATCGTCTTTACTCGCATCCTTGAAAAAAACGAATCTCTTACAACTCGCTTACTCTTTATGCTGATGCCATTTAATCCTAAAATCAAGGTAGCGAAGCTTACTAGCTTTTGATAGTCATTTGTATTTTCTAGCATCGTTCTAATTAAGATTCCCATCCAATTTTCGATTGTCGCTACGATCAGAGAAGCAACGATACAGAGAAAAAGCCAAAAACGATATGGTCTTACATGTGTTAATGCCCACTGGAATACAGGTTTTTTGAGGGATGTTTGTCTTGTTTTTGAAAATTCATCTGCTGCTCCTCTCGAAAAGATAAATAGTGATTTCCCCTACAAACAAGAATCTTTATAGGGGAAATCACGGAAATTACACTTCCTACTGTACATCATTTACTTCAGAGCAAAAATCGCTTGGAGAATCTCTTTGAGTATGGAGCCATTTTTAGTAACTTGTTCTCCGCTAAGCATCCTCGAATGATCTCCATAGCCACGATAGTTTATAAATTTTTCAGATGCTCGTGCCCACACTTCCTCATTCCATCGCTTCGCCTCATAGGCA